>NZ_JBPWQY020000003.1:0-326750 GCF_051810725.1 Rhizobium zaerense | reverse complement strand
TCACGCAAATCCTGATAAATCGGGTCATTTTGCGCAAATGATCGTGAGTCTGCCGATTCCGTCAAGCGATTTCTTGGTTAGCCAATGGATAACAAACCGGATTCGACAAAAAAATCATCTAGAATTTCGGAATCTTAGCTGAGTTGTCAGCTGACAATGGCGGTCGTGTCCGAATCCATCAAAGCCAATAATAAAGTATCGCAGCACATCTTCGATGCGACTCAGCGTCGTTACCGGATCATCATTTATAAGCGGACGAATGGTGCAAGTTTTCGGTTTCCAGCCCATGGACGGGTTCATTGCCGGAAGACTTGTCATTTCCGTCCTGTGTTTCAGGATCGCGGCGTGACTGGGCAAGGCCGAGCATCTGTTCGAGACGACCAGCATTGAGCGGAGCGCTTATTCCCTTGAAGTTCATGATCCATCTTTCGTCTGCGCATCGATTGCGTGAAGGCGCAAAGGTTAAGCGCAATTTGGATCTGCCGAGAACCATCCGTCGACGTTATCACCATCTTTTCCGATGCGAGGCGAGAAAGGGGAGGAGACCTCCATCTTTCAAGCGCCGCTCTGAAATGCAGTCTTCGGCGGCGGCGCTCGCCGTCTCGGATCTCTTCTGCGCGCAAAGATCGAAGAGCGCCGCGCAGGTGCCGCCTGCCATGCGAAAGGCCACATCTTTGCCGACACCGGCGAACCGGCGCTGTCTCCGATCATGCGGCATCGCCGGAGTTCCGAGCTGCCGGTGTGGGTGTTACTCCAGGACAGCGCTGTTGCTGCGCGCCATCGGGGGAGGGGGCGTGCAGCCTGAATGTTCTTGCCGATCTAGTCGGCGGAATGCTGAGGGGGCAGGTGCCGTTAAGGAAGTTGGGGGTCGTATGTCCGAGATCCGATCAATCGTCAGGCCAAGCCGCTGCCACCGGTCCAATCACATGCCGGCAGTTGAGCACGAACCAGGGTTGACGACATCCCGATGCGTCATCAACCGCAAAGATCACAACAGCGCATGCTAGGCGAATCAGGTCTCGGCGGGTATGATCGGCAGGTGCCGTTGTCGCACACGTTCTGCCGCTAGCCCGATTGATCAGATCCCACTCCATGTCTCGCAAAGCGGCAATCTTTCCTAACGGAACTTATCGACCAGTTCGCTTCCGCCTAGGGAATTCCTTCTTGTTTACCTGCTATTTACCATAATCCTCCACGGCGCCGGCCGAGCCCGCATCGCGGTCGCTCGTGCGTTCCTTGACAGCAGGGTTGCGCGGCGCAAGGATTCCACTAACGCGCCTTCGTTCCCTCGCGATTGGTAAAATGCGCGTTGCCCAATCCCGTGCCGATGGTAAGCACTGCCCATCTCGACACGTCGTTCATAAAAGGGATCTGCGACAATCCCTGCACGACGGCGTCGTTGTGCATCATCACGAATGTGCTGTCGTCGCCGATCTCAGGAATAGCCTTCATCAGTGCGGCGGGAAGGTTGAAGCTGTCGCTCTCCCAGTTTCCGCCGGGCAGGTTCTGTCCGCCGCGTTCGATCGAGCCGTCGGCTTTGATGATGCCGGGACATGCTATGCCGATGATTGGCGCAGGCTTCAGATTGGCTTTCTCGGCCTTGCCGATTTGATCCTCTAACATTGCGGCCAGCTTCTCGACGGTCGCGGTGCGGCTCGGCTCGTCGTCGGCATGACGCCAGATGGCGGATTCCCAGACGCTTGCATCCCCAAAATTTGGCACGTCGTCCTTTCCGAATTTAACAACGCCAGCGCGAACATTCGTGCCGCCGATATCGACGGCGAGGATCGCCTCGTGACCTTTGAACATCCAGCGCGGCATCAGGTGGACCGCGCCGATCAGTCCGGCCTCATCGGGGTGGTGAACGATCGGCACGACTTCGACGTCGACCCCGGCCGCTTTGAGAATGACCATCGTCCTGGCGATAGTTAGTTCGCCAAAGTGGCTCCGACGGAAGCCGCCGCCAACGACGATGCGTTCTGTCTTTCCCCAACGTTTATCCTTCAGAAACTTGCCGATCACATCGGCAAAGTCTTGCGCAAAATCCTCCACTGCTCCCATGACCAACGCCGCCGCCGCCAAATCATCGCCCTTCAAAAGGGCGTCGATTTTTTTCTTGGAGAGTTTCTCCGTCGCGGTCTTGCCTATTGGGTCGTCTCCGACCTTGCGGATGCGTTTTCTCCAATCGTCGAGCTTCTGTTGGAACGTCTTTTTATTTGCGTTGTCGCCAACGAAACCATCCTTGTCACGCAGTTCGTTGTTGTAGTCGTCGATCGTCACCAATGGCAGATTTAAAGCGCCATGTGCCAGCGGGGCATTGACCTGATCACGGGGATCGGAACTGCTTTTGGCCATCAATGTACCTTCTACGGCGCGAGTGCTCGAACGGGCGGCGAGATACAACGCGGACCAGCCTCTGTATGTTCCGGAGTCTGAAAGGCCACCTTGTCCCCGTCGACTAGCGACCTAGCTTCAATAATTGCAGAGTTTGGAGAATGCCGTGCAGGACGACACCGCTACTCAGGAAATGCTTTCAATGGTCTTGGAGGAACCGGACCACTGGGCGATGTTTCTCGATATCGACGGGACGCTGCTCAACCTTGCGCCTACACCGGATGCGATCGAGGTGCCGGAGGAGCTTCCTGGACAACTTCATCGGCTGTCGAACAAGCTCGGCGGTGCCTTGGCATTGGTCACCGGACGATCGCTTGCCTATGCAGACGCGCTGTTCAAACCCTTTGCATTTCCGACAGCAGGCCTGCACGGCGCAGAAATCAGGAACGCCGCCGGCATGCAGACGATCGAGGCGACAGCTGAGTTTCAGGCGCTGAAGCGTGCCCTGACCGCGGAAGCCGAGCACTATCCTGGCGTCTTGATCGAGGACAAGGGCGCGGCCGTTGCCGCCCATTACCGGCTCGCGCCTGAATATGAAAAGGTGCTCGAAGACCGGATGCATCATTATGCGGAGCTCGCCGGCCCGAACTGGGCATTGCAACTCGGTAAGATGGTATTCGAGCTGCGTCCGGCACGATCAAGCAAGGGCGATGCGCTGGAGCGGTTTTTTCAGTCCGACCCGTTCAAGAACCGCTCCCCGATTACTATCGGCGATGATCTGACCGACGAGTCGATGTTTGCGATCGCCAATGCGCGTGGCGGCGTTTCCGTGCGTGTTGGCGCAATCGGTGCCCCGAGCTGCGCCACCAGCCGGCTGTCCTCTTCTGCGCTGGTCAGAAACGTCATTGCAGCCTTGGCCGCTTGAGGCCGGCCCCGGGCAATGTGCAATGCGGATTGCTGTCGTCTTTACGACGGCTGCGCAGCGTCAATTGTCAAAAAAGTATCGGTTTTGACCGGGAATCGTGGTGGCGGGCGTGACACGAGCCCATTACACTCCGCTTCAACAATAAAGCCAAAAAGGGAATTTGGCTGGCGGGCTTCGAACCGTCCTCGGAGGAGGAAACAATGGAACCTGACTTGGAAGTCATTCAGATCAGGCCAGGCGAATCTTTCGCAACGAAGGCGCATGGCTATCCCTATCATACGGTTCGTTGGCATTTTCACCCGGAATACGAACTGCATCTCGTCGTGGCGACAACGGGACGCTATTTCGTCGGCGACTTCATCGGCGAGTTCGAGCCTGGCAACCTTGTGCTTGCCGGGCCTAATCTTCCCCATAACTGGATCAGCGATGTCCCGAAAGGATCGAGCATTCCGCTTCGATGTCAGCTCATCCAGTTCAGCGAGAATTTTATCAGCGACACGATGAAGGTGCTGGCCGAACTTGGCCCGTTCGATCCAGTTCTTGAAGCCTGCCGCCGCGGCGTGCTCTTCGGCGCCGACACGAGCCGGCAGGTTGCGCCTCTGATGAACGAGGTGCAGCAGGCCCATGGTGTGCGTCGCATCGAGCTCTTCATGATGATCGTCGGCCTGCTCAGCCGGGCGCAGGATTCCCAGCTTCTCGCCAGCCCGAACTATCTGCCGGATCCATCGGGCTACATGTCGGCCGGCATCAACAAGGCGCTCGCCTATATCAGGGAGAACCTGACGAAATCCTTCGACGAAGCCGATCTCGCGGCGATCGCCGAACAGTCGACCGGCGCCTTTTCGCGCGCGTTTCGCCGCCATACCGGCATGTCGCTGGTACAGTATGTGAAACGCCTGCGCATCAATCTCGCCTGCCAGATCCTGATGAGCGATGACCACGCATCGATCACCGATATCTGCTTCGAGGTCGGCTTCAACAATCTGTCCAACTTCAACCGGCAGTTTCTCGCGGAAAAAGGCATGACGCCTTCCCGTTTCCGGCGGTTGTTGGGTGACAATATCAACGTGGCAAAGGCGGCCTAGAGGAGCCGAACGAGCACGTCCAAAGGACGAGGGAGGACGAGGAGGAGGAACGAAAACTGACACTGACTTGAACGCGGGCACGCGATGAGCGGCTCGCGACCGGAGATGCTTGTCCTCAAAAACGTCAAACCACCGGGACAGGCGCGACCGTTCATCCAGCCGAACGGCCACAGCAAAACAGTGCAATCACGAACCTACACAATTATTTCAACGGGAGGAGATGGAAATGATGAAATTCTCAACACAGGCGGCAGGCGCCGCGGTATTTGTCCTGTCTTTGCTGGGCGGTACTTCCGCCTTTGCGCAAACGGCCGTTTCGGATGCGACAGTGGCATTCCTCATGCCCGACCAGGGCTCGACCCGCTACGAGGAGCACGATCACCCGGGCTTCGTCGCGGAAATGAAGAAGCTTTGCGCGTCGTGCAAGGTTCTCTATCAAAACGCCGATGCCGATATTGCGAAACAGCAGCAACAGTTCAATTCGGCCATCACGCAAGGCGCCAAGGTCATCGTGCTGGACCCGGTGGATTCGGCGGCCGCCGCATCGCTCGTCCAGCTCGCACAGAGCCAGGGCGTCAAGGTCATTGCCTATGACCGTCCTATCCCGAAGGGGAAGGCCGATTTCTACGTGTCCTTCGACAACAAGGCGATCGGCAAGGCAATCGCGGAATCGCTCGTCCAGCATCTGAAGGCTGAGAACGTGCCGACCGACGGCGGCGGCATCCTGCAGATCAACGGCTCGCCGACCGATGCGGCTGCCGGGTTGATCAAGGACGGTATTCACGAGGGTCTGGCGAGCGGTGGATACAAGACGCTTGCCGAATTCGACACGCCCAACTGGCAGCCCGCCAACGCCCAGCAATGGGCCGGCGGCCAGATCACCCGTTTCGGCAAACAGATCGTCGGCGTGGTCGCCGCCAATGACGGCACCGGTGGCGGCGCCATCGCAGCCTTCAAGGCCGCGGGTGTCGATCCCGTGCCGCCGGTGACCGGCAATGATGCGACCATCGCCGCGCTGCAGCTGATCATAGCAGGGGATCAGTACAATACGATCTCCAAGCCGAGCGAAATCGTCGCCGCCGCCGCTGCCGACGTCGCCGTGAAGCTCCTGGCCGGAGAAACGCCGAAGGCAGAAATGACGCTTTACGACACGCCCGCACAGCTCTTCGTACCGGCTGTCGTGACCGCCGAAAACTTAAAGGCGGAGATCATCGACAAGAAGATCAACACTGCCGAGGAGCTGTGCACCGGCCGCTATGCCGACGGTTGCAAGAAGCTCGGCATCACCAAGTAGTCGAGCCAAGGGAAAGCGCGGCTGGGCCGCCGGTCGCGCTTCCGATTTTCGCTTTTTCAAAAGGCCAGGCAATGTCTGAAACCTCTCATACTCCTGACCCTTCCCGTCGGCCTGTCCTCAGTCTGCGGGGAATATCGAAGAACTTCGGGGCAGTGTCGGCGCTCACCGATATCGAACTCGACGTGTATGCCGGCGAGGTCGTGGCGCTGGTGGGTGACAACGGCGCCGGCAAATCGACGCTGGTCAAGATCCTGGCCGGCGTGCACCAGCCAAGCTCGGGTGCGATCTTCTTCGAAGACAAACCGGTCAACCTGTCGAGCCCGAGCGCGGCTCTCGACCTCGGCATCGCCACCGTCTTCCAGGATTTGGCGCTTTGCGAAAATCTTGACGTCGTCGCGAATATCTTTCTCGGCAAGGAGCTCAGTCCGTTTCAGCTCGATGAGGTCGCGATGGAGATCGCCGCCTGGAAGCTCTTGAACGAGCTTTCCGCCCGCATTCCGAGCGTGCGCGAACCCGTCGCCTCACTCTCCGGCGGACAGCGCCAGACGGTCGCGATCGCCCGATCGCTGCTGCTCGAGCCGAAACTGATCATGCTCGACGAACCCACAGCTGCACTTGGCGTTGCCCAGACCGCCGAGGTGCTTGACCTCATCGAGCGCGTTCGGGAGCGCGGCCTCGCCGTCATCATGATCAGCCACAATATGGAGGACGTTCGTGCCGTCGCGGACCGTATTGTCGTCCTTCGGCTCGGCCGCAACAACGGCACCATGCCGCCTGACGCATCCAACGAACAGCTTGTCAGCGCCATCACCGGCGCATCCAACAATTCCGTCTCCCGCCGCGCGATGCGCCGCAAGGCGCAAAGCCAACAGAACGAGGAGGGCAGGCCATGATGAAGACGATCCAGAATGAATCGGCAGCACCGGCACTCCTCGACCGAAGTGACGAAAGAGTGCACCATGACGATAGCCTTGCCGGCTCGATCCGCGCCTTTAGGGATCGCATCCGCTCCGGCGATCTCGGTTCGCTTCCGGTCATTGTCGGCCTGGCGATCATCTGGACGGTGTTCCAGGCACTCAATCCGGTGTTTCTCTCGAGCAGCAACCTCGTCAACATGCTGTTCGATTGCTCGACGGTCGGCGTCATCTCGCTGGGTATCGTCTGCATCCTGATGGTGGGTGAGATCGACCTTTCCGTCGGCTCCGTCAGCGGCTTCGCCTCGGCACTGGTCGGCGTCTTCTGGGTCAACCAGGGTTGGCCAGTGGTCCTGGCAGTCCTCGCCGCCATGGTAGTCGGCGCCCTGATCGGCTCGCTCTACGCGTTTGTCTTCAACCGCTTCGGCATGCCGAGTTTCGTGTCGACGCTGTCGGGGCTGCTCGCGGTTCTCGGCCTGCAGCTCTATATCCTCGGAGCGACCGGTTCGATCAATCTTCCCTATGGTTCCTGGCTGGTGAGTTTCGGCCAGATCATGGTCATGCCGGACCCGGTCGCCTATCTGCTGGTGGCACTTGCCGGAATTGCCTACTTCTTCGCCAGCTACCGCACGTCGGCGCGCCGGCGGGCCGCCGGCCTGTCGGCGAAATCGGCTCGCGGGCTGCTTCTGCGCGCCGTCATCATCACACTGGCTCTTGAAGCTGTCGCGTTTTATCTCAACCAGTCGCGCGGCATTCCGTGGATGTTTGGGCTTTTCGTCGGGCTCACCGCCGCGATGAATTATGCGCTGACGCGCACCAAATGGGGACGCTCGATGCATGCCGTCGGCGGCAACAGGGAGGCCGCCCGTCGTTCCGGCATCAACGTCTCTCGCATCTATACGAGCGCTTTCGTCATGTGCGCCCTGCTTGCGGCAACCGGCGGCGTGCTCTCCGCCGCACGGCTGGCGACGGCAAGTCAGCAGGCCGGCACGGGCGACGTCAATCTCAATGCCATCGCCGCAGCAGTTATCGGCGGCACGAGCCTGTTTGGCGGGCGCGGCAGTGCCTATTCAGCCCTTCTCGGCATCATCGTCATTCAGTCGATCGCAAGCGGGCTGACGCTTCTCGATCTGTCATCGTCACTTCGATACATGATCACCGGCGCTGTCCTTGCCGTCGCCGTCATCGTCGACTCGCTGGCACGCCGATCGCGAATTTCGCACGGCCGAGCCTAAAGCAACCGAGAAAACAGAGGAAGAAAATGGGACAGGATCTGTCTGGAAAAGTCGCGGCCGTCACCGGAGCGGCGTCGGGTATCGGCCTGGAATGCGCCAAGGCTTTGCTTGCCGCCGGCGTTCGGGTGGTGCTGGTCGACCGTAACGAGGAAGCGTTGCGGGAAATCTGCTCGAAACTCGACGCCAACGCCATCCCCTTGGTCATCGATCTCACCGATCCAAAAAGCGTCGCACGGATGATGCCTGAGATTCTGGAGAAAGCCGGCCAGCTGGACATCTTCCACGCCAATGCCGGCTCCTATATCGGCGGCGAGGTGCTGGACGGCGATCCGGATGCCTGGGACCGGATGCTCAATCTGAACATCAACGCCGCATTCCGTTCGGTGCATGCCGTTCTGCCGCACATGGTCGAGCGCAAGACCGGGGATATCATCCTGACAAGTTCGGTTGCCGGCATGATCCCAGTCGTCTGGGAGCCGATCTACACGGCCTCGAAACATGCGGTCCAGGCATTCGTCCATACGCTGAGGCGGCAGGTAGCCAAGCATGGCTTGCGCGTCGGCGCCGTCGCTCCAGGCCCCGTGGTCACCGCCCTTCTCAGCGACTGGCCGCAGGAGAAGCTGGATGAGGCGCTCGCCGCGGGCGGCCTGATGGAGGCGAACGAAGTGGCCGAAGCGGTGCTCTTCATGCTGACGCGCCCACGCAACATCACGATCCGCGATCTTGTCATTCTGCCGCAAAGCGCCGACATCTGACGAAAGTGCTATCGCCTTCAACAATCGCGGAACGCCTACTCAAGAGGAAACGGCCATGATCTTCGACAGATTTCGCCTGAACGGACAGGTGGCATTGGTGACCGGCGGCACGCGCGGCATCGGGCTTGCGATCGCCGAGGCGCTCGGCGAGGCGGGCGCCAAAGTCCTCATCACGGGACGAACTCGCAATACCGCGGCAGAAGGCCGGCTCTCCAAGGCCGGCGTCGATTGCGATTTCATCGCCGCTGACCTCATGAAGGAAAGTGCTGCCGACGAACTCGTCGGTGAAACCCTTTCACGAACAGGACGGCTCGACATCCTCGTCAACAATGCCGGCATCGCCATTCATGGCGACAGCGGCGAGTTTTCCGATGCCATCTGGCGCGAGATCATGACCGTCAATGTCGACGCCGTCTTCCGCGCCTGCCGCGCCGCACTCGCACCCATGCGGCGCCAGGGCGGCGGCGTCATCCTCAATATCGGTTCGATGTCGGGCATCGTGTCCAATATTCCGCAGAACCAGGTCGCCTATAACACCTCCAAGGCAGCGGTCCACATGATGACCAAGAGCCTCGCTAGCGAGGTTGCCGCTGAAAACATCCGCGTCAACGCCATCGCCCCCGGCTATATCGAGACCGATTTGTCGCGCGGCGGCATCGACAATCCCGACTGGTTTCCGACCTGGCGCAATATGACCCCGATGGGACGCGTCGGGCAGCCGGAGGAGGTGGCGGGTGCCGCATTGTTCCTCTGCTCGGCGGCGGCAAGTTATGTCACCGGCGAAGTGCTGGTTATCGACGGCGGTTATACGACGCGCTGAGACGCGAACGCGAGATTGGGGAGGGTGCTCGCGGCCGCTTGGTCGGGGCGAGGCTTAGAGCATGATGTCGTCCGAAAACCGCTCACACTTTCCGGCATCATGCTATAGGCAATCGAGCATCCACTGGACGCCAAAACGATCGGTGAACTTGCCGTAGTAGCTCCCCCATGGCTGGACGGCCAGTGGCGTCGTGATTTTGCCGCCTTCGACTAGCCGAGCGAAGAGCCTGTCGGTACTGTCGCGGTCGTCCGTGATCACGATATGGGCGGAGCCTCGCATCGGCTCGGCATCGTGATTGTCCGAGGCGAAGAACAGAATACCAGGTCCTTCGAAACGAGCGTGCATCACCTTGCCCCGCATGGCTTCGCTCGCAACGGACATCCCGTCAGCGCCGTGGCGCTTCAATTGCGTGATCCGGCCAAGCCCGCATTCGGCATAGAAGGCGAGCGCCTCTTCGCAACCGGTGGAAAAGAACAGATAGTTGGCAAGCTGCATGGCTTGGCTCCGTCAAGGCGCCGGACCGCGACGCCTTGGTGTCGCCGGCCCGGCATTGCGTCAAGTCTGAGATTTCCGAGCGTACGCCGCGATCGTTACGAGGCGGCAACCGCACCCTGGATGGCGCCGACGAGATCGGCGTTGTTGTAGCTGCGGCCAGCGATACCCCAGGCCCCTTCAGGTGCGTAGACGATGTTCGACCATATGTGTTCGCGCTTGAGCCGGCCCTCGGCGGCCCGTTCGATGACATCGGCCGCTTTTTCGAAGAAGGACTGTCTTGCTTCAGCGCTCACCAGCGCTATCTCGGGCAGCTTGAGCTCGACGAAGGCTGCAGCGACCGGCTCTCCAGCCGCAAGCACATGCTTCCGCGGCAGCACGTTGATCGTACCGATAATATTGGCTGTCATGAAGTCATTGCCGGTCAAGCCGGCGGCATCGAGCACTGCCTCCGTCAATCCGGCAAAGGCTTGGGCCTGAGCCTCCTGCGAAAGCAGGCCTTCAGGCACGGTGAGTGTGATAGGCATCGTATATCTCCCTGTTTGAACCGTGACCGCTTTTGATATATACCGATCACTCTTTATACGTACACATCGATCGCTCTCTTAGCAAGGCATAAAGAGTGATCACTCTTACAAAGGATATTCATGCGATACAGTGCCGAACACAAGCAGGAGACCCGAACGCGCGTCATTGCGGCGGCTGGACAGGTTTTCAGAAAGGAAGGCTATGGCGGTGCGGGCATCGATGCATTGACCAAGGCGGCTGGCGTGACCAACGGTGCCTTCTATGGACATTTCAAGTCCAAGGGCGAAGCCTTTCGCACCGCCGTGCTGACGGGCCTCGAAGAGCTGCGGCAAGGAATTGCGGCGCTAAAGGCCAGTGAACCGAAAGACTGGCTGACGACATTCGTCGGCTACTATCTCGGCTATAAAAGAACCTGCGATCTGGGCGAGAGCTGCGCTCTGCCGAGCCTTTCCCCCGACGTCATGCGCGCAGACGATGAAACACGAAGCGCCTATACGACAGAGCTCAAACGTCTCATCGATGAAGTTGCTGTCGGCTTGCCGGAGGGTGAGATACCGGGTCAATCCAAAAGGCGCCGGGAAGATCAGGCGATCTTGCTGCTCGCCATGCTCAGTGGCGGTGTGACCCTCGCCCGCGCGGCTTCCGACCCGGCGCTATCCAAACGCATTGCAGATGTCATCGCGCAGGCTGCATTGACGGCGATAGAGCCTGGAAACTGATCCACTCGCTTGGAGATATTGCCTTGCTCCGGGGATCGCCTTTCGGCGCAGAGCTCCGATCAGTCTCTGGAACGTCAGCTCGGTCCCGGGATGGTGATTTCGAACTCGGCACCGGCGCCGGTCATCTGCAGCAGGCGGATCGTACCGCCATGGGAGCTCAGCATGGCGCGGACGATACCGAGGCCCATGCCGGTACCGCCCTGCTCGCGGCGGGTTGAGAAGAACGGCTGAAAGATCCGTTGGCGATTTGCCTCGGAAATACCGGTGCCGTCGTCACGGACGAGAATGACGGCTGTTCGGGCGTCGGCCGATACTCTGAGTTCCAAGAGCGTGGCGCCGTGCTGAAGAGCGTTTTCGGCAAGATTGGCAAAGACGATGCCGGCTGCCTCCTGTGGAAGAGCAACCGATATTTCGGTGTCGCCTGCGCTGGAAATATCCAGAGCGGGAAATCGCCCGCGCAGCGAGGATATGATGTCCGTGACGCTGCTTTTGCCCTCGGCCACCGGCGTTTCCGCCTGCGCAAGCTCTCTCAACCGCTGCAACAATGCATCGAGCCGGTCTGCGTCAGCGACGATGTTGTCGAGAAAGTGCAAACGCTGCACTTTCGTCATGGGCCTCTCTACGTCATCGTCACGCAAAAGTTCGGCGGCACCCCGGATGGCCGTCAGCGGCGATTTCAGCTCGTGGGAGACATGGGCGGCAAAGGAGCGGACATATTCGGTACGATCGACCAGTTTTCCGGCGAGATCGAGGAAGCTTTGCGACAGGACGGCGATCTCGCGCGTTCCATAGCTTTCCAGCGGCCGGATTGCTCCCTTGCCGCCGCGGGCGATCTCTTCCGTCCGGGCGATCAAAGCGTCGATAGGCCCAGTGATGGTGCGCGTCAGCACATAGGCAACGCCAAGCGTCAGGATGAAGACGACGGCGAGGGCGCCGATTTCCGCCGGTGCCATCCGGTTCGAACTCGCCTCCACGGCACGAAACCAGATGACGATCAGGATCGGCAATGCCATAACCGCTAGAAGCACGACGTAGACGATCAGCGCCAGCGTCGGTCGCCATTTCGTCCTGACTTTCGGTGCCGGCATCAGGCCTTCCTCCCGCTTTTGATGCCGAGCTTGAAGCCGATACCGTGAACGGTTGCGATGATCCCCTGACCGCCGGCCGCCAGGAACTTGGCCCGGATGTTGCGGATATGGCTGTCGATCGTCCGGTCAGCAACACAGGTACCGGCGCCATAGGCCGCTTCCATCAGTTGCTCGCGACTGAAAACCATATCAGGGCGTGACAACAATGCGTCCAGGATTGCGAATTCGAGCGCTGTCATTGCGATGGTGCTCTCGCCAAACATGACCGTCCTGCCGCGCCGATCCAGGCTGAGCTCACCGGCGACAAGGGTGGCGTGGCGTCTTTCAGGCCCCGCTTCATTGCCGCTACGCTTCAAAATCGCCTTGACCCTCGCCACGAGTTCGCGCGGGCTGAACGGTTTGGTGACATAATCGTCTCCGCCGATTTCGAGACCCAGTACCCTGTCGATCTCCTCGTCACGCGCCGAAAGGAACAGGATCGGCAATGCCGACGTCTTGCGGATCTGGCGGCAGACTTCCAGACCATCCATGTCGGGCATGCCGATATCGAGGATGATGAGATCGATGCCGCCGCGGCGGAAGGCGGTCATCGCTTCAGTGCCGTTGCGGGCTGCCATCCAGGCCAGGCCGGCGCGCTCGAGCGCGAAGCAGATCACGTCGCGGATGTGAGGTTCGTCATCGACGACGAGAATGCGCGGCGCCATCCACCAGTCCTGCGTTTGGTTGTCGTGCCTGTTGTTATCGTTCTCGTTCTATCTTGCAATGGGAGACAGAAGATAACTCTCCAGCCGCGCCGCCCGGAAGGTCCAGTTCCGCCAGTCCCGCCGGCGCATCTCAAAATTCCTGGCGAGGTAGTACCGAACTGTCACCGCTTGGCTTCTCTGGTCGATCAGCTGATCCGGAAGCTTGAGGAGATAGAGATCGAGGGCCGGAATGACGGAAGGACCGAGCGAGGAGAGATAATTGAGGTCGAGCGGCAGACCTTCCTGGCTAATTTCCTGGCTGTGGGCGACATTGAAGCGGGCGATCACAGCTGGGAAATCGATGAAGGCGCTGATGTAGAGGACCGCGATCAGGGAGGCGAGGTTGGTGGCCATCAGCCACTCGTTGGATCGGTTGAGCACGATACGCAGCAGGATCAAGGCAAGGCCGATGGCGACGATGCCCATCCAGAGACCGGCGGCGACACGCAATTCGGTCAGCGAATAGGCCTCGACGTAAAGCTCGAGCCGCAGCATCGAAGACAGGCAGAGAAGGATGTTCTGGCCGATCCAGGCATAGACGAAGCGGCGGATCAGCGAGCTTTTATCACCGGGGCCGTTGGGTCGCATGGCAAGCAGCACGAAACCGGCAGCAAGAAGCGCTGTCGCAATCAGCGGATACGCGCCGCGATGAGCATATTCGGCGTGGCTCATGTGATCGGGCAAATCCGCGCCGCCCCAGAGATAGACGAGATCGAGAACCGTCTGCACGGCAAAGAGCGCATTGAAGAGAAGCAGCGAGCGCAACAGCGAGGCATGGCCGAGCGGTGAATTTTTGGTCGGCACGATCATGAACGCCCTTTCGGCTTGCAGCCTCGCAAATCGACGCTTCAGGCGTGGCCGCAGCAAAGCCCAGACCACAGCGGCTGTCATTATCCAGAAGCCGATCCGCCAGGGATCGAGGAACTGCAGCAGAACGTCAAAACGGATGCTGCGCAGCGTGACCTCGATGACGGGATTTGCCGCTGCAAAGAGGAGCAAGAACACCGATGCGAGAATGAGCGGCATGACCCAGAGGCCGGCGCTCCGCCGGACTTCGGTGAGGGAGGAACGATTCGCCGGTGTCGCAAGATATTTCCCGACATCCTCGGCAAGCCGCAAGGGAATGACGAGCGCGAAACGGGAAAACACCAAAGGCAGGCCGTTGAGGCTGCGAGGCATGAGCTTGCCGCTGACGAGAGCCACAGACATCAGCGCGCTGAGGCAAAGGGCAAAGCCCATTACTGACGGTGTTTCGAGCAGAGGTGCCGAAGCCAGGAGCGACAAGCCCAGCAGGAGAGCCGCCGTCGAAGGCGATAGCCCCTTCATGGCCGGGAGCAGAATGCCGGCGCAGACGGCGAGCGCAAAAAGGAAAAGGTTTATCCCGGGCATCTCACCAAAGATCAGAAAATCTGCCAGCGCCACGAGGCCAAGCAGTACGGCTATTCGGCCGGGATAGCGCCTGATGGGCATCGGTGCTGTCAGAATGTTGGTAGTGTCCATTGCTGGTCCTCTCGTAAATGCCGCCCTTCGGTCACGATGAGCATGCTTACGGAGATCTCCTCGAAAGGAGTCCCTCGAGGCCGACCCGTCTCTGTCAGCCACCATCCGTCATTGCGGAGGCGGTCCGGCACAGCGGGCGGTGTGATGCGGGGCGGAATGTCGTTCTTGCTCATGGCATGGAGATGCCCGACCGGATTGCAGATTTTGTGCAAAGAGTGAGGAGCAATTCAGGAATATTGCCTTGACCTGCGAGGTCATTGAGGGGCTCGACACGATCAGGTCCCGGAAATCGGTCTTTCCTGGCGCAGATGGTATCCACAACCGGAAACTCCGCACTAGGTTCAACTGGACCCATCAAATTCGCCGTGGCGAGCTCACAGCACTACGGTGAACGAGATAGCGAGGCAGACGGTCTCTGCCTTCACAATCCACGTATCGCGAGGAGTTTCTCCCAATGCCGGACACCTCACAAGCCCCGAAGACATTCCCAGCTCCCAAGGATCAGCGCCTCCGGGATCTCGCCGACTGCATTCGTTTCCTCTCCATGGACGCGGTTCAACAGGCAAAGAGCGGTCATCCCGGCATGCCGATGGGCATGGCCGATATCGCTGCGGTGCTTTTCTCCGAGTTTCTGAAGTTCGATGCAGCCGATCCATATTGGTTCGATCGCGATCGCTTCGTCATTTCCAACGGTCACGGCTCGATGCTGCTCTACAGCCTGCTTTACCTGACGGGCTACAAGGACATGACCATCGAAGAGATCAAACGCTTCCGGCAGATCGACAGCCGCACCGCGGGTCACCCCGAATATCGCCATGCCGCCGGCATCGAAACGACGACCGGTCCGCTGGGGCAGGGGATTGCAAATTCTGTCGGTCTCGCACTCGGCGAGCGGATTATGAACGCCTCGTTCGGCGACAACCTGGTCAATCACCACACCTACGTCTTTCTGGGTGACGGCTGCCTGATGGAAGGCATCAGCCACGAGGCGATATCGCTTGCCGGACATCTGAAACTCGGAAAACTCATCGCCTTCTGGGACGACAACTCGATCTCGATCGACGGCGCGACCAGCCTTGCCGAATCCGACGACCACCCGGCGCGCTTCCGGGCGGCGAACTGGCACGTCCAGAAAATCGATGGTCACGATACCGATGCGATCCGCGCCGCAATCATCGAAGCGCAGAAGGTGACCGATCGGCCGTCTATGATTGCCTGCAAAACCATCATCGGCTTCGGTTTCCCGACCAGGGCGGGAACGCAGAAGGCCCATAGCGACGCACCCGGCGAAGACGAGATCGCCGGCGCCCGCAAGATCCTCGGCTGGACGTCGCCGCCCTTCGAAATACCGGAAACGCTCTTGAGCGACTGGCGAAAGATCGGCGCGAAAGGGCGGTCGGCGCGGATGGCCTGGGCGGTCCGCGTCCAGACCGCTTCGCCGGGTAAGCGAGACGATTTCGAGCGGCGGATGAAAGGAGAGCTTCCATCCGGCTGGCGCGCCGCCATTGCTGCGGCAAAGCGGGAACTGTCAGGCTCGAAAAGGATCTCGCCACCCGCCAGGCGAGCGGCATCGTGCTCAACCATCTCTTCGATGCGATCCCCGAGCTTCTTGGCGGCTCGGCGGATCTGACGCCTTCGAACAACACCAAGGCCAAGAGCCAGGTCGAGATCAAGCCCGGCGAATATGGCGGATCCTATCTCCACTATGGTGTCCGCGAGCACGGCATGGCGGCAGCGATGAACGGCTTGGCGCTGCATGGGGGGCTTATTCCCTATGGCGGCACGTTCCTGACGTTTTCCGACTATTGCCGCCCGGCGATCCGGCTCGCGGCGATAATGGAAGTGCGTTCGATCTTCGTGATGACACATGACTCGATCGGATTGGGCGAGGACGGGCCGACACATCAGCCGATCGAACATCTGAGCGCATTGCGCGCCATTCCCCGGCTCGCCGTCTATCGCCCGGGCGATCCAATCGAAACGGCCGAGTGCTGGGAGGCGATCTTGGATGCGCCGCGACAGGCAGCACTGATTGCTCTGTCCCGCCAGCCAATGCCGCTTTTACGCCGCGACCCGTCCGACGAGAACTGCTCAGCAAGGGGAGCCTACGTTCTCCAGGAAGCTGAAGGCGGCGAGCGGCAACTGACGATCCTTGCCTCCGGCTCGGAACTGCATCTGGCGGTCGAAGCCCGCTCGGTGCTGCAGGGCGAGGGTATTCGCACGGCCGTGGTTTCGATGCCGTGCAGGCTGCTGTTCGAGAAGCAGAATGCCGCCTACAAGAAATCGGTGCTGGGCGACAGCCGAGCCAGGGTCGCCGTCGAAGCAGGCGTGCAGGATTCCTGGGACCGCTATCTCGGCTTGGACGGCGTATTCGTCGGCATGCATGAATTCGGAGCATCCGGCAAAATCGATGACGTTTACAAGAAGTTCGATATCACCAAAGGCGCAGTGATACGTGCCGGACGTGAGGTGGCCGGAAAGCAAGCCTAGCGTCGCGAACCGCCCACGGGCGGTCCCCAAGCAGGCCACCAGGTCGGGCGCCCCCTATCTAAATCTTGGGGCGCGCCTGGCATTGTGGATCAGCTCGGAGGCGGTCGCGAACGGCCCGAAGAGTTTGAGCAGCAGCGCTTGTTCCTCGGCATCTATATGGTGACGCCCACAAAACTCCGTCACGGACCAGACTTTCGTCAGATCGTCTGTTTCGATCTGCCTGGGTTCGATGTGTTCGGTCACGGCGTGTCCTCCGAACATCGAGACTACGCCACGCCGGCATTTATAAGAACTAGCTAAAAAGTATTATGCCGCTTTGCGGACCGGCTGATGTGATAAGCGGATACACGAAGACGCCCGCCGATTGCGCGGCGGGCGTTGTGTCTCACCGATTTATTGCTGCTGATCAAGCAAGATGAGCGTCGGTGCCCGTGATGTTGAGCGTCAGAACGCCAGCATCCGTGTGGCCTTGGCCATCGGAGATCTTGTAGTACTGGACGGTTTCCGTGACGTTCTGGCCGGCAGCCAGGTCTTCCGTCAGCGTGTAGGTGAATTCGCCATTCGGCTTGACGTGGAAGACGCCATGGTCCCCGACGATGTCGGTAACAGCGTCGAGGCCGCTCTTGGCGCTGACGTTGGTGCCATCGAACTGACGGAGGAAGAGCTTACCGTTGTCGCCGGCAATGTCGTTGTCCAGGACGTTGCCGCCGATGACGCTGCCTTCGTTGAAGCTGTAGTGGTCGTCGACAGCAATCGGCTTTACCTGGGTTACGCCCTGGATGTTCAGAGTGAACAGGCCGACATCGGTATGACCGCTGCCGTCGGAGATCTTGTACGAGACCTTCTCTTGGATCAATTCACCATTGGTGAAGCCGATCTTGGCAGCGGCGCTCAGGACATAGGTGTAGCTGCCATCGGGCTTGACGAAGAAGGTGCCGTAGTCGCCCTGGATCTCGGTGACCTGGCTATTGCCGGCCTTGGCGCCAACGCTCGCGCCATCGAAGGCGCGCAGGAACAGGTGGCCGTTGTCGGAGGAATCGTTGGAAAGCAGATTTCCGGAAATAACGTCGGTTTCTTTAAATGTTGCACTATCATCAGTTGCATGTATCGGCGAAGCCATAGCTCTCTCCTCAAATTGTTTATTGGCGGGTCAATTTTGACCTCAGCGAGCGGCTCCTTTAACAACCCATTAATACTACAAGTCAATGGCCTACTTAACAGAAGGTTAATTTCAAAACCAATCTCCCCGTTGCTTCCATTTCGGCGGATCAATGTCACTTTCAAGCCAAATTGAAGAAAATTTGACAAAAACTATACCCGGTTAACTTGAATAAAACGGCACTGAGTATATCTAAAGGCGATTAGCGATGCCCGCGCCATGCCACCCGGGCCATCCGTTGCAATTTTACGCGCCGATACCTATGTTGCGGAAATACCCGATCAAGCGGAAATCTAAGCCGTTGCTGGCCCATGATTGAAACGCTTGTACATCGGTACGCGCCGTTATGGCTGCGTGACGGGCAATCCCACAAACAATCGATGACGCCGGCCTAGATCGGCAAAGGATTTCTTTTTGAACCACATAAATACAGCCACCGCGGTTGCGGCGGCGAGACCGCGTGAGAATGACGAGGCTGTCCGCCGCGTTGCTGGGAGCTGGAAGCCGTTTCCCTGCCTTCTCACCCGCCGCGAATTGCGGGCTCTGATCGCCGAGCAGCTCGGCTGAGCGGCGATCGTCGCACCACCCAAACAAGGAGAACTTGAAATGCAGGTACTCGTCAGAGACAATAATGTCGATCAAGCGCTCAGGGTCTTGAAAAAGAAAATGCAGCGCGAACGACTGTTCCGTGAAATGAAGGAACGGCGCGCTTATGAAAAGCCGTCCGAACGGCGCGTCAGGGAAAAGGCGCAGGCGATCAGCCGTCAGCGCAAGGCTGCACGCAAGAAGATGCAGCGTGAAGGCCTGCTTGCCGGGCCGAAGCGGGTCGCCACTGCCCGCTAGCAACCATTCCCAACCGGCTTTTCCGGACTTCAGTGGGTACATTCCCCGAAAGGACAGACAATGGACGAACTCAATAGCCTCACCGTTTCCGAGGAACGCCTCGAGGATTGCCGCGATGTGGTGGACCCGGATCTGCAGGATCTGATCCAGCGCGCTCTGACATCGGGCTTTTCCCGGGAGGAAATCCTCATCGCCGTCAGCGAACTGGTCGCCGAAGACTTCGCGATGGTCATGAAAACCCCAAGCGTCCATTGAGGCACGAGCGCAGTGGGAATCATCGTGCAGGAGGATCTCTTTCGTGCGGCGGACCGGACGCTCCCTGAGGGGTTCCGATATTCTGCTGAGATCGTTCGTCCGGATCTTCAGCGCACGGTTCTTGAGGCAATGCCGACGCTTGCCTTCAAAGCCTTCGACTTTCATGGGTTTGAGGGCAAGCGCAGGACGGTTTCCTCCGGCTGGAAATACGACTTCGACAGCCAGCGTGTCAGAAGAGCCGATGCGATGCCGTCGGTGCTGCTTCCCATTCGCGAAGTGGTGGCGCGCTTCGCCGGCATCGAGCCCGATGCGCTCGTGCAGGCGCTGGTCACTGAGTATGGCCCGGGTGCTCCGATCGGCTGGCACAAGGACAAATTCGTCTTCGGCCGGGTCGTCGGTGTCTCCTTGCTCTCGTCTTGCACCTTCAGGCTCAGGCGGCGTGACGGTGCCAAATGGCAGCGGCGATCGCTCGTCCTTGAACCCGGCTCGGCCTATCTCATGGCTGGCGCTTCAAGAACGCTCTGGGAACATTCCATCGCGCCCGTCGACCGCCTGCGTTATTCTATCACCTTCAGGGAATTGGCTGAATAGACCGCCCATTCGGAACATCGGCCTCGGCAGATGGTTCCTTCGTCTTTTGCACAGATGGAGATGACGATGACAGAGCATGACGATGCGACGCGGGTATGGGAGTTGATCGACAAGATCGGTTTTTGCATGCTGACGACCCGCAGCGGCGACGATCTCAAAGCCCGCCCGATGTCCGCCTATACCGCCCAGCTCGAGAATGCGATCTATTTTCTGACGGATGTCAGCAGTCACAAGGACGATGAGATCGCCCGCTGGCCAAACGTCTGCTTGGCCTTTGCCGACACCAAGGGACAGAAATATGTTTCCGTATCGGGGGCGGCCGAGGTGCAGAACGACCGGGCAAAGATCAGGGAATTATGGGCCACGCCCGCAAAGGCGTGGTGGGACAATCCCGACGATCCTTCCATCCGCATCCTCAAGATGACTCCGTCTTCGGCCGAATATTGGGACAGCCCGGGCACGATCATCAGTTATATCAAGATGGCCGCCGCCGCGGTCTCGAACAGCAAACCTGACATGGGCGACAATGCCGAGGTCACACTCTAACGCATAGAAGCGCTCAACGACGTTCCCTCTGGCCGACAAACATCAAGCCTGATTGGCTGATGCCTTGACGAAATCGATGAACGCCCGGAGCGGCGCCGGCACCAGCCGACGTCCGGGATAGTAGAGGAATGGCCCGGAGAAGCGCTGCCACCACGGTTCGAGGATGGGCTCGAGCACGCCGCTGTTGAGATGCGGGCGCAACCAGTCCTCGAAGAGGCAGACGATCCCTGTTCCCGATATCGCTGCATCGACGGCCAAGTCGGTCGCTCCGCCGACCCGCACGATCAGCGGGCCCGTCGGATCGACCCGCACGATCTCACCATCGCGCTCGAACTCCCACGGAGCCGTCATCGCACCGCTGGAAAAGCGACCCAACAGACAGGCATGGCCAAGCAGCTCGCTCGGATGTTGCGGCCGGCCACGGCGATCGAGGTAATCGGGGGAGGCTGCGATGGCAAAGCGTTGGAAGCGTGGCCCGATCGGTATCGCGATCATGTCCTGCTCCAGCCGCTCATCATAGCGGATGCCGGCGTCGCAGCCGGCCGCGATCACGTCGACAAAGCTCTCGTCGGTGACCACCTCCAGCCGAATATCGGGATAGGCGGCGAGGAACGGTGGAACGATGGCCGGCAGCACCAGCCGCGCCGCGCTGACCGGCACATTGAGGCGCAACGCACCGGCCGGCCTGTCGCGAAATCCGTTGACGACGTCGAGGGCAGACTCCACCTCGCTCAAAGCAGGGCCGAGCCGCGCGAGCAAGCCCTTGCCCGCTTCGGTCGGGACAACGCTGCGGGTCGTCCGGTTGAGCAGCCTGACGCCGAGCTGCGCCTCCAGGCGACGCACCGCTTCGCTGAGGAAGGAGGCGCTGCTGCCGCTTATGCGCGCGCCCTCGCGAAAACCCCCGGCACGCGCCACGGCAACGAAGGCATTAAGGTCACCCAGATCTGCTTTCACTGTTCGCCACTCCGCACAGCCCGTGCGGATTGTAGCCAATTTTCACACGGGCCGACAATGCTTATCTTGGGCTTATCTTGGGGCCTATCTTGGTGTCATCTCTTGAAAGGAGTTAGATCATGTCCACCATCGATCAGTCCGGTACGTTCAACCTCGGCGGCCGCAGCGTGAAGCGGCTCGGCTATGGCGCCATGCAGCTTGCCGGGCCCGGCGTGTTTGGCCCGCCCAAAGATCATGGCGCGGCCTTGGCTGTGCTGCGAGAGGCGGTCGCGAGCGGCGTAAATCACATCGATACCAGCGACTTCTATGGCCCGCACGTCACCAACCAGATCATCCGCGAGGCGCTGCATCCCTATCGCGACGATCTCGTTATCGTCACCAAGATCGGCGCCCGACGTGGCGCGGATGGATCGTGGATTCCGGCGTTCTCGCGCGAAGAGCTGACAGAGGCAGTACACGACAACCTCCGCAATCTCGGCCTCGATGTGCTTGATGTCGTCAATCTGAGGATCATGTTCGACGTGCACGGCCCGGCCGAAGGGTCGATCGAAGCGCCGCTGACGGTGCTGGCCGATCTCCAGCAGCAAGGCCTGGTGCGTCACGTCGGACTGAGCAACGTCACATCCAAGCAAATCACCGAAGGGCGTGGGATCACCGAGATCGTCTGCGTGCAGAACCAGTACAATCTGGCGCGTCGGGCCGACGATGCCCTGATCGACGATCTCGCGCGCGACGGCATTGCCTATGTACCGTTCTTCCCGCTCGGCGGGTTCAGTCCGCTGCAATCTTCCACCCTGTCCGATGTCGCCGCACGCCTTAATGCCACGCCTATGCAGGTGGCACTCGCCTGGCTGCTGCGTCGCGCGGAAAACATCCTGCTGATCCCCGGCACTTCGTCGGTCGGCCATCTCAGGGAGAACCTCGCCGCCGCCGGGCTCGTGCTGCCGGATGACGCCGTCTCGGAATTGAACCGCATGCCTGATGTCGCCGCCTGAAGGCCGCCGGCGTTCCAACGCTACGCCACGCTCTTCCATGGCGTAGCGTAGCAACCCCTGAATCGATTCCGATTTAGGGCCGCGTTGGCGGCTATGCTGTCAATAGCGCTCCGGCACGAGCATTTCAGGCGGAACCGGCGCCCTGTTGTAATCAGCGTGACGGATGCGGTCCGGCAACTGGATCTCCGGTTTCGGAACGTCCTCGTAAGGGATCTGATCGAGAAGATGGGCAATGCAGTTCAAACGCGCGCGTTTCTTGTCCACCGCCTGTACCACCCACCAGGGTGCGTCCTCCGTGTGTGTCCGTACCAGCATTTCTTCTTTGGCTTTGGTGTATTCCTCCCAATGGACACGGCTTTCCATATCCATCGGTGAGAGCTTCCATTGCTTCAGCGGATCGTGGATGCGCATCTTGAAGCGGAATTCCTGCTCCTCGTCGGTGATCGAAAACCAGTACTTGATCAGCACGATGCCGGAACGGACCAGCATCCGTTCGAATTCAGGCACCGAGCGGAAGAACTCCTCGAGTTCATCAGGGGTGCAGAACCCCATGACGCGCTCGACACCGGCGCGATTGTACCAGCTTCGGTCGAAGAGCACCATTTCGCCGGCGGTCGGAAGATGCGGGACATAACGCTGGAAATACCATTGATGACGTTCCCGCTCGGTAGGCGCGGGCAGCGCGACCGTCCGGCAAACGCGCGGATTGAGCCGCTGGGTTACGCGCTTGATCGCGCCTCCCTTGCCAGCCGAATCCCGGCCTTCAAACAGCACCACCACCTTCAGCTTCTTATGCTGAACCCAATCCTGCAATCGCACCAGTTCATGCTGCAGCCGGAAGAGTTCGCGGAAGTAGGTCTTTCGCTCGATCGTCTGCTCCGCCGATTCCGACATTCCTTCGGCGACCAGATCATCCAGCCGGTCTTCCTCCATCTGCATTTCCAGCTCTTCATCGAAGCTATCGGCAATCTCGGCCTTTATACGGTTGAGCTGGTCCTGATGTGTTTGCGACATGTGTTTCCCTTCCTGCTTTTGTTGACAGGAGCATGTCAGTGCGAAGTTTATATGACGACCACTGATCGAAGACTGAAACGGTTTACCCGGGTCCCTCGTTCCAAGCGAGGCTACAGCCGTCCTGTCCGGTACTGGTCGACAAGATTCCGGCAGGCGCGGATCGTCAGGGCCATGACGGTGAGCGTGGTGCCGGCGATGCCGCTGCCGGGGAAGGCGCTGGCGTCGGTGACGATGAGGTTCGGGGCATCCCAGACCTGGTTGTAGGGATTGAGCACGGAAACTTGCCGGTTTTCGCCCATGCGCGCGCCGCCCGTCTCATGGATTGCGGCGCCCATGCACATGGTCTTGCGGAACCATTTGCGGAACATGAAGCGGCTGAAGGCATCGGCTTCGGGAAAGGCGCCCTTGCCCATTTCCTTGAGGCCGGTGGGCGAGCCGATGAATTCGAGGTCGCCGCCAATCTCCCTGATCATGGCGATCAGCGTCTCCTCCTGCCTTTTGAGCAGTACATGCTCCTCCTCCTGCATGACGCAGCGGATATGCGGCACGGGAATGTTCCAGGCATCCCTGCGCCTGACGTCAAGCGTGATGCGGTTGTCGGCATAGGGCAGCATGCGGCCGAAACCGAAGAAGGCGAGACGTGCATCTCTGTCCCCGGAGACGGGCGCGCGGCCGACGCTTCCCTGGTAGTCGAAATCGCCGCGGGCGGCGTCGCCCTCGCCGAAGCGGGGAATGAAGATCCCGCCAGACGGATTGTAGAACGGGTCGGTCGGCGCGGAGTCGTCGGGCGCCCAGCCCTTCGCCTTCGAAAAGGAGCCGAAGGCGAGGCACGGCAGCTGGTCCATGAAATAGCGACCGAGAGCCCCCGAGCTGTTGCCGAGCCCATCCGGATGTTTCGCCGAAACCGAATTCAACAGCAGCCGCACGCTCTCGATTGGCGAGGCCGAAAGCACCACCGTCGCGGCGCGCGCCGTCGATACCGCGCCCGTGTTGCGATCGATGCATTCCGCGCCGGTGGCGCGGCCGGTCTTCTCATCCGTGGTGATGCGGCGAACGACGGCGTCGTAGCGGATGGTCAGCTCACCCGTCGCCTTTGCTTCTCGCAGCGGTCGCGGCATGCGGTCGGCGTCGGGCGCAATGTAGCGCCAGGAGACGACGTGCCTTTCCGGCCAGCGGTTTTCGACCGCCTCCTTGAAGATCTGTTCGGCGGGCGTCAGGCTTGCCGGCTTCGCATAGATGCCATCCGGCAGGGTAGCCACGTTGTCCTTGTTGCCGTAGAGCCCGAGATAGGCCTCGACCTCGTCGTAGAAAGGCGCCAGCTCGTCATAGGAGACCGGCCAGTCCACGCCCTTTCCGGCGCGCGAGCGGATCTTGAAATCGTCGTCGGTCCAGCGCAGCAGCACCCGGCCGAAACTGTGGAGGCGCCCGCCGCCCTGGCGGCCGCGGATCCAGAGAAAGGGTTCGCCCTTCGGCGTCGTATAGGGGTTCTTGCGGTCGTTGACGAAGAAGTGGCTGAAGCGCTCGGTGAAAAAGGCTACGCGCGCCTGGATCGGCTGGCCCTTGAGGGTGGCCCGCGCGCGCTCCCAGATATTGATGCTGCTTGCCGGCGCCTTCTTGCGGGCGGGATCGAAATCCTTCGGCCCGACAGCCGGGCCGGCCTCGAGCAGCAGCACCGACAGTCCCTGTGCCGTCAGTTCCTTTACCGCAAAAGAACCCGCCGCGCCGGAGCCGATCACCAGCGCATCATAGACGATCTCAGACATGTCTTTTCAAATCCTGTCCTGGAGCAATCCTCAAAACGGCGCGAAGGGCGTCGGGAATTGCGGGAAAACAAAGGGATGACGCGTTACAGCCGCGATCCGTCAGCGCCGAAGAGGGATGCCTTGGCGATATCGAGCCCGGGAGCCAGAGCATCGCCGGGCTCAAGGGTGATATCGCCCATCAGCCGGAGCGACAGGCTCTGGTCTGCCCAGTCGAACCAGACGACGGCGTCCGAACCCATCGGCTCGACGACGGACACACGGCCCGGAATGGTGGGCAGGCCGCTCGTGGCGCCATCGAGCACAAGGTTTTCCGGGCGAAAGCCGAGTGTAGCGGGTCCTTCCGCTGCGTCCGCTCGAAAGGAGTAACCGGAGAGATCGACAGTGAGCTCCTTGCTCTGGAAGACCAGCGCGCCGTTGCCGCGCTCGATCCGGCCCTCGGCGAAATTCATTGCCGGAGCGCCGATGAAGCCGGCGACGAAGAGATTGGCCGGACGGCGGTAGATCTCGGCCGGCGAGGCGAGCTGCTGAATGACGCCGTCGCGCATGATGGCGATGCGGTCGGCCAGCGTCAGGGCCTCGACCTGGTCGTGGGTGACGTAGATCATCGTGTTGCCGAGGCGCTGGTGCAGCTTCTTGATCTCGACGCGCAATTCGTTGCGCAGCTTGGCATCGAGGTTCGACAGTGGTTCGTCGAACAGGAAGACATCCACTTCACGCACCAGCGCCCGTCCGATGGCGACACGCTGGCGCTGGCCGCCGGAAAGCTCGGCCGGACGCCGGTCGAGCAGCTTGTCGAGCTGAAGAAGCGCTGCGGTACGGGAAACACGAGCCTCGATTTCGGCCTTCGGCAGGCCGGCGACCCGAAGTCCGAAGGAGAGGTTCTTGCGGACCGACATACGCGGATAGAGCGCGTAGGACTGGAAGACCATGCCAATGCCGCGGTCCTTCGGCTCCTCCCAGCTGACATTCTTGCCTGAAATCCAGACCTCGCCTGATGTAATGTCCTGGAGACCGGCAATGGCGTTCAGAAGCGTGGACTTGCCACAGCCGGAAGGGCCGAGCAGCACCAGGAACTCCCGCGGCGCGATATCGATCGACATCTTCTCGATCACCGTATGGTCGCCATAGGCGATCTTCAGATCCTTGACGGAGACGGCAGATTGCATGGAAGCGTTACCCCTTGACTGCGCCGGCCGCGATGCCGCGCACGAACCAGCGGCCGGACAGGAAATAGATGGCAAGCGGAACGATGGCGGTGAGGATCGTCGCCGCCATGTTCACGTTGTAGGTCCGCTCGCCCATGGTGGTGTTGACGATATTGTTGAGCTGCACGGTCATCGGCAGGTTGTCGCGCCCGGCAAAGACGAGACCGAGCAGGAAGTCGTTCCAGATGCCGGTGAACTGCAGCATGGAGACCACGACGACCATCGGCACGGCAATCGGCAGCATGATCTCGAAAAAGATGCGCCAGAAGCCCGCGCCGTCGACGCGCGCCGCTTTGCACAGTTCCTCCGGCACACTGACGAAATAGTTGCGGAAGAGCAGCGTCACCAGCGGCAGGCCGAAGATGATATGCACGAGAATGATACCGGCGAGCGAATTATAGAGGTCGATATTCGCCATCGCTCGGACCATCGGATAGAGGAAAATCTGGTAGGGGATGAGGCCACCGGCCATCAGCAGGCCAAAAAGCAGGTTTGCCCCGCGCGGCCGCCAAAGCGACAGCGCATAGCCGTTGACGGCGCCGATGAAGACCGAGAGCGCCACCGAGGGAAGGGTGATCGCCACCGAATTCCAGAAGCCGCTGCGAATGCCGACGCATACCGTTCCCATGCAGGCGCCCGACCAGGCGGTAGCCCAGGCGGAGAAATCGAGCGTGGCTGGCAGGGCAAAGATCTGCCCGAGCCGGATTTCGTCCATGGACTTCAGCGAGGTGACGACCATGGTGTAGAGCGGCAGAAGGAAGAAAAGTGCTGCGACGACAAGGAAGGCATAGAGGCCGATGCGCCCGGCGGTGATCTGTGCCGGCTTCGGGCCATTCGGATGAGAACGGGTCATCACGCGGCCCCCTTTGCTTTGCCACGCATGTGCATTGCATAGCGGAACGGGACGACTGCGATGATCACGCCGAGGACAAGCACCGTCGCGCCAGCCGTGGCGAGGCCAAGGTTCTGGCGCCCGAACAGATTGTCCATGATGAATTTCGCCGGCACCTCCGTCGCATTGCCGGGGCCGCCATTGGTCATGGCGACGACGATGTCGTAGGTCTTGATCACGCCCATGGCGAGCAGCATGCCGGCCGCGGCCAGCGCCGGCCCGAGCTGGGGCAGGATAATCGAGATATAGATACGCCAGACGGGAATGCCGTCGATCCGCGCCGCCTTCCATTGCTCGCCTTCGATGCCACGCATGCCGGCGAGCGCAATGACCATGACGAGCCCCGCGCCCTGCCACACGCCGGCAAGCACCAGCGCATAGATTGCCATGTCGCGATTGACCACCCAGTCGAGGACGAAGCTTTCCCAGCCGAGCGAGCGCACGCTTGCCTGGATGCCGAGCGTCGGATTGAGCATCCATTGCCAGATCAGCCCGGTCACCACGAAGGACATGGCGTAGGGATAGAGGAATATGGTCCTGAAGGCGCTTTCGAAGCGGATCTTGCGGTCCAGCGCCGCGGCCAACAGGAAGCCGAGCAGCAAACAGCCTGCGACGTATAGGACGCCGAAGATCAACACGTTTTGCAGCGATGCCAGCCACTTGGCGGAAGAGAAGAGCTTCGAATACTGCGCCAAGCCGACATAGGTCGAGGACGGAAAAAGCGTCGAATTGGTGAAGGACAGGCGGATCGACCAGCCCATGGTGCCGATGAAGACCACGACCGCGACGGACCATGTCGGCAAAAGGGCGATGGTCGCGGAAAGATTGGGCTTGCGTTTGATGGACATCGGCCAGCTCGTTGACGGGTGGAAAGCAGGGCTCGCACCGCCGCGCGAGGCGGCGGCCGGCAGCTGTGGCGTCGACATCAGGCCGACGCCACAGGCGCTATCCTACTCGAAGATGGCGAAGAAATTCTCGGCTGCGGAGGCCGTATCTTTCGAGCCGCCACTCCAGTATTCGTCGACGTAGTCGTCGAGCGCGCCAACCTGCTGGGGCGTCAGCACGATCGCCTGATCCGGCACGATCGCACCCGCGGCCATCAGCTCGACACCCTTCTGGGCGCAGACGTCCAGTTTCGACTTGTCGACGTCGGAGCGCATCGGAACCGAACCCTTCTTGAGCGCGAATTCGACCTGGATAGCCGGGTCCATGACGACTTCGGCGAGAAGTTTCTGTGCCTTGTCGGTCTCGGCCTTGCCGGTCTTCGGGAACCAGAGGGCGTCGGCGATGTAGACCATGCCCTTCGACTCTGGCACGATCATGCAGCCATAGTCTTTGCCCGGCTCCTTGCCGGCAACGGTGAATTCGCCCTTGGCCCAGTCGCCCATGAACTGCACGCCAGCCTTGGCGGTGATCAGCATGGCGGTTGCGTCGTTCCAGTTGCGGCCGGCTGCACCCGCATCGACATAGCCACGCAGCTTGCCGAGGATCTCAAGGGTCTTCTTCACGCCTTCGACGGATGCCGGGCTGTTGTCCTTATCGACATAGATCTTCAGGAAGCCGTCGATCCCCACCTGCGAGAGCAGGATCATGTTGAAAACCTTGGTTTGCTGCCAGGGCTGGCCGCCCCAGGCAACCGGAACGATGCCGGCAGCCTTCATCTTGTCGAAATCGGCAAAGAGCTCGTCCCAGGTCTTCGGCTCTTGCGAAATGCCGGCCTTCTCGAAAGCTTCCTTCGAATAGAAGATCCAACTTTCACCATGGGCGCCGGTCGGCGCAAGGTAGACCTTACCGTCATAGGAGATCAGATCGTGGATCGATTTCGGCAGGGCGTCGGCCCACTTGCCGGCGGCGGCCACGTCGTCAATTGGATTGAACAGTCCCTGGTTGATGAAATCTGCGGCAGCGAGACCGATGACGCCCTGCTTGGCGCCGGGCGCGTCACCGGCGACGATACGGTTCTGGAAGGCGGCATCGGCCGCGCCGAAGCCGGCGATCGAGGAATCCTTCCAGACGCCGCCACGCTTTTCGAACTCGGTTTTGATGACGTTGAGGGCAGCCGCTTCGCCTCCCGACGTCCAGGACGACATGATCTCGATCGTCGGCTTGTCCTCGGCATAGGCCGAGGCGAAGAGGCCGGCGAATGCGGCGCCGGCAAGAAAAAGCTTCATCATATTCTTCATCGTTCCACCTCTTGAAAATGCCCTCTTTGCGGGGCGTTTTGTTGTCTTTGCGATGACTGTCAGCGATAGATCGGCAGGAGCGCCTGCCGGACGAGCGTGAGCCCGTTGGCGATGTCGCGGACGGGATCGGGCGCGGCATCGAGTTCGAGGATGGCCCAGCCTTCATAGGCCCGGTCGCGCAGCAGCCGGATCCAGGCCGGCCAATCGACCCGTCCGAGGCCGAAGCTGCAGAAATAGGGCTGGTGGCGTTCATGGATGTGTTTGTCGATCGGCGTGTCCGAGGGCATGGGGCCGATCGCATCCTTCCAATGGGCGATGATCATGCGCTCGTGATGACGATCGACGAGCTGGATGGGATCGGAGCCGGCAACGATGATGTGGGCCGTGTCCGGGCACATGTGCACATAGGCCGGATCGGTGAGCAGCATCATCAGATCGACATCGCGTGCGGCGGCAAAGATCGAGTGCGCCTCGGTGTGCAGCGCCAGCCGTACGCCCTTGGCATGGAGGGTTGCGCCGAGCCGGTTCAGGAAATCGGCTATCACCTTGGCGCGGTCGAAATCGTGGAATTGCACTGGCTGGGCGCCGAGCGTCTGGCGCAAGGGGGCGCCGATCACCATGATGTCGCTGCCGCAGGCTTTCAGGAAATCGGCATATCGTTCCGCCTTGTCGATCAGCGCGCGCTGCGCCTCGGGCTCAGCGAAGTCGCCCGCCGCCTCCAGTTCCGCGAAGAAGCCGCTGCATAGCGTCAGGCCGCGTCGTGCCAGCTCGGCTGCGAAGGCGTCGACGGAACCGTAGGTCTTGATCGCGTCCTGCCAGTTGAAGGGAGAGAAGGTCAGCTCGACACCGGTAACGCCGGAGGCCTGGACGCTGTCGAGAACCTTGTCCCAGAAGGCACGCGGTTCGGCGCGGGCATAGCCGACGATCGCATCATGGCTGTCGACGCCCCAGAAGCCGGGATGGAAGAATGTCACGAGATCGACGCCGAAGCGCAGCCTGTCAGTAGCCATAACCTGTCCATTTATCGAGGCATGACCTACCCGCGTGCGGAAGAGCCGTTCCGCATCCAATAAGCCATGGATTTTCATCGCATTAAGGAATGGCAATCGTTTGCCATGTCTAGATAATAGCCAAGCCGGTTGTTTAAGCAAGCGGTTTTTGGCAAACGTTTGCTATAAATCGTCGCCTGCCTTAGAGTTGCAAACCGAAGCATCCGGGAGACCGAAATAAACATGAATAAAAACAAGGATGTGGTGGGAGAGGAGCCATCGGGTGCATTGATGGCCGATGTCGCGCGGCTCGCCGGCGTTGCGATATCGACAGTCAGCCGAGCGCTCGCCAATCCCGGACGGGTCAACGAGAAGACGCGCGCCAAGATCAATGCCGCAGCCAGGCAACTGGGCTACACGCCGAACGCTATGGCGCGCGGCCTCAGGGTCGGCAAATCCAATATCATCATGATCATCCTGCCGGGATCGCTCTACTACGGCGCCTCCCAGATCATTCCGCAGGTGCTGCAGAGCATCAACAAGTCGCTGATCCAGGGCGGCTACAACCTGATGATCGCCAACCTCGATCGCGACGAAATTTCCGAACGGCATATTCTCGACCTCGCCTTTGGCGGCAGCGTGCGGGGGGCCATCATCCTGTCATCGAAGCTTCCGGAGGTCGACGGGCGCTCGCTGGCAAATTCCGGTCTGCCGATCGTGTCGATGCTGCTCGACATGAGCGATGCAGGCCTGCAGAGCGTCATCACGAACGACCGCGAGGCTGTGCGCGACGTCACCGCCGAACTGATCCGATTGGGTCATAGACGGTTCTTCTATCTTGCAGGGCCTGAAGGCAATTATCACGATGTCGAGCGTTATAGCGGTGTGCTCGAGGCGCTCAAGGCGGCTGGATTGTCCGAGGGCTCGGTGCGTCGCTCGGGCGGTCATCTCGATTATCAGCACGGCTTCGACATCGGCGTCCAGGCGGCGGACGATTTCGCCAAATTGACCGAAAAGCCGACGGCAGTCATCGCGACTAGCGACGATATGGCCATTTCATTTGTCAGCCGTGTCCAGCGGAGAGGCGTGAGAATTCCCGGTGATCTGTCCGTCGTCTCCTTCGATGGCTCCCCGGTCTGCGAATTCTGCTCTCCGCCGCTCTCGACGATCAAGCAGCCGGTGGAAGAGATGGGACGCGCGGCGGTGGATCTCCTGCTCGGCGCCATTGGCCAGACGCAGAATGAGGCGGCGGTGCGCACCGTCATCCGCAGCAGCCTTATCCCGAGGGAGAGCATCGCCGCTCCGAAGAGCTGACGGAGCCGGCCGCGGCGAATGCGAGGGGAGTCCCAGTAGTCGAAGGCGCCGATGTCAGATGGCCAAATCTGGAGGATATAACTGTCGGTTCGGCGTCTACGCCCCAGCGCGTAGTCAGATCTTCTTCGGAGGTATTGAGCCTGCTCTTGCGCGACCGACGTCGTGAAGTTGGTGGATTGATCCGGTATCGAACAGCCACAAGCACCGTTATTGTCGCGGCGACGAACCGAGCCCCTATTGCGATAAGCCCAGCTTGGAAAAGTCGAACCAATGGAGATTGCCATCACGAAGCGCGGGTTCCCATAGTCACATGTTCGAGCAGCGCGAGCAAACCTTTGAGGATGTCTGTCGGTGATGGCGGGCAGCCTGGAAGATGGAGATCTACCGGTATGACTGCCGAAACCCCGCCTACAACGGCATAGCTATCGGCAAAGCAGCCGCCGTCGCGCGCGCAGCTACCCAAAGCGACAACCCATTTTGGATCAGGCGTGGCGTTATATGTCCGCTCCAAGGCCTCGCGCATGCTCCCGGTTACCGGCCCGGTGACCAGCAGCACATCGGCATGTCGCGGCGAGGCGACGAAGCGAATCCCGAAGCGCTCGATGTCGTAGAAAGCATTGCTAAGAGCGTGCATCTCCAGTTCGCAGCCATTGCAGGAGCCGGCGTCGACGGCGCGGATCGACAGGCTGCGGCCGAGATGCCGGCGAGCAGCCTTGTCGATGGCGGACGCAAGCTCTTCCATAGCAGCGTCCGAGCGGGAAGGAGCGCGTTCGGTCAGGGGCGCGCGGATCAGGCTTTCGAAGAGGAGTCTGCGCATGAGTGCCTGCCTTCAGAGATCATGACCGGAATAGGAACAGTTGAACGATTTGTTGCAGAGTGGAAAATCGGCGACGATATTGTCCTCGATCGCAGCTTCCAAAAGCGGCCATTGGAACCAGGACGGGTCGCGCAGATGGCATCGGTCGATCCTGCCGTTTTCGGCGAGGCGGAGCCAGACCAGCACATCGCCGCGAAAACCTTCCACAAGGGCCAGACCTTCGTGTGTTTCAGCAATGTCCGGAATATCGATGCATACCGGACCAGCCGGCAGTTGATCCAGGATCTGCGCGATCAGCGACAGGCACTGTTCCACCTCGCGAATGCGGATCCAGACCCGGGCATTGACATCGCCCTCGCCCAGGACCGGGACCTCAAAGAGGAGGCTGTTATAGGGCGGGTAGCCAAGCGCGCGCCGGGCGTCGAATCCGCGCCCGGAGGCCCGCCCGATATAGCCGCCGGCACCGTACTGGTGGGCAAGTTCCGGACTGAGGATACCGGTGCCAACCGTTCGGTCCTGAAGCGAGGCGGTATTGTCGTAGAGTTCGACCAGTGCCGGGAAGGTCTGCCCGATCTCGGTGGCCACAGCCCGCAGAGCAGCCGCTCCCTTGTGCTCCAGATCGGCGGTAACGCCGCCGGGCGTGATGCGGTCCCGCATCAGGCGATGGCCAAACGCGATGTCGGCCGCGCGCAGCAAGCGCTCGCGCAGCACACCGCAATGCGTGTGCATGAGTGGAAAGGCCGCGTCGTTGCAGATGGCGCCAATGTCGCCGAGATGATTGGCCAGCCGTTCGACCTCGGCCATCAGCGCGCGCAGCCAGATGGCGCGCGGTGGCACCTCAAGCTGCACGGCGGCCTCGACCGCCCGCGAAAACGCGTAGGCATAGGCGACCGTGCTGTCTCCTGACGTTCGTCCAGCAAGTTGCACCGCCCGGTCGAGGCTTGCGCCCGTCATGAGCGCCTCGATTCCCTTATGGACATATCCGAGGCGCTCTTCGAGACGGACGATCGTCTCGCCGTTGGCCGTGAAGCGGAAATGCCCCGGCTCGATGATGCCGGCATGCACCGGCCCGACCGGGATCTGGTGCAGGCTGTCACCCTCTGCGCGGAGGAACGCATAAGGAGCGGTTTCGGGTGGAGGGGGAAGTCGGTCGCCCAGTGGAAACTGCAGGCCCCAGCGGCCGTGATCGAGCCATGGGCGCGGATCGGGCAAACCCTGCGGGACCAACCCAACCAAATCGTGGATGGCGCGCTCTAGCCGGAGGGCCGGCGGATGGTATTGCGCGACAGAGGGATAGCCGCCTTCCAGTCCTTCCAGAGTGATGACGCCGATCATGCCCGTTGGCTCTTCCAGCAGCGCCATGTGGACTGCGGCGGTTTCGCCCCAAAGCCCAAGCAAGGTCCAGCGCCCTTGCGCGAGTGCCGCCGTTGCCGATGCCCAGACCTTTGGATCGACGGTCGCGCGTTGCCAGGGGCGATGGTGTTGAACCGGATGGCCTTCCAGAATGAGATCGGTCAGCGCTGGCATCGAACGGCTCTCCCTATCATCGAAGAAGGTTGGCTATATGCTGGAACCAGGCGACCAGCGGCGGCGGCAGGTAAATGCCTGCGCCCAGCACCAGCGCCAGATGGGAATACATCGGTATGTAGGAAGCCTCGGCCGGCGCGGTGCTGCCGCGCGGCTGTCCGAAGGCAACGCCGGTGAGCCGCAGCAACAAAGCACCGAAGGCGATCAGAAGGCCGAAGACGAGCGGAAGGGCGAGCAGGGGCTGACGGGCAAAGGTGGAGCTCACGACGAGGAACTCGCTCATGAAAATTCCCAGCGGCGGCAGGCCGGCAATGGCAACGACGCCGATCACCAGCCCCCAGCCGAGTCCCGGATGCGTTTCGGTGAGGCCGCGAATGCCGGAAAGCCTTTGCGTTCCCTTGATCTGTGCGATGTGGCCGACGGCAAAGAAGATCGCCGATTTGGTGAGCGAGTGCATGACCATGTGCAGCAGCCCGGCGAAATTGGCGATCGGCCCGCCCAAGCCGAAGGCAAAGACGATGATGCCCATATGCTCAATGGAGGAATAGGCGAACAGGCGTTTGATGTCGCGGCGGCGATAGAGCATGAACGCGGCGAAGACGAGCGATATGAGCCCCATCGTCATCATCAACGGCCCGGGGGCGATCGCCTCGGGACTGGCGGCAAGCAGTATCTTGAAGCGCAGAACGGCATAGAGCGCGACATTCAGAAGGAGGCCGGAGAGCACCGCCGAGATCGGCGTCGGCCCCTCGGCGTGCGCGTCGGGCAGCCAGGCATGCAGCGGCGCAAGACCGACCTTGGTGCCATAGCCGAGCAGCAGAAACACGAAGGCGACATTGAGGAGAGCAGGGTCGAAGGCGGCAGCGTGCTCGATCAGGAAGGTCCAGACCATGGCGTCATAGCCTTCGCCGACGACTGGCTGTGCCGCCATATAGACGAGAATGGTGCCGAACAGCGCAAAGGCGATGCCGACGCTTCCCAGAATGAAATATTTCCATGCGGCCTCAAGCGCTTCGTGCGTGCGGTAGATGCCAACCATCAGCACGGTCGTCAGCGTCGCAAGCTCGACGGCGACCCACATCAGACCGATATTGTTCGACACGAAGGCGAGGTTCATGCCGAACATCATGGTCTGATACATGGCGTGATAGAAGCGAAGGTTCGCGGGCGTTAGCCGGCCGGTTTCCAGTTCATGTGCGATGTAGCTGGCGCTGAAGATACTGGTGGTGAAACCGACGAAGGCGTTGAGGACGATGAAGACGATATTGAGATCGTCGACGAGGAGATACAGTCCCGGTATCGGCCTTGTGGTCACGAGCAGCGAAAGAGCAGCAAGCAGGGTCAGCAGGCTCGCGACGACGTTCAGCCGGGCCGTCAGCCGATAGCCGGGCAGGAGCGCCAGCATGGCCGCCGCAACGACCGGTATCAGAAGAACGGCCGTGACAGCATCGAAGGCCAGAACGGGGAAGAAAGCGTTCATTTCCGCCTTCTTCCCTTGAAATCATCGAGCGCACGGACATCGACGGTGTCGAACCGTTCGCGGATGCGAAACAGGAAGACGCCGATGACGATGAAGGCGATCAGGATCGAGAAGGCGACGCTGATCTCGACGACCAGCGGCATGCCCTTTGCGCCGGTCGCAGCGAGCACCAGTCCGTTCTCGAGCGACATGAACCCGACGACCTGGCTGACGGCATTGCGGCGCGTGACCATCACCAGCAGCCCGAGCAGCAGAACTGACAACGCGAAGGCAAGATCTTCGCGCGCCAAAGGATTGGCTTCAGGCGTGACGCGCAGCATGACCACCATCGCCAGTGCGACAAGTCCGATACCGGCCAGCATTGTCGGGCCGATGCCGACGACGGTCTCGATCTCACGGTGGATGCCGAGTTGCCGGATCATGCGGTGGAGCGCCACGGGGATGATGACGGCCTTGAAGACAAGCGCAATCGCCGCCGTCAGGTAGAGATGTGGAGCATCCTGGACGAAAGCTTGCCAGGCCACCGACAGCGTCAGCACAAGCGAATGCAGCGCAAAGACGTTGAGCAGCGCGTAAAGGCGATCCTGATACAGCATCATCATGCTGACCAGCACCAGACCACCGGCAAGCATGTGGGCAATATCGAAAACAAGACCGCTCATCACAGGCTCCTCGAGACAAACAGCAGGAGGGTGGCGAGCAGGCCAAGCATGAGTGCCGCACCCAGAAACTCCGGCACCCGGAAGATCCTCATCTTGGCGGTGGCGGTTTCGAACAGGGCAAGCAGCATGCCGCCGACCGCAAGCTTGGCGAGGTAGGCGAGCAGGCCGACCGGATATGCGGCGGGGCCCGCCCCTGGGACCGCGAGTTTCCAGGGGACAAACATGCAGGCGATCAGGGAGATGTAGAGCAGCAGCTTGAGAGAGGCGGCCAGTTCGATCATCGCGAGATGACGGCCGGAGTATTCTAGCACCATGGCCTCATGCACCATGGTGAGTTCAAGGTGTGTTGCCGGGTTGTCGACTGGGATGCGGGCATTTTCGGCAATCGCCACCATGATCAGAGCGATCAGCGCGATGCCAAGCGAAACCCGTAACCCCACCTGTGGAGAGGTCATGAAGGCGGCGATGGTAGAAAGCTGGCTCGAGCCGGCGACAAGCGCAAGCGTAAAGATGATGAGCAGCATCGCCGGCTCGGCAAGCGTCGCGATCATAACCTCGCGGCTCGATCCGAGGCCGCCGAAGCTGGTGCCGACATCCATGCCGGCAAGTGCCAGCAAGAAGCGCCCGCTGCCAAGCAGGGAAATGATGGCGACCAGGTCTGCGGTCCAGCTGAACATGAGCCCTGTCGCGAAGGTCGGAATGATCGCCGCAGCAACCCAGGTGACAGCGAAAATCAGATAAGGGGCTACCCGGAACAGCCAGGACGCATTCTCTGCCAGTACCACTTCCTTGCGCAGAAGCCGCAGGATGTCGCGGTAGGGCTGGACAACGGATGGCCCCTGCCTGCGCAGCAATCGCGCCTTGACCTTGCGGATGAAGCCGGTCAGCAGCGGTGCCAGCAACACGACCGCTGCCATCTGGACTGCCTGGACGAGGAGGGCGGAGATCACGACCATAGCGCCAGCACAAGGAGCAGGAAGACGAGCGCCAGGAAGACCAGGCTCAGATAGCGCCTGATGGTGAGGAATTGCAGGTGATTGAGCTTTTCTGCGATAGACGCAACGGCGCCTACGATAGGCACGTAAAGCCCATCCCAAATCAGATCACGCGATACGACGGTAAGACGCGCCGGCCGCAGATCGCCCGGCGCTGGCATATCAACCTGTTCGCGCGCCCGGAAGGCGAGCGTCCCGAAAACCCGCCTGATGGGCTGGGCGAAGCTGCCGGCAGTATATTGCGTTGCAGGATCGGCCTCGGGAAAGCCGCAGTCCCAGGCGGGTGCCCGCCGCAGAGCCCGCGAGGCGAAGCGGTGGACGAGATAGGCCGTAAGCGACGCCGAGAACGCGGTGAACAGGAAAACGAGCAGGCCATTATAGGAACTGCGGGTCTCAGTGATCGGTACGATCGACAACCATGGGACCCCCATCTGTACCGGCATGCTGGTGCCGATCAGGGCGAGCGTCACGGGGGCGAGACTGTCCATGACGACCCCAGGCAGAATGCCGGCGAGAAGGCACAATGCGGCCGGCACGAACATGGCGGCAAGCGACAAGCGGTCGACCTCCCGTGCTTGCCCGGCCACCAGCGTTCTTGGACGTCCAAGGAAGGTCACGCCGAATGCCTTGACGAAACAGGCAGCTGCGAGTGCTGCCGAAAATGCCAGCAAGCCACCGATAGCCGGGATGATGATCTTCAGCCCCCATTGCGGCAGCTCGGGGCTTTGAAGAACGGCCTGGAAGGCCAGCCATTCCGAGACAAAGCCGTTAAATGGCGGCAACGCTGAGATTGCCATACAGCCGACGAGAAACGCAAAACTGGTAAACGGCATCCGATGGATGAGCCCGCCCAGTTTCTCCATATCCGATTCGGCCGTCGCCACCAGCACGGCGCCGGCGCCGAAGAAGAGTAGGCTCTTGAAGAACGAGTGGTTGAGAACGTGAAACAGGGCGGCGGTGAGCGCCAATGCCGCCGCCAATCCCATGCCATTCGCCTCAAAGGCGAGTGCAAGCCCGAGGCTGACAAAGATAACGCCGATATTCTCGATTGTGCTGTAGGCAAGAAGGCGCTTGAGGTCCTTCTCCATCAGTGCGTGCAGGATGCCCAGCACCGCGGTCCCGCCGCCGAGAACCAGCACGACAACGCTTGACCACGCCGTCGGTGTGCCGAGCAGGTCGAAGACAACCCGGATGAAGCCGTAGACTGCGACCTTGGTCATGACACCGCTCATGAGTGCCGAAACATGGCTCGGCGCGGCCGGGTGTGCCAGCGGTAGCCAGACATGCAATGGCACGAGCCCTGCCTTCGAGCCGGCGCCGAGCAACAGGAGAATGAGCACAATGCCGGCTGTAGATGACGTGTGCTCGGCAGCGCGCATAGCGGCGAAATCGTAACTGCCTTCGGGGCCGGCGAGCAGGCCGAAAGCGAGGAGCAGGGCCAAGGTACCGAAGCTCGCCATGACGATATAGAGGTAACCTGCCTTCCGGTTGCCGGCGTCGCGATGGTACGCCATCACCAGTGCCCAGGAGGCCAACGACATAAATTCCCAGGAGAGCAGGAAGGTAAAGGCGTCGTCCGCCAGAACTACGAGGTTCATGCCAGCGAGAAAGGCCGGGAAAAACGGCAGTACCCGTTGCGGCGCACGTTCGTGACGGCCGTAGCCGAGCCCGTAGAGACTGGCGAGGGCGCCCCCGAGATTGACGACCACAAGGAAGAAGGCGGCAATCGCGTCGAGCCGGAAATGGGCTCCCAGCCACGGCAAGCCAATGGGGAGGGTGAGCGTTGACGTCGAGGTGGGAGAGATCGCCGCAGCAAGTTGGACGAGCGCGGTCGCAAAGGCGATACTCGAAACAACAAGGCTTGCGCCATAGATCACCTGTGTCGTGCGGCCGGACCGCGCAGCCAGGATCGCCAGGATCGCCGTTCCCAAAAAAGCCGTCGCACATAACAGCATGACGACCGCCGGCGTCATGGGTGGGGCCTCGGTGCGCGCACGGTTCCCGGTATTTTGGAGGATTTCCGCTGCATGGGCTCGACGCTGGCGGTTGCCTTCAGCCGGACCCCGCGCCCACCACCTTCGCTGACCGCGCCCTCGTTGATTACCTCGATGCCAGCGGTATCCAAGGCTTCGAGCAGCCGCATGAGCGAGTCCACATTGCCGCGAACCACATGGGCGCTTGACTCCATGCGCTGGATGGTCGGCACCGAAATCCCGGCCAGTCCGGCCAACTGCCGCTGGTCGATACCGAGAAGGGCCCTGGCGGCCCGCAGCTGAGCGGCAGTAATCACGATTCAACCATCGCTTTTATTACTCAGGCTCTGATATTCGAAGTCTACGCCCTCCTTATTGATGTTTCAAATCAATATTGCGAAGACATGAAGATCACGCTGAGGTCTCGAGACGCGCGTGAGACTTTGGTGGCGACCGACGGGCCTCCAAAGTCTCATGCGCGCGTTGCGATAGCCGCGGGTGGCCAAGACGCTTCCGCTTATCTTTTGGTGATTCTGGCGTATACTTGAAACTATGAATAGTTATCGCGCGATGGTGCGATCCTGGAGGTTTTGCCGACAAGCAATTCGAATCTTCGCTCTGGCACTCATTTTGGGTTCGGCATCCCTATTTTCCGCCGCACCGACAGCGGGTTCGGAGCGCGTCGCCCTGTTATTGCGGTTGAATGGCGCCGTCAGCCCGGCGTCGGCCGACTATGTGAAACGCAGCCTTGAGCTTGCCAACGAACGCGGAGTGACGCTGGTCGTTCTGCAAATGGACACACCCGGCGGCCTCGATACGTCAATGCGGGAAATCATTCGCGCAATCCTTGCCTCGTCCGTGCCTGTCGCGAGTTTCGTAGCCCCGAGTGGCGCACGTGCGGCCAGCGCTGGCACTTACATTTTATATGCCAGCCATATCGCTGCCATGGCGCCAGGCACCAATTTGGGTGCGGCAACGCCCATTGCCTTCGGTGGGAGCGGGTTCGACGGTGACGACGACCGTGACCGCAAGCAGCAACAGCCGCGCAACGCCCCAGAGGCAAAAGCAGTGAACGACGCGGCTGCCTATCTTCGAGGGCTGGCTGAGCTTCGCAATCGCAATGCCGACTGGGCAGAACGGGCGGTGCGCGACGCCGCAAGCCTTTCATCGATTGCTGCCCAACGTGCAAAAGTCATCGATTTCACCGCAACCACAGTTGATGATCTGTTGGCGCAAGCCAATGGTTATACGGTGCGCGTGGGAGAGGCGGACATACAGCTCGATACAACCGGTCTCATCGTCCAAAACGTCGAGCCCGATTGGAGGACGCGCCTGCTCTCGGTCATTGCCGATCCGAACGTGGCACTCATCCTGATGATCATTGGTATCTACGGCCTGATCTTCGAGTTTCTTACGCCCGGTGCGGTGATCCCTGGAACAGTCGGCGGCATCTGTCTTTTACTCGGTCTTTATGCTTTGGCCATGCTGCCGGTAAGTTACGCAGGAGTCGGCCTCGTCGTTCTTGCTGTCGCGCTGTTCGGTGCGGAAGCGCATACGCCGACGTTCGGCATCCTCGGCCTCGGCGGTGCGGTCGCGCTCGTTCTTGGCGCAACAATTCTCTTCGATACGGATGCGCCGGATTTGGAAGTGAGCTGGCCAGTCCTGGTTGGCGTCGGCATTTCAGGCCTTGCGTTCAGCTTCATTGTCGCTCGGCTTGCGTTCACCGCCCGCCGGCACGCCGTCGTGACGGGTGCGGAGCAGATGATCGGCATTTCCGGCAAAGTTTCCGATTGGACGGACACCACTGGCTACATCGTCGCCCATGGAGAGCGCTGGAGGGCGGTCTCCGCCGAACGGCTCACAGTTGGAGTGGATGTGACGGTCATCGCTCGAGAGGGGCTAACGCTGGAGGTTGCCCGCAAGCCGCTCGGAGATCAACGGCCGCTGGAAGGCAGGGAGAAAAGCGCATGACCATGTTTGGAGATTTTATCTTCTATGTCGTCGGGATCATCCTGTTGCTGGTTATCATCGCGAGTGCGGTCAAGATCCTGCGCGAGTATGAGCGTGCCGTTGTTTTCACACTTGGCCGATTCACCGGCGTAAAGGGCCCCGGATTGATACTGCTCGTTCCCTACGTGCAGCAGATGGTGCGGGTCGATTTGCGGACACGCGTGCTCGATGTACCCAGCCAGGACGTCATCTCTCATGACAACGTCTCTGTCCGCGTCAGTGCGGTGATTTATTTCAGGGTCATCGATCCTGAAAAGTCGGCGATTCAGGTCGAGGATTTCATGACAGCCACGAGCCAGCTTGCCCAGACGACGTTGCGCTCGGTGCTCGGCAAGCACGATCTCGATGAGATGCTCGCGGAGCGCGACAGGCTCAACGAAGATATCCAGAGAATGCTCGACACTCAAACTGACGCGTGGGGTATCAAAGTCGCCAACGTCGAGATCAAACATGTCGACATCAACGAGTCCATGATCCGTGCGATTGCCCGCCAGGCAGAGGCCGAACGCGAGCGGCGTGCGAAAGTCATAAATGCCGAGGGCGAGCAGCAGGCCGCGGCGAAGCTGGTGGAAGCGGCCGAAATCCTGGCCCGGCAGCCTCTGGCCATGCAGTTGCGCTATTTAAGCGCATTGAACGTCATTGCCGCAGAAGGGAACTCAACGATTATATTCCCCTTCCCGATGGAACTAGCTCATCTCCTGGCCGCCAGGACGGACACACCAACTAGAGCATCGGGCGATTAACAAGCAACGCACCCTGCTTCTTTGAAATAGATCCAGCAGTCGTTCCGTGTGAACAGGTCCGCAGACTTCCGACGGCTTTCCACAAGTCGTCGTAAGTTCTGGCCTTTTCTTTCGCAGCAGCGTCTTGAGTTTGGAGAAGGCCATCTCGATGGGATTAAGGTCCGGAGAGGGGGGCCACGCGGCTATCGCATGTGCGAGGCGCCAGATAGCGATGGCCAGTATTTCCATTATCTCTCCATGTGGCTGTTTGCGCTGGCCAGACTGGGCATGCCTGACTGTCGTATATGTCCTTCATGCGGAACTTCAACTGCCGCTGCGTGTTTCCTGCAGATGTCTGACAACGACTTTCGTATACATTGCGATATCTCGGCGCTTGCATCGCTGCGGACGCGTATTCGCGGCTTTGAATGGCCGCGCGAGGCTGCCGGCAGCGGGTGAGAACGGAAGGAAGTGCCTGATGGGTTGGTCCTTCAAGATCGGGACGGTCGGCGGCACGATGATACGCGTTCATATCACCTTCGCGCTCCTGCTCGTCTGGATATGGCTTGCGCATTATCGGGTCGGCGGCGCGCCGGCGGCGTGGGAGGGCATTGCCTTTATCCTATCCGTCTTTGCCTGCGTCGTATTACATGAGTTCGGCCATATTGTCGCTGCACGCTACTTCGGGATCAAAACGCCGGATATTACCTTGCTGCCAATAGGAGGTGTCGCCCGTCTTGAGCGCATGCCCGAAGAACCACATCAGGAACTGCTGATTGCCATCGCCGGTCCGCTGGTCAATCTGGCGATTGCCGGGCTGATCGTTCTCGTGCTCGGCGCATCGGTGGGCGTGGAGCAGATCATCGAAGTCGACGACCCGAAGATCGGCTTCTTCACGAGGCTCGCCGGCGTCAACATCTTTCTGGTATTCTTCAACATGATCCCCGCCTTTCCGATGGACGGGGGACGGGTGCTGCGTGCCGCTCTCGCTTCGCATCTTACCTGGTCGCGTGCGACGCAGATTGCCGCTGTGATCGGCCAGGGGCTTGCGTTCGTCTTTGGTTTCATCGGTCTCTATTATAACCCGCTGCTGATCTTTATCGGTATTTTCGTCTATCTCGCCGCGGCGGCAGAGGCGCAGAATGCGCAGATCCGTGAGATCTCCGGCAGCGTTCTGATCAGCGATGTCATGGTCACCAAATTCGCAAGGCTCGATCGTTCGGCGAGTATCGACGAGGCAATCGAGATGCTGCTTGCGACAACGCAACGCGAATTTCCAGTGGTTGATTCTGCCGGCCATTTTGAAGGTCTCCTGACGCGTGACGACATGATCCGTGGCTTGAAGGACAAAGGCCCCAACATGCCGGTCGCAAGCGCGATGCGCGTCGATATTCCAAAAATCCATCATCGCAAGAGCCTGGAAGAGAGCCTACGATTGATGCAGCAGGGAAATGTGCCAGCCATCGCCGTTGTAGACGGTGCTGATCATCTCATCGGCCTCATGACGCATGAGACGATCGGAGAAATGATGATGGTCCGCGCCGCGGTATCAGACGGTTTTCGATTTGGCCGCCTGCGCAGACACCAGTGAGATTAGCCGTGGGCTCACGGCCTTGTTCAAAGAGCCTTTGATAAGGAATCAGGCAGCGGATCGTGGCGGGACATGACAAAAACTTCGTCAACCTGCCGCCCAACGAAAACGAGAAGTACCTGTCCGCCTGAGTCGGGCGCGGGTCCTGCCTGCCCGCTAGCGGCCTGCGATGCCGGGTTAGAAAGACCGCAGCGCGGGCAGGCCGTCGATCAGCTTGGCGGTCAGTCCGGGATCAGCTCCTTCCAGGTTGAAACGGCTATAATGCAGTTTTATATAACATGCATTCGAGGGTTGAGGCGTCGTGTGCCAGAAGAGGCACATGTTTGCTGTGTGGCTTTTATTCATCGCCATTCTCCGGGCCGCTGACCATTTCAGTCCGAAACAAAGCAGCCAAGTTTGGTCTTGTCGCTTGTGGGCATGTGCAAGGTTTCTGAACTGAAACGGTAATTGCACTAAGATGCTTCCTGATCATCGGCCGAACCAGGCGCTTTCCGGCTCGAGCTTTTAGGGAAACTGATCATCATCGGTTTCAGCCGCGAAAAGTCGCCCGGGATTGTCGCAGCCAACGGCCGCGCTCTCAACGTTTTCTACTGTCTCGCCCATATCCATAACCAAGGAGCAAGCCACGTCGCTGGCTTGAAAACACACAATGAACAGACCGCAATCGCCTAACATTGGCTTGAAAAAGATATCTGCAAACACCGGCTCTCGAAGATCTTCCCGTATGGCCGGAAACGCAAAACAGCGTCATGAGCATTATCTCGCTCTTGCCCGCGAAAAAGCTTTATCCGGTGATCGGATCGAAGCCGAAAACTACTATCAGCATGCAGAGCATTATTTCCGCAGCGCCGCGGCCATTGAGCCAGCCGCACAGGAAACAAATCTGTAGTGGCGAGCGCCAGGCCCGCTTTTGCCCGATGCGACCGGCTCCGGCGGAAGCCAGCCTGAACAGCGCGTCCATCAGGGTCAAACTCCGCTTTCCTCTTGCCGAACGGGCGCCGTATGGCGGCGAAAGCACGCATATTGCTGAGCTTTTGGAACGGTCGCGTGTTTGCGGAGTTTCGACCTAAGCTGCCGCGGCGCTAAGGCTACCGTAGCCAGCGAACAATAACCTGTGAGAAGCCGTGCCGCGGTGCCTACGTGGGCTAGCACGGCGATAGACGACCAACGAGCGGCCTCGTTGGAACCGAAAGGGAGAATGATGATGGCCAGGAATGCAAAACAGGAACTGGTGAATTTCGTTGTCAGGCGTGCGCTCGATCCGGTCATGAAGGCAAAGCCGGACGGTCGACCGGAGGCTGAGAAACGCACGTTGGAACATGTCCAGGACGCGACCCGATCGGAGATCGAGCGCTATCGCGGCTACGGTTCTGCGCAGGAGGTCGTCGTCAACTTTCGGCGCGACCTTAATTCACCTGCCGCCGAGAAAGTTCATGCAGATCTCAAGGCACTGCACCTGCCGACCATCAACGACATCGAGGATGAGTTCGATGCAAAGGTGGAAGACCTTGGGGTTCAGGTTTCCTCCTAGCCTGCGGCCGGGTCGGAACATGCCGTCTCGCTCGTGTCGCAGGCCGCCTTCTGCGTCGTATGAAGTTTGATGTGCGGCTGGAAAAGTCGCGGCCCGGCAAGTTCGACTGCGCTGTAGTAGGTCCCGATATAGTGTGCATTTCTCGGAGATGGCTCTGAGCGCGCGGAGAATTATGGCGTCGCTTACTTGAGGATGCGGGAACCTTCTTGGTTCTCAGCAGCGATCGTGTGAAGGACGAGATCGACATTCTACCATGTCTTCGAAGCGATCGTCCGGATCGGCACCACTTGCTGCAGCGGCAGCCGCGATCTGCAAACCAGCGTGGCAATAATCTCGTCCTGCTTCGGCAATCGCCCGTTCTGGATCGGGCGTGGCGGGTGATAACTCCTTCGCCGACTCTATCCGCTGAGCGTGCTTACTTCTCCAATGAATGCGGACCAAAAATGAACGACCCGATTTGGACCAATGTATTCAATTCGATAGCCGTGGCCATGCGCTTTTCCCATGAAGCTGTTTGTGCCCATCAGGTCTGTTGTGAAGGCATCCTCATCTGCGTTTGTCGTTTCGGCAAAATTCGCCTTTAGCCAATTCATGCCGCGCTCCGAAGTAGCAACGACCTGCCAGATGCGCTCGGCGGTCTTTTCCACCCGTAAATCCATTTGCCGAAATCATTTGCCGAAATTGTTGCGCTGCTAAGAGATTGGGACTTACGGCGCGCCGGCCCGTTCGCCCATGAACTGAGCTGAATGGTAGATGTCTTCTCCCTCCGTTTGCCAATATTCTCACGATAACGCCTTCGGCGGCCAGACGCCGTTCACTGAAAGTGATTGCCGTGAAGTGGCCGTCTCATGACGCTCGACCACATCGGCTTCTGGCGCGCCATTCTCTCAACAATCGTCGGGCTGGCCGATGTAAACCCAAACCGGCCTCCAACGTCTGCCTTGGTGTCGTCGCTTATTTCAACGGCGCTTCGCACAAATGGACCTATCGCACGAAAAAGTTTCGCAGCCTGGCCAAAATGCTTTGCCGATCGCCTGCGGCGATCAGTGCACGGACATGACGAGCGGCCGTCGCGGAGCTGACCGTCGCCCCGAAGTGGCAATAGCAGACAAGTCTATGCAGCTGGTTGTCACTCAGTTCGAAGAACCTCTGGGCTTCGCCGTAGCTGTCGTTCTCCAGACCGGCTGCTCGCATCACCGGGTCGGCAAACGCCACCGAGATCGGCGAATGGTGGGCGCGCATGATCGCACGCTCCCCGGCCGGCTGATATTCCGTCTGATGCAGGGTTGAAAGTGCATGATGCTCACTGCGCTCCAGAAGTTCCGCCCAGCGTTCAAGGCGTTCGCGGCGCGACATTGCCGGTGCCGGACGCGGGTAGTCGAGATTGATGCTGGCGACGGTCTGCAGTTGTTCAAGGGCATGGTGCTTCATCGAAGCCTCCTTTTCGGACGATAGCTGGTCCAAGCATCTGGGACATATTCCCAAATTGAGCGTGACTTCGACGCGCGATCAAGTGACGGAGATTTTTTGTCGCGCTTCGATTTCCTCTCCGGACGAGAGCTGGAACTCGCTCCTGCCCGTTTGCGCCCGCCAACGGGCGAACTTAGGATGCGTTCAGGCTGCCGACTGCGTCGGGGAATGTTTTGAGCTACCAAACCCAATTGTCGACGGAAGGTTCCGATAAAATTCCAGGTTGATGCGAGCACTTCAACATTGCCCCGTCGGATTCCACAGGGCTCCCTGTTCAACCATTGCTTCGATGCATGCCTGCAATCTCATCAGGAAGCTTTTCTTAAGAGATTTGGTTTGAAACCGCGTTGTCGCGCAAATTGACCTCGATTTCTTTCTCCTCGAGGCCGGGCAATTCAGCGGTGATGTCATATGCTTGATCGGTTTCGTGCAGGTCAAAGCTCGGCCATAAACTCCCAGCGGTATTTGCGGTGGCGGCATCGACCGTCGGGGAAAAAGCGGTTGATTTCTCAACGGAACGACATGAACGGATCGAGCCCCGGCGGATGGAGGCCCCGAGAGGGTGTCGAAGCCGTTATGTTACGGTTTGTCATGGCTTTTCTCCTGCTTCGTTGCTGGCTGTCGCCCAACAGGTGGCAATTTAAGGAAACCACCGGTCCGCAAAGATATTCCGCGGGGCAAACGAGAAAGATGCATGCTGCAAATAGCCGCAAATTAAAGACCATCGGCAAAGCTGTTACGGGCCGCCGCTCCGGTGACAAAAGCCGAATTCCTACGGCATGAGAATCCGGGAGTGCCCCACAGAAACTTAAGCACCATTCTTCCAAATCCAAGGGAACAATGAGAACGCCGGTGGGTTCGACTATGCGATTAGAAAAGTCGGGCCGTCCACAGCGATCGGCCGCGGGCAAATTCACCGAATTGCAAGGCATGCGCCTGCTAAGGAAGGAAAAATGTCATGACGGGCAGAAAGACTCATGAGCAACAACTTCGCGTTATCGAAAAACGCGAGAAAACCGCAAATGCCGACGAGGCGTTCGACGCGGCGGCAGATCTGCATCGAAATGAACAGGCAAGGGAAGCCTATCGAAAAGGAACCGACCTGAAGGCCGACCCAGATCTTCGCAGTGAAGATCGGAACATGGTCCGGGGCCTCAATCAGGAAAGCGGGCACAAAAAAGGAAGCGGCTCTTCCTGACAAGGAAAGGAAATTGTCATGGCTTTGACATTGATCAGCAAGGCCTTTGCGCAAGATCAACCAATCCCCAGCAAATATGCGCGGGCGGGCGAGAATCTTTTTCCGCCGCTCGCCTGGAGCGGCGCTCCCGATGAAACCAGAAGCTTTGCTCTGGTCGTCGAGGATCCGGACGCTCCAAACGGCACTTTCCGTCACTGCGGTATTGCCAATATCCCAGCGCAATGGACTGCGCTTGCGGAAAGCGCCGACACAGCGCCGGAGCGAGCGCCGCGGTTTTATAAGAACGATTTCGGCAATGCCCGTTACGATGGCCCGCAACCGCCGCCCGGCGATCGCCCTCATCGCTACATCTTCCGCCTTGCCGCCCTCGATGTGGCGAAGCTCTCGATTCCGGATGCCGCCGGCATAGGCACGATGTGGGCAGAGGCAAAGAAACACGCACTGGAGGAGGCAAGCGTCACAGGTACGTACCAAACACAATAGCCAAAGGAGATAACAATCCATTTGGACAGCGAGACGCAGCAATGCGTCGACAACTGCCTGCGCTGCCAGAGCATCTGAATGGGGCGTCAAATAGGTCTTCGGCTATTCTGTGACGGGATTAACCATGTTTTCCGAGCGCTCAATCGCGCAGGCGTCTGTATCGCGACGTCTGGTCCCGGCGCCTCCTAGATGGCGTCCCGAGGGTGGTGCCGACGCACATTAGTTTCGAGCAGATGCGCAAACATCTCCTTGGCCGCCGATGAAGGAGGATTCGCATAAGCGGCGTGAGCCGCGGCACGGTGCACCAGGTCGTCAGCGCTCTGATACCAGGGAAAACCTGAAGTGCTGTTGTTGATCCAGTGGTGTCGTCATCGGAACATTCCGAAGGCAATCCGGCTCAATAGGAGAAAAGGAGCATAAGATGCGTACGTTTCGACGATATCGGAAAGGCGAGGCGAGTGTCGGCTCAATTGTCATCAAGTTCTATCACTCGGGTGACCAAATCAGAGGATATATCAGGAAGGTCACCGACCCCAAGCAGGAGAAGGATACCGTTTTCCCGAGCGAGGAACTGCAGGTGGACGATGCGTTTCTGATGGCCGAGAACAAGCACCGGGAAGCGCCCGACACGCCCATCTTCGTCGAGCTTGCGGAAGGTATACGCTGGAATCCCACCTGGGGCAGATTGATTTGATGCGAGGGAATTGACGGCAAGATGGATTTGCCTCCAGCGCTGAATTTGATCCTGACCTCAGGCGTTGAAACCATTGTCGAGGCGATCGAGCCGCTGATGTTGCGGGCTGGCGAGAAACGCAACAAGCAAGTGCCCCGACATCGGGGGTCGGCCTGTTGCATAGCCATAAATTACTAAGGAAACGGCCGCAAAAGGAAGGAGGCCGGGATGGTCGACTACCAGCGCATGCGCGATCACATGGTCGACGTCTACATAAGACGGCGGGGGATACGGGATGAGCATGTCCTGAAGGCGATGCGCACCGTGCCGAGAGAGCGTTTCGTTGCCGAAGGCATGGCAGAGTTCGCCTATGAGGATGCGCCGCTCCCGATAGAGGAGGGGCAGACCATTTCGCAGCCCTATATCGTCGCCGCGATGATCGAGGCGGCGGAGGTGCGCCCGGGCGATCGTATTCTCGAGGTCGGAGCCGGTTCCGGCTACGCGGCCGCGGTGATCGGCCAGATCGCGGCGCATGTCTATGCGATCGAGCGCCACGGGGCCTTGGCTAGGTCGGCAAAGCGGCGGATGGCTGATCTCGGCTATGGCAATGTGGAGGTTCTTGCCGGCGACGGCACCCGCGGACTTCCTGAACAAGCGCCGTTCGACGCCATTTTGGTGGCCGCGGGTGGTCCTGTCGTGCCGGAGGCGCTGAAGGAACAACTCGCAATCGGCGGGCGGCTCGTGATTCCTGTCGGTGAAGAGTTCAGCCAGACACTCTGCAAGGTCATCCGGCGCACCGAGACCAGCTACGAGGAAACGAATCTTGGGGCTGTGATGTTCGTGCCGCTGATCGGGGAGCAGGGATGGTCCGAGGATGGCCGCCGCACCGCGAGCAATCACAAGCCCGGCGCCTCACGAAAGCAGAGCCTGCCGGAGATGATTGCCGAAGCGGCCGAAGACCTGCCCGGTTTCGACGACCCCGCCTTCGGCCGCTTGTTCAACCGCTTTGTTGATCGGCGCGTGGTCTTGCTTGGGGAAGCGAGCCATGGGACGCTCGAATTTTACCAGGCCCGAGCCGCGATCACACGTCATTTGATCGCCAATCACGGCTATAGGATCATTGCTGTCGAGGCAGATTGGCCGGACGCGGCGAAAGTTGATCGATACGTCCGACATCGATCCGCGTCCGACCGTAAAGAGTCTCCGTTTCAACGATTTCCGACCTGGATGTGGCGCAACACGGAAGTTCGGGCACTGACGGAGTGGATGCGGGAGCACAATGCGGGTCTCGACGCCATGGAGGATCGGGCTGGCTTCTACGGGCTCGACATCTACAACATGTCCGATTTGATCGGCGCCGTGCTTGACTATCTGGATCGGGTCGACCCGCAGGCGGCAGCGGTCGCGCGCGAGCGCTACGGCTGCCTGACGCCCTGGCAGAAGAATCCCGCGACTTATGGCCGGGCGACACTCAGCCGCGGTTATGCAGAATGCGAGCAGGCGGTGATCGACCAATGCCAGGAGCTCTTCCGCCGGCGGTTGGACTATGCCGACAACGACGGCGATGCCTTCCTCGATGCCACCCAGAATGCCCGGCTGATTGCATCTGCGGAACGCTACTATCGCATCATGTACTATGGCGGAGCGGAAAGCTGGAACCTGCGTGACAAGCATATGTTCGAAACGCTGCAGCATCTGCTTGACGCGAAGGGACCGGATGCCAAGGCGATCGTCTGGGCCCACAACAGTCATATCGGTGACGCGCGCTTTACCGATATGGGCGCAACGCGTGATGAGTTCAACATCGGCCAGCTTTGCCGAGAGGCTTTCGGAGACGACGCGGCTCTCATCGGTTTTGGCACCCATAGCGGTACGGTGGCGGCCGCCAATGACTGGGATGGAGATATGGAGGTCATGCGCGTAAACCCCTCCCGAGCCGACAGCTATGAAAGGATGTGCCATGATGCGGGCAAGCGCCGCTTCCTCCTCGACTTGTTGCCTGGCAGGCACGAGCCGCTCAGGCGCCGCCTCTCGGAGCCGCGGCTCGAGCGTTTCATCGGCGTTGTCTACCGGCCAGACACAGAGCTGTGGAGCCACTACAGCCAAGCGATCCTTCCCGAGCAATTCGATGCCTACGTCTGGTTCGATGAGACCCAGGCAGTGACGCCGCTCGGGCCGGAGCACCATCGCGGCATGCCAGAAACCTATCCCTTCGGTGAATAGACGATGCTTCGCGACATGGATTATGTCCTGGCCAAGCTCGACTGGATGCGCAGCGAACGCATCTGGCCCAATGGGTTGCGCTATCTCTGGACCGACGCGTTCGGTGTCGTGCTCTATCTGTCGCTTTACCGACAGACTGGTGAAGAGCGCTGGCTGGATGCGGCGGAGGAACTGGTCGGCGAGGTCGGGCGCGTCCTGGGGCGGCCACGTGGCTATCGCATCGGCGAGGCGTCAGACCGAGATGGCCAGTACTTCCATTATCTTGCCATGTGGCTGTTTGCGCTGGCCAGACTGGGCGATGTGAAGCCGGAGTACCGCGCGAAGGGCATCGCAGTCGCCAAGGCGATCCACCCGGCTTTCGTCCTGCCCGGGCGCGGCGTGATCTGGAAGATGCAGGAGGATCTGAGTGCGCCGTATCCCGGCTATGGCCTGGGGGCGATGGACGCGTTCGATGGGTATGTTTCCTACTCTCTTCTCGATCGGAACGCGCTAGCCGCCGAAATCGCCGAAATGCGAACGCTGATCGAGCGGCAGTACCGCACGCTGGACATCGACCAGGATCTCGGTCTTGGCATGATGCTGTGGCTCTGCCATTTCTTCCCGACAGAGGATTGGGCACGCGTCCAGACGGAACGGAGCCTGGCGGCGCTCGATCGATTGTGGATTGACCCGCCGGGTTATTACGGGCGTGCCAGCTACGCACCGCATGTCCGTATTGCCTTCGCCAATTATGGCGTATCGCTGGGATTGCAGGCAATCGATCGATGGCCGGAGCGGGTCGACCGGCTGAACACCTATTTCGATGTCTACCGCTCAAATGACGAATATGACAGGGAAGCGATCACCCATGTCATGGCCTGCGCCTCGCATCTTCCCGGCCTCTTTCTGAACGCTGACAACCGAGACAGGGGCGGGTAAGGCGAAGTGCTTCACTGGAACAAATCTTTCAGGTTGTCGTTCGCCGATCAGTGAAGGATTACCTCAATGAACGACATGGCAGACGAAACGGAAGCGCGGTTGAACGCCCACCGCCGGCTCTTTGTGTCACTGCTCACAATCATCGCCGGCGATCCAAAGTTTCATCAGGCGTTGGAATCGCTGGCGCACGAAAATGAAACCGTCGGCGATCAGGAAGAAGATCCCGGTGCCGAACCGAGCAGGGCTTTCGCCATTCAGGGCCTGGCGAACGACGAAATCCGTGCAATTCTCAAAGATGCCCTCGCACGGGCGCTCGCCCGAAAGCGAAGCCGGTGACTGCAAGAGATACAAATTTGAATCCGACATGCGGCAGCGGTCGAATTGAACGGCCATAGGCAAACCTACATCGCCGGCACGAACTTCGGTCCATCCGATGCTGCGCGCCGATCTGTTCGAGGCGCTGGTCGTGTTGATCCGCGAGCCGACGCGACCGATGGGTCTTAGCCGGCGTGGCGCTGGTCAAGGCCGACGCGCTCGACGGTCATGCGTCCGTCGAGCTGCCCAAAATTCCACGGGCTGCGAATCCGACAAGCCATGAGCCGCTTGCGTCCCTGACCGGGGAAGAGGTGAATGCCCTCCAGGACTATGCAGCCAAACACGGCGGCGCTGGAAAAGCATCCTGAGTCGGGTGTGAATGGGCGAAGCGCCCTATGACGACGGTGGCACCCTGCGCCGGCTGCGCAACACCCACGGTCCGACCTGGCTCGATCGCTATCGCCTGCCGAAACGCCAGGCAGATCGCCGATCAGCGCTTGCGCACAAACTCCGTGCGCAGGACCAGCCCCTTGATCGCATCGTGGCGGCAGTCGATCTCTTCCGGGTTGTCGGTGAGCCGGATCGACCGGATGACGGTGCCCTGCTTCAGGGTCTGGCCCGCGCCCTTGACCTTCAGGTCCTTGATCAGCACGACGGAATCGCCGTCGGCAAGAAGATTGCCGGATGCGTCGTGGACTTGCGCGGCTTTGGCCTTGTCCGCAGCAATTTCGGAAGCGGGCCTCCACTCGCCGGTTGCTTCGTCATAGATGTAATCGTCGTCATTCTGGTCGCTCATTGCATTGCCCTTTCTCGGGAGAGTCCTTTTTGACCGTCCCTCATGTCATGCGCGTCTATCGTGGAACGGCGTCGAGATCAAACGGCGGGCGTTTTACGTCGGTTGCACTGAGCGGATCAGCGAGCCTCGCGGAATGTCGGAGCATCCCGGCCGCGCTGGCGCAGAAGGCTGCTGGCGGATTAATTCAGATCTGGCGCGGGGCCGCTTGCGCGCCGCGTGGCGGCCGGTCAAGCCGTTTGTGGCAGCAGGCACGCGGGCTTCGCAGGTCCGGGGACCCGCTTGCCCGCTCACCGGCTCCGCTCGACCTGGCCAACCCGGACCCTGAAACGCGCGGCTTGCGCCGGTTCCTTTCGACCGCACCGGAGGGCAGACCGGCTAAGGGGCCGGAACCGCTTCGGAAAACCGAGAAGGAAACCATCACGGCAAAGCCCGCAAGCCGCTCCCGTCAAGCCGCCCAGTGCCAGCTGACCATCCGACCACACGAGGGTTAGGCATTGACGTCGACGACCGTGCGACCCTGAACCTGTCCTGCAAGGAGCCGTCGCGCAACGTCGGTCACGTCGGCCAGCCCGATAACTTTCGTCGTGCGAGCGAGCTTGTTGAGATCGAGATCGCGGGCCAGACGCGACCAGGCTTTGAGGCGAACCGATTGCGGCGCGTTGACGGAATCAATGCCGGCGAGCGTGACGTTGCGCAGGATGAAGGGCAGGACGGTCGCGGGAAGATCGAGGCCCTGGGCGAGGCCGCAAGCGGTCACCACACCGCGATACTGGGTCTGGGCCAGCACGTTCGCCAGCGTATGGCTACCAACGGAGTCTATCGCACCGGCCCATCGTTCGCTGGTAACAGGCGTGCCCGGTTCGGAAAGGGTTCGGCGATCGATGACATCGGCTGCGCCAAGCTCGCGCAGATAGTTGGCCTCTTCGAGACGCCCGGTTGATGCGACCACACGATAGCCGAGGTCGGCGAGAAGGGCGATCGCGATCGATCCGACGCCGCCGTTGGCACCCGTGACAAGGATGTCGCCCCGGTCGGGCGTAATGCCGCCATGTTCGAGCGCCAGCACCGACAGCATTGCCGTGTAGCCCGCTGTTCCGACGGCCATGGCATCCAAGGTAGACAGGGGGGCCGGAATCTTGACGAGCCAGTCGCCGCTCAGCCGGGCCTTTTGCGCGTAGCCGCCATGATGGGTCTGGCTCAGTCCCCAGCCATTGGCAACGACGCGGTCACCGACTTCGATGCCTGGATAGGAGGACCCCTCGACTGTTCCCGCAAGATCAATGCCAGGAATGAGCGGGAATGTCTGGATGATCGGAGCACGACCCGCAAGCGCCATGCCGTCCTTGTAGTTCACAGTCGAGTAGTCGACGGCGATCGTGACATCGCCCGGCATGAGGTCTTGCTCTTCCAATTCGACCAGATCCGTCGATATCGTATCGCCGCTTTTGCTGGCCATAAGTGCTTTGAATGTCATTGATCTATCCTCTGTTTGTTATTGCCGGTGGCTTCCAGGGGTATCGGCCCGCCGTCCGATAGCGCTCGGCGGGATGCTCCTGCCTGGTGTTCGGAAGGATGGCCAGGCGACCCGCGTGGCAGGTATCTGCAAACCGCGTCAGTTTCACCGGTCGCCAATCCGGTGAGGCCGGTACGGATTCTAGTCTGCGACCGCTATGATGACTTTGCCCTTCGCGCGCCCTGTCTCGACGTAAGCTAAGGCATCGCCGGTCTTCTCGAACGGGAAAACCTTGTCGACCACCGGGCGGATCACGCCCGATTCGATCAGGGAGGCGATCTCGCCTAACTGTTGACCTTGCGCTCGCATGAACAGGAACGAGTAGCGCATGCCAAGGCGCTTGGCTTTTTTCCGGACCCCTCGGCTCAACAAGTGCAAGACCAGTTTCAGGAAAAGGTTCAGACCGCGTTCCTTGGCAAAAGCCGGATCGGGCGGACCGGAGATGGAAATCAGCTGGCCGCCCGGCTTGAGCACGCCGAACGATTTGTCGAGGGTCTTCGCATCCTGGCTGTTCAACACGAGGTCGTAGCCCGACAGGACCTTCTCGAAATCCTGCGTCTTGTAGTCGATCACCACATCCGCCCCGAGACTTTTGACCAGATCGACATTCTTCGTGCTCGTCGTCGTCGCAACCGTTGCCCCGAGGTGCTTGGCGAGCTGGATGGCAAAAGTCCCGACACCGCTGGAGCCGGCCTGGATGAAGACCTTCTGGCCGGGCTTCACCTTGGCTAGCTCGACCAGCGCCTGCCACGCGGTCAGCCCGACCAGTGGGATGGACGCCGCTTCGGCCATGCTGAGGTTCTTGGGCTTCAGCGCAACGTCCGCTTCATTGATGGCGATGAATTCGGCGAATGTTCCGATCCGATGATCCCGCGGACGGGCATAGATCTCGTCACCCACCTTTAGACGCCTGACGGCGGCTCCCACCCTGACAACCGTCCCGGCGACGTCGTGTCCGAGCACGAAAGGCGGCCGATAGGGCAGGATAAGTTTGAACTCTCCATCGCGGAGTTTGGAATCAAGCGGGTTCACTGCGGTAGCTTGAATCCGGACGAGGACGTCATTGGCCTCCAACGCCGGCTCCGGCATGGCGACCAGGCGCAGAGCGCCTTTCTTTTTGTACTTATCGACGACGAATGCCTTCACGGCGTTTTCTCCAATGTTAAATTTTGCTGGTGGTCGGAGGCATTGAGGAAGGAAAATGCCTTCGGCTGTGGGTTGAAGGGCTGCTCGGTCATCGTCTTTTCCTGTCTGATGGAGGACGACGCGCCGGGTGTGCCGGGCTTGTCGCAGAAACGAGGGTCATCGTCGGAGTTCGGCGTCCACCAGCGCCAGGGCGTTGCTGAGCCCCTGCGCGAGGAGGTCGTCGGAGAGCTGGCGGTCGGTCAGGGCGCGGCAGAGTTGTAGCGTCCCGGCCATCAGGCCGAGGAGACTGAGCGCCTTCACGCGGGCCGAGAGCGGATCTTCGGGTGCCAATCGGGCGGCGAGGCCGTCGATGACGACCAGCACGCCGTCGGTATACGCCTGCCTGATTGCGTCCGCGCTGCGCCCGATCTCGTCGAGCAGGGCGGCGTTGGGGCAGCCGTCGCCGGGGTTGTCCCGGTGGTGGGCCGACAGGTACCAGCGCATGAGCTGTTCGAGGCCGGCAGGGCCCGGCTCCGCCAGCTCGACGATGTTCGCGTGCAATGTGTGCAGTTGGTCGGTGACCGCCTCCGCGACGAGGCTGTCCTTGGATTCGAAATGGGCGTAGAAGGCGCCGTTGGTGAGGTCCGCGTCCTTCATGAGCGTCGCGACTCCGGAGCCGTCGATACCGTCCCGCTTGAGCCGTCGACCGGCCGTCGCAATGATCCTCTGCCGCGTCTCCTGCTTGTGTTCTTTCGTGTAACGCAACATGCCTTCCTCCTTTTAAGCCGGGTTTGCGCTCCGGATACCGCTGTGGCCAGGTCAGTTCGGCATCCGGTTGAATCTGCGGATGACGCGGTCGAAGATCCGGGCCGGGGCGACGCTGTATACCGTGTTGATGATCCGGGCGGTCGTACCGGCGGTGCGCCGTAGTTTCGGGTTCCGGTCGGTGGCCGCCGCGACGATCACCGTGGCGACGACCGCGGGGTCGTCGCCGCTGCTGAGGTTCTTCTCCAGCAGATCGTCGTAGTTGCGCCGTCCCGCCGCGTAGAGCGGCATGGGGGTGTCGGCCACCACGCTGTGACCTGCGAACGGCGTGTTGATCGGGCCGGGCTCGACGAGCAGGACCCGGACGCCGCAATCGCGAACCTCGTGGTCCAGCGACTGGGAGTAGCCCTCGACCGCGTGCTTGGTCGAAACATAGAGGGCCATGAACGGGCTGGGGACGAACCCGCTGAGGGAGGAGACATTGATGATGCGTCCGCGGCCCTGGGCGCGCATATGCGGCAGGACCGCCTTGGTCGTCCGCATGACGCCGTAGACGTTGATGTCGAAGATGTGCTGCGTCTGGGTGATCGAGAACTCCTCGGCCGCGCCGGTTGTGCCAACGCCGGCGTTGTTAACCAGGACGTCGATGTGCCCGAACCGTTCGATCACCTGCCTGACCGCTGAGGCGACCGATTCGTCGCTGGTCACATCGAGGTCGAGGTACGTCACCCCGGCGGGCGCGGCGAGTTGCGCGGTGTTGCGGCCGGTTCCGATTACCTGGAAACCTGCGGCGGCCAAAGCGATCGCTGTGGCCTTGCCGATGCCTGAGGTGGCGCCTGTTACGAGCGCAACCCGCGGAGTTGCTGTCATCATGAGCTCCTGAAGTTAGAATTACGATCATACGACAATAGCGATTGAGTGGTCGCAAGGCAAGAATTAAATTATGTTCGTACGTTCACGGAGGGGCGAGACGAGGAGGCAGCCGGTGAACGGCGCCAGGATTGCCGGTCGAGATCGCGGAGGGGCGGCATTCTTGAAGAATGACTGGCAGAGGACGAAACGGAGGTTTCAGATTCCGGTTCCGTCGTTTGGACCGCTGACGGCAATGTCTGAATCGGGCGGCGGCAGCCACAGCGTGAATGTCAGGTTTGGAGACGCGTTACGAATGACCGGCGTAAGATGCTCGTTCGTGCTGGTCAGAACGGGCGACCGCTCACCACCCGGTACTGCAGGCGATTTTGCCCTCGATGCCTGGAACGAGTTGACCGTGCTCAAGTACGCATTCTGGCTCGGCTGTGTTTTGCGCCTCGATCTTGCGCCAAGCCTTTGGATCCTGGAGCAGTGGAGCGGCAGAAACGGCCGATCACGATGTAGGTCGCCGCGACAGTCGGATCGACCTCGATATCGCTGCTGACATAGTTAGATGCGTCGCCACATCGACTCGAGAACCTTCAGCCCGCCATTCGTGCCGCCGGAATGGCGTTGGGCGGGGGACCACAAATGAGCGCCGGCGAACGAATGATTTGCCGGTGACGACTTTGATATTGGCACGTGTCTCCTGAGCAACATGGCAGAAAACCAACTGCTCCAGTTGCAAGACTGGCGCAGTTCGTTCGTCGAAATTCGGGCGAGCGCTTCTCGCCGGCACGTCGGCTGGATTCAGCCGTCGTCACCTGAATCATCCGAGCCGTCATCGCCTGAATCGTCCGAGCTGTCGTCGCTGCTGTCGTCCGCATCGTCGCTGGAATCAGCGTCAGCCGACTCGTCCTCGGCCAGGTCCTCTTCGACCGTCGCCTCCTCGCTCTCCTCGGAAGTCTCAATTTCCGTCGATTCCGTGGAAACATATTCCTCGTAGGAGGACGAGCTTACCGTCGTGTCAGTCTCCCAACTAGAGATTTCGCTGACCGCGGTCGTCTCGTTGTAGGATTCGAGTGTGATAATTGCGGCAACCGCGATCACTGCCCCACCACGCGCGACGCTGAAGGACATATCGGAATGGCCGGCCTTCAACTGGCGGCGCACGGCAACATCGACGTCGATCGGCTTATGAACCTTATGGCCCTGTACTTCAGCCAAAACGTCGCCCGGCTTGATCCCCTGCTTGTCGGCAACGCCGCCGGGCTTGACGGAAAGCACCAGAACACCGTGCACGCCTTTGTCGAGCTTGAACTTCTTGATCACGCCCTTGTTGATCGGCAGCAGCAGCGCATCGAGCGCCTTGGATATCATCGGCCCGGATTTCGCATGGGCCGCCGGCGGGTTTGCCGCGAAGGCGGAGTGAACCCCGGCAAACGGAGAAGCAATATGTGCGACGACGATCAGTGCTCGGAAGGCACGATACGAATTCTTCAAGACCATCTCCTGGGTTGGCGCGAACAAGCTCTTGCTTCGTTCGGCACGGAGACGGTAGTCGACGGCTTCTAAAGATGTCTTAATGAAGCAATGACCTGGAAAATAAAATATAGAAAACACTATGTACTTCACTTGCTTGGTTCAATATTGGCGGCGTGGCGACATCGGTGCAACACCAGCAGCAGCCACACGCGGATCTCCGCGTAAACCAACAACACAGCGAATCTTCGCCGAGGTCCCTCCGCGTGTGGAATATGCGCTAACCCCGGCAGCCTATAAGCTCGCACCAGTGTTCGATGGGTTGGTCGCTTGGTGGCAGCGACACAAGATGCATCGGATAGTGAGACTCAACGACTCCGCCCATGCAAGCGAGAGCCGCTGATCTACGTCCGCAAGACGATTGAGGCCCGGTTGGAGGAGATCTTAGTAAACCTTCGTCGTGGCTACTGAACTTCCATGGCCGGCTGCACTCGCCTTCTGAAAGTCGGACAGCAGGCGCAATGCGCCGCTCGCCAACAGGCCGACATCGTTTCCGATGGCGACGAAGGTGGCGCCGAGTTCCAGATAGTGTTTGGCAAGCGACTGATCGGCGGTCAGGATACCGGCTGCCTTGCCGTACGACTGGATACGGATCAGCGCCGCTTCCACCGCCTGTTGTACCTCGGAATCGCCAGGCCTGCCGAGATGGCCCATGTCGGCGGCGAGATCGGCGGGTCCGATAAAAACGCCATCGACGCCATCGGTAGTGGCGATGTCATCGAGCGCGGCCAGTCCGGCGCGGCTTTCGATCTGCAGCAGCAGGCAGACCTCGTCATTGGCGGTCTGCAGGTAGTCGGGAATACGATTGAATGCCGAAGCGCGGGCAAGCGCTGCGCCGACGCCCCGCACGCCGTGCGGCGGATATCGTACTGCGCGCACCATGGCTCTTGCCTGGTCGCCGCTCTCGATCATCGGCACCAGCACCGTCTGGGCCCCGATATCGAGAATCTGCTTCAATATCCAGACCTCGCCGATCGGTGCCCGGATGACCGGGTGGCTCGGCGAACCCTTGAGCGCCTGCAATTGCGCCGTCATCAGAGGGATGTCGTTCGGCGCATGCTCACCGTCAATCAACAGCCAGTCATAGCCGGCACCACCCAGAATTTCGGCCGTGTAGGGATTGGCGAGCGCCAGCCAGAGTCCGATCTGCGGACGCCTCTCGGCCAAGGCCGACTTGAATGTGTTCTTGGGCGCGGGCATGAGCGCTCTCCTATGCGAAATAGATACTGACCGTCCCATAAGGTCCGAAATCGGCGACGATGGTGTCGCCGTGGCGCGCCTCGATCGGTCTGATGAAGGAGCCGGCAAGGACGATCTGGCCCGCCTCGATGCCGTCGCCATATCGGGCCAGCCGGTTGGCAAGCCAGGCAATGCCTCGCGCCGGCTGATTCAAGACACCGGCACCCAGGCCGGTTTCCTCCACCTCGGCATTGCGGCTGACGATAGCCCCCATCCAGCGCATATCGACGGTATCGGGCCGCGCCATGCGCCCGCCATGCACGATGCCGGCATTGGCCGCGTTGTCGGAAATCGTGTCGACGATGGTGCGGGCCTTCTTTGTTTCGGGGTCGACCCTGAGGATGCGCGTATCAAGAATTTCCAGGGCCGGGGTGATGTACTCCGTGGCATTCAGCACGTCGAACACGGTGATGCCTGGGCCTTTCAGGGGAGCCTTCATGATGAAGGCGATCTCCGCCTCGATCCGCGGCTGGATGAAGCGATCGGCCGGCACCGTCGCGCCGTCCTCGAACAGCATGTCGTCGAACAGCACGCCGGAATCCGGCGTGTCGATGTTCAGCGCATATTGCATCGCCTTCGAGGTCAGCCCTATCTTCCAGCCGATCACCTTGCGCCCGGCGGCGATCTTCTTCGTGACCCAGGCCGACTGCACGGCATAGGCGTCATCCATCGTCATGTGCGGATATTGGATCGACAGAAGCTCCGTCTGTTCGCGCGTCCGCTCGGCGATGTCGAGTCGCTCTGCCGCCTGCCTGATATCGTCTGAAGTCAACATTTCACACCTCGTCAGCGATCGTGTTGCGCAAGATGCCGATACCATCGGCCTCGACCTCGACGAGGTCGCCGGGCTGCAGCCAGATCGGCGGATCGAAGCGGGCACCAGCGCCGGTCGGCGTACCGGTGACGATCACATCGCCGGGAACGAGTGTGGTGAAGGTCGAGATGTAGTTGATGATCCTGCGGAAGGAGAAGATCATCCGGCTGGTGCGGTCGCTCTGGCGCACTTCGCCATTGACCCGCGTCTGGAGCTTGATGTCGGCAAGCTGGCTCTCATTGCGGTAAGGCACGAGCCACGGGCCGATCGAGCCAGTGCGGTCGAAGTTCTTGCCCTGGGTGACGTTGAACTTGGCATGGCGGACCCAGTCGCGGATCGTGCCCTCATTGCACAGCGACAGCGCCGCGATGTGGGATAGTGCCTCAGCCTCGGGAATGCGCCGGCCGGTCTTGCCGATGATGATGACGATTTCGCCTTCGTAGTCGAGCTGCGGGCTTTCCGGTGGTCGGATCAGCGGCTGATCGTGGCCGGTGAAGGAGCGCGGAAAGCGGATGAACAGGGAGGGATTGGAGGGCGCTGCCTGCCCATCCTTGTATTCCTCGTTGCGGTCGGGGAAGTTCACGCCGACGCAGATGATCTTCTCCGGGGCGGGAACAGGGACTTCGTAACGGATGTCCGACACCGGAAAATCGGGCTCCAAGCTCGCCGCTTCCTCAGCGAGCTTCAGCAGCACGCCGTCGGTTATAACCTCGCGCAGCGTTGGCCACTTCGTGCCATGGCGGGCGGAAAGGTCAATGATTCCATCTCCGGCAAGAACGCCGTATCCACTGTGGTCGTTGCGGGTAAAGCTGACAAACTTCGGGTGGGACATCGTTTTTCCTCCTATTCAGTTCAGCCGATGCCGCCGAGGCAGATATATTTGATCTCGGTGAATTCCTCGATGCCGTATTTCGAGCCCTCACGGCCGAGACCCGACAGTTTGACGCCGCCAAACGGCGCTTCGGCTGTCGAGATCAGGCCGGTATTGACGCCGACCATGCCGTATTCCAGCGCCTCGGCCACACGAAATACCCGGGCGAGATCCTTGGCGTAGAAGTAGGAGGCGAGGCCGAATTCGGTGTCATTAGCCTGCTCGATGACGTCGGCTTCGTTCTTGAAACGGAACAGCGGCGCCAGCGGCCCGAAAGTTTCCTCGCGCGCCACCGCCATGTCCTTGGTGACGTCGCCCAAGATGGTCGCCTCGAAGAAGGTGCCGCCCAGCGCATGCCGCTTGCCGCCCTGCAGGATGCGCGCGCCCTTGCCCAAGGCATCGGCAATATGCTCCTCGACCTTGGCGAGGGCGGCCTTGTCGATCAGTGGCCCAAGGATGACGCCCTCGTCAAAGCCGTTGCCGATCTTCAGCCTGGCGACCGCAACTGCCAGCTTTTCTGCAAAGGCGTCATAGACGCCGTCCTGCACGTAGATGCGGTTGGCGCAAACACAGGTCTGGCCATTGTTGCGATATTTGGCAATCAGCGCCCCTTCGATCGCCGCGTCGAGATCGGCATCGTCGAAAACGATGAACGGCGCATTGCCGCCAAGCTCGAGGCCGAGTTTCTTGATGGTCGGGGCGCTCTGCTTGTAGAGCTCGGTGCCGATTTCGGTCGAGCCGGTAAAGGTCAGCTTCCGCACCACCGGGTTCGAGGTCATCTCGGCGCCGATGGCCGCGGCCGAGCCGGTGATGACGCTGAAAAGACCCTTCGGCAATCCGGCGCGTTCTGCCAGGATCGCAATCGCGATCGCCGAGAACGGCGTCTGCGAGGCGGGCTTCAGCACCATGGCGCAGCCGGCGGCAAAGGCGGGACCGGCCTTGCGAGTGATCATCGCATTGGGGAAGTTCCACGGCGTGATTGCCGCGACGACGCCGATCGGCTGCTTCATCACCATGATGCGCTTGTCCGGCTGGTGGCCGGGGATCAGGTCGCCATAGATGCGGCGGCCCTCCTCGGCAAACCATTCGATGAAGCTCGCACCATAGACGATTTCACCGGTCGCCTCGGCCAGCGGCTTGCCCTGTTCGAGCGTCAGGATGCGGCCGAGGTCATCCTTGTTCTCGATCATCAGATCGAACCACTTGCGAAGGATGGCGCAGCGGTCCTTGGCGGTGCGGGCAGCCCAACCCTTCTGCGCCAGGCGGGCGGCCTCGATGGCCGTCCTCGTCTCGGCGGCACCAAGCTTCGGCACCCGACCGATGATCTCACCGGTCGCCGGATTGTTCACCTCGATCGCGTTGTTCGGATCGGCCTCGATCCAATTGTCGCCGACAAGAGCGGCTTGGCGGAACAAGGAAGGATCTTGCAATTTCATGGCTGGCTCCTCACCAAGCATTGAGAAAACAGCGGACGCTTTCGCGCCCGCCCAGCTGGGGAAATTCAGGGCGCGACGATCGGCTGGGCCTTCAGCACGGAATCACGCACCTCGGTGCCGGCAAAGGTGCTGCCCTCCTCGAACCAGGATTTCGGCGCCGGAGCCCCCCAGAGCGTCTGGCGCTGCGGATCCTTGAGATCCCATTTGATCGGCTCGAGATCCGGATCGACCGTCTGATAATCCGAGCAATAGATCTCGATACGATGGCCATCCGGATCGCGGATATAAAGGAAGAAGGCATTCGAAATACCGTGCCGGCCCGGTCCGCGCTCGATATTGGGCAGCCAACCGGTGGTCGCCATCAGATCGAGCAGATCGATGATATTGAGCGGCGTCGGAACCCAGAACGCGGTGTGATGCAAACGCGGACCGCGACCGTTGGTAAACGCGATGTCGTGGACGCCACCCTTGCGGTGCGTCCATGCCGCCCAGAGCTTCCCGGTTTCCTCGTCGGCGGTGTACTCCGTCACGCGGAAGCCGATCTCATTGTAGAAGGCGACACTTTCGTCGACATTCGGTGAGAAGCAGTTGAAGTGATCGATACGGAGCGGCTTCACGCCTCTGTAGAGGGCATATTTCTGGTGGATCGGCGGCAGGCGGTCCATCTTTGAATAGAATTCCAGCGGAATGCCGTGCGGATCGCGGGTGCGGAAGGTACGCGACTGGTAGGGCCGCTCGACCCATTCGACCGGCAGGCCCTTGCCCTTGAAGAAATGCTCGGCCTTGTCGAGGTCCTCGTCGGAAAACACCTTGAAGCCGAGATCGCGTGCTTCGGCGACGGCGTCTTTCTTCAGGACGATGCAGTGATGCCCTCGTTCTTCGAGCGCACGCAGATAGATCGTGTCTGGCGTCTCGTCGGTCACCTGCAAGCCGAGCGTATCGACGTAGAAGGCGCGCGATTTCGCAAGGTCGGTCACGGCAAGCTCGACATGGCTGAGGCGCACGATGTTGAAAGGCGGATAAAGATTGGGTGTGGGCAGGGGCATAGGGTTCTCCTCCAAATTCAATAGGGTGTCCGGTGCACTCAGCCGCCGAGTTTCTGGATCGCATGCGCCTTGGTGGCGAAAGCAACGTTTTTGGTCTCCATATAGAAATCGAAGGACCAATCGCCGCCGTCACGGCCGATCCCGGAGTTCTTGACGCCGCCGAAAGGTGTCGGCAGATGGCGGACGTTTTCCGAATTCACCCAGATCATCCCCGCTTCCAGAGCATCGGTGAAGCGGAACGCACGGGTGACGTCCGAGGTCCAGAGATAGCCCGTCAGGCCGTATTGCACGTCGTTGGCAAGGGCCAGCGCATCGGCCTCGTCTTTGAAGGGGATCGCGGTCAGAACGGGCCCGAAGATTTCTTCCTGCGCAATGCGCATTTGGTTGTTGGCGCCGGTGAAGAGAGTGGGGGATACGTAGCATCCGCCACCCGGCCCTTCGAATTTCGTGCCGCCGGCGGCAACCGTCGCGCCGCCGGCTTTGCCGATCTCGATATATTCCAGCACCTTCTTTTCGTGCACCGGGTGGATCAGCGGGCCGACCACAGTTTCTGGATCGAGGGGGTGGCCGACCTTGATGCGCTTGGCCTTCTCGGCGACCATCGCCGTGAAGCGGTCGTAGATGCTTTCCTCCACCAGCAGACGGGAGGAGGAGGTGCAGCGCTCGCCGTTCAGCGAATAGATCATGAAGACGGCAGCATCGGCGGCGCGCTCCAGATCGGCATCGGCAAAGACGATGACGGGGTTCTTGCCGCCAAGCTCGAAATGTACCCGCTTCAGCGTGTCGGCACCTTGTTTCATGATCATCGAGCCGGTCCGGCTCTCGCCGACGAAGCCGATCGCCTTGATATCAGGATGCTCGGTCAGCGCCTTGCCGGCGTCCTCGCCGAGGCCGTTGATCAGGTTCCAGACACCCTTCGGCAGACCAGCCTCTTCGGCGATTTCGACCAGCAGCCGCGCCGTCAGCGGCGAGAATTCCGCCGGCTTGTGTACGATCGTGCAGCCGCTGGCAAGCGCCGGCGCAATCTTCCACGTCGACAACATGAAGGGCGTATTCCATGGCGTAATGACGCCGACCGGGCCGATCGGTGCGCGAGTGGTGATATTGACTTGGCCGTTCGCACGCAGCGTTTTGCCGTCACGGGCTTCCACGGCGCGATCGGCGAAGAAGCGGAAGTTCTCGGCGCCGCGAAGGGCGGCCTTCGCCATGAATTTCAGCGATTGGCCGGTATCCATGCATTCGACGAACGCGATCTCTTCGGAACGCGCCACGATCGCGTCGGCAATCTTATGAAGAAGTTTCTTGCGCGCGTCGCCCGACATCCCGGCCCAGGCAGGAAAGGCGGCTTTTGCGGCTTGTGCCGCCCGGTCCACATCCGCCGCCTTGCCATGCGCCACCTTTGCCAGCACCTTCAGATCGACAGGAGAGATGATATCGAAGGTCGTGCCGTCGGCGGCCGGCACCGCTTCGCCATCGATATGGTTCAGCACGCCCCGCGCGCGGAAGCGGGCCAGATAGGCCTCCGCTTTTGCAATGTTGTTTTCAAATGTCGACATTTTTTCTCCAATATTGCTGGTCTTGCCGCGCCGGACTGCGAGGCAGTTGCCGCGCTTTTCCGTTTGCTGCGTCTGGATTCAGGCGAGCTGCTTAGCTGTTCGTTTTGCGAAGACGCGGATGAATGGCGTTTTTCTTCCAGCTGAGCGCCGGATCGATCTCACGGATTTCAAGCGTCAGTGCAAAATGCGGCGCCTGGAAAAGGGATTCCAGGTGCTGCGTCACCGCCTGGAAGATAGCTTCTCCGGTCCGGCGCTTGTCATCTTCGCTGCGTCCCTCGCCGATACGGAAAGACATGTCGATGAAGGCATTATCGGCAAGAAGATCCGCAATCGCATAGGCTTCGCACCGAATAGCGCGCACCCGCACCGCCCCGACCTCGAACAGGCCCGTTTTCAGGATTTCCATATGGACCACGCGACAAAGCGCGTCGAAGTCCACGGTTCGATCGAGATTGGCCGAATAATCCATCGTGAAATGCGGCATCGTTCCTCCCGCGCCACAGTGACTTATATATTTAACATGTTAACAATATTTACGGCCTTGTCAACGATGATGGGCACTCGGCTCGTTGCGTGTCGCAAAAATATGATCCATAGAACCCTTATGACGAGACAACCCCCTAAGACGAACGGCATAGTGCAGGACGCTCTTCTCCCGCGCGACACTCGCCGCTCGCTGCCGATTGCGCTGCTTCGGGCGCGTGAGGCGGTCATGGGGCATTTCCGTCCGATGTTGGCGCTGCATGACGTGACCGAACAGCAATGGCGGGTGATCCGCATTCTGGCCGAAGCCGGAACGTTGGATGCCTCGGAGATGTCGGAGCGGGCCTTCATCCTTGCCCCGAGCCTGACGCGGATCATCCGATCCCTGGAGGAACGCGGCTTCATCACCAAGACAAAGGATACTGAAGACGGTCGTCAGATCCTTCTTGAGATCACGGCCGCCGGGCTGAAAGTGATCAATGAAGTCAGCCCAGACAGCCGTATGATTTACACGGCGCTGGAGCAGCGGTTTGGTCGGGAACGGATCGATACGCTACTGGATATGCTCGACGAATTGGCGATGCTGCACAAATAGTTGGATGTCTCCCATGCCTTGATAAAGCAAGGCTGCAGACAGCCCGCTTGTTCAACCTCCGAAGCTGCCAATTTGCGTCGGGACATGAACGTAATTCCGGTCAAAATACAGTAACGCATTGCCATCGGGGCGGGATCGGATGCCGGCGATCCGCCCGATGAAAATGTGATGGCTGCCGACAAGTCTTGCCTCGGACAGCTCGCAATCAAATGAGACGATCGCATCCGCGAGAGCATCCGTACCTGAAGGCATTGCGACCCAATCCGCAGAGGCGTAACGCGCCTCCATATCGGCGGTTGCTCCGGCGAATTTCCCGGCTAGCTCTCTGTGGTCGTGACTTAATACGTTCACGCAGAACCGGTGGTTTTCCAGAAACAGTGCAGTTTGGGCGGATCGGCTATTCATGCAGACGAGCAGCGTCGGCGGCTCATCCGTGACGCTGCACATGGCCGTGGCGGTGAACCCGCCGCGACCGGCGGGACCATTGGTGGTGATGACGTTGACCGGCGCGCAAACGCGCGCCATGGCGTTGCGGAACTCGGTTTTGGAAAAGGCTTCCTCCATGGTCGCCTCCTATTCCGCGGCCGACTTGAACGGGTCTGCGGCACCGATCGGCGGCAGCCAGGTATCGCCGGTCCAGCCGTTTTCGTCGTAGTCGCTCATGCAGGTGTCAACCAGGGCCTCCATTTCGCGCAACCGTCCGCCACGCTCGGCCCCCTTCAGCACCTGAAGCCGGACTTCTTCCGGCGCTCCGGCATAGTTCAATTCGTAGAGCGCATGCCGTCCGCCGAACTCGGTTCCGGTTGCGTCCCACAACAGCTTCATGATCTTAATGCGTTCGATATGGCCCATGTCGTTGGAGCCGCGCACATACTGGCCGAGATAGCGGTCGATCTCCGGATTGCCGAAATCCTTGGCCGAGGACGGCAAATAGATCAATCCCGAGGCAACGACCTTGCGGACCGTCTCGATGACGCGGGGATAGGCTTCCGACATGAAGGTGCGGTAGGCAAGGGCCGCTTCCAGATTGGGCAGTACTGCGCCGTTCGCCCAGGGGATCGGATTGTAGGCCATGGCGTTGGAGAAGCTCCAGAACATGTGGCGCAACGCAATGACTTCACCGAGTGCGGCCTGATTGCCGCGGAAGGCATCACCGCCAGTTGCTCGCAAAGCCTTGGCGAGCAGGCCTGCCAGGAAATCAAGTTTGACGGCGAAACGCGTGCAGCCCTGGAAGCAGTAGCCGTGCATGAAGCCGGAAGCGGGATGAAAGGACAGGATCTTCGGCGCATCGCGCAGCACCAGCACGTCCTCCCAGGGGATGAAGACATTGTCCAGAACGAGGATGGCATCGTTCTCATCGAAGCGGGAAGAGAGCGGGTAGTCGAACGGCGTGCCGACACGGTTTGCGGTTTCCTCATAGGAAACGCGGCAGAACATCTTGATGCCGGGCGCATTCATCGGGACGATGAACATCACCGACAGAGACGGATCTTCCGTAACCGTCGCCGAGCTCTGTGCCAGGAAATTGTAGTGCGTCAAAGCAGAGGACGTCGCCACCACCTTCGCACCCGAGACGTAGATGCCGGCGTCGGTTTCCTTAGTGATATGAACGAATACGTCCTTTACGGCATCCGCCGGCTTGTGGCGGTCGATCGGTGGGTTGACGATCGCGTGGTTCATGAAGAGAGCAGCTTCCTGGGCGCGCTTGTGCCAGGCGAGTGCATTGTCTTTGAAGGGACCATACCAGTCGGCATTGGCGCCCAGCGTATTCATCAATGCTGCTTTGTAGTCGGCGGTGCGGCCCATCCATCCGTAGGACATGCGGGCCCAATCGGCGATCGCGCCCTGTTGAGCGACGAGATCGGCGGAGGACTTTGCGACACGGAAATATTTGTGGGTGTAGCCTCCAGAACCGGTGTCGGTGGGCGATGTCAGGCGATCCCTCGTCTTCTCAGCATGCAGTGCATCGTAGAGCCTTGCAAGCGATCGGACGGAATTGCGCATGGACGGATGCGCCGTCACGTCCTTGACGCGATCGCCATTAATATAGACCTCGCGGCCGTCGCGCAGGCTGGCGAGATATTCTTCGCCGGTGAAAGGCCGCTTTGTATCGGCCCGGAACTCTTCTGCTCTCATCGTCTCCTCCTATGATGTCAGTCAAAGCTAGTCCTTGCGTCCGACCTCCACCATGGACAGAATAGAGAAATCACTTGTACTTTTCTTGGTGGCCGGCATGAACGATATCGTCCCAAGTTTCTTTGTTTACGGCGAACCGGATCGTCCTTTGGAGATCGGTTTTCTTCATGTGGAAACAGTGATGGCCCGAGTAAATCTCCATTCCGGCCAAGTTCGAGCCCACAAACATGACCGGATGATGCAGGTCACTTTCTGGACCAGTGGTAGCGGGTCCTATTTCATAGAAGACCAACGTTTGGACTTTTTGGCGCCCGCCGTTAGTTTCGTGCCGAGCGGCGTGGTCCATGGTTTCAACGTCGATCCGCTCGTCTCCGACGCGATCGTCGTGTCGATCGCCGACAGTCTGCTGCCATCGATCGCGGGTCAGACGATCCTGCCGCTGGATCGTCCGGTGATGGTGACGGGGCGGGGCGCGGAGGCGCTCTGGGAGAGGCTGGGGTGCACCATGCGATTGATCCTGGAAGAATATGCCGAGGGGAGAGGGCAGGCCGACAACATTATCCCACCGCTGACCGCCGCCGTACTGACCCAGATCGGACGCTTGGCGTCAGACGCCCCGATGCTGGCGCAATCGCCACAACGCCTGCTTGCTGGCGAGCTTCGACGGCTGATCGACCGGCATTTTCGTGAGAACTGGCCAGTCGCGCGCTACGTTTCGACCCTCGGCACCACGCCGCATCTTCTTGCCAAGGCAGGGCACATGGCATTCGGCCAGGGCGTCAAGGACATGATCGCCGCGCGCCGCCTGCTCGAGGCCAAGCGGCTGTTGCTCTTCACCATCCGATCGCTCGAGAACATAGCCTACGAGGTGGGCTTGAAGGATGCCGCTTATTTTTCGCGCTTTTTCCGCGCGCGCACCGGTATGCCGCCCAGTGAATGGCGGCGGCAAAACATAGCTGGCGAGAAGAGTCGGGATGACGGATTCTAGTTAACATGTGAAATATATTGACAGGGCGATCGATCTTCGACACTCTTTCAGTTTACCGGTCTCAGGTGTTGCCGCCTTTTTGCGCTTGTGGGAGAGTCGCGCGAGACGGAAATGTCGTTGACTGACACTGTTGGGAGGCAGAGTTGGAGCTCTTGAACAATCAGGCCCTGATGCAACACGCATGGGCAACCGTTCCCTATGATCAATGGACCAGTGATCTCCAATCGATCTGCGGCAACTTCAATCCGAAAGCAATGGAGAGCGGCAAGCCCGTAACGGGGGCAGCGCGGCGTATCGATGTCTGCGGTATGGAGTTCGCCCATGTTTCCAATGATCTCGATCGCGTCCATCGAGATTGGGATGACATTCGCCGAGACGCCAACGAACACCTTTTTCTCATCATGCAGCTCGAAGGGTCCTGTGGTCTCGAGCACGTCGGCCTCCAGGCAGTCCTGGATGTCGGTGATTGCATTCTCGTCGACTCGACCCGGCCCACGACATTCCATTTCGGTGGACAGTTCAGCAATCATCTGTCGCTGCATTTGCCACGCCAGATCATGTATGCCGAAAGCCCGATCGATTTCGACATCGCCCGCAAACTCGAGGCCTTTGACCCGATGGCGATGATGCTGCGTGCGCTGGTGGCGAAGATCATGTCCAATTCGGCATCGGATGCCGCGTCTGCCAATCTGCGGCACCTGATGTTCAATGCGACGCGACAGGCCTTCGTCTCAAACGGCGACGCCATGTCCGCTCTCAACGACAGCGCTTCGCGGCGGCTGGAAATGGTCGACATACTGATCGACCGACACCTGACCGAGAGCGATCTCAGCGCCAAGTGGCTGGCGACACGGATCGGCGTATCCATCCGCACGCTGCAACAGGATTTTCAAGGTATCGGCATGACCTGCACCACGGTCATCCGTGACAAGCGGTTGCGCCTCGTGCGTGAAAAGATTGCGCAGATCAAAGATCAAAGAAGCCCAAGGACGATCGCGGAAGTCGCCTATTCGGCCGGCTTCAATGATATTTCCTATTTCAATCGCAGCTTCAAGGATCTGTTCGACTGCGCGCCGACCGATCTGCTCAGGCCGGTGACATCAACCGCACAATAGTGCGGTTTGAATACTTGATGAGCCGACGGCCTGTTGCGTTTGAAACCAAGTCGCGGCGCGCTCCTGCCCAAGACGGCTTTCTTCTGCCCCGTCATACTCCTTCCAAAGCTCAGGGAGGAGCCAATCGTGAAGCAGTACAGTCTGTTCATCGGCGGAGCACGCATCGAGACCGCAACCTATGCCGACATTCGCAACCCATCGACCGGCGAAATCGTCGGTCAGATGCCGCTGGCGACGGCGGCGGATCTCGACCTTGCCGTTGCCGCCGCCTCAGCCGCCTTTCGCACTTGGAGCCAGGCGCCGGAAGAAGAGCGCCAGGCCGCCTGCCGCGCCATTGCCGAAAAGATCGCAGCCAATGGCGAGGAGCTCGCGCGGCTTTTGACGCTGGAGCAGGGCAAGCCTCTCAATGGTCTCGGTTCCCGGTTCGAAATCGGTGGCGCGCTTGCCTGGACACGCCACACCGCCGAACTGAATCTGCCGGTTGAGATCCTGCAGGACGACAATGAGGGCCGCGTCGAATTGCATCGTAAACCCATTGGCGTCGTCGGTTCGATCACACCCTGGAACTGGCCGGTGATGATCGCTTGCTGGCATATCGTGCCAGCGGTGCGAGCCGGCAATACGGTCATCATCAAGCCCTCGCCGCTGACACCACTTTCGACGATCCGTCTTGTCGAGATCATGAACGAAGTGCTGCCGCCCGGCGTCGTCAATGTCATCACCGGCGAAAACAGCATTGGTGCAGCACTTTCCGCCCATGACGGCATCGCCAAGATGACCTTCACAGGCTCGACCGAGACCGGCAAGAAGGTCATGGCTTCGGCTGTCGCGACGTTGAAACGCCTGACGCTCGAGCTTGGCGGCAATGATGCCGGTATAGTTCTTCCCGATGCCGACCCCGCGCAGATCGCCGAGGGCCTGTTCTGGGGAGCCTTCATCAACAACGGCCAGACCTGCGCAGCGCTGAAGCGCCTTTATGTGCACGACAGCATTTATGAAGACGTCTGCGCACGGCTTGCCGACTATGCCGGCAGGATCGTGATCGGCGACGGCCTTGACGAAACCAGCATTCTTGGCCCGGTCCAGAACGAAATGCAGTTCAACAAAGTTCGCGAACTTGTCGATGATGCGCGCGCCAATGGCGGCCGAATTCTCGCCGGCGGCACGCCGATCGACCGGCCGGGCTATTTCTATCCGATCACGCTTGTTGCCGACGTCGACCATGGTGTGCGTCTCGTCGACGAAGAGCAGTTCGGGCCGGCACTGCCGATCATTCGTTACTCCGATATCGATGAGGTCATCGCTCGCGCCAACACCAATCCCGCCGGGCTTGGCGGCTCGGTCTGGTCGGCAGACGCCGAAAAAGCCAAGCGCTACGCAATGCAGCTCGAATGCGGCTCGGTATGGATCAACAAGCACGGCACGATCCAGCCGAACGCGCCCTTTGGCGGCGTCAAGCAATCGGGCATGGGTGTCGAGTTCGGCGCCGAAGGGCTGAAGGAATTTACCACCATCCAGACGGTTTTGAGCTGAGCCATGACCAACTTCGACTACATTATCGTCGGCGGCGGATCGTCGGGCTGCGTGCTGGCAAACAGGCTCTCCGAGAACCCGGCGAACAAGGTTCTGCTGATCAGATCCGGCCGGCGTGACGCCGACCCCTGGATCCATATTCCAGCCACCTTCTTCAAGGTTCTCGGCAAAGGGGTCGACATTCACCCCTATGCATCCGAGCCGGAGAAAGGTCTCAATGGCCGCCCTTGCATTACCCCGCAAGGAAACGTGCTTGGCGGCGGCAGTTCCGTCAATGCGATGATCTACATCCGTGGCCACAGGAACGACTACGATACCTGGTCGCAGATGGGGTGTCACGGCTGGTCCTACGAAGATGTGCTGCCGGCTTTCCGATCGCTCGAGAACAATGAAAGCCTCAATGGCGAATTTCATGGCCGCAACGGTGGCCTGCACGTCTCGAACCCCCGTCACCGCCATCCACTAAGCGAAGCCTTCATTCAGGCAGCCACGCAAGTCGGCATTCCGTATAATCCGGACTTCAACGGCGCAGCCCAGGAAGGCGTCGGGTTCTATCAGAGTACGACTTACCGGGGGCGTCGTTGGAGTTCCGCGCAGGCGTTCCTGCGTGACGCGGAGATCAGGCCGAACGTCACGATCCTGACCGAACGCAAGGTCGCCCGCATTCTGTTCGAGGGTCGGCGCGCGACGGGTGTGGCGCTGCAGGACGGCACCATATTCACCGCTTCCAAGGAAATCGCGCTGACGGCGGGTGCGATCGCGACACCCAAGATCCTGCAGCTTTCGGGCATCGGCGAGGCCGAGCATCTCCGCTCTCACGGCATCAATGTGGTGGCTGATCTGCCGGGCGTCGGCGCAAACTATCAGGATCATCTCGAAGCGCCGGTTCAAGGCGAGACCCACGAGCCGATCTCCATCCTTGGGCATGACAGCGGGATTCGCGCCGCCGGACACATGGCGCGCTACCTGCTGTCGCATCGTGGCCTGCTTTCGTCGAACGTGGTCGAATGCGGTGGTTTCGTGGATACGGCCGGCATCGGCCAGCCGGATGTTCAGTTCCATGTCCTGCCGGTTCTTGTGGGTTTCGTCGACCGCGATCCCGAACCCGGTCATGGTCTCAGCATCGGCCCCTGCTACCTCAGGCCGCGCTCGCGCGGCACCATTCGCCTCAGAAGCGCCGACCCGAATGACAAGGCGGAGTTCAACGCCAATCTCCTCTCGGACCCGGCCGACCTCGATACGCTGGTGCGCGGTGTCGAGACAGCGATCCGCATTCTGGATGCACCAGCGCTTGCGAAACTTATCAAGCGACGCGTCCTGCCGAAACCGGGGGTCGAAAATGATCCGGCGGCATTGCGCGACTACATCCGGCAGACCGCCAAGACCGTTTTCCATCCGGCGGGCACGGCGCGCATGGGGCGGCCAGACGATCCGATGGCGGTCGTCGGGGCCGATCTGAAGGTGCGCGGCGTCGAGGGTCTGAGGGTATGCGACGCATCGGTGATGCCGACGCTGGTATCGGGGAACACCAACGCTCCGGTGATGATGATTGCAGCCCGCGCCGCCGCGTTCATGACAGGCAAGGCGATCGCCGGCTGAGGCAGAGATTCCACGATTGAAGACGTTCGCGGGGAGTGCGGACAATAACGGAAACTGGAGGAGGAAACGATGAGAATAAATATGAGGGGGCTGGTGGTCGGCCTCGGCCTGATGCTGCTTTCGGCATTCAGTGCTCATGCGGCTGCGTCCTGCGGCGACAATACCGGCAAAGCCGCGACCGGTGATCCGATTGTCATCGGTGCGATCACCGGCAAAACCGGTCCGGACGATTTTTCGAACTCGACAAGGGCCGCCAAGGCCTATTTCGACTGCTTGAACGCCAATGGCGGCATTAAAGGGCGGCCGGTCAAATATCTGGTCGAAGACGATCAGTGGAATCCTGAGACGGCCGCTCAGCTGGCCGCCAAGCTCGTCAACGACGAGAAGGCGGTGCTGATGGTCGGCAATTCGAGCTTTGTCGAATGTGGCGCAAACGCGGATTTCTACAAGAAATCCGGCATTGTCGTCGTCGCTGGCGTCGGCGTTCCTCGCGAGTGCTTCTTTGCCGAGAACTACGCCGCGACGAATGCCGGGCCGCGCGTCTCCACGCTGGGCGCCATGGGCTACGCATTGGATCAGCTCAAGGCAAAGTCGGTGGTTTGCATCGGTCCGAACATCCCGAACGTCGGGACATGGTCCTGCGACGGCATTAAGTCTCTGGCCAAGGAAAAAGGCTTTATGGCGGAAACGATCCTGATGGATCCCGGTACGGCCGATTCGACCTCGATCATCCTGCAGGCGGCGGCTTCCAAGCCTGATGTCATTATCCTCGCCCTTCCCAAGGGCGTCACAATCCCGCTTCTGACTGCGGCCGAAGAACAGGGGCTCAACCAGACCATCAAGTTCCTGAGTGCCGCATCGGCTTATGACCTTTCGGTGCCCGGGACCATTGGCGCAGGCTGGGATGGAAACTTCTATGTCAACATGGAGTTCAACGATCTCGAGGCCGTGACGCCCGACAATCAGAACTGGCTTGCCGTCATGGACAAATATGGCCAGCCTTCCGATCCGCGCGACACGTTCGCCCAGGCCGGATATCTTGCCGCCCGGATTGCCGAGAAGGCACTGATGTCACTTGATCCCAAGGACATCACGCGCGAAAGCACCAGTTCCGCCATCCGGCAGGTCAAGGGCTTTGCCAGCGATATTTTCTGCGCGCCTTGGTATTTCGGCGATGGTCAGCCGCGCCACAATGCAAATTCGACGACGCGCATGGCAGTCAGCAAGGGTGGCAAGTGGAAGGTGATCTCCGATTGCGCGCCATCGCCCGATCCGGAGTTGGCCGACATCCGCGCCTTTGAAAAGAGCGCCGGAATAGCTCCGTAAATTGAGGCATCACGCATCGTCCCGTGGTCCGAGCCACGGGATACGCTGCCCGCCGTCTCTTCGGCCGCACATCGGAATCCGCTCATGACCTTTTTACCATTTCTGATATCGGGTCTCGGAATTGGGGCCGTCTACGCCCTGTCAGGCGTCGGCCTTGTCATCCTCTTTCGGGCAACCGGGGTCCTTAACTTCGCCTTCGGCGCGTTTGGTGCTATCGGCGCGCACTGCGCCTGGCAGCTTCTCGAATGGAAAATACCGCTTTCCGTTGCCATCCTGGCGGCCGTCGTCGTGTCCACGGCCATCAGCTTTCTTTACGGGCGGCTCTTTGCACCTATGCTATCGCATCGCGATACGGTCGTGCGTGCCGTCGGGACCTTGGCGCCGGCCCTGGTGCTGATCGCACTGATGGGAATCATCTGGGGTGAACTGCCGCGTCGCCTGCAGTTTCCGACCGATCAGATGTTCGTTTCTCTCTTCGGCGTTCGCCTCACGTACACGCGCATCATCGCTATCCTGCTTGCCGTCGTCATGGTCGGCGCGATCACGCTGCTGCTCAATCGGACGCGCCTTGGGCTCGACATGCGAGCCCTGGCCAACGACCGCGACCTGAGCGCAATCCTCGGTGTTCGCATTCTCTACACAGAGACGGCGGCATGGGTCATTACCGGGATTTTTTCCGGTTTCGCCGGCCTGCTGCTTGCCGACCTCGTCCGCCTCCAGGGCACGTTCCTGACTTTGCTGGTGATCCCAGCAATCGCGGCGGCAATTCTCGGCCAGTTGCGCTCACTTTGGCAAACGGCCGTCGCCGGGCTTCTGATCGGCATTGCCGAAGCTGCGCTCACCCCGGTCGCCTGGATATCACCCTATCGCGCGGCCGCACCTTTCATTATCGCGCTCGTCGCGGTCACGATCTTGGGGAGTACGGCCAAGGCCGTATTGAAGGACCGATGATGACTTCGCAGCAGACCATACAGGCATTGCCCGAGCGCGTTCCGGTGGCCCGGTTTCCCAAACAGCTTCTCCAGGTTCCCGCGACGATGGCTCTGTTTGCCGCCGTGGTCATGTGTTTTGCCAATTCCTACTGGCTGTCGGCCGCAACGTCGGCGGTAGCGCTGTCGCTCTCGGTGGCGGGGCTGGCAATCCTTTATGGGCAGCTCGGCCTCGTCTCGCTTTGCCAATTTGCGCTCGTCGGGGTTGGCGGCTGGGTAACGCTTCGTGTCGGCCACGCCTTTCACCCGCCGTTCGAAGTCAGCCTTCTGGCGGGAGGTATCATCGCTTCCTTGGTCGGCCTTGCCTTCGGCTTGCCGGCGTTGCGCCTGAGAGGGCTTTATCTTGCCCTTGTCACGCTGATGCTTGCGGGCGCGTTTCAGATCATCATCAGCGCCTGGGGCTTTCCCGACGGTGGCGATGGTTTTCTCGGCCGCGCCGACGGTTCGGGCCGCGCCATGCTTCCCCGGCCCGGAATTGCCGAGGGAGCGGTCGCCTATTTTCTCTATGTTTGCCTCGCCGCGACGATCGCTCTGCTGATCGCGCAATGGCACAAGCTGGGGCGACCAGGCCGCGCCTGGGCTCTGATCCGCAAAGGCGAGACGGTCGCCATTGCCAGCGGTGTCAATGTGCTGACCTATAAGGCATGGGCATTTGCGCTCAGCGGCTTCCTCGCTGGTGTCGCCGGTGCACTGCTGGCCGGAAACGTCGGCCAGCTCGACGGTCGCGCCTTTGGCGCCTTCGAGAGCTTGAACCTCTTCGCGCTGGCAATCGTCGGCGGAGTCTACAACTGGTACGGAGCGCTGATTGCCGGGCTGCTGTTGCGGGCGGTGCCGGCGCTGCTGACCGATCTCGGCATCGACGGATATGTGACCATCGGGATTTTCGGCGTTGCGCTGTTCCAGGCATTGGCGACGGCACCATCCGGCATTGCCGGGCAGATCGCCTCGCTGGTCACCCGGCTGCAATTCCGTTCGGCAAAGGAGAGGGCGCGATGATCGCCATCGACAATCTCGTCGTCCAGTTCGGCGGCGTCAGGCCGATCAATGAACTAACTGCGACACTCGCTGCGCCGATCGCCGGCCTGATTGGCCCGAACGGTGCGGGGAAGACAACCCTGCTGAATGTTCTCTCCGGTTTTGTCAGGCCGGCTCAAGGCAGCATCGCACTGAATGGCGATCAACTGCTGGATCTTGCCCCGCTGCAGCGCGTCCGCGCCGGCCTCCGCCGGTCATTCCAGACCGAGCAGGTGGTCGAGGACCTGTCGGTGTCGGGCAATCTCACCGCAATCGCAGATCACGTGGTCGCACCACTTCACCGTGCGGCGGCCGTCGATGCCGCACTTGCTTTTGTCGGCCTTCGCACCGTGGCCGATAAGCTGGGCCAGTCGCTCAATCTGTTCCAGCGCCGTTTGGTCGAACTCGGCAAATGCGTGATCGGCAATCCCAAACTCATTCTGCTCGATGAGCCCGCAGCAGGCTTGACCGACGAGGAGGGAGGCATGTTTCGCGAACTCGTATTGCGCATCCCCACCGAAGTCGGGGCGCAAGTATTGGTGATCGATCATGACGTCGAGCTCATTCGCGCCATGTGCAGCGAAACGATGGTGCTTGACTATGGAAAGCTGCTGGCGCTGGGGCCGACGGAAGCGGTGCTTGCCGACCCGAACGTCCGCCGCGCCTATCTGGGGGAATTCTGAGATGGTGGCGATCTCATCCGTGGCCGTCCAAAACCTCGTCGTCGAGCGCGGTGGCAAACGGGTCATTCACGATGTCTCCTTTGCAATACGGAGTGGAGAAATCACGGCATTGCTGGGTGCCAACGGCGCAGGCAAATCCAGCACGGTCATGGCGCTTGCTGGCGTCCTGCCAGTCGCTGGCGGCGCGATACGGCTCGATGCGATGTCACTCAACGGGCTTTCGCCCGATCGCATCCGCCGGGCCGGCCTGGCGCTGGTGCCGGAGGGGCATCGGGTGCTCGGCCAGCTCTCGGTGGAAGACAACATCCTCGTTGCCGCCCTCGACGGGTCACCATCCGGTCGCCGCGAGGGGCTCGAAAGGGCCTATGAGATATTTCCGGAACTTGCCCAGCGCAAACGCCAGCTGGCTTCCGATCTCTCAGGGGGGCAGAAGCAGATGGTCGCGATGGCACAGGCATTCATCGCCAAACCAGGCTTCATGGTGGTCGACGAGCTTTCGCTTGGGCTGGCGCCGACTGTGGTGAAACGGCTGGCGGAAGCGCTGAAGATTGCGGCCCGAAACGGCATCGGTGTGCTCCTGATCGAACAGTTCGCCAATCTTGCTCTCGATCTTGCCGACCACGCGATGGTCATGGAGCGCGGCCGGCTGGTCTATGACGGTGCCTCCGAAACGTTGAAGGCCAATCCCAAAATCCTGCATGGCGCCTATCTCGCCAGCTGATCTCAAGGAGAGACGATGACCTTTGCCAACGATCTTTTTGCCGACCGCACGGTCGTCATTCCCGGCGGAACATCGGGCATCGGGGCTGCGACGGCTCATCGTTTTGCCGAGCTCGGCGCCCGGGTCGTCTGCTGCGGCCTTGGTGCCTCCAGCGGGCCGCGCAGCGAGCGGATCGAGAGCCGGGAAATCAACGTCCTTCAGCCCGACGCTCTTGCCGATTTCTTTGCGACCCTCGATCGGATCGATGTCCTTGTAAACTGCACCGGGATCAGCCGCGATCGTGACGAATGGAAGAAAGAGACATTCGATGAGGTCATCGCCATCAACCTGACATCCGTCATGGATTGTTGTCGCCTGGGCCGCAGCCGGATGAAATCCGGTTCGTCCATCATCAACATTGCGTCGATGTATTCGACGTTCGGCGCGGCCGATCGGCCAGGTTATTCGGCCAGCAAGGGAGCGATCGTACAACTGACAAAGTCGCTGGCGCAGGAATTTGCGGCGGAGAATATCCGCGTCAACGCCGTCGCGCCGGGCTGGATCGTAACGCCGCTGAGCCGGGCATTGTTTGCCGATGAAGTCGTTTCGGCGCCGATCAGAAACCGCATACCGGCGGGACGATGGGGCGAGGCGGCGGAAGTCGCCGACGCGATCGTCTTCCTGTCGTCTGCGGCCGCACGCTACATAACCGGCGTCTGCCTGCCGGTCGACGGCGGCTACCTGACCTCATGAGGAAGACAGCATGGAACCGGTTTTCTCATCCGTTAAAGTTGCAGGGGGAAGGGATTTTCCGAGCGTTGCCCGCAGCTTGTTCGGCAATGTGCGGCTCGATTTTCAATCGGGTGACGAAGATCAAAGCCAGCTGTTGTCGGCAATGCTCGGTGCCTGCCGCCTGACGCTGCTGGAAGCCGATCCGCACACGGTTTTTGGCGAGCGCGTGACCCTCGGCTCGGACTCTCCCGATGCCATCAAACTGGTCATCCAGACACATGGCTTTTCGTCCCTCAACCAAAATGGCCGTAGCGTTCCAGTCGGCGCCGGCGCGAGCATCATGTATGATCCAAGCCGTCCCTATGTGCTGACCAACAGAACGGCTGTCCGCCTGCTTCTCCTGCAATTGCCGCGTGGCGCGCTTCCAGTTCAAGCGGTCAACCGGCTGATGGAGCCATTTGTCGCCATGCCCGAACATGCGGGGATGCAGCGCATCCTGCTTTCGCTGATGGATTCGACAATCCGGGAGATCAGCGAGTTGGACGATACCGCACGCGCCAGTCTCGGCCAGACGATGATCGAACTGGTTCGCACCATGATCGGCGTCGATCCGCAACGGGAACGATCAAGCGCCCATTCCCTCGACCTGCTGCGAAGGCGTATGAAGGACTTCGTCTCGGACCACATTTCTCGGCCCGATCTCGACGTCGCCATGATCGCGCGCCGCATGGGTTGCTCCGTACGCTATGTCTATCGCGCGTTCGAAGTCGAGGGCACGACGCCGGCCGACTATATCTGGAGCCTGCGACTGGAAAGAGCCGCGTCCCGACTACGGGACGCTACATGCCGCCCGGGGGAAATATCGGAGATTGCCTTTGGGCTCGGGTTTTCTTCGAGCGCGCATTTCTCCCGGGCGTTTCGCGGCCGCTATGCGCTTTCGCCCTCCGATTGGCGAAAGGGCGGCCCGGCGTGAATTCGCCAGGCCGCCACGCGTTTATCGCATTGCGTCCGCCACACGCAGCGTGTCGGTGAATTGTTCGAAGCCCCGGATCTTGCCGCCTGCAACGCTCCAGACGTGAACGACACGCGCCTTGAAGGACTTGCCGGTCTGTCTGTAAGTCCCGGAATAATCACCGATTCCGATCACATCGCTGCCGGCATCCAGCAGCCGATCCAGGGCGAACGTGTAGCCGTCGAAGGCTTCTCCGAGTGCGAAGAAGACGTTTTTGAAAACCTCTTGCGGACCGACATAGGTGCCGGCACAGGGAAAGCCATCCATTTCGGTCCATCGGCAATCGGCGGCGATGTCGGCAAGCATGCCGTCCATATCCCGGCGCGCGTTGGCGTCGTAGTGTGCTTTCACAATCTCATAGGCTGTGCGCATCGTTCTGCCTTTCAGACGGGTTCCTGCCCGGGGAGATAGTAGGTCATCGACGCCTTGCGGATGAAGGCGCCAGCCGGGCTGTTCTGGATACGGCCATCGCCGGTGATGCCGAGGAACTTGCCGGTCGAACGCATATCCTTGAAATTGTAGAAGAATGTCGAGGCGACAGCGATCTTGAATTCCCGGAAGGTGAAGATGTACTGGTCCTCGTCGAACTTATAGGTGGTCGTCAGGTCGACGTCACCGTGCCCCCGTTGCACGCCGACTAGGCATTGCCACGCATAGCGTTGCGACGAGAGATAGGTATGTTCGTAGACGTGGTTCGGGCTATAGGTGAAATGCGCCCTCAGCCCGATCAGGTCGCGGCTTTCGGCCGGCACCGGTCCGCTGACTGCGCCGCCTTCGAGAATACCGGGTCGGAAAATCTGCGCCACCTGCGGCTCTCCGATGGATTGCTCCTTTTCGCGCACGATCGAGTAGATCGACAGAACGCGTCGGCTGGAAACGTTCAGGATCAAGGTCTCGGCTTCTTTGGGTCGACCCGCGAAAATGATTTCGACGAAGAAGGTGTCGGGCGCGACCTCGATGACTTCGACCTTGTCGGTTGCGCTGTCATCGCCGTCCGACCATTGCAAATTGTTATCGTGGAAGGTGAGTTGAAGCTTGCGAGCATCGTCAAAGACGATCGTGTGGGATGAGCCGGAAAGGGCATTCGTCGCCGGCAGACGGTTCGCGTCGATCCCATATGCGAACTGATCGTAGGTTTTCCAGTCTTTCGGATTCTGGTTCATTATTGTCTCCTCCTCAGGTGAATGCGAGTGTGGGCAGATCGACGGTCCCGGCTCCGCCGTCGACGGTCAGGATGGCGCCGTTGACCATCGTGGCTTCCGCCGAGGCCAAGAAGCAGACGGCATTGGCGACATCTTCAGGCCTTGCGGCACGGCCAAGCGGCACGTCCTTCGTCACCAGGGCATAAGCGTCCTCGATGCTCTTCAGCTTGAATTTTTCCATGATGAATTCCATCTGCTCGTCGGCCATCGCCGTCATCACCCAGCCGGGGCAAACGGTGTTGGTCCTCACGCCAAGACGGCCATAGTCCCGAGCCAGCGACTTTGCCAGGCCGATACAGCCGTGTTTCATGGTGACGTAGCCTGCGGCATCCGGACCGGCAAAAAGTCCCGCGATCGAGGCAAGCACGACGATATTGCCCTTGCTCTCGATCAGATGCGGCAACGTCTCGCGCGCGCTGACGAAGGCCGTGTTGAGATTGAGCCTGATGGCCAGATCCCAAGTCTCGTCCGACATGCTGACCGTTGGGCCGACACCGTGGCCCCCGGCATTGGCCACGAGAATATCCAGTCCGCCGAACTGCTCTGCGACGGTAAGGACGGCAGCCTTCATGCTGGTGCCGTCAGCTGCATCGGCGACAACGACCGCGGCTCCGATCTCTTCGGCAACGGCGTGAAGTGGGTCCGGACGCCGTCCCACAAGCGCAACGTTGCCACCCTCCAACCGAATCCGGCGCGCAACCGCCGCACCGATTCCCGTTCCCCCGCCCGTAATCAAGGCGGTCTTGTTCTTGAAGCGCATGATGTCTCCTCTCACCCTAGAGGAACATCATGGCCGAAAGCAGCGGAGCCGTCGTGTCTACGTCTGCAATTGGTTTTGACTGAGCGTGCACAGATGTTGATTTCGAGCCTAAGGCCTCGCGCCGCTGGCCGAGCAAGGGCTTAGACCGGCAGCGCAATAGTGGTTATCTGCAGGGCTTGTTGCGATGCTGAAAACGTCGCCGAAACATCACCGCGGACATCCAAGCTTCTCAAAGTGAGAAAAGTGCAGCGCAGCTTTGCCGTCGAGTACGGATCTGCGCGGCGAATAGTCAATTCCAATCCGAATTGGATCTGGGGAGACATGGATCTCAAGTTCGTAATAGCCCAAGACGAATCTTGTCAGCATGAGATTCATCGGTGATCGTCCCAAGGGCCACCATAGCACAGGATTTGCGGTTCAATTCCCATCAACAGCGGGATGACCATCATTCGATCGTGGTCAGAAGTGCGACGCGAGGTGCTCCTGGGAAGATCCTTGAGACACGTCATGCCGATGACCTCGGCACAAGCCGTCCCCGCATGACAACCATTTCGGCATCGCGCTTGCCCGTTATCATTGCGACCATGGCGTTGATCATCTCGTCGGTGGGCTGTTCGTAGCTGGTTAGTTCGTAGGCAGGAGCCCCGCCGAGTTCGATATTGTCGAAGCCGACGACTGCCAAGTCTTGCGGAACCCCAAGACCGAACTCTCTGCGGGCAACGTCCATCGCTCCCAGCGCCAAAATATCATTTTCACACATCAAAACATCGATGCGCGATGCGGGCGAAGTTGCGTTCAGATAAGTGCGTGCCGCTTCGGCGCCGGCCCGGGCGCTGTATCGTTCCGCGGCCAATTCTGCAACGCCTTCGACACCTTTTCGTCGCCAAAAATTTGCATAGTGATGACGCCTGCCGAGCGCCGTCGACAGGGTTCTCGCCCCGGTCATGAAGCCGGGACGGCGATAGCCCTTGTCGAACAGGTAATCGACGATCTCGCTGAGAGCGATTTCTGCATCGCAGGCAATCGCGGGAACGCCGGGGATTTGGCTGTCTCTCGCAAGAACGAACATCGGGGGGAAACCTCGGCCAAGCCGTCGATCACCCAGCGTTTCCTCGCGAAAGGCCGTACCGAACAGGATCACGGCATCGAATTGTCGTTGGTCAGCATTGATCAAGGCGTGAACGTGATCGAAATGGCGGTTGATGTTGATCAATACTGTCAGCAGACCCTCCGCCTGCAGGCGCTCGGTCAACGTCTCCAGAACCGGAAGCTTATGCGGATTGGCGAAGTCGTCGACGAAGACGGCCACCTGATGGGTGGTGTTCGTCGCGAGGCTTCGGGCAAGCAGGTTGGGCGAATAGTTCAGGGTCTCCGCCGCCCGAAGCACCTTTTGCCGGCTTGCGTCCGCAATGGACGCACCTGGCGTGAACGCACGGATGACGGTCCATTTCGACACGCCGGCGGCTTCCGCCACCTCTTTCGCCGTCGCCCGTTTGCGCATGACTGCCTCCTCTTGAATGGAATGAATATTCCACAAAAAAATAAAAATGGAATGGATGCTTGATTTTTGTCGACAATAAAGTAGTTTTGTCGAGCTTGCTACCGGGTGCAATAGGAGTTGCAACCGGTAGCATTCTCAAGTTCGCATGGAGCGGACTGTGTTTTGGGAGGGTCAAATGAAATTCGGTGTGAAATCGCTTCTCACGAGTGCGGCCGTTGCTGCTGTGCTCATGTGCTCTTCGGCAATCGCCAACGCGGCTGACATTCGCATCGTCGCCGTCACCCACGGCCAAGCCAATGATCCGTTCTGGTCGGTCGTCAAGAACGGCGTCAACGCAGCGGCGAAGGACATGGGTGTCAGCGTCGATTATCGCGCTCCGGAAACCTTCGACATGGTGTCTATGGGGCAGCTCATCGATGCTGCCGTCAATCAGAAGCCCGATGGGCTTATCGTCTCCATTCCAGACGCCTCGGCACTCGGTCCATCCATCAAGAAGGCTGTCGCCGCCGGTATCCCGGTTATCTCCATCAATTCCGGTTCTGACGTTTCAAAGGAGCTGGGAGCACTTCTCCATGTTGGCCAGGACGAATATACCGCCGGCAAGGCCGCCGGCGCGAAGCTGCATGAGTTGGGCGGCAAGGAAGGCCTGTGCGTGAACCAGGAGGTCGGCAATGTTTCGCTCGATCTGCGCTGCAAGGGCTTTGCCGACGGTTTCGGCGGCAAGGTCACGGTGCTGCCCGTCAGCAACGATCCGGCAGATGTCCGCGCGAAGGTCAAGGCGGCGCTGAGTTCCAATACTGCCGTCGACACTGTCATGGCGCTCGGTGCCGGCACGGCCGGCGAGCCGTCCCTGGCTGCCGTCGAGGATGTCGGAATGACCGGCAAGATCAAGGTGGCGACATTCGACCTTTCAGCTGATTTCCTGAAGGCCGTTGCCGATGGGAAGGCAGCTTTCGCGATCGATCAGCAGCAGTTCCTGCAGGGCTATCTGCCGGTCGTATTTTTGGCCAACTACGCCAAATACGGGCTTATCCCGGGAGGGAATGTTCCATCCGGCCCGAACCTTATCACCAAGGAAAAGGCTGCCCAAGTTGTGGATCTTTCCGCCAAGGGCATTCGCTAACCGCAATTGCCGTAAGGCATTCTCCCAGACTCTCCTCCTCCCAGTGGGGAGGGGGTTTGGCTGACCGATCGCGCTGCCGAACAGCGCCCCGCCACCCTAAATCACGATCCAGTCGGAGGAGTTATGGCTTCGCTTGAGCAGAGAACGGCAGCTACGCCGAAGACCGATGAGCGCGTCAAACAAGTGAGTTTTCTGACGCATATGATGCGGCGGCCAGAGCTTGGTGCTGTGGCAGGCCTTGTTCTCGTCATCGTCTTTTTCTTTCTCACCGCAGATTCGACGATGTTTTCGCTTTCCGGCCTGATGACCATCATGGCGCCGGCCTCGCAATTGGGAATCCTTGCCATTGCAGCAGCGCTTCTGATGATCGGAGGAGAGTTCGATCTCTCGATCGGCTCGATGGTGGCCTTTGCCGGACTGATCTTCGGCGTCATCCTCACGAATTTCGGCCAGCCGCTTTCGGTTGCCATCGTCATGACGATGCTCTTCGCCGCGTTCATGGGAGCGATCAATGGGCAGATCGTCATTCGCACGCGCCTTCCGTCCTTCATCGTGACCCTGGCATTCCTTTTCATTCTCCGTGGCCTGACGCTCGTCGGCCTGAAATGGGCGACGGGCGGTTCGACGCAGCTTCGCGGCATCAGCGATCGTGTCAAAGACAGTCCGCTGCTTGGCTTTTTTTCCGGCGATGCGCTGAAGGGCGCATTTGTCTGGCTCGCGGATCACGATCTGATCGACAAGTTCCCCAACGGCATGCCGAAGGTCACGGGCGTCCCGGTTTCCGTATTGTGGTTTGTCGCGCTTGCGCTGGCTGCGACCTGGGTCCTCCTGCGCACCCGCACGGGCAACTGGATCTTTGCCGCCGGTGGCGATCCCAATGCGGCTAGAAACTCCGGCGTGCCCGTTCACAGAGTTAAGACCGGCCTTTTTGCGCTGACAGCATGCGCGGCAGCTCTGGTTGCCATCATCACCGTGCTCGATGCTGGCTCGACTGACGCCAGACGCGGCTTTCAGAAAGAGTTCGAGGCGATCATTGCCGCCGTCATTGGTGGGTGCTTGCTGACCGGCGGCTATGGTTCGGCGATTGGCGCCTTCTTCGGCGCGATCATCTTCGGCTCGGTCTCGATCGGCCTGACCTACACCAAATTCGATTCCGACTGGTTTCAGGTCTTCCTGGGCTCGATGCTGCTGCTGGCCGTTCTCTTCAACAATTTCATCCGCCGCAAGGTTACCGGGGAGCGCTGATCATGTCTGATATCAACAATCGAACGCCGATCATCGAAGTGACCGATATCATCAAGCACTACGGCTCCGTGATTGCGCTCAACGGCGTGTCGATGCAGGTGTCGGCCGGAGAAGTACTTTGTCTCCTCGGTGACAACGGCGCGGGCAAATCCACCTTGATCAAGACACTCTCCGGCGTCGTCCGCCCAAGCGGAGGTTCGTTCCTGGTCGAAGGCAAGCCGGTCAATTTCCGCAGTCCGCGCGACGCGCTCGATGCGGGGATTGCGACTGTCTATCAGGACCTTGCCATGATCCCGCTGATGTCAATCACCCGTAACTTCTTCATGGGCCGGGAGCCTCGCAAAGGCTTCTTCCCTTTCCGTCACCTGGACCTTACGCATTGCAACGACGTCACGCGTGAAGAGATGCGCAAGATCGGCATCGATATCCGCGATCCCAATCAGGCAGTGGGCACCTTGTCGGGGGGCGAACGCCAATGCGTTGCGATTGCGCGTGCGGTCTATTTCGGCGCCAAGATCCTCATTCTCGATGAGCCGACTTCGGCGCTCGGCGTGGCGCAAACCTCGATGGTGCTGAAATACATCCACCAGGTCCGACAAAACGGATTGGGCGTCATCTTCATCACCCACAATGTTCGCCATGCTTACGCGGTGGCGGACCGTTTCACCATCCTCAATCGCGGCCAGACGCTTGGCACTTTTGCCAAGGCTGATATCGCGATGGATGAGCTTCAGAACCTCATGGCCGGCGGCAAGGAACTGCAGCAATTGTCCGAAGAACTCGGCGGCACGATCTAGCCGGCTTGCTTCCGAGGCGGCGTTCGATTGGCTTTCAAGGGCCGTCGCCGCCTTTCACTCAATCATCAATCATGGAATACGGTCATGTACGACGGCTCGTCGAATGCCTCACTCCCCTTCACGCTCGCCATCTGTGCCGAGATGGTCTTCAAGTCGCTGCCGGTCGTCGACAGGCTCAAGCGCATCACCGAACTCGGCTTTCAGGCCGAGATCTGGGATTGGACGAGACATGACATCGCCGCCCTTGCAAGATCAGGAGCGGTCTTCTCGTCAATGACCGGCTATGTGACCGGTACGCTCGCCGATGACGCGGGCGCAGACGAATTGCTGCGAACGGCCAAGCAATCGATTCCGATCGCCAGAGAGCTCAACTGCCCGCGCCTCAACCTGCATGGGACCGGTCTCGACGGCCAGGGTCTGCCGGTGGTCAAGGCCGACAAGGTGACGGGCGCCATGTGGCTCAAGGCGCGCGATACTCTTAGCCGTATCGCCGACCTCGGCGACAAAGAGGGCGTCACCTTCGTGCTCGAAAACCTCAATGAGGCAGTCGATCACCCAAAGACACCGTTTGCCAAGGCCGAAGATACGCTTGCGCTCGTTTCGTCGGTAAACCGACCGGCGCTGAAGCTCAATCTCGACCTTTATCACGCTCAGATCGGCGAAGGAAACCTCATCGAGCTATGCCGGCGCGCTCTGCCTCATATCGGCGAAATCCAGGTGGCGGATGTTCCGGGGCGCATGGAGCCGGGTACCGGAGAGATCAACTACAAGGCAATTGCTGGTGCGCTCAAGGATATGGGCTATCGCGGCACGATCGGCATGGAGGCCTGGGCTTCCGGCGACGATGAGACGGCGCTTGCCCGTTTCCGCGACGCCTTCACGGTTTGAAGATTTCGATAGTCAACACTTACATATCATGGAGAAATATCAATGATCAGGTTTGGAGTGATCGGCGCCGGCCGGATAGGCAAGGTGCATGCCGCGACTATTGCGGCGAACCCGAAGGCGAAGCTCGTCTATGTGGCGGATGCCTTCAAGGCATCGGCAGAGGCGCTTGCCGCGCAGACGGGCGCCGAGGTTGCCGATGCGGAGGACGTCATCAAGTCCTCAAACGTCGATGCGATCCTGATTGCGACACCGACCCCCAGCCACGCCGATCTCATCGAAGCGGCCGCGAAGGCCGGCAAGGCAATCCTCTGCGAAAAACCGGTGTCCCTGTCGGTCGAGCGCATCAATGCCTGCCTCGACGTCGTCGAGAAGAACAAGTCGACCTTGATGATCGGCTTCAATCGCCGGTTTGACCCGAATTTCGCCAGTGTGGAAGCGCGCCTGCGCCGCGGCGATATCGGCGAAATCGAAATCGTGACGATCACCAGCCGGGATCCCGCGCCGCCGCCTGCCGATTACGTCAAATCCTCCGGCGGTCTGTTCCGCGACATGATGATTCATGACTTCGACATGGCCCGCTTCCTCATCGGGGAGGAATTCATCGTCGTGAATGCACTTGGCTCCTCGCTCGTCGACAAGGCGATCGGGGCCGAGGGCGATGTGGATACCGCCGCCGTGCAGATGCAGACGGCATCCGGGCGCATTGCCGTCATCACCAATTCGCGCCGGGCGACTTATGGCTACGACCAGCGCATCGAAGTCCACGGAGCTGCCGGCATGCTTGCGGCGAGGAATATCCACGCAACCAGCGTCGAGCTTTCCAATGCGCATGGTGTTAGCGGCGATCCCGTCCAATATTTCTTCCTCGAACGCTACGCCCAGGCCTACGCCAGTGAGATCAATGTTTTCATCGATGCGATCGACAGCGGCAACCGCTCACCGAGGCCCGGCGGACTCGACGGCCTCCAGGCTCAGAAACTGGCGGAGGCCGCCACTGTCAGTTGGCAGACAGGAAGGCCCGTGCAGGTCGATTAACAAGCTTCGATGCGATGCGGCCATGTTGTCACACTGTCGCATCGCCACCGGGGGTGACGTGCCGCCTTCCAATGTGCATCCGGGTCGCACCGAAATTGCCGGAAGACGGCCTTTGGAAAGTGAAGCGCAATGCTACAGGATAGAGACCATCGCCCTCCTGCGACTCTGCAGGAACTGAAGTACCTGATCGCCAAACGGCAGATCGTCTTTCCAAACAGTCTCGAACAAGTTGCGAGGCAGGTCATTGAACGGCCGGAAATAATTGCATTCGAAAGTGCCGCTGTGATTGCGCGCAATTGCAAGGTTTCTCAAACGACGGTTCACCGACTTGCACAGCACATCGGGTTTCGAACATTGCGCGAGTTTCGCGCGATGATAAGAGATCATCTCCGCAAGATTTCCGCGAATCATCGCTAGGGGCTGTCTGGCTCCCTGTTCGACGAAGGCCGTTCCGCATGAGGTCACAAGGCTCCCGGCATCGAGGCCGTCGAAGCCGTTGCCTCTACCAGTTCGATGACGCGTAACTTCTCGAGAAGGATTCAAGTCGTCTGGGGATTCCGGCGGCCGCTGCTGCCGTCGAGAGAAATTCGCAAGCGCTCGGCGAGATGCCCCACTGGGCGCAGGTCACGCTCCATCAAAACTTCGTCTGACCCCATCAGTCGGTGCGTCGTGCTACGAAAATCACAACGCCGGGCGATCTGAAACTTCAGCTATGCGCGGTGGAATTTTGAAATTCCGAGCACACATATGGACCTCTTGAAGATCAAGACGCTGATCGACTTTGTCGGACGATCGAACATTACCGAGCTGACCGTGACGGAGAAGGACGTGACGGTTCGGATCTTCCGCACGTCGCCGGGTCAGGAGGCTGCTGCCGAGCCCGAGCAAGAGGGGATCGACGACAAGCCTTGCCCAGAATGCCGGCGCCGATACGCCTTCGAAGCCTGAAAAAACCCATGCGGTGAAGGCGCCGGTCTTCGGCGTTCTGCACCGGACCCCGGCACCCGGGGAGCCGCCATTCGTCGCAATCGGTGAAGAGGTGGAAGAGGGGCAAACGCTTTTCATCATCGAGGCGATGAAGGTCTTCAACACGATCGCGGCGCCGCGATCGGGGCGCATCACCCATCTCACCGAAATCGACGACGGCGAGGTCGAGACCGGCGATCTGCTGGCGGAGATTGCCTGATGCCGGAAACGCCTGAACAATCTCCGAGCGGCCGCTTCGATACCGTCCTCATCGCCAATCGCGGCGAGATCGCAGTCCGGATTCAGCGCGCCTACCGCGAGCTCGGCCTGAAGACAGTCGCGATCTGCTCCGAGGCGGACAGGGAAGCGCCTTACGGCAGCACCGCCGACAGCTTTCTCTGCATCGGCCCGTCGAGTGCTGCCAAGAGCTATCTCAATCAGGATGCCATCCTTCTGGCGGCGCGCCTGGCCGGTGCGGGCGCCATCCATCCAGGTTACGGTTTTCTATCGGAAAACGCCGCCTTCGCCGACGCTGTCGAAAAGGCCGGCCTGGTCTTCATTGGCCCGACCACCTCCTCGATTGCCATCATGGGCGACAAGATATCGGCAAAGCGCGCGATGATGGCAGCCGGAGTTCCCTGCGTTCCCGGTCCGGATACCGCGCTGCCCGATGACCCCGCCACGATCGAGCGCCTAGCGCTCGAAATCGGATATCCCGTCATCATCAAGGCAGCCGGCGGCGGCGGCGGACGCGGCATGCGCGTCGTGCCAAAGGCCGATTTGCTGCATGAAGCAATTGCGCTGACGCGGGAAGAGGCCCGCAAGGCCTTCGGCTCACCCGCGCTCTACATGGAGAAATTCTTAGGGCATCCGCGCCACATCGAGATCCAGGTCATTTGCGACGATCACGGCAATGCCGTGTGGCTCGGACACCGGGATTGCTCGATGCAGCGCCGCCATCAGAAAGTGGTGGAAGAGGCGCCGGCGGCGGGAATTGTGCCCGACATCATCCAGCCGGTCGGCATGGCCTGCGTGCAGGCCTGCCTTCAGATCGGCTACCGGGGTGTCGGAACCTTCGAATTCCTCTATGAGGACGGTGCTTTCTATTTCATCGAGATGAATACGCGACTTCAGGTCGAGCATCCCGTCACCGAGATGACGAGCGGTGTCGATATCGTCCAGGCGCAGATAAGGGTGGCTCAGGGTCACGTTATCGATCTCGTCCAAGGCGATGTGACCTGCGAAGGCCATTCCTTCGAATGCCGCATCAACGCCGAGGACCCGGATAGCTTCCTGCCCTCGGCAGGTGTCGTCACCCATCTGGTTCTGCCCACGGGGTCAGGCATCCGCGTCGATACGCATATTCATGCCGGCTACAAGGTCTCGCCCTATTACGATTCGCTGATCGCAAAGCTGATCGTCCATGCGCCGACGCGGGCGGAAGCGATGGCAAGAATGCGCGAAGCGCTTGCCGGCACTGAGGTCGACGGAATTTCCACCAATATCCCCTTCCTGCGCGCCCTGTTCGAGGACGGCGTATTCGCGCAGGGCGAGACTGACATTCACCATCTCGAACAATGGCTGAAGCTGCGGAGGGCGGCATGAGCGCGATCGACTTCAGCGATCCGGCGACCATCGCATTCCTCACCGACGCGCTGACGGCCGCCGGCGTGAACGGCCTCGAAATCTCCCGGCCGGGCGGACAGCTTCGCATTATCGTCGCTGGAGAAAGTGGCGCCCGGATCAGCTCGACCGACGCGACGCCCCGCGCTCCCGGCTCCGCATCGACCGTCGTGAAGGCGCCAATGGCGGGCCACTTCTGCCTCGATCATCCGGCCTCCTACGCCATGTCGCAAGATCTACCGCGCTCCGTATCCGATGCGGATATCGTCGGCTTCGTCGGGGTAGGGCATATCCTGCTTCCCCTTCGCGCCGGCCGTTCCGGTGTTTTGACCAGGCTGTTCGCCGAGCCCGGAGCGCTGGTCGGCTTTGGCGATCCTCTGTTCGAAATCGAGCTCCCATCATGATCGCCACGACGAACAGACATGCATCGCAACGCGAGATCGTTCCGGCCGCCAAAAACCAGGCGCGGGTTTCCTCGATCGGCGCCAGATCCTTCCTGCTCGAGGCGCCTGGCGACTTCGATCTCGCCGCGCAGCGGCGGATCTGGGCTCTGTCCCAGAGCGTGAAAGGTTGGGCGGACCTTGCCGAAAACATTCCCGGCATGACCAACCTGCTGGTGATCTTCAAGGAGACGCCCGAAGATCCGGATGCGGTGGTCGCCCGGCTGCTGGAGGCATGGGAGAATGCGCGCAGCATCGACCTCAACGGCAAGACCATCGAGATCCCCGTCGATTATGGCGGCGAATATGCGACGGATCTGCCGGCCCTTTGCGATCTCTCGGGCTTGAGCGATCGCGAAGTTGTCCGCATCCATCATGAAGCGACCTACCGTGTCTTCGCCTTGGGCAGCGCGCCCGGTTTCGGCTACCTGCATGGCCTCGATCCGCGCATCTACATGCCGCGAAAGACCGTGCCCTCGCTGAAGATGCCGAAGGGCTGCGTGACCATTGGCGGCATGCAGACCGGCGTCGCCATGCTCACGGGCCCCAACGGCTGGAATTCCATCGGCTTCGCGGCACTTGAGATGTTCGACCCCGCCTCATCGAGCCCCGCCATGATGGCGCCTGGAGATACGGTGCGGTTCCTGCCGGCGAGGATCGAGCTATGATCGAGATCTTGGAAAGCGGTCCGTTCAACACGGTGCAGGATCTTGGCCGCCCGGGCTATCGCGATATCGGCGTATCGGCCAGCGGCGCGATGGATCCGCTGGCGGTCCGGATCGGCAACATTCTCGTCGGCAATGATGAAAATGCCGCCGCGATAGAGGTGCAGACCTTTCCGTTCAGCCTGCGTTTCGAGCAGCGCATCGTCTTTGCCGTGACCGGCGCCGACGGCAAACCTCATCTGGACGGACTGGAATTACTTCCCTGGTGCGCTTACATCGCGGAGCCCGGACAGGTTCTCGAACTGAAACAGCCTCCACGGCTGGCGCGCTCCTATATTTCGCTCGGAGGCGGGCTGGATATTCCCGTTGTCATGGGTTCGCGAAGCACGTCGCTGCGCGGCGGCTTTGGCGGTAATTCAGGCCGGCCTCTGGCGAAGGGAGACCGGATCGCGGTCGGCAAGGATGCAGAGATCGCCATACTGCCGACCTCGGGTCTTGCCGTCGTCGAACCGGCCGTGGCACTGCGCGATGTCTTCCCGGCTGCTGTCGACGGCACGCTGCCGATCCGCGCCTTGCCTGCCGGTGAGCACGATCTTTTCGCAGGCGACGGCGAAGCTTTCTGGAGCCGGACCTGGAGGATTTCCTCCCGAAGCGACCGGACGGGCTACCGCCTGTCCGGCGAGCCCATCACGCCAACGACGTCCATCGAGATGCGCTCCCACGGCGTCGTGCCCGGCGTGATCCAGGTTCCGCCCGGCGGCGAACCGATCGTGCAGATGAGCGACGCCAACACCGCCGGCGGCTATCCGAAGATCGCCGGCGTGATCGAATGCGATCTCTGGCGGCTCGGGCAAGCCCGCATCGGCGCACGCCTGAAGTTCGTTCGCTCGACGCATACGGAGGCCCGTGCGGTGGAACAGGCTGTCGCCCGCTATGTCGACGACGTCGGGCAGACATCCCGAATGGTCAAGCGCGCCTTGAAGGCGATGGCCTAATGGGTGCCGCCCAAGAGGCCGTCAAAAGGAGGAGCTGATGAAGATCGATCTGAATTCCGACATGGGCGAAGGATTTGGCCCCTACCGGCTGTGCGACGACGAAGCGATGATGAAACTCGTCTCGTCGGCCAACATCGCCTGCGGTTTCCATGGCGGCGACCCCGATACGATGGGGCGTATGGTCCGGCTTGCGAAACTGAACGGCGTCGGCATCGGCGCGCATCCGGGCTTGCCCGACCGGCTCGGGTTCGGTCGGCGCGAAATAGCGTTTTCGGCAGATGAGCTTCGCCAGCAGATGCTCTATCAGCTCGGCGCCCTGATGGCGATCGCCAAGGCCGAGGGTGTCACGATGTCCCATATCAGCTTCCACGCGGCCATGGGCAATATGGTCAATCGCGATCCTCTGCTCGCCGACCTGATGATGGATGCGATCGCCGCCGTGGACGCGGGCCTCGTCGTCTTCGTGACGTCAGGCAGCGAGATCCAACAGGCGGCCAGACGCGCAGGTTTGAAGACGCTGGCGCTTTTCCTGGCGGACCGGGCCTATGACGCCGAGGGCAGACTCGTCGCGCGCGGACTCGCCGGCGCCGTCATCAAGGACGAAGCCTCGGTGCGTGCACGCGTACGGAAATTCCTGCTCGAAGGAAGCGTCGAGACGATCGACGGAGCGGTGATCGCAATGCCGGCCCGCTCCATTCTCGTCCACAGCGACACCCCGGGCGCCCTGGAGCTTGCCGGCATCGTGCGCGGCGAGATCGAAGCCACGGGCGCGACCCTCGCGCCTGCCGCCGAACTCGCCGATTGATACAATCCTGATCGCCTGCGGGCGGTCTCCCGTTCCAATCCCTCATCGAAGGACCTTCTTGATGTCCGCTGCATCAGACCGCCTGAAAAACGTCTCCATATCCGCATCCGCCGCCATGACCCAGCGCGCCAGGGAACTGGCCGCCAACGGGATCAAAGTCGTCAGCCTCTCGTCTGGCGAGCCGGATTTCCCCACTCCGGGCCACGCAATCGAGGCGGCTCATGCGGCAGCTCTCGCGGGCGATACGAAATATCCTCCGATGGACGGAACGCCGGCGCTCAAATCCGCCATCATCAGGAAGTTCAAACGGGACAATAATCTCGACTATGAGGCGAGCCAGATCGTCGTCTCGGGCGGCGGCAAGCAGGTGATCTTCAATGCCATGCTGGCAACCTGCAATCCAGGCGACGAGGTCGTCATTCCCACACCCTCCTGGGTCAGCTATGCGGATATCGTCAAATTCGCCGGCGGCATCCCGGTCGCCGTCCCCTGCCACGAGCAGACCGGCTTCAAGCTGCTTCCCGAGGATCTGGAGGCGGCGATCACGCCGCGCACGAAGTGGCTTTTCCTCAATTTCCCGAACAATCCGACCGGGGCCGCTTGCTCTCGGGCGGAGATGGCTGCCATCGCCGAGGTCATGCTGCGTCATCCCAATGTCTGGATCATGACCGACGATATCTACGAACACCTGGTCTATGACGACTTCCAGTTCTGCACGATCGCCGAAGTCGAACCCAGGCTCTATGAGCGCGTCCTGACGATGAACGGCGTTTCCAAGGCTTACGCAATGACAGGTTGGCGGCTCGGCTTTTGTGCGGGTCCGAAAGAGCTGATCTCCGCCATCAGCAACGTCAACGGCCAGAATGGCGGCGGGATCGCAACGCTGACCCAGGCTGCGGCGACCGCGGCGCTCGACGGTCCTCAGGATCTGTTGAAGGAGCGTGCGGCGAGCTACAAGGAAAGACGCAACTTCGTCCTCGACAGATTGTCGGAAGTGGAAGGGTTGCGCTGCCATAGGCCAGAAGGCGCCTTCTACCTCTATCCCAACATTTCCGGGCTGATCGGCAAGACCAGCAGGGGTGGGCGAAAGATCGAGACCGATGTCGATTTCGTCATGGCGCTGGTGGACGAGCATCATGTCGCGACCGTGCAAGGAGCGGCTTACGGAATGAGCCCGTTCTTTCGCATTTCCTACGCCACGAGCATGGAGAAACTCGGCGAAGGCTGCGCGCGCATAGCTCAATTCTGCAGGGATATGCGCTGATTGGCAACGCGTTTCAGTTTTTCAAGCGTGCGGTCAACTCAAGAAGGATGTCCCGGACAGCAAGGGCCGGTTCCGATAGGGGATTCTGGTCGGACACACACAGCGACAGGGTTTCTTCGATCCGCGGCGAGACGAGCCGGCAGATCAGCGGTTCGCTCGATTCCGATACGATGCGGTCGGCGATGGCTTTCGGCATGATCGTCGCGCCGAGACCGCTGCCCACCGCGCGGGCAAGGGTACGGACGATCTCGACTTCCGCCACGACTTTCAAATTGGTGCGGGTGCGGGTGAAGGCTGTATCGACCGCGCGGCGGACGAAATTATAGGCCGGCGGCAACAGCAGCGGTATCCCGTCGAGAGTATTCACCGGAACGGGTTTCGCATCCGCTTCGATCGCAAAGTCCCGATGCGCGACAAGGAAAAACTCTTCGCTGAGGATCGGTTCGAACCGGACACCTTTGATCGGTCCGGTTCCGTGGAGAAGCGCCATCTCCAGCCGGCCGTTCATGATCATCTGGCTATAGGTCTGGCCGACGCTTTCGGTCAGGTGCAGCAGAATACCGGGATGCCGTTTGCGGGTCTCCGCCAGGAGGTCGACCGACAGCGTAGCGGCACTGCTGAAGGGCACGAGACCAACGGACACGCGCCCGGCAAGCGAATTGCCGGCTGCCGAGGCATCCGCTTGCGCCTGCTCCATCTGCCGAAGGATAATCTGCGCATGGCGATACACCGCATGCCCCGCATCGGTCATGCTGACGCCCTGCTGGCTGCGGATCAGCAGCTTCTGGCCGAAATGCTCCTCCAGCGCCGCAAGCTGCTGGCTGAGCGCCGGCTGGGCGATATGCAGAAGGTCCGCCGCTCGCGTGATGCTGCCGCTGTCGACGATCACGATGAAAGATTTGAGGCGTCTGATGTCCATGAGGATCGGGGTACCGTTCTGCTCTGCGCGGCTTACATGTTTGCAGACGCGCATTGCTTTTGCAACGCGACGCCGGCGCCAGAACGGGGGACTGCCTGAGGCACGGACGCCGCGAGGCGATGCCCGGCATCAGCTCTGTCGTTTCTTCAGCAGCCTGCGCCGGCTCCATAACCGTTGCTTATTGCTCCAGAGATAATCGGTCTTAGGCAAGGGGTTTAAGCTTCGCTACTGTCTCGATCAACAACAAGGGAACGACAATGCCATTCTCCGACTACAAGACCGCACTGGTGACCGGCGCATCCTCCGGTATCGGCGCAGCCGTGGTGGAGCGGTTCCGCCGGGAGAACATCGAGGTCCATGCGGTTGCCCGTAGCGCCGAAGCGCTGCAGCAGCTGGCCGCGCGAACGGGCTGCATCGCCCACGTCATCGATGTGACCGACCGTCAGGCTATGGCCGAGCTCACGCGTCGAGTGGAGTTCGATATTCTCGTCAACAATGCCGGCGTCGACCGACCGAAGAAATTCCTGGAAGCCGACGAGGGCGATATCGATCTCCTCGTCGACGTCAATCTCCGGGCGGTCCTGCACATCTGCCGCATGGTCGTGCCCGGCATGGTGGCGCGCGACCGCGGACATGTCATCAACATCTCGTCGATTGCCGGCGCCTATAATTTCGGTGGCAACTCATCCTATCACGCCACCAAGGCCGGCGTGAGCATGCTGTCCAACCAGCTGCGGATCGACGCTTTCGGCAAGCGGGTAAGGGTCACGGAAATCTGCCCCGGCCGGGTCGCCACTGACATTTTCAATCACGTCCATGGCGATGACCCCAGCATTAGGGAACGGTTCATCGATGGCTTCGAACTGCCGCAGGCGACCGATATCGCCGACGCGATTGCCTTCGCCATAGCGGCCCCCGTCGCCGTCAACATCGGGCATATGGAGATTACGCCGACGCTGCAGGTCATGGGCGGCCTGCAGACAGCAAAGCCCCAACCTGCGGCGAAGACAGATCAGTCCGGGGAGCCAAACCCGTGAGCGGATCTGACCTTTCGGCAATCCTCGGAAATCCGGAATATACCGCCATGCTGCTGCATGGCATCGAGATGACCTTCATCATCTATGCCGGCTCCTGGTCTATGGCGATGGCGCTGGCGCTTCTGCTGCTGGCATTACGTTTGTCGCCCTTTCGCTTCGGCGATCCGTTAGTTGCCGCTTACGTCTCCTACCACCGCAACGTCCCCACCCTGGTTCAGCTGATGCTGTGGTATTTCGGGATTTTCACCCTGATGCCGAGCGGGGTAGCCGAATGGCTGGCCGTCCATAATGCCGAGGCCATTTTCGCGGTGATCGGGCTCGGGCTCTGCCAGGCAGCCTATTTCAGCGAAGATCTTCGTTCCGGCGTGCGCTCGGTCAGTCCAGGCCAAATGCAGGCAGCCCGCGCGCTTGGCCACGGCTATGTCTCGGCGATGCGCTTCGTCATCATGCCGCAAGGCATGCGCAACGCGCTGCCGCCGCTCATCAATCACAGCGTTTCCCTGTTCAAGAACAGCAGTCTCGCCGTCGTCATCGGAGCCTCGGAGCTGACGCATGCCGTCAAGGAAATCGAGAACCTTAGCTTCCGGACCTTCGAGATCTACCTGATCGGCACGGTTCTCTACCTTTTCTTCTCGCTCGTGATCATGAGCATCGGCGCCTATCTGTCGATGCGCACGGATCCTGCCCGGAGCGCGCGGGCATGATCCACGATATGATCGCCATCGTCCGAGACTACTGGCTGCTGCTGCTGATCGGCCAATATCCGAACGGACCGCTTGGCGGGCTCGCCAACACGCTGATCCTTTCGGCGCTCAGCATCGCTCTCGCCTTTCCGGTCAGCATCCTCTTCGCATTGGCGCGGCTCTCCAGGTCGCCGCTGCTGCGCTGGCCGGTCACGGCACTCGTCTATTTCACCAGGGGCGTGCCGCTCTTGATGCTCATCCTGTGGAGCTATTTCCTCGTTCCGCTGCTGACCGGCGCCGATGTGCCGAGCTTCGTCACGATGCTGACGACGCTCGTGGTCTATCAGAGCGCGTTCCTGAGCGAAGTCGTGCGTGCCGGCATCGTCGCGCTCGGACCAGGCCAGATGGATGCGGGGCGTGCGCTTGGCCACAGCTATATCGGTGCGATGCGCTTCATCATCCTGCCGCAGGCGCTCTACAACATGATCCCGAGCATCATCTCCACCTTCGTCTCAACGATCAAGGACACGACGCTCGGCTACGTGATCAACGTGCCGGACCTGACCTTTGCCGCAAGCCAGGTCAACAACCAGCTCCTGACGCAGCCTTTCCAGGTCTTCCTGATCCTGGCGATCGTCTACTTCGCCATCTGCTGGACGCTCACCTACTTCGCAAATCGCCTTGAGCGGAGCATCACGCGGCGGCGTGCGGGACTTTCCAACCTTCCTGCCGCCGCTTTGGTCGCGCCATCGAAAATCATATCGGAGCAGCCATGACCATGTCGGTTTCAGCACAGGAATTGCAGACGATTCGGCTGTCGCAGGTCTGCAAGAGCTACGGCGACTACCCGGTCCTGAAAGAGATCGATGCGCAGGTCTCGCGCGGCGAGGTCGTGGTCATCTGCGGGCCGTCCGGTTCGGGAAAATCGACGCTGATCCGCACGATCAATCGCCTCGAGGAGATCAACAGCGGATCGATCACGCTCGACGGGCAAAACATTCACGCCGCCATGCGGGCAAAAGAACTCAATGCACTGCGCAGCCGGATCGGCTTCGTATTTCAGAACTTCAACCTGTTTCCGCACCTTTCGGTGATCGAAAACGTGTCGATGTCGCCGATCCGGGTGAAAGGCGTGGCGCCCGATGTTGCTGAGGACAAGGCCCTCAAGCTTCTCGATCGGGTCGGTCTCGCCGACAAGGCGCGGGCCTATCCCGGTCAACTCTCCGGCGGCCAGCAGCAGCGGGTGGCAATCGCCCGCGCTCTTGCCATGGAACCACCCGTGATGCTGTTCGACGAGCCGACCAGCGCGCTCGATCCTGAAATGGTCGGCGAAGTGCTGGCCGTCATGAAGAGCCTGGCGTCGGAAGGCATGACCATGCTCTGCGTCACCCACGAAATGGGTTTTGCGCGCGACGTCGCCGATCGGGTCTGGTTCATCGATGCCGGCCAGATCCTCGAAATGACGACGCCTGAGGAATTCTTCAACAATCCAAGTCACCCCCGGGCGCAGCGTTTCCTCGCTGATCTCAGGCATTGATACCAACCACCAAAAACAAAGGAGAACAGCAATGAACTGGAAGTGTCTAACCCTCACCGTCGCATTTGCCGGCATGGCGGCAGCCGTGCCCGCAAAAGCCGATCAGCTCGACAACATCATCTCGGCGAAAACCTTGCGCTGCGCAACTTTCGCCGACGTTCCTCCCTTCGCGTCACCCGATCCGAAGACCCGCGAGATGGCCGGTTTCGACGTCGATCTCTGCGGCGCCATCGCCAAGGAATTGGGCGTCAAGGCTGAAATCAAGCCGGTTTCGGTCGAGGCGCGCGTGCCCGAGGTCAAGCTCGGCCGGGTCGACATCACCGTTGCCAACCTTGCCTATACTCTAAGCCGCGCCGAGCAGATCCAGTTCAGCGATCCCTATTATCTCGCTAAGGAAATGCTGATCGTGCCGGCCGACGATGCCGGCAAGAAGAAGGCCGATTACGCGGGTCAGCGCATCGCTTCGACCAAGGGTTCGACCTCCGAGATGTCGATCAAGCTCAACAAATCCGACCCGCTGACCTTCCAGGACACCGCCTCGGCCTATCTCGCCGTCCAGCAGGGCAAGGCGCGCGGCATGGTGGCCAACACCATGACGACGACCAAGTTCGTCAATGAATCGAAGAGCAAGGGCAAGGAAATGCGGATGATCGAGGAGCCGATGCTGTACCAGCCGATCGGCATCGGCATGGCCAAGGATCAGCCGGCGCTGACCGCCAAGATAAACGAGATCCTTCGCAAGCTCGACACATCGGGCGAGATCAACAAGATCTGGGACAAGTGGCTCGGCCCGGATACCGAATATAAAATGACCCGTACCGACAAGGTCGTATCGCTCTCCGAGCTGAAGTTCGACCCGATCCCGTAAGCCGATCGGCAGCGGCACCATCCAATGACGATATCCAAACGAAATCAGACGGCGGGACATGCCCGCCGTCGACCAACGATGTGAGGCATCCATGATCCATATTAAAGATATTGCCGAACGGCCTGATAAAGCCGATATCGACGCCGTTTCCAAATTTTCACCCGCAACGATCCACGAAGCCCAAGGGCGCCGCGGAGCCCTTTCCTCCCGCCTCAAGCCCATCGATTACCGCATGAAACTGTGCGGTCCGGCCTTTACGGTGAAATGCGCGCCGCGTGACAACATCATGCTGCAGCTCGCCATCAACTACGCAAAACCCGGCGATATTATCGTCGTATCGGCGGGCGAATACGAAGAGGCCGGATCCTTCGGCGATGTGCTTGCCAATGCCTGCCTGGCAAAGGGCATCGGCGGCCTGGTGACCGACACCGGCGTGCGCGACACGCTGCAGCTGAGGGAACTCGGTTTCCCGGTCTTCTCGCTCAGCGTCTGCATCAAGGGGACGGTGAAGGAAACCATTGCGGCGGTGAACGAGACGATCATCGTCGGCGGCGAAATCATCCATCCCGGCGACATCATCGCCGGCGATGCCGACGGCCTGGTGGTCGTGCGCCGCCAGGAAGCGCAGGAAGTCGCCCGGCTTTCGCAGGCCCGCGAAGATGCCGAGGCCGGCTATATCGCGGCATATAAGCAGGGCAAATCGGTCATCGAGGTCAGCAATCTGGAATTGGTGCTGAAAGCCAAGGGCCTCTTCGTCGACATCTGACGCGACAGCGCAATAGCTATCAGCCCTGCCACTTTACAGACAAAACCCGCTACTCCGCAGGCCAGGTGCCCGTGCTCAAAGATCGGGCTGGACACTATTATGGACACATGTTCTATAAAGTGGACAGATTCGACGGGAGCATTCCATGCATCTTTCCATGTGGACTTACCCTTGGGATATCCAGGACCAGGGGCTCGACGCCTTTGCCGCCGAGCTTCGCGGCCGCGCCGGCCTTAACACGGTCAGCTTGGCGACCTCCTATCACGCCGGCCGCTTCCTGCAGCCGCGGAGCCCGCGGCAGAAGGCCTATTTCCCCGAAGACGGAACGGTCTACTTCCAGCCGGATGAAAGCCTGTGGCAGGACAAGCTGATCCGGCCGCTGATGGCTGGGAATGTCACTGAGCGCGGCGACATGCTGGAAGCCCTCGTCCAGGGACGCGATACGACCGGCCTCAAGGTCTCCTGCTGGACGGTCTGCCTGCACAATACCCGTCTCGGCATGCTGCATCCCAATCACGTGACGCGGAACGCCTTCGGCAATCCCAATTATTACAATCTTTGCCCCTCCAGCCCGGCCGCGCGGGCCTATGCCGTGACTCTTGTGCGCGACATCACGACCAACTACCAGCCCGATATGGTGGAACTCGAGAGCCCGAACTTCATGGGATTCGCGCATGAATACCATCACGAGAAGGACGGCGTCGGCCTGAATGCCGAAGACGATTTCCTGCTGTCGCTCTGCTTCTGCGACCATTGCACGGCGCGCGCCGAAAAGGCCGGCGTGCCGGTCGAAGGTGCGCGCCGATCGACCGCGCGCTTCATCGCTGAACTCTCCGAACGAGCTGTCCCGGAACGGCAGTTCCCGGACTTTCCGGCCGCCGGCATCGATGCCTTTCGCGACCATCCCGATCTGCATGCCTATCTCACCTGGCGCAGCGAACCGGTGACCAGCCTGATCGGCAAAATCAAGGCGGCCGCCGATCCGGCGACACGCATCGTGCTCATCGACCTGAAGGACGGCTGGCTTGGCGGCGTCGAGCTGACAGCGGTCGGCAAGCTCTGCGACGGCGCGATCCTCTGCTGTTACGACATGGAACCGGATGCCGTCGCCGATGTCATCCGGACCGGCCGGGCGGCAATCGGACCGGGAAAGCTTCTGGGCATTGGCCTGCGCGTCTTCTATCCCGAAGTAAGCGGGCCGGCGGTGCTCGCCGCACGCGCCAAGGCTGCCGTTGACGCCGGCGCTGACGGCGTGAACTTCTACAATTACGGCCTGATACCGGCAAAGCGCCTCGACTGGGTCAAGGCAGCGGTCGACGCAATCACTTAAGCGGATCAGCGCTCCTCAGGATGCGATGGGTTCGGCGATCTGGATCAGGCAGTCGCCGGCCTGGCTGTCGCAGTGCAGCCTATGGGAAATGACAATGCCGCTCTCGGCAAAGCGCAGTTCCTCCTCCAGCTGCTCCAGGCGTTCCAGGTCATGATACCATCCGGCAAGCTCACCAGTGGCAACGGTGGCGCCGAGGGCCACGGCCGGCTCGAACCAGCCTCTGCGGTTCGCATAGATGCCCTGGCTGTGCCGGGACAGTGACAGCAGCTGCAATGGCCCGGGCTCGGTGAGCGGCGTACGCGACAGGACTGGACGCTCGACGATGCCGAGTGTGACGAGCAGCCGGTCGATCGCCGTCGCCGTGAAACCCATTGTCTCAGGCGTCACGGTGCCGCCGCCGCCGAATTCGCCGGAAAGACCCACGGTTCCCGCCCGCCCTGCCGCCCCCATCGATGTCGGTGCCGTCGGCCCGTTATCGGCGATGAAGGCATGCGCGGCGCCCATGCCGCGCATCAGCGAAACGGACCGTTCGAAGCGGGCGGCATCGGCCTGCCGCTCGATCAGCGTGCAGGGCAGGTGGGCCATGGAGGTGCCGCCCGAATGCAGATCGAGCACGACGTCATGGCGCTGAAAAAGCTCATGCTCGAGAAAATGCGCCATCCGCGCCGTCGGAGAGCCGGTGGGATCACCGGGAAAGGCTCGGTTGAGATTGCCGCCGTCGAAGGGCGAGCAGCGCTTGGCCGCCATCACCGCCGGCAGGTTCGCCATCGGCAGGATGGTGACGGCGCCGCGGATTTCGGCGACATCCAACAGGCGCATCAGCCGGCCGAGCTGGAGTTCGCCCTCATACTCGTCGCCATGGTTGCCGGCCATCAGCAGCAAAGACGGCCCATCGCCGTTTCTGAGACGAAGGATCGGAATGCGGATCTGATAATAGGGCGACCGGTCGATCGAATAGGGAATGGCGAGGTGGCCGGCCTGCCGGCCCTCGCGAGAAAAGTCGATCGGATTGACGAGACCGCTATGCATGATGTCTCCAATGCGGGCGGTTTGTGATGCCGCTACAGCGCCGCGCGTCTTTCAGACGCGCAAAGGTCGCTGTAACACTTTGAATCGACGCATCGTGCTTTCCGAAAATCGATTCCGATTTTCGGGCCGATGCGCTAGAGGGCGGCGACGGCTGTCATTTCGACGCGCAGATCCGGATCGGCGAGGCGCGCCTCGACGCAGGCGCGGGCCGGCGGGTTTTCGAGGTCGATCCAGTCATCATAGACGCTGTTCATCGCCTCGAAATCGACGATCGCCGGCAGGAAGACGTTGACGGCGATCAGGCGCGATCGGTCGATACCGGCTTCTTGCAACAGGGCGTCGATCTTGCCGAGCACGTCGCGGGTCTGATCCTCGATATCAGCTTTGCGATTTTCCGCGACCTGGCCGGCGATATAGACGAGACCGCCGTAGCTGACGGCTTGGCTCATACGCGAACCTTTCTGATAGCGCTGGATCATGGCGGATTTTCCTTTTCTTGCTTTTGGAGGAAGGGGTCAGCCGAAGCTGGTCAGATAGGCCGCGGTCACCGAATGGTCCGGGTCGAGGCCGTAGAGGATGGCATGCCGGTCAAGGCAGGTGCAGGGATGCGAGATGCCGCACTCGATGACGTCGCCGACCGCGACGTCGCTGCCGTCGGCAAGGGCGACGAAGGCGTGTTGATCGTTGAGGCGGAACACTTCGGCTTTTCCGAGATCGGCGAGAAACGCCCCATTGCGATAGAGCGCCAAGGGCCGCGGCAGGCCCTGGTCCATCGCGACGTCGCGCATGCCCATGCCGCAGATAGCAAGCCGCGGCTCCGGCCGGGAGAGGACCTCGGCCCAGACCCGCAGCGCCGGACGGAAGGCTTCGGCGGCCGAGATCGTCTCGCCGCCGATGCGGAAACCGCCGCGTGCATCGAGGCCGGCAAGGCCGCGCTCGTAAATGCCGTGATCGTGGAAGAAGATCGCGCCGCTGCGCAGCACCAGCCGGCAGGCGGGATCGGCCGCAACGGCGGCTGAAAGCCTGGCAATCACAAGGTCGAAAAACACCGAGCCGCCTGATGTGACGAGGAGCGGCCGCTCGTCGCCGATGCGGGCGCGCAGCTTCGGCAGGAAATCGGATGTCACCGCCATCAGCGCGTCGATGCGACGCATCGTCTCCTCCGCATCGGCGGTCGCCGCCGCACCCTCATACGCGGCGATGCCGGTCAGCCGGAAGGCCGGCGTCTCCGCCGCAAGGATCGCCTCCAGAATTGCCTCGGCGGCGGCGACGCCGCGGGCACCGGCGCGGCCGGCGCCAAACTCCACCAGCAGGCCGAGGGGCGGCAGATCTGTATGCTCCTGCCAGGCGGAGCGAAGAGCCTCGGCGAGTGCGGTCGAATCCACGAAGATATGAAGTTCCGCATCGGGATAGTGGGCAAGCAGGGCCGCGAGCCGACGAGCGGCGGCGGCCCCGCCGATCTCGTTGGCGAGGATCAGCCGGCGCTGTCCCGCCTTAAGCAGGACGGCGGCCTGGCGGATATCGGCGATCGTCGTGCCCCAAGCGCCTGCCGCCAGAAGTGCCTCCGAGAGCGCCGTCGACATCGGCGTCTTGGCGTGCGGCGCGATATCGGCGCCGCGGCTCTTCACATAGGCCATCATCAGTTCGACGTTTTGGGAGAAGGCCTGCCGGTCGAGCGAGATCAGCGGCAGGGCCATCCTGCCGTCATAGGGCCTCCATCCCTGCTTGCCGATTGCCGCAAGGGCAAGCGGCGGATTTCCCGGCGGAAAGCCGCGCATCCGCTCGTCGATCAGCACGTTTTCCGTCACGGTATGAAGGTCAGACATGGCAGCCACTCCTGATCTCGGCCGGGTCGGCGATGCCGAGGCGATAAGTGTCGTTGGCGGTGGCAAAGAACAGGGCGCGCTGCTCGTCGTAAGAAAGCTGCGAGGCGACCGTGCGGAAAACCTGGTAGACCTCGTCGAAAGAGGCGTGCAGGCCCGCGACCGGGAAGTCGCTTGCGAACATGGCGCGCGCCGGGCCGAAACAATCGAGGCAATGCTCGATCACCGGCCGCAGGCCTTCGAGCGTCCAATTGTTGTCGTAGGCAACGAGGTCGGAGATCTTCAGACGCATGTTCGGCTCGTTACCGAGTGCCCGCAGACCACGGCGCCAGAGCGCCATTCCGTCCTCCGTCCGATCAATGGGGCTTCCGCCATGGTTGAGCACGAAGAGGGTTTGCGGAAAAGCGCGCACCAGTTCGAGCGCCTCATTCATCTGCCAGGGATAGAGCATCAGGTCGAAGACCAGCCCGAGGCCCGTGGCATGGGCAAGACCCGCCCGCCAGGCGGGATCGCCCATACGGTTCGGACGCGGAGCAAAACTCTTTGCCACATCGGGATGCCAGCTCAAAATATCACGGATGCCGACAACATTCGGGTTTGCCGCTTCCGCCTCGAGCAGGCGCATGGCATGGAGCCCATCGAGTTGAACGCGCGCGATATAACGATGCGACACTCCGGAACTGCGGTCGAGACCATCCAGCCAGCGACTCTCTTCCAGCGGGTGCCCGTCAGACCAGCCCGCCTCCACATGCACGGTTGCAATCACGTTCTGGCGGGCAGCATCGGCGCGATAATCGTCGATGCGATAGTCACGCAGGATCGGTGCGAGGCTTGCGAAAACCATCTCCTCGGCGGAAGCTCTGGCCTTCTGCAGCCAGGGATGGCGTTCTAGGCTGAGATCCCAGAGGTGGTGATGCGGGTCGATCACCGGCCCATCGTAGCGCTCCGTCATCTGCCCGCCTCGCGGCCGGAAACCAGCAGAAGGGCAAGGATCAGCGTGCCGAACATGATCGACCGCCAACCGGGCGAGGCGTTGACGACCGTGATCAGCGCCGCCGCCGTGACGAGCAGAATTGCCCCGGGAATGGTCCCTGCATAGGTGCCGCGGCCGCCGAGGATGGAGGTACCGCCGAGCACGACGGCAGCGATCGAGGTCAGCAGATAGGGGTCGCCGATGCCGACATAACCTTGCCGGTTCATCCCGAGCACCAGAATGCCGGCAAGCCCTGCGAAAAAGCCCGACAGAGTATGGACGATCAGCGTGTTGCGCGTGACGCTGACGCCGGAAAGTCGGGCCGCCAGCGGGTTTGCCCCAAGCGCCAGGAAACGGGCGCCGATCGGCATGCGGTGGACGAGCAGCAGGACGACGATCGAGACGGCGAGCCACAGAATGATGCCTGAGGGAATGCCGAGCGGCCGCGCCTGCCCGAGCAGAATGACCGCCGGATTGCTGACGGTAACCGCGCTGCCGCCGGCGACGATGACGAGCAGCCCCTGCAGGAAGGTGGCCATGGCAAGCGTCATGATGATTGGCGGCACGCGAAGATAGGCAGCACCGGCACCGTTCATCAGGCCGATGCCGGTGGCAATGGCAAGGGCCGCCGCTATGCCGGCGAGACCGGTCGGGTCCCAGGCGGGCGAGATCAGCGGCAGCAGGATCGCCGTGACTGTTATGACCGCGCCGACGGAGAGATCGATGCCGCCCATCAGGATGACGAGCGTCTGGCCGGCGGCGGCAATGCCGATCACCGCGGCGACTTCGAGCAGGTAGCGCAGGTGGCCATAGGCGCCAAAACCACGCAACGAAAAGCTTGCGGCGATCCAGACGAGCGCGACCAGAAGCAAGGTCAGCAGCGGCGGATTGCGGAACGCGGACCTGATGACGTTCATCGCCTTGCCCTCCAAGCTCCAAGAAGTTCCGGCACGGCGACCGCGCCGACGATAATCAACCCTTGGGCGACATATTGGGCGACCGGCGGGAAGCCTAGGAAGAACATGACGTTGATCATCACCGAGAGCAGCAGGCTGCCGCAGATCGCGCCGCGCATCGTGCCTTTGCCGCCGAGGAAACCCACGCCGCCGAGGACGGCAGCGGCGATCGAGTTCAGCGTGAAGGGCGTGCCGATAACAGGATCACCCGAGCCGGTCTGCGCAGCAACGAAGAGACCGGTCAGGGCTGCGAGAAGACCGGACAGCGCGAAGGCTGCGACCTTCACCCGTTCGACCGGGACACCGGAGCGGAACGCGCCGACCGGATTGTCGCCGGCCGCATAGATGCCGAGGCCGAGCGGGGTTGCAAGAAAGGCCTTCCACAGTACGAGGATCACGACGAGCAGCAGGAACGCGACAGGCGTATGGCCAGCCAGCACCGTCGACAGCCAATCGGGAATGAACCCGCCCGGCCGCGGCAAGAGGATGAGTGCGACCCCACCGATGATGAAGGAGCCGGCGAGCGTAACGATGATTGCAGGCAGCCTCAGATAGGTGACGATGGCGCCGATGACAGCCCCGATCGAAAGGCCGGCGAGCGAGACCGCAAGAATGCCGCCCGGCACGCCGAGCGCTCCTTCCATCGTCGTCGCGGCGATCACCGCTCCAAGGCTGACGAGCGGGCCGATCGCCAGCGTGATGCCGCCGTTCAGCATGAGCAGCGCCTGCGCCATGGTGACGAGTGCGAGCGGGAACCAGTTCTGCGTGAACTTCGAAAAGCCGCCGATCGAAAGGATGCCGGGAAAGAGCAGCGCATAGAGGATGAGAAAGGCGGCGACGACCAGATAGAGGCCGGCAAGGCCGCGGTTGCGGCGGAGCTGGATCGAGCCGTAGAGCCGGGATGACGAACTTGTGCTCATGCCGCCTCTCCCTGCGTCGTGGCCGTGATGCCCATGGCCGCGCCGACGATCGCTCCTTCGCTGATTTCATCCTGCGACAGCACGGCCGCGATGCGCCCCTCACGCAGAACCACGACACGGTGGCAGAGATGCACGAGCTCAGGCGTATCGGAGCTGGCCAGGATGACGAGCCGCCCCTCGGCGGCGAAGGCGCGGAGCATAAGGTAGATTTCACGCTTGGTCTCGATGTCGACGCCGCGCGTCGGATCGTTGAGGAGCAGAACGGAGGGATCCAGCGGCAGCCATTTGGCGAGCGCCACCTTCTGCTGATTGCCGCCGGAAAGCGCCTGCACCGGGCGGGCCGTATCGCCCTTGATCGTCAGCCGGCGCGTGAGATCGGCGACCAGGCCGGTTTCTGCCGGCCGGTGGCGTAAGCCCTTGCGGGCGAGCAGTCCAAGCGAGGGCAGGATGAGATTGGAGGCGATGGAGTGCGGCAGTACCAGCCCCTCATGCTTGCGGTCGGCCGGGACATAAACGATGCCGGCGGCATTCGCCTCGCCGACATCAGCGGGCAGGGTGGGTTTGCCGGATACCTCCGTTCGACCGGCCGAGGCTGGAATCGCGCCGTAAAGGCCAAGCAGCAAGTCTTCCTGCCCTTGTCCCACGAGCCCACCGATGCCGACGATTTCGCCGGCGCGGGCGGAGAAGCCGATGTCACGCACCATGCCGGCGGAAAAACCTTCGACGCTGATGCGCATCGGGCCGGGTGCTGCGGACAGCCGCGGCGGGAACAGGTCGCCGGTCTCGCGACCGACCATCAGGCGCACCAGCCCTTCGCCGTCGATGCCGGACAGCGACTGGTCGGCGGTGACCAGGCCGTCCTTCAGCACCGTGACGTGCGAGCAGAGCGCCTGCACCTCGTTGAGGCGGTGGGAAATATAGAGAAGTGCCGTGCCGCGGTCCTTGAGCGTCCCGATCAGGCGGGCAAGGATGCCGGCTTCGTGGGCGGAAAGCGACGAAGTCGGCTCGTCCAGAATGAGCACGCGGGGCTTGCGAAACAGGGCCTTGGCGATCTCCACCATCTGGCGGCGGCCCAGTGCCAGATCGGTGACCGGCATGTCGAGCGGCTCGGTAAGCCCCACCATATCGCAGACATCTGACACGCCGCGATGGAGCGCTCTGTAATCAATGAGACCGAACCGGCGCGGAAAGGCGCCGAGCCCGATGTTTTCGGCTATCGAGAGACTGGCCGTGAGGCTCAGCTCCTGCTGAACCACAGCAATGCCGGCAGCGCGCGCGGCCGCCGGGCTGAAGCGCTCGACCGGCTTGCCGTCGACCAGGATGGAACCGCCGTCCGGCTGGAGAGCGCCGGACAGGAGGTTGATCAGCGTGGATTTGCCGGCGCCGTTTTCGCCGAGCAGGGCGTGAACCTTGCCTGGCAGAAGGGCGATATCGACGCCCTTCAAAACGGGATTGCCGAAAAATCCCCTGAACACCTGCCGGGCTTCCAGCAGGGGTCTTTCTTCCGTCATGACGGCTTCCTCTGCGCGGGGACTACTTGGCGGCAAGCAGCTTGTCGAAGAGCGCCTTGTCGTAGTCCGAGTAGATATAGCCGTCAGCCGGGAACTTGTCGGCCCGGGCGAGGTAGCTGCCGATCGTGCTGTCGTCGATGACAGGCAGCGGCACCTTGACGAAAGGCGGAACGTCCTTGCCTTCCAGCGCCTGCACGGCGGTGTAAACGGACAGCGCGCCGAGCCAGTTGGGCTGCATGGTGGCCCAGCCCTTCAGGCCCTTCTCCTTCCAGAGTTCGAGGAACTGCCTGGCGTTTTCGCCTGTTGTCGGCACCTGGTCGCGGCCCTGACGCTCGAAGGCCAGCACCGAGCCGGCCGACAGCGCGCCGCCGAGCGACAGCACGCCGTCGATTTCGGGATTGGCGAAGAGCAGGCTGGTCATCGCTTCCTGTGCCGGGGCGACGTTATATTCCGTGTTCGTCTCGGTGATCACCTGGAGACCGGGATTGGCGTCGAGGACCGGCTGGGCGCCCTTGCGGCGGTCGTCGCTCACCGAAATGCCGGCCGGGCCGTTCATGATGATGATCTTGCCCTTGCCGCCGAGCTGGCTGACCATCCACTTGGCAGCGGTCGCGCCCCATTCGTTGGAATCGGTGTTGATCTTCGCCGTCACCTTGTCGGTGTTGACAAGGCTGTCGAAATTCACGACGGCGATGCCCTTGTCGCAGGCATCTGATATGACGCGGTCAAGCGCGTTGGAGGAACCGGCGATCACGACGATGGCATCGACATTGGCGTCGATCATCGACTGGATATGCTGGATCTGCGTCTGGGCGTTACCCTGCGCGTCCGTGATCATCAGATCCTTGACGAAGCCCGCCTTCTTCAGTTCCTCCACTTCAGCCGTGATGGTGCCTTCGGTCTGCTTCATCCAGGTCGGCACCGAGTAGATGTTTGCCCAGCCGATCGTATAGGGCGCCTTCCTGTCACCCTTGATGCAATTGGCGGCGGCCGAGGCTGTGCCGGCCGAAAAGACGAGGAGTGCCGCAGCGGCGGCAGCACCCGCGAGAAGGCGGCGGCGTAGTGAAGCGGAAATGCCGTTTTCAAGATTCTTCATGTCGATCCCCTTTTTTGTGTGCGGCAGCGTTGACGGCTTGCCATCAATGTCCAATATAATGTACATATGATCTATATACCGGACGACGCGATCTTATGCCGATTTTTCTACCTCGCAAGAGGGGTGGGGAAATTTCATTCGCGACGAATGACGGGATCGATTAACAGATGCGGCAGTCGGCTTGAAAAGCTTTGCCGGACAAAAAAGGATCGATAGCAATGGATGCAGTTCAGGACGAAGCAGCCGGTAAACGCGCCCGAGGGCTCGACCGCGCCTTCGAGATCCTCGATTTCCTGCGCCAGAAACGGCAGGCCCTGAAGCCGAATGAAATCGCCGCGCAGATCGGCGCACCGCGCTCATCGGTTTACGAGCTCGTCAACCTGCTGCTGCAGAATGGCATCCTGGAATTCACCGGCGGCGAGGGGCGTGTCTATCTCGGCCGCAAACTGTATTTCCTCGGCGCAGCCTATGAGAACCATTTCGACTTCACCCGCGAATGCGAGGCGGCGCTGGAACAGCTTGCCGACGAGACGCGGGAGACGGCGCAGTTCTGCATGCTGGATGGAAACAGATACACGGTCGTTCGCATGCGCGAAGGCGCGCGCCCCTTCCGCATTTCGACGGACGTCGGGCAGTCGGTGCCGATCCCGTGGACGGCGTCGGGCCGCCTGCTCGTCGCGCATCTGTCGGATCAGGACATCCTGAACTTCATTCCGCCGCAGGATTTTCGCCTGCCGAACGGCGAATGGCTCGAGCCGCAAACCTTCATCGCCGAGGTGCGCCAGGCCGAACGTGAAGGTCTCTTCACCTTCAACAGCATCGTCGACAGCTTCACCCATTGTTTTGCCGTACCGGTGCGGGGCGAGGAAGGCCATGCAGCCGCAACGCTCTGCCTCGTCACGCCACGCGACGATGGCATCGCCAACCGGGACCGCTACCTCGACTGCCTGAAGAAGGCCGCCGCCGGCCTCGACCATGCCCCGACTCGGCCAAAACGAGGCTGATGCCCTGAGCACATGAAGGCATTGATTTCAGCTAGCACGGACGTTCGTGCGAAAGCCGCCATTCCCTTGCATGCTCGTCAAACTGGATCCTGCTCGCTCCGGCGGTGCTGTAAGCGGGCATAAGACGCTAAGAAGACCTATTGCTATTTGTCGTCTCCGCCGGGCTCTTCGCCACGCCCGCAGATCCCATCTGCCGGTCCGCGCCCGCATACCCCCGGATAGTCGCCCTGACCGTTGATTTCCAATTTCATGCCAAACCGGGAAATCTATTCACCCTTCCTCCGAAACTACGAAATTCAGTTTCTCTATAAATTCTATGGAGAACGTATTTTAGCAACCCAACAGCCAATTGAATACTTGGCCCTGGGGAAGACCGGGCTGTTGACGGAAAACGGAGAGGACACGAAATGACACGGAAAATCAGGCTTGGGGCATTTCTTCCCGGTGGCGGACAGCATGTTGCGTCATGGCGGCATCCGGACCAGCCGGCCGACGGCGCGACCAGTTTCGAGTTTCACAAACGTCTTGCCTTGACGGCTGAGCGTGGCCTCTTCGATGCTTATTTCCTCGCCGACGGGCTGGCTGTCGGTTTTGGCGGTGCGCGCGAAGGCGGCAACGCCCGCGTGGCCGGCTTCGAACCCGTGACATTGTTCTCCGCCCTTGCGCCTTTCACCACCCATCTCGGCTTCATCGCCACGTCCTCGACCACCTACGAAGAGCCTTACACGACCGCCCGCAAATTCGCCTCGCTGGATCTGATCTCGGAGGGTCGCGCCGGCTGGAATGTCGTCACCACGACGGGCGACCTGACGGCGCAGAATTTCAACCGCGATACGCAGCTTCCGCATGCGGATCGATATCGCCGCGCCGCCGAGCACGTCGAGGTCGTCCGCAAACTCTGGGAAAGCTTCGAGGACGACGCCTTCATTCGGGATAAGCAATCCGGCGTGTTCTTCGACCCAGCGAAGCTGCACGACACCGATCACCGCGGCGAACATTTCAGCGTGCGCGGTCCCCTCAACATCTCGCGATCGCCGCAGGGGCATCCCGTCATCGTCCAGGCCGGGCAATCCGAAGATGGGCGCGGGCTCGCCGCAGCAACGGCCGAAGTCATCTTCACCGCCCATCAGCATATCGAAACCGCCCAGGAGTTCTATCGGGACATCAAGGCACGCGCCCGCGCTCTCGGCCGAAACCCCGATCATATCCTCGTCATGCCCGGCGTATCCGCTTTCGTCGGTAGGACCGAGGCGGAGGCGCGCGAGAAATACGACCGTCTGACCTCGCTCATCGTCGAAGAGGACGGGATCGGCCTCCTTAATGGCCTGACCGGCGGCACGCTCGACCTGCACGGCTATGACCTCGACGGGCCTCTTCCGCCCGCACCGCCGACGGAAGGCATGAAGAGCCGCCAAGCCCTCATCCGCCAGATCGCCGACGAAAACAACTTCACCATCCGCCAGCTCTATCAGTGGATCGCGTCGGCCCGCGGCCACTACACCATCGTCGGCACGCCCGAACAGATCGCCGATACACTGCAGAAATGGTTCGAGAACGAAGCGGCCGACGGCTTCAACATTCTGCCGCCCTGGCTGCCGACGGCGCTCGACGATTTCGTCGATCTGGTCATCCCGGAGCTGCAGCGCCGCGGCCTGTTCCGCACGGCCTATGAGGGCAAGACGCTTCGGGAAAACCTCGGCCTGCCTTTCCCGACCAATAGATGGGCTGCAGAACAAGCAGCTCTCCAGGCAGCAGAGTGAGGAGCGGTCGATGTCCTATGAAATCAACCAGGTTCTTCCGAGAAGCTTCGGCCGCCTGAAAAACAGCGAAAGCCATATTTCCACTCTCGCCTCGCAAGTGCGCGGGCTGCTCGCATCGCTTTTGCCGCGTTATGGCCTTCTCATCGGCTTCCTCGTGTTCTGGCAAGTGTCGAGCACCAGAGGCTGGGTCAATCCCGCTATCTTCCCGCCCTTGAATGTGATCCTGTCTGCTCTTTGGACCAATCTTGCCAACGGCGCGCTGCTCGATGACATCGCCATCAGTCTGCAGCGATCCGGAACCGCCTTCGCCTTTGCCGTGGTGATCGGCATTCCGCTCGGCCTGTTCATGGGCCAGGTTCGTGCAGTCGAACAGGCGCTCGATCCGATCCTGCAGCTCTTCCGCCAGACCTCGGCGCTGGCGCTCTACCCGGTCTTCATCCTGCTGCTCGGCCTCGGCGAAACATCCAAGATCTTCGTGATCTTCTGGGCCACACTGTTTCCAGTGCTGCTCGCCACGATCGGCGGCGTCAAGGAGGTGGACAAGAAGCTCATCGAGATGGCGCGGACCTATGGCGCCGGACCGCTGACCATCTTCCGCCGCGTCATCCTGCCGGCGTCGGTGCCGGCAATCTTCGTCGGCCTGCGTCTTTCGGCGACGACTGCGCTTCTGCTGCTGATTGCCGCCGAGATGATCGGCGCCAACAAGGGCATCGGCTTCCAGGTTATGAACGCACAGTACAATTTTCAGATCCCGCTGATGTTTGCGGCGATCCTTCTGCTCGCCTTCCTCGGGCTTGCCGCCAATGCCTTGCTCGTTCTCTTGCAGCGCCGTCTCTGCCGCTGGTCTCAGCCGAGCCGCTGAACTGCTTTCCCGATTTTCCTCTTCCGAAAGGCACCGCCACATGACATTCCATCCTCGCAACCTCCTCCTGCCGGCAGCGATCGCCCTCGGTCTTGCGACGCCGGCCGCAGCCACCGACACGGTGAAGCTGCGCTACCTCGCCAGCCAGGGTGGTCTTGCCGCCCATGAACTCGCCGCCGAACTCGGCTATTTCGACGGAACGGGCATCACGCTGGAAAATGTCGGCTACGCCCAGGGCGGCCCGGCCTCCCTGATCGCCCTGGCATCGGGTGATGTCGAGATCGGCAGCGCCGCAACCTCCGCCGTTTTGAATTCGATCATCGGCGGCAATGATTTCGTCGCCGCCTATCCTTCGAACGGCATCAATGACGAGGTCCAGTCGACCTTCTACGTGCTGGAAGACAGCCCGATCAAGAGTATCAAGGACATTGCCGGCAAGAGCATCGCGGTCAATACGCTCGGCGCGCATCTCGACTACACCATCCGCGAAGCCTTACATTCCGTCGGCCTGCCGGCCGACGCAGCCAATCAGCTTGTCGTTCCCGGGCCGCAGCTCGAGCAGGTATTGCGCTCCAAGCAGGTCGATATTGCCGCCTTCGGTTACTGGCAGACGACCTTCGAGGGGGCTGCACTGAAGAATGGCGGCCTGCGTCCGATTTTTGACGATACCGACGTGCTTGGCGACATCGCCGGGGGATTCGTGGTCCTGCGCCGTGATTTCGCTCGCGAGCATCCTGAAGCTGCAAAGATTTTCGTCGAGCAGTCGGCTCGCGCTCTCGACTACGCCCGCGAGCATCCGGAGGAAACCAAGAAGATCCTCGCCAAGGCGCTCAGCGAGCGTGGTGAGAACGCTGATATCGCACAGTACTTCCGAGGCTATGGGGTGCGTGCCGGCGGCCTGCCGGTCGAGCGCGACATCCAGTTCTGGATCGACGTCCTGGTTCGCGAAGGCAAGCTGAAGCAGGGCCAGCTGGCGGCTAAAGACATCCTCTTGACCACCGATGCCAGGCCGGCAAGCAACTGAGGAATGATGATGAGCATCGCTGAGGACACGCGCCGCGGGGAGGTGACGATCCGTCACCTCTCCAAATCCTACAGATTGAACGGGACACCTCTGCAGGTTCTCAGGGATATCAACCTCCACGTCCGCTCCGGCGAAAGCCTCGCCATCGTCGGTGCCAGCGGCTCGGGCAAGACGACCCTGCTCAGGGTTCTGGCAGGCCTTGAGGATTCCGACACGGGAGAGGTTCTCGTCGATGGCAAGGCGGTGCGAGGCGTCGGCGCGGAGCGCGCCGTCATCTTTCAGGAACCGCGCCTTCTGCCCTGGCTTGATGTGCTCGACAATGTCTCCTTCGGGCTGGAAACCAGCGGCCTGTCGCGTGAGCAGGCGAGGGGACGGGCGCGTCATTATGTCAAGCTCGTCGGCCTGCAGCAATTCGAGGCTGCCTATCCCCGGCAGCTGTCGGGCGGCATGGCGCAGCGCGTCGGCATCGCCCGGGCTCTGGCCGTCCAGCCCGAGATCCTGCTGCTCGACGAACCGCTCGGCGCGCTCGACGCGATGACCAAGATCGGCATGCAGCAGGAACTCGCACGGATCTGGCGCGATGAGGATGTGACGACCATCCTCGTCACCCATGATCTCGAGGAGGCGATCTATCTGGCCGACCGGATCCTGATCCTGCCACGGGAGAAGGGCGGCGAGCCGCGTCTGATCGAAATCGATCTGCCCCGGCCTCGCGACCGCAGCGCACCGGAATTCGTTCGACACCGCGAAGAGCTGCTGAACCTGTTCGGACTGCATTGAAGTCTTCAAGCGTCAGCGCGGGCGCATGGGACCTGATCCATGCGCCGCGCGGCAGTAGCAGTAGCGATGCGGAGGACGCCCGCGGGCCGCTACAGCGACTTGCTCTTCGAGCCGGCGGTAAGATAGGGCCGCCGATCCAGTTCGGCCGACCTGTAGGAACTGCGCAGCCGCAGCAAATCCTTGCGGGCGATCAGGCCGCATAATTTCCCGGACGCCGGATCGACGATCGGAATGCGTCCGTCGCCGGTGGACAGCATCAGGTCGGCGATGAATGCGACCGTATCGTCAGGATGCCCCACCGGAACGGAACCGTCCGTCACGTTTTCCGCAAGCGTCTGACTGGCGAGGTCCGGATTGCCCTGCCAGAGCAAAGCGTCGGCTCTGGATACGACGCCGGACAGCCTGCCTGCTGCGTCGACCACCGGATAGATCCGGTGCGTTTTCTGCTGCGAGGCAAAGAAGTCGCACGCCTCCCCCACCGTCATGGCGACGGGAAGCGTGTCGACATCGCTGATCATGATCTCCCTTGCGCGCGCCAGTTCGAACGGATCGACGCCATATTCGCGGGTGATGTGCTGACCGCGGCGGGCGATCTTCTCGGTGAGGATCGAGCGGCGCAGCAGAAGGACGGTGACGGCATAGGCCACCACGGTTGCGGCAAGCAGCGGAACGAGGGTGCTGACGTCGCCGGTGATTTCCATCGCAAAGAAGGTGCCCGTCAGCGGCGCACGCATGGTTCCACCCATCATCGCCGCCATTCCGAGCAGCGCCCAGAAGCCGGGGTCATTGCCCGGCATGACCAAGCCGACCAGCCATCCGAGAGCCCCGCCGAAAATCAGAAGCGGCGCGAGCACGCCACCGGAGGTGCCCGACGACAGGGCAAAGAGCCAGATGATGGTCTTCACCAGCAGGATCGACATGACCGCCGGGGCGAGCAGCCGATTGTTGAGCAAGCCATCGATGATGTCGTAGCCGACGCCCATTGCCCGCGGTTCGATCAGGCCGCCGAGACCGATGACGAGACCGCCAAGTGCCGGCCACCACATCCAGTGGATCGGCAAGGCTTCGAACAGGTCCTCGATCCGGTAGAGCAGCGTCGTCAGCAATCCCGATTGCAGGCCGGAGAAGATGCCCATCGCCGCGCAGGCGAAAATACCCCACCAGGGCAAGGCCACCTGGAAGTGGGTCGGGAACAGCGGGCCTACGCCGAACAGCAGCGGGCGCCAGCAGATCGACACGCAGGCGGCAACGGCAACGGGAATGAAGCTGCGCGGCTTCCATTCGAACAGCAGCAGTTCGACCGCCAGCATGACCGCGGCGATCGGCGAACCGAAGATGGCCGTCATGCCTGCGGCGGCGCCGGCAACGAGCAGCGTCTTCCGCTCGGCGGCACTCATGTGAAAGAATTGCGCGAAAAGCGATCCGATCGCACCGCCCGTCATGATGATCGGCCCCTCGGCGCCGAACGGGCCGCCGGTTCCGATGGAGATTGCCGACGACAGCGGCTTGAGGACCGCGACCTTCGGCGACATCCGGCTACCGCCGATCAGAATGGCCTCGATCGCCTCAGGAATGCCGTGGCCGCGGATCTTCTCCGACCCGAAACGGGCCATCAATCCGATGGCAAGTCCACCCAGTGGCGGAACCAGCACCACCCACAGCGAGCGCTGCACCGCAGCCAGAGAGGCGGGCTGGATGCCGATCTCCCCGAACCAGATGACATTCGTCACCAGCGCGATCAGGCTGACGAGACACCAGGCTGCAAACGCGCCTGACGTGCCGACAATGATGGACATGCCGACCAGGATGAGGACCCGCCTGTCGGTGGTGAAATCGCCGGCCTCGCGCCGGGAAAGACCGCCGGTGAAATCGTGCGGCCGGTTGTTTGGTGGATGCTGCGCCATGGAAGCCTCTGCTACGCCGGAATGGAAACGCTTGAGGCGGGTCAATATATCGTGATGCGATATAAATCAACGGGCGAAAGCATGAAGGCGAAAATGTTCGATGAAGATGCCTCACTTGACCGGCTGGCGACTGCCCATCTATTCGATGATGGCGGCATGGCCTGCCGATCCTGGCAGCCGTTGCGGCAGAGGAGAAGTGCTTTGAAGAAGACCGCGCCGCCGCTGAGGCAAGAGGATTACGAAGCTCTCGCCGACCTCCGATTTGCGCTTCGCCAGTTCATGGACTTCAGCGCCTCGGCCGCCCAGTCGGAGGGATTGCCCGTACAGCAGCATCAGGCCCTTTTGGCGATCAAGGGACAACGCGGCGGCGCCATGACCATCGGCATGCTGGCCGAGCGGCTGATCATCGCGCCGCATACGGCGACCGAGCTTGTCGGGCGGCTGTCGGATGCCGGATTGGTCGAACGCCATGCCGATCCGGCCGACAGGCGCCGCCAGACCATTCTCCTGACGGACAAGGCGGATGCGCTTCTGACGAGACTGAGCGCCGTCCACCTTTCGGAAATCAGGGAGATGGCCCCGAAGTTGATCGAGCTTCTGCTCGAACTCCAGAAGACGGCGTCAAACACCAAATGACAATTGCGACATAGCCGATCTCCTGACGTGCCGCTTTAATCCAAAAGCGTCTTCTTCAGGCGATGGATATGGGCAGCGCCGATGCCGCAGCAGCCGCCGATGATCGTCGCGCCGGCCTCGGCCCAGGAGCAGGCATAGCGCGAATAGGCATCGTCGTTCAGATCGTTTCGGGTCTCATGCAGGCCTTCATTGGCGGCTGCCTCGCCTGTTTCCCCTTCGAAGGCATTGGCATAGACGCCGATTTCGATGGAAGCGTCCATTGTCCTGAACACGCCCGCCGCCGTCTCCACCGCCGCCTGCATGACCTCGGGCTTGCTGCAATTGAACAGGAGGGCTTCGGCGCCCGATGAAACCGCCCAGGATGCCGCCTCCTCGACCCTTTCCTCGGAGCGAAGCTTCGGTTCGCCGCCCCTTATGGCTGCCTCGTCGTCCGCCAATGTGAACGAAATCCAGAACGGCTTGTCCGACGTCGCCACCGCCTTGCGAACAGCCTCTGCCTCGGCAATCAGGCTCAACGTCTCGCCGAGCCATATATCGACGAAGGGAGATAGGTTTTCGACAAGCACCTTGAGATAATCCTGCACCCTCGAAGGCTGAAAATTCTCAGGCTCATATGAGCCGAAGATCGGCGGCAGCGAGCCAGCGACCAGCACCTTGCGATCCGTGGCGGCATCGGCCGCTTCGCGCGCCAGGCGACCGGCGAGACGGATCAGCGCCGCGCCCTCCTTCCAGAACCGGTCCTCGCCGATGTGAAAGGGTACGAGCGCATAGCTGTTTGTCGTGATGACCTCAGAGCCGGCGGCGATGAATTCCTGATGTACTCTACGGACGATATCCGGCGCGTTGATCAGCGCCAATGCCGACCATTCCGGTTGTTTCAGTTCGGCGCCCAGCCGCAACAGTTCGCGGCTCATGCCGCCATCGAGAATTCGTGTCGTGCTCATCAAGAGGTCTCCATTCAGGCTGTCGCGCCGTCAGCGGCGCCGGGCTTTTCATAACAAAGTGGGCGGGGTGCACGTGGTTCGTGCGCCAGGGAATTCATGGGCCAGTCCTTTTCCGTCGGCCTAGCGGCGAACCGGCACCTGCGCTTCGAGCCCTCGAAAGACGCGGGCGGTCACCGCGGTCAGCGCGAGATAGAAGAGGGTGACGACCAGCAGCGGTTCATAGACGAGCAGCGTGTCCTGGCGAACCTTGTTTGCCACGGCGTAAAGATCCATCACCGTCACCGTAAAGGCGAGCGGCGTCGCCTTGAGCTGCATGACGATCTCTCCTGCAATCGTCGGCAGGGCGATGCGAATGGCGCGAGGCAACCAGATGCGGCGGGTCAGCATCCAGGGCGACAGGCCGAAGGCCCGGCCCGCTTCGAGCTCGCCCTTGGGAACGGCAAGCAGCGCGCCGCGCAACACCTCGGCCTCATAGGCTGCATAGTTCAGGGTAAAACTGACGGCGGCGAAGAAGAAGCCCTCGCGCAGGATCGGCCAGAACAGGCTCTGGCGGATGCCGGGGACCATGGGCAGCAGCGAGCCAACCCCATAATAGAGAAGCCACAGCTGTATCAGCAGTGGCGTGCCGCGAAAGAAGGTGCAGTAGCTGCGCGCCAGGAGCCGCGTCAGCCTGCCGCCGCTGACCTGCGCGAAGGCGAGGCCTATGGCGATGATGAAGCCGAACACCACGGAGATCACCAGCAGGCAAACGGTCTGCCAGGCGCCTGTCAGAAGCAGCGGCCAATAGGAAGAGATCCAGGTGAAACTCATGGGGCGCTTTCTTCAGGCAAGGCGCGGCTGTCCCCGCCGTACCCGTCCCTCGATCAGTTTGAAGACGACGTTGGAAACAAGCGTGATGGCGAGATAGAGAAGGGCCGAAGCAAGGAAAAAGACGAAGTAATGCTTGGTGCTTGCCCCGGCAAGACGGGTGGCGAGCGCCAGTTCCTGGTAGCCGACGACGGCGACCAGCGCGCTGTCCTTGGTGACCGACATCCACAGATTGGCAAGGCCCGGCAGCGCGTTTGGCAGAAGCGCCGGCAGCAGGACACGGCGGAACCTCCGCACCGGCCCCATGCCGAAGGCTTTGGCGGCCTCGATCTGGCCGACGGGAATGGCGAGGATCGCACCGCGCAGCACCTCCGTCATGTAGGCACCCTGGACGAAGCCCAGCACGGCGACGGCTGCGACAAAGCCGTTCACATTGACCGGCGGCAGCTCCAACGCGGCGAGCAGCCGGTTGAGGCCATCGGTGCCGGCATAATAGAGCCCGACGATCAGGATCAACTCGGGAACGGCGCGGATCAGCGTGGTATAGAGATCGAGCAGCAGGCGCAGCATGCGGTTACCAGAGAGCTTTCCCAGCGCGCCGCCGGTGCCAAGCAGCAAGCCGATCGCAAAAGCGCAAGCCGAGATGGCGACCGTGGAGACCGCACCTGCCAAAAGGACGCCGCCCCATCCCGGAGGATAGGGAGACAGCAGGTCCAGAATACCTTGTTGCGCAGTCGCCATCGTTCCGGCTGCTTACTTTGCGCCGTAGATGTCGAAATCGAAGTATTTCTTGTTGATAGTATCATACTGGCCACTGGCACGGACGGCAGCGATCGCCGTGTTCAGCTTGGCCTTCAGCTCAGTGTCTTCCTTGCGCAGGCCGCCCGAAACGCCAGCGCCGAGAATCTCCTTGTCGTCGGCAACGTCGCCCATCTTGGCGCAGCAATCCTTGCCGCCATCGCTTTTGAGGAAAGCATCAAGCGCCAGTGAATCGCCGAAGACATAGTCGATACGGCCGGAGGCGAGGTCCTGAAACGCCTCATCGAGCGTCTGGTAGGTCTTTTCCTCGGCAGCGGCGGCGAAATACTTCTTGTAATATTCCGACTGGATCGTCGACACCTGGATGCCGATGGTCTTGCCTTTCACGTCCTCGGCAGTGGCGCCCGGCTTCTGGTCCTTGGGGCCGATCAAGGTGCTCGGCGTGTTATAATATTTGTCGGTGAAGTCGATCACCTTCGAGCGTTCCGCGGTGTTCGACATCGACGACCAGATCACGTCGAACTTCTTGCTCTGAAGAGCCGGAATGAGACCATCCCAGGAAATTTCGACGATCGAGCATTTCTCCTTCATCTCCTCGCACACAGCGTTCATCAGGTCGATCTCCCATCCCTGCCATTGGCCGGAGGCGTCCTTGGCGAAGAAGGGCGGATAGGATTCGTTCATGACACCGAAGCGGACTTCGGCCTGTGCGGTGACGGCGGAAAGCACGAGTGCCGCGCCGGCAAAAAGCGTGGGGAGCAGTTTCATTCGCAGGATTCTCCTGGTTTGTGTTGTCGATGATGCGCATCAGTGGGCGCTGAGGCCGGTGAACTCCCGGCAGCGGGCGCTGACCGGCGCCCCGAATATCTGCTCCGGCGGGCCTTCTTCCTCGATCCGTCCCTGATGGAGGAACAGGACACGGCTGGATACATCGCGGGCGAAGCGCATTTCATGCGTGACGATCAGCATGGTCCGGCCTTCTTCCGCGAGATCGCGGATGACCTTCAGGACCTCGCCGACCAGCTCCGGATCGAGCGCCGATGTCGGTTCGTCGAACAGCATGACAGCAGGGTCGACGCAGAGGGCTCTCGCAATCGCCGCGCGTTGCTGCTGGCCGCCGGAGAGGAAAGCGGGGTAGGCGTCGCGTTTATCGAAGAGCCCGACCTTGTGGAGCAGGGCCTCCGCCTTTTCGATGGCCTCGCGCCGTGAAATGCCCATGACGTGCACCGGCGCCTCGATGACGTTTTCCAGCACCGTCCGATGAGCCCAGAGATTGAAACTCTGGAAGACCATCCCCAGTCCGGTCCGTATCCGTTCGATCTGCCGCCAACTGCGCGGCTGCAGCCGGCCGCCCCGCCCCATCTTCAGCGCGATCTCCTCGCCGTTCACCGCGATGCGGCCGCGATCCGGCGTTTCCAGGAAATTGATGCATCTGAGAAAAGTGCTCTTGCCGGAGCCCGACGAGCCGATGATAGAAATCACATCGGACTTCTCGGCCTGCGTCGAGATACCCTTGAGAACCTGTTGCGAGCCGAAGCTTTTATGGAGATCTTCGACGCGAAGAGCAGGAAAGGGTTGATCTGGCATGCATGGTTCCGGCTGAGTTGAGCTTGCGAAGGATAATGATGAATTAACGCGGTTTTTTCCCGCAGTTTTCATCTATTCTGCATATTTTAGGCAAAATAATCTTCTTCATGCGGCAAGTACGGCAGAATGCGCGAATTGCTGCGGCGAGAACTAGGATTTGACAATGGAACAGCTCGATCGTTTTGACCGTGACATTCTCGATATCGTTCAGCGCGACTGCCAGCTGAAAGCCGAAACGATTGCCGAACGGATCGGACTGTCGGTGTCGGCCGTGCAGAGGCGGTTGAAGCGGCTGCGCGAGGAAGGGATCATCAAGGCGGAGGTCGCCGTCGTCGACCGCAAGGCGACGGGCACAGCGATGGTGTTCATCGTCGGGATGGAGATCGAGCGGGACAATTACGACGCGCTGGCGAAGTTCCGCCTCTGGGCGGAAAAGCAGGATCATATTCAGCAGGTCTATTATGTCACCGGTGCGGTCGATCTGATCGCGATCGTCACCGCCCGCGACGTCGAGCATTATGACGATATCGCCGCCCTGATCATGGCTGACAATCCGCAGATCCGCCGCATGCACACGAATGTCGTGCTGCGGGACGTCAAGCTCGGCCTGTTCGTGCCGCTGGACTAGCGCGGAGGCGATGCCCCGCCGGCATTGCTTCCCGCGCGACAGATGGGCAGCGACAAGCCGCTGGACTCGCATTTGACAAAGGGCATAATTCCCGGCGCAAATTCTCGGGAGGAATGATCGTTGACGTTACGACACCAGATCATCGCATTGGCGATCGTTCCGCTCGTCATTTCGATCCTTGCGATCACCACCTTCATCACCTGGCAATCGGCAAACCTTGCCAAGAACAGCATCGACACGTTCGAGCAGAACATGCTGAAGACCAAGGAAGCCGAGATCCTCAATCTGACCAACCTTGCCCTGTCCGCCATCCAGACGATCTATGACAATGCCGGTGCCGACAACGAAGCCGCCAAGCAACAGGTGGCGGCGATCCTGACTTCGCTCGACTACGGCAAGGACGGATATTTCTTCGTCTACGATTACGACGGCAACAACATCGTCCATCCGCGCCAGAGCTTCCGACATGGGCACAATTGGCTCGACCTCACCGATCCGGATGGCGACAAGGTCATTGCCGAGCTGATCGCCACGGCAAGAGCAGGCGGGGGCCTGCATCAGTACAAATGGCAGAAACCATCGACCGGACAGATCGCCGACAAGCTCTCCTTCGTTGTCAGCCTCGACAAATGGCACTGGGTCGTCGGCACCGGCGTTTATCTGGATGACGTCTTTGCCCAAAGTGCCACCGCCAACGCGGTTATGCGCGCCAACATAAAACGGACCTTTGTCATCGTCGCGCTGATCGCCGTGCCTTCGGTGCTTGTCGTTTTCACCACCTGCATGCTGCTGACGTTCCATGAGCGCCGCATGGCCGACAGCCGGCTCAAGCAGCTGACACAGCGGGTCATCGATACGCAGGAAGAAGAGCGCGCGCGGCTTGCCCGCGAGTTGCACGACGGCATTTCCCAAAATCTCGTCGGCGTGCGTTATGCGATGGACCTTGCCGGCCGCAAGGTCAGGACCAATGTCGACGATGCGGCTGTCACCATCGACCGCGGTGTCGAGGCGCTGAACGGCGCCATCAAGGAAATCAGGCGGCTGTCGCACGATCTGCGCCCGCGTGTGCTCGACGACCTCGGCCTGACGGCGGCGCTGGAGGCACTCTGCTATCATTTTGCCGAGCGGACGGGGATCGAGACGAAGATCGACGCTTCGAACTTCACCGACACGCTGAAGGCCGAAGCCAATACCGCACTTTATCGTGTCGCCCAGGAAGCGTTCAACAATGTCGAACGCCACTCGGGCGCCTCCAAGCTTGCGGTCAAGCTCTGGAGCGACGGCGGTCGGGCTCGCATGACGATCACCGACAACGGTACCGGCTTCGACGGCATTAAAGACGGGGTCTCCGGCAGATCAGGTCTCGGCCTGCGCAATATGCAGGAGCGGATGGCCCACTTCCGCGGCCTGCTGTTAATCAACAGTAGCGAGGCCGGCACGACGCTGACGGCGATGCTGCCGAAATCGGCCAATCTCCCCGCCGGCAAGCAGGCAGAAGCCGCATGACGGAACGCCCGAAAATCAGGGTGCTCTTGATCGACAACCATCCGCTGGTGCTGGATGGGTTGAAGGCCGTGCTCGAAACATTCGACCATATCGAAGTCGCCGGCACGGCGGGGCTCGCGCAAGCGGGGCTGGAGATCGGCCGGCAAGTTCTGCCGCAGGTCGTGCTGATGGACATCAACATGCCGAAGCTGAGCGGCATCGATGCGATCGAATTGTTCAGGAACGAACTTCCCCAGGCGCGGGTGGTGATGCTCTCCATGCATGACAGCCGCGAGTATATTTCCTCTTCGGTCATGCACGGCGCTGCCGGTTACATCCTGAAGGACGTTTCGACCGACGAGATCGTCTCGGCCATCGAGACCGTGGCGGGCGGGGGGACATATTTCTCCTCCGGCGTCTTCGACGCGCTGATGGGCGAACGCGCGGAGGAGGGAACCGATCCCCTGACGCCGCGCGAACGCGACATTCTCGGGCTGATCGTTGCCGGCAGAAGCAACAAGGAGATCGCCGAAACGCTCGGGATCACCTCCGCCACCGCGGAAACCCATCGCAAGAACCTCAAGAAGAAGCTCGGTATCGCCACTACAGCGGGCCTCATCCGCTATGCGCTCGATCACGGCATCGTCTCGAAAGTCGGATAAATTGCATCTACCCACTTCTGGGTAGGCCCCGGCATTTCAGCGCCGCCTCGATCTTGCGAGCTTAAAACCGGCGCCATAGGACTCCATCCACGGCTGGCCAAGTGCGAGCCGTTGGGAGGAATTCACATGCGTTATATCAGCTTCCGATCGGTCGGAAAACCTCGAGCGACCCAAGCTGGGCCTGCTGCGGCCGCCGGCTGACAGACCTGCCTTCCACGCCGACAACTGGAACATGGCGACCGCCGCCCGCGGCGCCTGAAAGGTATTCCGACATGGAAAAACCACGTAGCAAGGCAGCGCTCTGGCTGCTTGTCATTCCCTACATAGGTCTGCTCTGGCCGCCATTTTACAATGTCCGCGAGCCGTCTCTTTTCGGCTTTCCCTTCTTCTATTGGTATCAGCTTCTCTGGGTGCCGATCACCGCGACGTTGACCTGGATCGCCTATCGGAGCACCCGCCATGACGACTGACATCAACGGCACGGCGCTTGCCGTCTTCATCTTCTTTTTCGTTTTGGTCACGGTCATGGGCTTCGTCGCCAGCCGTTGGCGTAAGCCCGAGACACTGGCCCATATCGATGAATGGGGTCTCGGCGGACGCAACTTCGGCACCTGGATCACCTGGTTCCTCGTCGGCGGCGATTTCTATACCGCCTACACCGTGATCGCCGTCCCGGCGCTGGTCTATACCGTGGGAGCCTACGGCTTCTTTGCGCTGCCCTACACCATCGTCGTTTATCCCTTCGTCTTCATGGTCATGCCTGTGCTGTGGAAACGCGCCAAGGATTTCGGCTATGTGACGGCTGGCGACGTCGTCCACGGTCAATACGGATCGCGCGGTCTCGAACTCGCCGTCGCGGCAACAGGCGTCATCGCCACCATGCCCTATATCGCCCTCCAGCTCGTCGGCATGACGGCGGTGCTGAAGGCGCTCGGGCTGCATGGCGAGTTGCCGCTGGCGATCGCCTTTATCGTGCTGGCGCTCTACACCTACTCCGCCGGCCTGCGCGCGCCGGCGCTGATCGCCTTCGTCAAGGATATTATGATCTATATCGTCGTGATCGCGGCCGTCGCACTGATCCCATCGAAACTCGGCGGTTACGCCAACGTCTTTGCCTCGGCCGATGCGGCTTTCCAGGCCAAGGGTTCCGGCAACCTGCTGCTCGGTGGCAACCAGTATGTCGCCTATGCCACGCTCGCCTTGGGTTCGGCGCTCGCGGCCTTCATGTATCCGCATACGCTGACCGGCATCTTTGCCTCCAACAGCGGCAAGACGATCCGTAAGAATGCGATCATGCTGCCCGCCTATACGCTGCTGCTCGGCCTTCTGGCGCTGCTCGGCTATATGGGGCATGCCGCCAACCTGAAGCTCGACAGCGCCAATGACGTCGTTCCGACGCTGTTCAAGACGCTGTTTTCGGGCTGGTTCTCCGGCTTCGCCTTTGCGGCGATCGCCATCGGCGCACTGGTGCCGGCAGCGGTAATGAGCATCGGCGCCGCCAATCTCTTCACCCGCAATTTCTGGAAAGCCTATGTCGATCCTGACGTCAGCGATGCGGGCGAGGCGAAGGTTGCAAAGATCACCTCGCTCGTCGTGAAGATCGGTGCGCTTCTCGTCATCATCTTCCTGCCGACGCAATTCGCACTCGACCTGCAGCTGCTCGGCGGCATCTGGATCCTGCAGACGCTTCCGGCCCTGGTCTTCGGCCTCTATACCAACTGGTTCCGTGCACCCGGCCTGCTTGCCGGCTGGTTCGTCGGCTTCTGCGGCGGTACTTTCCTCGTCTGGGATGCCGGCTGGAAGCCTCTGCATCTGATTAGCCTCGGAGGCGAACCCTTCACCGTCTATACCGGACTGCTGGCGCTTGCAGCCAACATCGCCGTTGCGGTTGTTGTCAGTGCCCTGCTTCCGGTCAAGACTCCGGCTCGGGCATAAGATTCAAATGCGAAGGGCAGCAAACGCTGCCCTTCGCAAAATTATGCCGCTTTGGCGTTCCAGCATAGGCTGGAGGGAAATCAGGGCGACTTAAAATTCTTCCCAATCGCCGGCCAATGCTGCATTCCCGTTCGTCTGGAACGACTTACCTACCTTGGCAATCATCTGGCGGGCAGGCGAGGGCGCCGGTTGAGAACGGGGCGCCGCGGCAACGGGCTGCGAGGCGCGCTTTGGTGCCACTACTCCACCAATGTTGAACTGGCCCAGCAGCTGAAACAGCGCATCGGCTTCCTTGGCGAGCTTGTGGGCCGCCGCTGTGGCTTCTTCCACCATGGCGGCGTTCTGCTGCGTCCCCTGATCCATCTTGTTGACGGCGGTATTGATCTCTTTCAGCCCCGTCGCCTGCTCTTGCGAAGCGCCGACGATGGCCCCCACATTGCCGTCGACCTGCTGTACCTGCTCGGCAATCTCTTTCAGCGCCCTTCCGGTCTCGCCAACCAAGGCCACGCCGCTTTTGACGTGGCCGTTCGAAGCGTTGATAAGTTCCTTGATTTCTTTTGCCGCCTTGGCGGAGCGTTGCGCCAGCTCGCGCACTTCCTGAGCGACGACGGCAAAGCCCTTACCTGCCTCGCCGGCACGGGCGGCTTCGACGCCGGCATTGAGCGCCAGCAGGTTGGTCTGGAACGCGATTTCATCGATGACGCCGATGATGCTGCCGATTTCGGTGGCGGAGGATTCGATCTTGCCCATGGCATCGACCGCATCCCGAACGACACTGCCCGACCGCTCGGCACTATCCTTCGTCTTGCGGACGAGCTGGCCGGCTTCCTGAGCCTTGTTGCTCGAGTCGGCAACGGTGGTCGTAATCTCTTCCAAGGCAGCGGCGGTTTCCTCGACCGAGGCTGCCTGCTGTTCGGTCCGCCTGGCGAGATCGTCCGAGGAGGAGCGGATCTCCTGTGCACCGGCGGCGATGGCGCTGGCGTTCTGGGCAACCTTCTGCATGGCGGCACGAAGCTTTTCGACCGCAGAATTGAAGTCGGCTCTCAGTTTTTCCAGAGACGGAATGAACGGAGTGCCAATCTGCTGTGTGAGGTCGCCGTCAGCCAGCGCCTGCAGCGCATCGCCAAGCTGGCCGACAGCCTTGTCCGTCTGCTCGGCGAGGGTGCGGCGTTCATCTGCATCCTGCTCGAGCCGATGCCGCTCCGACACAGCTCTCTTCGCCTCGGCGTCAGCTTCCCGTTCGGCCTTTGCTGAAATTGCGTCGCGCAGCCCTGCCACCGCCCGTGCAAGCTTGCCGATCTCGTCGCCCCGCGCTTCGAGGCGGCGATCACCGTTAAGATTGCCGTCCGCCATCGCTTTCAGCGAAAGCTGAAGTTTTGCCAGCGGGCCGACGATCGTGCGTGCGGTCACGGCGGCGGCAACCAGTGAAAGAACAGCCGCAATGCCAAGCGCGGTCAGCGCCAATGGCTTGAAGCCGCTTGCCGTGCTGCGAACCTCGCCACCAATCGATTTGTTCAGCGCTTCCTGATAGTCGATGAATTTGTTGATGGCGCCAAGCCAGGCAACGAAGGCCGGCCGAGCCTGTTCGAGCAGGATCTTGCGAGCGGCCTCGCCGTCGCCCTTCTCCTGCTGCGCAATGATCTGGGCGACCAGAGGATTGGTCTTCGCCTGGATGTCTGCAATCTCACCGAGAATGGTCTTTTCCTGTTCCGTCGCACCGGCCGGAGATGCAACCATATCCGCCATGCGCTTTTCATTCTCGGCGTAGGAGGCGGCCAGCTTTTCGATCAATGCCTCGGCGGTCTTCCGCTCATCGGCAGACGTCACCAGAGTGACGTCGCGGATGGCGATCGCCCGATCGTGCACGCTGCCGCGATAGTTGATGGCAAACCGCTGCTTCACGCTGTTGACGTCGTTGATGGTGCCAAGCTTATCGTTGATCTGCGCAACTTTTTCCGTCGAATAGATGGTCAAGCCGACCATCAGCAAAAGGAGAACGCTGAAGCCAAGCGCCAAGCGCGCCACAACTCCGAAACTCACGATATTCTTCATATGCACTCTCTCCTCGCGGTGAGGTTTGTTGGAAGGATGTCTCGACAGCCAGGATTGCTTGTCATATCTCATTCAAATGCAGAGCCTCGGTGTCTCCGAGTGCATCCGACAGGCACCTCGGTGCCCGGAATTGCGCTTGAGATACGGGACATCCGTCAAAGCAATAAAAGCCGATTTCGTACGAAATTCGGGTGCCTGACCCGCCCTCATGGCGAAGGTGACTGTCCTCAAAGAACGTCGCCCCGATATCTAAAAAAATTAGAGTAATATATTTTAGAGAGTGTAAACGGAGCCAGCGGAGCAGGGCTATAGCGCTCTATTTGGATAGCATTTGCGCCTTTCGGATGGACAATTTGACGAGCGCTCTCCCGGTGGTTGCGAAATCTTCAACCTCCCCCCGCACAGCAAGGCTCTGCGGCTTGCCCGCGAACTGCGCGACGCTCTGAACGGTCTCGGCAATCGGCATGAATTGCAGCTGCGGTGCCGGAGCGCGGCTTCTCTGGCTTCAGCCGCGCAGCAGCGGAAGAAGCTGATCGCCCTGCCGCTTGATCTCGGAGAGATAGGGCGTGTCGGACAGCACGAAATGGGTGATGCCGAGATCCTGATATTTGCGCAGCGAGCGGGCGACGTCTTCCGCCGACCCGACCAGCCAGGTGGTGCCGGCGCCGCCGCCGCCGAACTTGCCCGGCGCGGTATAGAGGTTGTCGTCGAGGACGTCGCCGCGCTCATGCAGATCGAGCAGCCGCTGCTGGCCGACGGCCTGCGCGCGTTGGTGATCATGCCAGCCCGCACCCTTGCTTCTGGCCATCTCGGCGACCTTCGCCTCGGCGTCGGTCCAGGCCTGTTCGGTGGTGTCGCGGACCAGCGTCGTTATCCGCAGGCCGAATTCCAGCGGCGGGAGGTCGCGGTCCAGTTCCCGGCTCAACGCCTTGAGCCGCGCGATCCGTTCGCGGACACCGTCGATCGGTTCACCCCAGAAAAGCTGGACATCGGCCTCCGTGGCGGCCACCCGCTCTGCCGCCTCCGAAGCACCGCCAAAATAGAATTTGGGGTGCCAACGGTCGCCGCGGACCTGGATGTGCGGCACCACGGTGGAGTCAGCGACCCGGAAGTGCTCGCCCCCGAATGTGACGTTGTCTTCGGTCCACAATCTGCGGACCAGCCGCATGAACTCCTTGGTCCTGGCATAACGGTGTGCCTGATCTCCCTCGCTGTCGCCGTAGGCAGCCAGGTTGTCCTTGCCCGACACGATGTTGATCCGCACGCGGCCGCCGGTCAGATGGTCCAGCGTCGCCGCCGCGGAAGCGAAGTTCGCCGGTCGCCAATAGCCTGGGCGGATCGCAATGAGCGGCTCGAAAGTGGTGGTCCGGGCGGCGAGCGAGGCCGCGACGGTAAACGTGTCGGGGCGGCCCCAACCGGTGCCGATGAGCGCCCCCTTCCAGCCATGTTCCTCCAACGCCCTTGCGTGGCTGGTCAGCGTATCCAGGCTGTTGTGGTTCTCGACGGCGGAATCGCCGCGATGACCGGCTTTGATGTCGTTCGGAATATACCAGAGAAATTCGGAATCATTGCTCATGCGATGCTGCAGTTCTGTGTGATTGGAACAAGGAAACCGGGGGAAATCCCCCCGGGAAATTATACTGCCGCCTGCACCTGCTGCCCTGCCCGAACCACAAAGCCATTCGGCGGGCGTTGGAGGCCAAGATTCTCCCGCAGCGTCGTGCCTTCGTATTCGTGCCGGAACAGGCCGCGCTTGCGCAGGATCGGGACGACCTGATCGACGAAATCGGTCAAGGCGGTGGGCAGGATCGGCGGCATGATGTTGAAGGCGTCGGCGGCACCGTTTTCGAACCAGCTCTGCATCGCATCGGCGATCTGCTCGGGTGTTCCCACAACCGTTCGATGGCCGCGAGCGGTGGCGACCGCCAGATAGAATTGGCGTAGCGTCAAATTGTTGCGTGATACCAGGTCGGAAACCAGCTTGAGGCGGCTCTTGTTGAGTTCGGTATTATCAGGCAGGGGAGGGGCGGGATCATCCAGCGAGTAGCCGGAAAGGTCGACGCCCTTGTAGTGGCGGGCAAGGATATTCCAGGCGATGGAGGGATGAACCAGCGATTGGATATAGTCGTAGTTCGCCTGGGCTTCCGTTTCCGTCCCGCCGAGAACGGGGAATATGCCGGGACTGATCAGCAGTTCGTCCGGCCGGCGTCCGTAGCGGGCGAGCCGCCCTTTGACGTCGGAATAGAATTCCTGCGCATCCTCGAAGGTCTGGTTGGCGGTAAAGATCATTTCGGCCGTGCGGGCGGCAAGTTCGCGACCCGGTTCCGATGCGCCGGCCTGCACGATGACAGGATAGCCCTGCAGCGGACGGCCGACGTTGAGCGGACCGGCCACCGAGAAGAATTTGCCCTTGTGATCGACGAGATGCACCTTGTCGGGATCGAGATAGACCCCGCTTTCCTTGTCGCGGATGAAGGCATCGTCCTCGTAGGAATCCCACAAGCCCTTCACCAGGTCGACGAATTCCTCGGCCCGCTCGTAACGATCGGCATGGGCGGGATGGCCTGCGATTGAAAAATTCTTCGAAACATCCGCACCTGTCGTGACGACGTTCCATGCCGCACGACCCTTGGAGATATAGTCCAGCGACGCAAATCTGCGGGCGAGAAGGTAAGGGTCCTCGTAGGTCGTCGATGCCGTGGCGACGAAGCCGATATGTTTGGTCACCTGCGAGAGGGCCGCCCAAAGGGTCAGCGGCTCGAAATGCGCGCCCTGAGCGGTGCGGCGAAGCGCTTCCGGGTCTTTGGCGCGGTCCCATCCCGCCGGACTGTCGGCGACGAAGACGAGATCGAATTTGCCGCGTTCGGCGGTCTGCGCGAGCTCGCGGTAGTGATCGATATTGAGGCCGGCATCGGCCTGCGCCTCCGGATGGCGCCAGGCGGCAATATGATGGCCCGTCGCCATGATGAATGCGCCAAGCCGCATTTGCCGTTTCGATGTGCTCATTGGCTTATCCCCAGATCAAATTGAACGGTTGCTGATGTCAGGCGGCCTTGCGGCCCGGAAGCTCGACCCCGAGCCGGCTGAGGAGGTGGATGCGAAATTGCGTAAAGCGCGGATCGCCGTGATCGCGCGGCGTCGGCAGATCGATCCTGAGATCCTCGATGAGGCGGCCTTCATCGAGAACCAGTATGCGGTCGGCCAGCGAAATCGCCTCATCGACGTCGTGGGTGACGAGCAGCACGGCAGGACGGTGTCTGGCGCACAACTCCCGCAGCAGATCGTGCATTTTCAGCCGGGTCAGCGCGTCGAGCGCGCCGAACGGCTCATCGGCGAGAAGCAGGGCCGGTTCGCGCACCAGCGAACGGGCAAGAGCGACCCTCTGCTGCTCGCCACCCGAAAGCTGGTTCGGCCACGCCGTTTCCCGGTCTGCAAGTCCTACTTCCGCCAAAGCCTTCCGTCCGGCTTCCTGGCCGGAGACGCCGGTCAAGCCGAGCGTGACGTTCTGAATGACGGTGCGCCAGGGCAGCAGACGGGCGTCCTGGAAAACCACCGAAAGGCTCTCCGGCGTCTCGAGGGTGCCGGTTCCCTCGACACCGTGATCCAGACCGGCAAGAGCCCTGAGGAACGTGCTTTTGCCGGAGCCACTGCGGCCAAGCAGGGCTACGAACTCGCCTGCCTCGATATCGAGATCGACGCCGTCGAGGATCGTCTTCATCGCAAACCGCCGTGCGAGATCTCGCACGTGGACGGCTTTGTTTGCGGGGTTCAGTTTGCCAGGGTGCGGCGCCATGAGAGGGCCCTCCGTTCGATGAGGCGGACGAGACCGTCCGAGACGAGACCCAGCAGCACATAGACCACCAGGCCGACGAGAATGACCTCGGTCTGCCCGTAATTTCGGGCAAGATCGATCATGTAACCGAGCCCGCTAGTGGCGTTGATCTGCTCGACCACGACGAGAGAAACCCAGCAGAGGGTGACGGCAAACCGCAGACCCAGAAGGAAACCCGGCAAGGCACCAGGCAGCACGACCTGAAGGATGAAGTCCTTCTGGCTCATCCGCAGGGTTTCGGCCAGTTCGACATAACGGCTGTCGATGCTGCGGAGCGCGTTGTGGGTGTGGATATAAATAGGCACGATTACGGCCAGCGCGATGGTCGTAACCTTCATGCTCTCGCCGATGCCGAACCACAGAATCAGCAAGGGGATCAGGGCCAGCGTCGGTATCGCGCGCTTGATCTGGACCGGCCCGTCGATCAGGGCTTCGCCGATCCGGGAAAGGCCGGCGATCACCGCTAGGACCGTGCCGATCAGCAAACCGATGCTAAGGCCGAGCAGGGCGCGTGTCGCCGATGTCACGAAGTTATCCTGCAGGCGACCCTGCTCGATGAGCCTTACGAAAGCCTCGACCACCGTCCACGGCGCCGACAGGATCCGCGGGTCGATCCATCCGAGCGCCGAGCCAACGACCCAGGTCAAGACGAGCAATGCCGGCCCGATCTGCAATCCGAAAGGGATCGCCGGTCCGGGGCCTAACCTGCGCCGGGCACGGGGACCAGTGGAGCCAGCCGGTTTTACGAGGCGAGAACCTGCCCTCACAATTCGACCGCCGGACGACCGCGACAGTTTCGCCTCATCTGCATCCCAAGTGGTTGCCATGCTTCAAATCTCCTCTCCGAAGGGGTGTCGAGCGTTACTGGCTCTTGGCCAAAGCCGCAGCGCCGAGCTTCTCGAAGCGATTGTCGAAAATCTGCTCCACATTGAGGGGCTTGTAGCCGAGCTCGTCTGCCAGCAGGTCGATGGTTTCCTGGTGACGCTTCTTCACTTCGCTCCAATCGCTGGGAACGATCTGTTCGCCGGTCAGCTTGACGAGATATTCCCCGTCCTCCTGGCTGAGGCCCTGCTGGCCAACGTAATATTCCTTGATCCAGAGGTCCGGGTTCCGGTTCACCCATTCGGTGGCGCGTGCCCACAGACCGACATATTCGGCGAGAGCTGCCGCCTTGGCGGGATCGTCCAGAACCCATTGCGGCGCATAGAGATGGCTCGGATCGTCGCGCAGGCCATGCTCCACGAGGGTGGCGCCATCAGGTCCGTATTGGGTGATGTAGCGCCTGATGTAGACGCCGCCGAGCGGCGCGATATCGACCTGCTTGCTCGCCAATGCCTTCGGGTAGACGTCGCTGGTGCTCGGCAGTTCCACCAGAGTGACATCGCCGCTCTTCAAGCCTGCGGCATGGAGGGCACGCAGAACCAGCGTGCCCTGGGCCTGACCCGGGCTGAAGGCGATGCGTTTGCCGCGGAAATCCGTGAGCGTCTTGACGGCCGCGCCTGGCGCGATGCCGAAGCGGTAGATGGGATTGGCGATCGGGTCACGGCGTTCGCGATAGGCGATGTTGCGGACGGGCAGATTGTTCCAGTTGGCGAAGATCGAGGGGATCTCGGCCACCGATCCGACATCGAGCGCATGGGCGCGGAAAGCTTCCGACGTCTGCGGCCCGCCGCTGATATTGGCCCATTTGACCTCGAAACTGAGCTCCTTGCCGAGGCCCGACACTTCGAGCGCTTTCTGCGTGACCGGATCGCCGATCGTCAGCACCGTGCCCGGCGGCACTTTGGGAAGCAGGGGAGCGTCTGCCTGGGCAGCCGCCGCACCGTGAATGGCACTGAGACCAAGCAGACTGAACAACGCAATTTTGAATGTCTTTGCCAATGTCATCGTCGATCTTCCCGTTTCCGATTGCTGATTGCAGGAGCGATGCACGGTAAGATGGAATATAATCCACCAAATCGATAGACTATTTAGTTTAATGAAAGTGGCGCTGAGGGAAAAATGTCCTCAAAAGTCGGGCAACCGGAACGATCGCATCCGGCGCGTCGGCACGAGAGTCGATGTATCCAGGCGTGAAAAAAGCGCCTGGGACGTTCGTCCACGGCGCTTTACGGGGCCTTGTTTAACCCTGCTCTTGATAAAGGCTTGGCAGCAAACCGCAGTGACCGCCCTTCAGACGCCAAGCCGTCGCGGACGTCGGGATCGCCTTGTGTCAGGCGCTATGCGGCGCGTATTCGTTGGCCGAGAAGACGTGATGATGCACCTTGCCAGTAAAGAGCTGCAGGAGTTCGCCGGTGACCTCACGGCTCTGCGACCGCACATCGGAGAGAAGTGCCGCGTTCACTGCATCCATGTCGGGATAGCGAATGGCGAGCGCCATGGCATAGATCGGGGCGCCTTCGTCGCGCTCCATCCCGTCCAGCACCCGGATTTCCTCGGCGCCTGGAAATTTCGTCCAGAGAGGGACGAGCCGCTGCCGCACGAATTCGCGGAATTCCCCTTCTTTACCGGGATGGATTTCGCCTTCAAACAAAGCATAACGAATGATCATAGGTTCTCTTTTCCAAAACTCGCCGGAGCTGGATCGATGTTGGAGTGTTGTCGTGAGATCGGGGCGTACCGATCGATACGCCCCGATCGGAAAGGGTTATTTGCCCCAGATTTTCTTGTATTGATCGCGATAGCCGTTGTCGGGATCGAAGCTGTTCTTCGGTCCACCGTCAAACTCGACGTTCTCACTGGTCACCACATGGAGCGGCGACACGTAGCCGGACCATGGAGCTTTCGCAAAGGCGCGGTTCAATTCGTCGACGAGCTGCCAGCCCTGGAGGTTGAGCGGCTCGGCGACCGTGACGGCCTGGAATTGCTTGGCGCGGATACGCTGATAGGCGCTCTCCGAACCGTCGCCGGCTGCGACGTTCACCGGTTTTCCGTCGCCGGCAATGCCGGCCGAGGCGAGCGAAGGTCCCATGAAGTCGTAATAGAGGTCGTTAATCGCCAGCGAATGCGTCCACTTCGCGCCATACTTCTGCAGAAGCGATGTGGTCAGCTGCGGCATGCGCTGAGAGGTTTCGGCGATCGGCGTGTCGACATATTCGAGCACCGTGCCACCGAGATCCTCGATCTCCTTCTTCATGCGATCGGCCTTGGCAATCGCGATCGCATAGGTGGAATCGGTAAAGATGATGACGCCCGGCTTGCCGCCGGCATCGGCAAAGGCCCAGTCCGCCGCCGACTTCGACACTTCCATCGCATCGGTGGTCACGTTTGCGAAGACACCGACGTCGGGAACCGGACCGACCGCCGAGGCAGCGTGCCAGGAAACCATCGGAATGCCGGCAGCCTTGGCTGCTTCCATCGCGGGCTTCTGCTCGACCGCGTCAAAGCCGTTGATGATGATGCCATCCGGCTTCAGCGCCATGGCCTGGCCGAACGCCGCGGTGCGCCCGCCGATCGAACCGGCGCCGTCAAGCGCCTTCACCGTCCAGCCGAGCGCGCCTGCCGCCTCCTGAACGCCATTGACCACGCCGAGGATGCCGCCGTTCTTCATATCGGCGGCCAGAATGACGATGTTCTTTCCGGCAGCGCCCTTGGGGCCGCTCGTCGGGCCATCCCAGGCGCTCACTTTCGAAGCATATTTTTCGACCACGGCCTTGGCGTCAGCCATTGAATCGGCCAATGCCGGCATGCTGAGCATAACGGCAACGGTTGCGACCGTTGCCTGCAATAATGTTCTGCGCTTCATGTTCACTCCTCCATTTTGTTTGTTGTGAAATGCCGGGATGGGCCGGCATCCTCATTTGGATGCGGGTGTGATCCTCCTCACAGCTCCGCGCTTGCGCTGGGCGTAGCCTGCTATGCCGATGGCAATCAGCAAGGTGACGCCGTTGAACAGCGGTTCGACGAAGAACGACCCGCCGAATTGCTGAATTCCTGATATTCCGACCGCCAGGATGATGACGCCGATCAAGGTGCCCCAGACGTTCACCCGGCCCGGCTTGATCGTCGTCGATCCGAGGAACGCGCCGACAAGCGCCGGCAGCAGATATTCGAGCCCGACGCTTGCCTGGCCGATCCGCAGCTTCGAGGCGAGAAGGACCCCGGTCAGAGCTGCAAGCAGCCCCGAGGTGACGAAGGCGCCGATCACGAATTTGCGGACCGGAATGCCATTGAGGGCGGCCGCCTTCGGATTGGCGCCGATGGCGTAGAGGTAACGGCCGATCGGCAGGTATTCGAGCACGATCCACATACAGATGGCGACCAGCAGCACGTAGAAGCCGGTGATCGGCAGGCCGAACAGCATGGTGCCGTTCAGCGCATAGAATCCCTCCGGCAGGACACCGACCACCTGTCGGCCGCCGGTGTGCCAGAGGGCCAGCGCATAGAGGACCGTTCCGGTGCCGAGCGTCGCGATGAAGCTGTCGATCTTCGCAACCTCGACCAGCAGGCCGTTGATGAAGCCGGTAAGAACGCCCAGCGCGAGCACGATGACGACTGCGACAGGCCAGGGCAGGCCGTAGGCCGTTTGCAGGCTGATGGCGAGAATGTGCCAGAGCACGATGCCATAGCCGACGGTCAGATCGATGCGGCCCGATGCCATCGGGATCATCGCAGCCAGCGACAGAAGCGCGATGATGGCCTTGTCGGACACGATCGAGCGGACATTCAACAGCGTCGGGAAAGTATCGGGCAGAAGGATCGAGAAGATCACGATCAGGCCGACGGTCAGGATCACCAGCCCGTAGACCGGGATCAGGCGTCCGATTTTCTGTCCAGTGGACAGACCGGCCATTTCGCTCTTGGTCGGTTCCAGCGCCGTGGATTCAATGGATTGCATGGCTGTTCTCCCGATGGCTCAAGCGGCTTCCGATGCGGATGCGGCCGTGATGACCGCCTCCGTCGTCAGAGCGCTTCCAGTCAGTTCGCTGACGATTTTGCCGCGCGAGAAAACCAGCGCGCGGTGGCAGATATGGGCGATTTCCTCGAAGTCGGTCGACACCACGACAACCGCGAGGCCGGCCTCGAGCGCCTGGGTGATCAGACGGTAGATCTCCGCACGCGCTCCGATATCGACGCCGGCGGTCGGATCTTCGGCGACCAGCAGCTTGCGGCCGGTCGCCAGCCAGCGGCCGACGACCACCTTCTGCTGATTGCCGCCCGACAGTGCCTCTACCGGCAGATCCGGGTCATTCGGCCGCAGGCCGACGGAATGACCGATCTTATGGGCAAGATCGGCTTCGCCGCGCGGCGACAGGAAGGACAAGAGCCCACGCCCGACGGCTCCCGGATTAAGGTAGGTATTTTCCCGAATGGAAAGTGAGAGCGCCACGGATTCCTCCGTCCGGTCACGGGCGATCAAGCCGATGCCCGATGCCATGGCCCGCCGCGGGCTGGAAAGGTCGGGGGCCTCGTCATGCAGCAGAACCGAGCCGTTGAAGGGCTCGCAACCGAACAGGGCGCGGCCGATCCGTTCCTGACCGGCGCCGCGCAATCCAGCCAGTCCCAGAAGCTCGCCCTCGCGGATATCGAAGGATATCGGGCCTGTGCCGGCGCAGACGAGATCGCGGACCTCGACGATCGCCTTGCCGGGCGTGATCGCCGTCTTGGAAAATAGGCTGTCGCCGCTGCGGCCGATGATCATCGTCACCAGCTCGTCGGGGGTAGTCTCGCTGACGGGTTTCTGTCCCACCATGCAACCGTCGCGCAGAACGGCGACCCGATCGGCAATCCGGAAGATTTCGTCCAGCCTGTGGGAGACGTAGATCATGCCGACTCCGCGATCCTTCAACGGACGGATCGCATTGAACAACCGATCGACTTCATCGGCGGGAAGGCTCGCCGTCGGCTCGTCGAGCACCAGCACGTCGGCTTCGACGGCAAGCGCACGAGCAATGGCGACAAGCGATTTTTCGGTGCGCGACAATGCCGAAACCCGCGTGGTGGGGTCAAAGTCGCAACCGACCAGTTTCAAGGCTTCCTTGGCGCGCGCCTGCGTCCTGTTCCAATCGATCAGGCCGCGACGCATCGAGAAACCCTGCGACAGGCCCATGTTCTCGCCGACCGTCATCCACTCGATCAAACCGAGATCCTGGTGGATGAAGGCAACCGGCTGCCGTTCGTTCGGCTTCGGGGGACGATGATGGTAGCTCTGGCCGCGAAAAAGGATGTCGCCGCTATCGGGCTTGTAGATACCCGCAAGCGTCTTGATGAGCGTCGATTTGCCGGCGCCGTTTTCCCCCAGCAGCGCGAGGATTTCCCCTCGCGCAGGTCGATCGAGACGTCCCGCAGCGCTTGCGTGCCGCCGAAGCTCTTGGTGATCGACTGGAACTCCAGCAGTCTCTTGGCTTCCACTGTGGCTCCTCCCAAAGCTGCGGTTGTTATTGATCGTATGTTATCGATAACATTTGTGGATGGTCAAGTGGAAAGATGACGATCTCGAATTTCTCGGCGAGATTAATGTCAGCCGGCCTGAAATCCGTCGAGAAGACGCATCATCTCGGCAGAGTCCTTCGGCCCGAGGCCGGCGGCGCAGAGCAGGCGGTGAATCTCGACCACGGAGCCGGTCATCGGCAATGGCGTCTTAGTCTTCAGCGCGAAGGCCTGAAGCGAATCCAGGTCCTTCAACATGTTGTCGATTCTGCCTGTCGGCGAGAAATCCCGGGTAGCGAATTTTGCCATGAATTCCTGCATTATCCGGTTATCAGCCCTGCCGCCGGCAAGGGCAGCCGGAATGGCGGCCGGATCGACGCCGCCGGCTTCGGCGAGCTTGACCGCCTCCGCGACGGCCTGAAACAGCACGGCGCAAAACAGCTGATTGATCAGCTTCGTCGTCTGCCCCGCGCCGGATGCACCCATCAGCGTGTAATTGGCGGCAAGATGCCGCATCACCACGCGCGCCCGTTCGAAATCCCCAGCGCTGCCGCCCGCCATGATCGTCAGGCGTCCGCTGAGCGCACCTGGCACGCCACCGGAGAGCGGGCAATCCACCCATGCCATGCCGGTTTCCCGACGCAGCCGTATCGCCATGTCGGCCGTGTCGGCCGGGTCGATCGACGACATGTCGATCAGCACCTTGTCGGCATTTGCAGCCGCGGCAACACCTTTGTCGCCGAAGACGACAGCGCGGACGATATTTGCGTGATTGAGGCTCAGCACACAAAACGCCGACCGTGAGACCGCTTCCTCCACGGAGCCGGCCGCGCGCGCGCCCTTGGCCTCCAAAGCCGCAACTTTTTCGGTATCCAGGTCGAAGACCGATACCTTATGCCCGGTTTCGATCAATCGCGTGACGATCGCCGTTCCCATGATGCCGGCACCGATGACGGCGACATCTGCTCTGTAGTCATCCTGCATGTTAATCTCCTCCCTTGACGGCCATGCCGCTCAGTTCCTGGCAAGCCAGCGCCACAATATCATCCAACGCATTATCGATCGCCACCGTCACCACACCAGCTTCACCGGTCGGCGGCTCCAGTGTTTGCAGCTGGCTGTCGAGCAGCGACGCCGGCATGAAATGGCCCTGGCGAGCCTGCATCCGCGACAGCAACAGGTCGCGGGATGCTTCGAGGAAAACAAAGGCCAGGCGCCCGCCCGCTGCCTGTCTTAGCCTGTCGCGATAGCTTCTCTTCAGCGCCGAACAGGAAATCACCAATCCTTGCGACGTTTCTTGCGCGGTCCTTATTTCCTCACCGATCCGGTCGAGCCAGGGCAGGCGGTCGTCGTCAGTAAGCGGTAGGCCCTGCGCCATCTTCTCGACATTTCCTGCGGGGTGGAGTTGGTCGCCCTCCAGAAACAGCATGCCGTTTCGAGCGGCGATATGCTCTCCAACCGAGGATTTGCCGCAGCCGCTGACGCCCATGACGACAATGGCCAGAGGCGATGCCTTTTGCTCGAAGCCCATGGTCTCGTCTCTATCAGAGGCTGGTCGTGATGCCGCCATCGACATAAAGCGTGTGCCCGTTGATAAACGACGAGCCGCGGCCCGACAGGAAAACGGCGGCGCCCACCAATTCCTCGACATTGCCCCAGCGTCCGGCCGGCGTCCGCTTCTCGAGCCAGGACGAGAACTCGGGATTGTCGACAAGCGCCTGGTTGAGCGGCGTCTTGAAATAGCCCGGCGCAATCGCGTTGATCTGCAGGCCGTACTTGGCCCAGTCGGCGCACATGCCGCGGGTCAGATTGCGCACCGCGCCCTTGGTCGCCGTGTAGGGAGCAATGCCGGGACGGGCGAGCTCGCTTTGCACGGAGGCGATGTTGATGATCTTGCCCTGTCCGCGGGCGATCATGGGTTTGGCCGCTGCCTGGCCGACGTAGAACACGCTCGAAATATTGGTGGTCAGCAGCAGCTCCCATTTGTCCGCCGGAAAATCTTCCAGCGGCGTGCGAAACTGCATGCCGGCATTGTTGATCAGGATGTCGAGCGGTCCGATATCAGCTTCGATCGCGTCGATGCCTTCTTTAGCGGCATCTTTGCTGGTCACGTCGAAGATCGCCGCATGGGCAGACAGGCCTTGATCCTTGAGGCTCTCGACCGCGCGTTTGACGCTTTCGGGCGTGCGGCCATTGATGATCACCTCGGCGCCATGCTGCGCCAGGCCTTCGGCCAGGGCATAGCCGATCCCCTGGCTCGAGCCGGTGATCAGGGCGCGCCGTCCGGTAAGATCAAACAAGTTCTTCATGCAAATCACTCCTCCGGTCTCTCCGCGGGCAACGGCTTGCGCTGCCGCTGACGGTGAAACTCACTTGACATCCCTTTTCCGAATTATATGTTATCGATAACATAATCAACTGTCAAAATGCGGGATGGAAACGGAATGCCTGAGGTAGAAATCTTGATGGCCGGAGCCTATCCGGAATGGGACATGGTGGATCTGGAGGCGACCTACCGAATCCATTGCCTATGGGAAGCGACAGACCGGCAGGAGCTGATCTCCAGGGTCGGCAAGGATATCCGCGCCATAGCGACCCGCGGCGAACTCGGAGCATCCGCGGAACTGATGGCGCAATTGCCGAAACTGGAAATCGTCTCCTGTTACGGCGTCGGCACCGACGCAATCGACTTGTCCTATGCCCGCGCCAACGGCATTCGCGTCACGAATACCCCCGATGTGCTCACCGAAGATGTCGCCGATATCGCCATCGGACTGCTGCTTGCCACGGCAAGGCAGATTCCGCAGGCCGATGTTCTTGTGCGCTCCGGCCAGTGGGGCAGTGTCGCCATGCCGCTTGTGACGCGCGTCTCGGGCAAGAAGGTGGGGATCGTCGGCATGGGCCGGATCGGCAAGGCAATCGCCAAGAGGGCTGCCGCGTTCGGCTGCGACATCTCCTATTTCGCTCGCAATGACCACACGGATGTTGCCTACACCTACGAGCCCGACCTGATCGCGCTTGCGGATTGGGCCGACTTTCTGATCGTCATCGTCCCCGGCGGGGAGGCGACCATGAAGATCATCAATGCTGAGGTGCTTAAGGCGCTCGGCCCGAATGGCATCTTGATCAACGTCTCCCGCGGGACCACCGTCGACGAAGAAGCGCTGATCGCAGCCCTTCGAGACCGCACCATCCAGGCGGCCGGCCTTGATGTCTTCCTGAACGAACCCAAGATCGATGCCCGTTTCCTGACGTTGCAAAACGTCGTGTTGCAGCCCCATCACGGCTCTGGCACTGTCGAGACCCGAAAGGCCATGGGCCAATTGGTCAGAGACAATCTCGCTGCGCATTTTGCAGGTCGCCCGCTTCCAACTCCCGTCGTGTGAGGGTCCCGATATGAAAGCCATCGTCATTCATGCCGCCAAGGATCTGAGGATCGAAGATCGCGAGCCGGAGGTTGCGGGCGCCGGGCAGGTGGAGATTGCCATCGAAGCCGGCGGCATCTGCGGTTCGGACCTGCATTATTACAATCACGGCGGTTTCGGCACCGTTCGCCTGCGCGAACCGATGATCCTCGGCCATGAGATCGCCGGCACGGTCAAGGCGCTGGGTTCCGGCGTCGCCGATCTTGCCGTCGGAGACCGTGTTGCTGTTTCCCCGAGCCGGCCGTGCAACCATTGCCAATATTGCCTGAAAGGACAGCAAAACCACTGCCTCAACATGCGGTTTTACGGCAGCGCCATGCCGATGCCGCATATTCAGGGCGGCTTTCGCCAGCGGCTGGTGGCGGAGCGTTGGCAGTGCCATAAGGTCGCGGACGGCATTTCCATTCACGAGGCCGCCTTTGCCGAACCCTTTGCGGTGACACTGCATGCGGCAAACCGCGCCGGGTCGCTGCTCGGCAAACGGGTGCTCGTCACCGGTTGCGGCCCCATCGGGATGTTGGCGATCGTTGCGGCGCGCGTCCTCGGCGCCCGCGAAATCGTCGCGACTGACGTGACGGATAGCGTCCTGGCCATTGCCCGCACCAGCGGCGCCGATAGAACGATCAACGTTGCCACCCATGCTTCCGACCTTGCGGCTTACAGCGCCGACAAGGGATACTTCGATGTCATATTCGAAGCGTCAGGCAATGAGCGGGCGGTGCGGGCGGGCCTGGAGACGCTTAAGCCCCGCGCCATTCTCGTGCAGCTCGGCCTTGGCGGCGATGTTTCCATTCCGCAGAACATGATCGTGGCGAAGGAAATCGAGATGCGCGGGACATTCCGTTTTCACGAAGAATTTGCGCTCGCCGTCGAACTGATCAACGCGCGTCGCGTCGATCTGAAGCCGCTGCTGACAGGTGTTTTCGGGATCGAAGAAGCCGTTGCCGCCTTCGAATTGGCAGGCGACCGCAGCAAGTCCATGAAAGTGCAGATCGCCTTCTGACCGAGTGCATCATCCCTGCAGCCATTCAAAGTGCTACAGCGCCGCGCATCTGAAAAGACGCGCGGCGCTGTGATCTCAAGCGGTTGGCGCGCCGTTGCGGTCCGTGCTTTCGCGCAAGACGACCTTGTAGCCCGTCAATGTGATCTCATCGCCGGTCGCCTCGCCTGTATGGAGGGTATCCAGCAGGCGGGCGGCGGCCTGGCGACCGATGCCATAACAATCCACATTGATGGTGGTAATGCGCGGATGACAGATGGACGAGATCTCGTAATCGCCGAAACCGGCAACGGCGATGTCCCGCGGAACCTTCATTCCCCGGCGCGTGCATTCCATGATGGCGCCGAAAGCGGAAAGGTCGGAAACGCAGAGAACCACTTCCGTGTCCGGCCAGCGCTCCAGCAGGCTGACGATTGCCTGGCCACCCTGTTCCATGGTGATGGGCGGCACGCCGAAGGAAATCATCCGTCCCGGTCCGAGGCCCAATTCTTCGACAGTCTTCTGGAAACCGCTTCGTCGCTGGCTGCCGCGCGTATCGCGCGCCGTCGTTCCACCGATATAACCGAATTTCCGATACCCTTGACCGGCAAGTGTCCGCACCAGCAGGGACATCGCCTCACTGTTGGAAAAGCCGACGACCTGATTGATCGGATCTTCCGGAAGTTCCCAGGTCTCGACAACGGGAATGCCGGCTTTTACGAGCATCCGCCGCGCGCGCGCCGTGTGCGAACCACCCGTCAGGATGATGCCTTCGGGGCGGCGGCGCAGCATCGCCTCGATCAGCTCTTCCTCTTTCTCCGCCGAATAGTCGGTATAGCCGAGAAGGAGTTGAAGGCCGGTATTCTGCAGCGCATCGGTCATGCCGCGTGCGGTGTCGGAGAAATTCGAATTATTGATCGAGGGCACCAGGGCGGCGATGAAGCCGCTCCGCCTTGACGAAAGGCTGCCGGCAGACAGATCGAGCACATAGCCGAGGGCGTCGACGGCTTCCATGATGCGCTTCCGGGTTTCCTCGGAAACGCTCGCATCCTGGCGAAAGGCACGTGAAACGGTCATGGCAGAGACGCCGACATATTTGGCGACCTCCGCCATCGTCAGCTTTTGCGCGTCTCCCGGCTTGAGACGCTTGTCTTTCGGCTCATCCTCGTTTTTCACTGGTCTCCGCTTTCAAACAAGCTTCCGAGTCAGGTAGCCTAAGACACGATAAAGTTATCGCTATCATCGTACAATCGATATTATTGCAGGAATGCACCATTCCAAAGTTCAAGAACCGGGATTCCTGGGGTATTTTCGCAAACGCCGGCATATCGGCATCTGTACGAAGCGCTCACAACGCGACAAAATGATATCGATAACAATTTGAGGAAAACGGAGGAGCATCATGTTCGGGCAAATTGACGGTACGGGGTTTGAGGTTCTCGACCCGCGTTTTGAAAGCTGCTTCGTCGGTCACGCCCGCGTCGAGCGGCTTTGGACCGGCGGCCGCTGGCTGGAGGGACCGGCCTGGTTTGCCGCCGGGCGGTATCTGGTTTTCTCGGATATCCCCAACAACCACATGATGCGCTACGACGATACCAGCGGGCATACATCGGTCTTCCGCTCGCCCAGCAACAATTCGAATGGCAATACTGTCGACAATCAGGGCCGGCTGATCACCTGCGAGCATCTGACGCGCCGTGTCACGCGCACGGACTTTAACGGCAGGATCACCGTTCTGGCCGATCAAATTGCAGGTAAACGGCTCAATTCTCCAAACGACGTCACCGTCAAGTCCGATGGGACCATCTGGTTCACCGACCCGAGCTACGGCATCCTCCACGACTACGAGGGCGACTATGGCGAGGCGGAAATCGGCGGATGCCACGTCTACCGGCATGATCCGGCAACAGGCTCGACCGATCAGGTGACCTCCGATTTCGTCAAGCCGAATGGACTGGCTTTCTCCCCGGATGAGACGCTGCTCTACGTCGCCGATACCGGGGCAACGCATCTGCCCGGCGGTCCGCGCCACATCAGAAAGCTCGCGGTCTCGAATGAGGGAAGGTTGAGCGATCTCGGCGTTTTCGCAGAATGTACCTCAGGCCTGTTCGATGGTTTTCGCGTCGACCGGAAAGGCCGAATATGGACGAGCGCCGACGACGGTGTGCACGCTTACGATCCGGATGGTACTTTGATCGGCAAGATCCATATTCCCGAGGGCGTCTCCAACGTCACCTTCGGCGGAGACAAATTGAACCGTCTCTTCATCACCGCGAGCACGTCTCTCTACGCTGTTTATCTCACCGCCAACGGGTCGAGACCGGGATAATCACTCGTCAGAGGCCGCCCTTTTGGGACGGCCTCTTGTTTGGTGCGTTTTTGTGCCTCTTGCCTCATCGTTGACTGATGCCGTCCGCCAGCCTGATGAGACCGAGGAAATCCGACCTGTAGCCGAAGGCATCCGTCCCTCGCGATGCCGCGGCGAGATCGGCGATCGCCTGATAGGAATAGGTGTCGACGGCCGCGACATGGCTTAGTTTCTGGCCGAAGGCTGCGACGGCCACCGAGAAACGGACATCCTGCGGCGCGGCATCGAGAGTGGTGACCGCGTTGTTGTCATTCACAGGCGTGGTGATGAGCGCGCTCTTGTCCTCTCCCGGCTTTTTGTAGCGCATCTTGACGAAGGCAAGTTCGCCGTGATGGCCGCTGTCGACGGTCGCGGCCGGCGCCTTATCGGCGGCACCATAGCGCAGGTCGTCATTCATCACCGCCGGGCTTCCCTTCGGCGTAATCTCGTAAATCGCCGTGACGCTGTGGCCGGAACCGATATCGCCGGCATCGACGCGGTCATTGTTGAAATCCTCGCGGTTCAACGCCCGCGTCTCGTAACCGATCAGCCGGTATTCGGCGATCCGTTCCGGGTTGAATTCGACCTGGAACTTGACGTCGCTCGCGATCGGAAACAGCGTCGATCCGGCCTCTTCGACCAGCGTCTTCTGTGCCTCCGCCAAGGTGTCGATATAGGCAGCACTGCCATTGCCGTTCTGGGCCAGCGTCTGCATCAGGGAATCGTTGAGATTGCCCCGCCCGAAGCCGAGGACGGTGAGGAAGATGCCGTCCTTGCGCCTCTCTTCGATGATGCGCTTCAAGTCCTCGTCGCTCGACGGGCCGACATTGAAGTCGCCGTCCGTCGCCAGCATCACCCGGTTGACGCCGTCCTTGACGAAGCCCTGCTTGGCAAGGTCATAGGCTGCCTCGATGCCTTCGGCGCCGCCGGTCGAGCCTCCGGGCTCCAGTCCGTCGATTGCCGACAGGATCTTCGATTTCTCCGCCACACGTGTCGGCGCCAGAACCGTGCCGGCATTGCCGGCATAAGTGACGATCGAGACGGTATCGTCGGGTTTCAGCCTGTTGATCAGCAGCCTGAAGGCGCTTTTGAGAAGCGGCAGCTTGTCCGGCTCGTCCATCGAGCCCGACACGTCGATCAGGAAAACCAGATTGGCATGCGGCGTGGTCGCCGACGCGATGTCATAACCCTTGATCGCCACATGCATCAATTCCGTGTCGTGGTTCCACGGGGTCGGCATGACAGTCGCGGTCGCCTTGAAAGGCTGGTCGGCATTGTCAGGGCCCGGCCAGTCATAGGGGAAATAATTGATCATCTCCTCGACGCGAACCGACTGCGGATCGGGCATCGCCCCGCCGGTCAACGACCGGCGGACGAAGGAATAGGACGCGCTGTCGACATCGGCAGAGAAGGTGGAAACCGGATCCGTCGCAACGCTCTTGATCGGATTGGCGGCCGCATTGGCAAACCGCTCACGATTGGGATCGAGCTGAATCTGGACGCGCCCCTCCGCAGGCGGCGCAGGCGAGGGGGCAATGGCGGCCATCGGTTCGGCCAACTGCTGCTGGGGAACGATGCCGGGAGCGGCCGGCGCCGAGCGCTTGGCCGCCCCGAGTGCCGTTGCAGAACCCTCCGGCTTGTTCGTGAGGGTGGCGACGTCGTTGACAGCGAATTCGGATGTCTGCGACGAATCGGGTTTCGCGAGTGCCGATGCCTCCTTGTCCCGCGGGGCTTGCGCGACAGCGACAGATTGCTCAGCCAGGCTGTTGTTCCCGGCCGGTGCTTGTGGCGCGACCGTGACCGGCTTCTGACCGGTGGTTGCAGCCGGTTGCTTCGACGCGTCACTTTTCGAAACGTTGCCGGCGATCTCTGTCTGATCGACGATCGGCAATCCGTTGCGGGTCAGCTCGATCGCGAGATAACCGGCGGCGGGAATGACCAGCAGCGTCGCAAGGGCTGAACCGGCGAGGAATTTCTTGTTCATGGCAGGGCTCCATATCCAGTTGATGATGGAGCTTTGACGCCAGCCTTTCGCATTTCCTTGGGGCACCGCTACATTGTTTTCCGCGGTGTCGAAGGCCTGCATCGCCGCAGCAAGCGCACGCGTGCGCGCCTCCGGGGTCGCTGCCAGCGGCGTCACGCGGGAGAGCTTTTCGAGTTCCTTGTCCACGGTCATACCTCTTCCTTCCCGAGCACGGCCTTCAGCCTCTTACGCGCCTCATGGACCTGCCAGGAAACGGTCGCCTCCGAGCAGCCCATGACATCGGCAGCAGCCGAATGGCTGAGACCTTCGCCGTAAACGAGCAGCACGGCGTCGCACTGCCTTTCCGGCAAGGCGCGCACGGCGGCCCATAATTCGCTCGATAACTCGTCGTCATTTCCATCAGGCGCATCGGGCTGCGGCTCGGCGGCGTAGGCGCGGAATGTCTGCTCCTCTCGTGCAAGTTTGCGTCTATGGTCGCGGGCGGCGTTGAGCGTCAGAGTATAGAGCCACGTCCTGAAGCGGCTGGCGCCGCGAAAGCTGCGGATCGCCGCACCGAGCTTGACGCAGACCTCCTGGGCGATGTCGTCGGCATCAGTGGAACTGCCCGACCAACGCCATGCCGTCGCATGGACGAATTCATAATGGCGCGAGACCAGTTGCCCAAAGGCCTCCCGGTCGCCGCCCTGCGCTCGTTCTATGAGCTCCGCGTCCAATTCCGCACCTACCCCATGCCACCAAGCAAAACGCTATTTCGAGATTGAGACGTTTCTCGGATGGCTTTCCTTGGGTCGATGGCGAAAAATTATCGGAAATTTTGAGTGTCACGACATTTTTGGGTCGCGGCCAGACAGATCGTCCCCGTCACAAAGGCGCATGATGAGGACAGAGTCGGCCGGGGACGTGATCTACATCGTCCCAAATCGCGAAAGGACCTCCATGTCCGCTCAACCGTCTGTTCCTACCGAGAAGGGCATCCTGCAGTTTCTGGCGATTTGCGATGCCTTCTACCCATCGGACGCCGTTGAAGCGTCGATCGAGCAGCAGCGAGATTGGTACGACGCTCTTTGCGCGCGCTTTGACCGCCCGCTGCCCCCGGAGATGATCTTTGCGGACGGCATGCTCCAGCGCATACCGATCCGGCGCTACCGTCCGCGGAAAATCAGCACGAGGTCCGTTCTACTCTATCTTCATGGCGGCGGCTTCGTTGTCGGTTCGCTCGAGAGCCATCACGCCATCTGCGCCGAGATTGCCGATTTTGCCGGTGCGGAACTCGTTTCGGTCGATTATCGGCTGGTCCCTGAATATCGCTGGCCGGCGCAGACGGATGACGGCTTTGCCGTGTTGAAGCATCTGCTTTCCGCCAATAGCAAGGTCGTGCTGATCGGCGACAGTGCTGGCGGCAATCTGGCGGCGGGCCTTGCGTTGCGCGCGCGCGACGAGGACCTGTCCGGCGTCGTCGGACAAGTCCTGATCTACCCGGCGCTCGGCGGGGATCTTACTGCCGGCTCCTATGTCGAAATGGCCGCGGCGCCGGGTCTGACAACGGCGGATGTCGCTTATTACCGCGAGATCCTGCAAGCACCGGCAGGCAATAAGATCGCCGAACCGCTGCAGGCAGCTTCGCTTGCCGGGCTGCCGCCGACCTTCATCACGGTTGCGCATTTCGATCCGCTCCGGGACGACGGCCGGCACTATGCCGCCCGGCTCACCGCGGAGGGCGTCGAAGTCTGGTTCCGGGAGGAACCGCAGATGGTGCATGCCTGGCTGCGCGCCCGGCACATGAGCGATGGTGCCCGCGACGGCTTCCGCGCCGTCTGCGAGGCCATAAGGCGTTTCGCAGCGGCTTGATGGTCACATCAGGTCGCGCGCGATCCGCTTTTCCGCAAAGACCTTTTCGAAGACCTGAACATCGTCCTCGAAGGCGGTGACGACAGCGCTGATGACCCAGTCGGTCCGGGTGCAGGCAATCCGTGCGGTCGCGACCGTTCGCACGAACCAGCCGGGGCGGCGCATGTCGCAGGTCCAGGTCGACGTCCCGGTCATCGACAGCGGATTGTCGGGTGAAATCGACCAGACTTCCTCCCGCAATTGCCGGGTCGAGAGACCTGTCTCGGGGTGTTCGGTGAGCCCGGTATCCTCGTAGATGTGATAGTCCGTTCGGTTGGCCGAGAGGTCGCGGACGACCTGCCGCTTGGTCGCGGCGCCCGCATGCTCGATGTATTTCGGCAGGGGATCGGGATTGGCCGGTTCCTTGATGTCGATCCGCTGGTGCTCGCCGAGCATCGGCAGCCCCAGGCCGAGTGCGGCGATATCGACCTCGATGCCCTCGTCATCAGGCGGCGGCAGGATCATCGGCCAATAGGCGGTAGAAAGCGAAAGGCGGATGCGATGCCCCTTGCGGAAGCGATAACCGCAGGCATCGAGCACGAGGCGGATCGACACCCTCTCGCCTGGTGTCAGCGGCTTGGGATCTGCATTGCCGTCGCGGTGAGTGAGATTGACGACGCCGAAGGCGACACGTGTTGCCGTGCCGTCCGGATGGACATCGACGAGCCGGGCGCAGAGATTTCCGCCCGCCGCCCGAGCCCGCAGCGCAAGCGTCAGCACGGGCCGGCCGAGATAGTCGTAATCCCTCGCAAGCGGCATCGTATCGAAGACCAGCGAGCCGGCATCGTCCAAGCGCTGATCGGCCGCCATTTCCGCGTCGGGCTTCAGCGTGAAATACTCGCCTGATGCCGTCCCGGTGTCGAGCGGAGATCTCACATAGACGCGATGTTCGGGCGCATGCGGGATCGGCATGCCTTCAGTCAACCTGCCGAATTGCTCGACATAGAAGCATTGCATTTGCGGCGGCGACCAAACGCCCTTGGCGACCCAGAAGCCCGGATCGCTGTCGCGCCGCGGGGCAGGGCGGATGGCGTCGAGAATATAAGCGCGGGCCTGCGGCAGCTCGTCGATGCCGTTCTCCTCGCCCCGCAGCCATTTGTTCCACCAGGCGATCGCTTCGCCATGGAAATCGGTACGCGGCTTCGGCCACGCGAAATGCGGATATTTGTGAACCCAGGGCCCGATCAGCGCCTTTGCTTTGTCGCCTAAGCCTTCGACCGCCATCAGCGGCGTATTGCGGTAGCCGTCGGCCCAGCCGGCGATGACAAGCGTCGGGATCTCGACGCTCGAAAAATCCTCGGAGATCGAGCCATGCCGCCAGAATTCGTCGCGCCGCTGGTGGCTCAACCATTCCTCCATGAAGAAGGGTTCGCCGGCCAGACGTTCCAGCCACATCTGCTTCCAGCGTTCGCCGACAAGCGCAGGATCGGGCGGCCGCGACTGGTAACCGAGCATCGTTGCCGCCCATGAGAGCTGGGCGGAGAGATGGCAGCCGTTCTTGTAATGGATATCGTCATTGTAACGGTCGACGGTCGAGGCGATCGAGATGACCGCCTTCAGCGCCGGCGGGCGCAATGCTGCGACCTGCAGGCTGTTGAAGCCGCCCCAGGAGATGCCCATCATGCCGACCGAGCCGTTCGACCATGACTGCGCGGCAATCCAGGCGATCAGCTCGCAGGCATTGGCAAGCTCGCATTCGGTATATTCGCCGTCGATGACGCCGTCGGATTCTCCGGATCCGCGGATATCGACGCGCACGCCGGCAATGGCTGCGGCCGCGAATACCGGGTAGGTCGACTCATCCCTGAGGCTGGTTCCATCCCGCTTGCGATAGGGCAGGAATTCGAAGACGGCGGGAACGGGATCTTTTTCCGCGCCGTCAGGCATCCAGATGCGCGCGGCAAGCCGCGTCCCATCCTTCAGCGTAATCCATTCATTCTCGATGGTGGTGAAGCCGCGCGAGGTCATGCTCATTCCTTGATGCATACTCCTTGAGACGAGGGTTCGGCTCTCGTCAAGTCAGTTACCGGCGCTCTCCATGCGCCGCGTGGCAAGCACCCGTTCCAGCCAGCCGATTTCCATTTCCGGCACGGATTTCAACAGCAGATCGGTGTAGTCGTCAAAGGGCGGCGATAGCGCCTTCGATTTCGGACCGAACCGCACCAGCTTGCCGCGATGCATCACCGCCACGCTGTCGGCAATCGCCCGGACGATGGCGATGTCGTGCGTGATGAAGACATAGGACAGCTGTTCTTCCTCCTGCAGGCGGAGAAGCAGCTTGAGGATACCCTCCGCCACCAGCGGGTCGAGCGCCGAGGTCGGCTCGTCGCAGAGGATGAGTTCGGGCTTGGCGGCAAGCGCTCTTGCGATCGCCACCCGCTGCTTCTGGCCGCCGGAAAGTTCGGCCGGGTAGCGATCGACGAAGCCCTTGCCCATCTCTATCTGGTCGAGCAGTTCCTTCACCCGGGCGGTCTTCTCGGCACCTCTGAGGCCATAATAGAAGGTCAGCGGGCGGCCGATGATGTCGCGAACCGTCTGACGTGGGTTCATCGCCGTGTCGGCCATCTGGTAAATCAACTGGATTCGCCTCAGATCGTCGTTCGGCCGGCTCTTCAGGCCCGGCATCAGCGGCTTGCCGTCAAAGGCGATGCGGCCGCTGCTCGGCGGCAGCAGGCCGGTAATGACGCGCGCCAGGGTCGATTTGCCGGAACCGGATTCGCCGACGACCGCGAGCGTCTGCCCCTTCGGCACGTGCAGCGTGACATCGTGCAGCACTTTGAAGCCGTTGGAATATTCGGCACTGACATTGTCGACCTTGAGAAGTGCTGCAGACTGGTCGGCAGCTTCCTCGCGGTAGGCCTGCCTGACATTGACGAGGGCGCGGGTATAATCCTCCCGCGGTGCCTCGATGATCTGCTGGACACTGCCATATTCGACCTGTTTGCCATAGCGCAGCACCATGATGTCGTCCGAGATCTGGGCGACGACGGCAAGGTCATGGGTGATGTAGAGGGCGGCCGTGTGCGTTTCCTCGATAGCATGCTTGATCGCCGCCAGCACGTCGATCTGCGTGGTGACGTCAAGCGCTGTCGTCGGCTCGTCGAAAACGATGAGTTCGGGATTGGAGCAGAGCGCCATCGCCGTCATCGCCCGCTGCAGCTGGCCGCCGGAGACCTGGTGAGGAAAGCGCTCGCCGAAGGTTTCGGGACTGGGCAGGCCAAGAACCCCGAACAGATAAAGTGCACGCTTGCGCGCCTCTTCCTTACTCATCAAACCATGTTTGACAGACGCTTCAATCACCTGATCGCCGAGCCTGTGGGCCGGATTGAAGGCGGCGGCGGCCGATTGCGCGACATAGCAAACCCGTGCGCCGCGAATTTTACGGATGCCGTTCTTGCCGAGCGCCAGGATATCGGCGCCGTCGAGCCGCACCTCACCGCCGGTGATTTCGGCGCCGCCCCGGCCATAGGCAAGTGCGGAAAGGCCGATTGTCGATTTGCCGGCCCCCGATTCGCCGATGAGGCCGAGGACCTTGCCCTTCTGCAGGTCGAAGGAAACGCCGTCGACGATAGTGACCCGCTTGGGCGGTTCGCCCGGCGGATAGCTGGTTGCTTCGATCTTCAGATTGCGAACGGAAAGAAGCTCAGGCATCGCCGCGCCCTCCCTTGAGGCTGGATGTGCGTTTCAGGAGCCAGTCGACGACGAGGTTGACGCAGACGGCAAGCACGGCGATCGCCGTGCCCGGCACCAGCGCTGCCGAGATGCCGAAGATGATGCCGTCCTTGTTGTCCTTGACCATGCCGCCCCAATCGGCCGCGGGCGGCTGAATGCCGAGGCCGAGGAAGGAAAGCGTCGAGAGGAACAGGATCGAGAAGGCGAAGCGCAGCCCGAACTCCGCCAGCAGCGGCGACAGCGTGTTCGGCAGGATCTCGCGGAAGATGATCCAGAGCTTGCCTTCGCCGCGCAACGTCGCCGCCTCGACGAATTCCATCACGGCGACATCAAGCGCCACCGCACGGCCGAGACGATAGACGCGGGTGGAATCGAGGATCGCCATGACAAGGATCAGCACGACGATGTTTTGCGGCAGCACCGCAAGAACGACGAGCGCGAAGATCAGCGTCGGGATCGACATCATCAGATCATTGAAGCGTGACAGGGCGGTGTCGATAACGCCGCGCGAGACAGCAGCGGTGAAGCTCAGGATAATGCCGAGCGAGAAGGAGATGATGGTGGCGGCGGATGCTACCGTCAGCGTCGTGCGCGCGCCGTAGATCAGCCGCGAGAAGATGTCGCGGCCGAGATTGTCGAGACCGAAGATGTATTGATTATCCGGCAGCTGCCAGACGTCGCCGACGACCTGCGTCTCGCCATAGGGGGCGAGCCAGGGTGCGAAGATTGCGAAGATGAAGGCGATGGCGATACCGACCATGCCGATCCAGGCGGTGATGGGGATGTCTCTCAATCTCATCGCGGATGCCTCAGCCTGGGATTGGCGATAATCGCGAGGATATCGGCCGTCATATTGAGGAAGATGTAGACGGCCGCGAAGATCAGGCCGCAGGCCTGCACGACAGGCATGTCGCGCACGGTGACCGCATCGACCATGTATTGCCCCATGCCGGGATAGACGAAGACCACTTCGACAACGACGACGCCGACGACGAGATAGGCAAGGTTCAGCGCGATGACATTGATGATCGGCGCGAGCGCATTGGGGGCGGCATGCTTGACGATCGCGCGGAAGGCGCTGAGGCCTTTCAGCTCGGCGGTTTCCATATAGGCCGACGACATGACGGAGAGGATCGCCGCCCGCGTCATGCGCATCATGTGCGCGAGCACGACGAGCACGAGGGTCGCCGTCGGCAACGCGATTGCCTTCAACCGCTCGACGAAACCCATGCTGTCATAGACGGTCGCCGGAAAGGTCGCCATGCCGAGCTTCACCGCGAAGAACAGGATCAGCAGGTAGCCGATAAAGAATTCCGGCAGTGAGATCGCCGCAAGCGAGATCACGTTGATGATCTTATCCGGCAGGCGGTTGCGGAAATGCACCGACAGCATGCCGAGGCCGACCGCGAGCGGCACTGAAATCACCGCTGCGAAACCGGCCAGGAACAGCGAGTTGCCGAGGCGCTTGCCGATCTGTTCGCTCACCGAATTCTTGCTGGCCCAGGAAGTGCCGAAGTCACCCTGGACGGCGTTGCCGAGCCACTCGACGTAGCGCGTGGTTATCGGGCGGTTCAGCCCGAGATCCTGACGAATATTGGCGACGGCCTGCGGGGTCGCCGACTGGCCGAGATAGGTGGTGGCAAAATCGCCGGGCAGGGCTTCCAGGCCGCCGAAGATCAGGATGGAGACGGCAAAGAGCAGGACGAGGCTGAGCACGAAGCGCTCGAGGATCAGGGCAAGCAGCGGAAAACGCTGCCGGAACCGGAGGCCGGGCAAGATGCTTGGGGCAGGATTGGTCATGGCGAGGACCTCGCGCTAAAACGTCGGGAGGACCGCGGGTTTTCATCCCACGGTCCCGGCTTCGTTAGAGATCGGAGGGGCATGCGCCCCTTGCCATCAGGCGTCCAGCCAGACGCGGGTCGCGACGTAGCCGTTCGACATGTCGTTGCCGATGTCATGGACATAACCCTTCACCTGCTTGGTGGAGGCGTTCACGAAGTCGTTGAACATCGGCAGGATCACGCCGCCCTCGTCGCGCACCGTCATCGCCATAGTGCGATACATGTCCTTGCGCTTGGCTTCATCAAGTTCGGAGCGGGCCTGCAGCAGCAGCTTGTCGAAGTCAGGACGCTTGAAACGGGTGTCGTTCCAGTCCGCCGTCGAGAGATAGGCGGTGGAATACATCTGGTCCTGCGTCGGGCGGCCACCCCAGTAGGAGGTCGAGAAGGGCTGGACATTCCAGACGTTGGTCCAGTAGCCGTCGCCCGGTTCGCGTTTGACCTCGATCTCGATGCCGGCCTTCTTGCAGCTTTCCTGATAGAGGACGGCCGCGTCGACCGCGCCGGGGAAGGCGACTTCGGAGGTGCGCAGGAGGACGGAGCCACTATGGCCCGACTTCTTGTAGTGGAAGGCAGCCTTGTCAGGATCGTAGGCGCGCTGCTCGATGCCTTCGGGGAACAGCGCATAGGTGCTGTTGATCGGGAAGTCGTTGCCGACCTTGCCGTAACCGCCGAGGATCTTCTGCACCATGGTCTCGCGGTCCATGGCGTATTTGAGGGCCAAGCGCAGGTCGTTGTTGTCGAACGGCGCCTTGTCGCAATGCATGATGAAGACGTAGTGGCCGCGGCCGGCGGTCGAGAGGATCTCGACGTTCGGGGCGCGTTTCAGCAGATTGACGGTCTTCGGATCGACGCGGTTGATGTAGTGCACCTGGCCCGACGAAAGTGCGGCGATACGGGCGGTCGCATCATTCATGCCGATGATTTCGATCGAATCGACATAACCTCGGTCGGTGCGCCAGTCGTCCTTGTTCCTTTCAAAGGTGGCGCGGACGCCGGGCTCGAAGCTCGTCATCTTGTAGGGGCCGGTGCCGATCGACGCCAACGGATCATCTACGCCGCCGTTCGGCTGGATGACCAGATGGTAGTCCGACAGCAGCAACGGCATGTCGGCATTGCCTTCGCTGAGCGTCAAGACGAGATTGCTGCCGTCGGCCTTGATCTCCTTGATCGAGCCGAGAACACCGAGCGCGCCGGATTCCGACTTCGCATCGGTATGACGCTTCAGCGTCGCAACGACGTCGTCGATCGTCAGCTCCTTGCCATTGTGGAACTTGACGCCCTTGCGGATCTTGAAGGTCCAGGTCGCCGCGTCCTTTGACGGCTCCCAGGATTCGGCGAGTGCCGGCACGGCAGCACCCGTCAGCGGATCGGATTCGACCAGCATGTCCCCCCAGCAGCGGCCGATGCAGAACATCACCTGCGACAGGAATTTTGCCGGATCGTTGGAATCGGTGGCGGCACCACCTTCGAGGCCGAGCTTCAGATGGCCGCCGCGCTTCGGTTCGGCGGCTTGCGCACTTTCGGTGAAGAGCTTGTCGGCAGCGGCAAGTGTGATGCCTGCCGCCATGGCGCGTCCCATGAATTCGCGGCGGCTGAGCCCGCCGGCGGTGACGCGGCTTGTGAGATATTTCGTGTAGTCGGTCATTCCCCTGTTCCTTCTTTGTGGTGCGTTGACAGAACTTCCGGGCATGGTCCGCAGGCGGTTTCCTCTCCACCTCCGGTGCCCGCATCATGCGGGAAAACGGTGCGGTTGCTGCCGCCTGGTTATTTTCCTTTCCAAATGGGGCTTCGCTTCTCGGCGAAGGCCCGCGCGCCTTCCAATTGATCCTCGCTCGAATAGAGCCTGTCGACCGTCGCAAACTGCCGCTTGGTGATCTTGTTCATGGCAGTCTGGAAGGTCGAACCCTCCGCTTCGCGCACGATTTCCTTGATGGCCGCATAGACGAGCGGCGGCCCGCTTGCGACCAGGCGGGCAAGCTCCCGGGCCCTGTCCATCAGCCGCTCGGCCGGCAGAACCTCGTTGACGAAGCCCCAGCGATGCGCCTCGTGAACGTCGAGCCAGCGCCCAGTGAAAAGCATGTCCATGGCGATGTGGTAGGGAATGCGTTTCGGCAGCTTGATGGAAGCCGCATCGGCAACCGTGCCGGAACGGATTTCCGGCAGGGCGAAGGTCGCATGCTCGGCGGCGAGGATCAGGTCGGTCGACAGCGCGATCTCCAGACCGCCGCCGCAACAGATGCCGTTGACCGCACAAATGACGGGCTTGTTGAGGTCGCGCAGTTCCTGCAGTCCGCCGAAGCCGCCGACGCCGTAATCTCCGTCGACCGCATCGCCTGATGCCGCCGCCTTGAGGTCCCAGCCGGCACAGAAAAACTTCTCGCCGGCACCCGACACGATGGCGACCCGCAGCGCCGGGTCGTCGCGGAAATCGCGGAAGATCAACCCCAGGGCACGGCTGGTCGCAAGGTCGATGGCATTCGCCTTCGGCCGGTCGATGACGACTTCGAGCACTCCGTCGTCCTGTCGTGTGCGAATGGGATCGCTCAACCTATGCTACCTCCTCCGCCGTATCAGAGCATCGACCACGGCCACGCCACGCCCTTCGGGAAGAACCATCAATGGATTAATGTCCAGTTCCTCCAGCCGTGCCGCGTTCTTTACGACATAATGTGCCGTTGCTGAGACAGCGCCGACAGCGGCCTCGAGATCGCCTTTTGGCCGCCCTCGATAGCCATAGATCAATTTTGTAAGTTTGAGGCGCGAAATTGCCGCGTGAATGTCGGTTTTCGTCGCCGGAAGGGGCAGGATGACGGAATCGTCAAGCAATTCAACGAAGATTCCGCCCGCTCCAAGCGTAAGCGACAATCCGAAGACAGGGTCGCGGACGGCGCCGACAATGAGCTCGGCGACCGGCGGATCGATCATTTTCTCGACGAGATAGCCGGCATTCGGCGGCATGGCCGCCGCCGCATTCGACACGGCTTCAATATCCTCCAGGTTGAATACGACGGCCCCAGCCTCGGTTTTGTGCGCAATGCCGAGCGCTTTCAGCACGACGGGAAAGCCGAGCCGCTCAGCCTGCTCGGCCGCCTGACCGGGAGAGGAGGCCAGCAGCCCTCGCGGAATCGGAAGGCCGAAGGCAGAAAGCTCAGCCTTCGCATCGGCTTCCGTCAACGTCTCGATCTCGCCATCGATAGAGGACACATTGAGCAGCGGCAGGGGAGGCGGGCGATCCCACGCCTGGCCGATGCCGGCGGCAACTTCCGCTGCCGTGATGGCTTCTTCGATACCGCAGAAGGCAATGATGCCATTTGCCATCAGCCGATCGGCGACAGGCTCCGGCATGTTTTCTGGAAGGGTTGCCAGAAGGCCGGCCAGCGCACCGGTTGCGGCGGCAGCCACAATCACCGCGTCTGCCGTCATCGCCCATTCGGACGCATCGCAGCGGTCGCCGCGGGGGAAGTCGAGGACGACGAGATTGAGGGCATAGCCGGCCTCGAACATGGCGCTGAAGGCTTCAGTCTGGCGTGCAAGATCACCCCAGACGAAGGTGTGGTAGTCGAGCGGATTGGACAGCGTCACCATCTCGCCGAGGACCCGCCGCAGACGAGGCAATTGTTGTGGCTGCAGCGCGGGGAATTCCACGTTGCGACCGACGGCGGCATCCGCCATCAGCGAGGCTTCGCCACCGGAACAGCTCATCGACGAGATCGAATGGCTTGCGAGCGGTCCGGCGACATGCAGCAGTTTCAGGGTTTCGAGCAGCGCCGGCAAGGTCTGGACACGGCCAAGGCCGAGGCGGGCGAGCACGGCGTCGGCGACGGCATCGCTGCCGGCGAGCGAGGCGGTATGCGACACCGCCGCACGTTTTGCCTGCTCGGACCTGCCGACCTTCAGCACGACGACCGGCTTTCTCGACCGCCGGGCAAGGGCGGCCAGGCGTTCGAGTGCCGAGAGATCGCCGAAGCCTTCGACATGAAGGCCGACCGCCGTGACGCGCGGGTCGTCGATCAGTGCGCAGGCGACATCGGCAAGCGATGTCTGCGCCTGGTTGCCGGCGGTGACGACATAGGCGATCGGCACGCCGCGAGTCTGCATGGTCAGGTTGATAGCGATATTGGAGGACTGCGTAAGGATCGCAACGCCACGTTCGATACGCTGCATGCCATGCTGATCGGGCCAGAGCAGCGCGCCATCGAGACCGTTGATCAGCCCGTAGCAGTTCGGCCCGAGGATCGGCATGTCGCCGGCTGCGTCCAGCAAGGCCTGCTGCAGTTCGGCGCCGTCGCTGAGTTCCGCCGTCGCCTCGCTGAAACCCGACGCATAACAGACCGCCCCGCCGGCACTGGCCTCAGAAAGGCTGCGGACGATTTCGACGGTCAGCGTCCTGTTGACGCCGACGAAGGCGGCATCCGGCGCCGAAGGCAGGTCGGATACGGAGCGATAGCAGGACCGCCCGAGCACCTCGTCGAGTTTGGGATGGACGGGCCAGATCTCGCCGGCAAAGCCCATGCGGTCGCATTGCTCGATCACTCTGCGCGCCTCACGGCCGCCAAAGACGGCGATCGTTTGCGGTCTGAGCAGGCGGTCGAGCGGGCGGGGCATCATCGGCTCACGCTCCCAAAGGTCGAAGCAGGTCGCGGCTGATAATATGCCGCTGGATTTCGGAAGTGCCGTCCCAGATGCGTTCGACGCGCGCATCACGCCAGAAGCGGGCGAGCGGCAGGTCGTCCATCAGTCCCATGCCGCCGAAGATCTGGATCGCCTCGTCGGTGACCCGGGCCAGCATTTCGGAGGAGTAGAGCTTGGCCGAGGCGATCTGCCGGTCTGCGGGGCGGCCGGCATCGACCTGCCAGGCGGCGGCAAGGGTCAGCCAGTCGGCCGCGTCGATCTCGGTAATCATATCGGCGAGCTTGAACGACACGCCCTGATTGGCGCCGATCGGCCTGCCGAACTGTTTGCGCTCGGCGGCGTAGGGCAAAGCCAGATCGAAGACGCGCCGCGCCCGGCCGACGCAGGTAGCGGCCACCGTCAGCCGCGTGCCGTAGAGCCATTGATTGGCGATATCGAAGCCGCGATGCACCTCGCCCAGCACTTGGGCTTCGGGAACCCGGCAATCTTCGAAGCTGAGCGTTGAATTGTGGTAGCCGCGATGCGAAACAGAATCATAGCCCTTGAGGATCTCGAAGCCCGGCGTGCCACGATCCACCAGGAAGGCGGTGATCTTCTTCTTGATACCTTTCGGCGTTTCCTCCTCGCCCGTCGCGGCAAAGACGATGACGAAATCGGCGACGTCGGCATGGGAGATGAAGTGTTTCGTGCCGTTGAGAACGAAATCGCTGCCGTCGCGGCGGGCGGCGCATTTCATGCCGCGCATGTCAGACCCGGCGTCCGGTTCAGTGATGGCAAGCGCGTCGATCTTCTCGCCGCGCACCGCAGGCAGGAGATAGCGCTCACGCTGCTCGCCCTCGCAGGCCATCAGGATGCCGGAGGGGCGGCCGAAGAAAACCGTCAGCCCGAGGGAACCGCGCCCGAGCTCCCGCTCGACCAGGGTGAAGGTGACATGGTCGAGGCCGGCGCCACCGACTTCTTCCGGGAAATTGCAGGCGTAGAAGCCGAGATCGATGCATTTGCGCCGGATCTCGTCTCCAAGCTCCGGCGGGACCATACCTGTGCGCTCGACCTCATTCTCATGCGGATAGATTTCGGTCTCGACGAAGGCGCGGACCGTCTCGACGATCATTTCCTGTTCTTCGCTCAGTCCGAAATCCATGCCGATCCTCCTACCGCCTCTGGCCGACGTGACGGCCGACGCCTTCAGGCGCAGCCAACTCCGCATGCGCTCTAGCGATCGCCTTGACCTTGTTGAGAATGACGGCCGGCGCGGGTGTGGCCTTACCGGCCTTGCTGTCGACATGCAGCAACATGTGCTCGGCGGTGGCAATGGTCTCGCCCGTCGCCGTATCGTGAAGCGTGTGGAAGACGTGCAGCCGCTTGTCGTCGACATCAAGGATCCGGCAGGTCGAATGGATCGCCTGCCCGAGCTTCGCCTCGCCGAGATGGCGGATGTGGGTTTCCACTGTGTAGTAGCTCTGCCCCGCCTCGACATAGGCAACGTCGACGCCGATGAGGCGCAGCAGCGCATCTGAGGTATCGCCGAAAACCTGCAGGTAGCGGTGTTCGGTCATATGGCCGTTATAATCGACCCAGGCAGGGCTGACCTTGGTCTCGACGAGCCTCAGCGGCTTCGACGGATCGAAAGACGTCGTCGTCCCGCCGCCTTGTGCCCAGAGCGATTGCTCGAAGTCCTTCAGCAGCTTGCCGGCGCCCCAGCCCTTGCCGCCATCGCCGCCCTTGAGGGCCTGCAGGATGCCGACGAGGTTTTCGTCGCGGATGCGTTCGAGCTCGCGGATCGACAGACCAGCCGCCTGTTCATCGGATTGCTGGCCGATCTTTTCGATCAGCGCGTCGTCGAGATCGACGACATCGGTGAGCTTGGTCCAGGGCCAGGCGAGGCATGGCCCGAACTGGGCGAGGAAGTGGCGCATGCCGGCCTCGCCGCCGGCGATGCGATAGGTCTGGAACAGGCCCATCTGCGCCCAGCGCAGGCCGAAGGAGTAGCGGATGACGTCATCGAGCGTCTCGACGGTGCAGATATCGTCGTGGATGAGCCACAAGGCCTCGCGCCAGAGCGCTTCGAGCAGCCGGTCACCGACGAAGGCCTCGATCTCCTTGGCAATGTGGACGCCCTTCATACCGAGCGGCGGCAGTCTTTCGATCGCCGTCTGGATGGTCGCCGCCGAAGTCTTTTCGCCGGCGACGATTTCGACGAGCGGCAGCAGATAGACGGGATTATAGGGGTGGGCGACGAAGAGGCGCTCAGGATATTTCATGTCGCGCTGCAGGTCGGTCGGCAGCAGGCCCGAGGTGGAAGAGCCGATCAGGGCGTCCGGTCGTGCCACGGCGTCGATCTCGTTTAGCACACCGCGCTTGAGGTCGAGCCTTTCGGGCACGCTTTCCTGAATCCAGCCGGCGCCGGCAACAGCCTCTTCCAGCGTCTTGCAGAAGGTGAGCTTGCCGCGCGGCGGCAGGGGTGCGCCGGTCAGCATGGCATAAGCTTTTTCGGCATTGGAGACGACTTCGCCGACGATGCGGCTCGCCTCCGGATGCGGGTCGAACACATCGACGTCGATCCCGGCCAGCAGGAAACGCGCGATCCATCCACCGCCGATGACGCCGCCGCCGATGCAAGCCGCCTTGCTGATCCCTGTCATGCCATCCTCAGCGCTTCGTCAGTTTGAGTTTCTTGCGAACGTCTTCCGGACCGATGATCCGCGCACCCATGCCCTCGACCACCTGTACGGCCTTTTCGACGAGCTCAGCATTGGTGGCGAGCTGGCCCTTGCCGACAAAGAGGTTGTCCTCCAGGCCGACGCGCACGTTGCCGCCCGCCAGCACGGCTGCCGCTGGATAGGCCATGGCGTTGCGGCCGATCGAAAAGGCCGAGAAGGTCCAGCTCTCAGGCACGTTATTGACCATCGCCATGAATGTATTGAGATCGTCGGGCGCACCCCATGGAATGCCCATACAGAGCTGGATCAGCACCGGATCTTCGATCAGGCCTTCCTCGGCAAGCTGCTTGGCAAACCAGAGATGGCCGGTGTCGAAGGCCTCGATCTCCGGCCGCACGCCGAGATCCGTCATCTTCTTCGCCATCGCCCGCAGCATGGCCGGCGTGTTGGTCATGACATAGTCGCCGAGGTTGAAGTTCATCGTGCCGCAGTCGAGCGTGCAGATCTCAGGCAGGCATTCGGCCACATGGCTGACGCGCTCGGTAGCGCCCGCCATATCCGTGCCCTTCGGGTTGAGGGGAAGGGGGCTTTCGACATCTCCGAAGATCAGGTCCCCGCCCATGCCGGCGGTGAGATTGAGGACGACGTCGACATCGGCCGAGCGGATGCGGTCGGTAACTTCCCTGTAGAGGTCGTTGCGGCGGCTGGCGGCTCCTGTTTCCGGGTCGCGCACATGACAGTGAACGATCGCGGCACCGGCCTTTGCCGCATCGATGGCGGAATCGGCGATCTGCTTGGGAGTGATCGGCACGTGGCTGGATCTAGAAACCGTGTCACCGGCGCCGGTGACGGCGCAGGTGATGAAGACATCGCGGTTCATCGCAAGAGGCATGTTTTTGTTCTCCCTCGTCTTGTGCCCATTACGCGACAGGATGGATGACGATGCGTTGCAATTTCGGAAGCAATCGATACATTATCGGAACTCCAGGGAGGTGGCCTTGCTACAGCGATCGACCGAACGGCTCGATATCGACCTTCTCGTCCTGCCGGACGCGAACCTGATCCTGATCGCCTCGGTCATCGAGCCGTTGCGCGGCGCCAACCGCATTTCCGGCAGCGAGCTCTATCGCTGGCGGCTGCTGACCCCGGACGGAGCACCGGTGCTGACCACCAGCGATATCGCCGTGCCCGCGCAAGGCGCTTTCAAAGCGACCACCGAGAATACGCCACTGTTCGTGCTGGCTAGTTACAACTGGCGCCGAAGTGCTACGCCGGCACTCAAGATGCAGCTCTCCCAGGCCGCCCGCTATCGCACGGTGATTGCCGGCATCGAGTCCGGCACATGGCTGCTGGCTGAAGCCAGCCTGCTCGACGGGTTACCGGCGACCGTTCACTGGGAGGATTACGAGGATTTTGCGCTCGCCTATCCCGAGGTGCGGGCCGTCAAGGATCGTTTCGTCATCGACGGCAAGCGGCTGACGACCTCGGGTTCGCTTCCGACCGTCGACCTGATGCTGGAGGTGATCCGGCAACGGCAGGGCTATTCGCTGGCGCTCGAGGTCAGCCGGCTGTTCCGTTACGAGCAGCCGTCCTTCCATGCCGATGAATCACTTTCCGCAGCCGCTGCCGGACTGCGCATGCACGATCCCCGCGTGACGCAGGCAGTACGGCTGATGGAGGAGCATATCGAGCAGCCTCTGATCCTCACGCGGCTGGCCAGGCGGGTGGGCATCAGCGCTCGGCATCTGCAGGATCTCTTCCAGCAGAGCATCGGCGCACCGCCGCATGTGCATTATCTCGCGCTGCGCTTGAATGCGGCGCGCCGCAAGGTGATCGAGACGGCAGCCTCCTTTGCCGACATCGCGGCGGCGACCGGCTTCAACTCAGCCTCAGCCTTTGCGAGAAGCTACAGGGCGAGTTTTTCCGAGAGCCCGTCCGAGACCCGGCGCCGCTTGCGCCGCCGCGTCACACCATCGGAGATGCGGGCATAGGCTGGAACGCGTCCCGTATCATTTCGGAAAGTTCCCGGACGGCCTCGCTGGAACGGTAGGTGCTCCGGCGGAGCACGACCTTGGAGGAATCGACCGGCGGGAAACCGTCTTCAGCGGTGAGTTCCCGGCAGCCGGGCGGAATGCTGCTGCGGGAAAGCGTGGTGACGGCAAGGCCCGCGGTCACGGCATTCTTCAGCCCCGAACCGGTATCGGCGATGAAAGCGATCCGATAGTTGCGGCCGATCTGCTCCAGCGACCGGAGCGCAAAATCGCGTGACCAGGTGGAGTTGCGATAGGTCGCTATCGGCAGGGGATCGATGTCGTGCAGCCGGTGCACCATCGATGTGACCCAGACCGTGGGATCGATGCAGATGACCTCGCCTTTGGTCTCATCGCTCCAGTCGAAAACAACGGCCAGATCGAGCTCGTCCCGCTCAAGGGCAGCGAGGTTGCGGACGGTATAATCGCAGGACACGGTGACCTCGACGGCCGGGTGGCGTACGGCGAAAGCCGTGAGCGCCGCCGGCAGCACCGTCTGGCTGTATTCCTCGGGAATTCCGATGCGTACCGGCCCGTCCAGCGGTTTGCTGCGGATCGTCGCGGCGGCCTCGTTCAGGAGATCGATGATCCTGCGGGCATAGGGCACGAGCTGTATGCCCTGGCGTGTGAGCAGCACACCGCGGGCGCCACGCTCGAACAGCGTTTCGCCGATCGTCTGCTCAAGCCTCTTGATCTGGGTGCTGACGGCCGACTGCGTCCGCCCGATGCGCTGGGCAGCGGCGGAGAAATTGGAGGTTTCGGCAACGACCAGGAAGGTTCTCAGCAGGTCGCTCTCAATCGGCTCATGCATGGAATAGCCATAGAAAAAATCGATGATAGTCATCACTACTATTCGTTTGTCTGATGTCAATTCTCAGCGCACAAAAGAGCCGCGTTCGACTTCCTTCTTTGAGAATATCTGCGTGACCATTGAAAATCCGGCCAGACGCCTCGCAGGCAGCGAGCACGAGAAGGGTGTGCTTCTCATCATTGCCGCGACACTTGCCTGGAGCGCGAGCGGTGTTTATTCGCGACTCCTGACCACCGACGTATGGACGGCGATCGCCTGGCGGTCGTTGTTCGGAGGCCTGTTCCTGCTGATCCCCTGCCTTTTCCTCGAAGGGGGCATCTCGCGGCGACAATGGGGTTCCGTCTTCCATCCGTCCAGCCTTGCGATGATCGCATGCCAGACCTTCAGTCAGGGATGCTTCATCGGCGCGCTTTACATGACCACCGTCGCCAATGTGACGATGATTTATGCGACCGCGCCCTTCATCGCAGCCATGCTCGGCTGGGTCATCCTCAAGGAGAGGGTTGCCCGGCGGACACTGATTGCTGGCGGCATCTCTTTCCTCGGCGTCGCCGTCATCGTCGCCTCTTCGATCGGCGGCGGGACTGGTCTCGGCGACCTGCTGGCGCTCGGCATGACCGCGTCCTTCGCGCTGGTCATTATCATCCCGCGCATCAGTCCCGACGTGCCGAGCCTGCCGCCGACCGTGATCAGCGCCTTCTTGACGCTCGTCATCTTCGCTCCGTTCGGTTCGGTCGGCTCGCTCGACCTGCACAACTGGATCGTTCTTGCCGCCTTCGGCGCGACCAATTTCTCCCTCGCGCTGGTGCTCTTCCTTGCCGGGGCGAAGCGAATGCCGCCGGCGGAGGCGGCGCTGATCGGCACGATGGAAATCGTGCTCACGCCCTTCTGGGTTTGGCTGCTATTTTCCGAAGAGCCGCCCGTCGCCACCTTTTTCGGCGGCGCGATCATCCTCGCCGCGGTGTTCTGGCACACGGCACTCGACGTCAGCCGCAGCCGGCGACCGTCGCGCCTCAAGTCTTTAGGCGACGATTAAATCTTTCGGGACGAACCGGAAAACCGCCGTATTCGCGGGATCAATTATTTCCGCCACGCAGCGCTGTTGCGACTTTGCGACTGTCGTCTTTGAGTTGCGCCCATGTCGTTTTCTTGATCGCTGTTTTCCGTCAGGCGTGGTTTGTTTGTGGTGTCCAAGGCGCTATCTCGCAAACTGGCGAAATGGACCATTGGCAAGCCGGCCCGATGCCGGCGCTGCCCCGCAGCGGTAGAAGAACTGAAATCCTCAAGGAAATCGCCGGATCGACATCCGGAAAGATATCGAGATGGATCGGAAGGAGATTCTGGAGCCGGAAACCAGCTCTTGCGCAGCAAATCGACGGATTGCGGCAGACGGTCACGAGCGGAAAGACAGGCGAAAACCGTTGCGCTCACTCCTCTACTGCATCCAATCTGTCCGTTTTGAAAATTCGAATATCGCCCGGTGCGGCGGTATCCGCGTGTTTTGGACACCGGGCTGCAGAGGAGGCAGGCCGGAGGGAAGTTGCCATCGACTGCATCGGTTGCAGATCGAGGCATTCAAACAAGTGGGAGGAATCCATGAGCAAAAATAGAGGCGTCGTCTATCTCCGGCCGGGCAAGGTCGAAGTTCGCGACATCGACGACCCGAAGCTGAAAGCGCCCGACGGCCGCCGCATCGAACACGGCGTCATCCTGAAGGTGATCTCGACCAATATCTGCGGCTCCGATCAGCACATGGTTCGCGGCCGCACGACGGCGATGCCGGGCCTGGTCCTCGGTCATGAAATCACCGGCGAGATCATCGAGAAAGGCATCGACGTCGAGATGCTCGACATCGGCGATATCGTCTCGGTGCCGTTCAATGTCGCCTGCGGCCGCTGCCGCTGCTGCAAGTCCCAGGATACAGGCGTCTGCCTGACGGTAAACCCGGCCCGCGCCGGTGGCGCTTACGGTTATGTCGACATGGGCGGCTGGATCGGCGGACAGGCACGCTACGTCACCATTCCCTATGCAGATTTCAACCTGCTGAAAATCCCCGATCGGGACAAGGCAATGGCGAAGATCCGGGATCTCACCATGCTCTCCGACATTCTGCCCACCGGCTTCCATGGCGCCGTGCGTGCCGGCGTTGGAGTAGGCTCGACCGTCTACGTCGCCGGCGCCGGCCCGGTCGGCCTTGCGGCTGCCGCCTCGGCTCGCATTCTCGGTGCTGCGGTCGTCATGATCGGTGATTTCAACAAGGACCGTCTGGCACACGCGGCGAAGGTCGGTTTCGAACCGATCGACCTGTCCAAGAGCGACCGTCTCGGCGACATGATCGCACAGGTCGTCGGCACCAACGAAGTGGACAGCGCCATCGATGCGGTCGGCTTCGAGGCACGCGGCCACTCGGGCGGGGAACAGCCGGCGATCGTCCTCAATCAGATGATGGAGATTACCCGCGCCGCGGGTTCGATCGGTATTCCCGGCCTCTACGTCACCGAGGATCCGGGCGCCGTCGACAATGCCGCCAAACACGGCAATCTTTCGCTCCGCTTCGGCCTCGGATGGGCCAAGGCGCAGTCCTTCCACACCGGCCAGACTCCGGTGATCAAATACAATCGTCAGCTCATGCAGGCGATCCTCCACGACCGACTGCCCATTGCCGATATCGTCAACGCCAAGGTCATCCCGCTCGACGATGCCGCCGCTGGATATGAGAGCTTCGATCATGGAGCGGCGACAAAATATGTCCTCGATCCGCACGGTGAGGTCGCGAAAGCCGCGTAGCGGTTACGACTGAGGACTTTACACAATAGGAATGGTCGGCGGTAAACCGGCCATTCCGCATTTGCCACATGACAATTTGATTGACGAATTACTGGATGCTGAACGGGAAATATTTTGCGTTGATCATATCGTAGGTCCCGTCCGCCTTAATACTCTTCAGGGCTTCGTTCAGGCGCGTTAGACGCTCCTTGTCGTCCAGGCGCAGCGCGATGCCGGCACCTTCGCCGAAGTACGTGACGTCGACCAGATCCGGCCCTTTGAACTCGCAGCAGGTTCCCGCCTTGGTGTTGGCGATCCAGTCGTAGATGGCGAGTTTGTCCTCCAGGATGATATCGACGCTGCCATCCGACAACCCCTTGTACAATTCTGGCGAAGACCGGAAGACCTTCTTTTTCATCTCCGGATAGAGATGGTTGGCGTAGGATTCCTGCGCCGTCGACGACGTCACCCCGAGGATCTTGCCGCTGAGGCCGGCGGGGCTGACATCATTGATCGACGAATCCTTCCGAGCGATGAACACCGACGGGCTGTTATAGTATTTTTCAGTGAAGGCAACCTTTTGACGCCGCTCAAGGCTCATCGACATGGATGAGATGATCGCGTCGTATTTGTCGGCAACGAGATCGGGGATAATGTCGTCCCACTTCTCGATGATGAATTGGCATTCGAACTTGCCAACCTCGCACAGCGCATTGGCAATATCGATGTCGAAGCCCTGAAGCTCGTTATTTGCATCGAGATAGTTGAAGGGCGGAAACGCACCTTCGACGGCAATTCTCATCGGTATGCGATCTTGCGCAGCCACCTCGAACGGCGAGGCGGCCAAAAAGATACCGATCCCGCCTGCCATCAGCGCTCCGCGCAATATAGTCCGTATGGATATGCGCAACATCGTCAGGAGCTCCTTGGGGCGTAGTCGATCTCGCCCTATAGTGGGCCGCAGCCTTTAATTCTACGTGAACGCTTCTTTGTTAGCTTCGACGAATACGCCCACGTCGTGGTGTTCAGGGGTCCAGGCTTGCACATCGTTCTTCCTTCCAGCTCCAACACGTTTCAGAAATCCTGGATCGCTTCGGGAAGAATTCTGTTTCTGATTGCCGTCAGCGGACTTGGCGCTATCGGTCTTGTCGTGCTTTCGGCACTGTGGGCGGGAACCGAGAGCGACGCTGCCGCTCTTGATCGACAGCGCCAGCTTGTAAATGCCCGCCTGCTGGAGCAGGTCGATCAAGTCGCGCATGTTATCGGCCAGTTCGGCAACGGCTATCTCACACGCGTTTATCCGGCCGCCCGGTCGACCGGAGGTTCCTCCAGCCTCGATGCCGTTCTGACGGCGGCGGCCGGAAGTGCGATCAGCCAAACCGCAATGTCCGCCTTCGGCTACGATCAGGCCTTTGTCGTCGACGAGAAGGCGCAACTGCTCATGCTGGCGGATGCCCAAACGGAAAAGCGTTATCGCTGGATGAAGCCTCTCTTCTTGCCCCTCCTTCGGGATGCCCGCCTTGGGGTAAGACAAGGCACGGTTTCCAACGAACGAACGCCGTCTTCAATGGAAAGCCGCCTTGCGAGTGCCGCCCGCTCCAACCGTGCGCTCGCCAATCTGATGCGGCTGGAAGGTCGGCCGACGATCGTCGGCATCGTCGCCATCAACGAGACCAATGAGAGGCAGAGCCAGCCGACGCGGCAATTCCTGATTGTCGTGCGCTTTATCGATGGTGCGGCGCTGGACGAACTGAGCCGGCAACAAGGCCTTAACGGCGCCCGCTTCGCGCGCACGGCCGATGCAGACGAAAACGAGGTTGCGTTCCAAATCGACGCCACGGCAAACGGCGAACCGATCGGCTTCATCGTCTGGCGGCCCGATCTTCCAGGTTCGAGGGTGATCGGCCGGTTGATGCCGGCGCTTTCGATTGCCGCCTTGGTGATCGCGATCCTGTTCTCGGTCTTGCTGGTGCGCCTGCGAAGCAGTCTCGGCGAGTTGAAGAAAAGCGAACTGCATGCAAGGCAGCTTGCCTTGCATGATGTGCTCACCAATCTTCCCAACCGCGCTTTGTTCGCGATCAGGTTTGACGAGTGCCTGGCCGAGACGCGGAACTCGGCCGAGCGCTCGGCAGTCGCACTTCTCGACCTCGACCGCTTCAAAGCCGTAAACGACACGTTCGGCCATGCCGCCGGCGATGAGCTCATCAGAATGGCTGCGGAGCGGATCCGCTCCGTGCTTCGTCCGGGGGACACGCTGGCCCGGCTCGGAGGCGATGAGTTCGCTCTGCTTCTCCGGGACATCAAAGATCATGACCACGTTTTACCGGCAATCTGCGAAGCGATCGTTGCCGAACTTGGCAAGCCCTTCCCGCTTTTGAGGGGCGAGGCCGTCGCGCGCGTCGGCGGCTCGATCGGCGTGACCGTCGTGCCGGACGCCGGACGGAATGCCGATGACATCATGCGCTACGCCGACGTTGCGCTGTACGAGGCAAAGATGGGCGGGAGAGGCCAGTGGCGTCTCTATTCACCGTCCATGGACGGCGGCCGGAATGCGCGCGACATTCTCAAGAACGAATTGCGGGACGTTCTGGCCAAAAGCATGGCCTCATCCACTGATGGTCCACACGTCGATCCGAGTGCGAACCGGCCCGACTTCGGATCGCTCGAGGTCTATTACCAAACGGTCCATTGCGCTGAGGCAGGATACGCGGCGTCGGGCGCGGAGGCTCTGGTGCGTTGGCGTCACAGTCAGCGCGGACTATTGACGCCTGCCAGCTTTATCCCTGTCGCCGAGGAGGGCGGTCTCATCGATGCTCTCGGTTTCTGGGTGTTGCGCGAAGCCTGCAGAGCCGCCTGCAAATGGCCGGAAGACACGTTTGTTGCGGTCAACGTGTCTCCCGCCCAGTTGAGAAGACCGAATTTCGCCGAGGAAGTCTTCACCGTGCTTGAGGAGAGCGGCCTGCAGCCGTCCCGGCTCGAGCTCGAGCTTACCGAATCTTCGCTGATCGAGGACGACTCAGACGTCTATACGGTGCTGAAGTCGCTGCGCAGCCGGGGTGTTCAGGTTTCGCTCGACGATTTCGGGACCGGCTTTTCATGCCTCAGCCATCTGCTGCGCTTCGATATCGACCGCATCAAGATCGATCGATCGTTCGTCTCACAACTCGGCACAAAAGCCAACGGGGCGGCAATCATCGGCGCCATCGTCGCGCTCAGCCGCAACCTCGGTATCTCGACGACGGCCGAAGGGGTCGAAACCGAATATCAACGCGACTTTCTGGCCGCCCTCGGCTGCACCGACCTCCAAGGCTACTTCTTCTCCAAACCGGTTCCTCTGTACGAGCTTGATAGTTTCCGGAATGCTGAGAGCACCGCCGGATTGCTGACGATTGCTCCAGGCGCCGTCGCGTAAGAGGCTTCTGATCTTCCGCTGGTCAGGGGAACTTTCGTCGCATGCAACAGTTGACGCCCCGAAGACCGGAAGGAGGATCTGATGGTCGAGGTCGGCGAGTGGCGGCACCTTTGCGTCGACATGCAGCGGATGTTTGCCGAAGACACGCCATGGCACGTTCCCTGGATGGCGCGGGTCTCTCCCCAGATCGAAGAACTGGCCGGCCGGCACCCGTCACGAACGATCTTTACCCGCTTCCTGCCGCCCGAGCGTGCGGATGACATGCCGGGGAAATGGCGGGATTATTACCGGAAGTGGTGGATGATGACGGGCGAACATCTTCCGCGCGACTTGATCGATCTCGTTTCATCGCTGGCGTCGCTGGTTCCGCCGGCAAGGCATTTCGACAAACGCACCTATTCCCCTTGGATCGACGGGCGCCTTCATACGGCCCTTCAGTCGGAGCGGGTCGATACCCTGGTGATCACCGGCGGTGAAACGGATGTCTGCGTGCTTGCCACGACGCTCGGCGCGATCGATCTCGCCTATCGTGTCATCGTGCTGAAGGACGCTGTCTGCAGTAGCGCCGACGACACCTATGATGCGTCGCTGGAACTTCTGCACGATCGGTTTTCCGTGCAGCTCGAACTCATCGAAACCGAGGAATTTTTGAGGGGCGTTGGCTAAAACGTCGCGCAAAACTGTGCGGCGGTTTTGCGCGCACGACATTGTCTCGGCCCATCCGGCCAATTGCCACAGGTGACTGCGCGGTCGGCCTCAGCGTTTGCCGATCGAGGGACTAAACACCATGAGGCTTAGAATCTCAAAGAGCACCTGTGCTGCGGCGTGCGCTGTATTGGTCGTTGCGTCATATTGCGGGGCAACTTCGACGACGTCACCGCCCACCAGGTTTATCCCTTTCAGCCCGCGTATCAATTCAATGACTTCACGCGTGGTCAATCCACCGACCTCGGGCGTGCCCGTGCCGGGCGCAAAGCTCGGATCGAGGCTGTCGACGTCGAAGGAAAGATAGGTCGGGCCATCGCCGACGATGGATTTTGCCTTGGCAATGACGGCAGCAATCCCCATCCCGCTGATATCCTCTGCATGGATCACGGTCATTCCCGACGCATAGGAGAACTCCCACAAATATTCCGCCGAACCACGGATGCCGATCTGGATTGTCCTCGTCGGATCGAGCACGCCGTCCAGCACCGCATTGCGGAATGGCCCGCCGTGATGAAACTTCGTCTGATCGAAGGCCCCGCTTGTATCGCAATGAGCATCGATATGAATGAGGCCGACCGGTTGCTGCCGACCGACGGCCTTCAAAATCGGGTGGCTGATGGAATGATCGCCGCCGACGGAAAGCGGGGCAACGCCGGCATCGACGATCTGGGCGATGCGCTTTTCGATGTCGTCGTGGCTGAGCTCCAACCGGTAGCGGCTTTGGAACGATACGTCGCCGATGTCGGCGACCCGAAGATCGAAGACCGGCGCCGTGCCGAGCACGTGATTGTACGGGCCGATCCTTTCGATGGCGCGAAGTGCTCTCGGTCCGAAACGCGAACCTGGACGATTGGTGACGCCGAGATCCATGGGGATGCCGGTGATTGCAACCTGGAGATTGCCGAAGTCAGGATCATCGGCAGCAACCTGCATGTAAGGGGCGCTGAGGAAGGTCGGTATTCCGGCGTAGGGTGCCAGTCTCGTACCTTTCTTGGAGATGATCTTCTCCGCCACTTTCCGAAACTTCTCGTCGAATATCTCGCCCCCATTGGCATCCGCAAATTCTGCGCGCAGCTGTTCGAGCCGCGTTTTATCCCACACCATGCGCATGCGTCTCCGCTTCAGCTCCATCTCACCCGACAAAGGGGTTGAGAAAGCAATTGGTATCGTTGTAGCAAGCGGGATCAAAGAGAAATCGATATGATCGCTGCAAAACCCAATTCGCTCGTTGCCCGCCTCTCAGCCCCACCCATTCCTTCCGTCGTCGCCTGGAGCGGCGAATACAAAGGGGAAAAAGGGCCGCTCATCGATCTGTCGCAAGCCGTGCCCGGCTATCCCGCGCATCCGGAAATGCTTCGGCTTCTTGCCGAGGCGGCCGGGCAACAGGCGATGACGGGATACGGGCCGATCGAGGGCGAACCTCGGTTGCGCAAGACCTACGTGGCTTACATTGCCGAACTTTACGGTGCCGCCCTTTCCGCCGACAATATTCATATTACCGCCGGCTGCAATCAGGCGTTCATGTGCACGGCGATTGCGCTGGCGAGAGCCGGCGATACGGTCGCGCTCACCAACCCCTTCTATTTCAATCACGACACGACGCTATCGATGCTGGGAATCGGGCGTCGATTGGTCGATTGCGACCCCGCCGGCGGCTTTCTTCCCGACCCGCGTTCGGCCGAGGCTGCCCTTGCGGCCGGCGCGAGGATGCTTGCCGTCGTCACACCCAATAATCCCACCGGAGCGGTGTATCCGCCGAGCCTGCTTCACGAGCTTTTCGTGCTCTGCCGGAAATATGGCGCCTGGCTGGTTCTCGATGAAACCTATCGCGATTTCCTAGCCGAGGGTTACGGGCGGCCGCACTCACTCCTCTCCGAGCCGGGTTGGGAGGACACGCTCGTTCTTCTCTACAGCTTCTCGAAATCCTTCTGCATTCCCGGTCATCGACTGGGTGCAATCACGGCTGGCCCCAAACTAGTCGCCGAGATCGCCAAGGTGATGGACAATATGCAGATCTGCGCGCCGCGTTCGGCTCAGATCGCCGTTGCATCGGCGATCCCGGCGCTCGCCGATTGGCGAGCCGCCAACCGGCTGGAGATTGCCCGCCGGGCGGAGGCTTTGAGGCAGGTCTTCTCCGGGCTGGCCGATTGGGAGATCGGAGCGATCGGCGCCTATTTCGCCTTTGTTCGCCATCCCCACGCCGATAAATCGTCTTTAGAGGTTGCCGAAAAACTCGCCAAGGAATCCGGCATCGTCTGTTTGCCCGGCGCCTATTTCGGCGAGGGCCAGGAGGGTTATCTCAGACTTGCCTTTGCCAATGCGGATGTCGCCTCGATCGGGCTATTATCCGAGCGCCTTCGTTAGGTTGCGGCGATCGACGTCCGCCGGAAGTTCATGATAGCCGCCGCGCCAATATAGCAGCGGCCCTATGCCCCGCCGGATTCCCATCGCGCAGACATGTCCAACCAAAATGGCATGGGAATTGTAGTGGAATGCGGTTTCGAGCTTGCAGTCCAGGACCGTCAGGGCATTTTCAAGCACCGCCGCGCCGGTCTTAAGACGATACCATCCTGCATTGCCGTAACGTTCGGCGCCCCTTCGTCCGTCTAGACCGGCAAAGGATTGCGCCACCTGTTGCTGGTCGGCGGCGAGCACGTTGACGCAGAAGCAGCCGTACCGCTGCAGCGCCGGCCATGAGGAAGACGCTCGGTTGACGCTGACGATAACGGACGGCAACTCCGCCGAAAGCGAGGAGACCGACGTTGCCGTGAAGCCGGTGCGGTCTTGCCCGTCGCCGACCGTAATCACGCTGACGGCACCCGCCAGATGACGCATCGAAAGCTTGAAGTCCGCTTCGCTAATCAGAGCCTCGACACTCATCGGGCTGGCTCTTGTGTTCTGGCAAAGCGATTGACAGGCATTGAAAGACCGAGATTGTCGCGCAAGGTCTTGCCCTCGTATTCCTCACGGAACAGTCCGCGGCGGCGAAGCTCCGGTAGGACAAGCCGCACGAAGTCGTCGAGGCTGGACGGCAAGGTTGGAAACATCAGGATGAAGCCGTCGGCCGCACGCGTCTCGAACCATTCCTCCATGAAGTCGGCGATCTGGGCCGGCGTGCCCGTCATGCCGTTTCCGGTATGCTTCTCGGCATAGTGGCGGATGAGCTCGCCGACGGTGCGGCCGCTTCTGACGAAATCGACCAGTTCCTCAAACAAGGCGCGTGATCCCTTCGGCGCCGCCGGCAGCCGATCCATGGGGAAGGGCTTGTCGAGAGCGACATCGCGCAGGTCCGCCTCGAGGAATTCGGAAAGCATCAGCCGGCCGACATCCGGATGCATCCTGTCGATCAGATAATCCACCTTCGCCTTTGCCTCGGCTTCGGTTTCACCGACGTTGATCACGATGCCCGGCATGATTTTCAGGTCGTCGGGATCGCGCCCAAAGGCCGGCATCCGGCGCTTGACGTTTTCGTAGAAGGCCCGGTTGCGCTCGATATTCGATGCGAGGCTGAAGACGATCTCGGCCGTGCGTGCCGCCATCTCCATTCCGGGTTCCGAACCGCCCGCCTGGGCAATGACCGGGCGGCCCTGGGGCGTTCGCGCGATGTTAAGGGGTCCACGAACCTGGAAATGTTTACCTTGGTGATTGAGCGTGTGGTGTTTGTCCTTGTCGTAGTAGATGCCGTTTTCACGGTCGAGAAGCAGCGCGCCGTCCTCGAAGCTGTCCCACAGACCGAATACGACATCGACGAATTCGTTGCCGCGTTCGTAACGCAGCGCATGCGGATCGAGCCCCTCGCGATTGAAATTGTAGCCGGTTTCGTCGTGATCGGACGTGACGACATTCCAGCAGACGCGGCCCTTGCTCAGATGGTCGATCGAGGCGAACAGGCGCGCGACATTGTATGGTTCGTAATAACTCGTCGACACGGTCGCCACGAGGCCGAGATCGTTGGTGGTGACTGCCAGAGCTGAAAGCAGCGAGAGCGGTTCGAAGCGGTTCATCTTGGTCGGAATGCGGGCAAGCGCCTTCGGATCGCCAACGGCGGCGGCGGGAGAATCCGCCATGAACATGAAATCGAACTTGGCCGCTTCGGATCGTTTGGCGACATCGAGCAGATGAGCGAAGTCGTTGGCGCCATTGACATCGCTTGCCGGATGCAGCCAGGAGGCAGGGTGAAAGCCGAACGTATAGACGAAAGTCCCGAGTTTCATCTTGTCGGTTCGCGCCATCGAGCTCTCCTGCTATGTCGGCCACGCCGCCAACGGTGGAGGGCGACTGCGCAAATTATCGCCAGGCGCAAATTTTCATCAATATCGCGCAGCTGAGTTCCGTTTTAGTTTTTCTAAACTATTGGTTTCGGCGCCGACGCAACGGTTTGCTGGCGCGAAATAGCAATGAGCCAATCGCGGAATTCGCGCCCGTGGGGCTTCTGCAAGGCCGCGCGGTCCCAGGCGAGAAAATAGCTTTCGCGCAGTGCAATGCGCATGTCGACCGGAATGACCAGCGTTTGCGCCTCGAGCTCGTCTGATATCATCGACATCTGCGCGAGAACGATGCCGCGCTTGTTGACGGCTGCGTCAATCGCACTGCTCGACAGGGTGAAGGAGAGGCCGGGCGTCGACGCATCAAGGGAGACGCCGGCCTTGGCGGCAAACTCCGCCCAGCTGGGGTAGGGGGTGAAGTGCCGTTCCCACTCGACATGGAGGAGGGGCTGCTCGAAGAGATCGCAAGCCGCATACGCACGGTCCGGCATCAGCGCCGGCGAACAGGCAGGCACCACCCAATCGCGGAACAGTTCGGTATAATGTTCGTGCTGCAGCACGTCCGACCCATAGCTCACGCGGAAATCGACATCATCGAAGCCGATCCGAGGCTCCTTGTCGCGCCCGATAATCCTCACTGGAACTTCGGGATGAAGCGCTTGCCAGTCGAAGATCCGCCTGCCGATCCATTTGTTGACGACGGAGGAAAGCGCACTGAGCACCAGCGCCGTCTCGTTGCGCGCCTTTTCCAACAATTGCCCGGCGAGCGCAAATTGCTCGAACCCCTTCGATATCTCCTGGTGGTAGAGCCGGCCCCAGGCGGTCAACTCGACAGTTCGCCCGCTGCGCTCCAGAAGCGAAACGCCAAGAAAGCTCTCGATCTTGCAGATCTGCTGGCTGATGGCGCCGGGCGACACCCTGAGTTCCAGGGCTGCGGCCGTCACGCCGCCGCAGCGCCCCACCGCCTCGAACGCCTGCAAACTTTTCAGCGGGATCGCCTTAAGGCGCTCATCGGACACTTGCAGAACCTCCCGTGATTGGCGTCGAGCTCAATTTGTTGCCGGATGAAACGTGCCCGCAAACTGGAACCGGTCGCCCGGATGGGTAAACTCGACATAGGTCACCGTACGTCCGTTCTGCCAGGTCTGGCGAATGAGGCTGAGGCAGGCCTCGCCGCGTTCCGTCTGCAGGATCCGCGCCGTCGTGGTGTCGGCCGAAACGGCGCGAATGACATGTTTGGCCTTGGACCACGGAACCTCGTCAAGCAGCCATTTGCCGGGCGGAATTGAAGCAAAACTCTCCTCTCTCGCCCGTGGAACGGCATCGAGCATGATGATCCGCCGCTCGATGGCATTTGGTCTGCCGTCGACAATATGCAGGCATTGGAGCCTGAGGACTTCTGCATCGGCAGGCTCCGACAGCTGCTGGGCCTCCGTCTCTCCAAGGCGCTCGATCTTGCGGGCGAGGATTTCGAAGCGGTGTTCGTGCCCGGCCAGTTCCGCTTCGGTGCTGATATCCTGGATATCCATTACCGTGCGGTCGATCTGGGGCGAGGCGACAAACGAACCTGTCTTGCGCCGTCTGATGATCATGCCGCGCTCGGCGAGCGCCGACAGCGCCTTGCTGACGGTCATCCGCGAGCACCGATATTTCGCCGCGAGTTCGTGTTCGACGGGAATGCGGTCGCCGGGCCGCCAATCACCGCTGATGATCTTCGTCTCGATATCGGTGAAAATACGCTGATAAATCGACACCAAGCCCGCACCTCATCCGGCGTCAGCGACCATGAATACGGAACGGCCATGCCAGCGAGATCGACGCCATCCGGCACAAATTTTGCGTTCCTCGTCTTTTACATTGACACTCTAGGCCAGCCTATATCTATTTGTATAGTCAAAAGCGGAGCATAGAAATCCGCGCAGAGGAAATCGAATTCGGGAACCAAAACTCCTCCGCCGGGGGAATAAAACTGGAGAGATGATGATGAAGGCACATTCACTGCTGAAGGGTCTGGTCGGCGCTGCGTTCTTGTTCGGAGCAGCCGTTTCCGCCCATGCAGCCGACACGCTGGCAGCCGTCAAGGCAGCCGGCACCCTCAAGGTTGGCACTGAAACGGCTTTCGCACCGTTCGACTATATCGATGCCGGTGAACACACCGGTTTGAACGTCGACCTCTTTGCCGAGATCGGCAAGGAACTTGGCGTCAAGATCGAGTGGGTGGCGCTTCCCTGGGACGGTGTCTTCCCGGCGCTCGAGGCCGGCAAGTTCGATGTGGTGGCAGGTCCTGCAACGATCACTAAGAAGCGCATGGAGCGCTATCGCTTCACGCCGCCGATCGCCGAAGCGACGATTGCCATCCTCAAGAAGGCCGGCGACACGACGATCAGCAAGCCGGAGGATATTGCCGGCAAGACGATCGGTGTCGGCAAGGCAACCGCGCAGCTCGACCAGTTGAAGGAATTCTCCGGCACGCTGCCGACCAAGGTCGACGTGCGCGAATATCCGGCCTTTACCGAATCCTACGCCGATCTCGCCGCCGGCCGCATTGCCGGCGTTGCCAACTCGCTGCCGAATATCGCCTTCGTCGCCAGCCAGCGAAAAGGCACGTTCGAAGTCGTTCTGCCGCCATTCGGCAAGAAGTCCTATTTCGGCTTCATCGGTCTCAAGGATGCCGACCATGCGCCCCTGATGGATGCGATCGATGCCGCGATGCTCAAGATTAAGGCAGACGGGCGTATGGCAGAACTGCAGAAGAAGTGGTTTGGCGCATCTTTCGATACGCCGGACGCTGTCAAGGACCCGGCATTCTGATTAGCCGTCGGTGAAACGAACGCGCCCCGCCATTGGTCGGGGCGCAATCTGCCGTGGCATCAGAGTTTACGGCCGCAGCGCCCAGGCAAACACCGCTCATGTCCATCAAGCTTTTCGAACTGCTTCTGCAAGCCTCGATCTACACGGTGACGATCAGCGTGGTTTCTATCCTGATCGGTTTTGCGATCGCCATCGTTGTTTCCGCCATGCTGCTTTCGCAGCAACGGCTTATGGTGCTGCCGGCGAAGATTTTCATCAGTTTCTTTCGTGGCGTACCGCTGCTGGTGCAGCTGTTGCTGATCTATAACCTGCTGCCGGCGATCGACATCAACGTTCCGAGCATCGTTGCGGCGATCGTTGGTCTGTCGCTGTGTACTGCAGCCTACCAGGCTGAAAATCTGCGCGGCGGTTTTTCCAGCGTTCCCACGGGCCTTGTCGAGTCTGGCGAAATGGTCGGCATGACACCCGTCCAGATCTTCCGCCGCATCAAGGCGCCGATCGCCCTGCGGCTGACCTTTCCAGCACTCGTCAACGAAGCGATCCTTATCCTGAAGGCGTCTTCGCTGGTCTCGGTCGTTGGGGTCATCGAGTTGACGCGCATGGCCCAGGACCTTGCCGGCAGCACTTTCCTGCCGCTTGAGATTTTCGCTTCCGCCGGCCTGATCTATTTCGTCATCAATTGGATCGTTGCCCTTGCGGGCGGTCTGATCGAACGCTCCCTGCCGGGAGTGCCGCGATGACCTTCGACATCAATGTGATTGTCAGCAACTTGCCGGACATCCTCAGCGGCGCATGGCTCACCATCGTCATCTGGATCGTCACTACGCCGGCCGCTGCCGCGCTCGGATTCCTTGTCGCCGTTGCCAGGCGTTTTGGCGGCGTTGTCCCGGACAAGGCATTCGGCATGGTCATTGCGGTGCTGCGCGGCACCCCGTTCCTGATTCAGATATTCCTCGTCTACTATGGCGGGCCCTTCGTCGGATTGTCGCTCGATCCGATCCCGGCCGGCGTCATCGGCCTTTCCATCTACGGGGCGGCTTATTTCAGCGAGATCTTCCGCTCGGGCTTTGCCGCCGTCCCGAAGGGACATATCGAGGCCGGGATATGCGTTGGCCTGACACAAGGGCAGATCGTCCGGCGCATATTGCTGCCGGAGATGACCATGCTGGTGCTGCCGCCTTCGGTCAACATGACGGTCATCCTGATGAAGGAGACGGCCGTGCTGTCGATCATCACCGTGCCGGAATTGACGGCGACGCTGAGCGCCATAGGCTCGCAGCAATATGCTTTCGTGGAAGCGCTCTTCGTTCTTGCTTTATTTTATTGGGTGCTGGTGGAAATCACCGGCTGGCTCGGTCATCTCGCCGAAACGAAACTCACCAGATTCAGGTTTTTCAACATATGAGCATTCCTGCGATCGCAGTCAAAAATCTCGTCAAGACCTTCGGCGGCTCCACCGTGCTGCACGGCATCGACCTCGATATCGTGCAGGGACAGGTTTCCTGCGTGATCGGCCCGTCGGGTTCCGGCAAGAGTACGCTGCTGCGCTGCATGGCCTTTCTCGAGGAATCGACCAAGGGAACGATTGCCGTCAACGGCGAGGTGCTTGGTTTTGCGGAAAACGCCAAGGGCGTCCGCGAGCGGGTGCCGGCGGCGGCGAACAGGCGAATCCGATCGCAGATCGGCATGGTTTTTCAGCAGTTCAATCTCTGGCCGCATATGACGGCGCTCGGCAATGTCAGCGAAGCACTGAAGACGGTTCACAGGATGAGCCGCAAGGATGCCGAGGAGCGGGCAATGGCCCAACTCGTCAAGGTCGGCCTCGAGGCCAGGGCAGGGCATTATCCGTCGCAGCTCTCGGGAGGGCAGCAGCAGCGCGTTGCCATCGCCCGGGCGCTTGCCCTCAACCCGAAGATCATGCTGTTTGACGAGCCGACGTCGTCACTCGATCCCGAGCTGACCGGCGAAGTGCTGAACGTCATGCGCGATCTCGCCGCCGAGGGCATGACGATGGTCGTCGTCTCCCACGAGATCGGATTTGCCGCAACCGTCGGCCAGCAGATCGTCTTTCTCGATCACGGCAAGGTGCTGTTTACCGGCCCGCCGCAGGACGTCTTCAAACGGCCGAGAAATCCTCGCCTCGAACAATTTCTGGACACCTATATCGATCGTGGCGCCTCGATGCTGCTGTGACGTTCATTTCCTTCCGGATCATCGCGTCGGGTTCAGGAAATTTCGTCTTCGAATATTTTGACGGGCCGGTCCCATTGGATGAGCACGACACAGCCGGTATCGCTCCAGACCGAGTGTTCGCTGCCCGGCGCATTGACGATATAACTGCCGCTAGTGTAATCGCCCGTCTCGTCGGATTGAACGCCATCGAGCACCAGAATGGTCTCGAGCCCCTCGTGGCGATGGCGGGGAACGGAGGCGCCGGGCTCATATTTCAACAGCGCCACGCCCGGCTGATCGCCCTCGAAGGGGCGGATCCAGTGAATGGTGACAGCATCGCGGAAAGGGCCGAATTCCAACTCCTTCCAGCCGCCTGACGTCAGGCGTTCGCGGGTCGTTTCAGGCATGGGCGATGCTTTCCAGAATGTCGTCGACATGGGCGGTCCACCCGACGATCGCGCCCTGGGCGCGGATCATGGCGATGGCGGCGGCTTTGAATTCGGGGAAATAACTTTCCGTCGCCTCCTCGGCGAGCAGGCATTCATAGCCGCGGTCGTTTGCTTCGCGCATCGTCGTCTGCACGCAGACTTCGGTAGTGACACCGGCAAAGACGAGCTGTTTGATACCCTTCCGCTGCAACACGGTGCCGAGGTCGGTCGCGTAGAAGGCGCCCTTGCCGGGTTTTTCGATGACGGTTTCGCCCTTCACAGGAGCGAGTTCCGGAAGAATTGCCGTGCCGGGTTCGCCCGAGATCAGGATGCGGCCCATCGGGCCTTCGTCGCCGATCCTGAGCGACGGATTGCCGCGATCGCGTTTCGCCGGCGGCAGGTCGGAGAGATCAGGCCGGTGGCACTCCATCGTATGGATCACAGGCAGGCCGGCATTGCGGAAGCCCTGGATGAGGCGTTTGACATCGGGCACGATCCTGGTGATGCGGCTGACATCATTGCCGAGGCTTGCACCGAAGCCGCCGGGCTCGGCGAAATCGCGCTGCATGTCGATGACGATGAGGGCGAGCTCGGCGTGCTTCACCGGAAAGGCGAAAGGTTCGGCTTTGATCTCAGCCATCAGTGATGCCCCGCCATGTGGGCACCGATCACGCCGATATCGGCCGAGAGCGCCGGTGTCTCGTAAACCAGCTTGCCTTCCGAAATGACCATGATGCGGTCGGACATCTCGAGCAGTTCGTCGAGGTCTTCCGAGAGCAGCAGCACGGCGGCACCCAAATTGCGGGCCTTCATGATGCGGGCGCGGATTTCGGCAACGGCGGAGAAATCGAGGCCGAAACAGGGGTTCGAGACGATCAGCAGATCGACATCGCCGGTCAGTTCGCGGGCGAGCACTGCTCGCTGCACGTTGCCGCCCGAAAGCGCTGCGATCGGCGAGGAGGAAGAAGCCGTTTTGACCTTGAAGTCGGAGATCAGCGCCGAGGCACGCTTCTTCATGCTGCCCTTGTTCAGCCAGACCGCGTCCGTGCCGTCCGGCTTCAAGTCGAAGGTGCGGAACGCAAGGTTCTCGCTCACGGTCATCTTCGGCGCACAGGCATTCTGCAACGGCTCTTCCGGGATGAAACGCACCCTGTTCTTGCGGGTCTCGTCACGGGTGGCGCCGTAAGTCTCGCCATTGACCATGACCTGGCCGCTATCGGTCAGGCGCTGGCCGGCCAGAATTTCCGCCAGTTCCTTCTGGCCGTTACCCGATATGCCGGCGACGCCGACGATCTCGCCGGAGCGGACCGTAAGCGCGTCGATCTCGATCGTCTTCAAGCCGGAGCGATCCGGAGCTTTCACCTGGCTTACAGTGAGCACGGATTTGGCCGCTTCCGCCACCGGCAGACGGCTGTCGAGCTCGGCGAGCTTGACGTCGCCGATCATCATCGCCGCCATCTCGGCGGTGGAGAGCTCGCCGACCTTGCCGGTGCCGACCAGCTTGCCGCGCCGCAGGATCGAGACGGCATCGGCGAACTTCGTCACCTCGTGGAACTTGTGGGAGATCATCAGCACTGTGAGCTCGCCGCGCTCGGTCATCCCGCGGACGATGCCGAGCATCTCATCGGCTTCGGCCGGCGTCAGCACCGAGGTCGGCTCGTCGAGCACGAGGAAGGAGCGGCCGAGATAGAGCTGCTTGACGATTTCGAGCTTCTGCTTTTCGCCGGCGGCAAGCTCGCTCACCGGCCTGTCGAGCGGGATCTTGAACGGCATGCGTTCCATGAACCCCGCCAGATCCTTGCGTTCCCTGGCCCAGTTGATTACCGCGGGTACTTCGGTACGGCTGATGACCAGGTTTTCCGCACCTGTCAGCGAGGGAACCAGTGTGAAATGCTGGTAGACCATGCCGAGCCCATAGGCTGCGGCATCCTTGGGTGAGGCGACCGCCACCTCGCGGCCGTCGACCGACAACGAGCCTGACGTTGCGTGATAGAAGCCCATGATGCATTTGACGAGCGTCGACTTGCCGGCGCCGTTTTCGCCGAGAAGCGCGTGAAAAGACCCAGCCGGAACGGCGATCGAGACGTTGTCGAGCGCGGTGAAGCTGCCGAAACGCATGGTCATATCGAGCGTCTCGATGCCGACGGCCTTGCCGGCTTGCGGAAGGGGCGTGTCGCGGACTGTGCTCACTTCATTGCTCCTTTTCGACGATGATGGCGACGGGACCGCCGCCGGACGGACCCTGGTGTTCGGCGCCGCCGGACACATAGAGATCGGTAATGCCGAAGATGCCGGCGAGAACGCCGCCGACGAAGGCACGGGCATGGCGGGTGCCTGCAATATCCGAGTCATCGAGCATCGTGTGGCGCCTGCCGCCGATCCTGCCGGACGGGTCCGGCTCGGCCTTGGCGAGAACCGCTGCCAGCCGGCTGTTTTCCGGCAGGCGTTCGCGGGCTTGCCTGACGGAATGCGCGTCGATCGCATCCCGCATGACCGCGTGGTCGATCGACAGCGGACCGGACCATTTTGCGCTCATGCCGAGGACGATGACTTCGTGATCGGTGAGTTCGACCCCGGACGAGGTTGAGGCGCAGCGGGAAAAGAGATCGAAACGTGTGCAGATGTCGGCATCGCCGATCGACGCCGCATCGATTTCACCGAGTGCCACGGCGACGCCGAGAGCCGAAGCGCCGCGCGAGAGGCCCATGGATTTCAGCGTGTCGTGGGTTGCGACCGTCCTGCCAGCGGCCTCTGCTTCGGCAATCCGGCGCGAGGTGAGCAGCGGGCACTTGATCTGCACGAAATGGACATCGGTAGCATCATCGATGCCGGCATCCTTCATCGCGAACTTCACGCCTTCGGCAACGAGCAGGATCTGTTCCCGGCGCCCGAGATGTTCGGGGGGCAGCGCGGGGGTACGCGACACACCAATGGCCAGCGCCCGTTCGCCCGGGGTTTCTACGGTTTCACGCGCAAAAACCGTCCAATGCGGCGAGAGCGCACCCTCGGTGCCGCCGGACATGATGATCGAGACGCCGTCGACGCCATATCTACTGAACAATGCCTCGAAGCTGCGGGTGGCATAACCGCGGGTAAAATCATTGACGCAGCCGTTGCCTTCCGTCTTGCCGAGAACGGCGACGATGTTGTTCGCCTGAAGGCCGCTGGCAAAGAGCGCCTCGACGCCGGCAACGTCATCGGGGCCGTCGGCTGGCACGCGAAAGACATGGGCACGCAATGACGGCATCAGGGTAGCGCCTCGACTAGAGCCGCGGAATTGGAGACGGAGCCGAAGACGCCGCCCTGCATCTTCACCATCTTGATGGCGGCGAGGTGGTTTCCGTAGTCGGTCGCACCACAGCAGTCCTCCAGCAGCAGGCATTCGTAGCCGCGGTCGTTCGCCTCGCGCATCGTCGTCGAGACGCAGACATCGGTGGTGATGCCTGTGAGGATAATGTTTTCGATGCGCTTCTGGTTGAGGATGAGTTCGAGGTCGGTGGCGCAGAACGAACCCTTGCCGGGCTTGTCGATGATCGTCTCGCCTTCGATCGGATAGAGCTCGGGGATGATGTCCCAGCCGGGTTCGCCGCGCGTCAGGATGCGGCCGCAGGGGCCGGGATCGCCGATGCCGGCGCCGATCCGCTGCGAGCGCCAGCGTTTGTTGGCCGGCAGATCGGCGAGATCGGGGCGGTGGCCCTCGCGGGTGTGGATGATGTGGTAGCCCTTGGCCCGCATGGCGGACAGCACGCGCTTGATCGGTTCGATCGGCGCCTGCACCAGCGACAGGTCGTAGCCCATATGGTCGACATAGCCACCCTTGCCGCAAAAATCGGTCTGCATGTCGATGATGATGAGGGCGGTATTGTCCGGCCTCAGAGCGCCGTTATAGGGCCACGGATACGGATCGGCGTCGATAAAATGCCGTTTGGTTTCGACCATCGCGTCCATCATTCTCTCTCCTATTCCGCGGCAGGTTTGAGGGGTTCGCCGTAGCGGCGCATCGGCTTGTCAAATCCGCAGGACGTGCCGTCCTTGACCTTTACCTCGTCTTCCCATGGCAGGCGGTATTTGCCGGCGACAAGGTCGTGCATGTAGGTGTAGGGCGCATCCTTTGCGCCGCCGGCAACGGCGACATAGCCGCGATGGCCGAACTGGTAGATATTGTTCTCCACGCCCCAGCCGAGTCTGGCCTCGCGCACCAGGTCAGGACGCACCTCGGCGGTGATGATCTCGTTCGGCCGGCCGGAGGTGCCGTGAGCGATGATCGTGCCGTCGAAATTGCAGATCATGCCTTCGCCCATCGAATCGAACGTGCCGTCCGAGCCGCACATGCAGACATTGGCGGTAACCATCAGGTTGCAGAAGGCATTGGCCTGGTTGGTGAAGCGCCAGGCATCGCGGACCGGCGCCGTGTAGCCGGCGGTGCGGATCATGATTTCGGCACCCTTATAGGCGCATTCGTGCGCCATCTCCGGGAACATTCCGTCATGGCAGATGATCAGCGCGAGCTTGGCGCCCCGCGGGCCCTCGATGACAGGGATGCCAAGATCGCCGGGCTCCCAGGGCTCGACGGGGATCCAGGGATGCATCTTGCGGTAATAGAGCTTCAGCTCGCCCTGGTCGTCGATGACGATGCCGGAATTGTAGGGCATGCCGCCAGGGTTCAACTCCATGATCGAGAAGCAGCCCCAGATCCGGTTGTCGCTGCAGGCCTGTTTGAAGGCTGCGACCTCCGGCCCGTCGAGCGTGCACATGATCTCCGGATTGATGTCCATGGAAAGGCCGTGCAGCGCGTATTCGGGAAAGACGACAAGGTCCATGCCCGGCTGGTTGCGCCGCGCCTTGGCCACCAAATCGACGATCACCTGCGTCTGTTTTGCCAAGTCCGCTTTGGTGACGGTCACCGGCAGCTGGAGCTGAACGAGGCCGATGCCGACGCCGTGTTCGGATTTGTTGAGGCCGCCAAGTCCGTTCATCGCCAAGCTCCGTTATTTCGTGAGCGACAGCGCGCCCGGCGCACCGGCGAGCGAGCGGGTGGGCGAGGAGGTGGCGATCAGGATGACGAGGGTGAGCACGTAAGGTGCGGCATAAAAAAGGTAGTAGCCTTGTGTGACGCCGACCGATTGCAGCGCCGGGCCGAGCGCGCCGGCACCGCCGAAAAGCAGGGCAGCGAGGAAGCAGCCGATCGGGTTCCAGCGGGCGAAGATGACGAGGGCCACGGCCATCAGGCCCTGGCCCGACGAAATGCCTTCGTTCCAGGAGCCCGGATAGTAGAGCGAGAGATAGGCGCCGCCGATTGCCGCCAGCGAGCCGCCGGCGGCCGTCGCCAGCAGGCGAACCCGGTCCGGATGGATGCCCATCGCCCGGGCCGCGTCGGTGCTGTCGCCGACGACGCGCAGAATCAGGCCGATCCTTGTATTCTTGAAGGCCCAGAACAGAAAGAGCGCAAGGGCCGCGCCGATGAAGAACAGCACGTTGATATTGAGCGCCGCCTGGATCTGCGGACTGCTCGACCAGCCGCCGAGCGCGATCGAGGGCAGTTTCGGGGCCACCGGTTGGATGAAGGATTTGCCGAGGAAAAACGCCATACCGAGACCGAACTGCATCATAGCGATGCCGATGGCGATGTCGTTGACCTTCGGGAACTTGCAGATCCAGCCATGGATCAGCCCGAAGATCGAGCCTGCCACCATTGCGGCGAGCACGCCGAGGGTCGGCGAGCCGGTCATGACAGCCACCGCATAGGCCGTCATGGCGCCGAAGACGAGCGTGCCTTCCAGGCCGAGATTGATGCGACCGGAACGTTCGGTGATGGTCTCGCCGAGGCTGACGAAGATGAAGGGGGTGGAAACGCGGATGGCGCCCGCGAAGATTGCCAGCGGCACGCCCCAGATGCCGATGCCTGTCTCTTCCATCAGAGGCTCCTTTTCCAGAGGTCGGGATTGAAGATCTTGAAGCGGCCGTAGAAGGTCTCGCAGAACAGAATGACGATGAAGAGCGTGCCCTGCAGCACCAGAACCGTCGCATCCGGCAGGCCCATGCGCCGCTGGATGAGGCCGCCCGAGGCGTCGATGCCGCCGAGCAGGATCGCCACCGGAATGATCGCCAGCGGATTGTGCCTGGCGAGGAAGGCGACGAGGATGCCGGTATAACCGTAGCCGGCTGCAAGCGAGGCATTGGCACTTCCCTGCACCGCCGCCACTTCGATCATGCCCGCCAGACCGGCAAAACTGCCGGCAAGCGCGGTAAATCCGGCGATCAGCTTGCCGACCGGCAGTCCCTGGATCTGGGCGGCGCGCACGTTGCCGCCAGCGATGCGGGCGGCAAAACCGTAGCTCGTGGCCTCGATCACAATCCAGGAGACCACACAGGCGAGGATGCCGATGACCAGGCCCCAATGTACGTCCATGCCGGGAATATTGCCGAGCATGTATTCCGCCGGCAGTGGCCTGGTCGACGGCTTGTTGAGACTTGCCGGATCGCGCAGCAGCCCTTCGACGAACTGGTTCATCAGGGCAATGGCTATATAGGAGAGCAGCAGCGACGAGATGGTTTCGTTGACGCCGCGATAGTGGCGCAGAAAACCGGCAAGGCCAATCCAGATGCCGCCGACCACCATGGCGGCGATCGCCATCAGAATGAGGGTGAGGAAGACAGGCGCAGTGCCGGCGAGCGGCAGAGCCATGGCCGCGGCAGCAACGCCGCCCAGCACGACCGCTCCTTCCCCGCCGATGATGACGAGGCCGAGACGGGCGGGCAGGGCGACGCAGAGTGCCGTCAGGAGAAGGGGTGCGGCACGACTTAAGCTGTTCTGCACCGAAAACCAGCTGCCAAAGCCGCCGGTGTACATCAGTTGGAAGAGAGTGGCCGGCGACTTGCCGACCGCCAGGATGAAGAGGGAGAAGAGCGCAAGACCGATCAGAATGGCCGTGAGGCCGATGACAACAGGCTCGGCCCGCCGCGCGATCCATTCGAGGACGGGGCGCAAGGAAGCCGGTTTTTCCGCGATGACTATTGCGGGATCATTGGCCTCGATGGTCATGGCGCTTCTCCCTTCGCGGTTTACGCCGTGGACCCGACAACGCCCTCGACCAGATAATTCATGCTTTCGAGCTCGATCGCGTCTTCGGCGTAGCTCTTGCCGGCAGCCACGACGGTGTCGCCCTTGTTGTCCTTCAACGGTCCCTTGAAGACCGAAAAGCCGCCCTTCATCATCTCGGCCTGCGTGGCTTCGAAGGCCTTGCGGCCCTCCGCGGACACACCGGGACCGAGCGCGCTCATCTTCACGAAGCCGTCCTTCAGGCCGCCACGCACGAAGTTGCCGAGCTTTTCGCCGGCCTGCGCCTTCTTGACGAAGTCGCCGTAGACGTTGCCCCAGGCCCATTCGGCGCCGGTGAGGTATTTTTCGGGCGCAAGCGGGCTCTGGTTGGCGTGATAGCCGCAGACGAAGGCGCCGCGGCCGGCAGCCGTCTCGACGACCACTTTGGGGCTGTCGACGTGGCAGGTGATGACGTCGGCGCCTTGGTCGACCAGCGCATTGGTGGCTTCGGCCTCCTTGACGGCGAGCGACCATTCGCCGGTGAAGATCACCTGGCAGGTGATGCCAGGATCGACTGTGCGCGCGCCAAGCAGGAAGGCGTTGATATTCTGCAGAACCTGCGGGATCGGCTTGGCGGCGACGAAGCCGATCTTCTTGCTCTTCGTCGCATGGCCGGCGGCAACGCCGTTCAGATACTGGCCCTGGAAGATATAGCCGAAATAGGAGCCCGTGTTGGCCGGGTTCTTGCCTTCCTGCCAGAGGCCGCCGCAGTGGCGGAACTGGATGTCGGGATGTTTGCCGGCCACGGCCAGCATGTGCGGGTCGAAGTAGCCGAAGGAGGTCGGAAAGAGCAGGGTCGCGCCATCCAGGTTGATCATGGATTCCATCGTCTTCTGGACGTCGACGGTCTCCGGCACGTTCTCTTCTTCGACCAGCGTTACACCAGGCATCGCCTTGATGACGGCCGCACCTTCGGCATGCGCCTGGTTGTAGCCATAGTCGTCCTTCGGGCCGACATAGATGAAGCCGACGGTCAGCGCGGTTTGGGCAGCGGCGGAGGAGGCGATCAGGCCCGGCATGGCGCCGGCAAGCGCACCGGCAGCAGAAGCCTGGAGAAAATTGCGGCGGTTCATGGAAAGGAGTTTGGTCATCGGAAATGCTCCTTGCGGCGCTGGGCCGGTTGTGAACGGGTACAGAAAAGTGCATGCAATGCATGTGCCAGAAACTAATCTGTTGTTTTTTATAGTTTATCCGTTACCGCAAGATTTGCATGTTGCAAAGTGCATACAGATTGATCGAATTCTTGCGTAAAAAGTAATCAATAGGTATTTCTTGTTCATTGTGACTGCGTAGTTGGCACAACGTCGAGTTACCCGAGGTATCTCCTGCATCAGAAAGTGAACATTTAACAATATCTTCGCCGCCCGATTTGACTTATCCAGTCTCGAACGTCATCTGTATGCAGAGTGTTGATGTGAGCAGATTCGTATCGTGAAGCAGCCCAGGCGCAGAGAAGTGATCCGTACCGGAACCACCGTCGAACAGATGGTGCGGGCGATTGCCGACATGATCGTCACAGGTGAAATGCTGCCGGGCGCGAAGTTGGACGAGGTATCGCTCGCGGTTCGTTTCGACGTTTCGCGCACCCCGGTGCGCGAGGCTCTGCGTGAGCTGGGCGCCATGGGATTGGTCGCGCGAGAGCCAAACCGCAGTGCCGTCGTGACCAACGTCACCGAAGCCTATCTGCATTCGATGTTCGAAGCGATGGCGGAACTCGAAGCAATCTGCGCCAGGCTCTCGGCCGAGCGTATGACGGTCGACGAGCGGCGCGCTCTGGAGCTGGAGCATCGCGGATCGATGAGGCTCGTGCATGCCGGTGCCGAAGAAGAATATTCGGCTCACAACACCGAATTCCACACCCGGCTTTATCGTGGCGCGCATAATGACCATGTCTTCGAGATGGTGACGCAGACACGGGCGCGGCTCGCGCCCTTCCGGCGGGCGCAGTTCCGCCTGCCCGGGCGTCTGGCAAAATCCTATGAGGAGCACGGCCGGATCGTCACCGCGATCATGCGCGCTGACGCCGCCGCCGCAGGGCAGGCGGCATATTCCCATGTGGAAATTGTCAGCGATGCCAGCGCGGTATTTGCAACGCCTGGGGAGTAAAGAGGGCGCGAAAACCACAGCCGGCAAACGCCGAAATAATGTCCCGGTCTCTACTCCGCCGCTTCGATGAAACGGTGGCGTTCGTAGAGGAACTTCAGCACAGCTTCACGGCATTTGAGATATGTCCGGTCGGATGCGAGTTCGATGCGATGGCGGGGACGGGGCATAGTTACGTCGAGCACTTCGCCGATGCGGGCTGCCGGGCCGTTGGTCATCATCACGATGCGATCGGACAGCAGCACCGCCTCATCGACATCATGGGTGATCATCACCATCGTGTTGCCAAGCCGGGCGTGGATTTCCATCACCGCGTCCTGCAGATGGGCGCGGGTCAGGGCATCGAGCGCGCCGAAGGGTTCGTCGAGCAGCAGGATCTTCGGCTCCATTGCAAGCGCGCGGGCGATGCCGACGCGCTGTTTCATACCGCCTGAAATTTCCGAAGGCCGCTTATCCCTCGCATGCGCCATCTGCACGAGGTCGAGGTTGGCCATCACCCACGCATGCCGCTCGGCCTTGGTCTTCGTTCGGCTGAAGAGTTTGGAGACGGCGAGATTGACGTTCTCGTAGACGGTCAGCCAGGGCAGCAGCGAGTGGTTCTGGAAGACGACGGCACGGTCCGGACCGGGTCCGTTGACCTCACGGTTTTCAAGCAGCACGGCGCCTGCCGATACCGGGGTCAGGCCGGCGATGAGGTTGAGCAGGGTGGACTTGCCGCAGCCCGAATGGCCGATGATCGAGACGAATTCGCCCGCGGAAATCGTCAGGTTGATGTCCTTCAGGACCTCGGCGCGCACGCCGCCCCGATCGAAATGTTTGTCGATATGATCAAGCTTCAGATAGGCGTTCATAGGTGCGTTCCTCAGTTGGCCATGGCGCCGCGGGTGATCAGTTTGCCGAGTGCTGCCACCAGCTTGTCGAGGGCGAAGCCGACGATGCCGATATAGGCGAGCGCGACGATGATGTCCGGAAGGCGCGACGAGTTCCATGCGTCCCAGATGAAAAAGCCGATGCCGACGCCGCCCGTCAGCATTTCGGCCGCGACGATGGCGAGCCAGGAGAGGCCGACGCCGATCCTGAGGCCGGTGAAGATGTAAGGCGCTGCCGAAGGCAGCATGATCTTCCAGAAAAACTCGAACTGGTTGAGGCGCAGCACCTCGGCGACATTGCGGTAATCCTGCGGGATATTGCGGACGCCGACGGCAGTGTTGATGATCACCGGCCAGATCGAAGTGATGAAGATCACGAAGATCGCCGAGGGGTTGGAATCCTGGAAGGCTGCGAGCGACAGCGGCAGCCAGGCGAGCGGCGGAACCGTACGCAGCACCTGGAAGATCGGATCGAGGCCACGCATCGCCCAGACCGACTGACCGATGATCGCACCGATGATGACGCCTGTGACTGCTGCAAGCCCAAAGCCATAGAGAACGCGCTGCAGCGAAACGAGCACGCGCCAGCCGAGCCCGATATCCTGGGAGCCGTAGTTGAAAAACGGATAGGCGATCAGGTCATAGCTATCCTGCCAGACCCGATGCGGCGAGGGCAAAGACGCGTCCGCCGACGAACAGAGCACCTGCCAGACGAGCAGGATGAGTGCCAGCACGACGATTGGCGGAACGACATTGCGAAGGGCGGTCAGTGCCGCTCGACGAAAATCGATCCGCGATCCATGCTTGCCGGAAAACGGCAGAACCTTTGCCGCCAGCTTGGCAGAGGCGGCCGTGGAGGGGTTTTCTTTATTGGCCAGGGCGGACATCAACGTGCTCCTCACGTGCATGAAAGGCCGGCGCGCCGGAGCGCGCCGGAGCGGGTCAGGAGACCGCCTTGATCGAAAGGCTGTCGAGATAGGTGGAGGGATTTTCCGGATCGAAGACCTTGCCGTCGAAGAACGTCTCCTTGCCGCGGGAAGACGATGCGGGAATATCGGCCGCCGCGACGCCGAGATCCTTGGCGGCCTCGCGCCAGATGTCTTCGCGGTTCACCTGGTTGACCAGCGCCTTGATGTCGGTGCTCGCCGGCAGATTTCCCCAGCGGATGTTTTCCGTCATGAACCAGGTATCGTGGCTCTTGAACGGATAGGAGGCGCCGTCTTTCCAGAACTTCATATAGAGGTCGGTGGCTTTGACATCGCGGCCATTGCCATAATTGATGTCGCCCTTGAGGCGGCCGAGTACGTCCTTCGTCGGAACGTTGAACCATTGGCGCTTGCCGAGAATGTCAGCCATCTCCGCCTTGTTGTCCATGCTTTCGCACCATTGCTGGGCCTCCATGACGGCCATCAGCAGGGCCCTGGCAGCATTGGGATTCTTTTCGATCCAGTCGGCGCGCAGTCCGAGCGCCTTTTCAGGATGACCCTTCCAGAGCTCGCCGGTGGTGGCTGCGGTAAAGCCGATGCCCTGGTTGACGAGCTGCTCATTCCACGGTTCGCCCACACAGAAGACGTCCATGTTGCCGACCTTCATGTTGGCAACCATCTGCGGCGGCGGCACGACGATGGTCGAAACGTCCTTGTTCGGATCAATACCGCCGGCGGCGAGCCAGTAACGGATCCAGAGGTCATGGGTGCCGCCCGGGAAGGTCATGGCGGCCTTGATCTCCTTGCCCTCCGCCTTCTTTTTCTCGAATGCGGCCTTCAGCTTGGAGGAATCGAGCTGCACGCCGGTTTCGGCATATTCTTTGGCGACGGAAATACCCTGGCTGTCGAGGTTGAGCCGGGCGAGGATCGCCATCGGCACCGGTTTATTGTTCTGCGTCACCTTGCCGGTATGCATGAGATAGGGGAGCGGCGACAGGATATGCGCACCGTCGATGCCGTTTGCCGCGCCGCCCAGCACGAGATTGTCGCGGGTCGCACCCCAGGAGGCCTGTTTGGCCACATCCGTTTCCGGAAGGCCATGCTTGTCGAAAAAGCCCTTTTCCTTGGCGATGATCAGCGGCGCGGAATCCGTGAGCGCGATAAAGCCGAGCTTGACGCCTGTCACTTCAGGGCCTGCTCCGGCTGCGAAGGCGCCGGACGGAAAGGCCGTCTTGACAGCGCCGATGAGGGCAGCCGCTGCGGTCGTCTTGAGCATGCTGCGGCGGGTCATGCCGGTTGTAAAAATCCCAGTCTGCAAATTCTTTGTCATGCGCAAGTTCCCTCTGCTGGCTGAATTTGGACACAAAAAAACGCCGCCGGAAATTGCGTCCAGGGGATGGGAGAATCCCGGAGCAAAAACCTTGCGACGTCGGTGTCTATTGTAGGCGCTTATGCCGCGCCTATCCGCGCCGGTCGCCATTGACCGATGCGTCTTAGGACTTGCAAACAGTGTGCCAATTCCAGAGGAAATGGTAACGGCATGAACCAAAAGGAAAAATGCGAAGAATTGACGAATGCCTATTTCTTAGGCTTTGTTATTTTCTGCTTTTATTTTGTGCGACTGCTAAGTAATCGCGGCCATGAGAGCGTTCTATTTGTGCAGTGCACGCAATATGGCAGTAGCGACCACGCAGACCGCAGAGTGGATTCTACGCGCCTTATTCTGTCGGTAATGCCAGCCGGAAAGCTCAAGAGGGGAAGGTCAATGCGTGGCGATTGCCTCGCCGTCATCTCATTCATTGCAGCAAAGAGACGAGGCCGTAGAAGGCTGCGGATATTGCTGCAGCCGCCGGCATCGTGACGATCCAGGCTATCACGATGTTGCCAGCCAATCCCCAGCGCACGGCGGAGACACGACGAGCCGCGCCCACTCCAACGATTGCTCCGGTGATGGTATGCGTCGTCGAAACGGGAATACCGAGCCACGTCGCTCCGAAGAGTGTCAACGCTCCGCCGGTCTCTGCGCAGAAACCTTGCATGGGGTTGAGCCGGGTGATCTTCGATCCCATGGTATGAACGATCCTCCATCCGCCAAAGAGCGTACCGAGAGCCATTGCCGACTGGCAGGAAATGACCACCCAGAACGGCACGTAGAATGTCGGGCCGAGATATCCCTGGCTGAACAAGAGCACCGCGATGATGCCCATCGTCTTCTGCGCATCGTTGCCGCCATGGCCAAGCGAATAGAGCGAAGCGGATACGAACTGCATGGTGCGAAATGTCCGATCCACGGCAAACGGCGTTTGCCGGACGAATAGCCAGGAGACGGCGAGCACCAGCACCAGGGCAAGCAGAAATCCGATGGCTGGCGACAGGAAAATAGCACCGACGGTCTTTAGAAGTCCGTTCCAGACGATCGAGCTGAAGCCCACCTTTGCCAGACCGGCCCCCACCAGCCCACCGACAAGCGCATGCGACGAGCTCGATGGAATACCGAAAATCCAGGTCAGAATATTCCAGATGATCGCGCCCATCAGCGCGGCGAAGATCACTTGGGGCGAAACGATCGCAGGATCGATGATGCCGGTCCCCAGTGTTTCAGCCACATGCAGGCCGAAGAACAGGAATGCGATGAAATTGAAGAACGCCGCCCAGACGACCGCATATTGTGGCCGCAGGACGCGGGTCGAGACGATCGTGGCAATCGAATTGGCCGCGTCATGCAGACCATTGAGAAAATCGAAGAACAGGGCGACGACGACCAGGCCGACCAGCAGCGGCAGAGCGAGGGAGGCATCCATCAGACGTTCTCGATGAGAATGCCGCTGATTTCGTTGGCGACATCCTCGAAGCGGTCGACAACTTTCTCCAGCTCTCCGTAGATTTCGCTTCCGATCATGTAGGCCATCGCATTGCCGCGGGCGCCATGACGCATAAACAGATCTTTCAAACCCTGGTCGTGGAGTTCATCGGAACGTCCCTCCACTCGGGTAACCTCCTCCGCGATGGCCGCCAGGCGCTGCGCATTGGCTCCCAATCGGTCGAGGAGGGGTATTGCTTCCGCGACAAGATTTGCCGCCTTGACGATTTCACTGCCCATCTCCTGCATGAGCGGATCGAAGCTCGTTTGCTCGAACAAGCGGATCGTCTTGACTGTCTTGTGCATCATGTCGATCGCATCATCCATCGACTGAATGAGGTCCTTGATGTCACCGCGGTCGAAGGGCGTGATGAAGCTTCGTCGAACGGCAAGAAGAACGTCACGCGTGACGTCGTCCGCCTCGTTTTCCAATGTGACGATGCGTTCGCAGTTTTTCTCGACGTCATTGCCCTTCAGGAGTTGATCGAGGGCGTGCGCCGCGGCAACGACGGTCTTCGAGTGTTTGGAAAACATTTCAAAGAATCTGTCTTCCCGTGGCATCAGCTTGCGAAAAATGCTCATCATGCCTGCGAACCTTCCTCGTGCGGCCGATTGTCATAAATGTGTCATAAACACGCTCAGGCAATTGAAGCAACAAGCAAATTCGGCAGCTCAATCGATATGACGCCTAGCAAAAAGGGCAGGAAGCCTCGACCGGACAAGTCCCAGCCACTGCTGCGACAGCTCGCTGCTGTTCCTGAAACGCTGTTCGCCGGCGCATTCCGTCAACAATACGGCGCACTTTGCTTCCGCCACGGCAATGGCGGATCCGGGGTCGAAATCCTGGTGATCACATCGCGCGAGAGCGCACGCTGGATCATCCCGAAAGGGTGGCCGATGAAAGGGAAAAAGCCTTTCGAAGCAGCAGCAATCGAGGCCTGGGAGGAGGCAGGCGTGCGCGGGGTGGTGAAGAAGAAGCCGGTCGGCCGCTATACCTATCTCAAAGAACTCGACAATGGCGATGTGGCGCCCTGTATCGTCGACATGTTTCAGATTGAAGTCACGGACATCAGCGGCGATTTCAAGGAGCGGGGTCAGCGTATTCTCGAATGGGTGAGCCCCGATGAAGCAGCAAGACGCGTTCGCGAGATCGAACTCAAGTCGCTGCTCGTCCAATTTGAGGCGCACGGCCGCAAGAAACGCGATCGCGGCTGACCACAGGCTTCTTCGCCGACGCGTTGCAGCGCCGCGCGTCTTTATCGCTCGAATGGTTCGCCAAGCGATGCCACGCCGTTCAGTTTCAGCAGACGACGGTCGGCGGAGATGATGCCGAGCACGATGATCGTGACGAGATACGGCAGGCTCGAGAGCAGCTGCGAGGGAACGTCAAGTCCGGTTGCCTGGGCTGCAAGCCCCATCAGCGACACCGCGCCGAAGAGGCAGGCGCCGAGAAAGATACGGCCGGTGAGCCAAGTCCCGAAGACGACGAGGGCAATCGCGATCCAGCCACGCCCGGCGATCATCCCGTCAGCCCAGAGCGGGGTGTAGACCACCGACGCGTAGGCGCCGGCGAAGCCGGCCATCGCGCCGCCGAAGGCGATGGCGAGGACGCGGACTGAGATTACCGAATAGCCGATGGCGTGGGCAGCCTTCGGGTTCTCGCCGACGGCGCGGACAATGAGGCCAAGCTTGGTGTATGAAAATATCGCCCACAAGGCGAGGGTCGCGGCGAGTGAAATCCAGACGACGATGTCCTGGAGGAAAAGGCCACCGATAACCGGCAATTCCGAAAGCCCCGGAAGAGCAAGCTTTGGAAGCCCCCTGACCGTGAGGCTTTCATAGGTCTTGCCGAAGAGCGCGGAAAGGCCTTGGCCGAGAATGCCGATGGCAAGGCCCGCCGCCACCTGGTTTGCCCGGAATCCCAGCGTGACGAAGGCGAAGAGCAGCGAAAGGACAGCGCTGCCGAGCCCGGCTGCGACGAAACCCAGGAGATGTCCGCCGCCCTGGTAGACGATAATGAAGGCGAGCACGGCACCGAAGGCCATCAATCCCTCGACCCCGAGATTGAGGACGCCGGCGCGTTCGGCCACCAGCTCGCCAAGGGCTGCGAGAAGAAACGGTGTCGCAGCCGCAAGCATGCCGGCAAGAATGAACTCGATGGCGTTCATGACGGGCTCCGGTGGGCGGCGCGGCGCCATTCAAGGCGATAGCGCACGAAGGCGACGGCGATCAGATAGGCGAGCAGCAGGCTGCCCTGGAAGACACGGACGGCGGCGATCGGCAAGTTGGCCGAGACCATGGCATTGTCGCCGCCGATATAGATGACCGCCATGACCAGCCCCGAGATCACGATGCCGATCGGATGCAGGCCGCCGAGATAGGCGACGATAATGGCCGCATAGCCATAGCCGCTCGCGACCGAACGCTGCAGCTGGCCGAGCGGACCGGCGACTTCGGCAGCTCCTGCAAGGCCCGCTGCAAAGCCGCCGATCAGCAGCGAAAGCCAGATCGCCCAACCTTCCCTGAAGCCGGCATAGCCGGCAGCCCGCGGCGCCAGACCGCCGACCTGCAGCTTGTAACCGATGAAGCTCCTCTGCATGAAGACCCAGGCCGCAACCGACAAAGCCAGCGTGATGAGGAACGAGACATTGACGCGGGTACCGGCAATCAGGGTAGGCACCATCGCATCATACTGGAACATTACCGACTGGGGGAAATTGAAGCCGTTCGGATCCTTCCAGGGGCCGAGCAGCAGATAATTCAGCAGCTGTGTCGCAACGAGGCTCAGCATCAACGAAACGAGAATCTCGTTGGCGTTGAGGCGCACGCGCCAGAAGGCGGTGAGAGAAGCCCAAAATGCGCCGCCGATTGCACCGAGCAGCAGCATTGCCGGCCAGATCCACTGGCCCGTCGCCTGCGGAAACCAGACCGGAATGGCAGAGGCGAAGATCGCGCCGAGTATGAACTGGCCCTCGGCGCCGATGTTGAAGACCTTGGCGCGAAAGCCGATCGCCAGCCCCTGTGCAATCAGAAGGAGCGGTCCGGCCTTTAAAAGCACCTCCGAAAACGACGCCCAGGAAAGGAAGGGCTCGAAAAGCATCGCATAAACGACCGCGACAGGGTCGCGACCCATCAAGATGTATAGGCCGAGGTTGAGCGTGATCGCTATGACAAGTGCCATGACGGGCGCCAGCAAGGTCGCAGCAAGCGAGGCGCGCTCCCGGCGGACCAGGGTGGGAACGAAAGCAAGGGACCAAGCACTCATCACTGGACTTTCTCGGGCGAGGCTTGCGCCCCGATCATGTATCGGCCGATCTCCTCGGGCTTCGTGTCCCGTGTCGCGAGCGGCGGGCTGAGCCGGCCGTGATGCAGCACCTGGATGGAATCGCAGAGCTCAAAGAGTTCTTCCAGCTCTTCGGAGATGACGAGGATCGCCATGCCCTGATTGCGCAATGCGAGCAGACGGCTGCGGATGGCGGATGCGGCGCCGATATCGACGCCCCAGGTCGGCTGCGCCACGAAAAGCAATTTCGGAGACAGCATGATTTCGCGGCCAACGATGAACTTCTGCAGATTGCCACCCGATAGAGTGCCGGCTTCCGCATCCGGGCCTGAAGTGCGGACATCGTACTGACGGATGCAATCCTTGGTGAACGCCAACGCCCGCGCCCTGTCGACGAGACCGTGCCGCAAAAGCTTGAGCGGATGGGCCGTCAGCAGACTATTGAGGGCGAGCGACATTTCGGGCACGGCGCCGCGTCCGAGCCGGTCTTCCGGCACGAAAGCAAATCCGAGCGTCCGCCGCGCGGCGGCATCGAGCCTGCCGACATCCATTCCCATCATGTAGATCCGGTCGCGTTGGTCGCGCCCCAGTACCGTTTCGCCCGAAATCAACACGGCAAGCTCGCTTTGGCCGTTGCCCGAAATACCGGCGATGCCGAGGATTTCGCCGGCACGCACTTCAAGGCTGATGCCGGAGAGCGGCACGGCAAAGGGATCGTCGGGCTGGTAGTCCAAACCGATGATCTCCAGCCGCTTTTCACCGCCGGACAGCGGCAGCGCCGAGATGGGAGCGGGCATATCGCGGCCGATCATCATGCGGGCAAGGTCATGGGCATCATGGTCACGCGGGTCGACATCCCCGGTCACCCGTCCGCCGCGAAGGATCGTCGCCCGATCGCAGATCGCCCGGATTTCCTCGAGCTTGTGGGAGATCAACAGGATGGAAACGCCGCCGTCGCGCAGCCGACGCAGCGTGTCGAAGAGCTTCTCCACCAGTTGCGGCGGCAGGACGGAGGTCGGCTCGTCGAGGATCAAAAGCTTCGGATTGGTCATCAGGCTTCGGACGATCTCCACCCGTTGCCGCTCGCCGACGGATAGCGCATGCACATGGGCGAGCGGGTCGACCTCAAGGCCGAACTCCCGTCCAAGCGTCCGAATGCGGTCCTTGAGCTCAGCCTTGCGACCCGGCACGACCAGCCGAATATTCTCCAGGACGGTCAAGGTCTCGAACAGCGAAAAGTGCTGGAAGACCATGCCGATGCCGTGGCGCCTCGCCTCGGCAGGGGAGGCAAGGCGCAAGGGTTCTCCTTCCCAGACGATGTCTCCGTCGTCCGGTTGCTCGACACCGTAGATCAGCTTCATCAGCGTCGATTTTCCCGCCCCGTTTTCGCCGAGGATCGCATGGATCGATCGCGGCGCCACGTCCAGATCGATCGCCTGATTGGCATGGATCTGGCCGTAGCTCTTCGAAATGCCGCGCAGCGACAGAAGCGGGGTCGTCATCACTTATTTCGGCAGCGGCGTGGACACGCCCTTGACGTGCCAGTTCATGGCAATGATTTCGGCGTCGGCCATGGCCGCACCCGATGCGACACCTTCGCTGCCGTCGGCCTTGATGATCGGCCCGGTGAAAGGCGAGAAGCTGCCGTCGGCGATCTTTGCCTCGATCGCCTTGATCTTGGTCATCACGTCAGCCGGAACATCCGGGCTCCAGTCGACCACTTCGACGACCTTGTCGGCGACGCCGAGGAACGCATTGGCGCCCTTGAACGTGCCGGCGAGATGGGCGTCGACCGAAGCCTTGAAGAACGGCGACCAGTCAGTCGAGATGCATCCAAGATAGGTTTTCGGTGCGTATTTCTTCATCGAGGAGTTGAGGTTGAAGGCGTAGACGCCGGCTTCCTCGCAGGCCGAGATGACGGACGGCGTGTCCTGGGCGTTGGAGAAGATCACGTCGCATTTCTGCGCAATCAGCGCCTTGGCGGCTTCCTGCTCCTTGGCCGGGTCGAACCAGGAGTTCACCCAGACGACCGAGACTTCGATATCGGGCTTGACGGCCCGGGCGCCGAGAGTGAAGGCGTTGATGGAGGTGATCAGTTCGGGAATGGCGAAGGCGGAGACGGAACCCAGCTTGCCGGTCTTGGAAAGTGCCGCGGCAGCCATACCGAGCAGATAGGTGCCCTGGAAATATTTGGCGGCAAACGGCGAAAAGTTCGGAGCAACCTGGAAGCCGGAGGCGTGCAGGACCGTGACGCTCGGATCGCGGCGGGCGATCTGCAAGGCGCCGTTCTGATAACCGAAAGAGCCGGCGACCAGGAACTTGTTTCCGTCGGCGACGGTCTTGTTCATGATGCGGTCGGCATCCGGGCCTTCCGCGATATTCTCAAGCACGGTGACCTTGACCTTGTCGCCGTAAGCGGCCTTGATCGGCTCGAGACCGGCGGCAAGCGCATGTCCCCAGCCGACGTCGCCGATCGGCGACGGTACGACGAGCGTGATGCCGAGCGGCTCGTCGGCGGCCAAAGCAAGGCGGCTGCCGAGCACGCCGGCAAGGCCGGTGGCGGCAGCGGCCGTCATCAGGTTTCTACGGGTCAGTTTGGTCATATTCTCAGTTCCCTCTTTTGGTTCTTTTAAAATTCCACGGTGGATAGTGCGGCCTCGGCATCGGCAGCCAGCTTGGCCTCGTCGAGACCGGGAAATTCGCCCTTCTGCCAGACGATGCGGCCATTGATCATGGTCATGTCCGTCGCCATACCGATGCCGACGCGGGCAATCAGGCTCAGCGGATCGTGCCGCGTGCCGACGTAGTCCATGCGGCGGGTGTCGATCGCAAACAGGTCGGCGGCCATGCCCGGCGCGAGCCGGCCGATATCGCGCCGGCCGAGCAGGCTGGCCCCGCCTGACGTACCGTAGCCGAGGAAATCGACCGGCGGCGGCACGGGATGGGCGCGGCCGGAGGCGACGAGGCATTGCAGCATGTAGGCGGAATGCAGGCAGTGCATCAGGTTGGAGTTGTCGTTGGAGGCAGCGCCGTCGCAGCCGAGGCCGATGCGCAGGCCGAAGGCGGCCATGGCGGGAATGTCCGTGACCTCAGCGCCGACCAGATAGACCGGTTCCGGGCAATGCGCGACACCGGTGCCGCTGGCGGCCATTGTCCTGAGTTCGTCGTGGGTGAGCTCCCAGCAATGGGCATAGAAGGCATCGGTCCCGGCAAAGCCAAGTTCTTCCAGATACTCGACCGTGCGCATGCCGTGGCGAGCCTGGATGACCGGGCTTTCGCCTTCGCCGACATGGGTATGCATCATGACGCCGCGATCACGCGCCAGCGCCACCGATTCCACGAAGGTCTCGCGATAGCAGTTGACCGGCTGGCAGGGCGCGACCACGACCTGGCGCATGCTGAAGGGGCTCGTATCATGATAGGTGTCGATCAGCCGGACGCAGTCGGCGATGAACTCGTCGGTCGTTTCCAGCATCTCGTCCGGGATGGTCGAACCTTCCGACTTCGGCAGGGTGTTGCCGCCGCGGCCGGCATGGAAACGCATGCCGAGCAGCTCGGCTGCTTCGAACTGACGGTCGATCAGCCGCTTCCCGGCGTGCCGGGGGAAATTGTACTGGTGGTCGAAGGCCGTGGTGCAGCCATGCTTGATCATCTCGGCCATCGCCGTGACGGAGGAGTGATAAAAGCACGCCTCGTTGAGCTGCGAAAAGATCGGGTAGATGCGGTCCAGCCACTCGATCACCGAGAGCTTCGTCCAGTCGAGATCGGCGCGGTTGCGTACGAAACACTGAAAGAAGTGATGATGGGTGTTGACGAGGCCCGGATAGACAAACCAGCCGGCAGCATCCTGCACGGTGGTGCCGGCAGGCAGTGCGTCCGCCCCCAGATTTTCGCCGATCGCCACGATCGCCGGACCGCTGGTCAGGAGATCGACATTGCGATGGACGGCCGGTCCCTTGCCCTCGTCGACAATCACGGCCGCGCAGTTCTTCAGGAGATATCCAGCCATCTCACGCCTCGCCCGGTTCGATATGAGGTTCGGGCTTCAACTCGTGCAGCCGGTGAATACCTGGCATCTCGATAAATTTGTCGAGGGCGCGCAGCGCCCGGGACCAGAGCCGGATCGCAGGATAAGCATCCAGCGTGACGCCCCCATCGGGCGCCAGCGCCACATAGGGAAAGCAGGCGATGTCGGCAATTGTCGGCCGGTCGGCGGCGAGGAAGCGCATGCCGCGAAGGCCCTGCTCCACAAGCCCGGCTTCAAGCTCGCGGAGGGCGGCGATGCCCTGAGCCTGCAGCGCGCCGATATCGCCCGGCCGCAGCAGCATCTCATGGAGCCGCGCTGCCCCGAGACTTGCCGTCAGCCGGCCGGAGAAGGACAGCCATTGCTGCACCCGCGCCGCTTCCTCCGCCTTGCCGCCGCCGAGCCATTCGGGTGCTGCCTTGGCGGCAAGATAGACGAGGATCGCCGACGATTCCGTCAGGATCAGGTCGCCATCGGCTAGGATCGGAATGGAGCCTGCCGGGTTGAGTGCAAGCAGCTCGGGGCCGCGATGCTCGGCGCCGGGATGGAAATCCACCGGGCGCAGGTCAAGCTTCACGCCGGTCAGCGCCGCCATCAGGCGCACCTTGTAGCAACTGGGCGAGAGAATGTAGTCGTAGAGCTTCATTGCGCCACCAGCTGTGCGCCGTAGGTATAGTTGTGACGCTTCAGCCAGCGCCGGTAGGCGATCGATGTCAGATCGGCCCGCGTCGGGATTTCCATGCCGGGGTCGAGCGGCAGCAGCCGCGGAATCTGGTTTTCGAGGATCGAACGATCCTGCAGAAAGATCGTCTGCTGGAAGTGGATGAGGTCGGTCATCGCGGTCTCGTCGTCGAAGAGCGCCATCCACGGCCAGACGTCGCACAGGTCCTCGGCCAGCGGCTGCACGAAGAGCGTGATGACATCCCATTCGCTCGGGCGCGGCGGGCAGGTCTTGTAGAGCACCGAGCAGGTGGGCGCCGGCACGCGGTACATGTATTCCGTGGTGATCCCGCCGCTTGCCGACTTCGAGGCCTGCGGCTGGTAGAACTTCACCTGCGTCGCCCAGACCTCGTCTTCTTCCTCGCGGATCTCGACCTTGTAGTTCTGGACCTCCGTATGCGGCTCTGCGCCGAGAATATCGGTGTGGACGAAGGGGAAATGGGCGATGTCGAGGAAGTTCTCGACGGCACGCAGCGGCGAGCAGCGCACCCGCACCACGCCGACATCGACGAAGCGGCGACCGGGCTGGTCGGCCTCGGGAATGGGAAAAAGTTCCTTCTTCGGCTGGCCGAGGGAGGACCAGACATGACCGTAACGTACACGCACCGGCAGAACGCGGCCGTCTTCGCCCGTCACCTGCGCATTGCCATCGGCATCGCGCGCCACTTCGATCGGCGCGCCCATCAGCGCCGTCGTGCGGCCGGTGCTGTCGAGCTGGCTGAAAAGCCCGACCGGATACCATTCGTCGATCATCGCCTGCATGGTCATTGCGCGATCTCCCTTTTCTGAAGACCCTCGGCCCGGCGGCGCAGGCTCTCGGCGGCCCGTGAAGCTCCGATACCCGCCGCGAGGCCGGCATCACCCTTCAGCAGCACATGGATCTGCGTCTGTCCGTCGTCTTGGGCGGATAATAGCAGACAGACGGCCCCGGCGGGTGTGTCGATCTCGACAAGACCATCAGGGCTCGCCTTGCCGCCGGCCGCCGCCTCGATCGCGGCGATGCCGGCGAACGCCGTCAGGGAGCGCAGGGGAATGAGGCCCTCGAGCCCCGGCGGCTTCGATGCGGGCGTGCCCACCGCCACCCAGATCACGCTGCCCGCTTCCTCGACATCATGGGTAGCGACGCGGATGGTTTCCGGCGGCATCAGCCCCGGATGGGCCGGAATGCGCAGGCAGTTTCCGGCCTGGCCATAGCTCCAGCCGTGATAGATGCAGGAAAGCGCCTCGCCGCGCACGAAGCCGTGAGACAAGCGCATGCCGCGATGCGGACAGCGATCCGCCGATGCCGATATGCGCCCCGAAGCGCTGCGCCACAAGGCAATCGATCCGGCTGCCGTCCAAGCCGGCATGACGGTTCCGGCCGGCAAATCCCGGGAAAGGGCGACTGGCGTCCAAAAGCCCGTCGTATCGGAAGGCATGACTAGAATTCCCAAACAAAGCCAATTGCTTGCCGAGCACGTCCCGCATCGGCGCCGAGGCTATTCCGCCGCAACCTTATCAGGTTTGCATAATTATTTCGCATTGGCAACATTGAGTAAATAATATGCACCGATGAAATGCGCGAGAGCCCGGACTAGGTCCTTTCGCCGCTGATCGCCGTTCGATCTATCCCCTCGACCCACACGTCGATAGGCCCGAGAGAGCATCCCATCTCCAGCATGTCGATCAACTCCTCCGGCCCAGCAACCTCAAGTTCGATCCGCATGGAACTCGTATGAGATATGGTGTGCGAGAGGCCAAGCTTGGCGGCATGACGCCGGATCCAGGGAACGAAGGAGGCAGCCTCCAGATCACCGACAATCGTCATCCGTTCTAGAAGGTAGCTTGTATCTTGTCCCATGCTCGCCCTTGTTTTCCTACACCATAGCGCTTGAATGAACTTCGGGAAGCGGTCGCCGTCAAGGCGAGAATATGGCGTCGGAGTTTCCTTTGCAAAGCCGTGCGGCGGCATACCGATTGCCCGGCACCGTAAAGCTGCTTCGGAGCAACTCAGGCTCCGTGATGGCGCAGCCTAATCGGGCGAGCGACCGTCCGTAAGCATTGCGACAAAGGCCGTGACTTTGGGAGTGCGGAACCGAGCTGCCGGATAGACGACATAGATTCCTCCGGCCGGCAGGCTCCAGTCCGGCAACAATCTTGTCAATCGGCCGGCGTCTATATGCTCTCCAGCCAGAAAATCCGGAAGCACGGACATGCCTGCTCCAGCAAGCGTGGCCGCGAGGACCGCAGGCGTCGAATTGCTCATGAGGCTCTGCTGCATCCGCACGGTCCGCCGATCGAAATCGCCCTGGATAAACCTCCAGACCACCGGCTCCTTGAGGGCCAGGTTGGCGATAAACGGCTGGCCCGCCGCATCCTCTGGGCTATTCAAATTGAGCGTGGAGGAGAAGCTGGGGGACGCAACAAGAAACTGCCGGAACGAACCGATCCGTCTCGCTTGATGACTGGAGTCATCGAGCCAACCAACGCGGATCGACAGATCGATCTGATTGGCGAGCAAATCCATCTTCGTATCGGCGAGCAGAAGCTCCACCCTGCAAGCGGGGTACTTCTGGATAAACGCCCCAGCAATCGGAGCGATCGTGCTCGCACCATAATCGTTGGGCGCAGCAATGCGTAGCATGCCGGTCGGCTCGGCATTTGCGCGGGTGATTTCACCGACCGCGTCCTCGGCTTCGCGGAAGATCATGACGCAGCGCGCGTAGAGAAGCTTGCCGGCCTCAGTCGGCTCGACGCGTCGCGTTGTTCGCAGGAGCAAGCTGGTTTTCAACTCAGCTTCCAGCCGGGCAACCTGCTGGCTGACGACCGTCTTTGTGATCGCGAGGCGCTCGGCAGCTTTCGTGAACGAGCCGGTATCGACGACGGCTGCGAAATAGGCAAGCCGATTGAGGTTGACAGCCTCCATGACCTTCTTCCCCTTGATTGTAAGTTTTTGACATACATTCTGTCACATTTAACAATATTTATCACTCAATAGAAGTGCGCTATCTGTTGCCCATCGCTTCAAGGATGGTCCGATATGCATCTTACCTATCTCTACGATCCGCTTTGTGGCTGGTGTTATGGTGCGGCGCCCGCGCTCGACAATATGGCCAAGCTCGACAATCTCACCGTCGAGCTTGCGCCGAGCGGACTCTTCGCGGGCGAACGCGCGCGGCCGCTGGATGAACGTTTCGCAGCCTATGCCTGGCATAATGACCAGCGGATCAACCGGCTCACGGGACAGGTCTTCAGCCAACTCTATCGCGATCAGGTTCTCGGGGGCGCGGACACTATGTTCGACTCCGCCCCTGCGACGCTCGGGCTCATTGCGGTCGGCCTTACGCAACTCGACAGAGAGCGCGAAGCTCTGAAAGCACTTCAAATCGCCCGTTATGTTGAAGGCCGCAACACCTCGGAGATCGCTGTCGTGGCTGACGTTCTCGATCAGGCCGGGTTTTCCGATGCCGCCGCTCGTGTCCGGGCTCCGGACGAGGCCCTGCTCGACGCCTACCGCAACAGGATCGGGAAATCCCGCCAACTGATGGATGCATTCCGGATGGATGGTGTCCCGGCGCTATTGGTCAGCGACGGCGACAAGCGCCGCGTGCTGCGCAGCGATGCCTTGTTCGGCGGCTTTGACCAACTTGCTGCCGAGCTTCAGGCGGCGTGATCGTTCATTCTCAGCAGACCGTTCCATGAACTACCGACAAAGCCTGCCGGGGGGCAACGCTCACGGCAGCAGAAAATCGAAACTGGCGATCATCGGAGACAACCATGTATTCAAGGAGAGAAATCATGAAAACCACACTCGCAGCCGGCGCGGTGGCCGTTTTCGCGCCTGCCGGTCTCGGCAACGCAGCCGGATCAAAGCTGGCCTGGAAGCACTTCCCCGCCGGCCAAAATGGCTTCTTTCGCGCTCCGGTGCTGCTGACCGGCCCCAGCGAAGCGTTGCTGATCGACGGCGGCTTCAGCTATCCCGACGGCCATGCGCTGGCGGAAGCCATCAAGGCCACGGGCAAGACGCTGACCGCGATTTATGTCAGCCAGTCCGATCCCGACTATTACTTCAGCCTCAAGCCGGTCCTCGAAGCCTTTCCCGGCACAAAAGTGCTGGCCGCCTCCGATACGATTGCAGCGATCAAGGGCAACGTCGAGAAAAAGCTTGCCGTTTGGGGGCCGCAGCTCAAGGAGAACGGCCCGCAGACCCTTGCAGACATCGTCATGCCCGAAGCCTTCGACGCTCCAAGCCTCACAGTCGATGGTGAGACCGTCGAGATTGTCGCGGCCGAGGCGGGGTTAAGCAATCGCCGGTACCTGTTCGTGCCGTCGCTGAACGCCGTTTTCGGGGGCGTCATGATTTTCTCCGGCGTCCACGTATGGACGGCCGACACCCAGGCATCGGAGCAGCGTGCCGCTTGGGTGGCCACCCTCGACAAGATCAGCGCCCGCAAGCCGACGATTGTCGTTCCCGGTCACATGATGCCGGAAGCGGCAACCGATCTGTCCGCCGTCGAACACACGAAGAGCTATCTGCTCGCTTTTGAGGAAGAACGCGCCAAGGCCGCCGATTCCGCCGCGCTGAAGGCCGCCATGGAAGCCCGCTTCCCGGGTCTTGGCATGGGCGTTGCGCTCGACATAGGCGCCAAAGTCGCCAAGGGAGAAATGAAGTGGGGCTGAACAGCCGATCTTTAAACTGATCCGAAGGGCCTGGGAGGGCCCTTCACCTCCGGCAAGGCCGCAAAAGTGGTGATGCAGTCGTCAGGTCCGCATCTCATCAAGGCGTTCGATCCTTTGACAAACTTTGCCAAAATCGGTTATATTGCCTTCAAATGGAGGTTATCAATGGCCACGATGAACGTATCTCTTCCGGGCCCGATGAAGGATTGGGTGGAGGCCCAGGCCAGGACCGGGCGATATTCGAATGCTAGCGACTACGTGCGCGACCTGATCCGACGCGACCAGACGCGAAACGACAAGATCGCCGCCATGCAAAGCTTCGTCGAGGCCGGGCTCCAAAGCGGTGTTGGCGTTCGATCAAAGGATGAACTCTTTGCTGAGGCGATGGCTCGTACCAGCAAGTCATGAGTTTTAGGCTTTCTGCCGAAGCGGAAGAGGACATCATTGCGATCGCCGAGCAAGGTGTGCGTCTGTTCGGGGCAGGCCAAGCAAAGCGATACCACGATGAACTTTTCGCATTATTTGATCTGATAGCTGCCAATCCACGCATCGCGCGCGAACGGGATGTGATCGATCCGCCCGTTAGAATTCATCCCTTCAAAGCGCATCTAATCGTTTATCGGATCGAAAATGATGAAACAATTTTTGTAATACGAATTCGCCACGCGCATGAAGATTGGGCAACTGATTCAATTTAGCGCACCTCGGATGGAGCTGTGGGATTTGGTGTGTCTCAGAGATCGGGGAGGGCCAAGACCCGATCCCGAAGAGAAGCAAGGCCGTGAACGACATCAGATGCGATGTAAATGGAAGCTCGACAGCGCTTGACTTCAACACGCCGAATAGAGAAGTTCCATAATTCAGCTTATGCCATTTTACACAACCCGTGATTGTAGCCGCAAAGTTGAAGTGTCCTGTTTCTGCAAAGTTGGAATGTCATTCTCCCCGGGTTTGATTGGCGACGGGGAGATTGCGGATGGGACTGATAGCGATGAGCGAGCGCGACCTGCAGCGGATCGAGATCCTATCGAAAGTGATCGCCGGCCATATGACGATGGTGTCGGCGGCGCATGTGCTTGATCTGAGCGAGCGCCAGGTGCGACGGCTGTTGGAGCGGATCCGCACTGGTGGTGCGGCGTCGATCCGGCACAAGGCGATCGGTCGGCCGTCGAACAACCGGATTAGTGACGGTGTTCGAGATTACGCGGTGACGCTGGTTCGCGAACGCTATGCAGACTTCGGGCCGACATTGGCGGCTGAGAAGCTTGCCGAGCGCGATGGACTGCATGTGTCGCGCGAGACGTTGCGCGGCTGGATGACAGGGGCCGGCGCTTGGCTGTCGCGCAAGCAGCGGCGGACGTTCCATCAGCCACGCTTGCGGCGCGAGGCCTATGGCGAGCTGATACAGATCGATGGCTCCGAGCACCGCTGGTTTGAGGACCGCAGTGACCCGTGTTCGCTGCTGGTGTTCGTCGACGATGCGACGGGCAGGTTGATGCAGTTGCGCTTTGTCCGTTCGGAAAGCGCCTTGGCCTATATCAAGGAGCGCCAGGAGCAGCAGTCGCAGCCTGATGTAAAGACCAACAGCGAGAAGAACGGCTATGTGCGACGTGCTCGCGGTCCGGGACGGCGGAAGGATTTCATGAACGATCCCGCCGTCATTGCCCGCCGGCGACAAGCGCTCTCTGACCTCGATGCGGCGGAATGACCGGCTGCTCCAACTGTCCAAGCTAAAGCCGCAGGGGAGCATCTCACCCGCCCCCTCCCTTCCCTTGCAACCCGGTCCAGCCGGTCCGGTCGGGGGCTTGCCTCAGCGCAAGTGGACATGCCGAGTGTCGCATTTCTAAATAGCTGAAGACGCGTCCGAAGTGACACTTCTACTTTGCACACAAACGGACATTCCAACCTTGCCGCCACATACACAACCCATGATTGCTTTACCTTCGACTGGCTCATCGCGAGAACTCCAGCAAAGCGTATGCGGTGCCTAGCCTGGGTCCAGGAAAAGCTGCGGCCGCGGGCGAAGGAAGCTCCGGCGACCATTTTTCCACCCGGCGCTCGCCGGCGCGATTGTCGCGACGGCATCGGCAGCCGAGGGGGCGTCGAAGAGGACGATATCTGCCGCGCTGCCTATCGCAATGCCGTAAGCCTTTCTTCCCAGGAGGGTGGCAGCCTGTGTCGTGATCATGGCGAAGACGCCGTCGAGGCCACCGGGAGTGCCGATCTGGGCGATGTTGGCGTAAAGATTGGCCATGCGCATCAGGTTGACGTCGCCGAACGGCGTGAACGGATTCAGGACATTGTTGGTGGAGATGGTCGCGACGACGCCGAGCGTTGCTAGCCGGTGAGCGGGTGTCACGCCGCGCGGCACGAGATGGGTCGAACTCCGACCGGTCAGGAAGAGATCGGTGGCCGGCAGGACGGTCAATGCGATGCCAGCCTCGGCGAGACGGCGGCCGATCGGCTCCAACTCTTCCGGCGGCAAAGCAGAGAGCTTGGTGACGTGGCCGACCGAAACGCGCCCCTGGTAGTGGCGAGCGAGTGTCTCGGCTATGACGACAGGGAGATTCGAGCCTGCGGGATCGAGGTCGAAATCGAGATGGAAATCGACGGCGACGTCGTGGCGCACGGCGAGGTCGAAGATGCGGCGGATGTGTTCGGTCGGTTCCGGATCGGTGTAGGGGCAGCCCCCCACCAGATCGGCCCCCACCTTCAGCGCCTGTTCGAGCATGCCCTCCGTACCGGGATCGTTCGTCAGACCTTCCTGCGCGAATGCGCAGATTTCGATGTCGATGAGGCTGGTATAGTCGGCCTTCAATTTTCTGATCGCCTCAAACGAGCGGAAGCCGGCGCGCGGGTCGATCTCGACGAAGGTGCGCAGGCGAGTGGTGCCGTTGACGATCGCCTTTTCGATGACCGCGGCAGCGCGGGCATAGACATCTTCCTCGGTGAAGGCCGCCTTGGCCCTCGAGGTCTCGCTGACGGCCTCCGCGAGCGTCCCGGTGCAGAGATTGCAGCGGCTGAAAATGCCGGCCTTGTCGAGGTGAATGTGGGTCTCGATCAGGCCGGCGCAGGCGAATTTCCCTCCGGCATCATGGTGCGGCGCGTCGCAGACGAAGCGAGGTGCGATTGCCGCGACGCGGCCTGCCTCGAATGCGATGTCGGTCGGTTCGGTCAAGCCGGCCATACGGACATTGCGGACGACGAAATCGATCGCCATGGGGCCTCCTCAGACCGACAGAAGAAAATTGCGGGCGACGCGGTTATGATCGGCAATCAGCGCCTCGATATCGACACCCTCCGGCATGCCGTCGGTGACGCGCCATTCGCCTGCGATCATGACGCGATCAGCCGTGGTCGCGCCGCAGAGCACAAGGGCTGCCAGCGGATCGCCAGCACCGGAGAAACGCAATTCGTCGAGCTTGTAGAAGGCTAGATCCGCCTGGCGGCCCGGCGCGATGATCCCGATGTCGTCGCGACCGAGCAGCCTTGCCGAGCCAGCGCTTCCCCAACGCAGCGCGTCGAGATGGGTAACGGCTTCGGCGCCATAGGTCAGACGGTTCAGCATCAGGGCATGGCGCACGCTTTCCATCAGGTTGGAATTGTCGTTGGAAGCCGAGCCGTCGACGCCAAGGCCGACTGGCACTCCTGCGGCTTCCAGCTCGCAGGTGCGGCACATGCCTGATGCAAGCACCATGTTGGATGTCGGACAATGGCAGATGCCGACGCCGTGCCGGCCGAGTTCGACGATCTCGGCATCGTCGAAATGAATGCCGTGGGCGAGCCAAGTGCGGGCACTCAGCCAGTTGCAGCGGTCGAGATATTCCACTGGCGTGCAGGCGAATTTGCTGCGGCAGAATTCTGCTTCCGCCCTGGTCTCGACCAGATGGGTATGAAGACGGCAATCGTAGCGTTCCGCCAGTGCCGCCGATTCGCGCATCAGTTCCAGCGTGACGTCGAAGGGCGCGCAGGGCGCGAGCGCCACCTGCGTCATCGCCCCTTCGGAGCGGTCGTGATAACGCCGGAGCACACGCTCGCTGTCGGCAAGGATCACATCGTCATCCTGCACGACATTGGCGGGCGAAATCACGCCTTGCTGGTCCTTGATATTGAGACTGCCCCGCGTCAGCGTGATGCGCATGCCGAGGCGAGCCGCCTCCTCGGCTTCGACATCCATCGCGTCTTCGAGACCGGCGGCATAGAGATAGTGGTGATCGGAGGTGGTGGTGCAGCCGGAGAGGAGGAGCTCGGTCAGCGCAAGACGGACGGCAAGACGGAAGGCTTCGGGCGTCATGTGCCTCGCCCAGATTGGATAGAGCGCACGGATCCATGGCCAAAGCGACTTGTTGATCGCAGCCGGATGGGCGCGCGTCAGCGTCTGGAACATATGGTGATGGGTGTTGACGAGACCGGGGATGACGACATGCCGGCCGGCGTCGAAGTGTGCATCGACGGGGGTCGAAGGCTGCCGTCCAGCTGCGACCAGCTCGACGATGCGGCCATTCTCGATGACGATACCTCCTTCGGCGCCTTCTGCCATGATGGCGAGCGGCGATCGGATCCAAAGTCGGCCCTTCATCTGCGGTGCTCCCATGCGCCATACATTGATGGAAAAATCAGACGACGAGCCGGCCCCCGCGGGCGATAATAGTGCCGCCGCGAAAGACGATGCGATCGAGGGGACGGGCAGCGACGGCTTCTGCCAGCGACGCTGCGGGCAAAATAACAAAATCAGCAGGTGAGCCGGCCTGGAGCGGGCCGACGGGACGGCCGAGGATTTCGGCCGGCGCCTGCGTCGCCAGGCGGAAGGCCGCCGCCAGATCCTCATCCGAACGGAAATCCTGGCGATCGCAGAGGATGCCGACACGCTCCAGCATGTCGCCATTGCCGAACGGCGACCAGGCGTCGCGGATATTGTCGTTGGCGCAGAACAGCCGGACGCCGGCGGCGGCAAGCCGCTTGACCGGTGGCATTGGCACGGCTCCTGGCGCGCTGGTCATGATCGCCACGCCCGATCTGGCGAGTGCGGCGGCAGTGCGGCCGAATTCGGCATCGTCCAACTCGCCGAGGCAGAAAGCGTGGCTGACGACCACCTTGCCTTCGAGGCCGAGTGCTGCCGTGCGATCGGCGATCTGGCGAAGTTCGAAGGCGCCGAGTGCACCGCCGTCATGCAGATGGATATCGAGCCCGACACCGTATTTGCCGGCGACGGAAAAGATCGCATCGAGATGGCCGGTCACATCGTTGTCGATCCCGGCGGGATCGAGGCCACCGACGAGATCGGCGCCGGCGGCGATCGCCGCATCGAGCAGCCCGGCCGTGCCGGGATCGCGCAGCACGCCGGATTGCGGGAAGGCAACGGTCTGGATATCGACGAGATGACCATGGCTCTGCTTCAGCGAGAGCACGGCCTCGAGGCCTTTCAAGCCGATTTCGGTATCGATGTCGACATGGCTGCGAACGGAAAGTGTGCCGTAGGCTGCGAGCTTCTCCAGCAGCGCGCCGCCGCGGGCTTCGACCGGCAGCGCCACCATGCGCCGCAGCGTTTTCTCCGCTTCGATCCGTTTGGCGACCGTATCGCCCGGAATATGCGGGATGAATGGCAAGCCAATCAGCGTCTTGTCCAGATGAATATGGGCGTCGACGAAGGGAAGGCAGAGCAGGCCGCCGGCAGCATCGAAACGCGGCACTGCGGGGTCGATGCCGGCGGCCGCGTTCGGGCCGATCGCGGCGATCCGGTCATTGTTCAGAATAAGCGAGACGATCTCGCCGGCTTCTGTCCTGGCGTTTTCGACTACGAGGCTCGGCGTCATCAATTCTTCCATCATCCGTTATGCAATCAGCCCGACCCGGCGCGCCGCAACGACGCGATAGAGCGGATCCTTCCACACCTCTTCCTCCTGCAGGGCAGAAAAGACCAGGCTGACATCGTGTTCGTCGTCCGAGGATACCGCGGCGCGTTTGATCTCCGCCCAGGCAGGCGCCTGTCGTCTGCGCATTTCTTCCAGCGCTTCGGCGGTGGGGAGCGCTGGAAAACCGATCTTCGGCACCAGTGAGGCGATCACCTGCCAGAAGGCGCGGTAGAAAGGCTCGGGATTTTCGAGGTGCGGAGAGACGAGGCGCAGCCAGTGCATGCCGGTGACGGAATGGAGTGCGGTGAAATCCATGGTTCCGGCAAAGAGGGCAAGCGAGGTCGCGGCCATACGGCGCGGTGTATCGGCGCTGAAAGCCAGACGGTCGATAACGGGGCGGAAGCCCGGAAGTGCGGCGACGGCGCGGATATTATGCCAGAGCAGATCGGTTTCCGGCTCATAATCGCGGATGCCTTCGATATTGCCGACATCGGCAAGCACGCTCCCCGGATCATCCGTATCGGGCGCGGCACCGGTCGCGGATGGCAGCGGCAGATAGCAGGCCGCCCAATAGCCGAGCGCAGTGCCAACCTCCTGGTCGTCCTTCTTGAGCACACCGTAGGCAAGGCGCATCAGCGGATGCGTGGCGCTGCCGGCAAGGCCGTTCACCATGGCGGGCAAATAGGTGCGGATGACGGCATCGATGCCGAGCCGGCGGGTTTCGGCGATGAAGAAGGGGCGGTAATCCGCCTCGCGCGTACGATCGCCGAGCGCCTCGGCCCATTGCGCCCTGATAATCGGGGCAATCGGCGGCGGCACGGGCGGAAGTGCATGGCTCTCGCGATATTGTTCGTACCATTGTTCCAGCCGTTCGGGCGAGGCGCCGAGGCGATCGAGCGCGATCAGCACCATCGGAACGTGGTTGGCCAGCAGATAGGGAAATTCGACGCTATCCTCGCGGGCCCGCAAAAGGATGGTCTCCAATCCCGAAAATTTAACGGCGGCAGCCTGTCTCATGCCAGAACCTCCCTTGATGTCGTAACGTCCTCGTCTATGCCGGGATCGAAATGCGGTTCGTCATAGGCGGCCAACGCTTCAAGATACCGGTTGGAGTCCTCGATGAACAGCGCTTTCACCAAGGCGCTGACGACGCGCGGCACACCGAATTTGAGACCGGTGACGCCGTTGCTGATCGGGCCGAGGCTCGCCAGCGCGCCGGTATTGAACATATGGATGCGCGAGACCCAGCCGGCTTCGGCATGCCTGGGCGTGAGTTCGAAACCAGGACCGAGATAGGGATGGCCGCCAAGCAGGGCGTTCTCCTCCCCCTGCGGCGGTTGGAAACAATCCTTCCAAAACGCTGCGGTGTCGGCGAGGCCGGCAAGCTCGGGCCGGAGCGCGAAATTAATCTCGTAACCGGTGCCGAGCAGGAGATGATCGGCATGATAAATGCCGTTTGCGGTCGTCAGCTTGACCTTGCCGCCGTCCATCGACAGTTCACGGACACCACAACCGAGTTGCATGGTGAAACCAGGGTGGCTACGGGCTCGCTCATATTGCTCCTGGGTCGGCGGCACCTTGAAATTGAAGTAGAGGTGGGCGAACCGCCAGCGCTCCAGATCCGGCAGGTCGGCGAAATGGCCGAGAAAGCCGGGGAAATTTGTCCAGGCAAGAACCTCGGTGCGCGGCAGATCGGTGCTCCGCGCAAACATCGTCACCTCTCGGGCGCCGGTTTCCAGCGCCGCCACCGCCCAGTCAAAGCTCGACGTGCCGCCGCCAAGGATTGCGACATCCCTGCCCTTGAGAAAATCGATCGGTATCGGCTCATTGCTATGCGTCCAGGCGGATTTCGGCAGCGCCTTGACCATTGCGGGTATGCGCGGGCCGCCGCAGCCGTCGATGCCGGTTGCCATCACCAGCCGGCGGCAGCTGACCGTGCGGCTGGTGCCGTCAGCATTTGACAGCGTGAGAGCGAGTCCGCCTTCCGCCTGATCGATCGAGGAAAGCGTCGTGTCGTTTTCGACGTCGATGCCGACGGTCCTTCGAAACCAGATGAGATAGGCCATCCAGTCCTGGCGGCCGATCTTGTCGAGCGCGTCCCAGGCGTCGGCGCCATTCAGCGCCTCGTACCAGGAACGCAGCGTCAGGCTCGGGATGCCGAGATCCGGGCCTGAGAGATATTTCGGCGAACGCAGGGTCTGCATGCGGGCGCAGGTGATCCAGGGGCCTTCGCGGCCCTCCTCGCTCTGATCGATCACATGAACAGACCTGATACCGCGCCGCTTCAGGGCGAAGGCGATCGACAGGCCGGAGAGGCCAGCGCCGCAGATCACAACGGAATGCAGCTCGTCCCGGTCTTCATCGCCCAGCGTCGGCCAGCCGGCACAGAGCGCCTCAATGCGCGCCATTTCATCATGGGCGCGGCATTCCAGCTCTCTCAGGCGCTCATCGGGCGTGGTCTTCATGAAGGTGCAGCTCGCCGCGTTGGACAGGACAGTATAGACGCGCAGGGAATGATCAACTCCCTGCTATTTTTTATGCAACGCGCACAAAATATGGACATTTATGCGCGAATATGTTCTAATTTGTGATTTTTAATGTTTGTGCTTTTTTGTCAAGTGCGCTTGAGTGCGATTTTGTTTGATGTATAGTGCCTCAAGCCAATCAAAAAAGGGGAGCAAAAATGAAATCGCTCAACAGTCTCACACGGAAATTGGCGATCGCGGGCCTCGTCTCGGTCGCATTTGTGGGCTCCGCTATCGGCGCCGACAAGAAATATGAGGGCATCACGCTCACGCTTGCCTCGCAGAACGACCAGTTCGCCGCCGTTCTGGCTGCCATCGCCCCCAAATTCACCGAAGAGACGGGGGCCAACGTCAAGGTCGACATTCTCGATTACGGCTCGCTGTTGACCAAGACCACGACCGATTTCGTCGGCGGCACCGGCGGCTACGACCTGGTGACGATGGATATCGTCTGGGCGGGCCAATATGCAGAAAACAAATACACCGTCGATCTCACCGAGTGGATGAAGCGCGACGCCGCCGAACTGAAGCTCGACGACATCTATCCGACGCTTCTCAACGCGCTTGGCCACTGGGGAGACAAGCAGGTCGCCTTTCCCTTTGCCGGTTATGCCAACGTGCTTGCCTATCGCAAGGATCTCTTCGATGCCGCCGGCCTGAAGGCGCCGACGACGATGGAGGAAATGGTCGAGGCCGCCTACAAGCTGACCGACCCCAGCAAGAAGATCTACGGCTTCGTCGCCAACGGCCAGAAGGGCCCGGCGGTCGCGCAGGACTGGATGCAGTACAATACCGAGATGGGCGGTTCGATCCTCGGCTCCGACGGCAAGCCAGCGCTGAATTCCGAAGCCAATATCAAGAGCCTGACCGTCTATAAGGACCTCTTCATGAAAGCGGCACCTCCCGGCGCCGTTAATTATGACTGGGGCGGACGCGAGGAAAGCTTCCGCCAGGGCATTGCTGCGACCATGCAGACATGGTCGGTCGGTGCGCCCGGCTATTATGATCCGTCGATTTCCAAGATCGTCGACAAGGTGGCGATCACGACGGCGCCCCGCGGCGCCGGTCTGCCGAAGGTCTATGGGATCGGCGGCTGGGGCATGGCGATCAACGCCGGCATCAAGGACACGCAGAAGGAAGCCGCCTGGGCCTTCATTAAGTGGCTAGTCAGTCCGCCGGTGCACAAGGAATTCAACATGATGGGCGCCGGCAGCTTCCTGCGCAAGAGCGAGATGACCGATCCCGATCTGCTGAAGAAGTTCCCCTTCCTGCCTGTCATCGCCGAAACCTTCGAGCATGGTGACGGCGAATATCGTCCGCGCATCCCGCAATATCCAGAGATTCAGGACCTGCTCGGCACCGCCGTCAACGACGTGCTCGTCGGCAATGCCGATCCCAAGAAGGCGCTCGACGCCGCTCAGGAAGCCGCTGCAAAGCTCTTCTGAGGACAATACGGTTTCCTCCCGGGGCCGCGGCCTATGTCGCGGCCCTGCCGTTTCGAGACCATTGATCCGATGCGCCTCAGGCTTCATGATCGGGTGAGCCCCGGGCTCGATCCCGGTAGCGCGCATCGAACCAGGAACCTGATGGACATGACGTGACCCTATCCCTCACTTCCGCGCTGAAGCCCTCCCCGGCCTTGAGCGTTTCCTATCTGGAGCGCAGGCGGCTGTTCTTCATCCTGATGACGCTGCCGGCCTTCATCTACGTGCTCGTCATCGGCGTCTGGCCGCTGGCGCAGGGCATCTGGTTCAGCCTCTACGAATATAATCTGCTCAAGCCGGCGCGGACGCATTTCGTCGGCCTCGGCAACTATATCGACCTCCTCTCCGACCCGGTGACACGCGGGGCCTTCGTCAATACCGTCATCTTCACGGTCGGTGCCGTGACTGTCGAACTGCTGCTCGGCTTTGCCATTGCGCTGGCGCTCTGGCGCGATGACCGCTTCAATCGGATCTGCCTGGCGCTGATCCTGATACCGGTGACGATCACGCCGCTGGTGGTCGGACTGATCTTCCGGGCGCTGCTGCTCTCCGATTACGGGCTTGTCGGCTATTATCTCGCCGAGTTCGGGCTTTCCGATCCGCGTGGGCTTTTTGCCAATCCGAGTTCGGCGCTGGCGACCCTTATCTTCGTCGACATATGGGAATGGACGCCGTTGGTGGCGCTGATCCTGCTTGCTGGCCTGAAAGCGCTGCCGGGCGATATTCTCGAGGCATCGGAAGTGGATGGGGCAACGGCGCTGCAGCGACTGAGAATCATCGTCATTCCGCTGATGCTGCCTTCGATCCTGCTGGCGCTGACGCTGCGCACCATCGATGCCTTCCGCATCTTCGACAGCGTTTACGTGACGACGGGCGGCGGGCCGGGCAACGCGACCAACACGCTGATGCTGCATGCGGTGAAACAGGGTCTGGAATTCTTCAATATCGGCCGCGCCTCGGCGATCTCCAACCTGACACTGATCTGCATCGCCGTAATCGCGGCAGGCTTCATCCTGTTGATCCGCAAGGCGGACAGAAAGGCGAACGGGCGATGAGCACACGCACCTTGAGCCGCATCGGCGAGCGCGCCTTCATCCTTGTCATGCTCGCCTTTTTCCTGCTGCCCTTCCTGTGGCTGGCATCGACCGCCTACAAGCCGTCGCGCGACATCTTCTCGATCCCGCCAAGACTGACTTTTACACCGACCCTCGAGCAGTTCGCGACGGTCTTCCGCCTGTTCGACGTCTGGAGCCTCGTATCGTCAAGCCTGCTGATCGCCGGCGGTTCGGTGATCTTGTCGCTGCTTCTCGGCGTGCCGGCAGGCTATGCGCTGGCACGCTCGACCAGCCGCTATGCCATTGCGGTCGCCTATTTCTTCATGGCAATCCGCATGGTGCCGGCGGTGGCGGCGCTGATCCCCTTCTATTTGATGATGCGCGATATCGGGCTGCTCGGCAGTTGGGTCGCCGTCGTGCTCATCAACGCGATGCTGAACTCGGCCTTCGTCACCTGGATGATGTTTTCCTATTTCCGCAGCCTGCCGAAAGAGCTGGAAGAGGCGGCGCTGACAGATGGCTGCACTCTGTTCGGCTCCTTCTGGCGCGTGGCGCTGCCGGCGGTGCGCTCAGGCGTCGTCGCCTCCACGCTGTTCTGCCTGATGTTTTCTTGGAACGACTTCCTCTATCCGATGTTTCTCACTCGGCTCGATTCCAAGCCGATCTCGGTGGCGCTGCTTTCAGCCTATGGCACGAAGGACATCACCTGGGGCACGCTCGGCGCGCTGGCGCATTTTTCGACGATCCCGATCGTGTTGATCGTGCTCTTCCTCAACCGTTATTTCGTGCAGGGCCTGACAAAAGGCATTCACTAGCGCATCGGCCCGAAAATCGGAATCGATTTTCGGAAAGCACGATGCGTAGATTCAAAGTGTTACAGCGTCCTTTGCGCGTCTGAAAAGACGCGCGGCGCTGTAAAGAGACGATGCGCTCAAGCGCGGATCGCTGCTTCGGTGGCGGCATCGAAGACGTGAACGCGGGCGGGGTCGGCGGCAAGCGACAGGCGCTCGCCGATCTTGACGCGGCGGGTGCCGTCAATGATGAGGCGCAGGCGCGGGGCAGATAGCGTCACGTCGTCCTCTTCGGCCGAAAGCGACTTCAGCCGGTCGGCGGCCTCAACATCGACATGAACGAGCAGGTTGGCGCCGAGATCCTCGACGAAGGCAACGGTTCCAGTGAGACCGCCCGCGTCGACCGGTTGGAATGCTTCCGGTCGGATGCCGAGCACAACGGCACGCCCGGCGGCGGAGGCGATGCGCGGCCGCTCGGCGAGCACCTCGCCCGAAAAAACGATGGATACCTGGCCGAAGCGAGCCTCGGGGCCGTTCTCCGTCGCGAAGAGATCAGTCGCTAGCAGGTTCATCGCCGGCGAGCCCATGAAGCTCGCGACGAACAGATTGGCCGGCTGATCATAGAGGCTGCGCGGCGTGCCGAGTTGCTGCAGGACGCCGCTTTTCATGACGGCGACGCGATCGCCCATGGTCATGGCTTCGACCTGGTCGTGGGTGACATAGACCGTGGTGATGCCCGACATCTTCTGCATGCGGGCGATTTCGGCGCGCATCTGGCCGCGCAGGCGAGCATCGAGATTGGAAAGCGGCTCGTCCATCAGGAAGGCCTGAGGGCTGCGGGCGAGCGCCCGGCCCATGGCGACGCGCTGGCGCTGGCCGCCGGAGAGTTGGGCGGGCTTGCGGGCGAGATAGTCCTCGAGCTCCAGGAGCTTTGCCGTCTCCTGCACCTTGCTGGCGATGTCGGCCTTGTCGAGGCCGCGGACGCGAAGGCCGAAGCCGATATTCTCGGCCACCGTCAGATGCGGGTAAAGCGCGTAGGACTGGAAGACCATGGCGATATCGCGATCGCGCGGGGCAAGATCGTTGACGACGGCGCCGTTGATCGTCAGGCGGCCGTCGGTGATCTCCTCGAGGCCGGCGATCATACGCAGCGCCGTCGATTTGCCGCAGCCGGAGGGACCGACAAGCACCAGGAATTCGCCGTCGCGGATGGTCATGTTCAGGTTGCGGATCGCCGCATAGCCATCGCCGTAGCTCTTGCTGATCTGGTCGAAGACGATTTCAGCCATGCTCTTTCCTTGCCGAACGGGGGACCTGCCGTGGAACCTGGATGGGTCAGGTCGTGTAGACGCCGCCGGTGACGTTGACGCCCTGCCCGGTCATGAAGCGCGCCGAATTCGAGCAGAGGAAAACGACGACATCGGCCACGTCGTCAGCCGTTTCTAGCCGGCCGAGCGGCGTCTGGGCGATATAATCCGCAACGACGCGTTCGGGCGTGACGCCGCGCAGGCTCGCTTCCCAGGCGATCTCGCGTTCCTGCATGCCGGTCTTGACGAAACCGGGGCAGACGGCGTTGACGCGAATGCCTGAAGCCGCGAGCTCGCGGGCGAGCGCCTGCGTCCAGCCGAGCACGGCAAACTTGCTGGCGGAATAATGAGCCAGCAACGGGGCGCCGATCTTTGCGGCAAGCGAGGCAGTGTTGACGATGACGCCGGTCCCGGTGCTCGTGAAACGGCGAGCAGCAATCTGGTTGGTCAGGAAGATGCCGCGAATGTTGACGTCGAAATTATAGTCCCACTCCTCGTCGGTCAGTTCCAGCGCATGCTGCATCGTGGAGACACCAGCATTGGCGCAGAGGATCTCGTAACCGCCTGTCCTCTCGATCACCTCGGAAAAGGTCGCCTCGACGGAGGCACGCTTGCGAACGTCGATCGCATAGGCAGTGGCGCCGTTGCCGATCTCGGCCGCCGTCTGTTCGGCGGCCGCCAGGTTGATGTCGCAGATCGCCACCTGGATCGACTGGCGGGAGAGCGCGGTCGCGATCGCGCGCCCTATCCCAGTCGCTCCGCCGGTGACGATCGCACGCTTGCCGGATAGTTCTGGAAAGCTCGGAGATTGCATGCTCGCCCTCATCGACTGGAAACATCACCGATCATATAACAACAAAATCATACACAACAAGCAAAATTTATGTTTGAATTTGTTCGAGTCATTCGATACATAGGGAGCAACAATCAGACAATCGTAGCCACGAGTTGCGACGGCGGGAGGATGAGAACGATATCATGGACGCGGAACAGCAGATGGTCGCCGCAGCGGAAAAACCGAAGGTTCTGGCCCAGGTGCGGCATGCGCGCATCCTGGAGACACTGGCCCGCAAAGGCGCGGTCTCGGTCAGCGATGTCGCCTCCCAGCTTGCCGTTTCCGAAATGACCGTCCGCCGCGACCTGATCGAACTCGAAAAGGACGGCAGGCTAGTGCGCACCCATGGCGGCGCGGTGCGCAGCGGCAAGGCCTTCGAGCCAATCGCCAGCGAAACGGTCGATCGCGAGGAGCCGACCTTCGAATCCCGGCTGACGCGCAATGCCGCCGCGAAGCGGACGATCGCGATGGCGGCGGCAGGCGTTGCTGCCGGCGCGCGAACCCTGGCGCTCGACGTTGGCACCACCACCTATCTGCTGTCCGGCCTGCTGCTCAACCAGCCGCATACGAAGATCTTCACCAACAGCGTACGCAATGCCATGCAGCTCGGCACTGGCTTCGGCGAAGTCTATCTACCCGGCGGGCGCATGCGCGGCGAGGAAATGGCGATCAGCAGCCAGTCCGCCGTTTCGCAATTCGAGGAACTCTGGTTCGATATCGCCTTCGTCGGCGTGTCCGGGATTACGGCGCAGGGAATCTACGACTATTCCTTCGAAGACACCGACATGAAACGGGTTTATCTGCACCGCGCGACGCAGACGGTGGTGCTTTGCGATTCCACCAAGTTCAAGCGTATGTCGCTGGTGCACATCGCGCCGCTGCAGCAATTCGACATGCTGATCACCGATGCCATGCCGCCGGCCGATCTTGCCGATGCGCTCGCCGCCGCTGGCGTCGAGGTGCGCATCGCGCCCGAGGAGCAGCCGCTGCTTTGATTTGCCTTTCCCGCATCCGTCCCCCAGCGGGTGCCCGTCCACTCGATTCCGCTTCAGGAGTTCTCACATGGTCTTCGATTTTTTCGGCGTCAAGAAGAAGGCGGTCATCGCCATGGCGCATATCGGAGCCCTGCCCGGCTCGCCCGCCTATGACGCCGCCGGCGGTGTGAACAAGCTCGTCGACGACGTGCTTTCCGACATCGACAAGCTGCAGGCGGGTGGTGTCGACGCCATCATGTTCGGCAACGAGAATGACCGGCCTTACGTCTTCCAGGCGCCGCCGGAAGGGCTGGCGGCGATGACCGCGATCGTCGAGCGGGTGAAACCGCAACTGACCGTGCCGTTCGGCGTCAACTATCTCTGGGATCCCTCGGCAAGCGTTGCGATCGGTGCGGTGACGGGCGCGAGCTTCGTTCGCGAGATCTTCACCGGCGTCTTTGCATCAGACATGGGCATCTGGCAGCCGGATTGCGCCAAGGCGGCACGGCTGCGACACAGCCTCGGCCGCGACGACATGAAGATGCTCTTCAACATCAACGCGGAATTTGCCCATTCGCTGGACCAGCGACCGATTGAACTCAGGGCGAAGAGTGCCGTGTTCTCATCGCTTGCCGATGCCATCCTGGTGTCGGGACCACTGACCGGACAGGCCGTCGATCAATCGGACCTCAGGCGCGTTTGCGAGACGGTCAAGGATGTCCCTGTCTTTGCCAATACCGGCGTCAACAAGGACAATGTGCGCGACATATTGAGCGTTGCCAGCGGCGTCATCATCGGCACGCATTTCAAGGTGGACGGCAATACCTGGAACCCGGTCGACGGCGACCGGGTCAAGCGCTTCATGGAGATCGTCGATGCGCTGCGCTAGGTGAAGGGACCCGCCATGTCCATCACGCTCGGCCTCGATATCGGCACCACCTCCACCATCGGCATCTTGATCGAGCTGCCGAACCGCGTGCTCGGCCTCACCTCACGACCGTCAACGCTTCATTCGCCGCAGCATGGCTGGGCCGAGGAAGACCCGGCGGAATGGTGGTCGAATGTCTGCGAGATCACTAGGGAACTTCTTGCAACGACCGGGATCGAGGCCGGGAAAACCTCGGCTGTCGGCGTGACCGGCATGCTGCCGGCGGTCGTGCTGCTTGATGACGCCGGCTACGTGCTGAGGCCGAGCATCCAGCAGAGCGACGGGCGCTGCGGTGAGCAGGTCGAGGAACTTAGGGCCGAATGGAATGAAGCGGATTTTCTCGCCAAGGCGGGAAACGGCATCAACCAGCAACTGGTGACGGCGAAGCTGCGCTGGATCGCCCGGCATGAGCCTATTGTTTTCGAGCGCATTGCCACCGTCATGGGGTCCTATGATTTCATCAACTGGAAACTGACCGGCGAAAAGGCGATCGAACAGAATTGGGCGCTGGAAGCGGGTTTCGTCGATATAAACACCGGCAAGCTCGACGACGAACTGATCGGGCTTGCCAGAGTCCGGCGGGACGCCATTCCCAGGAAGGCCGCTTCGCATGAGGTGCTTGGCCATCTGACCGACGAGGCGGCGAAGGCCACGGGGCTCGCACCCGGAACGCCTGTTATCGGCGGGGCGGCCGACATGATCGCCTCGGCCTTCGGCGCGGGGATCAACAAGGCGGGCGACGTGTTGCTGAAATTCGGGGGCGCGGTCGATATCCTGACGGCGACGGACGTCGTGCGGCCCGACCCGCGCATGTTCCTCGATTATCACCTGGTTCCGGGGCTTTACATGCCGAACGGCTGCATGTCGACCGGCGGCTCGGGGCTCAACTGGTTCATCAGCACCTTCGCCGGGCGCGAGCAAATCGCGGCCAAGGCGGAGGGAATATCCGTGTACCGCTATCTCGATCGGCTGGCGGCGGCATGCGCGCCCGGCGCGGACGGGCTGACGATCCTGCCTTACTTCCTCGGCGAGAAGACGCCGATCCATGATGCCGGTGCGCGCGGCCTGATTGACGGGTTGACGCTGTCGCATCATATAGGCCATCTCTGGCGGGCGATGCTGGAAGCCTACGCCTATGCGCTGCGCCATCATATCGACGTGCTGAACGACATCGGCCATCCGACAACGCGTTTCATCGTTTCCGACGGGGGATCGCAGAGCCGGATCTGGATGCAGATCGTTTCCGACGTGCTGCAGCAGCCACTGCAGGGTCTGACCGGCCATCCCGGCTCCTGCCTCGGTGTCGCCTGGGTCGCGGCGATCGGTGCGGGGTTGACCGAGGATTGGTCCGGTGTGACGGCCTTTGTCGGCCAGGGTGAAAGGATCCTCCCCGATCCCGACAATGCAGCGGTTTATGATCGGGGTTATCGGACCTATCGTGGGCTTTACAGGCCATAGACCCAGCGAGATTTGAGCGTGACGACACCGGCAGAACGGGATTCCACGAGACAGGCAGTCGGGCGTGGCGGCATGATAACAAGCCCGCATGCGCTGGCGAGCGAGGCGGGTGCGGCGATCCTGCAAGCCGGCGGCAATGCGCTGGAAGCTGCGATCGCCATCGGCAGCACCATTGCCGTCGTCTACCCGCATTTCTGCGGGCTTGGCGGCGATTCCGTCTGGATCGTTGCCGATCGCAGCGGGCGGAAAACATGTTTTCTCGGCATCGGCCAGGCGGCGCGGGAACTGCCGGATTTCGACGGCAGCATTCCGCTGCGCGGACCGCTTTCGGCGCTGACCTCGGCCTGCGCCGTCGATGCGTGGCGGCACGCGCATGACTATTCCGCGCGGCACTGGGGCGGAAAGATCGATTTCCCCATGTTGCTTGCCGATGCGATCCGTCATGCCGAAGCGGGATTTCCTGTTACGCGCTCGCAGAGTTTCTGGCTTGGCTTCCGGCAGGCGGAGGCAGCCGGCTGGCCGAATTTTTGCGCACTTTTCATGCCGGATGGCGCGGCGCCCGAAACTGGCAGCCTGTTCCGGCAGGAGAATTTGGCGCTGTCGCTTTCGCTGATTGCCCGTGACGGCCCGCGTTCATTCTACGAGGGCGAACTCGGCACGAGGATTGCGGCGGGCCTGCAGGCCGCGGGCTCTCCGCTGACCAGCGACGATCTTAAGGCAACCCGAACGCGCGAAATGGCACCCGTCAGTCTCTCGTATCGCGATTTCGAGCTGCTTGCGCCGCCGCCGCCGACACAGGGTCTGTCGACACTGGCGATCATGGGCATTCTCGCCCATTTCGATCTTGCCGCGCATACGGCCGGCAGCGCCGATCATCTCCATTTCTGCGTCGAAGCCGTCAAACGCGCCTTCCTCGACCGCAGCGGCATTGCCGATCCCGATGTCGTGCCGCAGCTGGTGGAGGAATGGCTGAGCGCGCAGCATCTTGCGCAGGCGGCAGCCTCCATTGATCCGGCACGCGCGCTCGAATGGCCGGCGCCCTTTCACAGCGGCGACACCGTGTTCTTTGCCGCAACCGACGCAGAGGGCGGCAGCGCCAGCGTCTTGCAAAGCACCTATTTCGACTGGGGCAGCGGCATCGTGGTCGGCGATACGGGTATTCTCTGGCAGAACCGCGGGGCCGCCTTTTCGTCCGATCCTAAGCATGTCAATGGCATCGCACCCGGCAAACGGCCTTTCTATACTCTGAATCCCGGCCTCGGCCTGCGCAACGGCAAGCCCGCCCTGCTCTACGGCACACAAGGCGCCGACGGCCAGCCGCAGACGCTGGCAATGCTGCTAACCCGGCTGATCGACTTCGATGAGGAACCGGCAGCCGCGCTGGCGGGTCCGCGCTTTCTTCTCGGCAGGACCTTTTCCGACAGCCGTGACAGCCTGAAGCTGGAAAGCGATGCCGGCGAAGCGGTGTTTGCCGAACTGGCCGCACGAGGCCACGCACTGTCACCGATCGAGGCGCAGAGCCCGCTTGCAGGTCAGGCAGGTGTGATCGTTATCGACGAGGACGGCATGGCGACCGGCGCACATGATCCACGTGGCGACGGATTGGCGATCGGGATCTCTTCCCGAGCATGAGTTATGGGGTTATGCGTCCGCGAGACGCGCTCAAACGTAAGGGCGGGCGTGAGCCCGGCTCTGTGAACGAGCATGAAGTGGCGAGAACGTTTCAGTGTGCGACGCTTGGTTCCTCGTGTGCCCTCACGATGGCGTCCGCTTCCTTGCCATATAGCTCCTCGAAGTGATCGAAGGCCTTGGAAAAGTAACCAATGCCCTGCGTCGCCGAGCGCAGCGCCCGCGCCAGATCGTCGAGTGCGCCGCCCGGAATAAGTGCGCGGAAGATGTCCCATCCCTTAGCGGTTTCATCCCGGTCGAAGCCGAGAACCTGACCCTTGAGAGCGGAGACGATCTGGACGAGGCTGCCGGAATAGATCGACGGAATGTGAATTTCGCTGCGGAAGACCGGTTGCATTAAAACGGCCGACCCTTCGGAAAGCGCCTGTCGCACTCCCATTTTCGACGCAGTCCTGAAGGCGTGTTCCGAACTGTCGACGGCATGGTATTGACCATCGAACAGCGTTACGCCGACATCGATGACCTGGAAGCCGAGCGGGCCTTTCTCCATCGCTTCGCGCGCGCCTGCTTCGACGGCGGGGATGTAGTTGCGCGGAACGACGCCACCCTTGACGGTTTCGCTGAAGGTGAAGCCGCGGCCGCGCTCGTTGGGGCGAATGCTCAGCTTGACATCCGCGAATTGCCCGGCACCGCCGGTCTGTTTGCGATGCCGGTAGTGAACCTCGGACGGCTTCGCGATTGTCTCCCGGTAGATTGGGCTGGGCATTCGATCGGTGACCTCGATGTGGAAGACGTCGGACAGGGTTCGGCAGAGATCGCGCAGATGTACCGGGCCCTGGGCGCGGATGAGCTGGGCGCCCGTGCCTTCCTCCTGCAAAACGACAAGACCGCGATCCGTCTCGGAAAGTTTCGCCAGCGTTTCGGAGAGCTTGTTTTCATCGCGTTCGCTGCCTGGGACCAGGATCCTTTCAAGCATCGGCGTAGGTGGCTCGGTCCATTCGGGCGAGGCGACCGGCGCGTGTGATGTCAACAGCGACGGGACGGGCAAGTGGTCGGACTTGACTGTTGCGAAGACATCCCCCGGTGCAGGCACGATCGCCGAGCTGGACCGTCCGTTTGCGGGATCCTGCACGGCGCCGAGGCTGGAGCCGCCCAGTAATGCGCCTTGCCGCAGTCCGTCACCAAACGCACGCACCAGCACCGTCTTGCCGATATTCTGACGATGATAGGCATGGAAGCCCACAGCGGTCAGCTTGTTTTCATCGACATTGCCCGCACGAGCCAGGCGCTGTCGAAGAACCCCTACCTGCGGCGCCTCGTGGCGCAGCGCCTTCATCAGCCTCATCATGCCGTTGCCGTGACTTGCGGCACCGATCAGGATCGGAATAATTCTGTTTTCCCTGAGAACCCGCGATGAAATGGCATAGAGCGCGTCGCTGGGCGGCTCGCGGTCCTCGATCAGTTCCTCGAGAAGCCAGTCATCGAATTCGGACAAGTGTTCCAGGAGCTCGCTGCGCGCTTCGTGCTCGCGCTCGGCGGTGCTTTCGGGGATTGCGATCAGCGCCGAAATCTGGCCTTCCCGGTAGCGCCACGCCCGTTCCGAAATCAGATCGCAACTGCCAATGACCCTATCCCACTCGCGGATCGGGATCTGGCGAAGCAGAAGGGTCTGGTTGGTGTAGTCTTGAAGCGCGGCGATCACATCCCTCAGCCGCCCTCTCGGTTCGTCCATCCGGTTGACGAAGAGGATGCACGGCGTCCCCGAGGCTTCGACGATCCGCAGATAGGGCGCGGCGAGCACAGCCTCCTCGGGTGCCGATGAAACGCACAGTATGCAGGCGTCACTGGCAAGAAGCGCGTGCTGTGCATGCACCAACGCTTCGTTGGGTCCTGGCGCATCCAGCGCACACCACGCCTCGTTTCCAAAGGTGAATTCTGTGAGATTCAATCCATAAGGGGACCTGGATTTTCTCGGCGCTCCCTCCAGGGAGCCGAGCTTTTCCACCACTGTTGATTTTCCGGTCTGCGAAGGTCCAAGCACGGTAAAGCAGCGCATCGGCATTCCTCCAACTGCCATAAACACGATATTCAACCATCATAGGATGCCCTGAACCGCTGCAAGGCGCCAGACACATTGCATCAGTCCCCCGTTCCGTTGCGTATGGCCGCCCGAAGGTATCTATTGTCGACGAATGCCGGGCAGTTGGGAGTATGTAATGTCGGCAGTGCCTTTCTCAAAGATTTCAACGCCGCTCAACGCGCTGTTCGCTACAATCGGTCTCTTGGTCGTCGCCGCACTCACGACGCAGGGCCTTACTGGACAGGAAAGGCTTGTCTTTGAGCTGCTACTTGCGGCAATTTGGCTTGCCTATGTCCTCCAATTGAGCGGCACATTGCTTTCACGGCGACACCGCTTGTCGGGCGGGATCCCGGCCCTCGTGATCGATTTGCTCGCGGTTCTGGTTCCGGCTGCTGCATTCTTGTTCGTTGGGTCCCGCGATCGAAACCTCTATTGCGCCATTTGGCTTCTCAAGCCGTTGCGCGACTCGACCTTCTTCAGGCTGCTGGCAAAGGTGGTCGCGAATGAATCGCGCAATCTGCTTGGCGTGACATCGGTGTTCGGCATCGTTCTTTTTGGCGCGGCGTTGGCCGGTTATCTCATCGAGCGAGACGTCCAGCCCGATAGGTTCGGCAGCATTCCGCAGGCGATGTGGTGGGCGGTCGTAACGCTGTCGACGACCGGCTACGGTGACGAGATCCCGCAGAGCTTTGCAGGTCGAGTTCTGGCCGGATTGGTGATGATGAGCGGGATCGGTATTTTTGCACTTTGGGCCGGCATCCTCGCCACCGGCTTTTACGAAGAGGTTCGCCGCCAAGACTTCGTTCGCAACTGGCAACTGGTCGCTGCGGTACCCTTGTTTCAGAAGCTTGGTTCCGCTGCACTGATCGACATCGTTCGGGCGTTGCGACCGCGCATTGTCCCCGGAGGTGCCGTGATCTGCCGCAAGGGCGATGTTGGCGATCAGATGTTCTTCATTGTCGAGGGGCAGGTCACCGTGGCTATACCCGATCATCCAGTGGAACTCGGTGCCGGAAACTTCTTTGGCGAGATGGCGCTGATCAGTGGCGAACCTCGCTCAGCGACAGTCAGCGCAGCAACCGAGGTATCGCTGCTGTCGCTCTACGCCGTGGATTTCCAGATGTTGTCGAACAGTAGTCCGGAGATCGCGGAGACCATCCGCAAGACGGCGCTGGAGCGGCGGAGCGGGCCGCCGAAGGAATAATCCAAGCCTGATGGCTGCGGCATTGCCGCAGCCGGTGGGGGTTACGTGACCTGCCACGGGTAATTTCCTCCGGAATGGATTAGGGTCCGAGGCAGAAACGGCCAGCGCCACCATGACCACGCCGAGCATGATGCCAGCTCCAAGACCGAACGGCATCATGTCCGAAACGCCCGGCGCGATACTCGTATGTTACCGTTACATACTTGCGCTTTTACAATGCCCGGTCAGGATCGCGGTTGAAGGCAACTCCCGTGTCTCCTGGTTGGATAGGGCGGGAAGTGCTGCCGAGGGGGATTTCGATAACTCATCGAATAATACAAGAATACGGCAAATGTTGACGAAGCGAGATCTACTTCGCTCCGGCCAAGGGACGCGGCAGCCGCCCGGTATCATCGCGGCCCCGAATTAGCGTTTTGCCCCGACCCCCTGAGGTGGATGGTCGGCATCAACTTTCGGCGTTCGGGCAAGAGTACCGGTTCAAACAACGGGGTCACACTACAGACGATGGCGGACGATGTGGCGGGAATGATCCAAACTCTCAAAGTCGAACCGGCCAACATGATTGGAACGACTCGGTAACCATGGCGCACTCCCATGCGGTCAGCCTCCGCATAACGCGTCGGTGGCACGAAAAATCCACAAAACAATTCAACCCAGCACACCAGAGGAGAGTATCAATGCCAAATTTCATGAGACTCATCGCGGCAACGTCTGTAGCACTTTCGTCTGCCATGGCAGCCTACGCACAAGACCAAAGTCCCCTTCCCAAGGCTAGCGATGTGCTTGTCCGATACGGAGACGACGTCGAGGGCTGGACGGTCTATGCAAATCGAACCCGCGGAGATTGCTTGATCGTGCGCTCAGATGGCCCAAATTCGGTGCAAATGGGCGTTACCGCAAATCAGGAGGTCGGATATCTTGGCGTGTTTACGAAAGCGGATATCGGCCTTCAGAACGGGAACCAATCGCAAATCTTTGTCTCCATCGCCGGCCATCTTTATAGTGGTGTGGCCACTAGCACGAGCGGCGAACTCAAGGGGGGATATTCCGGCGGCTACATCCTGACAGACGACCCGAATTTCAAGCGCGACGTGGCGAAGCAATATGAAATGATCGTGTTTCCGGAAACCAAGGGGACCTTCGTCGTCGATCTGAAGGGGACTTACAAGGCGATGGCAATGGGCCGCAAGTGCCTCTCCTAGTGACCCACTCGCTCTGACCACTCATTTGCCTTTCATGGGGAGCATGAGGATCTGTAGGGCGGGATGGGACGGAGTATGTCGTCGTCATTGAATTTTGGCAGAGCCGGCGGGCGTGAAGAGGGCAAAACGGAAGGCAGCAAAGAGCAGTGCAAAATTGTGCGCTAAAGTCGAACGGATCGTGAACCCTCGTCACACACCTCTGAACACGCAGTAATGCTTGGAAGGTTCTATAAGGGACGCTCCATCAGGTTCATCATTTTCCGTTCATGAACATCATCGCGACGGAAACGAAGCCGTTTCGCTCATCCTCGTAGCCGGCGGCGATCATCTTCATGCGAAAGCCGATCATGTCCGCCCCTGCCTTGCCGTTGACTTCCATTTGATACAGGCTACCTCCTGCGTTTCGACGACGGTTCAAACGGATCTTCACCCTGCGCACCGGTTATGAGGCACTCGACAAGCTGCTTGAGCGGCTGTATCGAAGGAAGAACGAGTTGCTGAAGGTCCTGGAGCATCCCGGCATCCCGCTTCACACCAACGCATCGGAGAATGACCTACAAACGTTTGTCACGAAGCGGAAGATCTCTGGTGGCACAATGAGCCGCGATGGCCATGTTGCGCGCAATGTTATCCTCGACGAGACGGCATTGGAATTGAGGAGGGGCAATGTGAGCGGGTTTAGCTTTCAATATCCATCCGTTGATTGTGGTTTGGCGCCAGTGGTGTAAATTAGCGAGCAGCGTTAAGTTTTTATCACGTCGTTTCGAAGCCGGTCTGCGGATCGTTGCACGCCCATGATGAAATCGTCCCTCTGTCATATGCCCCTTCAGAGCCTGACCGAAAGAGAACTGAACGAAACCAGCCGGTCTGTCGCTTGCGGGGAACGAAGATCGCCAAGAAGTTCGACGATCATGGTGCGACGATTTCCCCGCTCAACTTCTTAGAAGATTGTCACCTCTTTCATACTGGGCTTCAACTCAGATATGCAGCGCGCTTCCCAAAGCTTTCAGCGCCGCCTCCATGACCGCTTCGCTGCGGGTCGGGTGCGCGTGGATGGTGCCGGCGATATCTTCGAGACGTGCCCCCATCTCGATCGCCAGCGCAAAAGCCGCCGAAAGCTCGGAGACCCCGGCTCCCACCGCCTGCAGGCCGAGCACGAGATTGGTATCGGCGCGGGCCACGACGCGCACGAAACCTTCTTCGGACAGCATCGTCATCGCCCGTCCGTTGGCGCTGAACGGAAACTGGCCGGTGCGAATTTCATAACCCTGCGCCTTCGCCTCTGCCGGCGACAGGCCGGCGCTGACGATCTCCGGGTCGGTGAAGCAGATGGCGGGAATGCATCGCTTGTCCCAGGCCCGCTTCTTGCCCGCGATGATTTCCGCCACCATCTCGCCTTGGGCCATGGCCCGATGGGCAAGCATCGGCTCGCCGGTCACATCGCCGATCGCATAGATGCCGCGCATCGAGGTGCGGCAACGGTCGTCGATCCTCAGATAAGGGCCGACACGATCGAGATCGAGTTCTTCGAGGCCGGATCCTGCGGTTCTTGGACGACGGCCGACAGTGACGAGGATGCGGTCGGCCGGCAGGGTCTGCTGCCGGCCATCAGCCGTTTCGACGATCAGAGCCTGGCCATTGTCGGCAAGGCCGATCGCCTTGGCACCCGTCAATACCCGGATACCGGCTTCGGTCAGCTTGCGCATGACGGGCCGCACCAGATCGGCATCGTATTGCGGCAGCACCTGTGCCGTCGCCTCGACGACCGTCACATCAGACCCCATCTTGGCAAAGGCGGTCCCGAGTTCCAGCCCGATATAACCGCCGCCGACAACGACGAGTTTTTTCGGCAGCTCCGTCAGCGACAGCGCCTCTGTCGAGGAAATGACACGGCCGCCGAAAGGCAAGTTTGCAAACTCCACCGGATCCGAACCGGTGGCGATCACCACCGTCTCGGCGCGGATGATCTGCTGGCCGGTTTCCGTCTCCACCTCCACCGTCTTGCCGTCGCGGAAATGGGCTCGGCCATGGACGATCTTGACCCGCGCCTTCTGCAGCAGCCCGGAAACACCGCTCGTCAACCGGCCGACGATCCCGTCCTTCCAGGCAATCGTCCTTATGAGATCGATCGAGGCGCCTTCGACGCGGATGCCCATCGGGTTCTTGCCGGCAAGCATCTTTTGCGTCGCTTCGAATTCCTCGGCCGCATGGATCAGCGCCTTGGAGGGAATGCAGCCGACCGTCAGGCAGGTGCCACCCGGCTTGCCGGCCTCGACGATGACGGTATCGATGCCGAGCTGTCCGGCGCGGATGGCGCAGACATAACCGCCCGGACCGGCGCCGATGACGAGGAGCTTGCAGACGATCTCTTTCATGGACCTCAGCCTTCGATAAAAATGAGCGCCGGCGTTTCGAGGAGCGTGCGGATGCGCTGCACGAAGTTTGCGGCATCCCAGCCGTCGATGATGCGATGATCGAAGCTGGAGGAGAGGTTCATCATCTTGCGCGGCACGAACTGCGTGCCGTCCCAGACCGGTCGTGTGGCGATCTTGTTGACGCCGATGATCGCCACCTCAGGATGATTGATGATGGGTGTCGAGACGATGCCGCCGAGCGCGCCCAGCGAACTGATGGTGATGGTGGAGCCGGAAAGCTCGTCGCGTGTTGCAGTACCCGAGCGCGCCGCTTCCGCCAGCCGGTTCATTTCGGCGGCGCAATCCCAGATGCCACGGGCTTCGGCATGCCGCGCCACCGGCACGGTCAGACCGGCACGCGTCTGCGTGGCGATGCCGATATGCACGGCACTATAGCGCGTTATGATGCCGGCATCGTCGTCGAAAGTGGCATTGACGTCAGGCTGCTCGGAAATGGCCTTTACCAGCGCCCGCATCAGGAAGGGCAGAACCGTCAGCTTCGGGTGGTCAGGCCTGCGATCGCCGTTCATGGTGGCGCGCAACTCTTCGAGCGCGGACATATCGACTTCCTCCACATAGGTGATGTGGGGAATACGCGAAGTGGAGAGCACCATCTTCTCGGCGATGCGGCGGCGCAGGCCGGTCAGCTTGATCTCTTCGGTCGCCGTCTTCCTGGCAAAGCCGTTCTTTGCCGTTGCAGGCGCGGTCCCTTGGCTTAGGAATTGCTCGATATCCTCGCGCAGGATGCGCCCGGCCGGTCCTGTCGCCTGCACTTGCCTGAGATCGACACCGCTTTCCCTGGCGAAGAGCCGCACCGAGGGAGCGGCAAGCGGCTTTTCCGCCGGCGCCAGCGCAGGAGTTGGCGCTGCCGGAGCAGGTTTTGCCATCTCGGCCTTGGGCGTTTCGGCAATCGGCGTCTGCGAAATCCCTACGGGCTGCACCTCGCCGACATCTCCCGCCGTCTCAATCCGCACCAGCGGAGCCTTCACCGCGATACGGTCTCCGACCTCGCCGGCAAGCCAGATGACGGTGCCATTGACGGGAGACGGAATTTCCACCGTGGCCTTATCGGTCATGACAGCGGCGATCACCATGTCCTCGCGGACGGGATCTCCCGTCTTCACATGCCACTCCACGAGCTCGGCCTCGGCGACCCCTTCCCCGACATCGGGCATCTTGATAATGAATTCGCCCACGGCTCAGGCCTCCATGACTTCGGCAAGCGCCCGCCCGACACGGCCGGGACCGGGGAAATAGTCCCACTCCTGCGCATGCGGATAGGGCGTGTCCCAGCCGGCAACGCGCACCACCGGCGCCTCGAGATGATAGAAGCAATGTTCCTGCACCAGCGCCACCACCTCGGCGCCGAAGCCGGATGTCAGGGTTGCCTCATGCACGACCACGCAGCGTCCCGTCTTCGAGACCGATTTGACGATCGTATCGAGATCGAGCGGCAGCAGGCTTCTCAAATCGATCACCTCGGCATCGATGCCCGCATCTTCGGCCGCAGCAAGCGCCACATGTACCATCGTGCCATAGGCAACGACCGTCACCGCCGATCCCGCGCGCCGCACTTCGGCCTTGCCGATCGGGATGGTGTAATAGCCATCGGGCACCTCTCCGAGGTCGTGTTTAGACCAGGGCGTCACCGGCCGCTCGTGATGGCCGTCGAAGGGGCCGTTATAGAGGCGCTTCGGCTCCAGGAACATGACCGGATCAGGATCCTCGATCGCCGCGATCAGCAAGCCTTTGGCGTCATAGGGATTGGACGGCACAATCACTTTCAGCCCGCAGACATGGGTAAAAAGCGCTTCCGGGCTCTGGCTGTGGGTCTGGCCGCCGAAGATGCCGCCACCCGTGGGCATACGCACGACGATCGGGCAGGTGAAATCGCCGTTGGAACGGTAGCGGATGCGCGCCGCCTCCTGCGTCAACTGGTCATAGGCGGGATACATGTAATCGGCAAACTGGATTTCGACACAGGGCTTCAGCCCATAAGCCGCCATGCCGATTGCCGTGCCGACGATGCCGGACTCGCTAATTGGCGTATCGAAGCAACGCGTGCTGCCATATTTTGCCTGCAGGCCCTGGGTGCAGCGGAAAACGCCACCGAAATAGCCGACATCCTCGCCGAAGACAACGACATTGTCGTCCTTCGCCATCGAGACATCCATGGCGCTGCGCACGGCCTCGATCATCGTCATCCTGGCCATGTCAGTACCCTGCCTTCTGCCGCTGGCGACGAATATGCGCCGGCATTTCGGCATAGACGCCCTCGAAAATGTCGCGCACCGAAGGCCTGCCGCCGGCATGCAGCGTCCCATGCGCCTCGGCCTGGCGCTGGGCTTCGATCACCTCATCCATGATTTCGGCTTCAGCCTGCACATGCCGCTCCTCCGACCAGGCGCCCTTGACGATCAGATGTTTCTTCAGCCGCAGCAAGGGATCGCCGAGCGGCCAGGCCTCCGATTCCGTCTTGGGCCGATAGGCGCTCGGATCGTCGGAGGTCGAATGCGCGCCGACGCGATAGGTGACATGTTCGATCAGCGTCGGGCCGAGATTGCGCCGGGCGCGTTCGGCCGCCCAGCGGGCGACGGCATGGACGGCGAGATAATCGTTCCCGTCGACCCGCAGCGCCGGAATGCCGAAGCCGAGGCCGCGGGCGGCAAAGGTGCCGGAGCCGCCGCGGGCAATTCCCTGAAAGGTGGAGATCGCCCACTGATTGTTGACGATGTTGAGGATCACAGGCGCCTTGTAGGTCGAGGCGAAGACAAGCGCCGAATGGAAGTCCGACTCCGCCGTCGACCCATCGCCGATCCAGGCAGCGGCGATGCGGCTGTCGTTCTTGATCGCCGAGGCCATTGCCCATCCGACGGCCTGCACATATTGGGTGGCGAGATTGCCCGAGATGGTGAAGAAGCCGTGTTCCTTTGAAGAATACATGATCGGCAGCTGCCGGCCGTGCAGCGGATCACTCTCGTTCGAATAGATCTGGTTCATCATCTCGACCATCGGGTAGTCGTCGGCGATCAAGAGGCCCGCCTGACGATAGGTCGGGAAATTCATATCGCCCGTCTCGAGCGCCTTGCGGAAAGCGCAACTGACGGCTTCTTCGCCGAGATGCTGCATATAGAAGGAGGTCTTGCCCTGCCGCTGCGCCATCAGCATGCGGGCGTCGAAGGCACGCAGCTTCATCATGTTGCGAAGTCCGGTCAGCAACGCCTGATCGGAGAGCGACCCGGCCCAGGGGCCGACCGCCTCGCCCTCGCGGTTCAAAACGCGGATGATGGAATAGGCGAGGTCACGAATATCTTCGGATGCGACATCGACCTCCGGCCGCGGCACCGATCCGGCCTTGGCAATCTTGACGTTGGAAAAATCGGGCTGACCGCCCGGGCGAACGGCGGGTTCGGGGACATGCAGGCTCAAACGAGCGGAATCCACCATGTTTTTTCTTTCCTCCCTTTGCCGGCCTTGCCCCTCTCCTCCGGAAGCAGGGCCGGATGTGGTGCTTAGAGATTGCGGGCGATCACCATGCGCTGCACGTCGCTCGTTCCTTCATAGATCTGGCAGATGCGCACATCGCGGTAGATGCGCTCGACCGGATAATCGGCCATGTAGCCATAACCGCCATGGATCTGGATCGCATCGGAGCAGACGCGCTCGGCCATCTCAGAGGCGAAGAGCTTCGCCATCGATGCTTCCGACAGGCAGGGCAGCCCCGCCTCCCGAAGAGACGCTGCGTGAAAGACGAGCTGCCGCGCCGCCTCGATCCGCACCGCCATATCGGCAAGGCGGAAGGCAACGGCCTGATGCTCGACGATCGGCTTGCCGAAGGCGATGCGCTCTCGGGCGTAGTCGAGCGCCGCCTCGAAGGCCGCCCGCGCCATGCCGACGGCCTGCGCCGCAATGCCGATCCGCCCGCCCTCGAGATTGGCGAGCGCGATGCGATAGCCCTCGCCTTCCGCACCGAGCCTCAGCTCGGCCGGGATGCGCATGCTGTTGAAGGCGATCTGGCAGGTGTCGGTGGAATGCAACCCGAGCTTTTCCTCGACCCGGATCACCTCGTAGCCCGGCGTATCCGTCGGCACGATAAAGGCGGTGATGCCCTTCTTGCCGACATCGGGATCGGTGACGGCAAAGACGATGATGATATTACCGTTCTTTCCCGAGGTGATGAATTGCTTGGAGCCGTCGAGCACGTAGTGATCACTGTTACGCCGCGCCCGGGTCTTCAGGTTGGAGGCATCGGAACCGGCCTGCGGCTCGGTCAGCGCAAAGCCGCCAATCCATTCGCCACTGGCCAGTTTCGGCAGGAAGCGCTGCCGCTGCTCCTCGGTACCGAATTTCAGGATCGGCACGCAGCCGACCGAACTATGCACGCTCATGATCGTCGAACACGGCCCGTCGCCGGCGGCAATCTCCTCGAGTGCCGCGGCATAGGCAATCACGCCCGTATCCGACCCGCCATAGGCCTCCGGCACCAGCATGCCGAGCAGCCCGAGCTCGCCCATTTCCTTCAATTCCTCGCGTGGGAAGAGATGCTCCCGGTCGCGTTTGGCGGCCCCCGGGGCCAGCCGGTCGCGGGCAAAGTCGCGGGCGAGATCTGAGATCTGCTGCTGAAGGTCGGAAAGGATCATCTGTTCCGCCCTCCCCGCTCGTGCCGCTCGATGGCGACAGCCGTCGCCTCGCCGCCGCCGATGCAGAGCGCGGCCATGCCGCGCTTCAAGTCGTATCGCTCCAGCGCCGCAAGCAGCGTCACCAGAATCCGGGCTCCCGATGCGCCGATCGGATGGCCGAGCGCGCAGGCGCCGCCATGCACGTTCACTTTTTCATGCGGGAGGTGGAGATCGCGCATCGCCGCCATGGCGACGACGGCGAAAGCCTCGTTGATTTCGAACAGATCGACCTCCGACAGCGGCAAGCCGGTGCGATCGGACAGCTTCTGCAGCGCGCCGATCGGCGCGGTGGCGAAAAGATTAGGTGCCTGCGAATGGGTAGCATGGCCGAGGATGGTGGCAAGCGGCTTCAGGCCGCGATGCTCCGCCTCGGAGCGGCGCATCAGCACCAGCGCTGCCGCGCCATCGGAAATCGAGCTGGAATTGGCGGCGGTCACCGTGCCGCCCTCGCGGAAGGCGGGCTTCAGCGTTGGGATCTTGTCGAGCTTCGCCTTTCCGGGCTGTTCGTCGCGGCTCGCCACCTGCTCGGCTTTACCGGATTTTATCGTGACCGGCGCGATTTCGCTGTCGAAACAGCCTTCGGCAATCGCCTTCTGCGCCCGCGTCAGCGAGGCGATGGCGTAACTATCCTGCGCCTCGCGTGTGAACTGATAGGCCTCGGCGCAATCCTCCGCGAAGCTGCCCATCAAGCGTCCCTTGTCATAAGCATCCTCCAGCCCGTCGAGGAACATGTGATCCACGACACGCCCATGGCCGAGCCTGTAGCCGCCACGGGCCTTGCCAAGGAGATAGGGCGCATTGGTCATGCTTTCCATGCCGCCCGCGACAGCCAGGGAGGAGCTGCCGGCGGCGATCAGGTCATGCGCTATCATCACCGCCTTCATGCCCGAGCCGCACATCTTGTTGACGGTGCTGGCCGCGGTCGCGAAAGGCAGGCCGGCATGGATCGCCGCCTGACGCGCCGGCGCCTGTCCCTGGCCGGCCGGCAGCACGCAGCCGAAGACGACCTCCTCGATCGCTTCGGCCGCAACGCCACTACGCTGCAGCGCCGCTCGGATCGCGGTTGCTCCGAGTTCCGGCGCAGTCGCATCCTTCAGCTCTCCCTGAAAGCTGCCGATCGGGGTGCGCGCCGCGCCGACGATAACGATGGGGTCTTGCAGAACCATTTTTCCTCCTCTGGGCAACGCGCTCAGCGCGCGCCCATCCGTAATGCGCCGTCGAGGCGGATGACCTCGCCGTTCAGCATGTTGTTTTCCAAGATATGGCGCACCAGCCCGGCAAATTCCGCAGGCCGGCCGAGCCGTGGTGGAAAGGGCACGCTCTTGCCGAGTGCTGCCTGAACCTCGGCTGGCATGTCAGCCATCATCGGTGTCTCGAAAATGCCCGGCGCGATCGACACGACCCGAATGCCGTGACGGGCAAGCTCGCGGGCGATCGGCAAGGTCATCGCCGCCACCCCGCCCTTGGAGGCGGCATAGGCTGCCTGACCGATCTGACCATCGAAGGCGGCAACCGAGGCCGTATTGATGATGACGCCGCGTTCGCCTTCCGCATCCGGCTCGGTCGTCTGGATCGCTGCGGCGGCCAGCCGGATCATGTTGAACGTGCCGATGAGATTGATGCCGACCGTGCGCGCAAAACTCTCCAGCCGGTGCGGTCCGTCGCGGCCGATCACCTTTTCGGCCGGCGCCACGCCCGCGCAATTGACCAATCCGCGCAGGCTGCCGAAGGCTTCGACGGCAGCGGCAACCACCGCGGCCCCCTCCTCGCCATCGGTCACATCGGCCTTGACGAAGCAGGCATCGCTTCCGAATTCCCGGGCGATTTCTTCGCCCGCTTGCATATTGAGATCGGCAATCGTCACACGCCCGCCAGCCTCCACAAGCGCGCGCACTGTTGCCGCACCCAAGCCGGAGCCGCCGCCGGTCACGATGAAACTTGCTCCACGGATCAGCATGAATGTCTTCCTCCCTGCCGACTGCGCCCCCTCCAGGCGCAACCGACGGATACGATTCTATTCGCTCCACCTATTGCAAGCGATGACAGAACTGCTTCATTATTTCGGCCAGTTTTGCCATAGCGAGGATAGAATGGCCGAGATCGAGCGACGCATGATCGCGCCAGCCTTCGTGGAAGAGGCACTCGACAGCCTGCGGCGGCTCGGCAAGCCGACGGCGCCGGTCCTTGCCCGGGTCGGCCTGGCGTCCCCGGTCGATCAGCCGGTTTCGGCAGAGACCTATGGCGCGCTCTGGCTGGCGATCGCCGCCAAGCTGGACGATGAATTCTTCGGCATGGGCGCACGGCCGATGCGCAGCGGCAGCTTCACGCTGCTCTGCCACTCTGTTCTGCATGCGCCGACACTGGGTCATGCGCTCCGCCGGGCGCTACGCTTCCTCGATGTTGTGCTCGACGATCCCCGGGGACGGCTCGTCATCCGCGAAGGGCTGGCCGAGATCGAACTCAGCGACGCCGGCGGCCCACGTTCAGCCTTCGCCTACCGCACCTACTGGATCATCCTGCACGGCATCATCTGCTGGCTGGTCGGCCGGCGCATTCCGATCCGCCTCGTCGATTTCCGCTGCGCCGAGCCCAAACAAGGGGCCGACTACCGGCTCTTCTTCGGCGCCCCGGTGCGTTTCTCTCAAGCCATCAGCCGGCTCGGCTTCGACAGCGCCTTGCTCGACCTGCCGATCTCACGCAGTGAACAGGCCTTGAAGCAATTCTTGCGCGGCGCACCCGCCAATATTCTGGTGCGCTACCGCTATGATGCCGGCATCGCCGCCGCCGTCCGCCGCCGCCTGAGCCAGGCCACACCGGCTGCGTGGTCGAGCTTCGCCAAGCTTGCCGCCGATATGCGCATACCGCCCTCCACGCTCCGCCACCGCCTGCGCGACGAGGGACAAAGCTATGCCGCCATCAAGGACGACATCCGCCGCGACCTCGCCGTCGAACTGCTGCTGAACACACCCAAGACCATCGGTGAGATTGCCGTGCAGCTCGGCTATTCCGAGCCGAGCGCCTTCTTCCGGGCCTTCCGGAAATGGGCGGGCAAGAGCCCGGAGGGCTTTCGGCGGGAGGAAGCCCTCTCGCAATTGTATGAGCCATCGCATTCAAGAGCACTTTGAACCCGCCGCAACCCGCGCTACATATTTCAGCGGGAGGAGTGCCATGTTTGATTTTTCGCTCGGCGAAACCGCGGACGCGATCCGTGACACGACGGCGCGGTTTGCCGCCGATCATATTGCTCCGCTGGCTGCGGAGATCGACGAAAGCAACACGTTTCCGCGCCAGCTCTGGCCCGAGATGGGTGCACTCGGCCTGCATGGGATCACCGTCGAGGAAGAATTCGGCGGCGCCGGTCTTGGTTATCTCGATCATGTCGTCGCCATGGAAGAGGTTTCGCGCGCCTCGGCCTCCGTGGGGCTCAGTTACGGCGCCCATTCCAATCTCTGCGTCAACCAGATCCGCCGCTGGGCTTCGCCGGAGCAGAAGCGCCGCTATCTACCGAAGCTGATCTCTGGCGAACATGTCGGCTCACTCGCCATGTCGGAAGCCGGCGCCGGTTCCGATGTCGTTTCCATGCGATTGCGCGCCGAGAAAAAGGGCGACCACTATATCCTGAACGGCACCAAGTTCTGGATCACCAATGCGCCGCATGCCGATGTGCTTGTTGTCTATGCCAAGACCGATCCAGCAGCCGGCCCGAAAGGCATTTCCGCCTTGATCATCGAAAAGGGCCTGCCCGGTTTCAGCGTCTCGAAAAAACTCTCCAAGCTCGGCATGCGCGGCAGCGATACGGCCGAACTGGTCTTTGAGGATTGCGCGGTGCCGGCGGAGGCGCTGATGGGCCGGGAGGGAGAAGGCGTGAAGATCCTGATGTCCGGTCTTGATTACGAGCGCGCCGTGCTTGCCGGCGGGCCGCTCGGCATCATGCAGGCCTGCCTCGATGTCGTGCTGCCCTATGTGCGCGATCGCAAGCAGTTCGGCAAGCCGATCGGCGATTTCCAGCTGATGCAGGCCAAGATCGCCGACATGTATGTCGCGCTGAATTCGGCGCGCGCCTATGTCTATGCCGTCGCCCGCGCCTGCGATGCCGGCCGCACTACACGCACCGATGCCGCCGCCGCGATCCTTTTTGCCAGCGAAAATGCCGTGAAGGTCTCGCTGGAGGCGATCCAGGCGCTCGGTGGCGCCGGCTATACCAAGGAATGGCCGGTCGAGCGCTTTTTGCGCGACGCCAAGCTTTACGATATCGGCGCCGGCACCAATGAGATCCGCCGCTACCTGATCGGCCGGGAGCTCATTGCGTCATGACGGTGATTTCGACTGCGATCGACCGCGACAGCGAGAGCTTCAAGGCCAATGCCGGCAAGAACAAGGCCCTCATCGACGAGCTCTATGAGCGCTCAGCAAAGGCGCGCGAGGGCGGATCGCAAACGGCGCGCGAGCGCCATACGAGCAAGGGCAAGCTGCTGCCGCGCGACCGCATCCAGCTTTTGCTCGATGCCGGCAGCCCGTTCCTGGAGATCGGCACGCTGGCCGCCAATGGCATGTATGATGACGAGGCGCCAGGCGCCGGCATCATTATCGGCATCGGCCGCGTTTCCGGCCGCGAAGTAATGATCGTCGCTAATGACGCCACGGTGAAGGGCGGCGCCTATTTCCCGATGACGGTGAAGAAACATCTGCGGGCGCAGGAGATCGCGCTGCAGAACCGCCTGCCTTGCATCTACCTCGTCGACAGCGGCGGCGCCAATCTTCCGCATCAGGCCGAGGTCTTTCCCGACCGCGATCATTTCGGCGCGATCTTCTACAACCAAGCGCAGATGTCGGCCGAGGGAATCCCACAGATCGCCTGCGTGATGGGAAGCTGCACCGCCGGCGGTGCCTACGTGCCCGCCATGTCCGACGAAACGGTCATCGTGCGCAATCAGGGCACGATCTTCCTCGCCGGCCCGCCTTTGGTGAAGGCCGCGACCGGCGAGATCATTTCGGCCGAAGAGCTCGGCGGCGCCGAAACCCATGGCCGCCGCTCTGGCGTCGTCGATCATGTCGCCGAAAACGACGAACATGCGCTGCTGCTCGTCCGTGATATCGCAAGCACTCTCAACAGCGTGAAGGCCATTGATATCGACCTCAAGCAGCCACGACCGCCGAAACTCGATCCCGAGGATCTCTGCGGCCTGATCCCGGAGAATGTTCGCTCGCCCTATGATGTGCGCGAGGTCATTGGCCGGATCGTCGATGGCTCGGAACTGCATGAGTTCAAGCCGCTCTACGGCGCCACGCTGATCTGCGGCTTCGCCCGCGTCTGGGGCATGCCGCGTCGCCGTCATCGCCAATAACGGCGTGCTGTTTTCCGAAAGCGCACTGAAGGGCGCGCATTTCATCGAGCTAGCTTGCCAGCGCCGCATACCTTTGCTGTTTCTGCAGAATATCTCCGGCTTCATGGTCGGCGGCCGCTATGAGGCCGGCGGCATCGCCAAGGATGGGGCAAAGCTGGTGACGGCGGTTGCGACCGCGAGCGTGCCGAAGGTCACGGTCATCATCGGCGGCAGCTTCGGCGCCGGCAATTACGGCATGTGCGGCCGCGCCTATCGCCCGCGCTTCCTCTTCACCTGGCCGAACAGCCGCATCAGCGTGATGGGCGGCGAACAGGCGGCCTCAGTGCTCGCCACGATCCGTCGAGACTCCATGGAGGCGCGCGGTGAGAATTGGCCTGTTGAAGAGGAGGAAGCCTTCAAGGCGCCGATCCGCGCCGGCTACGAGGCGGAGGGCAATCCCTATTATGCCACGGCTCGCCTCTGGGACGACGGCATCATCGATCCGCGCCAGACGCGCGATGTGCTGGGCCTTGCCTTTTCCGCCTGCCTGAATGCGCCGATCCCGAAAGGCCCGCGCTTCGGCCTGTTCAGGATGTGAGGCGCCAATGATGGAAAGTCTTCTCATTGCCAACAGGGGCGAAATCGCCCGCCGCATCATCCGCTCGGCCAAGATGCTCGGCATCCGCACCATCGCCGTCTATTCCGAAGCCGATGCCGGCCTGCCTTTCGTAAGGGAGGCCGACGAGGCGATCGCCATCGGCCCCTCGCCGGCCCGCGAAAGCTATCTCTCGCAGGAACGCATCCTCGAGGCCGCCCGGAAAACCGGCGCTGCGGCGATCCATCCCGGCTACGGTTTCCTTTCGGAAAATGCCGGATTTGCCGAAGCGGTGGAAAAGGCCGGTATCCTCTGGGTCGGCGCACCGCCCGCCGCCATCCGGGCGATGGGGCTCAAGGATGCGGCCAAGGAATTGATGCAGGCAGCCGGCGTGCCCGTGACCCCCGGCTATATTGGCGCGGACCAGAGCAAAGAAAGGCTGGCGGCCGAGGCGGATACCATCGGTTATCCCGTGCTCATCAAGGCCGTCGCCGGTGGCGGCGGCAAGGGCATGCGTCGCGTCGAACGCCCGCAGGATTTCGCCGAACGTCTCGCCTCCTGCCGCCGTGAGGCGGCCGCCGCCTTCGGCGACGACCGCGTGTTGATCGAACGCTATATCGCCAATCCGCGTCATATCGAGGTTCAGGTTTTCGCCGATACGCTCGGCAATTGCGTTCATCTTTTCGAACGCGATTGTTCGCTGCAGCGCCGCCACCAGAAGGTCATCGAGGAAGCCCCTGCCCCCGGCCTCGATGCCGCAACCCGGGCAGTGATCTGCGATGCGGCGGTGAAAGCCGCAAGAGCAGTGAATTATGTCGGCGCCGGCACCATCGAATTCATTGCCGATGCCTCGGAAGGCCTTCGCGAAGATCGCATCTGGTTCATGGAGATGAACACTCGCCTGCAGGTCGAGCACCCGGTCACCGAGGCAATTAGTGGCGAGGATCTGGTGCTCTGGCAGTTGAAGGTCGCTAGCGGCGAGCCGCTGCCGAAAAGCCAGGACGAAATCGCCATGAACGGCTGGGCCTTCGAAGCCCGCCTCTATGCCGAAAATCCTGCCGCCGGCTATCTGCCCTCGACCGGCTGGCTCGAACATCTCAGCCTGCCAGAAACAATCCGCGTCGATAGCGGCGTCGAGCAAGGGGATGAGATCACCGCCTTCTACGATCCGATGATTGCCAAGGTCATTGCCCATGGGCCGAACCGCGAGGCCGCACTTTCGAAGCTCGCAGCCGCCTGCGCAGGTATCGAGGTCTGGCCGGTCAAATCCAATGCCGGCTTGCTTGCCCGCATCGCCGTCGATCCGGATTTTCGCGCAGCTCGGATCGATACCGGCTTTCTCGACCGCCATGGCGATAGCCTGGTGGCGACGGAGCCGAGCGAAATCGCGATCGACACCGCGGCCACTGTGCTTTCAAGAAATACGGATGGTGATCCCTGGTCCGCGCTTGCCGGGTTCCGCATCGCCGGCGCGGATGACAAGAGGGTGCGCATCCGTATCGGCGAGCACCTCCTTTGGGGGCAATCACGTCGGGAGCTTGAGGCAAATGCCGTCACGATCGGTGAAACGATGGCGCTTTTCGACGCCGGCAATGCCTGGCCGATCAGCCTGCCTGTGGCAAGTGAAGTCGAGGCAAGTCAGGGTGCCGGCGATGGCGCGATTCTGTCACCCATGCCCGGCCTCGTCATTTCGGTGGATGTGGCCGACGGCGATCGTGTCGCCAAGGGGGACCGCCTGCTGACAGTCGAAGCGATGAAAATGGAACATTCTCTACGTGCGCCCTTCGACGGCATCGTCGAAAAGCTGCAGGTTTCCTCGGGGATCAGGGTCTCGGAAAACCAGCTGGTCGTCAGCATTGTGAAGGAGCAGGATTGATGGCCGGCCGTTATTTCGACGAGTGGACGGTCGGCGACCGCATCGCCCACGACATCCGCCGCACGGTCACCGAGACCGACAATCTGCTGTTCACGACGCTTTCCCACAATCCGCAGCCGCTGCATCTCGATGCCGATTATGCCACAGGCACCGAATTTGGCCGGATCGTCGTCAACGGCACCTTCACCTTTGCCCTCACCGTTGGCCTTTCGGTCGGCGACACCACGCTCGGCACGCTCGTCGCCAACCTCGGCTATGACAAGGTGACGATGCCGAAACCGGTCTTCATCGGCGATACGCTGCGGGTGGAAACTGAGGTGATGGAGCTGCGTCGCTCGAACTCCCGCCCCAATGCCGGCATCGTCACCTTCCGGCATATCACCCTGAACCAGCGCGGCGAGACCGTCTGCCAATGCCTGCGCATGGCGATGCTGAAGGTGAAGTCGTCATGAGGCTGCGCTCGCTGCTCTTTGCGCCCGGCGACCGGCCGGAGCGTTTCGAAAAAGCGCTCGCCTCAGGCGCCGATGCCGTCATTCTCGACCTGGAAGATTCGGTTGCGCCCTCAAACAAGGCGAAAGCGCGCGAGAGCGTGCACGAGTTCGTCCTGCATCATGCCGGCGAGACCCCTCTCCTGATCCGCATCAATCCCCTCGCCTCGCCAGAATTCGAAGACGACCTTACCGCTTTGAGCGGCCTTCATCCTTTCGCGATCGTGCTGCCAAAGGCCGAGGGTGCCGCTTCGGTGCTGAAGCTCGCAGGCTCTCTTGCATCTGCAATTCCCATCCTGCCGATCGCAACCGAAACGCCATCCGCGATCTTCGAGATCGGCAGCTACCGGGATGTCGCGAGCAGCCTCTGCGGCTTGACCTGGGGTGCTGAGGATCTATCTGCCGCGATAGGGGCTACGACCGCGCGCAGGACGGATGGCCGTTACACGCCGCCTTACGAGCTTGCCCGCTCGCTCACGCTGTTCGCAGCCCATGCCGCCGCCGTTGCGGCAGTCGACACCGTCTATCCAGATTTCCACGATGTGGGCGGTCTCAGGGCCTATGTCGGCCGCGCCCGGCGCGACGGCTTTTCCGGCATGATGGCCATCCATCCGAGCCAGGTCGAAACGATCAATCACGCCTTCACGCCGGATCCGTCCGAGATCGCCTGGGCGGAGAAAGTCGCCGCCGCCTTCGCCGCCAGGCCCGACGCGGGCGTCATCCAGCTCGACGGACGCATGCTGGACCTGCCGCATCTCAAGCTTGCCCTCCGCATCCTGGAGACAGCAGGCCGATAGCCAGCGAGCCGCTCGCTTGACTGTCTTCGGCCAATTAGTCTGACTTCGCCGTTGGCTCGGGGCGTCGATATAGCTTTCGACCAGGTCTTTCAGGAAGGTGAGCTTTGCATTGTCAGCCGTTGCATAGGCGGCCCCCCAGCGAGGCAATCGCACTCTCCTTGGAGCGACGGTATTGGGCGAAGAAGTCGAGCAGCCAGAAAAGGCTGGCCTCGCCGCCTGTCGTGTTCGTGGTGCCGATGGTCATACGCTGCGAATACCTTGTGAGCGAGCACCCAGTTCTCCGTCGGCGAAGATCAACTGACATTCGTCCTGCCGGTGCGCCGAGCTCAGATCGTGGTCCCTGTCATCGAGCTCAAGCTCAAGCCAGGGAGCGCGGCTGGCATTCAGAGGGCTCAGGGATTGGCTCCGGTGGTCCCTACAAAGAACTGGTTGAGTTGCTTCATCTCCAGCGCATGAGCGCGCTTTCTAAGAGCGACTGCCTGTTTGAGCGTCGCTAGCTCATCCGTTATGTCAATGAGATGAGCCTCGGCGACGAGCATCTCTGCTTCGATCCTTCCCTGCTCTCTCAATTGCCAGACGTCCCGGATGCGGAATTGAACGATTATCGTGCCGAAAAGCGCCACGAGCGCGGAGGTCGCCATTGGGAGCCATTGGGGGATAACCGTGCTATAAGCCGAAAATAATGAAGAGAGGCCGCTCAGAACGATGATCCCCAATGTGAGAAAATTCCAGAGATACTGACTCACCCTGGAGGATCGCGCATACCAGTTTCGATGCGTCCGCAGGTCACGCAAAGCCTGCCTTTTGATCTCGACCATATCCGATGGGAGCATCTTTTCTGCTCTCTCTTGATCGATCTCCCGTCTTGCCGCCAGAATTACGTTGATGATAGCGATAGTTATCCCGAAGGTAATCATGAACCAGGCGATGTAGTGCAAAGGGACGTCATCGAGAATGACGTTTGGAAAAAACTCGGGTTTAAAAAATTCAATTAAAGTGCCAAGCGATACCAAGAATACAGAAAAGACAACCACTGCTATCGAAAGCATCGCCGCCATATTTCTATATCTGCCATTCAGTGTCAGTTTCCGAAGTTGGGCCGAGTCATCCTCATCCTTTCTGAGCAGGTCCATCGTCCTATCCTCGAGACTGTAGATTAACCACAGTCAACCTTGTAGCACGTCAGAAAGCAAGTAACGTTTGTGACGAATTACTTGATAGATCGAATTGCAGGCTACCCGCGATCCGGTCGATATGTCCGATGCCGCGAAACGGCCCCCGCCATATCGCCAACGTTCAGGCTCGGGTAGCCTCCGCCAGCGGTCGGTCGAGATCGCGGGCAATATATTCCTGGATCTGCCGGACGAGAGCGGGCAGGAGATGGTGCCCGCTCAGGAGAATTGCTCGGTCGGTCCCGCCGCCGGATTGGTCAGCCAGCATGGTCCCTCGGCGGTCATGTACATATGGTCTTCCAGCCGAATCCCGAATTTCCCGGGGAAGACGATCATCGGTTCGTTGGAAAAACACATGCCGGCGGCAAGCGGCGCGTCGTTGCCTCGAACGATATAGGGTTCCTCATGGATCTCGAGCCCGAGGCCATGACCGGCGCGATGCGGCAAACCTGGCAGGCGATAGTCGGGGCCAAGGGAGTGTTTGGCAAGCACCTTACGGGCCGCATCGTCGAGGCTCGAGCAGGCGGCACCGATCCGGGCTGCGTCGAAGACGGCCTGTTGCGCCTCGCGCTCGATCCACCAGGCCCGTTCGAACGCACTTTCGCCGCCCTCCAGCATATAGGTCCTGGTGATATCGGAATGATAACCGTCGATCCGGCAGCCGGTATCGATGAGAATGACGTCGTCACGACCAAGGACCTGATCGCCGTCGGCGCCATGCGGAAGCGAGGTCGCCGCGCCGAAGGAAACGATGCAGAATGTCGAGCCGGCATCGGCGCCGGCCTGGCGATGCTGCCGGTCGACGAAATCGACCACCTCGGATGATTTGATGCCCGGCTTCAAGAGGCCATGCGCTTGCCTGTGTACGTCAAGCGTCAGGTCCATCGCATACTGAATGAGGGCAATCTCCGCGGCCGATTTGATGCAACGCAGGTCGCGGATCAGCCGCCCGCCATCGGCAAGCCTCGCCGCGCCCATCTCCGCTGCCAATGCATGATAGAAGAAAAGCGGCAAACCATCGTCGAGGGCAAGTCTGCCGCCCTGGGCAACAAGGCGGGCGATGAGAGCGGCGCTGCTCTCCTCCTCTTCCCAGACCAGGATTTCCCCCGGCAGATGCGGCAGCGTTTCGACACGGCTGCGCTCGAACCCTGGAACGATGTAGGATATGGCCGCGGGCGTGACGAGCGCGCCGAGGAACCTCTCGCTCGGATGCCAGACCAGCCCCGTGAAGTAATGCAGGCTTTCGGTCGGCCCAAGAAGCACCGCAGCCAATCCTTCGGCTTCGACCATTGTGCGAAGCCTGGCGAGGCGGTTCTGCCGTTCGTCCTCAGTGATGCGGGGTACGGGGTGCTGCCACGACATGTTGTTTTCCTGCTTTTCTTGCGCTTCCAGATCGATGAAACCCTCGCCTTGCAGCGGGGATCTTGAACCGACACTAATGCCGCTGTAGGCAATATGTCGACATGAAAAATGAGGAGATGACGATGGCGGCCGAATACACCTGACCGGGCATGCTGATACGTGCCGGGCTTTCGCTCGAAACAGCCCGCCACGTCGCCAACGTGGTGACCAACGAATTCGAGCATGACGGTGTTTGCCAGTCGGCGGCTGTCCTGCGCCGGATGATGACCTTGGTCAGGGAGCAAGGCGGCCCCCTCGCCTCCTGAGGCTCCAACGGTTCATTGCTCTCGTCGCGTCAGGACATGCTGATCGCCACCGGCCGGTCGAGGTCGCGGGCGATATATTCCTGGATCTGGCGGACGATCTGCCCGGCGTGGGCGATCGCCAGCCGGTCGGCCCGCTCGACGTCACCGGCCTCGATCGCGGCGATGATCTCCTCGTGTTCGTCGACATACTGGCGCGGCAGACGGTCGTCGAATGTCGAGTAGTAAAGGCGCAGGATACGGCGGCCCTCGTCGAGCAGCCTGGCGAAGAAGGCCGTGTAATAGGAATTGCCGGCAAGTTCGGCGATCGCGACGTGAAATTCGCGGTTCGCCTCGATCATCGCATAGGCATCGCGCGCGGCAACGGCTTCGGCGAAGTCCTTCTGATGCCGGCGGACGGTCTTCATGATTTCGCCGTTTCGCCGTTGCGCCGCGCCGCGCGTCGTCACCCGGTACATCAGCGTCAGCGCTTCGAAATAGGTGGGCAGGCTTGCGAAATCGATCGTCGCAACGATCGTGTTCCTGTTCGGCAGCGTCGTGACGAGCCCGTCGGCAGCGAGCCGCAACAGCGCCTCGCGAATGGGAGTCCGCGACATCCGGAAACGTTCCGACAGCCGCACCTCGTCGAGCGGACTGCCGGGTTCCAGCGCCATCGACAGGATTTCCTGCCTGAGCGTCACATAGACGCTCTGCGTGCCAGAGCCGCGCACCCGCACATTTTCCGCGTCGTTCCGCATTTGTCCGCCCTCTTTCGTTAGAGCCTTGTATTTCGTTTTGGCCGATTCTCGCAATGTCGGTCTTCGGGGGCTTCAAATTTGTAAGCTCACATCATTGAATCTTGTCGACAGTTTGTATATAAGGCAACTAGTTTCAACGAGGCTCGATCAATGACCACAGGATGGAAGGGCGTATTTCCCGCCGTAACGACACAGTTCAACGATGATCTTTCCGTTGATTTGCCCTCGACCCAGCGCGTCCAGGACGCGCTTGTAAAGGATGGCGTCAACGGGCTGATCGTCATGGGCACATGTGGCGAGAACAATTCGCTGGACCCCGAGGAGAAGCGCACGATCCTGAAAGCTGCCGTCGAGGTCGTCAATGGCCGCGTTCCCGTGGTGACGGGCGTGTCCGAATTCGACACGCGCCGCGCCGTCGCCTACGTCCGCGACGCCGAAAAGCTCGGCGCCGACGGCCTGATGCTGCTGCCGGCCATGGTTTATGTGCCGAAGCCCGAAGAGCTGATCGCGCATTTCCGCACCGTCGCCGAAGCGACCTCGCTGCCGATCATGCTGTACAACAATCCGCCGGCCTACCGCGTCAATATCGGCGCCGATGTGCTGAAGGTGCTTGCCGACGTGCCGAACATCAAGGCGGTCAAGGAAAGTGCGCCGGATCCGCGCCGCTTCACCGATCTCATCAATGAATTCGGCGATCGTTTCGATATCTTTGCCGGTCTCGACGACGTCGCGCTCGAAGGCCTGATGCTCGGCGCCAAGGGCTGGGTCTCGGGCTTGACCAGCGCCTTCCCGGAGGAATCCGTGCAGCTCGTTGCCGCCACCGAACGCGGCGACTGGGAAGAGGCCCGCAAGATCTATCGCTGGTTCATGCCGCTTCTGCACCTCGATGCCGAACACGATCTCGTGCAGTCGATCAAGCTTGCCGAGCAGATCATGGGCCGCGGCTCCGAGCGCGTCCGCCTGCCGCGCCTGCCGCTTTCGGGCGCCCGCCGCGCCGAAGTCACCGCCATGGTAGAGAAGGCCGCTGCCACGCGTCCTTCGAAGATCCGTCAGGCTGCCTGATCAACGAGGCCGGCAACCCCGCGGTTGCCGGCCTTTCCGTGTTTGCTGTTCAGGCAAGCGCCAGCGACCGGCCGGTCGCCGGATCGAACAGATGCATCTGGTTCATGTTGAACGAGAGCGGCATCGTCGACATCGGCCTCGGCCCGCTCTCGGGATCGATGCAGGCGCAAAGACTTGCCTCGCCGATCGCGAAATAGACCATAGTCTCCGGCCCGAGAGGCTCCACAAGATCAATCTTGGCTTCGATGTCGGCATAACCAGGACGGGCCTGGCGGTCGGTGATCGATTCCGGCCGGATCCCGAACACCACTGGTTTGCCGGCATTGCTGGCATAATCGCCGGCGCGCGCTCCCGGCACGGCAAGCTCGCTGCCGTCAGTCAGTTTGACGACGAGACCCTTCTCTCCTGATAGCAGCGTCGCGGACAGGAAATTCATCGACGGCGAGCCGATGAAGCCGGCGACGAACTGGCTGACGGGACGATGATAGAGCGCCTGCGGCGGCCCCGCCTGCTCGATGATGCCGCCATTCATCACCACGACACGATCCGCCATGGTCATCGCCTCGACCTGGTCGTGGGTGACGTAGACGGTCGTCGTCGGCAACAGCTGGTGCAGCCGCTTGATCTCCGTGCGCATCTGCACGCGAAGCTTGGCATCGAGGTTGGACAACGGCTCGTCGAAGAGAAAGACTTTCGGGTTCCGCACGATCGCGCGGCCCATCGCGACGCGCTGACGCTGGCCGCCCGAAAGCTGGCCCGGGCGCCGGCCGAGCAACTCGCTGATATGCAGGGTTTCCGCCGCCCTGATGATACGCGCGTCGATCTCGCTCTTGGCGAGCTTCTGCTGCTCCAGGCAGAACGAAATATTCTCCCGCACCGTCATGTGCGGATAGAGCGCGTAGTTCTGAAAGACCATGGCGATGTCACGTTTGCCCGGGCCGAGCCGGTTGACGACCTGGTCGCCGATGACGATCTCGCCGCCGGTGATGTGTTCGAGACCCGCAATCATGCGCAATGTCGTCGATTTTCCGCATCCCGACGGGCCTACGAAAACGACGAATTCATTGTCTTCGATGTCAAGGCTGATGCCGCGGACGGCCTCGTAGATGCCATAGGATTTAACGATGCTCTTGAGTTCCAGCCGCGCCATGGTTTTCTCCTAGACCTCCTGCAACCAGATCGCCATCGCTCCGGGCTCGCGATTGGCCCAGAGGTGATAGGGGATCGCCGTGAAGGGCCGCTCCTTCAGCGCGGAGGGCGCGGTGCGATAGAGTGCATTCTGCCAATCGGCTATATCGGCTTCGAGCGCGGTGCCTTCGAGGACGGTCGCTCCGCCGAGAAGCGCGGCATCGTAACGGGCAGAAATTTCCTCAGATGCCGGCAGGCGGAGCCGCTGCGGCTCGCCGCCGAGATCCGTCTCCTCGATGCAATAGACGACAGGCCCGCGCCGCAGCGCGACGCGTCCGCCGTCTTCGGAGACGGCAGGATGCGCGTAGATGCGCTCGACCGGCATCGAGAAGCCGATGCGGACCTCGTCACCATTCTGCCATTCCCTTGATATTGCGGCATAACCCTTCGTCACGCATTGATCGAGATCGACGGCAACGCCGTTGACCGAGATCTGCGCCTGCCTGCACCATCCGGGGATGCGAAGACGAAGCTGAAACCGGCTTGGCCGCTCGACGGCGAACCGCAGGCTGATGTCGCCATCCCAGGGATATTGCGTCTCCTGGACCAGGCGCACGAAGCTGTCGCCGACTATGAGATCTGCGCAATTGGTGCCGTAGAGATGGACGGCGAGCTCATGATCATCAGTCGAATAGAAATATTGGCCGAGCGACGTGATGAAACGGGCAATGTTGGTCGGGCAGCAGGGGCAGTAATGCCATTTCCACCGACGGTGCTGCCCGTGGGTTTCAAGGACGTTCTCATAGAAATAATGTTCACCGTCGCGTGAGATGCCGGAAAGCGCGCCGTTGTAGAGCACCGTTTCCAGCCTGTCCGTGAACTTGCCGTCGAGATCGATCTGCGCCATGCGATGGCTCCAGAAGCCGAGCGCGACGGCTGCGCATGTCTCGGCATAGGCCGTCTCGTTCGGCAGGTCGAATTCCCGGGTGAACCCTTCATTGGATGCCGAGGGGCCAAGGCCGCCGGTCACGTAGAGCTGGCGGCCGACCAGGTTGTCGAAGAGCCGGTCGCAGGCCTCCTTCAATGTCGGATCGTCGTTCTCACGGGAGAGATCCGCCATCGCAGAAAAGAGGTACATGGCGCGAACCGCGTGTCCGACGACCTGGTGCTGGTCGCGCACCGGCATATGGGCCTGGCTATAGGCATATGTCTTGTAGACGTAATCGTCCGGGTTCTCGCCGCGCCTGCGAGCCTCCTCGTCGTAATACGAGGGCATCCGGCCGCGTTCGTCGACGAAATAGGTCGCAAGCTTCAGATGCCGCGGATCGCGCGTCACACGGTAGAGTTTGACCAGCGCCAACTCGATTTCCTCATGGGCATCGTAACCCCTGAGCTTTCCGGGCTCGGCACCGAAGGTTTCCATGATATGGTCGACTGCGCGGATCATCACGTCGAGGAAACGGCGCTTTCCCGTCGCCTCGTAGTAGGCGACGGCCCCTTCCAGCAAGTGGCCCATCGAATACATCTCGTGCAGGTCGCGCAGATTGGTCCAGCGCCTGTCCGGCTCGCGGCGAATGAACCAGCTGTTGACGTAGCCATCGGCCATCTGCCCTTTTTCGAGCTTTTCGACGATAGCATCGATCTTCGCCTCAAGCGCAGCATTCGGGTGAGCCTTCAGCGTGTAACTTGCGGCCTCGATCCATTTGCCGAAATCGGAATCGAAGAAATGCTGCATCGACAGTCCGCTCGGCTGGATCGGGCGCACCAGCGGCCCGGCCGGCTTGTCAAAATCGAGCACCTCGAGGAAGCCCTCCTCTTCCAGCCGCTTGTGCTGTGTCGGGATGGTGACGTTGCGAACCGTCTCCGTCCAGCTCTGCCAGAAACCGCCATCAAATACGACACCGGAATGGTCGGCAGGCCTGTATCGCTGCCGTCCCGCAGCGCGTGCCGGTTGAAAGCGAGGTGAGCTGGTCATGAGGACTCCTGAGCGGGACGAGCGCTGTTACTTCACGGCGCCGGCCGTCAGGCCGCGCACGTAATATCGTTGCAAGAGAAGGAAAAGCAGGATGCAGGGGACCATGGTCACGGCTATGCCGGCCTGAAGCGCGCCCCAGTCGATGATGCCATAGATGCCCGACGAAACATTCACCAGCATGATCGGCAGCGTGAACTTGTTCTGATCGGACAGAAAGATGAGGGCAGCGAGGAATTCGTTCCAGGAATTCAGGAAGGCGAACATCGCAACGGTGGCGACACCGGGAAGCGCGATCGGCAGCATGATCCGGCGCAGGATCGTCGCCTGCGACGCGGCGTCTATCCGCGCCGCTTCGATCAGCGCCTTCGGCACTGCATCGAAGGCGTTGCGCATCATGAAGACGGAAAAAGGAAGCTGGAAGGTCACGTAGATCAGCACCAGCCCGAGAAGGCTGTTCTGCAGCCGGAAGACTTTCAGGATCAGGAAAAGCGGCGTCAGGATCGACTGGAACGGGATCATCATCGTTGCCATGATCAGCACGAAGAGCAGCGACTGGCCGGGAAAGCGGAATTTCGAAAAGCCGTATCCCGCCGGCACCGCGACGAGCACTGTCAGGATCACCGTTCCGGCCGCGATCAGCACCGAATTGGCGGCATAGACGTACCAGCCGGCGCCGACATGCTCGAGGCGGCGGTAGTTCTCGAGCGAGAATGCCTTCGAGAAAAGCGCTGCCGGATCGGCAAGTGCTGCGGCCGCGGGCTTGAAGGAATTGGCAAAGGACCAGACGATCGGCATCACGAAGAAGATGGCAAAGACGCATGCCGTCAGAACGAAAGCGAGATAACCGAGCCGCTCGCTCGCCGGCTTCGCTGCGAGATTGTGGTTGAGCCGTTCCATCAACCCTCCTCCGGCCGCTGGCGCAGCAGGACGAACTGGATCGCGCTGATCGCCACCAGGACGACGAGCAGGGCAAAGGAGATCGCCGAGCCATAACCGAGACGATAGGATGAAAACGAGGCGAGATAGATCGAGAAGACCGCGGAGATCGTGCTGTTCTCAGGGCCGCCCTGAGTGATGATGAAGAACTGATCGAAGGCCAGCATCGATGAAGTGACGTTGAGGACGAGCGCCAGCACCACCGAGTTCCTCATCAAAGGCAGCGTGATCCGGCGAAACCGGCCCCAGACGCTGGCGCCGTCGATCCTGGCGGCTTCGATGACGTCGTTCGATATGCTCTGAAGGCCGGTCAGGAGAATGATCATCGTGAAGCCCGCTGTTTTCCAGACGACCATCAGGATGACGACGCCGAGTGCTGGCCAGAAACTTTCGAGCGGCCTCGGCGCGCTGTCGATGATGCCCGCGCTGCGCAACAACTGCGCAAAGACGCCGCTATCGGGATTGAGCAGCCACATCCACAATGTCGAGGCCGCCCCGAAGCCGATGACAACAGGCATGAAATAGATCGTGCGGAAAAAGCCGGCGATCCGCAGCGGCCGGTCGACGAGCAGCGCCAGGGGAAAGGCCACCAGGAAGATCGCAGCCGTGACGAGCACCGTGTAGAGCAGCGTGAAACCTAGGGAATGCCAGAGCTGGGTGTCGCTGATCAGTTCGGCATAGTTGGAAAGGCCTATGAACTTCGTCCGGCCGAGAAGCGGCCAATTGTAGAAGCTCATCCAGACCGTCATGACAAGCGGCACGAGGAAGAGCACGACGATGAACAGCAAGCCCGGCAGGATGAAGGCAAGGCCGAGCCAACCCTTCGGCTCGGGCTCTCCGGCTGCGACTGCGCGCCTCCGGTTGCGAAGTGTCGAGGATATCACCGCAACTCCTCCTTCCGTTTGAACGTCGAGATGTGAAGGAAACGGCAGGACATCCACAGATACCCTGCCGAAGCCCATCGGGCTCAGTTCGGATTGGTGCGTTCGAGGATGCGGGTGAAGTCGGCCTGCGTTTTAGCGATCGTTCCGTCGACGTCGTCGCCGAAGATCGTGCCCTGGATCAGATTGAGGAAGGGACCGGTGCGGCTGACGAAGAGTTCATCGGACGAAAAAGTGTAGGGCGTGCGCGCCTTGGCGAGGATATCGTAGGCAACGAGATTGCGCGGGTCGAATTTCGCATAGGCTTCCGCGGCGAGGTCGGTGCGCGACGGCATGCCCGATTCCTGGGTGATATAGACCTGCTGCTCGGGCTGCATGTAGAAATTGACGAAGTCGAGCGCGACCTTCTTCTTCTCGCCGCTGATGCCCTTTATCAGGGACAGCGTGTCGCCGCCGGCAAAGCTCGATGCACCACCCTCCGGCCCCGGGATCGGCGCAACGGCGAACTTCACGTCGGGATATTTGCTGGTCAGCAGATTGACGATGTAGGAGCCGGTCATCAGGATGCCGACCTTGCCCGAGGCGAAGGCCTCGACGGCATTGTTGCCATTGCCCGACCGCGAGGTCGGATGGATCGCACCAGCCCTCCACATATCGCGATAGGCGGCGATGGTCTCGCGCAGCGCCGGCGTATCGACGGTGGCGCTACGGCCATCATCGCTCAGCACATCGGCATTGGCGGCCCAAAGATGCGGCAGGAAGTCGTAGATCAGCCAGCTTCCCGAATTCGCCACGAAATAGAAGCCGTAGGTCTCGTTGCCGAGCGCGGCGATCTTCTTGGCGTCCGTGGCAATCTCTTCCATCGATGCCGGCGCCTTGTTGGGGTCGAGGCCGGCCTTGGTGAAGAGATCGGTATTGTAGGCGATGATCGAGGCATCCGGCAGTGCCGGCACGCCGTAGATCTTGCCGTCATAGGTGGCAAGACGGATGTGGGACGGGCTCATGGCGGAGGAATAAGGCAAGCCCTTCACGAAGTCGGAGATATCCTCGAGACCATCCGCCGCGGCAAAGGTCGGGAGATAGATCAGGTCGAGCACGGCGCCGTCGGGAGCCGCGCTGCCGGCAATTGCCGCACCCAGCTTCGGCACCATCTGCTCGGCTGTTATCTGGGTGACGTTGACCTTGTCGGAGTGCGATGCGTTGTATTTGTCGGCCAGTCCCTGAAGGACGGCGCCGGAGGACGTGCGCACCCATAGGGTGATTTCTTCGGCGCTGGCGAGAGAAGAGCTTGCCAGCAGCGCAAGAGCAGTGATCGTTGTTTTCAGTCGAAGCATGCTTGTTCCCCTTTTTCTCGTTCAGGCCTCAGGCCTTCGGACGAAACGGACGTTAAATCAGAATTTTTTTGGTGTCGACAGTCTGTGTGCATAAATCTGGCATGCGATTGATAAAACCTTTTAACAGCACGATTTTTTCTGCTAAAAGCTTTTAGCATGAATTGAAGACGAGGCGTGGTTTGAAGAATACCGGTGATCGGAGACGGACGATCTACGACGTGGCGAAGGCTGCGGGCGTCAGCATTTCGACGGCGTCGAACGCGCTGAACGGCACCGGCCGGACGAATGCGGAGACGCGCGAACGGGTCCGGCGCGTGGCAGAGGAGATCGGGTTTCGGCCCAATGCACTCGCCCGTGGGTTGCTGAGCAAGCGAAGCCATGCGATCGGCATGCTGACCAACGACACCTATGGCAGACTGACGCTGCCGATGGCGGCCGGGGTGTCGGAAGTGCTCGTCGATCACGGCGTGTCCGTCTTCCTCTGCGCCACGAACAATGATCCGAGGCTCGCCCAGCTGCACCTGGAGGCGCTTCTCGACAGGCAGGTCGACGGCATCATATTCACCGCGACGCGCCTTGACCTCGAGCCGCCGGTCCAGTTGTCCCGCTTGCCGATACCCGTCGTCTACGTCTTTGCCGAGGGACCGGCCGACAGCGTCACCTTCTTTCCGGACGACGAACAGGGCGCGCGCCTCGCCGTCGACCATCTCAAGGAACTGGGCCGGTCGCGGATCCTGCACATCACCGGCCCGCGGGATTACCTAGCCGCTCGCATCCGCGCCCAATCCTATCTCGACGCCTGTGGCGGCGGTGCCGAACCGATGTTCGGCGAGTGGTCGGAGGAATGGGGTCACGAAGCCGTCCAGACGGTGTTTGCCCGGCCCGGCGCAAAGCCCGACGCCATCTTCTGCGGCAGTGACGAGATCGCCCGCGGCGTCATCGACGCGCTGCGCGACCTCAATGTGGAGATTCCCACGGATGTCGCCGTGGTCGGGTTCGACAATTGGGAGGTCGTCGCACGGCAAACGCGCCCGCCGCTGACCACCATCGACATGGAGTTGAAGGAACTGGGCCATCGCGCCGGCCTGGCAATTCTCAGCCTCTCCAAGGGTGAACCGGTCCCTGCCGGCATCACCAGATTGCCGTGTCGCCTGGTCGTGCGGCAGTCTTGCGGCAGCCCCCTTCAATCCGACTGAAAACGACGGCAAGCAACACAGGCAAGCCGGCCGCCGTCGCTATTATCTGTCCGTGGAATTGCCAGGACGGGTCAGGCTGTTGCGGCTGACCAGCGACGGTATCTGGAAAATATGCTCGGAAGCGGTACGGCCTTCTATTCTGGAAATGAGGGCCCGGGTAGCGATCTGGCCGAGCTCCCTGCCCGACTGGTCGATGCTTGCGAGATTGACGAGGCCAAGTGCTGCGGTCGACGAATTGTCGTATCCGATGACGGCGAGGTCTTCGGGCACGCGCACCCCCATCTCCATAGCCAAGCTCAGAAGGGTGATCGCGTCGAGATCGCTCCAGCAGAACACGGCGCGCGGTCTATCCTTCCTCGATAGGAACCTTCGCATCGCCTCTTCCCGTTTTGGCGAAGCAATCGGAATTTTGCCGATCGCTGGCGAGGAGCCGAGCCCGCCACGCTGCATCGCACGGCGGAACCCGATCTCACGCTGGCGGACGACAGAGACCGCGTGCCCCTGGCGCTCGCCAAGGCTGAGCATTTCGATGTCGCGATAGCCGCAGGCTAAAAGCGCTTCCACGGCGATCTCCGCGCCGCGCTGATCGTCGGCATTGACGGTATCGAAGGCCGTGGCGCTGGCATCGTGGTAGCCGACCGCGACGATCGGTATCTGGACTGCGAACTTCGCCAGAATCTCCGAGGGCAAACGCGGCGCAACAAGGATAAGGCCGTCCATCTTGTAGTCGATCATCGACTCGATCAACGACGTCTCCAACTGCACGCGCGCATCGCTGACGCCGATCATCGCCTGGTAATGCGAAGGTCCAAGCACCTCGTTCACGCCGGCAATCACCTCCGGAAGGAAGGGATTGCGGATATCGATCAGGAGCACTCCGATGGTGAAACTCCGGCCACGCAGCCCGCGTGCCGCCCGCGAGGGGCGATAGGCGAGTGCCTCGATGGCATCAATCACCCTTGCGCGCAGCGCATCGCTGACGCCATAGGCATTTCGCATCACCTTGGAAACCGCTGCGACCGATACGCCTGCGTGAGTTGCCACGGTCCGGATCGTCACGCGATCGTTTCGTTGCGGCTTTTGTTTGTCTTCGATTGGCATGAAATCTCTGGCTTGCTGCGGGTCGTCAACATCGTCCGCAGAACCACCATGGCAGACTGGCAACGAAAATTCTATTGCGCTTCCGAAGAAAATGTAGAACGTTATATGGAGAACGTTCTACATCTGTCGGGAGGACTTGATGAACTTTCAGCCGGCAGCCATCGGCGGCAACCTCGTTTCGCGTGCCTGGTCGGGGGAAATGATCGCGCCACTATCGGATGGCGGTCAGGGAACGGCCGCAAGCTTCGTCTCCAAGACTTTCGAACATGACGGCGCCAAGCTTCCCGTCGAGCTCTTTATCTCCGCACTTGGCCTCTACCGCTGCTTCATCAACGGCGTTCGTGTCGGCAACGACCTGTTGACCCCGGGCTGGACGAACTACGACGATCGCCTTGCCTATCAGCGATATGACGTCTCGAACCTGTTCAAGCCGGGCCTCAACCGGATCGAGATCTGGCTTGCCGACGGATGGTACCGGTCGCCTTTGATGTGGGGCGCCCAGGCAATCCCAAATTGCTGGGGCGACAGGATCGGCGCCATTGCCGATCTGATCGGATCGGATGGCACCGTTCTTTCCACCGACACCACATGGCGAAGCGGTATTCTGCCGATCCTGAAGTCGGGGATCTACTTCGGCGAAATCTACGATGCCCGCCACGAAAACTACTTGGAGAGCCACGGCACCGAACGATTGCCATTCGACAGGGAACTGCTCGTCGCGCATGAAACGGCTGCCGTGCGCGAGTTGCGGCCACTCGCCCCGGTCGACAGCTGGACCGACGATGAGGGCAGGACGGTCTACGATTTCGGCCAGAATTCCGGCGGCTATGTCAGATATACAGTCCGCGGCACCGCCGGCGCCGAAATTCGGGTGGAGCATTCGGAGGTACTCGGCCCCGATCGTCATTTCGACAATCGCAACTATCGCACGGCCACCGCGCACACTGTCTACACGCTGCGGGGAGACGGCGATGAAACCTACGCACCGCATTTCACCTTCCACGGCTTCCGCTATGCCAGGGTAACGATCAAGGGCGATGCGAAGATCCTTGCAATCGCGTCCATCCCGATCTCGTCGGTGCCCGAGCCCGCCGGCGGTTTCACCTCGGGCAATACACTGGTCAATCGCCTCGTCGAGAATACCATCTGGTCGCAGCGCGCCAATTTCGTCGAAGTACCGACCGATTGCCCGCAACGCGACGAGCGCTTGGGCTGGACGGGCGACGCCCAGGTCTTTGCCGCAACCGCATGCTGGCTGAGCGACAGCCAATTCTTCCTGAGGAAGTATCTGCGGGATGTGATGGCCGATCAACGCGAGGATGGCGCCGTCTCACATTTTTCGCCGGATCCGACGCGTCTGCATCCGGCCAATTTCCCGGGCTATGCCGGTTCGACTGGCTGGGGCGACGCGATCGTCGTGATTCCTTGGGTACTCTACACGCATTACGGCGACCGGGCCGTCCTGTCGGAGTGCCTGGATTCCATGGTGCGCTGGGTCGATTTCGTCTGGTCGATCTCGGACGGTCCGCTCGTGCGTCCGCCCTCGCATTGGGGGGCCCGAGGTTTCACTTTCGGCGACTGGCTGCAACCGGTCGGCGACAATCGAAAGCCTCGTCCGACGATCGCCGACGATTGCGCGGCGACGCTCTACCACTTCATCTCGACCGACCTTCTGGCAAGGATCGCAGCCATTCTCGGCGAGCATGCGCTTGAAGAGAAGATGAAACAGCGCGCAAGCGAGATCCGGCGGGCATTCACCAACGAGTTCATCACGCCGGCGGGACGGCTCGCGCATAATGACCAGACGTCCTATGCCTTGGCCTTCCTCCACGACCTGATACCGGCGGAGCACACGCAAGCCGCACAGCAGCATTTCCGGCAGGTGATCATCGATGCAGACTACAAGATCGGCACCGGCTTCATCGGCACGCCCGCCCTGCTGCCGGCGCTGACGAAGCTCGGCATGGACGATCTGGCCGAAAAGGTCTTCCTGCAGGAGGATGTGCCGGGCTGGCTCTACCAGGTCTCGAAGGGAGCGACGACGATCTGGGAGCGCTGGGATTCCATGGCGCCTGACGGCACCATCTACGAACCCGACATGAACAGCTACAACCACTATGCCTATGGCGCGGTCTGTCAGTGGCTGTTCGAAAGCGTCGCCGGAATTTCGCCGAGCCCGAGCGCGCCCGGATTTACCGAGGTGATCGTCGATCCGGCGCCGATTCCGTCCCTTTCGCCGGTTTCGGCCCATCATGATAGCAGCCAGGGGCGCATAGAGGCCGGCTGGCAATGCGACGGCAACAAGATCACCTATGTGCTGACGCTTCCGAAAGGCTGCATCGGCCGGTTCCGACCTGGAAAACGGCATCAAAACCCGTCGCTCAATGGAGAACCTGTCGTCGCGGAAGCCATTCTTCCCCCCGGGACACACCAGCTGGTCTTTTCCCTACCCAATTCTTGAGGAGCATACACGTCGCATCGTTCAGAGGAGGAACGTCATGACACATCGGATAAAACTCATTCTTGCGGGCGCCTCCGCGCTTTTGGCACTGGCCGCGGCTGGCCCGTCGCATGCAGAAACCACGCTGTCATTCCTGATCGACAACAACCCCGACACCGTCGCGGCGGCCGAGGCACTGGTTGCCGCCTATCAGGCAAATGCACCCGACGTGACGATTGAAATCGAGCCGCGGGCCGGCGGTGGCGAGGGCGACAACATCATCAAGACGCGCCTGGCGACGGGGGAGATGTCCGATGTGTTCCTCTACAATTCCGGCTCGCTGCTACAGGCGCTGAAGCCGACACAGACGCTTGTCGATCTGAGCGATCTCTCGTCGCAGGCGAAGGTCGACGACGGTTTCAAATCGGTCGTCCGTGCCGATGGCAAGCTCTACGGCGTTCCCTTCGGCACGGCGATGGCGGGCGGGATCCTCTACAACAGGAAAATCTACCAGGAGCTTGGCCTCTCCGTCCCGAAGACATGGGCGGACTTCATGGCGAACAACGCGAAGGTCAAAGCGTCAGGAAAGGTCGCCGTGGCGCAGACCTATCGCGATACCTGGACCTCGCAGTTGTTCGTTCTGGCTGACTATTACAACCTGCACGCTGCCGTGCCGAACTTCGCCGCAGACTATACCGCCAACAAGGCAAAATACGCCGAGACGCCTGCGGCCCTGAAGGGCTTCGAACGGCTGAAGGACGTTCACGACGCCGGTCTGATGAACGACGATTTCGGCGCGGCAAGCTACGACGATGGCCTGAGAATGGTGGCAACCGGCGAGGCGGCGCATTATCCGATGCTGAGCTTCGCGGTCGGCGCGCTCAAACAGAATTATCCCGAAAACCTCAACGATGTCGGCTTTTTCGCCCAGCCGAGCGACGACGCCGCAACCAACGGTTTGACGGTCTGGATGCCGCCCGCCCTCTACATTCCCTTGACCAGCCAGCACGCCGAGGAAGCGCGGAAATTCGTCGATTTCGCCGGAAGCGTCGAGGCCTGCAAGATCATGGTGGAAACCAATGCCGTTCAGGGGCCTTCTCTGATCGACGGCTGCGACCTGCCAGCTAGCGTGCCGCCTGCGATAAAGGACATGCTCCCCTATTTCGAGGCCAAGGACAAGACGACCCCGGCGCTGGAATTCGTTTCGCCAATCAAGGGACCGGCTCTCGAGCAGATCACCGTCGAAGTCGGCTCCGGTATTCGCCAGCCGGCCGACGCGGCGAAACTCTATGACGACGATGTGCGCAAGCAGGCCAAGCAGCTTGGCCTGCCCAACTGGTAGCGGTCTTTCGGGCAAGTTATCCTCGCTCCTGATGGAGCGAGGTTCCACCCGATCGAAGAGATTGATATGACCGAGACACGCCGCCGTTCGCGCAAATCGCCCTACCCGCTGTGGTTTTTCATTCCCGCCGCCATCATCTACGGCGTGCTCTTTCTCGTTCCCACCCTATCCTCTCTCTGGTTCAGCTTGACGCGCTGGGATCTTTCGACCGCCGAATTCATCGGGCTCGAAAATTTTCAGCAGTTCTTTTCCGAACCGTTTCTGGTCAAAGGGCTCGTCAACACACTGATCTACGCCGTGACGACCTCCGGCCTGAAGACGGTCTGCGGGTTGCTGCTCGCCGTGCTGCTGACCAGCAATATCTTCGCCCGCGGCTTCCTGCGCACGCTGGTCTTCTTTCCCGTCCTGGTCTCGACGATCGGCATCGGCATCACCTTCACGGTGATGATGCATCCGACCAGGGGCATCATCAATGTCACGTTGGAAACGCTCGGCATTCCAGGACCTGGGTGGCTCACCAATCCGGCGCTGGCGCTTTTTTCGGTGGCTTTGGTCGATGTCTGGAAGGGTGTCGGCCTCGCCACCTTGATCTTCATCGCCGGGCTTGCCGCGATCAGCCCCGATTATTATGAGGCCGCAAGGATTGACGGGGCCACGCGTCTCCAGCAATTTTTCCGGATCACCCTCCCGCTCGTGCGTCCCGCCACTGTCATCGTGGTGACATTGTCGCTGATCGGCGGGCTTCGATCCTTCGACCTGATATGGGCCATGACCCGCGGCGGGCCTGGTTTCTCCTCCGACGTGATCGCCTCGGTCATCTATAAGCAGTACCAGGCGGGTTTCTACGGTCTGTCGACGGCCGGAAACGTCATCCTGTTCGCGCTGATCGCCATAATCATCCTGCCATTCACCCTGTGGTTCAACCGGCGCGAGGTCGAGGAATGAGAAGCGTCCGCCCTTACGTGACCGGCGCGATAGCCCTTGCGGTGGCGGCCGTCATCTTCGTCATGCCTTTCGTTTTCGTCGCTCTCCAGGCGGTCAAATCGAAATCCGAAGCCTCTCGCCTTGATTTCGAACTGCCCGAGCAGTGGCTGTTCTGGGATAATCTGATCGCCGTGTTCAAGGCGCGCGACTACCAGCTCGCGCTCGCCTATTTCAACTCCACGCTGATCACCGTGGTCTCCGTCACGATCCTGATCCTGCTGTCGGCAATGGTCGGATATGTGATGCAGCGCCGCAAGACCGTCTGGAACAGGGTGGCCTCCATTGCCCTGTTCATGGGTCTGATGATGCCCCCAGCCGTCGTCCCCACCATCGGCCTCTTGCAGGAGATCGGTCTCTTCAAGACCATGACCGGGATGATCCTGATCCAGGTCGCCTATAATCTCTCGTTCTCGACATTGCTCTACCGGTCGTTCATTTCGACCATACCCCGCGACCTCGACGAGGCGGCGCTGATCGATGGCGCCAAGCCCCGACAGATTTTCTTCAGAGTGATCCTGCCGCTGCTGAAGCCGGTGACCGTCACCAACATCGTCGTGCAGTCGATCGCGATCTTCAACGATTTTACCAACCCGCTCTACTACCTTCCCGGCAAGGAGAACGTGACAGTGCAGCTGACGCTCTATAATTTCCAGAGCATGTATACGAGCCAGTACAATCTCCTCTTCATGAATATCCTCCTGGTGACGATCCCGCCGCTGGTCGTCTTCATCTTCTTCAACCGGCAGATCGTCGCCGGCATGACATCAGGCGCAGTAAAAGGGTAACCGAATGGCTGAGCTCACTCTCAAACAGGTTCGCAAGAGTTTTGGCGCACTTGAAGTCATCAAGGGGATCGATCTGGAGGTTGCCTCGGGCGAGTTCGTCGTTTTCGTCGGTCCGTCTGGCTGTGGAAAGTCGACGCTGCTGCGGATCATCGCCGGCCTGGAGGAAACAACGTCAGGCGCGCTGACCATCGGCGGCAAGGACGTGACCTATGCCGAACCCTCCGAGCGCGGCATTGCCATGGTGTTCCAGAGCTACGCGCTCTACCCGCATATGACCGTTGCCGAGAATATCGGCTTCGGCCTTTCGCTCGCCCGCCGCCCAAAGGCTGAGATCGCCGCCAAGGTCGCGGCGACGGCTGAAACGCTGCAGCTCACCCAGTTGCTGGAGAGAAAGCCGAAAGCGCTCTCCGGCGGCCAGAGGCAGCGCGTCGCCATCGGCCGCGCGATCATCCGCGATCCCAAGGTCTTCCTGTTCGACGAGCCGCTCTCCAATCTCGACGCTTCGCTTCGCGCCCAGATGCGCCTTGAGATATCAGATCTGCACGCCCGCCTGAAATCGACGATGATCTATGTCACCCACGACCAGGTCGAAGCCATGACGATGGCGGACAAGATCGTCGTCCTGAAGGGCGGCGCGGTCGAACAGATCGGCAGTCCGATGGAGCTCTACCGCAATCCGGCGACACCCTTCGTCGCCGGCTTCATCGGCAGCCCGAGGATGAACCTCTATGGCGGCGAGATAGCGCGGCGAATGAACTGCGCGACCTACGGTATTCGCCCGGAACATATCAGGCTTTCGGAAGGTGCCGGGCAATGGCAGGGCAGGATCCGGCATGTGGAGCGGCTTGGCGCCGACGCGATCCTCTACCTCGACATTCCCGAGCTCGGCGAGATGGTCGTGCGCGCCGAAGGCGAGACGCCGTTTGCACCGGGCATGACGGTCTGGGCAAATCCGGTCGAGGGAGCGGAACATCGGTTCTGAAGCGAACGCCGCCCGTCGTCTCAGCGTTGAAAAGCTTGCGGCCGCTCAGCATCGACCCGCTCATGAGGCTGCGGAATTTCCAGCATGCCGACCGATAAAGTCGTCGATTGTCCCCGTCGGACGAGCAGCCTTTACCCGCAGCTCGCCCCCAGGCAGCTTGTCGAATTCGATCCGCTCCCCCGGTTTGACCCCAAGGTGCGTCGTGATACGGACTTTGCCTTCACACCTGCCTTGTTCGCGCGTGGCTCACTTCCAGCCGAAAGAATAAGCGCCGATACTCAAGCGAGCGGCGTGCCCGCCGAGCCTCACGTCACGGAAGACCGCTAGTTGCAAAGCCGCGACACCCGCCGACAACCCTGAAAGAGGGGCGGGCAACTTGCCTTTGTCTCATTTTGTCTTTAAGGACGCCCCAATTCCCAAGGCGTAGGGACGGAACGAGCATGTTACAAAATGAGAACAGATCTTCTGGGCTTGGCGTAACAGCCGGCGACCTGGATCGCTACTTCACATTTCTCCGCCATGTTCTTGTGAATACAACCGCTACGCGGTCAGCGGGAGAGAGCCTGGATTATGCAGCAGCGGTGACGGAGTCCATGCAACTGGCTCGCGCCACGCACGATGCCGGACGGAAGATCATGTTCATTGGCAATGGCGGCAGCGCGGCAATCGCCAGCCACATGGCAACCGACTATTCGAAAAACGGCGGGCTGCGCGCCATGGCGATGAACGACGGCGCGACGCTGACATGCCTCTCAAACGATCTCGGATATGAGAACGTGTTCTCGACGCAAATCGCCATGCACGCGAACGAAGGTGACCTGCTGGTGGCAATCAGCAGTTCGGGGAGATCCGAAAGCATTACCAAGGCCGTCCATACGGCCCGGGATAAAGGCTGCGCCGTCGTGACTTTGAGCGGATTCGCGCCGGGCAATCCGCTGCGTGATCTGGGTGACCTGAACTTTTATGTGGCTTCCGATCAATATGGCTATGTGGAGATCGCACATCTGGCGATTTGCCATGCCGTACTGGATTTTTCCTGCGGACTTGTCCCGCCTACTCTTTCCTAACGAGCCGATTTGCGCGCATGACTTTTCCCAGCATTCACGATCCGGAATTGACGCTCCTTACCCCCGACGATGATGTCACCGAACCTGAAGTGACCATCCTCGTCCCGTCTCTTAATGAGGAATTGACGATCGGGACCTTCGTCGACTGGTGCCGCGAGGGTATTGCGGCAAGCGGTGCGGCGGTGGAGATCCTCATCGTCGACAGCTCAACCGATCGCACACCCGAAATCGCGCGTGACAGGGGCGCCCGCGTGTTGCGGACGCCGAAGCGCGGTTTGGGCAGGGCTTATATCGATGCCATTCCATTCGTCCGCGGCAAGTTCATCATCATGGGCGATGCGGACTGCACTTATGATTTTCGCCAGATAGCGCCGTTTATCGAGGCCTTTCGGAAGGGCTCCGACTTCGTGATGGGCTCGCGGTTCAAGGGCTCGATCGAAGACAATGCGATGCCGCCCCTGCATCGCTATTTCGGAACGCCACTGACGACGTGGATTCTCAATCGGATGTTCGCCAGCCGCTTTTCCGACATCCATTGCGGCATGCGCGGCATCAGCGTCGATGCATTGCTGCGCATGGATCTTCGGTCGCAAGGATGGGAATATGCGTCGGAAATGGTGCTGAAGTCCGTGCATATGGAGCTTCCGACCACCGAAGTGCCGATCCACTTCCTGAAAGATCCGGATGGACGGCTCAGCCACATGAAGCGGCGGGGTTGGATGGAGCCGTGGCGCGCAGGCTGGCGTAATCTCCAGGCGATGTTCGTCTACGGGTTCGATTTCTTTCTCATCTGGCCGGGCTTCCTGCTTCTGGCCCTCGGCTTGATCATCATGCTGCCGCTGCTCGCTGGACCTATGTCCATTGCCGGTGTGCGGTTCTCGTCCAATGCCATGCTGTTTGCCATGGCCCTGGCCGTCCTTGGTCAATCAATGCTGGTTTCGGCCGCGATCGGGCGGGTTATCTTCGATTATTCGGGACGCGTGCAGCCTCGTTTCGAGCGGCTCCTGCCTTATAACGCAACGATTTGGGGAACGGTCGTGGCCGTCCTTGCAGGCGTTTTGTTGGCGTTTCCGCTCTTCGATTCCTATGTCGGGAATGGATACTTGCTGCCTGAGATTGGCGTCGAAACGAACTGGGCCGTCTTCGGGCTCTGGCTTATCACCACAGCGTTCCAGGTCTTTATTTCAGGGCTCATGATCCGAGCGCTTGGGGTCATGCTGCCAATCAAGAAGCCTGCGCCGCCTCTCGCGGAATAGGAGCCACGGGAGCGCTGATGATCGTAGGCTGGTGCACGGTTTTTTGCATAATCTTATGGGGCCTGGTGATCGATCGGGGGATCGTCGTTTGGCTCAATCGAGGTTGCGATCGGCCCTTTCGAGACGGCATCGACTTTTTGCTCAGCGGCATTTTGCCGGCCTTGGCGATATCAGGCGGCGCGGCTACCATCCTTGGCGCATTTCATGGGCTGCGATGGGAAATCGTTCTTCCTATCGTGGCTGTCTCGATGATCTGGCGGCGGCGCGATCTTGTCGCCGTTCTTTACGACCTGCGTTCGTTTTTTCGTAAAATCGCGGCCGAAACCAGGATCGGCAATCCGTTTCCGGTCCTCGCTGCACTCGTATGCATTGCCTATTTCTATGTGTGGAGCGTCCAAGCGCTATTTCCATCAGGCGTCGACGATGTGTGGGTTTTTCACATCCCGCTCGCAAACAGCATCATCGAGCACGCCGGCTTTGTGTCTCCGCAGATCGACCATCCCTTCTACGGCAATATTCCGCTCTTCTTCAATCTGCTGTTTGCGCTCGTCATGATGGTCAGCGGTCACTGGACCGGCGCCGCGACCATCAATATCGCAATTTTCTTCGGATTTCTGTTCCTGCTTTCAAGCTGCGCCAGTCGTTGGCGGGCATGCGGGTTTTTCCTGGTGGCAGCTCTGATCCTCAGCATCCCCTTCTTCAGGGGGAGTGTCGGCGAACCGATGACCGATCTGGCCCGGTCATGTTTCTCAGTCGCAGCCGTGCTTTTTCTGTGGCGCTATTTCGAAACTCGGCGGCCGGCGGAGCTTTTTCATTGTGCGCTCGTCTTGGGGGGAGCGGTCGGAGGAAAATATACGGAACTGCAAATGGTTGGCCTTATAGGGCTGGCATTGATGCCGACGCTACTCAAGGGAAGGGTATCACTGCGGCTCTTTCTGTCATGCCTCTGCGCATTTCTCGCTGTCGCGGGCTACTGGTATGCGAAAAACCTGATCGTTCTCGGCAATCCGATCTATCCCTTCCTGTTCGGTCATCCGGGCCTCACCGATGCTTGGATGGCGGATTACACGCTTGAATTGGGCCGGGCTTTCGATCCCGCCAACCGACATTTCGTGACGAACCTCACAACTCTGCAGGGTTGGCACGACTTCCTTTATGTTTTTTACGACTGGTTCCTCGCTCGCAAGCCGAACGCTTTCGTCGCTCTTGCTTTGATACTGGCCGGCCTGGCAGTGGCTTTCCGGCGCATTGCATTTCTGGCCGCGATTGTCGCTGCCATGTTTGTGATTTGGTACACCGTCATGTTCAATCACATACGGTGGGCGACGCCAGCCTATCTGCTTTTCTTTTCGACCGGGTTTATCGGCGCCTCCCTGGTTCGCGAACGGCTGGATAAATGGCTCGACCGGCGAGTCCTGCCGCAGATTGCCCCACTTGCGAAAATCGTCTCTTCGCCAGCATGCATGGTCGCCAGCCCGGTTGTCGTCAGCTTGCTGGCCGGGGGCCTCTGGATTTCGCACTGGTATCGAGTCGGCGGCGGCGACATAGATCCCGTCAAGGCGAAAGAACTCGACGTCGTGCTCGGGATGATAAGCGTCGACGAATATATGAAGAGCCACCGCGAAGCTTATTTCATGTACCGCTATATCGCAGATCACGACCTGCGAACCGTTTTCCAACCTTTCCATAACTCCAACACATTATTGTCCACGGCTTACAACGATGGCCGCGATGGCAGTTGGCAATTGCCGCGCCACGTGCTGCCTGCACCGGGTTCGGATATCGACGCTTTCATAAAGTACAATCATATAGGCTACTTCATCGTCACCCCTGACGCTGGTAGCGCGTTCCTCGCCGAACGCCTTGGAGAAGATAAAGTGGTGATGGCCAACAGCGTCGTAGCGCACATGATGCCCCATTCCTCGCTGATATTGACAGATCGGTTCGGCTGGAAGCTCTACCGTTTTGAGGCGGATCGGACACCGTGACCACTGCGTCCCCCCCAGCGTTGCTTCGCATTGGCATACCGGTTCTGAAACTGACTGTTGCGCTTGGCCTCGTCCTATGGATCGCGCGCAAGGTAGATTTTTCGGAAGGGTGGGCTGCGGTCCGGACCCTGTCGGCGGCGACGATTTCGCTCAGCATCTTTCTTCTGCTCTTGCAGGCCCTGCTTTCGGCGTGGCGATGGTGCCTTCTATCGGACATGATAGGGCAAAGGCTGAAGATGTCAGGCGCCATGAAACTCTTCATGCAAAGCCTGTTTTACAATCAAGCCCTTCCAAGTCCCATTCCAGGCGATGCCGCTCGCATATTTGGCGCCGTCAAATATGGCCTGACGATCGGAGAAGCCACGCTGGGCGTCGTGATGGACCGCATCCTTACTCTTTTCGGACTGGCGGTCGTTGCGCTGATCGGACTGATCATCCTGCGCACTGTTTACGGGCACGACTTTCCCATCCCCTATCTGACAGAGCTCACCGCGCTTGGCGTTGCGGGAACTGTCGCATCAGCCCTGGTGTTCAGCTGGCGCCGCCACTTATTCGTCCGTTTCTTTCCGGCAAAGCTGCACGCGTTGACCGACGCGTTGCGGGTTTTGGTCACCCACCAAAGAATGGTCGGCGTCTTTCTATTGACCCTCGCCATTCACGGGTTGAGCGTCGTCTCGCTTGAGATCCTCGTTCTCGGACTTGGTCTTCCGCTCGATTGGGGTCAGGCCGCAGCCGCTTTCCCGCCGGTGCTCTTGATCGCGATGGTTCCCATTTCCGTTGGAGGATGGGGCCTCCGGGAAGGCGGCATGATCATTTCACTTGTCGTGTTCAGCATAGGCACGACGGACGCGGCAACGCTATCGGTGGTTTTCGGCCTGCTGCAGCTTGTGGTCGGCTTGGCCGGTGGTGTATTCGTCCTTTCGCGTCCTCATTCGGGAAAGATCAAAGCGCTCTGATGAGCCTTAACAGATCATATGGAGCCGCCGACATGCATGCCTTGATAACAGGAGGGGCCGGATTTATCGGCAGCCATCTCTGCGATCGCCTTTTGGAAAAGGGCTATCGGGTCACCGCGATCGACAATCTTCATCTTGGCCGTATGCGGAACATAGATCACCTGATGGATCGATCGGATTTTCGCTTTCAGGAGCTGGATATGCTCGATCGGGAAGGCATGGATCAGCTCATTGCGGCGGACCGCCCCGACGCTGTTTTTCATCTTGCCGCCAATTCCGATATCGCCGCAGGCAATGCCAATGCGGAACTGGACCTGCAACTCAATCAGCTGACGACGACGACGCTGCTTGCCATCATGCGCAAGCATAAGATCGACAGGCTCTTCTTCGCCAGCACTTCCGCCGTGTTCGGCGAAGCTGAAGGGAACATCGGCGAAAATCACGGCCCTTTGCGGCCGATTTCATTCTATGGCGCCAGCAAGCTTGCCGCCGAAGCCTATCTGTCCGTCTATGCGCTGTCATTCGGCATCAAGACACTCGTGCTGCGTTTTCCGAATGTCGTTGGGGAGCGCTCTACGCATGGAGCGATCTACGATTTCATCAACAGGTTGAAGGCTGATCCGGCGAGACTCCAGGTGCTCGGCAACGGGATGCAGACGAAGCCTTATCTCTATGTCGGCGACCTGGTGGATGCGATTCTCCTCGCATGGGACAAGGCACCCGGCGCCTATGAAGTATTTCATGCCAGTGGCATCGGCGAAACGTCCGTCCGCGATATCGCCGAGATCGTGGTCTCGAAGGTGGCAGCCGGAGCCGCCATCGAATACGGCAGCGAGGACCGCGGCTGGCTAGGCGATGTGCCGCGCTTCAGCTACGACATAAGCCGGCTCGTCGCGCTGGGCTGGTCCCCACGCCGAAAATCAACCGAGGCCGTTGAACTTGCCGTCGAGCGGATCCTGGCGAATGGGTTCTGAAGACGCTATTCGCCAGGCCGTCATTATTGCCGGAGGCCTTGGAACACGCGCACGCAGCATGACAGGCGATGCCATTCCGAAGGCCCTTTTGCCGCTCGGCGGTGTCCCGATCGTTCTCAGGCAGATTCGAGTCCTCGCCCGCGAAGGTGTTCAACATGTGCGCGTGCTTGGTGGTCACCTTGGCAGCCAGCTGGAGCCTGCTCTTGGTCCGGAAGCTGAAAGGCTCGGCATTACGATCGAAGTCTTGGTCGAGACGTCTCCGCTTGGCACGGCAGGCTGCTTGACGACTTTGGGTACGACAGCCGGCGACGTACTGATCGTCTACGGCGACATGCTTTTTGACATCGACCTGGCGGCACTGGCGCGTCACCGTCATCAATTTCCAGCCGCTCTGACCATCATCGCTCATCCCAACGATCATCCCCGCACATCCGATCTCGTCGTCCAGAAGAGCGGTTATCTCCAGCGCCTGTTGGCTCGCAAAACGCCCCGGGATGCGGATTGGCGCAATCTGGTGCCGGCCGGTTTGTACGTAGCCTCAGACCAATTTTTTGAGGCGCTGGTGCCGGGCCATGCGGCCGACATGATTCACGACGTTATTCCCGATCTCCTCGAGCGTTCCATTCCGATCGCGATTTACGACACGCCGGAATACATCAAGGATACCGGCTCGCCGAACCGCCATGCTGCCGCGGAGGAGGACCTTCGGCAGGACCGGGTTCATGCGGTCCATCTGTCAGTGACAAGACCCGCGGTATTTTTCGATTGCGATGGCGTACTCAACGAAGATGTCGGCGGCCATGGCGTTATACATCCCGACCAGGTGAAGCTGATCGGCCGAGCCGGCGAAGCGGTGCGGCTCGCCCGCGAGGCCGGCTTCCTGACAGTTGCCATAACCAACAGGCCGCAGGTCGCCAAAGGCCTGCTCGATGAATCCGGCCTGGATCATGTTCTTGGTCGCCTGGAGGCCGAACTTGCCGAAGATGGCGGCGTCCTGGACCGTATCTATTTTTGTCCGCACCATCCGGACAAAGGATTTCCAAATGAGATCCCGGAACTCAAGATCAATTGTGCATGCCGCAAACCGGGCGACCTGATGATCCGCCAAGCAATGACGGAATTGCCGGTCGAAAAATCGAAATCCGTCATCATCGGAGACAGCCTGCGCGACATAGGTGCAGCCCGCAAGGCAGGCATCTGGGCCTATGGGGTCCGAACGGGTTATGGCCTGCGGGATGAAAAGACCTATCCTGCCGCGGAAGCAGATATTCCCCGTGCCGATCTTGTCTTCGACACGGTTTATGACGCCGTTCGCTTTCAATGCGGTTATCAAGATATCGGGCGAGGGCTGTCCGGAGCCGTTCATCAACGTCTTCCAAGTAAAGCAGGCCCGCTGCTCGTCAGTATCTGCGGCCGTTCCCGCTCCGGGAAAAGCACATTTGCGCATGCGGTCGAGCGTATGCTCTCGGAATCAGGACGCCGGGTGCTGAGGCTGGAACTCGATCGCTGGATACTGCCGCTCGAATATCGCCGTCCTGATATGACTGCGGAGGAACGCAACAGGGTCGAAGTCTATCCTGAGATCGTCAGCATGCTGCGCCAATCCGGACAGGTCGAGGCGCCCGGCTATGACCCGGCAAGCCGTAGTCAGCGCAAGGATACGACTACCTATGATGCGCGTGATGCCGAAGTCATTCTGCTGGACGGCATCTTTGCCGGACACAGGTCGATCCGCGAAGATGTCGATATTGCTGTCTTTGTCGAGGCATCACAGCAGGCACTGCTCAGCCGCTTTCACAATTTTTACGCCTGGAAAGGCCTGACGCCGGCTGACGCCGAAGGGCTCTGGGCGTCGCGGATACAGGAGGAGTGGCCGAGGATCGATCTGCAGCGGGCATCGGCCGATATCGTCATCAATCTTGAGGAGGCAATCCTTTGATCGTTTCATCCGCACCTTTTCGGGTCAGCTTCGCCGGAGGCGGCTCTGATATAGCCTCCTACTACCGCCGTCAGGCGGGCGCGGTATTGTCCTGCGCGATCGCCAAGTACAGCTTCGTTATCGTGCATAGCTATTTCAACGAAAAGAAGTATCATCTCAAGTATACACGCACAGAGCTCGCCGACACGCTTGAGGAGATCGCGCATCCGCTGCTGCGCGAGGCCCTGCGGATGCATCAGCTCGAGCCTGGCATCGAAGTTGCTTCGGTCGCCGACATTCCTTCGGGAACCGGGTTAGGATCATCCAGTTCCTTTTCCGTGGCGCTGATCAATGCGCTCTACGCCCACAGGTCACGCTTTGCCTCCAAGGATCAGCTGGCGGAAGAAGCCTGCAAGCTCGAAATTGAAATCCTGAAGGAGCCGATAGGCAAACAGGACCAGTATGCGGCCGCACATGGCGGATTGAACTTCATCGAATTCAATTCCAACGGCAGCGTGAACGTCCAGCCCGTCGTTCTCAGCTCCGAAAGGATGGCGGAACTCGAGAGCAACATCCTGTTGTTTTTCACAGGAAGCCAGCGCGATACGCGCTCGGTGCTGTCGACGCAGGTGCAAGCCATGGAGGCCGACGAGGAAAAATTCCGGACCGTCGAGCGCATGGTGCAGTTGAGTTACGAAATGCGTGACATCCTGATGGCTGGAGATCTCGGTGCGTTCGGCGAAGCCCTGCATCGCGGATGGATGATGAAAAGATCGCTGACATCGAAGATTACCAACAGCGCGATCGACGAGTTTTACGAGGCAGCACGTGCTGCCGGCGCAATCGGTGGCAAGCTTGCGGGTGCAGGCGGAGGGGGCTTCCTGGTTCTCTATTGCCCTAGAGATCGTCAGGAAAAGGTGCGGCAGGCGCTGTCGCAGCTCAAGGAAATCGAGTTTCGTTTTGACTGGAGCGGCGCGCGCATCGCTTTTGCACAGTAGAGAGTGTGAATGGCACCACGTCTCATCATCACCGGATCGACCGGCTATATCGGTGCAAGACTTGTCGCGATGGCGCGTGAGCGCGGCTTGGACGTGGTTGAACTCGGCCGTCGGCCCGGCGCGGCGTGGCGCATTGGCGATGAACCTGCCGCATCCGATCTGGAGGGAGCGGTTGGGCTCGTCCATCTCGCGCATTCCTGGGCTAATTCGCCGGAGGCGGCCGAAGAAGAAAACGTCAATATATCAGGCACCTTGAAGCTGGCGGAAGCGGCAAAGGCAGCCGGAGTGCCGCGCTTCGTTTTTGCCTCGTCCACCTCGTCCAGAAGAGAAGCGCTCAATGTCTACGGCCGGACCAAGTTCAGGATCGAAGAGCATTTGGCTGCCAGCAAGGCAGCGCCGATCGCCAGAATTGCGCGAATAGGGCTCGTTTATGGCGGCCCGCGCACAGCGATGTACGGCCTGATGGCGAAATTGGCGGCGCTCAGTCCAATCCTGCCGATGATAGGGCTCAGCCGAAAAGTTCAGCCCATTCATCTCGACGAAGTCGCCGCAGGCCTTTTGGCGCTGGCGATCGGAGAGAACCTGCCGCTGCAGACATTTGTACTTGCGCAAGAAAACCCAATAAGCTTTGCCGCCTGGCTCAGAATTCTCCGCCGTACCCAGGGTAAGGGCAACCTCCATTTCATACCGGTTCCCCTGACCGCCGCACTCCTCGCCTGCCGCATGACGAAGATTCTCCCCTTGATTCCCACGGTCGATCCGGAACGCGTCCTCGGGCTTGCAGGCGCCGCACCGATGGAGAGCAGCGAGAGCCTCAGGCTCCTGAAGTTGAACCTGTCCGACCCGGCGATTACGCTTGCCGGAGAATTCGGCCAGACACACGAGGAGCAATCGCGACGGGAGGCACAGGCGCTGCTGCGATATCTAGACATCGCGCCCACCGAAATACAGCTGCAGCGACTCTGCGAAGGGCTGCGGCGTGAGGGATTATCGCCGCTCGGCCTCTCCCCGGCAATGATCAGGCATCCTGGTTTGCTGGCCCTCTTTGAACCGCCGGCCAATCGAACACGGCATCGCCTCGCGCAGGCCCTTTATTTGGCCGACCTTGCGAGCGAACCGGAAAGGGCCTCGGGCAAAAAGGCCGGATTTTTTGGAGCGATGCTGGCGATTTCCAGAGATGTCCTGCTCTTTCCGCTCCGCGCGCTTTTAGCGGGGAGATATCGATGAATGGGCTGGACGCCGACTTCATCATCATCGGCAGTGGACCTGCCGGCGTCTCCGCGGCATTTCCCCTAATCGCGGCCGGACGCCGCGTTCTGATGCTGGACGGCGGGGATGATGCCGGATCGCAGGAGGAAAGTCGCAGCGTCCGCGTCCTCGGAAGCAATCTGGAATCGCTGCGAACGGACGACGGAAGTTCGCCGAAATTGCAGACCCCTGCTGCACGAGGAATGCTCGAACCTTTTCGACACCAATCCGGCATAACCGGCGACGGCTTCTTCCCGATCGGCAGCCTTGCCCGCGGCGGTCTCTCCAACATCTGGGGAGCGCAAATCAGCTATCTCGATGCCGAGGACATCGCGGCTTGGCCGATCGACATCGCCTCCTTGCAGAGATCCTACGAGCATGTCGCCAAGCGCATCGGCATCAGCAGGAATGCGGATTCTACGACAGGCGCTGACAGTGAGCCCGTCCTGCCGCTTGGAGCGACAGCGGCCCACGTTCTCCATCGGCATCAGGCCGCAAAGCCCGCTGATGAATCGTTCCGGCTTTTTCCCGCCGTCAATGCCATACTTTCGGAGGCCAGGTCCGGGCGCGCAGCATGCGATCTGCGCGGCGACTGTCTCTATGGCTGCCCGACCGGCGCGATCTATAACAGCAGGCAGGATCTGCTTCTGTTGCGAAAGTCTCCACATTTTCGTTTGCTCGACAACATGCGGGCCGTCGCGTTGACACGCAGCTCGGGCTGGACGGTCAGAGCGGCAGACGGATCGTCATTTTCCGCACCAAGGATAATTCTGGCCGCAGGAGTCCTTGGAACGGCCGCCCTGCTGTCGGACCTCCTGCCGATTGACGAGCAGGGGCTGCGTCTTCTGAACAGTCCCACGCTGGCCATTCCCCTGCTCTCTCCCGCAAGAATATTGCGTTCGCCGACGGCGACGCACAGCCTTGCGCAGCTCGGAATATCTCTGCGCTACGGCGACGGCGCATCCGATTACGTGACGGGAGCGATCTATGAAGTTGGTACTCTGCCGGCGCAGAGCTTCATCAACAGGATGCCGCTCGGTCGAAAAGCCGGGCGCGCGGCGTTCGAACTTATCGGCAGCAGTCTCCTCGTCGCGACGATCTATTATCCCGGCAATCAAAGCTTCAGCTACATCCGTCGGGACGAAACGGCAGGCAAGGGTCTGACCGTCCGCGGCGGCTTCGCGGAAGGTTTCGACATCCGCGCCGAGGCATTGAAAAAAACGCTCCGCCGGGAATGGAAACGGCTGGGTCTCATTCAGCTTCCGGGCGCGTCGCTGGCAGAGCCCGGCATCGACGCCCATTTTGCCGGCACCTTGCCTATGGGCGCGTCCGGCCCGTTCGGCACCTCTTCAGACGGCGAATTGAATCTCCATTCCGGTCTCCACATCGTCGACGGTTCGATCCTTCCGGATCTGTCTTCGAAATACGTCACGATGACGATCATGGCCAATGCCGACCGCATCGCCCATCGCCTCGCCGAAACGGAAGCGAACTCCGCACTTTAGGGGTGTAAATTTCACCCCCGAGCTTTGAGGATTAACGGAACGCATCGGAAAAACCGTTTGCCGATGCGTTCTCGTCTTTCTTTGCGGCAAACTGCAAACATCGACCAGTTCAGGCAATGCCGCCCAGGCATACATATTTGAGTTCGGTGTATTCATCCAATCCGTGCCTCGACCCTTCGCGGCCGAGACCCGACATTTTCACGCCGCCGAACGGAGCCTCGGCCGTGGAGACAAGACCGGTATTGACGCCGACCATCCCGTATTCGAGCGCTTCGGCCACACGAAATACCCGCGACAGATCGCGAGCGTAAAAATATGAAGCAAGTCCGAACTCGGTGTCGTTTGCCTGTTCGATGACGTCCTGTTCGTCGCGGAAGCGAAAAAGCGGCGCGAGCGGCCCGAAGGTTTCCTCGCGTGCGACCTGCATGCCGGCTGCGACATCGCGCAGGATCGTCGGCTCGAAGAAATGGCCGCCAAGCGCGTGGCGCTTGCCCCCGGAAACGATCCCGGCGCCCTTTGAGACGGCGTCGCGGATATGGCTTTCGACCTTGGCGACGGCATTGTCGTCGATCAGCGGTCCGAGCACGACGTCACGGTCGAGACCGTTGCCGACCTTCAAGCCCGAAACCGCCGCGGCGAGCTTGGCGGCAAATGCCTCATAGACGCCGTCCTGGACATAAAGCCGATTGGCGCAGACGCAGGTCTGGCCGTTGTTGCGGAACTTGGCGATGATGGCGCCTTCGACGGCAGCGTCGAGATCGGCGTCGTCGAACACGATGAAGGGTGCATTGCCGCCAAGTTCAAGACCGAGCTTTTTGATCGTCGGCGCGCATTGCCGGTAAAGCAGCTCGCCCGTCCGGGTGGAGCCCGTGAATGTCAGGACCCGAACGTCACGGCTTCCCGTCAGCGCCCCGCCAATTGCCGCTGCGTCACCCGTGACGATGTTGAGAAGCCCCGGCGGCAGGCCGGCACGCTCACCGAGAATGGCGATGGCGATGGCAGAGAATGGCGTCTGCAGCGCCGGCTTGAGAACGACGGCACAGCCGGCGGCCAGCGCAGGGCCAATCTTGCGGGTGATCATCGCGTTCGGAAAGTTCCAGGGCGTGATCGCCGCCACCACGCCTGCAGGCTGACGCAAGACGAGGATCCGCTTGTCGGCCTGATGCCCGGGGATGGTCTCGCCGTTGATGCGCCTCGCCTCTTCCGCGAACCATTCGATGAAGCTCGCCCCATAGGTGATCTCCCCCTTGGCCTCGGCCAGCGGCTTTCCCTGCTCCAGCGTCAGGATCATCGCCAGATCGTCGCGGTTTTCGATCATCAGGCGGTGCCATGTCTTGAGGACGGCGGCGCGCTCGCCGGCGGTCTTCTTCGCCCAAAGCTTCTGGGCAATCACGGCGGCGCGGATGGCGTCCTCCGTTTCCGCCGCACCGAGGTCGGGGACGACCCCCAGCGGCTCGCCTGTCGCCGGATTGCGGACCGTCGCCGCCTTGCGGCCTTCCGCTTCGATCCAGCGATCGGCGATGGGGCATGCCTGACGGAACAGCGAGGGATCATTGAGCTTCATATGACAACTTTCAACAGAATACGTGAGCGGCACCGGGATCGAAATTCAGATGGACTATATCGCCACGACTGAGCCCCGAGATAGCCTCGTGACCGAACGGCAGGCGAACTGCCAGTGCCTCGCCTGTCGCCGTCTCGGTCGAGACGTGAATATTGTTGCCGAGGAAGGTAATGTCGCTGACCGTTGCGGCAAGACCGGCTCCCACCGCCTGGGCGCGCGACAATCGAATGCGCTCAGGCCTCAGCATCAGGGCTGCCCTCGTCCCGGAGGTTCCTTTTCCATGCACCGGAATATGATTGAAGACGCTGCCGCCGCCAAGCGAAATGGTGGCCTTCCCATCGGAGGATGACAGCAGGTCGCATGAAATGAAATCGCTGTCGCCGATGAATTCGGCAACGAAGCGGGTCCGCGGATTGGCGTAGAGTTCCGGCCCCGTGCCGATCTGGTCGATGACGCCCTTGGAAAAGACGGCGATGCGGTCGGAGAGCCGCAACGCCTCCTCCTGGTCATGCGTGACATAGAGGATCGTCACTTCGGTCTGCTGGTGGATCCGGCGTATCTCATGCTGGATTTCCTCGCGCAGCTTCTTGTCGAGCGCCGACAGAGGCTCGTCCATCAGAAGCACCGGCGGATCATAGGCAAGAGCCCTGGCAAGGGCGACGCGCTGCTGCTGACCGCCGGACATTTGCGCAGGCTTGCGATCCTCGAAGCCTTCGAGCCGGACGAGGCGCAGCATCTCCTTCACCTTGCTGTCGACCTCGGCCTTGGACTTGCGCCTGACCTTCAGCGGGAATGCGATGTTTTCACCAACCGTGAGATGCGGAAACAGGGTGTAGCGCTGGAACACCATGCCGATGTTGCGCTTGTGCGATGGCGTCGCGAGCAGGGTGTTGCCCTCCAGCGTGATGTCGCCCTTCGTCGGCGTTTCAAAACCAGCCAGGATATAAAGCGTCGTGCTTTTCCCGGATCCGGACGGTCCGAGAAAGGTCAGAAACTCGCCGCGCCGAACGTCGAGATTGACGTCGTGGACGGCGACGACCGGGCCGTATTCCTTGCGTATTCCGCAGATCTGAAGGAATGGTTCTCTCATTGTTTCAGTACCTTACGTACGACGGCAACCAGCGCCATCAAGATGATCGTCAAAAGGATGAGAAGGGTCGACGCCGCGGCGACAACCGGCGTCAGGTCCTGCCGCAGCGTCGCCCATACCTTTACCGGCAGCGTCTGCAGGGTCGGGCTGGACATGAAGATCGCCACCACCACCTCATCCCAGGATGTCAGGAACGAAAAGACTGCCGCCGAAAACAGCCCATGGCTGATCGCCGGCAGGGTGACCCTGATCTTTGCTTCCAGAGGCGAGGCACCGCACAGAACCGCCGCGTCCTCGATCGACTTGTCGAAGCCCTCCAGCGCACTTGAGATCGAGAGGATCGAGAAGGGCAGCGCGAGAACGAGGTGCGAAATGACGAAGCCTGCCAACGTGCCGCCGAGGCCGATCCTCAGAAAGAAGGCATAAAGGGCGACCGCAAGAACCACGACGGGAAGGATCATCGGCGTCAGAAACAGCGCTTTCAGCGCATCGCGGAACAGGAACGAACCGCGCACCAGCCCGAAGGAAGTCACGAGCCCGAGGAGCACCGACAGGATCGTCACGATGACCGCAATCTTGAAGCTCGTCCAGGCCGATTCCAGCCAGCGCGGATCGGCAAAGAGCTGGCTGTACCACTGAAACGTCCAGCCGGGCGGCGGAAAGATCAGCCACTGCGAGGAGCCGAAGGAGAGCGCCGCGATAAAGACGATCGGCAGCAGCAGAAAGGCCGCAGTCAGAAGCGTGATCGCCAGCAGGATATATTTCCACCAGCCGAGCCGGTCGAAATTGAGCAACATGTCAACGCCCTCCCGGGTTCTGGTTGCCGACGAAGCGCAGCTGCACGGCATAAAGCAGCAGGGTCACCACGAGGAGCACCAGCGCCGCGGCACCTCCCATTCCCCAGTTGACCAGCGACTGCACGAATTGCGCGATCAGCTCTGCGAGCATCATGTTCGCAGTGCCGCCGAGAAGCGATGGCGTGACGAAATAACCAAGCGACATGACGAAAACCATGAGGGCACCGGCTGCCATGCCGGGCATGGCCAAAGGCAGCAGGACACGGGTCAGGCACTGCCACCGATTGGCGCCGCAAAGTGCTGCCGCCTGCAGGGTCGACGGGTCGATCTTCCTGATCACGCCGTAGAGCGGCAGGATGATGAAGGGTAGCATGATATAGGTCATGCCGATCGTGACCCCGGTCAGATTATTGACGAGTGCTAAGGGCTTGTCGATCAGCCCCATTCCGATCAGCATCTTGTTGATCAGCCCCGTCCGCTGCAAAAGCACCATCCAGGCATAGGTGCGGGCAAGCAGGTTGGTCCACATTGACAGGAGCAGGATCGCAAAGATCACCGAGGTCAGGCGCCCGGGCATGATTGCCAGCGCCCAGGCAACGGGAAATCCGATCAGCAGCGAAATCACCGTGACGAGACCCGAGACGATGAAGGTATTGGCGAAGATCTTGAGATAGGTCGCGGACCCGATCAGCTGCGCATAGTTTCCAAAGCCCGGCACGGGTTCCAGAACGCTTCGCAACAAGAGCACCGCCACCGGCGCGATGAAAAAGATCGTCACGAAGGCGAGAGCCGGAAGGACCCCGCCAAAACCTGTTGCCCTGCGCACCTTTGGCAGGGGCGCAATTGCGCCGGAGGCATCGCTATATGTCGCCATGACAGTCCTTCCCACCCGTCAATTTCCGCAGGCGCCGAGGTCCAACAAATGGGCACCGACGCTGCGGGAGGCACGGCGAACATTCGCCGTGCCCATCCGTCTTAAGTTTCAGGCTATTTCGCCTGCCAGGCGTACCACTTCTCGCCGATGGCATCGCGATTATCAGCCCAGTAGTTCATGTCGGCATTCACCTGGCTGGCCGTCTGCCGATCCGGCAGGGTCTTGGCCGTCTCCGGATCCATCAGCTTGGCCGAGTCAACGTTGATTGGTGCATATCCGGTGGCCTTTGCAAGGGCGGCCTGCGGTTCGGCCGCGGTCGCCATTGCAATGAACTTCATCGCGGCTTCCGCGTTCGGCGAACCCTTCGGCACGACGAGCGAATCCGCAGCGGTGATGTTCTGTTCCCACGAGGTCTCGGTCTTGATACCGCTCGCCGCAAGCGCGGTCATGCGACCATTCCAGACACTGCCGAAGGGAGCCTCGGCGGATGCCAGAAGCTGCTGCGACTGTGCGCCACCCGACCACCAGACGATATCCGATTTGATCGTGTCGAGCTTCTTGAAGGCGCGGTCTAGATCAAGCGGGTAGAGCTTGTCGGCGGCCACGCCGTCGGCAAGCAGCGCCGCTTCGATCACGCCGGGAGCCGACCATTTGTAGAATGTGCGCTTTCCCGGAAACTTCGTCGTGTCGAACAGATCCGCCCAGGTCTTCGGGCAGGCGCTGACGGCATCGGCATTGCAGCCGATCACGAAGGAATAATAGAAGCTGCCGACCGAATAGTCGGTCACGAAGCGCGGATCGAGCTTGGATTTGTCGATGACGGAGAAATCGAGTTTTTCCAGCTGGCCGTTCTTGCCGGCCTGAGCGGCATAGTCGCCTTCGACGTCGACAACGTCCCAGGTAACCTGGCCAGCCTCGACCATCGCCTTGAGCTTGCCGTAATCCGTCGGCCCGTCCTGTACGACGGTGATACCGGTCTTCTCCGTGAACGGGCTGGCCCATGCGGCTTTCTGCGCGTCCTGGGTCGTTCCTCCCCAGCTCGAAAAGACCATGTTGTCGGCGTGCGCCGGTGCGGACACAGCCACGAATGCGGCAACTGCCGCGAAAGCAAATGTTGTTTTCATGTTCCCTTATCCTTGTTCTGGTTTGTCCTACGGGTATGCCTTATGCCGTCAGTGCGCCTCGCTCCTGGGAGAAAAGTTAGCTGGCTTCATAATCTTGTTTTCCGCCACCTCAATCAGATCGCGGATCTTGGGCAGGAAGGCTTGCCACCGGGGATCGGCAAGAAGCCTCTGGCGCCTCGCCTCCCGGTCGTCCAGGCTCGCAAAGGCCCAGATGTGGACGATCTCGTTGATCGTCCCGATCTCCGAAAAGAAGTAACCGACGAGCGTGCCGAGATGGCTCTTCTGGATCTCGATCCCCTCTTCCTCGACGGCCTTGAGATATTGCGGGATGGTGCCGTTCTTCAGCCGATAGGTGCGGATTTCGTAAAACATCGGCGCTACCTCATCACGAAGGGATCGGGGATCGGATCGTCCGATGTCCTGAGCCAGATCGTCTTGGTACGGGTATAATCGAGCGCCGCGGCCATACCGCCTTCCCTACCATGGCCCGACAGGCCGAAACCGCCGAATGGCGCAATCGGAGAGACCACGCGGTAGGTATTGACCCAGACGATCCCAGCACGGAGCCCCTTCATCAGCCGGTGCGCCCGGGTCAGGTTATGGGTGAAAACGCCGGAAGCCAGGCCATAACGGGTATCGTTGGCAAGCCGCAGCGCCTCGGCCTCCGTCTCGAACGACACGACGGACAGGACCGGCCCGAAGAACTCCTCGATCAGCGAGGGCGAGGCGACATCGTCGCAGTCGAGAATCGTCGGCGGGAAATAATAGCCTTCGCCGTCGATCTTGCGTCCTCCCGTGACGAGTCGGGCGCCGCTTTCAATCGACTTGGCGACGAGGGCACCGATACTGTCCTGCTGGCGCTTGGTGGCAAGCGGGCCGACTTCGGTCGCCATATCGAGCGGAGCACCGATCCGGATCGCTTCCGCCTTATCCCGAAGCAGGGCGACGAATTTGTCCTTGATGCTGCGTTCGACGATCAGCCGTGACCCGGCAACGCAGCTCTGCCCTGTCGCGGCGAAGATGCCCGCGACCTGGGCGTTGGCCGCGCTCTCGAGGTCTGCATCGGCAAAGACGATGAATGGCGACTTGCCGCCAAGTTCAAGCGAGGTGGAGGCGAGGTTTTCGGCCGAGTTGCGAACGACGTGCCGGGCGGTTTCAGGGCCGCCGGTGAAGGCCACATGCGCGACCTTCGGGTGCCGGCCGAGGGCGGCGCCGCAGGAGGCGCCGAAACCGGTGATGATGTTGACGACGCCGGCAGGAAAGCCTGCCTCGTGCACGAGCCGTGCAAATTCGAGAAGCGGCGCCGGCCCGTCTTCCGAAGCCTTGACCACCATCGTGCAACCGGCCGCCAGCGCCGGGCCGATCTTCACCGCGGACAGGAAGAGCTGGCTGTTCCACGGCACGACCATCGCAACGACGCCGATCGGCTCACGGCGAAGCCAGACATCCATGTCAGGCTTGTCGATCGGCAGGTAGGCGCCTTCGATCTTGTCGGCGATGCCGGCATAGTAGCGATAGTATTCGGCGACATAAGCGATCTGCGCAGATGTCTCGCGGATGATCTTGCCGGTGTCGCGCGTCTCCAGTTCAGCCAGCACCTGCGCGTTGGCGGCAACCAAATCGGCCAGCTTGTAGAGCAGCTTGCCGCGTTGGGTGGCCGTCATTTTCGGCCAGGCGCCGTCGTAAAGTGCCTTGTCGGCCGCGTTGACAGCCCGATCGACATCCCCCTCGCGCGCTTCGGGCATCTCAGCCCAGGCCGTGCCGGAGGCGGGATCGATGCTCGGATAGCTAGCCTCGCCATCTGAGAATTCGCCGTCGATATAGTGCTGGAAGCGCCGCATGGTCTTACTCCTGAAATGCTGGCATGACCTCGGTGATGAAGCGCTCGAGCGACGCCTTCTTGCGCTCGAAGCTCATGCCGGTGTCGATCCAGAAGGAATATTCGTCATAGCCGAGTGCTTCATACGCCTTGAGCCGGGTGATGACAGTCTCAGCGTCGCCAACGACATTGTTGGTGCGCATGACCTGGTCCGACAGCATGGCGTTTGCTCTGATCTGCTCGTCCGGAATGCGCTCGATCAGACCCTGGGCAATCGGCTTCTCATTCTTGAACCAGGCGAAGAAGTAATTGTAGTAGACGCTGAGCTCATGGGCGGCCTGGGCGACATCGTCCTCTGACGAGCCGACATAGGTATGGCGCAGCAACATGATCTTGGGCCGCTCGATCTCGGAATTCTTCGCGCAGGCGTCGTTGAAGCGCTCCATCAACGATCGAACCTCGTCGTCGCCCTGCCAGAGTGGCGTGACCTGAACGTTGCAGCCGTTGGCGACGGCAAATTCGTGCGAGTTCGGATCGCGCGCCGCCACCCATATGGGCGGGTTCGGCTGCTGCAGCGGCTTCGGCGCCGAGGTGGTCGACGGAAACTTGAAGAATTCCCCATCATGCGCGTAGTCGCCGGCCCATACGCCCTTGACGGCCGGGATGAGCTCGCGCATGCGCTGGCCGGCACCCCAGGCATCGAGCCCGGGCAGCAGGCGCTCATATTCGAAGGAATAGGCCCCCCGCGCGATACCGATATCGAGCCTTCCATCGCAGATGATGTCGGCCATGGCCGCCTCGCCGGCAAGCTTGATCGGATGCCAGAAGGGGGCAATCACCGTCCCCGTTCCGAGCCGCACCCGCGATGTGCGGCGCGCGAGATCAGCAATGGTCACGAACGGATTGGGCGCAATGGTGAAATCCATGCCATGGTGCTCGCCCGTCCAGATCGCGTGCATGCCGCCCTTGTCGGCGATCTCGCAGAGCGCGACGAATTCCTCGTAGAGGCTCTTATGGCTTTGGCTGGCGTCGAGCCGTTCCATATGGACGAAGAGGGAGAACTTCATGCTTTTGCGTCCTTGGCTGGAATTGGGTGAACGGTGCCGCCGGTCTCGTCGCCGAAATAGACGCCGAAATTGCCGATCGAGCTTTCCATCGCAAAACGGTTGACGATATCGGCAGTCGAGCTGGTCTTGAACTTTGCCGCAACCAATGCGTCAGGCTTCAGGAACCTGCCGCCGGCAGGCTCGCCCTCTCCGGCAACGGCGTGATAGACGATGTGCTGCTTGCCGTCGCTCTTGCCCTCATAAACCGAATAGAGAAAACCGATGCTGACTTTCAAGCCGGTGAGCGTTTCCAGGTATTTTTGCAGTGCCTCGGTCGGGCTGCCGTCATGGGCGTCGACGCTCGGCAGGGAGAGCACATCCTCGCCGAGCAGCAGAACTTCCCCGCGGCGTTCGACAACGGCTGCAAGTTCCATATTGCCTTCGCTTGCCGCCGACACCGCCTTGCTTGCGAGCGTCGGCGTGAAATAACCGCCACGCGCATAGCCGAGACCGTTGCGGCCGCTATTGTCGAAAGCTTCGATGCGGCCCATCAAGATGACGTGGTCGCCAGCCTCGATAACCTCTTCCATGGCGCATTCAAACCAAGCCGCAACGTTCGAGAATATCGGGCAGCCTGCCGATCCCTTCGCCCATTCGACCGCCGCAAACCTGTCCTCGACCGGGCGTGCAAAGGTGTTCGACACGTCTTTCTGCATTTCCGAAAGCACGTTGATCGCAAAATGCTGTGCGCCGGTCATGGTGGCGAAATTGCGCGACGTCTTGGCGAGACAGACGAGGAGAAGCGGTGGATTGAGCGAGACCGAGGTGAAGGAGTTCGCTGTGAAGCCGATCGGATGTCCTTCCCCGTCGCAGGCGGTGACGACGGTCACCCCGGTCGGAAAAGCCCCGAATGCATCTCGCAGTGCTCTTGGGTCGACAGTCTGGATTGTCATCGTTCATCCTCCCCGAACGATAGCCACTCAGCGAGCAGCGAATTGACGATATCAGGTGCGGTCAGGTTCACCATATGACGATGGCCTTCGACGATGCGGGCGTAGCCCCGCGGCGCAAGCTCGGCCATTTGTGTCGCCATCAAGGGCGTCGAGTTCGGATCATCGGATCCCGTCAGAAAAAGGGCCGGGCCAGCCACGTCTTTCCAGCCGTCAGCATAGGTGGCGTCTCCTCCCGCGAAGGCGGCGTAAGCGACGGCATATCCCTGGGGATCGACGAGGTTTAGCCATTTTCGCGTCAATTCACGCGCGGTGACGCTGTCCGCATCTTCGCCGAACCAGCGGGCCAGAGGACCTTCCTTGTCGACGCCCGATACCGGAATGGCCGCGGCGCGCGAAAGGACGGCGGCCTTTGCTTCAGGGTCACGCCTGTAGACGCCGTTGAGGTAGGCGACGCGGCTGATCCGCTCGCCAAATGTTGCGGCTGCCCCTCCTGAAACCAGTGCGCCCATCGAGTGCCCGGCAACATTTGCCCTGTCGATTGCCATCTCGTCGAGAAAGCGTGCGAACCAGTCGACGAACTCCTCGAGCCGACTGCCCGTTGGGAGCTTTGCGCTCTCGCCATGTCCGGGCATGTCGACAGCGATAATGCGATGGCCTGCAGACAGAAATGCGATCTGCGGAGCCCAGGCCTCGAGCCGCATGCCGACGCCATGAATGAGAACCAGCGGCTCACCGCTGCCGACCTCGTGATAGGCAGTTCCGCTTGCCGTCGTCTTTCGGGGCAAGGCACCGGCGGCGTTGGTTGCTGCAGCGGTGCGTGTGGTCGATCCGGCTGTCAGCATCTCAGAGAGCTCCCTTAAACGCCCGCAGGATTGGCAACATCCTGCCCCAGGTCTTTCAGATCCTGGTAGCGGTCTCCGATGCGGTGATGCGGGCGCCCGCCTATCGAAGCACCGAGAGCCACGACGATCTCGTCGGCAGCAGGCGCGTCGGGGATCGACGTCTGGATGGTCAGATAGTGCGAACGGCGGCCTTCATCGTTCTTGTCCATCAACGGGATCATGATCGGTGCATTGGCAGGACCGCGTGTGTTGCAGAAGGCGAGATAGGACTTGGCGCCGACGGCCTGGCGATAAAAATTGCCGAAACGTAGCGTGTGGATGAGCGCGGACCCGTGTTCGATCTCGCCGTCCAGGCCGACGACGGCGGACTTTCCATATCCCTCGACAGCCTCGCCGGACCCAACCGCATCGATGATCATCTTGGTCAGCAACTCGCCGAGGGCCGGAGCGCTTGCGTGAATTTCGGGCTTGAGGTCGTCGACGAAGCCGCGACCGGCCCAGGGATTCTTCACGACCGCGAAGGCGGTAAACAGCTTCAGCGGCACCGCCGCGGCCTTGCCGCCTTCGATCAGCGTCGTTTCGATCTGCAGTCCCGTCTTGCGAATTTGAATGGCCATCGAGCACCTCATTTCTCAGTTTCGTATTATGGTATACCATAATATATGAGTGTCAAGCTGGTTGCTGCGAGAACTCAGCTCAGGCCAAGGCGGAGATTTGGTTTGGATGTGCGCTCTCGCCTCTCAGCCGACGCTTTCTTCCTATCAACGCGTTGTCAGCTGACAAACGACGAGGCGCCCCGCGGAGGCAGGCTGAGTCCAGACGTCACGGTCATCCCAGTTCATGGTACCGCCTTACATATTATTTAATATGGCATACCATCACATTGGAGAAAGTGGGGTGTCAAGCGCGGAGTATTTGAATAGCGCGGAACATCATCGCGAATGGAGTGATATCGACAGCCGAGGTGAGTGCATTGCCGGGGCCTACGGGGAAGCCGCAGGGCTCGCTCGTGCTTATTCTGCAGGCTTCTTGGCGGAGAGCACCGCTTCTGCGATCGCGCTTGCGGCGGCGACGTGATCCATCGCGGCCCGGTAAGCGCCCTCGCCGTCGCCGCGGCGGATGGCGTCGACGATCTTCGACATCTGCAGCGGGCCTTCGATGCCACGTCTCTCCGTCTTGATCGTCATCGAGCGCAGGTGGTTTATGCGCACGGTGAGGAGATTGACGACACCCCAGGCAACGTTCCTGTCAACCATGGTGAACAGCGTCTGATAGAAGGAAGAGGTGTTCGTCAGCACAGCCGCCATGTCGTTGTCGCGATAACTCTTGCGGATCCCGGCCAGCGATTCCTCCAGCGCGGCGACGATCTCCGGGCTGCGGCGCTCCGCGCACAGCCGCGCCGCCATGCCTTCCAGCGCGCCACGGATCTCATAGATCTGTTTGGCTTCGTCGATATCGAGCTGCGCGACGATCGGCCCCTTGTTCGGCAGATTGGCGACAAGCCCTTCCGATTCCAGATGCCTCAGAACCTCGCGCACGACCGTTCGGCTGACGCCGAGCTGGGCGCAGAGGTCACGCTCGACAAGGCGATCTCCGGGACGGAAATATCCGTTGACGATGGCTTCGCGGACCTTGTCGAGTGCCAGTTCCCGCAAGGTCTTTGCAGGACGCTCGACTCGAATTGCGTCCTTCAGAGCACCGCTCATTGTCTACCTCAGTGTTGGACTTTGCACGCTCAACTTCCGCCGCCGCGGCCGAATGCAAGAATCGTATTATGGCGTACCAGATACTGTAGCTGTCGGCGGCCGGCAATTCAACAAGCGCCGTGCCACCTGCCGTACAGGCACGCAAAGGACGCTCTGCTGCATGCACGTCAGGAGCTAGCCTCTTGAAACGATCTCCTCGACCACGGCCTTGGCCTGCACCCGGATATCCGGAACGGCGGTGATCTCCCAGAATTGCCCCGCCGTCAGGGCGCCGACCGCAAACAGTCGGGCCGGCGAGATCCGGGACGGGGCTATGACCTCGGAAGCGGCATCCACCTGGATCCCGAGGCCAAGAGGATCGGGGACGATCAACTCAAAGCGGCTCATTTCCTTCAAAAGCGGTGAATGACTGATCCCGGCCCGCTCCATTCCGGTGCAATTGACGAGCCAGTCCGCCCTGATCTCGGCGATCTCGCGCGCCGCCCTGACCCTGTAGCTGGCAACGAGCAGGCCCTCCTCGGCCCCGAGCGATTTCAGGAAGCCCGCGTGGAAACGAACGGTTCCGTCCAAGACCAGTTTCTCAAACCTGTCGTATACGTCCGGCGCGACCCGGTGACGATGAATATTCCACCAGGGAAGCGCATGCCTGAGGAAGCGTGCCCGCTCCCTGCTCGAAAGCCGTTGCCAGAGAGCCTGCGTTGCAGGCCTCAGACCGTCCATCACGGCTCGCCAGTCGGCAACCGTCCTGCTCTTTGCCCGCAGGGTCTTCAATATGCCGCTGATCGTGTCCGGAAGCATGTGAACGTCGATCGGCAGAGGCGCCGGCGGCTTCCGCGCGTGTCCGAGCGGTGCAAGCCCGCGCCGCGAAAGCACATCGATCTTGCCGCTGTGGCCATGGGCGCGAAGCGCGAGGACCTGATCGATCATCGTCAGACCGGATCCGAGGATACACACCGCATCGGATGGTGCGACGCGCCTCAGCCAGGAAAGCCGCCACGGGTTCTCGATGATCCGCGATCGCAGCGATGCCGGGACGCCATCCGGAGCGACCGGAAGGGTCGCGTTCCCGACGCCGAGGCAGAGCACCACGTTCTTGCCGGCAATCTCGTCGCCGTTGCCGAGATGGAAGGTCAGCGTACTGCTGTACCGTTCCACGCATCCCGCCGCCTTGGCCTTGATGAAATCGACCCGGCAACGGCCGTTCCGTTCTCGAAGCAGCCGCGCAAGCGTATCGCGGACATAAAGACCGTAATCGCTGCGCGAGGCAAAATCGCCGGCCTGCAGCTGGCGTCCATGACCTTTCAGCCAGTCGACAAAGTCATCGGGTTGATGCGGCAAGAGGCTCATGCGGCCGGCGGGAACATTGAGGCGATGGAGATAGAGCTCCGTCCGGTACGCCGTCCCGCGGCCGAAGCCGGGATCGTCGCCGACGACGGCGACCGTCGCCGAAACGGGAAGCTGCTCGATGAGATTGCAGGTAACCGCTATCGCTGAGAAACCGGATCCGACCACGATAACATCATATGTCAAATGCATTCTCCCTGAAGCTCAGAACGTCATCGAGACATTTCGTCATTCAAGCCCCGTGTCGCTCACCGGTCCCTGCTGATCGCACGAGCGGCAGAATCACGAAAACAATTATCCTTATAGTCTATAAATATAGTTTGTTATTTCTCCCGCTAGCCCCTCCCCAACCATTAGGCTTTTGAGGGTGAGATCAAGGGCCATGCGGCCCTGAACAAAGGGGCTCAAGATGAATTTCAGGAATTTGGTTGCAGCAATCGCCGTCGGCGTCGGCACTCTTGCAACGGCTGTTGTCGCCGAAGCGGCGGACAAGAAGGTCGTTGTCGCCTATCAAACCGACGCCTTGCCGTCTTCCGTAGCGATCGCCAATGGCGAATTCGCCAAGGAGACGGGATACAAGATCGACTTCCGCAGGTTCAATTCGGGCGCCGAAATCTTTGCGGCCATTGCATCCGGCGACGTCCAGGTCGGCTATGTCGGCTCCAGCCCGTTTGCGGCTGCTGTGTCACGCGGGCTCGAGGTCAAGGCCTTTTACCTCGCCTCGATCTCGGGCATCGACGAGGCCCTCGTCGTCCGCAACGGTTCCGGCATCGAAAGCCTGAATGATCTGAAGGGCAAGAAGCTCGCGGCCGCGCCAGTATCCACGGACCACTATCAACTCCTGGCGCTGATCAAATCGCTGGGCCTGACCGAAAAAGACGTTCAGGTCTTCGCAATCCCTCAGCCTGAGATTGTCGCCAGCTATAATCGCGGCGACATCGACGGCGGCTTCGTCTGGGATCCGGCGCTGACCGAACTGAAGAAGAACGGAAAGGTTCTGGTGACCTCCAAGGAGGTGGCAGACAAGGGTGCGCCAACATTCTCCGCCTGGGTCGCGACCTCGACGTTTGCCGCCGACAACCCGGACTTTCTGAAGGGTTTCGCTTCGGTCATCAACAAATACTACGCATCCTTCGCATCGGACAAATCCGCCTGGGGTCCCGACAGCGACAACGCCAAGTCGCTTGCCAAGCTTCTCGGCGGAACGGCCGATCAGCAGGCCTCGGCCCTGGAGAACCTCACGCTTCTGACACCTGAGGTCCAGGCATCGGATGCATGGCTCGGCGGCGGCGAAAAGGCGGGTGCCGGCAAGATCCTCAAGGACACGGCATCGTTTCTGAAGGAGCAGGGCAAGGTTTCCGACGTGCTGGCGAATTACGGCGCCTTCGTCACCGCAGATGCCCTCACCGGCGTCAGCAACTGATCCTCCCCGACACCGGCGCGGCTTGCCGCGCCGGTGTCTAACGTGCGAGCGGCAATATGCTTAAAGTCGATCACGCCAGCGTTTACTTCGCAGCCCGCGACGGGCGGACCGTTCACGCGCTCGATCGCGTTTCCTTCGATATTCCCGAACGGAGCTTCGTCGTCGCGCTCGGCGCGTCGGGATGCGGCAAATCAACCCTCCTCAACGCGATTGCCGGTTTCCTTCCGCTTTCGGACGGCCGGATCACGCTCGATGGCCGCGCGGTCGAACAACCCGGCGCGGACCGCGGCGTCGTTTTTCAGAAAGACTCGCTGCTACCCTGGAAATCGGTGGTCGACAATGTCGCCCTCGGTTTGAAATTCGCCGGGGTCAAGCGCAAGGAGCGCGAAGCACGCGCCCTGGAGCTGCTCCGGCTTGTCGGTCTCGACGAATTCGCCGGCGCTTTTCCCTACGAGCTGTCGGGCGGCATGCGCCAGCGTGTCGGCATCGCACGCGCTCTGGCGACAAATCCCGACATCCTGCTGATGGACGAGCCGTTCGGCGCGCTCGACAGCTTGACGCGCGAGCAGATGCAGGAACTGCTGGTTTCCATCTGGGATAAGACGGCAAAGAAGGTCTTCTTCATCACGCACTCTATTGAAGAGGCCTTGTTCCTGGGCACGCAGGTCCTGGTCATGTCACCTCGACCGGGGCGCGTCGTTGCACGCTTCGATCTGGATTTCGTTCGCCGCTTCGCAGAAACCGGCGACGCCCGATCGATCAAGGCGTCACCGCAATTTGCCGAGCTGCGCGAGGAGATCCGCGCCATTCTCCACAGCACCGAAGACCTCAGGAGCGCCGCATGAGCGATATAGTGCAGGCCCCGCCGATTGCGGCGGATAGAGAGGACCATCAGGTCAAGCTGGTGAAAATGGCGGGCTTTGGAGCCGGCGAGAAATCGACGGTGGCCATCAGCATTGCGACAGCGCTGGCCATACTGCTGCTGTGGTGGGTCGTCTCCGCGCTCGGTGTCGTTCCACACCTGTTTCTGCCGCGTCCTGACGAGGTGCTGACACAGATCGGCGCCATCTATCGCGACGGTTACGCAGGAGCGTCGCTGTCCGAGCATGTTTTTGCAAGCCTGTTCCGCATCGTGGTCGCCGCCCTCATCGCCGTCTCCGCCGGCATCCCTCTCGGATTGCTCATGGGCCTGAATCGCTGGGCAAAAGGGGTGCTCGATGCGCCGATCGAGTTTTACTGGCCGCTTCCGCCGCTCTCCTACCTGCCGCTGATGATCATCTGGCTCGGCATCGGCGAGACGTCGAAGATCACGCTGCTGGTGCTTGCGATGTTCGCACCGATCTGCCTCTCGGCCCAGGCCGGCGTCCGTGCGCTGCCGATCGAGCGCGTCAATGCCGCGCGTTCGCTGGGCGCGAGCCGGCTGCAGCTCTTCCTGGACATCGTCCTCCCGTCGGCCCTGCCCGAGATTCTCACCGGCATTCGAATTGCGCTCGGTGTCGGCTGGGGTACGCTGGTTGCGGCTGAATTGATCGCCTCCACGCGCGGGATTGGTTTCATGATCATGTCGGCTTCACAGTTCCTGGCGACCGACGTCGTCTTCGTCGGTATCGGCATCATCGCGATCTGCGCGTTCACCTTCTCGGCCGCCATCCGGTTTCTGGAGGCGTACCTCGTGCCCTGGAAGGGCAAGCTCTGACCGGAGGGCGGCAGGGAGCGATATTCAATGGTTTCCCGCCGCCGCGTTCAGCCCGTGTATGGCGACGAGCTCGGCTGCGACCAGCTTCTGAAGCCGCCATAAATTGCGGTCCCGGATGCCACGTTCTTCCAGATGTTTCACCGTCAGATACAGATATTCGGCGCAGGAACCCATGTGGCCGCAGGCTCTCGCAAGCACCTGCGCCACCGTCTCCAGCGGCAATTTTCGGGAAACGCGCTCGCCCTTCGGGCCAGCCCAAAAGACCAGCGCGCGCACGAGCCCGTGTGCGGTCGCGACAGGGATCCAACGAACCGTCGCAGCGTCTTCGATCGTGCCGACTTCACGGCGGATCAACCGCCGAATCTGACCAAGGCGATCATCATCGGCAAGCCTGAAGACGATGCCGTTGCAACGTCCACCGCGGTCAAGTGCCATCATCAGACCCGGCTGGGCCTGGGTTCCCCGCCAGCGGGTCATCTGCAGGCAGAAGGAGCGATGCCAGCCTCTTGTTGCGCCATGCTGCGATTCGACGGCGTCGAAGTCCGGCTTCCATATCAATGATCCATAGGCGAAGATCCAAAGCGGCGCGCCGGTAGACTCATGGAGAAGCCGGTTGGCGAGCATCTCCACCTCGGCTTCGGTCAGCGGTTTTCGATGTGGCTCGGGGCCGACATCGATCGCGGGGCGAAGGCTCAGCGATACGAGTTCGTCCGTCAGAGCCATTGTTGATCCGGTCATCAAAAGTTTGCTTCCGTGGACCGCCGACTGATTGTGCTCCCGAATCTCCGCCATGCGTCAGTGCACCGTAAATCTGGCCGCATCGGCCTGGCGCCGCTGCAGGCTGCGTATCAGCATCGCGGCCTCCCTGACGATTGCCGAAAACGTCGCATCATCTGCCTCGGCGATCCTTCCCGTCATCTCGCGGATGATCGTCGTCAAATGAATGATGGAATGGCGATGCTGCGGATCTTCCGATCCCATTTCGGTAGCTGCCATGGCGAGCAGCGTCTGCACCAGCCGCTCCATGGTTTGGCGGCGCCTGGTCCTCGGGTCGGCATTCGGATCTTCGCTAAGGCGCAGCAGGTCGGCGACAATGTCGGACATTGCGATTCCACTCACATAGCAAAAGCCGGCGGCATGGAAACGACATGCCTTCGACCGCGCGTTTGCGTCTTCAAGCCCTCCAACAATCGGTAGCCGTTGCGCCAGCGGCCAAAGCCGCTGGCGACATTGATGTGCCCGGCAAGGCCGATATTCCTGGTCTCGGCGTTCCACAAGCGGCCGAACAGGGTCAGCCGATCGACCGTCATGTAGGCATCGTTCATGCTGCCGACGACGATGCTCGGAAAAGGCAAAGGCGCCGTCGGCATGGCGCCAAACGAGATATGCCCGGGATGCAGGTTTTCCGTGGCCGGCAGATCGCATGGAGCAACGAGCAATGCTCCCTTGACGCGCCGCGCTGCACTTCGCCCGGCCAAGCGGGCGGCAAGCAGGCATCCGAGACTATGGGCAACCAGATAGGCCTCGCCGGCCTCTTCAAGCGCGCCTTCCAATCGCAGCAGCCAGTTGTCAAGGTTCGGATGATCCCAGTCGTCCTGAGCGACGCAACGACTGCCAGGCTGATCCTGCAGCCAGTGCTGTTGCCAATGCCCTTCTCCCGAGCCGAAAAGCCCGGGAAGAATAAGTACATCGATCATCTGACGGCATCCTCTCTGAAGCTGCGCGTCGGTCTTTTTCCCGATCGGGGCAAACATCGGACATCACTCATCAGATCCACCCGATCACCAGGGCGAACAGGAATGTAAAGGAGCTGACGATCGTGCAGATTCCGGCCGCATGCCTGAAATGCGGCATGATGCTGCCTTCCGCTCTTCTCGCACCGTGCCGACGCAGGTCGGTCTCAACGACAATCGCCATCACACAATTCTCCTCAATACCAAAGGCCGGGCATCGCGCCCCAATAGTGGAGTTCGTATTCGCGGGCGGACCGGTCGCGCTCTTCATCCCGCGCGAACAATCCGTTTAGAGGCTCGCGCGCAGCCGGCGTCTTCGGCTCTAGCAGCCGGCCAATCGTGAGTTTTGGCCAGAAGTGGAAATCAAGCTTCATGCGAACCTCCTGTCGGGAACCGGTATTCTTCGGTTAGGAAATCAGCGAATGACGTTGTGCATTGGCGAGTAGAACGTGAAGCGATGCCGTCGGTCCGTAGAGCATCAGCAGGCGGTTCTCTTCGCGTTTGGCGAGACGATATCGTCGGGCGAATTCGAAGACGCTCCACAATTGATCGCTTGGCCCCGGCCTTTCCGCATCGGTGATCGTCGCTTCCTGAGATCAAGCCATCGCGACGATCCCTACTCGGCTGCCGCCAGAGCCGGATTTGCGCCCGGAAAGAAAGCCGCCAATTCGCCGATCACGTCGGTGATGCGGGCCAAAAGCGGATCGGATGAGACCGCATAGTCTGTGAAATCGCGATCGGACGCATAAACGGCGGTCGGTAAGGTATGGGCCATGAAAAAACCGAACAGCGGCCGAAGCTGATGCTCGACCATCAACGCATGCCGGTCACCGCCGCCGGTCGCCGTGATGATGATCGGCTTGCCCCGAAGTTCGTGGGGGTCGATCAGGTCGATGAGGTGCTTGAAATGGCCGGGATAAGAGCCTTTGTAGGTCGGCGAGCCGATGATCAGGGCATCGGCCTGCACGATCTCGTCGATGACATGCCTGGCCTGCGCGTCGAGATCCTTTCGCCACAAAGCGCTGCCCAGCGACGGACCGACATCATTGAGATCATAGCTCTTGCTGGTAAATCCGTAGCGAATGCTCGCACGTTCGGCGACGTGCCGCACAAGTGCCAATGTCTTCGATGGACGGTTGAAGCTGCCAGCGATGCCGACGAGTTTGAAACCTGACATGGTTTTTCCTCTCTTTGCGTTGCCCCAACTATTGTCTACAAAATTGATAGATTAAAGGAACGTGCATCTCTCCTTGTTCGCCTGGTTGAAAAAAATGTTCGCCGCCGCTTCGGCACGCATAAGCTGCAAGCTGACCGCCATCGACATCTCAGACCTCGGGACGCTGCAATTCATTGCGGTCACATTGCTTGATCAAGCCTAAGGCTTGTCGCCGTGAAGATGACGTTCGAGGAAGGGCAAATTGTCCTGCCCCCAATAGATCTCGCCGTCAAAGACATATGTGGGAAAGCCGAAGACGCCGCTGTCGCGCGCATGCACGCGGTCCGCCGACCATTTGTTCTGGACATCGTCATCGGCTTGTCGTCTGAGGAGTGCTGCGCCATCGAAACCTGCTGATGTCACGATTGCTTCGCGCACATCGGGCTTGCCGATATCCTTCGCCTCGCTCCAGAAGGCGTGCTGCAGGGCGCGGGCAACGCCGATCCAATCCTGTCCGTCGAGGTAAGCCGCAATCACGAAGAGGGACGCCGGCGTCGGATCGCTCAGATCCGGGCGATGTTCGAGCCGCAGTTCCTTGCCGCGCAAGCGCGCCCAGCGCTTGAGGTCTCGCGTCCAGTAGGCGCGCCGGATCTCCGGGCGGTTGCGCGAAAAGATACCACCATTTTCCTCGACCACCGTCGTCAGGTAGGGCGTGATGACGACGTCGTTCTTCGCCGCAAGTTCGGCGAAGGCATCGAAGCCGATATACGACCAGGGCGAGCCGATCGAAAAGAAATATTCTACCGATTTGGTCACTGATGAATGTTCCCTGTGAGGTGATTGTTCTGGCGTCGAATGGGCGACGGCATTTTCAGGAAGCGGCCCGAATGTCGGATGGCGCTTTCCATCCGAGCTCCGGTGCGATCAGCGTCACGAAGTCGTGGAGAATCTGTCGATACTCCTCGTGCTCGAATTCGTAGGGGAGCTCCAGCCTCAACTCGCTGACCTCGGGCAGGATCGGATCGGCAAACAGCTGCGTCAATATCTCGTCCGATGTGCCGACGACATCACGGGCGAACAGCGCGCACCGCTCGCCCTGCGGCGAAAGCGTCCGCTCCTCACGGCCATCGGCATAGTCTCGATACCGGCGCCGCGTTGCCGCATCGGCGCTATCGAAAGGCACGATGACGCGGCCCAGCGCGACCCGGCGCTGCGTGCCCGCCGCGCGATAGGTTTCGATCAGCTGCGATTGCGCGGTGAAGAAATCATCGGTCCCCTCACCCGTTATCACATTGCCGGTCAACAGGTTGAAGCCATTGCGGCCGGCCCATTCGGCCGAGCGCTGCGACCCGCCGCCATACCAGATCCGGTCGATCAGGCCCTTCGCATAAGGTTGCAGCCGCGGCCGCTGCGGGCCGAAGGGCGTTTTGATCAAGGTCTGCTCGTCGCCAAGATAAGTGCCACGCAGATTGCTGGCAAAGCGCAACACACGATCATGCGAAAAATCGTACCCCGTCCAGTCGCCGTCGAAGACGAGCGGGGCAATCAGCTCGGCGTGCAGCGGCCGGCCGGCGCTGACGCCGATATTCAGCCGTCCGCGCGACAGAACATCGACGGTGGCGAGATCTTCGGCTAGCCGGTAAGGGCTCTCGTAACCGATCGGGATGACCGCGGTTCCAAGCTCGATCCGGCTGGTTCGCTGCGTCGCCGCCGCCAGGAAGGCGCTCGCGGAAGAGATTCCGGGCTCCAGGTGCCGCTGGCGGACCCAGGCGCTGGCGAAGCCCAGATCTTCGCCATATTGCAGTTGCTCAAGCGTTTGCTCCAATCCTGACAACGGATTGTCGTCGGGATAGTTGCCGGGGGTGAGGAAGCCGATATGGCTGATGGATATGTTGCGGCCGCTCATGTCGTCCCTTCCACTCGTGCCATCCGATGATCAGTATTTCGGCAGGCCGGGCGGGTTGGTCTCCGATGCCGGCAAGGCTTCCTCGGCAAGATGCCAGTGGTCGAGGATTCTTGCGTAGGTGCCGTCCTTGATCAGCCCGTTGGTGGCGACAGTCAGCGCATCGGCCAGCCCGCTTCCCTTGCGGGTGGTGATCGCGACGTCCGAGCGATCCGGCCAGCCGGCGCTCAGCGTGCCGACGCGCTTGATGTTCTTGTCGCGCGCGGCGATGAAGACGAGCTGTGCATGCGGTTGGACGATGACATCGGCCCGGTCGGAACGCAGCGCGAGAAGGCTTGCCGCCTCGTCGTCGTAATATTGCAGCTCGATCGGTTTCAGGCCCGCGGCAACATCTTCCTCGCTCCACTTCACCAGGATGCGCTCCTGGTTGGTGCCGGCCCCGACAATGATCCTGAGGCCCGCCGCATCCTTGGGCTCCTTGATCGAGGTCACAGGGCTGTCGGATTTCACGAAGAAACCATGCAGGCCCTGGCGGTAGGTGGAAAAATCGAATTTTTCCTTGCGCTGCTCGGTGACACCGACATTGGAGATGACGGCATCATACTTGCCCGAGGCGAGGCCGAGCGGCCAGTCGATCCAGGCGACCGGCACGATCTCCAGCGTCAGGCCGAGGCTGTCGGCGATGGCATAGGCATAGTCGGGATCTGCCCCGACCACGGTCTTGGCGTCGGTGGCATAGGTGGCAAGCGGCGGGCCGCCGGGACTGACGGCGATGGTGAACTTGCCTGGTGTGACGAACTTGAAATCCTTGGGGATTGCGGCAATCGCCGCATCGTTCTTGGCGGCGTGAAGCCGACCCGGCTGCTCTGGGCTGAGGTCGAAATCCTCGGCTGCATGAGCTGCGCCGTAGGAAAGGGCTGACGCTATGGCGGCGATCAGCAGGGTCCGGAATGCCGGAAAGGCAATCATCGTCTTCAATCTCCAAATTGTCAGGGAGGAATGGCCGGCAGCATTGCCGCCGGCCCAATAGGGATCGATCAGGAGCCGCTCTTCGGCAGGCCGGGCGGGTTGATCTGGGCTTTGTCGATCGCTTCGGGACCGAGGTTCCACGTATCGAGGATCTTCCGGTAGGCGCCGCTGGCGATCAGATCGTTGACGACATCGGTCAAGGGCGCTGCCAGGCCGCTGCCCTTGCGTGTGGTGACGGCAATTTCCGCCGTGATCGGCCAACCACCGCTGACGGTGCCGACGAGCTTGGTCTTGCCGTTGATCCCCGCCGAATAGGCTTGCGTCGCGTTCACGCTGAAGACGGTGTCTGCTCTGCCGGACTGAACGGCGAGATCCTTGACCGCGTCGTCGTCATAATATTGCACCTCGATTGGCTTCAGGCCGGCGGCGACGTTCTCGCGATCCCATTCCAGCAGGATCTTCTCCTGGTTGGTGCCGGCATCGGTGATGACCTTCAGGCCGGCAATATCCTTCGGCTGCTTGATCGAGGTGATCGAGCTGTCGGCCTTGACGTAGAAGCCAAGTTCGTCCTTGCGGTAGGTCGAGAAATCGAATTTCTCCTTGCGCTCTTCCGTGACCGTCACGTTGGAGATCACCGCGTCGAACTTTCCGGAGGTCAGCCCCAGCGGCCAATCGGCCCAGGCAACAGAAACCAATTCGAGCTTCAGGCCCAGGCTGTCGGCAATGGCCTGCGCCAGATCGACGTCGTAACCGATAACCGTCTTGGAATCGGAGGCATAATCATGCAGCGGCAGATTGCCGCTCGAGCTGATGCCGACAGTGAAGACACCGTTTTCGACGAACTTGAAGTCCTTGACTTCGGCAATGCGCTTTTCGTTCTTTTCCACCCGCAGCCGGTTCGGCTGCTCGGGGCTGAGATCGAACTTCTGCTGCGCCTGCGCTGAACCGAAACCGATCGCGGCCATGGTGACGGCTCCCGCTATCAGAAGCCTTGCCCTATCTGTAAATGTCATGCCCCTTCTCCATTTCATCTTTAGGTTGTGGTTATTGTTATTCGGCCGGAGCAGCCCGTCGCGGCCCGGCATTTCGCCAGCGCTATCAGGCGCTAGAGAACCTTGGCGAGGAATTCCCGCGTGCGGGGATGTTCCGCTTGTGTGAAGATGTGGGCCGGCGGGCCAGCCTCCAGAATGCGGCCGCTCTCCATGAAGACGACGCTGTCGGCGACTTCGCGGGCAAAACCGACCTCATGGGTGACGATGACGAGCGTCGTGCCGGTGCGGGCAAGTTCCTTGATGACGTCGAGCACTTCGCCGACGAGCTCCGGATCGAGTGCCGATGTCGGCTCGTCGAAGAGCAGCACCTTCGGGCGGAGCGCCAGTGCGCGGGCGATCGCCACACGCTGCTGCTGGCCGCCGGAAAGCTGGCGCGGATAGGCGTTGATCTTGTCGCTGAGGCCGATGCGTGCCAGCAGCTCCTGCGCCAGCTGCACGGCGTCCTCGCGGCCGGCGCCGCGAACCTGGATCGGTGCCTCGATGAGGTTTTCGAGCACGGTCAGATGCGGGAAGAGATTGAAGCTCTGGAAGACCATGCCGATATCGGCGCGGCGTTTGAGGATATCCTTCTCCTTGAGCTCGTAGAGCGTGTCGCCCTTCCTGCTGTAACCGACGAAATCGCCGTCGACCGAAATAAAGCCTTCATCGACACGCTCCAGATGGTTGATGGCGCGCAGAAGCGTCGACTTGCCCGAGCCGGACGGACCGAGGATGGCGGTCACACTGCCGGCGGGAAGGCTGAGCTCGACATCATCGAGCACTTTCAGCGAGCCGAAGCTTTTGGAAATGCCGTGGATGCGCACCGCGCCGCCTGCGGCCCGCAGCGTCGCCGCATCCTGGAAACCGATCTTGCGCACCGTGTCGGTCGCCGTCTCGAGGACAGGCAGCGGCCGGCGGAAACGCTCGAAAAATACCTGGAATGGCAATGGCGTCGGATTGCGCACGGCGCCTTTGGAAAAATAGCGTTCGATATAGCGCTGAGCGATCGACAGCACCGTCATGATGATCAGGTACCAGACGGTCGCGACCATCAGCAGCGGAATGACTTCGAGATTGCGGCGGTAGATCACCTGAACCGTATAGAAGAGTTCCGGCAACGCCAGCACGTAGACCATGGAGGTGCTCTTCGCCAGACCGATGAGTTCGTTGAAGCCGGTCGGCAGGATCGAGCGCATGGCCTGCGGCAACACGATGCGGAAGGCCTGGCGGCGGCGCGGCAGACCGAGTGCGGCGGCGGCCTCCAGCTGTCCGTGATCCACCGAGAGAATACCGCCGCGCACGATCTCGGCGAAGAAGGCCGACTGGTTGAGCGTCAGGCCAAGGAAGGCGGCGGCAAAGGGAGTCAGCAGCTGCACTGTCGGATAGTCGAGGAAGACGGTATCGGTGAAGGGAATGCCGATCTTGATCGTCTCATAGAGGTAGCCGAGATTGTTCAGGATCAGCAGCAGCACGATGACCGGGATCGAGCGCAGCAGCCAGATATAGCCCCAGGAGAGACCGGAGAGCAGCGGCGACTTGGAAACGCGGGCAAGCGCCAGAGCCGTTCCGAGGATGGAGCCGGATATGGCAGCAAGCACGGTCAAAAGCAGCGTCCTGCCGAGACCGACGAGCACTGGTTCGGCAAAGAACCATTCAGCAAAGACGCCCCAACCCCAGCGCGGATTGGTGAAGATGGAATAGAGCACGGCGATGATGACGACGGCAGCAAAGATCGTGCCTGCCAGGCGGCCCGGATGACGCGCCGGCACGATGTGATAACGGGAATAATCCTTCGATCCTGCCGTCCTGCTGCCGGGGTCGATGCCCACGAAATCCGTTGTCAGTGCCATTGTGCTTCCCTTTTATGATTGTCGGTCTTTGCCATTTTCAGAAATTTTCACCGGCCACGCGCAGGCGCGGTTCGGCATCTTCGTGCGCAGGGTCAGCGAGATGGCTGATGTCCTTCTCGAAGGGCAGGCTCTTGTAGATCTCGGGATCGGCGGAGGTGTCGAAGAGAGCGGTGTAGCCGTAGTTCAGATAGAGGCCGACGGCTTCGGGCTGGCGAAAGCCGGTCGTCAGGTAGATGCTGGAATAGCCTTGGCGGGCGGCCTGGGCCTCCAGTTCCACCAGCACCTTGCGGGCAAGGCCCTGACGGCGCAGATCGGAGCGCGTCCAGATGCGTTTGAACTCCGCCGTGCGTTCGTCATAATTCTTGAAGGCGCCGCCGCCGATGGTTTCGCCATCACGGATCAACAGGAGAAAATTGCCGTCAGGCGGCGCAAAAGCTTCGGGAGGATAGCGGTTCAGCTCGGCCGCAGCCCCTTCGGCATTGAAATAGTTGCCGTAGCGGCTGTCATATTCGTGGATCAATTCATCGATCAGCGGTTTGGCGCGTGGGTCGAGAGGGCTGGTATAGAGAACCGTATCGCTCATATCGTTCATCACCCGTTGTCATCAGTGAGGAAGGTTTCGGCGAGCCGCACCCAGTAACGGGCGGCGGGCGCGATGATCGCGTCGTTGAAATTATAGTGGGCGCTGTGGAGAGGAGCGCTGTCGCCATTCCCGACGAAGAGATAGCTGCCGGGATTTGCCTGCAGCATGAAGGCAAAATCCTCGCTCGCTGTCCTCGGCCGGAAATCCTTCTCGATCGCCGCGGGGCCGAGTGCGTCGTCGGCGACGTCGCGGGCAAAGGCCGTCTCCGCCGCATGGTTGATCAGCGCCGGAAAGCCGAGGCGGTAATTCACATCCGCCTCAGCGCCGAAGCTTTCGGCCTGGGCGCGGGCCAGTGCCGGAATGCGCTCTCGCAACAGCTGGCGGACCGTCTCGTTATAGGCCCGCATGGTCAGCTGCATCTCGACGCTTTCCGGGATGACGTTCGAGGCGGAGCCGGCATGGATCGAGCCGACGGTGACGACCGCCATCTCCTGCGGATCGACATTGCGCGAAACGACGCTCTGCAGCGCGGTGATGAAGGAGGCCGAAGCGAGCACCGGATCGACTGTCCGGTGCGGTTCAGCGCCATGGCCGCCCTTGCCGATGATCTTGATGATCGCCTTGTCGACCGAAGCCATGGCCGGGCCGGCGACGAAGCCGAATTGGCCCGTCGGCACACCCGGCCAATTGTGCAGCCCGAAGACCGCATCGACAGGAAAACGTTCGAACAGGCCCTCCGAGATCATCTTTCGGGCGCCGGCGCCGATTTCCTCGGCGGGCTGGAAGATCAGCCGCAGCGTGCCGCTGAAATTGCCACTTTCGGCGAGATAACGGGCGGCGGCGAGCAGGATCGACGTATGCCCGTCATGGCCGCAGGCATGCATGACACCAGGATTGCTGCTGGTATAAGCCAGACCGGTCGCCTCCTCGATTGGCAGCGCGTCAATGTCGGCGCGGATGCCGATCCGCTTTTTACCATCGCCGCGCTTGAGGGTGGCGACGATGCCGGTTCCGGCAATGCCCGTCGCCACCTCATAGCCCCAGGAGGAAAGGTGGGATGCCACAAGCTTGCTGGTTCTGAGCTCCTGAAACGCGAGCTCCGGATATTGGTGCAGGTCGTGGCGAAGCGCGATGATCTCGTCGAGATAGGCGGCGATACCTTTCTCGACCGGATCGTTGCTGTGCGAGTTCTGAGCGATGATGTTCATTGCGGTTCGTCAGCGCCTCAAGCGCCGACAGCCTTTCCGCGCTCGACCTGGTCCGCGCCCGCCGCATAGCGGCTTTCGCGGAAGGGCAGGCCGAGATGGTCGCGCAGCGTCTCGCCCTTCAGGACCGGATCGAAATAGCCGCGTTCCGTGAGGATCGGCAGAACGTATCTGGAGAAGTCGTCGAAGCCCTCGGCGATGACAGGGAAACCGAGGATGAAGCCGTCGGCGGCGCCATGGTCCACCCAGCGGATGATCTCGTCGGCGATATGCTCGGCCGTGCCGATGAATGCCGTGCGCGGCGTTGCTGAATCGAGCGCGACCTGGCGGAGCGTCAGGCCTTTCTCCCGCGCCGTCTTCTTGATGCGGTCGGTGGTGGCGCGGAAATTGTTCCTGCCGATATCGCCGAGTTCCGGGAATGGCTCGTCGAGCGGATAGACTCTGAAATCATGATGATCGAAGAAGCGGCCGAGATAGAGCAGTGCCTCCTCTGTCGTGACGAGGTTGCGGATCGCCTGATACTTGGCTTCCGCCTCTTCCTGCGTCGCACCGACGATCGGTCCGATACCGGGATAGATACCGACTTCCGCGGCACTGCGGCCATGGGCAATTACGCTGTCCTTGAGCTGGCGGTAGAAGGCCTGCGCCTCCTCGAACGGCCCGCCATTGGTGAAGACGGCATCGGCATGTTTGCCGGCGAGCCGGATGCCGGAATCCGAGGCGCCAGCCTGGAACACGACCGGCTGGCCCTGACTGGAACGGCCGATATTGAGCGGCCCCTCGACGCGGAAGAAGCGGCCCTTGTGGTTGAGGCGATGCATCTTCGTCTTGTCGACAAAGACGCCGGTCTCGCGGTTGCGGACGAAGGCGTCGTCGTCCCAGGAATCCCACAGGCCCTTGATCGCATCGATATAATCCTCGGCGATCTCGTAGCGCAGTTCGTGCTCGGGATGTTCGCGGCTGTAATTGCGCCCCGAGCCCTCGAGCGGCGAGGTCACCGCGTTCCACCCTGCCCTGCCGCCGCTGATGAGATCGATCGAGGCGAACTGGCGGGCGATGGTGAAGGGATCGCTGTAGGAGGTCGAAACCGTGCCGACGAGACCGATTTTCGAGGTCGAGGCGGCGAGCGCCGAGAGAATGGCGATGGGCTCGAAGCGGTTGAGGAAATGCGGAATGGACTGTTCGTTGATGTAGAGCCCGTCGGCAACGAAGGCGAAAGCGATGCCGGCCGCCTCCGCCTTGCGCGCCGTCTTGACGAAGAACTCGAAATTGACGCTGGCATCGGCCGGTCCGCTTGGATGCTTCCAGGCATTCATGTGACCGCCGGGACCCTGCAGCATGATGCCGAACGTGACGTGTCTTTGAGCCATGGGATCAATCCTTTTTGGAAACGGTCAGGCGACGAGGGAAAGCCGCTCTTTGGCGAGCAGCTCGATGGAGGCCAGGCGCTCGGCGGCCGAAAGCGCCGGCGTGTCGAGCACGAACTCCTTGACCCCGTAGCGGCGGTGAAGTTCGTCCAGCTTCTTGCGGATCTGCTCCGCCGTGCCATGCAGCACGCTCGGCACCTTTTCCTCGATGCGGTAATCGGTGACGCCGGCCTGGCGGGCAAATTCGGCCGCCTGCTCCTCGCTGCCGACATTAACGGTCTGGCCGTTCGGCAGGAACACCTTGACGATGCGCAGCTTGCCGACGCGCTCGCGGGCATAGTCCTCGCTTTCGGCGGCGAAGGCTGCGAGCGCCAGGATCGGGCGCTTGCCGCCGGATGCCCGCTCATACGCCTCGAAGGCTCTGCGCAAATTGTCAGGATCGCCGTTCAGGTGACCGGCGAAAACGAGTTCCCAACCCTTCTCGGCAGCGAGCTCGGCGCTTTCGACGCTGGCGCCGAGGAGGAAACGTTCGGGAGCAGCCGGCGGGAAAGGCGTTGCCTGCGCCCCCTCGTAATTCGGGTCGGCAGCGAGATATGTGTTGAGATCGGAAAGTTGGCTTGCGAAATCGGGCTTCCTAGCCGGATCGACGCCAAGCTGCAGGGCGCGCGTCGAGAGCGGAAAGCCGCCCGGCGCCTTGCCGACACCGAGATCGACGCGGCCGGGCGCAAGCGATGCCAGAAGATTAAAGGTCTCGGCAACCTTATAGGCGCTGTAGTGCTGCAGCATGACACCGCCGGAGCCGATGCGGATCCTCGATGTCCTGGCAAGGAGATAGGCGATCAGCGCTTCCGGCGCCGAGCTCGCCAGATTGGACATGGCATGATGCTCGGCGACCCAGAAACGGTGATAACCGAGTTCCTCGGCCCGGGCGGCAATCTTTACCGTCGCCCGCAGCGCATCTGCGGCCGTTAGACCCTGTTCGATCGGGCTTTTGTCGAGAAGACTGAGGAGGTAGGTCATGGCACCACGATCCGATCCCTGGTTGCAAAGCTTAGTCTATAAAATCAGTAGACACACTTCGTTATAAGAAATGGCATTCTCTTTCGAACGCGTTGAGTAAAAAAAGCGGCCGCACCGAAGATGGAAAATCGGATGCCGGGAATGTGTGCCGCCGGCATTGAAAGGCTTCTTTCAATCGACCACTTGATGGTCTATATTCTGGTCGATAGGGAGTAACTGCATGAAGCTGTCAGAACAGGTCAAGCCGATCAGCTATCTCAAGGCGCATGCGCCCGAGATCATCCGGACACTGAAGGATAACCCGCAGCCGGTCGTCATTACGCTTCACGGCGAGGCGAAAGCCATCCTTCAGGATGTCGGCCAATACGAAGAAACACAGGAGACGCTGGCGCTCCTGAAGGTGCTGGCGCTCACCAACCGGAAGGTCGAGGAGGGCAAACTGCGCCCCGCTGCGGAATCCTTCGCCCGCATCCGCCAACGTCTGGCGGACAGCCGATCCTGATGCCATATCGTGTTCTTTTCGCTGAGGACGCGGAACGCGACATCGAGGATCTCTATCGCTTCATCGCTAGCCGCGACGGCTCTGAGACGGCAGAGCGCATCCTGACGGAAATCGAGAGTGCCTGCGCCGAGCTTGAAGAATTCCCCGCCCGCGGAAATATTCCGAAGGAGTTGGCCGGTATCGGAATTTCCGAATATCGGGAACTGCACCATAAGCCGTGGCGCATGATCTATCGCATCCTGGGCACGGATGTCGTCGTCTACTGCGTGGTAGACGGACGGCGCGACATGCAGAGTTTTCTGGAGCGAAGGCTTATCCGCTGATGTCCGGCATGTCGTTGTTGAGCGCTTCGGATCTACGGCTTGTGCCGGTCAAGCGCTGCCATAATCTTGCCCGTATACAGGTCTGGGAAGACGCGGCCCGGCAGATTTACCCGCCTTCTGGAAATCTCGCGACGTCGTGAGCGAGTGGGCGAGCATCCTGATACTCCGCTTTTGCCTCTATCACACGCTCCTGCCTCGCCCGCAGGCGGTCGAACTTGCCGAAGTCGGTCATGATGCTGACCAGGACGCTACCCGTCCAACCGAAGGTGAAGAGGCCCGACATGCCAATGATCGGGCCGAGCAGACGCCAGCGATCCGGGAGGGTGACGGTTCCCTCGCCCAGCGTCGTATAGCTCTCAAGCACGTAGTAGTAGCTGTCACGCATCGAGGGGATGATGGCCCTGACATAGAGAGGCATCGCCCAGATCAGCGTTTCTGCGAAATGCAGAATCGCCAGCGCGGCGATCGTCGCGGCCAGCATCAAGTTCAGACGCCAGTGCGGCGTGGCCCTCGTGACGCCTGCCCATGACTTGCTGAATTGAAGGCTGATGCTCCGGATACCAGCGCCGTGCACGAAGATGACCGCAACGAGAAACACAGTGCCGACGAGTATTTCCAGAACTGGATCAGGATTCGATAGATGGTCCAACTGCGACGTCCTCGGTCTTGCAACGCCCGCTGGAAGGACCGTCAGCCTTCCAACGCGCCGAAACCAGCACTGCCATGTTGCGATACCCTGGTGCTAGTAGCAGGGTGGATACGGGTAATATCCGCAAGCCGGAGGCGGATAATAGCGACGATCCTCTGCGACTGCGGCACCGATTGCGGCCCCCGCAACGACGCCCGCTCCGTAATAGGCGCCCGGATGGGCATACCATCCGCCACGCCAGACGGGGGCGCGAAAACCAGCGCCTCCGACGGCGACCCCTCCGTAAGGACCACGTGCCGCAAACCAGTCGATGAACAGCGATGCGGGGCCGTCGGCTCCGGCGAGATCACCTTCGAGCACAGCCACCTCGAAGGTGAGATTTGTTCCCTCGAGCTTCGGTGTCTTCAAGACGACGACCGCATCAGCGACTGTGTCGCCCTTGCCGCTCAGGACCGATATCGTCGCGTTCGGAGGATCCTTGGCGAAGCTATCTGCCCCCTCGCCCCACTGCTTGATGAACTCGGAGGTCAGCACATGACCGGCAGAGCGCACCGGGCGGTCGGCAAACACGATAGACACGGCCGAGATGCCGCTCATCGTCAGTTTGCCGTTCTCGAGCCTCGCCCCTCCGGAGTTGAGGACGGCGAGCGACGGCACCATTTTTGACTTAGGCGCGCCGATGGTCTTCTGAGCGGGCGCCGAGATGGCGTCCTGCGCGAGAACCGGCGTTGACGATAGAAGACCTGCTGCGATTGCGATTAGGCACATGTCGGAGATTCTAAGCATCTGCTTCCTCCCTTTTTTCCACTGAGTGGCGTTATTTCAACAGTCCCAGATTGATTAGTTGAACCCGTCGATTGTCTGCCGACTCCGGGTGACCCGGATCGATCGGCCATTCCTCGCCGGCTCCGACTGAAAAAAGGCGATCTGGCGAAACCGCAAAGGTGGTCGACAGCGCTTCGTTGATCGCGTCGGCGCGTTTCTGACTGAGTTCGAGATTGTGCTTGGCGGTCCCCGTCGCGCTCGAGTGTCCGACGATCAGGAACTTGTACCGGAACAGGTCCGGATGGTGCAGGGCGTCGGCGATGAGCCCAACAGTGCGGTAGGATTTTGGCTCGATGGCAGTCGAGTTGTTTTCGAAATCGATCTCGACGATCAACTGCGATAGCTGTGACAACTTGTTCCAGTTGGGCAGGGTGGCGACGCCCTTCCCGACATTGGCACTGGCTTCCTCCACAAGCAGAGCGACGTCGACGGCGGGAGCCGCCGCCTTGACCTGTCCGAGAGTGGTCATGATCTGCGTGTTGTCGATCTGCTGGGCCGAGGCGATGCACGGAGCCATTAACAGGCCGAGTGCCAGCGAAATGCGATGGCCGTGAACCATCATCTTGTTCTCCCTTTTTCCGGTCATGGTTCACCGCCATCCAGCGTCGGTGATTGCCTGGTTGCAAGCCTTGTTGTCCACGCGCTTCGTCTCGACCAGGCAGGAGAGGATGTTCCCGTCGCCCTTCACGCTGTTGCAGTATTGGGAGATGTCATGCTGGCAGACCTTGAACGCCGACGCCTGCGCCTCCTGGCGCTGGGCGATCGACGACATAACGCTGCCAAGGGTCGCCGTGCAGGTCGGGGAGACCTTCGACGAATTCTTCTCGAGGCAGGCCTGTATGCGGCCGTTCCCGAGGTTCTCGCCGTTGCAGAGCTTCTTGATGTCCGGCCCACACTCCTTGGCAAGAGTCGTGACCGCATCGGCGTAACTCATAGTGTCGGCGCGCCCGCCCGCGGTGAGCGCGAGGAAGCCGGCGAGCGCCGCGCCTGCGAAGATACCAAGTCTGTTCATCATCATTGTTCCTCCTGAAGCGATTGATCTGAAGTACATCGAATGCTTGGTGGCGGTTATCGTCGTCGCGGTTTGAATGGGACGACTGCGGCTCTATCGAGGGACTGCTCGATCTCGGTCCGCATGCTGTCGATTAGCTCCCTATATTCGGCGAGGCGCTCGTCGCGCTCTGGAGCGGTTGACTGTTGCCATCTCACCTCCTCGTTGTTCGCGATCTCGAAGTCGTCGCAAAGGTCGCGAAACCCCTCGCTGCGCAAAGCGAACTCCTCGATCGCATCAGCGCGGTCCTTGAAGCAGCTCTTTACGAAACCAACACCGTTTGCCATCCGGTTTCATCCATTCACGTGGATCGTCTGACTGCAGGCGATCTCAGGACATGATGATACAAATCTCTCGTATCGGAGCGTATGTTACCGTAACCAACGGCCCCGCGGCCGACACACCTGCTAGAACGCCGCTGCGCGCTCCACGAACCAGAAGGCCGCCACCGCTCCGATCGCGTAGGTCGCCGTCGTGAAGGCATGACGACCAAGCCAAGCCGGATATCTCGCCAACCTCACAACTGCGATCAGGCCGATTGCCACGGTAATGAACATCAACTGGCCGACCTCGACGCCGACATTGAAGAACAGCAGGGCGAGTGGAATGTCTCCAGCCGGAAGTGCCAGCGCCGAAAGCGCACCCGCGAAGCCCAGTCCATGCAGCAGTCCAAACGCGCAGGGCGACCATTCAAGGCCGGGTCGGCCGTGATGCTCGACTGACCGTTATGGATCCGAATCTGGATTATGCCTATTTTCTGAAGATCGAGCGGATGGAGAACCATCCGCTCGATTCGACTGTTTCCCCTATTGCACCAGTTCGATCTCGCCCGGCTTCCAGGTCTTGTTGAACCACGGCTCCAACGGCCCGTAGAGGCGAAGGAGCATGAACCAGCCCTTGCCCGGAATCGTCTCCACCCAGTTGTTCTCCATCCCCGCCGGCGCTTTGGGTCCGAAGTAGACATCCGTCGAGCCATCCGCATTGACATTGACGCCTTTGCTCTGGCTGCTGACGCTCGGGGCTTGCTGGTCGGTTTGGACCATCGAGCGGGTCTGGTTGTCGTAGACGATGACCGACCAGAAATCCTTGACCGGGATGTTGGGAGGCAGGCGTAGCTTATAGTTCTTGCCGCCATCGAAGGGATTGCCCCTCGCATCCTGCACCGACCAGGGATACTGCGAGCCCTGGCCCACCATTTTTTCCTCCATCGCCGGAGTCACCGCAATGGCAAAGTAGTAAAAGAAGACGGCACCGTCCAAGTTGCTGACACCGGGCGCTGTCTCGAACTTGTAGCCGCCCAAAAACGGCAGGCGCCACGCACTATCCGGATAAAAATACGCATCCTTCGGGCGAATCTTGAAGGCGATCGTCCGTGCCGTCACGGCCCCGATGTTGGCGGCGTCGGCGAGGATCTTCTTCATCCGCTCGTCGGGTGCGAAGGGTTTGCCCTTTTCGATGCCGATCGAGGCGAACAGGCCCAAGGTGGTGGGATCGGAACCGCCCGCCGGCTCTTCCTGGATGACCTGGTTCAACAGGGTCCAGAACGAGTAGTCACCCGGTGAGACAAAGTTCGAAGGAATTCCAGAGGCATTGACGAATTTCATCGGCGGCGGGTTGGCGGCATCGGCCAGGGGATAGATCCGCAGGTTCTTCTTGACCGAATCGACCGCGGGTTGGGTGGAGCCGTCTACAAGGAAAGCGCGAAAGACGAAGTAGCTGCCAAAGGTGCTCGGCCGCAAAACGTGGTACCCGGCTGGTATGTCGCCCTTGAATCCAGGCGGCAACAGGAGGTACTTGCCGCCCTCGCCCTTGTCGGCCCCGGTGATGCCGATGTCGCCCACCCACTTGTACCAGAAGTCGTCGACCGTCCCGAGTACCTTGGGCGGAATCTCGGCCACCACCGGTCCCTTGCTCGTGTCGACCCACATGAAGTTGTAGATCGTGTTGTCGTTGCCAGTCAGCGCGACGGTCTTCGAATCCATCAGACTTTCCCAGATCACGTTGGTCTGGTTGTCTGGTCCGAACTTGCGCAGCGAGTCGCGCATGCCGGCCTGATTGACGATCGGGATTGCCAGCAGATAAGCCTGCAACGCACGCGAACGGTCCAGGTTGTCGTAGATTTTGTCGACCGTATCTTCCGATGGGTAGCCGTAATGGAGCTTCAGCGTCCCGATCGACGACTCGATCTTGTCCGGCACGGCGACGCCCGGTGCGATAGGCGTCGTCATCTTGTAGGACCGTGCGGCCGTATCGGCGGAAGCGGTGCCCAGGCCCATCAACACCATCGCGGCGGTGGCGCAAATCAGTCGCGTCATGCGTATCATTGTTTTTCCCTCATCGACATCCGACACCAGGCCGGTCGAGATAATTCATGGTCTGTACTAATATTACGCCACATTGATACCGGGCGGCTGCCACGTCCCTTCGCCGGCCGGCAGTATCGAAGGCGCTTCGGTCTTCGGCCAGTACAGGCGCATCACCAGATAGATCGTGCCGTCCGGGGCCGGAAGCCAGTTGGCTTCCTTGTCCGCTCCGGGGCTGTCTTTCTGGATATAGAGGGTGAGCGAGCCGTCCTCGTTCTTCTTCATGCCCGGCAACATCGGAGAGTTGATGAGGTAGCGATTGATCGGGTTCTTGATCAGGAGCTGGCTTTTGCCGTCATACATCGTCACCGACCAGAAGGAGTTCACCGGCGGGAGCTGCCCGGCCGGAAAGGTGAGAGTGTAGTTGTGCTTGCTGCCGTCGAGCGGCTCCCCGGTCGCATCCGTTCTGGTGAAAGGATACATGGCCTCTGCTGCATCGTTGCCATAGAGGCCTGCCTTTGCAGCTCCGGCTCGCAGCAACCAATCGCCGTTGTAGAAGGCTTCGTCGCCAAGAAGCGAGCTGACGTTCCAGCCGTTGATGGGTTTGTTTCCGCTGGCGAGCCATTTGTTGATTTTATCGTCGCCTTGCTTCATGCCTATCAGCATTTCGGCCTTATGTTCGAGCGATAGATCCTTCAACTCGAAGGTCTTGCTTGGACCGATGCCAATCTTCGCCAGTTTCGCGCGGATTTCCTTATCCCTTGGCGTCTCGGGGACGTATTGCAGTGCCGCGTCGAGATATTGGAAGAAGTTGTCCTTGATTCCGGCAGTGGTGGCCGGCAGGAAATCGATCTTCGGCGCGGTCGCCGGGGCGGGTTGCTTCAGGAAAGCGGAAAGCGGCTGCGCCTTGTAGCCAGCCTGCACCTTTTCCACGTTCGGCATATCTTCGACGTTGATAAGCTGAGTCCGAAAATTGGCGAACACGAATGGGGTGGTCGAGGAAAAGACTTGGCTGATGCCGGCCGGTTTCTCGCCTTTCCAGTCGGGTCCGACAACCAGATAGGAACCCGGAACGTTGCCCGTGGCGCGGCTGCCGATATAGCCAAAGTTATAGGTGTTGCCGTCAATCAACTGCACCGAATAATAACGCTCCTTCTCCACCGCCGACACGGAGATCACCATCGGCTCGGCGCGCAGATCCAGCCACAGAATGGAGTACGGCGTGTCGCTGTTCGGCGTGATGACCGCCGTATCTTCGTAGGTTGCCACGTGGTTGAGGTTGTCGATCTTATTGAACGGCGCCTTGAACTGGCTGGACTTCGGATCGACGGCGAACTCGTTCATGACTGCATAATTCATCACCAGCGGCAGACCGTAGATGAAGCCTTCCTCAGCGATGTTCTTGGCCTCGATGATGCCGGGATAGCTTTGCGCCATCAGCCGGCTTGGCCTTGCAATCGCGGCGCCGGCGGCGATCGCCGCGGCGGAGCGAAGTAGATCTCGCTTCGTCAACATTTGTCGTACTCCTATTGTTCGATGAGTTGTCGAATCCCCTTCGGCAGCACTTCCGCCCCATCCAACCAGAGTTGCCTGCGGCCGCGATCGTCGCCGGGCACTGTAAAAGCGCAAGTATGTAACTGTAACATACCAGTACGGCGCCGGGCGGCGCGGACACATGGTGCGGTGATCGGGGCAGTACTACACAATCTGGATAGTTCGGTTCCGACGTGGAGTGACTACAACCCAACGGTCTTACCTCTGTGGACGCCATTCAATTTCTAGTGTAGGTTACAGTCCGTTGGGAAAATAAAGCCACTTCGTGCATACGCGGCCTCAAGAGCGGGTGAGGAGAAGGCCATGCAGAATCAATCGCCACCGGCGCGCGATGCAGCGCCGTGTTTGTCTCGTGCTCCACCGAACCAGGACGAGATTCGCGCGCAACTCGAACGTATCCTTTGCAGTCATGAGTTTCCGAAGGTGGGCCGAAGCGCCGCCTTCCTCACCTATGTCACGGAAGAGGCGCTTGCGGGCCGCGCCGAGCGCATCAAGGGCTACTCGATTGCCATCGAAGTATTCAAGCGGCGCGAAGGGTTCAAGCAGGACGATCCCGTAGTCCGTATAGAGGCTGGTCGGCTGCGTCGCACGCTGGAGCGCTACTATTTGGTCGCCGGACAAAATGATCCGATCAGGATCGACATCCCCAAAGGCGGTTACGCGCCATCTTTCGTCTGGAATGAAGAGGTCCCGGCGTCTTCTGACGACCGGCTTGCGACACTGCGTCAACGATTTCAGAAATTGATGCCATTCGGTCTTGGAGCTGGCATCATGCTCGGCGTAGTCATGGTGGCGCTGGCCGTTTCTGCCTACTTGCTACCCATAAGGTTGGACTCTACATCGCAGGGATCCATCGAGGAAGGCCCGACGCTCGTCGTCGCCCCGTTCGCCAATCTCGGAGACGGGCCGCAGGCTGCCCTTTATACGGCGGGGCTGACCGAGGAGCTTCTGACCGCCCTTCCTCGCTTCAAGGAGATCAGGGTTTTTGGTCGTGAGACATCGAAGTCCTTGCCATCCGGCGTCGAGGCGTCCCAGGTGCGTGGCGAGCTGGGCGCTCGCTTCCTCCTTGCGGGCGGCGTTCGTGTTTCGGGTGACCGCATTCGCGTGACGGCGCGCCTGCTTGATACCGAAAATGACGAAATCCTGTGGTCGCAGACCTACGACGACGACATCAAGAGTGGCGATCTGTTCGGCATTCAGTCTGATGTCGCAAACAAGGTGGCGAGCGCAGTGGCCCAGCCCTACGGCATCATGGCTCAGGCTGACGTCTCCAATCCGCCCCCTGACGATCTTGGCGCCTACGCCTGCACGCTGAGCTTCTATGGATACCGTGCGGAATTGAGTGCCACACGGCACTTGGACGTGCGGCAGTGCCTCGAAAGAGCCGTCGCCCGCTATCCATCCTTTGCCACCGCATGGGCGATGCTTTCCATCATCTATCTCGACGAGGACCGGTTCCGGTTCAATCCGAGCACCAACGGGTCGGCTCCGATTGATCGCAGCCTGCAGGCGGCTCGTCGCGCCGTGCAACTGGATCCGGACAACACGCGCGCCCATCAGGCGCTGATGACGGCGTTGTTCTTCCATCAGGAGGTTTCCGAAGCCCTCCACGTCGGCGAACAGGCATTGGCAACCAATCCAAACGATACCGAACTGCTTGGAGAGTTTGGTACGCGTGTCGCGATGAGTGGGGAATGGCAACGGGGTGCCGAACTGCTCGACCGCGCTCTTGCCCTCAACCCAGGCGGCGGCGGCTATTACCATGGCACCCGCGCACTCGCCGCCTATATGCTGCATGACGACGAGACTGCGGTCATCGAGATCAAGCAGGCGAATCTGCAGAAGTTTCCGCTCTTCCATGCCGTCGCCGCGGTCATTTACGTGAATGCGGGGATGATGGACGACGCGCGCCGCGAGGCTTCCAGTTTCGAGGCGATGCGGCCGGATTTCATTCCCAACGTGGTGGCCGAACTCAAGGCAAGAAACTTCCGACCCGCTGACAGGGCAAGACTGATCGCGGATATAAGAAAGGCTGGCCTTCCCGCGTCCGACGAGGTGGAGGCGTCGATGCTGTGGCGGCCTCAAGGATCGGCTGTGCTAGTCCCACGATAGCGCCGCGGGAGGGCAGCGCACCGAGCCGTTTCGGCACAGATGCTACCAGATGTTACGGGCGTTTGCCGTCGCCCGACTGTAGAGTTCGCCGGATTGCAACGATCCGCTCGGGAGGGCATGCATCGATGACCAGACCATCAGGAAGATCTCAGCAGTTCGCGACCGTACTCGCGGCGGGGGCGCTCGCCATGTTTGTGTCCGGATCCTTGTCGGCAACCCGTGCCGATGAAACCGATGCCAAGAAGCTGGTGAAGGCGATGTCGGACTATCTCGCCTCCCAGAAGACGATCTCATTCGACTACGACACCAATCTCGAGGTCGTAACCGCCGACCATCAGAAGATCCTGCTTGCAAGCTCCGGCAAGATGGAGATGGGCCGACCCGACAAGCTCCGCGTCACCCGGCATGGCGGGTTTGCCAATGTCGAGATGACATTCGATGGCAAGACGGCGACCATGTTCGGCAAGGACGCCAATCTCTATGCGCAAGCCGAGGTGCCCGGCACGATCGATCACCTCGTGGACGAAATGCGGGACAAACTGCATCGCCCCGTTCCCGGTGCAGACCTCCTAATGCCCGACGTCTACGGCACGTTGATGGACGGCGTGACCGACGTGAAGGATCTCGGCAGTGGGGTCATCGGCGGCGTCGAATGCGATCATCTGGCCTTTCGCACCAAGGAGGTGGACTGGCAGATCTGGATCGCTCAGGGCGACCATCCCTATCCCTGCCGCTACGTGATCACCGCGAACCAGGTCGACCAGGGGCCGCAGTACAGCATCCAGATCAGCGACTGGAAGACGGGCGCCGACGTCCTGGCAGCGGACTACACGTTCAAAAATACGACGGACGCCAAGAAGATCGATCTGTCGAAGCTCAAGGACACTGACGAACTTCCCGATCACCTCGCAAAAGGAGCGAAGCAATGACCCTGTTCAGACGCGTGAGAGTGCTCCTCATTGCCGCGGTCGTTGGCATTTCCGGGCTTGAGGTCGCTGAGAAATTTTCAATTCCCGTGCCAGACGGCATCGTAACCCCGGCCGAAGCCCGGATCGGCCGACCGCTGACGCCGGTCAGCGTCGCCGGAGTGGCACGGCGCACCGTCAGGCGCTGCGCGGTCGGCGTCTACTACTGTTAGGACGAGGCGATCGAGGGGCTGTCTGTAGACATTTTTTTGATGAGGGTGATCTGTGAGCAGTCAAAGTGGCGTAGCGCCGGTATCGGCTCAAACGAGCTGGCTTCGTTGGTTTCTTGTATGTTCAATGATCATGGCACTACCCGGATGCGGCGGCCATCCAAAGGACGTGCTGACACCCGTGGCCGACACGTCACCGCAGTCGCCGAAGGTCGACATGCTGATCGCGACGACCCGCACCCGGTCGACCGTTCCGGGCGAGATGTTCAACGGAGAACGTGCGCTGGCCCCGGCCTTCGCCGACATGACGATCTCGATTCCGCCCAGCAAGGTTCGCAAGGAAGGACAGGTCGCCTGGCCGAAGAGATTGCCGTCCAATCCGGCGACGGACTTCGCCACCGTGAAGGCCGACGATCTTAACGTCGACGAAGCCAAGAAGTGGCTGAGCGCGACCGTCAGGAAAACTCCTGACGGCAGCGTTCTCGTGTTCATTCACGGTTTCAACAACCGGTTCGAGGATGCGGTCTACCGCTTCGCACAGATCGTTCACGACTCCGGCGTCCATAGCGCGCCCGTCCTGGTGACATGGCCGTCGCGCGGCAGCCTGCTCGCCTACGGCTATGACCGCGAAAGCACCAACTACACCCGCAACGCCCTCGAGACGCTTTTCCAGTATCTGGCAAAGGATCCCGAGGTGAAGGAAGTCTCGATCCTCGCGCATTCGATGGGCAATTGGCTGGCTCTGGAATCCTTGCGCCAGATGGCTATCCGCAACGGCCGGCTGCCGGAGAAATTCAAGAACGTCATGCTGGCGGCTCCCGACGTCGACGTGGACGTGTTCCGGCAGCAGATTGCCGATATGGGAAAGCAGCACCCACAGTTCACGCTGTTTGTCTCCCGTGACGACAAGGCGCTGGCGTTTTCGCGCCGGGTCTGGGGCGACGTCTCCCGGCTCGGCGCCATCGACCCGGAGCAGGCCCCGTATAAGAAGGAGCTCGAGGACAATAAGATCATGGTGATCGACCTTACCAAGATCAAATCGGGCGACAGCATGAACCACGGCAAGTTCGCGGAATCGCCACAAATCGTGCAGCTCATTGGCCAGCGCATTTCGGAGGGGCAGACGCTGACCGACAGTCACGTCGGACTTGGCGATCAGATCTTGGTTGCGACCACCGGAGCGGCGACCGCCGCGGGCAACGTCGCTGGTCTGGTTCTAGCCGCGCCCGTTGCCGCGCTCGATCAGGATACGCGAGACAACTATGCGAGCCACGTCAACAACCTGGCGGGCACGAATGGGGCGCAGCCAGCAGTCAAACACTGCGAGGAAGGACGACCGACGCCGAACTGCGGACGGCAATAATGACTTTCAATCTGCAGCAGCCAATCAGCCGCGTGGCCGGGATCCGGTATCGGGCGGATGCCCCCGTGAACGGACGGACCTCAAGGGCTCGGCTGCCGCGTGGCGCTGACGTTCCTCTTCCCGAAGTGAACGTCCCTCATCGTAAAGGAACGTCGTGGTATTCGAGACGAACCGGCAATGCCTCTCCGGATTGGCTTTGGGCGTTCTTTTCTTACGATCAGTAGTTCCGCAAAAGTGCAGGTCCCAATCGGACAGAGCATACCAGAAGCTACGAGCCTCGCATGGCGCAAAGCCGTAGACTCCGGGCCAATTCAACCGAGGAGCACATCATGAACCGCATAATTTTCGCTGCCGCCGCACTCGCAGCCTCCGCAGCCATCGCCTATGCACAAGACCCGATCGTCGGGAACTGGAAGACCGAACTTGGCGATACCGCCGCGATCGCTCCCTGTGGCAGTGGCTACTGCATCACGTTGAAATCCGGCAAGCATGCCGGCGAGCAGATCGGGAACTTCAATGGCAAGGACGGAAGCTACGAGGGCAAGATCACCGATCCAGATGCGAAAAAGACTTACGACGGCTCCCTGACGGTCTCCGGCGACGCGCTGAAGATGAAGGGCTGCGTCCTTAAGGTCGTCTGTGAGTCGCAGACCTGGCCCCGTCTTTGACGACTGCACAAAAGGATGGCATCGATCACGCCTTCACAACGTCAGGTTGCCAAAGACGCGGCTTGGCACGTGTTTCTCGCCGGGCGCGGTAGAGCGAGATTCTCCGTCGTCTCGTCACAACTTACCTCAACGTCGGCCCGGTTCCGCCAACATTTCCAGGAGGCCTCCTAACCCGATCACTACGAAGACGCCCGCCCCTTGGACGGCTACCATGAGCGGGAGCGAGCTTCGCAAGATCGAGTCGTCATTTAGCGATGGGGTGCGAACGCATGAATGGTACGGTAGGCGATCGATGCGGGGTGCGGATTCCGTATCTTCAAACGTCAGACGAGTAGCGTTTTAGGATCAAGGCCCCTCCTCTCCTCTTTCATGATCGCTCCGATCATCCGGTCGCCTGCGAGCGCCTGCCATTCCGATGGCGTTTTAAGATTAAGATCGACATCGCTACCCGGCCGCTCAAAGCCGCGAGCTACGGGCGCCCGCCGCACGGAGCCGAAGACCTATCCAACTTTCCGCCCGGCCGGCACATTTGCCCGCAGAAGCGCCATCAGCATCGGCCCGATCGCGAATTCGCCCTTTTCGGTTCGCCGCGTCAGGCCACGAAGATAGCCACCGGCCGAATTGATGTGGCCGCCGCGCTCCAGGATGCATGCCATCACGGTCGCGGCGTTTTCCGGACCCATCACATTGGCCGCCTCTTCGTAGGCCGACGGACTGACGCCCAGCATCGATCGAACGATGACGGCCGCGGCCATCAGATCACGCCAGTTGCGGATTACGCCAGCCGGCCCATAGGTAAGGATTTCCGGGCAGGCCTGCAGAACCAGGCCGAGTGGGAAGGATTTCAGTCCGCCACCATCATTGCGGACGCCCGCCCGTCGACTTTGCTCTTCCTCCTTCTTCTGACCGTGCGGATGGGCAGTCTCACCCCCACCCTTCTTTGGCGTCACGGCCCCTCGGTCGTTGTCTTGCTCAGCTGTCGCGCCCTGCTTCGTTTCGAAGCGTGGTTCAAGTTCAGAGATGGAGTCGGGATTTGAATTCTGTATGTGACGCTCGATATAATCGGCATTGCCGCGTTGTTTTGTTGATTTAACTCGAATTTCCAGCTGGTTAAGAACGTCTGTGCGCAGGCCCGTCAATTCACCCAGCATCAGTTCAAGCTGCGCTGTTGTCGGCGATCGCGGCAGGCCTTCGATCAGGTCCCGGAATTCGCGGTATAGGCTTTGCCAATCCCCAGGGATGTCTTCTTCAACTGCCGCTTCGATCAGTTTTGCAATGTCACGGCGGCAAAGAGTGATGCGTTCACGCAGACGCTGGACATGCAGCCGCTCAGCCATCACCTCGGCCGCAAGCCGTTCGATCTCCTCGGCACGGGCAAGCAGCGGCGCAAGCGAGAAACCGAAAGCCTCGTTGACCTCCCCTGTCCTGTCTCTGCGGACATAACGCTTGCCATTGGGACTATCCTTGCGCAGCAGAAGACCTGCCTCGACGAGCGCGGCGAGATGACGCCGCACAGTCTGTTCGGCCATGCCATGCGTTCTGAGCGAAAGCTGGATATTCGACGGGAAGACGATCAAACCGTTTCCCTGGGCCAGCTCATTCTTCGGATAAAAGCTCAAAAGAGCGTTGAGCACGGCAAGCGCTCGATCGCCGATGCCGAGCAGCGGCTTTGCTTCGCATAGCGCGCGAAACAATTTCCACTTATCGACCGACTGATCCGGCTTGATCTCCCCGGCCATGACTTGATTTGCAAGCATGCCAAGCGTCATCGACCGCCGCCCGAAAGGCGTCGTCACATTCCCGGTTTCCATATCTTCCACCTCAACGAGGCAAAAGAAATCCACTCACCAAAACGGCGCCAAATACTCTTGACAGCGATTCTCGGAAGTGCGATTCTCGGAGGTGTTCAAGACTACGAGGAAAGCTTCCGTGACGGTGACGTTCGGGGGCTTTTTTCTTTTGCGCGTTATCTCCTATTCGGATTGTCAGCTGACAACCGGTCTAACTGCCTCATTTTCCCTCATTTTCCTCTTCGAACTCGGCGGCGAGGCCTACCAACCGCTGAGCCAGGAATTCCGAAAACGCCGCCGATCTGGCGGTGATGCGAAAGGTTTTGCCGGAACGGGCTACCAAAGCAAGCGGCGCGCCGCCTTGGGTCCGGAGCGTCTGCTCGGCCCGCTGCGGTGCGCTCTTCTCCTCCAGTGCCTTCCAGATGACATCGAAGCGGCTGTTGGTCTCCAACGCGTCAAAACCGGCGGCACTGATTGCAGCCCGCGCCTTCTTCTGTCCGCCCGTCTCTCTGAATTTCTCGGCAAACGCCAACCAGCGTGGACGACCGACCTTGGGGGTCGGGCCGATGGCGAGAATGATCTCGGGGTCGATCGTCTGTGCCACCTGCAGGAGCCTTGACGTTTCCGGCTTGTCCGTCGCCAGCGCCTTGGCAATCATGTCGCGGCTGAAGCCATGTTCATCCATGCGACGAGCAAACAATGCCCGTTCGATAAAACTTAAGTCGACACGGGGGCCATTTTCCTGACCCTGTGCAAGGATCAGCTCTTCATCTGTGAGCTTTCGCACGACGGCCTTAACAGGAAGCCCGATCTCTGCGGCGGCCCGCAGGCGCCTGTGGCCATAGGCGGCCTGGTAGCGCCCGGCCCTTCCCGGGTCCGGCCGCACCAGGATCGGAACCTGCTGTCCGCTTTCCTGGATGGACTGCTTCAATCGCTCGAACTCGGCATCCTTGTCGACCGGGATACGGTCGCGGATGAAGGACATTTCGACGGCAGCCGGATCGATCTCCAGCACCTTGTCGCCGGAGGCCAGCGATTCGCGCAGCGCCTTGGCGGCCGCTGCTTCCTCTCCCAGCCGTCCGAGCGACAGGTTCATCGCCTTGACTGCTCCCGATGGCCGATGCGGCTGTTGAACGCTCGGCACCTCCGGCCGTGTCGGCTCGACCGCACCGACCATGCTCTTCAGGATGTCGCGTCCTTTTGGGCTCATGTCCTGCTCCATGCGCTGCGAATGAGTTGCTCGACCTCGGCATTGACGCTGTCGACGGATTCCACCCCGCGGTCATAGGTTTGGCGATGCATCGTCTCGCGTCCCGCCTCGTAGATTGTCTGCTTGGACAGGCCCGCGTCCGAGACCGCTGTGGACTTGACCATCATCGAGGTCAGCACGCGCTCGCCGAACAGACTGCGCAGGAAGGCGACGATCTGCGCCTGCGGTCCATCATTGGACTCATAGCGGGTGATCAGATAGCGCATCCAATCATAATCGAGATTGCCGCCTGCCTGCTTCACCACGGCCAGAAGGTCGGAAGTCATCGTCAGGAACTGGTTCATCGACGCGACGTCGAGCATCTGCGGATGGACGGTGATGAGGACGGAGGTGGCAGCGCAGAGAGCAGACAGCGTCAGGAAGCCGAGGGTCGGCGGGCAATCGATGATGACGACGTCATAGCTCTGCTCCAGCGAATGCAGCGCATTGCCGACCCGCATGAAGAACATGTCCTTGTCGTCGCGATTGGTGTCGGCGAGCGCCTTTGGAGTATCGTGCTCGAACTCGTGCAGTTCGAGATTGCCGGGGATGAGATCGAGCCCCGGAAAATAGGTCTGGCGGACGATGTCGGCTACGTCGCGGCGCGTTTCGTCATATTTGATGGCACCGTAAAGCGTCTCGTTTTCGCCGACATCGAATTCGGGCTGGTACCCGAGCATCGCCGACATCGACGCCTGCGGATCGAGGTCGACGGCGAGCACGCGGTAGCCGCGAAGAGCCAGGAACTGCGCGAGGTGAATTGATGTCGTCGTCTTGCCGGAACCGCCCTTGAAATTGGTGACGGCGATCACCTGGAGATGGTCCCCCGGCCTGCGCATGGGCAGATAGGAAGGTTTGGTGCGCCCGAGATGGTGGCGCATTGCATGGATTTCCTCAAGCGAGAACACCCGTCGACCGGCCGCCGTCTTTTCCGGATTGATGTTTTCCACTTGGGCGGCGAGGTGGCGAACATAGCTGTCGGTAACGCCGAGCAGCTTGGCAGTCTCTGTGCTGCTGAACCGCCGCAGCGATTTGCGGGCATCGGGCGAAAACAACCGCTCGAACAACACCTGCAATTGACTGCTGAGCATCGTCGAGTCCTGCGCGATCGTCTCGTCGATCGAAACTCGACTCGCTCTCTTGGCTTTCTCAACAATCGCGGCCTTGGTCGGCAT
>NZ_JBPWQY020000002.1:0-419410 GCF_051810725.1 Rhizobium zaerense | reverse complement strand
CCCATAACCCGTTTCTTGCCAGTGGCGGTTTGAAGCGAACAATCGAAAGAATTCCGCCGATGGCAATAGGCCCCGATTCTGTCAGCCGGGCAAGAGTTTTTTGGTTAACAAGCAGTTAATACACCGACTGGTCCTTCCCGTGAAATCGATGGTTTCGAGGCTCGCATCCATGGAAAACAAAGAGTTATCTAGCTATCCGAGAGAAACTTCGATTCCTCTCCGGCGTTGGAAAAGCGCAAGCCAAGTGATCGCTTAATCCAGCCGTAGTAACTCTTGCCGCGGAACACATTGAGATCTCGGCCGAATCGACCTGTTTGCCAACGAACTTTTTTGACTACGGAGCAGAGCGGCGAGGGGAGCTCTCACTCAAAGCACGCGCCGTCTCGGGATTGAAACCGTCGACCTACTGATCGAACTCCTTCGCGAGGGTGGGGGCTGTGGTTACCTACTCTGTTAGCAAGTTTTGGCGCGAGGTGCTCACGCAAATAGGCACACTTTAGCTCGAGCGGGAGATCTTTCGTTATCTTCGGACACAGAACAGACGCCAGCGTCATAGCATACGGGCGGCGCGTCCGCTTGGACGTGTAGCGTTGTTGTAGTAGTTCGACGCCTGTTGCACTGACCGATGACGCGACTGTTCCATGGCTTCGAGGAGCGGGATGTTGCGGATGGCCGCCTCAGTGAGAAATCCCGATCGGATCCCGTGCGCTGAAAACTCCCCACGGTCTAATCCAGCCAGTTCCACCCGCTGCTTGATGATCGCATTGACCGACTGCGGATCGATCGCCCGCCGCGACACCGTCCCCCATCGTCCTATGGCCCGAAACACGCTTCCGCCCTCGATCCTGGCGGCCACCATCCAGGCGTTGAGCGCCTCCACCGGCCGGCCGGTCAGATAGACGACATCGTCCTGTTCGCCCGAGGTGGTCTTGGTGCGACCGAGATGGATGGCGAGCGAGGGGAGGGGGGCGCCGTCCTCGACCGGGATCGGCGGCTCGACCGTCAGCTGTTCGCGCCGCAGTCCGGCGATCTCGCTGCGCCGGCGACCGCCGGAGGCAAAGGCGACCATCAGGATTGCCCGGTCGCGGAGATCGCGCAGGCTGTCGGTGGCGCAGGTCGCCAGCAGTCTTGCCAGCACATCGCCGGTAACCGCCTTGGCGCTCTTGCGAAGACGTTGTCTTGGCGCGGCTCGGATCGCGAGGCGAATGGCCGATTTGAGGGCAGGGGAGGCAAAGGCGCTGTCAAGGCCGCGCCACTTGGTCAGCGTCGACCAGTTGGCCAGCCGCCGGCGGACCGTCGATGGCGAATGCGGGCCGACGGATTTGAGAAACCCCTGGCTGCGCAAGTTTTCGTCGACGGCGGCCGGCATTCCGTGATCAGGGTCACTCTCCCGCCACTGCGGATCCCACAGGTGATGGGCGACGAATTTCAGCAGCAGCGCTTCCGGCGCCGGCCAGGGCAGCGAGCGTCCGGTCGCCGCCAGTCCCCAGGCTTCGAGATAGGTCAGATCCGACGTCAATGCCCTGAGGGTATTGTCGCCCATGCCCTGGTTGACGAGATGGCGCAGCGTTTCGACGTCGTGGTCGGTCAGCAGTTCGGCGAGTTCGTCGCGGCGCTCGATCGGCAGCACGGCGGCGATGGTGTCGAGCTCTTCGGCACGGCGCTCGACGGCGGTCAGTGATTTTTTGGGTTTCGCCACGGACGCTCCAAAATCGCGGGTTTCGCCAGCCTCCAGGGCCGTGATTTGCCCCGATTCTCGGTGATTTGGACCTCGAAATCAATCTACCATCGATAAGAGGTACTTATCGATGGTTAGGCGCCCAACCCACGATCGTAACAAGCAGCGGAAGCAATTGGCGCTATCGCTTCTCGTTAATGCCGTGTTTACTATAATTTCAATGCATTACGAGGTCGCCAAATTGCCGATGCAGAGGCCGCTGCGGTCGGTGACCCGGCTCGACGAGCGCGTCGCCTGCTCAACGGTCGGTGACGGCTGGATCGAGCGCATGCACTTTTACGATGCGTGCGAGTCGCTGTGGATCGACGGCGAGCTCGTCCATCTCGCAGACCTCGTCCTCCACGACGCTACGAAGGATATTCGCGCCCCAACCCACGAAATGACCATTGCCCGCGACGTCCTGCGCACCCGCTGGCGCATCGCGGCGCAGTCGCTTGATTGGGTGCTTTCGGTCGATGGCATTCGCAGGCGACAGAACTCGGAGATTACGTCGGTCGGGACTAACGAGGTGGAAACGGCCGGTGCCATTCGGCGCACGGTCGCGATGAATCCGGAAGGGGCGGGGACGATGGCGATGACGCGCAAAATCTACCCGGCGTCGATTATGCCGCCATCGATGCGGTGCTGGCCCGATCGGAGGCGGCGATCGAGAGTGCCACACGGCCCGGCCGAGCGCGACAGACAGAGACGCACTGGTCTATGATCTCGACTGGGACGAAGATGCCCGGCTGGAGGAATGGCGCGGCGTGCTCCGCCAGGCCGAAAACCTGCCGGCGGTACTGCAGGCCATCGTCGCCCTCGATGCCTGGATCCTTTGGAGCGGGTGGGGCGTGAAACGCCGGGTGCTTGTAACTCTAGGAATGGTTGTTACAGATAGCATCGGTCGTTGTTGGGGGATTAAATGTCAGAGAAGTCCGGGAAAAGAAAAATCTGCTTTATCGTCGGACCTATCGGCGACGACGACAGTGACGATCGTATCAACGCGGATTGGCTTCTTGAGGAAATCATTGAGCCCGTATTCAGAGAGCATTTTAGCGACTTTGATGTCCTGCGGGCGGATAAGATCTCTAATCCTGGACAGATTACGTCACAGATCATCACCGCTCTCCTAGAGGCGGAGCTGGTCATTGCTGATCTGACCTCGCTGAATCCCAATGCGTTCTATGAGATTGGCATACGCCATACCGTGCAGAAGCCCATCATTCACATGCATTATGAAGGCCAACGCATTCCCTTCGATATCGCCGCCTTCCGCTCGATCAAGTTTTCACGCCGAAGGCCGTCAGACCTGCGTATTGCTCGCGGTCAGCTACAAGGGGCTGTCACAGAGGCCATTAAACCTGAACATGCGATCGACAACCCTGTGACGTTCTCGCGCGGAACAGTGAATTTTGAGCAGACCGCAACGACCAACGAAAGGATCATCGAGGAGCAGCTTTCCTCGATGACGCGCCGTCTCCGGATGCTGGAAGAGGATAGTGTGCTGTTTGCAAGCACTTTTGCGAGGAGGCGCCACAAATATTTTCATCGGTCCTCGGATGATCTGCACAAAATCAGCATTGCGGTTGCGAGTAGGTTCAGCATCGGGAACCGCGAGTTGGTCGAGCAGGTCACCAAGTGGGCAAGCACGACCTTTGACAGCTTCGGAATCGAAACGTCAGACGATTTGCTGCATGAAGTCTACGTTTCTGTCGATGATACAGAAGAAAACCGCAACAAGGCGGAGCAATTCCGGCAGGACTATCGTGGAGAAGAATTCGAGATCCGCGTCACCTTTTACGGTTCGGTGAACATCTTGTCATGAAAAAAGCCCTCCGAAGAGGCACTTCTTGCTCGGAACCAGCTTCAGGATGCTAAATCCATCCTTGCCGATTTGATGAATGGCCCTACAGCTGTTGATCTGTTGCAGAAACTGAAGACACTAGAACTGATCCTTGGTCGGCCCTTTCCAACGCGCTCGATTACGACCTGTAGAATGTCGACGCGGCTGTGGGTTCATCCCGTAGAGGTTTCCATCCTTGTCGATATAAGCATCATAGAGGGCCGGATGCTCCAACCGAGTGGGATAAACTCAATAATCATCGTATTTCAAAATGTCTTGAATGATGAGCGACTCGTAGTCTACGCGGTCCATGCAGTTCCTCAAAACAACGTCCGGGGCGATCCCCGGAAAGCTTGACGCTATTCCAGGTCGAGCCCACACTCAATAGTGACTTTCCACCGCGGCCATTTTGCCCGTGTCGCCCAACTGCAGTGCGCGGTGGCGCAAAGGTGGTCGCATGAGTGCGGTGGACGAATCACCTGCCATCACCCCATTGGTGGTAGAGTGGCGTGGCACGGGCCAGAAGGCGAAGGATGAGGAAGTGATCCCGCTGTGCGAAGCTCACCAACAGCATTCCCGGAATGCTATCCACCTGATGGGCAAGAAAGCATGGGAGCAATAATACGGCTCCCAGCGGGAATTGCTGGAAGCCACTCGGCGGTCATGACCGATTAAGCACGCCCCTTTTGGAAATAGCGAAGTCGCGCTGGCTTGTAGTGTCGAGACCTGCGACCATCTTGCTTGTTCAGCGTTCGACCTGCGATGCGTCGTTTTCAGTGCGGGGCGCTATCTCATCGATGTCGCAGTCTAGGAGTTGGCAAATAGAATCAATGTGCCTGGCGTTGGTTTCGCCTCTCCGACTAGCCACTTCTGAACCAGACTGTGAATCAGCACCGAAGGTTGCCCCCCTGCCATTTTCACGTAAGCTATTGATTTACAAATACGAATTGAAATCGAGAGAGGTCACGATCGGCTCCGATGATGGCCTTCCCGCATTGCGATTTTGCAAATTCATGTACATGCTGCCTTTTGTCAGGGGGTCAACCTTCGGTGCTCGTTGACCTTACATGGGGACCGTCGGACAGCCAATCGGTATACGAGAAGACGCTGCAGAAGCAATCGCAAGGCCCTGATCCTCCCCCAAGGGGCCGCGCGCGCAACTTTCGCTCAATCGATTCGAGCGGAGGGCCGAAGACAGAAAACAAAACGAGATTTAGGATAGACTTGCGGAAGGAACACCCTTTTCACTGAGACCGAACGCGCCAGCAGGACCGAAGCACGCTGCCCTGACGTCAGCGGCCGCGTCCCTAGAAGGACCGTAGCCGAATGACGTTGTCCAGTGATTGAATGTTGGTCGTGTGGGCGGCGCCAAGAGCGGCGGCTTTGCTGCGCCGGATCTCCGGCGCTGAGCAGGGCGGCAGATAGTTCGCCCATCCCGGAGTTCCCTGTGGCAGGGCAGGGGTATACTCCCAGCGTTCACTGACTTTTACTCCCTTGAAAGAGTCTCTGATGCAGATAGGCAAAAACGTGAACGATACCTGGTTCAATGCTTGTCGCTTGTGATTGAACAGTCCTTCTCCGGAATTTGGTCCCACAAAGTGTGTCAGCTCCCAACTGGGGCCACCATTGATGGAAGTAGTAGTGGTGAAGTCAATGACAGCATGGATTTGACCGACGGTGTATTCCGCTCCGACCCCTGCATCAGGCGCGACGCCCGAGTTCGACGCGTTCTTAGGCCAGACCGAGAGGTCGTTCATCTTGGATGCGACGAGCCCCATTTGAAGATTGTCTTTGATCCCCAGTGGCCCAGATAGTTCAGCCCCCCTTCCACATGGCAATGTCGGTGGGGTCGCAGTGCCTTGCTCCCGTGCTGTCCCTTTGACCAGACGTTCGAAGTCGACTGAATGGTATGTGGTATTAGCACGATGGCCCTTTTCGCTGACGCTCGCATCCAGACCTATCGTCAAAGGATGAGCCGCAGAGCCTAGACCGGGGAAGGATAACGAGGGGCTACTGCCCGTTGTCTGCTCAGCGTCGACCATCAGCTGAACCTCGCCGACATATTCAATGGCCCGAAAGATGTTCTGGAGATTAAAGACCCGCCATGGCTCCGGTGGCTTGTGATCTTCCTTCTTCAACGGGATGTCGGTCTCGAACTGAGGCATGGGATCCTTATCGTTAGCGGCCGTCCAAAGCTCGCACTTGAGGTTCGCCATGGTTGAAGCGATCCGCATGATTGGCGCGCCGTATAATCTGTCGCTGACGGCCAAGTCGAAGGGAGGGGCTGCAGTGCACCCAGCCACAACTCCCGCCGTCGCCATAATTGCAAGAAGTCTAAACATCGTCCCCTCCGTAAAAGTACGAAGAATGCGAAGCATTTGCTCGGAATGCAACCTGCAATACGCAGATTGCAACTAACTACTTGTGATTAGCCCCTTCGCCAGCAACAGCCAGTCCATTGAAAAAGATACCGACATACACCGTCGCTTCCAAGAATTCATAACGAGTTATGACCACACAGCGCGATCGGCGACAAGGTGCCGATTTCGCTCATGAACGGCTCATCGGCACCCCCGCCGAGCTGAGCCTAAACCCCGGAAAATTCCAGCTCCCGCTGACCAAAAACCGGGTAGCACTTCAAAAAAACCACTGGAGCGGAACTCAAAGCTGGAAACAACTTTGGGCAAGGTCACAAGGACGTCATCCGGTTTGTATTTCACGGTGATCCACGTTCTGCACCATGATTTGTTTTATCAGACCCGTTCGCCAGTTTGGCCGGAGCAGTTTGACTGGGCCCCTTCATTTCCTCGCAATGGGAAATCTCCGATATTTGGAAGCCGTGATTTCTCTAACCATTCAATCCGGTGTGACATAGAGATTTCCTATGCTTTTGAAATCATGGATTTGTTTGGTTGAACAATCTGGCTGCGGTTCATATCCCTTCAGGGCAAAGGATAGGGACGAGCGTCTTAATTGGGACCGCCTGCAGACCGTCTGCTATTAGGTGCCGAGCCCGGATCGTGGACGTTTGATTGACGCCAAGCCAAATACCAGATCCTGTTCCATACGCCGTCCTTGGGTCCTATCACCCTCCTGCATCCGGTGCGAGTTCGCCTGTATCGTTGATCCTGATCAAACCCTGCTATGGGAGAGCTGCTTGTCAATCCCGGTCTTGTTGCGCCGCATGCGCAGCAGCGCGGCGCTGACCCCGAAATGCCGGGCTAGCGCCATATCGCTCATCCCCTGTCGGATCGCCTGAAGCAGGGCGTCGCGAGGAAGAAGCAGCGCGCCGGCGAGGCAGTCCGCTTCCTCTTCGTGAACTTCGTTGTACTCATTCATCATCATGTGCCCGTCCGGCGTGTGAAAGACATGTGCCGGTTCGTGTTCAAGGATGATATGCGCGAGCTCGTGCGCGAGAGAATTGTTGCGTCGGCCGTCGTCGGAGATGCTGTTGAGGATAACCAGCACCATTCCTTCGGCCTCGATCGTCACCGCGTCCCAGCTGTCGGCGTCGTCAACGGTCAGGAGTTCCAGTACCTCCTTGCCGATCCCGGGAATATCCTGTGGAGACCAGACAAGGATGCCCAGATGCCGGGCCAGCAATACAGGATCGAGCGGAGCGCCACGTGCAAGGCCGAGATCGCGCCGGTAGTTCGCGGCCGCGTTCTCACACCATGTCTTGAAGCCACGACGCAACATGGCCAAGGTCAGCCCTCGTTCTTCCGAATTTCCGCCATCGCTGCTTGGGCGGTCAGGATCATCAGCGCGAGATTTTGAGCTGTCTTGGCACTGACAGTTTTCTTTTTTCTGAAATGCACGCGCGCCATCGACTGCGGCGCCGCTGTCACCCCGACCACATCCTCCACGCCAATGCCGAGCCAGCGGCAGATGCGGCGATAATTTGCAAGGTCAGGCATGAAGCCTCTTTCCACCCGCGACAGGGTGGCGTGACTGATGCCTATTTCTTTCGCTGCTGCTCGGATGCCTTGTGTGCCCCGCTTCTCTTTCACGCGCAAGCCGAGGTTTTCCAGCGTTACCATATCACAGGCTCCTCCGTTGGTTCAGATGTAAGACGATGGTTGACAAGTGAGACGACCCGGCTCATGCTGTCTTACATCTGATACAGATCTGCACGCGGCGAGTCGGCGGTCAACCTCTTACCGAAGGAGAGCACTCCGATGTCCACTACGAAAACTTCCATCGTTAACGCCGCTACCGCGACCGGCCAGAAGTGGCCGGTCGAGATCGCTGGCGCCGACCTCGCGTTCACGTCTCATGTTCTGCGCGACCCGATGCCTTCAGGCCGCCAGATTATCGCCGCCGCCGGCCACCGCGACCCGGCCGGCTACATCGTCCTGCAGTGGCTGTCGGACGGCGCCCTTGAAGAGCTGCGTCTCGAGGAGTTGACCGACATCGTCGCCAAGGGCATCGAGCGCTTCATCGTCGTCGAGAGCGACCGCAGCTTCCGCCTTGAGGTGGAAGGCCTGCGCCTCGAGTGGCCGTGCGCGCCGATCTCTGCGGCAACGGTGAAGGCACTCGCCGGTCGCGACGACGAGGCGCTCGCCGTCGTGCTGTTGCGCGAGGGTCGTGACCGCGTGCTAGAGGACGACGAGATCGTCGACCTGTCCGGCGACGGCGTCGAGGTCTTCAAGCTGCGCCCGCGTCCGGCCAACGTCGAAATCGGCGTCAACACCAAGCCGGTGCCCATCCGTCGCGGCGTGCACACCGGCCTTCAGATCAAGCAGGCCGCCATCAATGCCGGCGTCGCGATCCAGCTCGACTTCATCCTGAGCCTTGAGACCGGCGCGGGGCAGACCCGCATCATCGGCGACCGCGACCGTGTCCGCGTGAGGCCGGGCCAGCAGTACCTCGCCATCGCTGACGACGACAACAGTTAGGACCCGCAATGACCCCTGCCGTCACCAAAGCTGTCGACGCGATCCGGAGCCAGTTCGGCGGCGATAACGTCCTTGTCGCCGCCGATCGCGACGGCGGGGCTTACGTGATTGTGGAGGGTGTCCCGATCGGGGCGCCCTTTTTGCAGGCCGTCAGTTGGATCGGGTTCCACATTCCGTCGACGTGCCCCTATGCCGACGTCTATCCGCATTTCGTTGTCCCGGACCTTGCGCGTCTTGACGGGGGCCCGCTCGGCGAAGGGCTGTCGACCGGCCACAGCTTTCCGGATCAGGGTTCCCTCAAGACCCAAGGCACCATGTCGGCACGTTCGGCCATGCAGGTTTCCCGTCGTTCGAACCGCAAGGATTCGGCCGGCATAGAAACGCCCCTCCACAAATTGCTGAAGGTGATCCAATGGCTGAAATCATGATGACCGGGCCGTGGTCGCTGACCATCCCCGAAACCATGTACGATACGCTCGACAGGCATTTGTTTCCCGGCGACCACGACGAGCACGGCGCCGTAATGGTGGCCGGTGTCTTTGCGGCGCCTGACGGATCGGTGCGCCTGCTCGCGCGCGACCTGTTCCTTGCGCGGGACGGGGTCGACTACGTTCCGGGCAAGCGCGGCTACCGCATGCTCAAGGCGCAGTTCATCCAGCGCCATATCCTGGCGTGCCGCGACGAAAAACTCGTCTACCTCGCAATCCATAACCACGGCGGCCGCGGCACCGTTGCGTTTTCACCCGACGACTATGCGAGCCACGAACGGGGTTATCCCGCGCTGCTCGACATCAGCGCCGGCAACGCCGTCGGCGCGCTGGTGTTTGCCGCTGGCGCAGTTGCCGGTGACATCTGGCTGCCCGGCGGGCGCCGCGTGACCTTGGAGCGGGCGGAAATCACCGGCCGCCGCTGGCAGGTGCTGCGCCCGGCGCCGGACCGCGCGGCCCGCAAGGCGTTGCCCCTTTATGACCGGCAGACCCGCATCTTCGGCGACGCCGGCCAGCATGTGCTGGCGGGCATGAGCGTGGCGATCGTCGGTCTCGGCGGCGTCGGCTCGCTCGTCGCCGAGTACTTGGCGCGGCTCGGCGTCGGGACAATCTGGCTGATCGATCCCGACCGCATCGATCCAACAAACCTTCCGCGCGTCGTCGGCGCTCGCCGGGCCGACATTTGGTGGGCGCTCGGCGGCCCGTTCGCGCCCGCCTGGCTGCGCCGGCGCGTCCTGACATTCGCGTCGCGGAAGGTGGACATCGCCCGGCGGGTGATCAGGCAGGCCAACAAAGCCACCGGCGTCAAGATCGTCGCCGCCAACGTGCTGGCGCCGAAAGCGGCAGCGGCACTGCTCTCCTGCGACTACATCTTCCTGGCCGCCGACGAGATGCGCGCCCGGCTTCTCGTCAACGCGATCGTTCACCAGTACCTCATTCCCGGCGTCCAGATCGGCAGCAAGGTCTCGGTGGCGGACAACGGCGATGTGACCGACGTGTTCAGCGTCGTGCGGCCGCTGCGCCCCGGCATGAACTGCCTGTGGTGCAATCAGCTGATCAATCCTGGCAAGCTTGCAGACGAGGCGAAGAACGACGGCGAGCGCAAGCGCCAGCGCTACGTGGACGACAAGGATGTGGCGGCGCCGAGTGTCATCACGCTCAATGCGGTTGGCGCGGCTCATGCCTGCAACGATTTCCTGTTCTATGCGATGGGAATGTCAGGGGCGGCGTCCACCGATTTCGCCCGTTACGACAGTCGCTCGCGGGCCGTAATGTTCTCCACGCCGCGTACGGACCCGGACTGTACGGAATGCGGGAGCGGCAAGGGCAGCCGCTTGGGACACGGGCAGTCAGGCCCCGACCTCCCACTGTTCGCTAGGTAAAGTTCCTCCGACGCGCTTTGTCTCTCTATGCACGAAGGCGTGGTGTGAGTTCCAGGGAGGCGACACTCTTTCTTGACCACACTCCACTGGCAATCACGGTGTTGGTGGAACAGCAGCGAAGATATGTTCGAGCATCGAACTTTTAGCTGGCTGCTAATGTCAACTTTTGGGGGCTCTCGGTTTCGGCCCGAATGACCGGAATGAAGGCGCAATGCAGTCGTTTGCAGACCTAAGCGTGCCGCGCCTTACGGGCCGGACAGAACTATTCTTTCACGAGCCCTGCAAGCCTTGTTGCTATGATGTTCACTCTTTGGGCGGCGAAGATCGCATAATGGATCGCGGGAACCTGTGAAAACGTCTCGGCACGAACTGCTGGTAGCCGTTTCCTTTCAAGAGCGTTGAGCGTAGACCCCCTCAGCTCCCAGTCGATTGGCCACAAATTCTGCTCCCGGAATGCTGCGGTGGATCTGATATGAGCATGTCTATAGACTGGCAGTCCGCTAACCGTTATTGCGGGTATACCAGCATTTCACCAAACCATCCCGCGGATCCTCCAAGGCCCTCCTATATTGAAAAAAGTGCAACGCAGTTTTGCCGTCGAGTACAAAAGCGGTAGGCGAAAGCTTGATACCAGGTCGAACTCGATCTGGGGCAACATGGATCTAAAGTCCGTCGCTCGTAACCTGGAGGAAGAGGCATTGCCGTTTCTGTCGGGTAGCTCTCAGAGTGGCAAATCCAACAATGAGATGTCTTTACCGGAACCAGATCAAGCCGAGGCGTTGTTGACACCGCCTCTCGGGGCGTCAACAACAGCATCAGACACACAGGAGATGAGCATGGCCGACGAGACTGAAACGGCAACCAGTGCCGATGCGCCGATCGTTGTTGAAACGCCTATTGCGCCGAAGAAACAGCGCAAACCCCGCGCCAAGAAAGCGGCGGCACTCGAGAGCGCGTCAGCTGACGCTATGGCAGAGCCAGCAGCTGGTCTGGCCGGGGCCGGAGGTGTGAAGAGGAGAGGGCGCAAGGCAAGGGCGATCGAGGCTACGGCGAGCGCCAAACGCGCACCTGTGCGCCGTGCTCCAAAGGCTGTGCAGACAGCGCCGGCCGCGCCGATGACGGCGATCGATGAGATGGCGGATCTCTTGGAGTTGGAAGAGGAAAATCAGCGGCTGCGCAAGCTTCTGGCTGAAAAACTTCGTGCTGAAAACGCCGATCTGCGCAAACGGCTCAAGCTCGACTGATATAGGCAGCCGGTCAACCGCCGGCCGCATTTCCATGCTTATCAAGAGATACAATTTGGCAACGGTGAATGCTGTTGCCGGAACTAAAACTTGCAGCCTGCTTGCGGGATAAAGCGCGAGGTCGGATAGATGGCGTCTCCCTGGAAATTTCTTGCCCGACTGGTCTCACAGGGACGCGAACAAAAGCGAGAAAACGGCTCGACCGAGAAGGTTTCGCCGGAGGCGTTGCCTAGTTCTGGTTCGACTGAAACGCCTGCCGAGGACAGCCTAAATAGCGATGGTCGGCCGGCAGGCGAGGAGCTACCTCGTCACGGTCAACCCGGTGCAATTTCTCTCAAGCCTGTGCATTCTGAAGAAGCCGAAAACGACCTCCACGACAAGGTCGACGGCGAAGTCGCCGAAATCGTGGAGGTCGCTGATCCCGCTACATCGGGTGGTACTGGTATTGACGTCACCGCTGTACATGATGCCGCTAGGATCAAGCGAACTGTCAAAGTCGCACCGCGCAAGCAAAGAAGTCGCGGCAAAGAAGCGGTGGCGATTTCGAACGGTTCCCAGGCCTCCCAGATCCTGCACGCTGCAGATGAAATGAACCTGGATGAAGAGATCAGGGTGCTCAGGGGGGAGCTGGCCGGAAGGCTGAAGCTGCAAAATGCGCAGTTAAGAAAAATGCTGGAGCGGTTTGAACGGTGAAAATGTTGCGGTGCCTCGCCTTTTGAGCCAAGGATCGACTGCAAGCCTGTTGCAAGTGAACAATCTCAGATTGAATGAGGTGTCGCCGGTTCGATTCTGTTCAAGAGCTTCATGCTGAATGGTGTCGCCCAACGAACATCCTATTTGCAGTGAACGATTCGGCTGCTTTGCGCCTCCATAGTGGTCATCGAGCCACCGGTCGACGTCGCCGCAAAGCGGACATTACGTGGTGAAAACACCCGGTCGCAGCGGAGCCATAAGCTGTCATCTCGCCATTTCAGTGACGAGGGCTCGGCACTGCAGTGTAGTGGCGCTATGCTGCAATCCGAAAAAGTCTAGTTCCGAAAGGACATATCGGCGAGTCTGATCCGGGGCGAGATGGCTTTATGGCTTGCTGTGCTAACGACGAAGAATACCGGCAGACAAATGCCAGCACGGAGACAATACTGGCGGCAGCCTGAGATATTCCTCTTCCGCCCTTTCGCCGAGGCGCTCTGGGGGGCGGCTGGTGGTTGCAGCCACCCGATTTGGCGTCCGTTTCCCGGCCCTATCCGCCCATTGGCCCACGTTGCGGAGCCAGCGCCTGTGTCTGCGCATAGGCAAGCGGCGAACGGTTGCCCGGGAGATTGGCGTCGAGGACGAGCGTCTTGACGTCGTCGGCACGGATGTCGAGCGCCACGACGACATCGAGCTTGTCGATTTGCCATACGGCATATCCGAGCTTGGGCTCGTATCCGCAGTCGCATCCGCAATCGCCCTGCACGATGGTGCGGGCCTCTTCCGGCAAGAACATGATTTGCGGCTTTGGCAGTCGATAGCAATGGCCTTCATAGGCGTATCCGTAGATGACGCCGATGCTTTTCATGCATTGCCGGACTTGCTTGTGGAGCGTCTGACCACCGATGGTAATTGGCAGCGCATAAATTCCGTCGTCACCAAGCGCGGTGAATGTTATTCTTCCGTTCAAGAGGGAAAGGATGACGTCCTCGCCGGTTTTTCTCTCAATCTCTCTTATTAGGTCGTCGATTATTCCACCGACTTCTTTTTTTGCTTCCGGATTCAGGTTGTTTATTGTTTCGTTCGAGTTCATCGCGGCATAAATTTTCTCCTTTAGCATGTTGTCGTTGATTGCGGATAGAAGAGTGGCAGGTCGGCCATACAATTTCACTTCTCCTGGGTTGTAGGTGCTGTAGTCAGGAACCTGTAGGCCTTTCGGCTCCTCCCCCACGCCCGGATAGGGACCGCAACAGTCGCTCATTGTTTGCCCTCCTAGAGTTCATCTCGGACCGATGATTTCACGCCACACAAAATTCGCTTCGAGCGCATCGGCGCCGCCACGGCTGGCAGCTTGGATGACGGCCCGTGCTACCTGCTCGAGAGTCATGGTGTTGGCATCAAGTGTACGCAGCGACGCGGCGAGTGCACTGCCGACCTGGTCACGCGCGGTCTCGAGCGCCAGCTTGAAATAGAGCGGCCGGTCGCGAAACGACCGTTCGGTCAGCGAGCGGAACTCGACCAACTCGCTCAGCGTCAAGTCACGCAGATCGACGTTCAAAAGGCGCCTGTCGGCAAAGCCATCCCTGACCAATTGCCGATGATAGATCTCCACGATGCTGTCGAAGATCGCGCCAAGGAAGGGGAGCGAGCGGTCGTGCGGCTCGCGGGTGGTTTCCGACATGCGGCGGAAATTGGTGGCGAGACGGATTTGCGTCTCGGGACTGGTCTCGGCGAAGCGGTTGAGCTCGTTGGAAAGTAGGAGATTGCCCTGTGTCCGACGCAGCAGCCGGTCGACGGCGGAATCGAAATGCAGCAGCGAAATCAGCGACACGCAGTCGGAAAAGGCTTCAGAAAACGGGAAGAAATCGGCCTCGCGCGACGTGATCATCGGTATTCCGAGTTCCGACAGGCTGATGAAATGGCCAACCTCGTGGGCGATTGTGTCGAAGTTCAGCGCATAGGGCCGCAGCACGCCGCCGACATCGGAAGCTCCCAGCTCCAGATAGCCGTAGCCGGCATGGGCGTTGTCCCAGTCGACCAGGGGAATGATTTCCAGGCGGCGAAAGGCCGGGTCGAAGAACCAGCGGATGCGATGACCGAGATAGCTGTGCCAGATGTCGAGCACGAAATGTACGCAGGCATAGACGTGGACGCCGAGGTAGGCCCGCGATTTCGGGTCCATATTGTCGAAGTTGCGATCCGGGCCAGATCGTGCCGCCGGTCGCCGCTCGCCTTCGAACGGCGGCAGATCGTCAGGACCATAGGGCTGTTTTTCGATCAACGGATCGACCACGTACACCCACTGGTCGCTCGGTCCGTCACGGATCTCGTCGGGCAGCATCGAGAGCCAGACGCGATCGGGCTCTTCGTAGCCGGGGATGAAGGGAGGCTGGGGGAAAATCCAGAATCGTGTTCCGATGCGCGGGTTCACGCGTTCCGTCACATTGTTCGGATACGGTTCCATGGCACAATCGCTTTCGAAGAAGAAGGATTGAGCGACCACACGTTTAATTAGTAATTTCGTATCAAGTCGATGTCAATATGCGAGGCTTCCAAATCTCTCAAGAAAGTATTGGTCGCGACCCAGGCGCGATCAACGTCGCGGCCCTGCCGCTCTACTGTTAGGGAAGGTGCCTTACGTAACGTAAGGAGGGTGTCTTGGCGCTTTTGCCCGGTCATTTCTTTCCGCAATGCCGAAATACGGTCACTTGAAAATCCCCCAGCCCGCAATAGGGCTGCGAGCGAGCGATCGCGAAAGTTCGTCCCGCGCGCCAATGCGATGAGCTGGTCGCGCTCATCGGATGTCATCATATTTCGGCGGGCGAGCGTCGAGAACGTCCGTTGAAGGTCGACCAGTGCGTCCGTGAGCGGCAGAAAGCCGAGTTCGGCGGGCCCTGACTGCACGGCGACCGCATCCTCCGCCGTCAACGGCCAGCGCCGGTACCACCTATAGATCAGGCCGACGCCGATCATGCCATAGGGCGCAAGCTCGGCCGCCCGCAAGGCTCCCATGCTGGCCGCGCCGATCATGACGATGCCTTGTGCCATCGCCCAGAGAATTTCCTTGTGGCGGACGGCGGGGCGGTCCTCGAACTGTCCGTCGATCAGCACCATCGCACGTGGGCGGAAGGCATGGGCGGCGAGTATGACGTCTCCCTGGGATACGGGCTGAAGATAGATCGCGTCGAGCACCGTCTGCGCCTCGTCGAGACGCAGCGTGGGGCCGAGAAATACCAGAATTGGACCTTCCTTGCCGGCATTCGTCATCGGCAACCCCTCAACGCAAAATTGAAAACGGCCGCGCACCCGCAAGAATGGTTCGCACGCAGGCCACGCCTGCTTCGGCGTCCGCTCCGACCGGTACGGCGAGAACAGGTCCAAGCCCGCAGGCGGCAACCCGGTCCACGACGTCGCGCAGGCATGTTGGGGCGAAGGGCGACGCTGCCGTGCCCGCAGCCGTGGCTTCGAGGATCAGGCGGCGGGCGTCCGCGACGAGCGGATCGGTGCTCTTGCGATAGTGTTCGCGCGTCTGGTCGTCGCGCGCGCCGGAAATCGCCCCGGCGCGCGCCGACAATGCCTCCAGCATCGCGCTCGCCGCGGCTGTCTCGACGGTAAAGCCCGCCGAATGGCCCTCCGTCGGCAACGCCAGGGTCGGCTCAGCCGCGCCGGCCTCGATCGCCTGGCACCAGATCACCGGTAGGTCGGTGGGCGAGGGGGCGTGCCAAAGCGCGAAAGCGATGCCCTGCGTCCGGGTGACCGAAAGAATATGCTCGACCTTCGGCCCGATGTGCGATGTCGCTATGCGGCGACGATCGAAAAAGCCGTGGGTGGTGAAGGCCCGCGCGATCGCGTCGCGTTCGATGCATTCGAACAGCCCATGCGCGAAGGCATCGCGCGCCGTGCTGTGGCAGGCAAGGCCGGTGGTGGTGCGGATGAACAATCCGTCGCCCTGTGGCTCGGGATCGGTATAGCAGGTGTGAACAAGTTCGAGCGGCACCGGCTGCGGCGCTCCGCTCGCGACATCGACAGCCAAGGTCCAGGGAATTGGCAGCGATCGCCATGCGGTGCCGGCGTGGGGAAGCAACAGGTTTTCGAACAGGACCGCGTCGATCCGAAGCTCGTCGGCGGTCGCAAGAAAGCAGTCCGAGGAGGGAATGCGCTCGGCGAAGAAACGCTCGAGACCCTCCATGATCGCCCCGACCGCCGCCTCCATCAGGGTGAGGCCGCGGCCAAGCGAGGTCACCTCGGAAAGCGCGGCCGGCTGGATGGCCTGCGCCACCGGCAGACCGAGACGGTCGAGCCCGGTCAGGTCGGCGAGACGGGTGATGCCGGCCCGGCGGCTGAAAGGGAGTAGCCTGCGAAAACATGCCTCGGCAGCGCCGGGGTCGGCCGGCGTATCGAGCGGTTGCCTCAAGCCGGCGGCAAGCTCGTCGCGAAAGTCGGCAATCCGTCCGTCGATCGCCGGCGGGGCAGGGGTCAGGCCTTCGGCCGTGTCAGCGTCCGATAACAACGCCCAGCTCCCGGGTTGAGCGGCTCGCCCTTTGCAGCAGAGCCATCGCACCCTGGCTTTCGGCGATGGTCACGGCGGTCAGCAGTTCGGCGGCGACAAGATTGGTTTTCACGTTTCCCCGAGCGCGCAGCACGGCCCGGCAGCGGTAGAGTTCGGCGAGCCAGTAGGCATGGCCGGTTTCCTTGGCCTGCCGGATGGCGTCGGTGACGACGTCGATGGCCTGCTCATACTTGCCGGCAAAGCCGAGCAGGGTCGCGTGCATGTAGAGATAGATCGGCAGGTCGGCGACGGCGCCGAGATCCTTGAGCAGCGCCAATCCCTCGCCGAACATCTCATGGCCGGCGAGGAGGTCGTCGCTGTGGGCTTTGGCCCAGCCGCCGAAAAGCAGCGACATGCCAGCGAGCGACTGCATCTCATGTTGCTGGGCAAAGAGCTGCATCCGGCTCGAAACATCCGCCAGCCGCTCGAAATCGTCGCGGTAGAAGGCCGAGACGGCCTCGGTGTCGAGCGAATGGGCGGTACTCGGAACATGGCCGATGCGCTCGACCAGGCCGACCATGTCCGCAAGTGCTGTGTCCGAGGCCGAGCCCTGTCCCGTCAGCCAGAGCGACAGCGCGAGTTGTCCGAGGCCGCAGACCTTGGCGTCGTGGCCGCCATAGAGCGTTCGCGCGGTTTCGGCCGATCGCTCGTCGTAGAGCGCAAGCCCCGTCGTGATCGCCTCCTGCGTCTCCTTGTGCCAGCCGAGATTGAAGTCGATCGCCCAGATGCAATGCTTGACCTGTAGGGCGATTTCGCGATCTTCAGTGCCAAGCATCATCATCTGCACTTCGAGTGCGCGGCCGTGCATGACGAGAAAGTCAGGCCCGGTCAGCCACCAGCCCCAATAGATCGGAAACCACTTTGGCTGGTCTTCCTTCGGCTGGCGGCGGGCGATGGCGACGCCGTCTTCGTACAGTTTGCGGGCGGGCGGAGAATTGGCGCCGACGAGGCCAGTGAGGATCGGGCCGAGCCTGGTGAAGGCGGAAAGCCGCAAGGCGTCGACCGCCTCGCTTTCGTCCATCTCGGTGCAAAGGGCCAGCGCGTGCTCCAGATGGTGGCGCGCCTCGATCATCGCCGAGCGGCCGGCACTCTCGGAGCCGGCGGCGATGAACAGCCGAATTGCCTCCTCCGTGAGCCCGGCGCGTTCCGCCTGGTCGGCGAGCCCGCCGGTGTCGATCCATTCCGCCAGCCCACGGTCGTCGCTGACGGCGTTGAACAACCGCCGGTGCAGAACCTGCCGTTGCTTGCGCAGCAGTGCCTTGTAGATCGTTTCCTGGATCAGGGCGTGTCGGAAGCGGTAGATCACGGTTCCGCCGGTTCGGCCACGCGTCAGAAAGCCGGTTTCGCACAGCACATCCGCCGCACTCGCCAGCGACCGCCTGGCGAGATCCGGCAAAAGCGCGTGAAGCAGCGGCAGCGTCGTACGGCCGCCGGCGCTCGCCGCGGCTCGCGCCACGTCCCGCGCCGGTCCGAGGCGTGCGAGCCGTTCGTCGAGAATCCCTTCGAAGGCAAGCGCGTGCGTGTGAGAGACCTTGGCCTCGCCGTCATGCGCGATTGCCTCAGGAATATTCGCCGCATCCGCAGGCGCGATCTCCGTGATCCACTGGCAGATCTCCTCGATGAACAGCGGAACGCCGCCGGAAATCCGCTCCGTCGCCTCCAGAAGTTCCGGAAGTGCCGTGCGCTTGTGTGCCGGCCAACTCGCTTCGATCGCCTGCTTCGTCTCGTCGCGATTGAGTGGCTTCAACGACAGGTGCACCACGTCGGCACCGTCGGCCCAATCCATCGCGGCGCCGGGGCGCAAGGTGACGACGAGAAGGATGGGAAGCCGTGAAACTGTGCGGGCGATTTCCCCAAGGAGGTCCTGCGACGTCGGATCGATCCAGTGAATATCCTCGACCCCCATGATCAGCGGACCGCGGGCGCCGACGGTCTCCAGCGCATGGATGGTCGCCCGCCGCGCCCTGTCGCGGATTGCCTTGGGATCGCTGCCGGAGAGGGACTCGTTTCGGCCCGCAGCGCCGAGCAGATACGAAAACAGTTCGGCGACGTCTGGCTCTTCTATGCCGTGGTGCGCGAACGCGGCGGCGACGGTTGTGGCCGTCAGGCGTGAGGGGCCAGCCGCCTTGGACGCCGTGCCGGGAAAGCCGTGCATGAGCGGGTGAAGCGTGGAGCGCGCGCCGCCGGGCGCGCACTGAAACAGGAAGGCCCTCGATCGCTCCTTGCGGGTAAGCTTGCGGATCTCCCGCAAAAGCCGTGATTTCCCGATGCCGGCGTCGCCTTCGATTGCCAGGATCTGGCCTTTCCCGGCCAAGACCTCTCGCCAGCAACGGCCAATTGTCTCAAGCTCGGCGGCACGGCCGATGAAGGAACCGCCAAGCCGTCCGAAGGCGTAGAAGCGGGTGACTTCGGTACGATGTTCGAGCGCGCGCCAAACCCTTTGGGGCTCGGCAAATCCCTTTAGCGACCGGCTGCCCTCGAAGATGAAGGCGTAGGCGCGTCCAGCGAGGGTCTTCGTTTCCTCCGAGACGAGAATGCTGTCAGGGGCCGCGAGCGCTTCCAGCCGCGTCGCCATGGCGAGCGCCGCCCCCGTCACCGGCTCCTGCGAAGGGACTTCCTCGCGCGGTTCCTGGACCAGCGCGATGGAGGTGGCGATGCCGACGCGGACATGCACGTCGCTGCGCCGAGCCTCGCGGCCGATGCGCCGGCAGGCCTCGATAACGTCGAAGCCAGCGCGAATCGCCAGCGACGCGGCATCGCGCGAGCCAAGTTCCGTCGGGAAAAGGGCAACACCGCCGTCACCGGCCTCGACCCGCATCACGCCGGAACGCGCGACGATCGCCGACCGCACCGCCTGCTGAAAGGCGGAAATCAGCTCCTGGAAGTCCTCGATATCGAGTCGATGGAAAAGATTTGTCGATCCGACAAGATCGTAGCAGAGCGCCGTGATGAGGCGCCGCTCGCTGCCATGCTCCGCCGGACGCGCGCCCCCGCCCGACGATTTTCGTGGGTGCTTCGGTGAGTTGATAGGACTTTCGCTCGCCATCGCCGCCCCTTGCGTGTCTGCTAAATCCTGCACCTGACAGAGCGACTATAACACAGGCCGACACGATGTGTCGGTAGCCAAAAGTTGAAAGGAGATCGGATTGTACGCGGCACGAAATGCCGTGCGGCGGGGCATACCCGCACGTCGAAATTACGCAACGATTTCAAAGAGAGTGGCACGCCCTAGGGGAGTCGAGCCCCTCTTCCCAAAATGGGGATCTGTTTCTGACGCTGACAAGCAGTGACTCTTTACGACTTCCCCATGCGCTTGCCTACAACAGCCCAGCGGCACCCGAGACCATGGCACGGATCGCGGCGGCGATCGGTGCGCCGGGAGCGAGCAAGTCAGATACTGCGATCTATCTGGCGACAGCCTGACGCTCACGGGTGCACCTCTGAATATGCCTCAACAGAATGCCATTATGTTCGCTGTGGTGACCTGGAGGCGTGAAGTGGCGTCGCAATAGGAGTGAGATACACGCTGTCGAACGGACACTCTGCGACGGTTGAGCACTAATAATGCGACAAGATGGAGCAAGTGCCATACTACTCCTCGCGAGCGCGCATACGAACTCATGCGAGGAACTCTTTGATTATGGGCCCAAGCGGCAGTTGACAGTTCTGGCTAATCGGTATTCCTACTATAGGATGGCGCGCGCGAACCGACTTGCAATTCGAGCAGACGCGAAGGCGGACTGACCTGCGCCACAAAGCCACGTTCTTTTAAATTCATTGTTGCGAACTCGGACCGGCCAGGCAGATGAGCGATAATTCGAATTCACAACAGGTCACATCGATCGGTCACAAGCTCAGTGCCGGAGGCCACCTCGACGTTCACTACCTGGCGCTGAAGGACGAGTATGATGCCACTCTCCGTGCCGCCGGCATCCGACCTGGCTGGTCAGTGCTTGACGCGGGTGCGGGGAACGGGGTCTTCCTGCCTCTAATGGCGGAATTGCTGAGCGTCGAGGGCCATATCGACGCTCTAGATCTGGCGCAGGAAAATGTTGAGGCGATCGAACGCTTGATTGCAAGCCAGCAGCCTGCCTGTCCGATAAGCGTGCGAACCGGTGACATCCTCGCGCTGCCGTATGAAGCGGCCACGTTCGATGCAGTTTGGAGCGCGAACGTCATCCAGTACCTGAGCGATGAGGAGCTCACCCAAGCGATCGGGGAGTTCTGCCGCGTTGTAAAACCAGGCGGACTTATTGCTGTGAAGGAGGTTGATATCTCGGTTTGGCAGTATCAGCCGCAGGATTCCAAACTGATGTGGCGTCTGCTCGATGCGCTCTCCGACGATGTACAGATGTCCGGCGCGATGAGAGGAACGCGCGTGTCATCCTGGTTTCGCGCAGCGGGCCTGGAGAACGTCTCTGCCATTACAACGCTGGCAGAGCGCCGTCAGCCACTCAGGCCGGTGGAACGCGAATACATCCGAAACAATCTGGAATTCTTGTCTGGACTTGCCCAAACGTGCGACTTGACGGAAGCGGACCATCACCAATGGAAGGCGATCGGCGAAGAGCCAGAGCGCCCTGATTTCCGACCCCGACTTCTGCTATCGCGAGATGTGGGTTCTCAGCTTGGGCATCGTGGCCAAGCGCTAATGCTATTCTTCGTATTCGGCGTCAAATCTTCTTAGATTCCACATTTCAGTTAGGGGCTGGCTTGACACCCTCCGAGGCGTTTTCTGAACGTTCTCCTCATCACGTTGTACATCGCTCGCTACGCCTCGGCAGGAACCCTTCACTGCCGGAAGGTGGCCGACGAGTGGCTAGCGCAGGATCGCGCATCTGAAATCTGCAGCCTCATCGGAACTCTCCGAGGCCCTTTGGAATTATCATGATCGCTGCTTGCCAGCACAAGGAGGCGTCGGCAGAGCCATGAGGACGACATGACAGAGAGAGATGCACTCCGCGACGAGATCTATCTGCTTGCCGCGGCGGCCGAGGCCGACCCGGAGACAACGTCGAATTTGAAGTCGCTCGCCCTCCAGCTCTGGGCGAATTTCAACGAGTTCACGGTCGAGGACCTGGAAGATATTCTAAGGGACGAATGGAGGACGCGCGGCCTGCCGTTCAACGACAACGCGGAACTATAGTGATCGCGCAAGACGACGAAGCTTTCGGGCTACCGCGCGACGATGGCGTGATGTCCGTTTAGGCGCCCGGCGGGATCAGCCGGCTCCGGCCGCTCGATCAGCCGCTCGTATTCCTGCTCCGGCACGCCATAGCAGCCGCCTGCAATTTTGATCAGCTTGTCGCGATCCAGGATGCGGACGTCGCCGCGGTTGGATTTGATGGCGTGCATGCCTTCGAGAATATGCAGCTCATTGGTGACGCCAGTGGCTGCGGCGTGATCGCCGTCGCCGTCGGTGATGGTCGCGGTCAGCCGGCAGCCTGGCTCGACGTCATCACCGATATCGCACGATTGCTCGTGCGATCGGGCAGGTGAGGTGGGCTGGGAGAGCGGCTTCCGAAGACCAATGCCGCTGGGCCGGCCCGCCTTCACCTCCCGCGGGTGATCAGTGGAACCGAATGCCGAACTTGTCTGCTTTCGAGCCTGGAATGCGCCTGTAGCTGAGAACTCAGCTCTCTCCATCCGACCAGTCCCGCTCGACCGGTGCCCGCGAGCAGAAGTTCTGCGGCTACGATTGGATGCTTTTTGATTAACAACACCACCATGCGGGCCAAGGCGGCGACCGCGACCTTCTCGAAACCGCTACGCGCAAATTTACGCGTCGCGTAGTTTTCGAGGAAGCTTGCATCCGAAACCGAATCGAGAATGGGCGCGAGCGTCAATGCGTCGCGCCCCGGCGAGGGCGGCTACGGTCGTCCTCCCGTGCTTTCTTTGGCAGGTGGTCGCGAGCATTGTCCCTGATGACATCCATTGCAGCATCCGTCGCTTCGCTTATCGCAGAACCGGCAATACCGACTGCTCGCTTGCCTTTGCTCGCTCCTTTGCCCGCCGCGCTGGCGACCTCGCCGGGTTCGCCGAGCAGTACGGCTGCTCCGGCACCAGCCGCCGCCGTCAGGGCATTTGCCAATACGCCGCGACCGATATCGCTAGACAGCAATGCTTTCAGCATCGGCGACTTCCGGATTGTTTTCGGAATTTTGTAACCTGCGACCTTCCTGGGAATCCTGTTTTTCTTCGCCATAACTCAAACCTCCTTTAGTGGGGCTTAACATGCGCGCGCGCTCTTGGTTCCGATGGCGGATGCTGCTTGTCGTCCCTGTTGGATTGGAACCTCGAAACCCCTCGAATGTTTCGTCAGAAGTGAGAAAGGGTTCAGCGTAAATGGCATCCGAGATCGAGCGAAAATTTCTGGTCGTCGATGAAGGCTGGCGGGCTAATGTCGGCTCTCGTTTCGAAATCGCCGATCATCTGATCGCGCGTTTCGACAACGGCAAGGCGAGGATTCGCTTCTGCGGTGAACAGCCGATGCTGACGATCAAAGGGGCCAGACGCGGCCTGAAGCGCAGCGAGTATCATATTCCTTTGGCGGACGAGGACGCGCGAGCGATAGTCAAAGAATTCAGCAGCGGCCCAGCGCTGGAAAAGATTCGGAACGAAGTCGACGTCTGCGGTCTCATATGGCAGGTGGATGAATATCTGGGTTTACTTTCTGGCTTGGTCACAGCAGATGTTGAACTACCCGACGAGGACTACCCGCTTGTTCTGCCCGATTGGGCCGGTCCAGAAATTACCGCAGACCCAAGGTTCAGCTCAGGTTTTCTTGCCGATGCTGCTGCATCGGGGGGACTTGCGGCTCGGAATCTTGCTGAGCGCGAGACGGGACGGAATATCTCGAACCACTGATCTCACGGTACTGGGAGCTGATATCCGCACACGGCCAAATAGCTGGTTCAGACGGCGGCGGAGAGTTGATAGCGCCTAATGACGGGTCGCCGGTTCAATCCCAACAGGAACTCCTACGGGGCCGAGCGGCTCTCGCGGCTGGCCATCTCGACGGAAAGGATTTGCCGCCGGCCATCCCAATCAATGCCGACGGCGATCAACACCGCCTGGCTCCTGACGACGCCGGCCTCTCTGACCTTCTCATAACGGGCATCGAGGATGAGGTAGGGAAAGGGCTCTTGAAGCGGGCGGCAGGCAAAGGCCTTCAGGCTTTCATCGAGCCGCTTGTTGATCGCCGAGATCGATGAGGCCGAGAACGCATGCCCACACAGTTCTTCGGTGATCGCCTTGACCTTGCGCGTCGACGCCCCCTGCACATACATCTCGGCCGGCGTGGCGACCAGCGCCCGCTCCGAGCGCTGGTAGCGTTCGAACAGCTCGGTGGAGAAGTGCCCCGAGCGGTCCTGTCGTCGCTCTGCGCGAGAACTCAATGGAGCGGGATGTTGATGTGTCATCGATACGGTGCGGGACTGGTGCTCACAGCATCATTGCACCATCCGTAGCCGTTCCAGGTGGATGATGAGGTCCACAAGTTGCGCGAAGACATGAACGTTCGAATTTTCTGGGGAACATCGATAGGACCCAGAGGTTCGACGAGAGTTTCACAAGGAGATCTGATCATGGCTGAAAGACTTGAAGGTAAGGTTGCAATCATCACCGGTGCAGGTGCGGGCATTGGAGAGGCGATCGCCCATAAATTCGCAAGCGAAGGTGCAAGACTCGTTCTTGCCGGGCTGCCGAACGATCCGGTTGAAGACGTCGTTTCTGCCGTTTCGCGGCACAATGGCGAGGCGGTCGCTTGTACCGGCGATCTCTCCGAGGAGGCTCATGCCCGATCCTGCGTCGAGCAGGCGGTGCGGCAATATGGAAAGCTCGACATCCTCGTCAACAATGCCGGTATGTTCCTCGAGGTCGCGGAATGCCAGGACTATTCTATCCAGAATTTCGACCTGACGGTCGCCAACAATATCCGCTCCGTTTTCCTGATGACGAAATTCGCGCTTCCCCACCTGCAGAAAAGTCGCGGCGTGGTCTTGTCGGCCGGCTCTGAGGCTGGCGAAGTCGGTGAGCCGAACAATGCGCCTTATGGCGGCACAAAAGCATTCGTTCATGCCTTCATGCGTGGCGTTGCCTTCGAGCAGGGTAAATACGGTGTCCGAGCCAATTGCGTCTGCCCCGGACCAATCGATACGGCTTGGACCCACAAGGAAACGGGGCCGATGGACGAGCAGATGGAGGAGATGACACTCGCCGGAACGGTTCTCGGCCGTCGCGGCACACCCGAAGAGATCGCCAATGTCTATGCATTCCTGGCCTCCAACGAGGCAAGTTATGTGACCGGCGCGCTCTGGTTCGTCGACGGCGGGACCACGATCGCAAAAGGCGGGCCCGGCCGGCAGGTGCAGGATTTCGTCAAGGTGCAGCCGACGCCGACGCTCGATCTTTCGCACAGCCACGATGGTCTCAAGAACAAGCAGACCATAAACCGTCTGCAGTGATCTAATTTTGTAAGCGAATGGCGGAGGAATATATGCCTGGAGCCTCGCGACGGTGAGCAAGAAAGTCGAAGAATTCGTCGCGTGGTGGATTAGGACGCCCTGAGCAGCTCTTCTGCCGACCGTTCGGCGGCAGGGAAGCTAGTTGGCTTCCTTGTCCGCGCCGGGGCTGTCCTTTTGAAGGTAGAGCGCCAGCGAGCCGTCCGCGTCCTCCTTCACTGCACTATTCTCCGTCTGATCCGCAGGCTGGCGGCGAGCCAGGCTGAGGTCACCTCATGCGTCGGAAGATGACGGAACGGGCCGGAAGAAGAAACGTATGTTACAGTAGCGTACAGCCTTCACGGGGCGTATGAGGCGTTGGAGACCCTGAACTCGGCTTCGACATCCGTGGAGCTGGGCACTGGCAGTCCAGCCCGTCGAAGCGCTGCGATGATGCGCAGGCTGTCCTTCGGCGGCAGGTTTCTCTTCCGGTTCTCGGCCACGATGTTGGGCAGATAGTCGGGGCGCATTTTGATGAACACCTCGCCCTCGCGCTTCGCCTCCGCCAACAGCCCCGCCTCGGAGTAGATGACGGCCGCAACGCCATGGAAGAGCGGAAATTTCTGCAGGTCGGCTTTACGGATCAGCCGCACCGCCATCTCATGATCGTCGAGCATGCAGGCGATCAGGGCGCGCGTCCCAAAGTAATATCCGGCTCCGCCCGGATTGAGTTCGATCGCACGATCCAGCAGTTCCGCGCCGCGTTTCCATTGCCCGGAGAACGCGACTCGCGTTCCGAGCTCCCCGAGGAACTCGGTGTCGTTCGAGTTGGCGGAGAGCGCCGCTTCGCCGACCTCGAACGCCTCTTTCATCTCGTTGTTGAAGAATAGAGCCGTCATCAGCGCCTGCAGGGCGCGCGTGTTGTCGGGTTCGAGCAAGACCGCCCGCCGCGCCGAACCCAGCGCGCGCTCCATCGCGGGTCCCTTGTCGCTCTGCGGATTGAAATCGAACCGGCCCTCGTCGAGATGGATGAACGAGAGCATCGACCAAGCGGTCGCGTAGGCGGGGAAACGCGCAACAGCGTTCTGAAGACAGTCGCGCGCGATCAGATGCGTTTCCGGATTCAGCTCCTCGCGGTAGGCGTAGAAGCGCAGCGTGCAGTCATAGACGCCGACATCGTCCGGCGGCGGGTTGGCCGCCAACGATTTCGCGATGATGCCGTAAGGCTGGGCGATCGCCGTCGCCACCTTGTTCGCCACATCCGTCTGAATGAAGAAGAGCTCATGCGCGTTCAGGTTCTCGTCGTAGTCCTGCGACCACAAAATGGAACCGTCGGAGGTGTCGACGAGGCGCACGGTCACACGGATCTTGTCGCCCGCGACGCGGACCCCGCCTGCGACCAGATAACGAGCGCCAAGTCCCTCGCGCACCTGCGACGCCTCGACGCCGGGAGGCAGTGCCTTCGATGTCTCGCGGCCGAGGACGGTGATCTCCTTGAAGCGGGGCAGGGCGGTTAGAAGCTCCTCGGTCAGCCCGGCTGCATAGCGTGCAGCTTGCGAGCCATCGCCGAGGTCCGCGAAGGGCGCGATCACAAGGGTCGGCTCGCCCGGAATTCGCCCCCCGGAACGATCGGTGGCCGGCCCCGTCAGAACGCCCGCGTAGTAGCCAAGTCCCGCACAGACGAACACCACGAGCGCGGCCAGCATGGGCCAAGCGAGACGCCGTCCCGCGAAGGTCCGGTTCTCGACGACGTCTTCGTTCAGCGCATCCCCGGCCGCTTCTGTTGGCGCATGGTTCCACTTAAAGGTTGGCACATAACCGCCCTTGGGGATGTCGATACGGATTGGATCGCGCTGGCCTGCAACGAGATAGTAGCGTTCGATGACCCGGCGAAGACGTCCGGCCTCGATCCGGACGACCGGATCCTCCTGAGAGAAGCCTGCACTTCGGTTGAACACCTCGATGGCGATCGAATACGCCTTGAGACGCTGTGCCCGGCCTGCAAGCGTCTCCTCGGTGACATATTTCAGGAAGGCAGCGCCACGTCCGGCGCTGGGAAACTCGCCGCTCGACAGAATCCGTTCAAGTTGCGCCCTGACCTCCTCATGAGTCGGACAGGGGCGCTCGGCCCGGTCGTCACGCGTAGGCACCGAGGTGTGCATTGCATCCTCCACCCCGTCACACGGATGCGCGACAGTTACAGCTTGTATTGAAATCCCCTGATGCAACCTAACCCCCGGAGAGCGTTTCGTCTACCTGAAAGAAGTTTCAACTGCTATCGCTGCTTCCGGCACGCGTGGTCGGCCGGCGTCGCCGCGCAGTTCTTGACTGCGATCTTCTGCGTTCCGCCGTCTAGTCCGGTCAGACCGCCGACATGATTGGCGTAGTTGCTGCGAGTATCGGCGTCGACCACCGCGACGGGCGCGGTCAGTACGAGGCCCGCGGCGCTTCCGGCCGCCGCCGCGACGTTCGTCGTCCCCGCAAGGATGGTGTCGCCAAGGCCGACCCGGCTGTCGGTCAGCGTCTGCCCTTCAGACAGCCGCTGACCGATGAGTTGGACGACTTCAGGCGATTCCGCGAACTTGCTGTGATTGAGGTCGTCGCTGACCTTGATCTTGGTCAGATCAATCACGGACACCTTGTAGTCGGCGAGTTCGCTCTTGTACGGCGCGGTTTCTGGATCGATCGAACCGAGCCGCGGGATGTTCCCCCAGACCCGCCGCGAGAAGGCGAGCGCCTTGTCGTCGCGCGAGACGAAGAGCGTGAACTGCGGATGGGGGTCGCCCATATCCTCGATCTGCGACCGGAAGACGTCCACGTCGACGTCCGGAGCGGCGAGCATGACGTTCTTGAACTTCGCCGGAAGACCGCCGTTGCGGATCGCCATCTGCCGGAGCGCTTCCAGCGCCAGCCAGTTGCCCATCGAGTGGGCGAGCACGTTGACTTCCTTCACGCTCCCGTCTTTGGAGAGATACTGGAACAGCGTCTCGATCGCGTTGCGCGTGTAGTTGGTGCTCTCGCGGTCGTAACCGTAGGCGAGCAGGCTGCCGCGCGACGGCCAGGTCACGAGGACCGGCGTGCTGCGGACGTTGGAATCGTGGACGATCTGAGCGAAGCGGTAGACGCTGTCCTCGAAGCGATTGTTGAAGCCGTGGATGAAGACCAGGACGCTGTGGTCGCGGTTCCTTTTGACCGAGGCGTTCAGCCAGCCTTTCGCCCCCTCGAGACTGAGCTCGTCGGCCTTCAGCGTGGCGAAGTCGGTCTCCGGATTCGAAGGCAGCTTCTTGGGCCAGGCGACGTCGCCCTCCTTGCGGACCTTGGGCAGTGAAACTCTCATCTGCGCGAAGGACGGCGTCCGGGCGCGCTCTCCCGTGAACATCTCGCCCGGAACAGTCGACCGGGCGCGCGTGGTCGCGACCAGCATGTCGACGCGACTGGTATCCGGCACCGTGTCCGCAACGGGGGAGAGCACGTCCTTCGGATGTCCGCCGCAACCCGCGATCACGACCAGCGCGAGACATGGAAGAAGTCGCTGGAGAAGACCAGCAGTCAACGAACCAAACAAGCTCAAGTCCCCCATCGCCATTCCGGCTGCGTCACCGCTGTCTGTTTAAATCGATCGACGTGCTCGATGCTCTGACCGATCATTACGCGTTATCGTGGACAAACATCCCAGAAGCCTGTCTTCTTGGTGCTATCGGTATAGTACCAGCACATGCCGGACTTCGGTGGCGTCCCGGCGACCGAGGCCGCCGCGGCACCCGCGATGAAGCCGATGGCGGCTCCAGCCGCGATCGCACCCCGGCGGGCCAATAGCGGCGAGGATTCACGACGACGACGCCGCGCCTGACGGGCGCACGAGGGACGACGACGGCGCCACGATTACCAACGGCCGCACATCCTCTCGCTCCGCAGCCGACCGCCGCACTGCGGGCCTCGGCCGAGGTCGGAGCGAGCGCTGGCGCGGCCACCATCATCAGGATGGCCGCAGCCGTCGCGAGGTTCTGAATGTGCTTGATGAGGTTCATGAGTTCGGTCCTGGTTAAGGGCATGGGCGAAGCTTCGCCGATGGATTCCTGACAGGGCGGACCATGCCTCAATCACCGCGTTTCCCCTCGTATGTTACTGTACGTTACGGCCTGGCGACGACCACCGGGAATGGTACGCCGAGACGGATTGCCTTCGAGAAGTCGGGCGACAATCCATCTGCCCGCGCCCGCACGTCGATCTTGGCAATCTCCCGCAGGCGGGCCAGCGGCAACGACGTGTCGATGGCTCCCCGGTCATAGGCGTAGTTAGGAAGATAACCGTTGACGATCAGCCGCCAATCGAACGGCACCTTGTCTCCTGCGACCCGCATCAGCTTGGCGACGGTCGTCGTGCAGTTCGTCGTAATCGAGTTGTAGAACTGCGGCGTCCGGGCGAGCGCGTTGGCCTCGGCGACATACTCGAGCAGCAGGTTCCGCGCCTGTTCGGGACTGGCTCTCAGCCGGTAGATCTGGACATCCTCGCCACGCACGTTGGAGCGGACGCCGACGACGTCACGTTCGTCCGCAGCAACAACCACCAGTGGGTCGTTCTTGAAGAGATCGGCAAGGGGAGAAAAGCCGCCGCCGACCTTGTGGCGGACCTCGATCGACCAGGCGAGCTGTTCGCCGCCTTCGAAGCCGAAGCTGAAGATGACATGCGCGATCTTCGGCCCCGCCCAGTATGACATGAAGAGGTCGACGGTCCTCACCTTGCTGACATCGTAGGTTCGTGTCGTCCAGCGCTCCGTAAAGTCGGAATTGCTTCGCCACTCGAAGTCCCGGACATCGCTCAAGGTCAGCGAATTTCCGTCGACACGACCCGTCACCTGCCGGGCGACGTCCGGCGCCCATGCGGCGTTGGCTTCCGGCTTGATCGAGTTCCACCAGAAGAGAACCAGCGCGAAGACGACCGCGAACGAAAGGAGTGCTTTGACGCGCAGCCGGCTGGCAAGCGCCGCTGCAGAGAAAAGACCGAAGAGGAGGAAGACGCCAGCGCCGATTGCCCGCCCGCCATCAGGCAGGGACAGGCGATACCAGAGGGCCAAGGAGCCCCAGGCGGTCAAAGCCGCCACGATGACGGCGACCGCGAAGATCAAGATGGTCGCCATCAGTCGAGGCATGTTGTTCCTTTTCCGTAGCCGTCGAAGTACCGATGATGCGGAGATCGCGCTTTTATCTGGCGGCCGGGAATGGCACGACCTTGGCAAGATCCAACATGGTGTGAATTTCCTTGCCGAGCCAATCCCTGAGTTCGAGCGCCTCGGCGTAACGTTCGTCTCGCCCCGGAGCCGTAGACGACTCCCAATCCCGCACGAGCTGGTCCGCGATGGAAAAGTCGTGGCAAAGTTCCCGAAAGCTTTCATTGCGGGAGGTAAGCGCTTCGATCTCCAGCGCCTGCTCGGGAAACCTGCGCTTGGCGAACTCCGTGTCATATTGCATTGCATCGCTCCCGCCCAGGCGACGCGAAGGCTCCCGCACATCCGCGTAGTCGTCGTGAAGATGGCACAGTACCCGGCCGACACCATGTAGGTTACAGTAACACACCGCGAGTTTCTTGCGGTCGGCGACGCATGTGTGGTCCATTCGGTCATCGGCCCGGTGGCGGGCCAGCCATGCGAGGACCTTACCGTGAAACCCATCCTGATCTCCGTCACAGCGCTGCTGATGTCGACCGGACTGGCGAGCGCAGCCGAGCCGATCGTCGGAAACTGGAAGACGACGCTCGGCGACACCGCCGCGATCGAGCCGTGCGGCAGCGGTTTCTGCATCACTCTGAAGAGCGGCAAACATACGGGCGAGAAGATCGGCGCGTTCGAAGGCAACGGCGGCAGCTATTCCGGCAAGATCACCGATCCGGACGCGAAGAAGACCTATGACGGCACCATCAGCGTCTCCGGCGACACTGTCACCCTCAAAGGCTGTGTGATGAAGGTCGTCTGCGAGTCGCAGAAGTGGTCACGCCAATAGTCCGCGGGAACCAACGGATACGGTAACATACGGGGTGTTTCCGGCGTGACCGGCTACCCCTTGCGCCCGGATCATTTCCGGCCAACGCCGGAGCCATAGGAGATCGGGGACTGCTGCATGATTGAAATGAAAAGCATCTATTGCGGGTTGGCTCTGGCCCTGGCGGCGGCGCCCGCGGCCGCCGCCGACATGGCGGAACCCCGACCGGGCGTCGTCGACAGCGGCTGGAAGTTCCAGGTCACGTTCGACGGCTGGCTGGCGGGTTTGAATGGCGACATCGGCGTGCGCGGCCTACCGGCGGCGGCGGTCGACGTCTCGCCCATGGACGTGCTCGAGGATCTGGATGGGGTGTTCGCAGGATCCTTTCAAGCAGCAGGCGATAGCTGGCTTCTCTATGCGGATGTCATGTGGGCCAAGATTTCGACCGACGCCGACTTCGGCCCCTTCGGCGGAACGGCCGACTTCGAACAGACGCAGATCGTGGCGACGGCCCTCGTCGGCTACGAGCTGCCGGTCAACGTGGCTAACATGCAGCTCTACGCGACGGGCGGACTTCGCTACCAGCACAACAAGGTGGAACTCGGGATCGATCCCGTATTCTTCCCAGCGGTCGACCGCAGCGGTTCGCAAAGCTGGGCCGATCCGATCGTCGGGCTCACCATGCATTATGACGTCAACAGCAAATGGTTCGTGGACGTCATGGCCGATGTCGGCGGCTTCGGCGTCGCCTCGGACATCACGCTGCAGGGCACCGCGACGGTCGGCTATAACTGGACGGACACTCTCGCTTCGTCTCTCGGCTACAAGGCGCTCTACACCGACTACGAGGACGGCGGCTTCCAGTACGACGCCACCCAGCACGGCGTCTTCACGCGACTGGCGGTGAAGTTCTAGCCGGAGTCCGGCTGCGGCCCGCCGCAAGCTACGGCAGTGTAACCGTAACATACTTCCCTTCGCGCCGCCGAATGCACACAGATTGGCGACCTCATGACAAACGACCGACGGGGCGGTCGACAAGGAGAGAGCAATGAAACGCGCGACGAGACGGGTTTACACTACTGCCGCGGTGCTGCTGATGGGCTGGGGGGCCGCGTACGCCGAAGCACCGAAGACGAAGATGGCCACGCCGATACCGGATTCGATCGTCACGCCGGAAAGCGTCGACACCAGGATTGGCAAGCTGAATTTTTTCGACGGCTTTCCGGACGACGCCACTTCGGAGAAGGTCTATGACAATCTCGATTTCATGCGAGGCGTGGATGCTTTTCTCAATGCGATGCCCGGTGCATCCGTCGAAGCGATGCGGGTTGGACTGGCCAGCCAGGGCGCCGACAACAACCAGACGATCCTGATCTTCGAAAACCTCATGGACTCGCATTCGCTGTTCCTCACAGGCAACACCGAAAGCATCTACAATCTCATGTGGCTGGACACCAAAGCCGGTCCGCTGGTCATCGAGACGCCACCCAACATTCTGGGCATGATCGACAACCATTGGTTCGAATATGTCGGCGATGTCGGCAATGCCGGCCCGGACAAGGGCAAAGGTGGAAAATACTTGCTCTTGCCGCCGGGCTACGACGGCGTGATCCCCGAGGGTTATCACGTATTGCCGTCCTCGACCTACGGGAACCTGTTCTTCTGGCGCGGCTTCCTCGAAAACGGCAGCACGACGACGGCCGTCGAAAACACCAGGAAATTCGCCAAGGTCTATCCGCTTTCGGAAGCCGGCAATCCGCCGCCGATGAAGATCGTCAACGTCTCAGGCAAGGAGTTCAACACGATCCATGCCAATAATTTTCATTTCTACGAGGAAGTGAACGACATCGTCCAGTATGAGCCGAACGAAGCCTATCATCCGGAAGTGCTGGGACAGCTCGCCTCCATCGGCATCGTAAAGGGCAAGCCCTTCGCGCCAGATGCGCGTATGAAGAAGATCCTCACCGAAGCGGTGGCCGTCGGCAATGCGACGGCGCGCACCATCACCTTCAAGACGCGCATGAAGGACGCCTATTATTATCCGAACAGTGCCTGGTTCACCGGCTTTGTCGGTGGCAGCTACGAGTTTCTGCTGCAGCCCGGCGTTCGCTATCTGGATGCGCGCGTCCTGTTTCACTACTACGCGACGGGCATCACGCCGGCGATGGCGATAAAGCGCGTCGGCATCGGTTCGCAATATGCCGGCGCCACGACCGACAAGGACGGCAAGCCGTTCGATGGCGGCAAGACCTATAAGATTCACATGCCGCCAAACATTCCTGCAAAGGAATTCTGGTCGTTCGTGGCGTATGACAACCAGACGCGTTCGATGTTGCAGACGGACCGGCAATTCCCCAGCATCGGCAGCGACAAGAAGGACATCGTGATCAACGCGGACTCGTCCGTCGATGTCTGGTTCGGTCCGACCGCGCCGAAAGGCCATGAGGCCAATTGGGTCCAGACAGTGCCCGGCAAAGGTTGGAACGTCCTTCTTCGCCTCTATGGGCCGCTTGAGTCATGGTTCGACAAGACGTGGAAGCCAGGCGAGTTCGAACCGGTCGAGTGACGCTGGAATACCTGGTGAAGGGATCGCCATATGCGCCCGGCCTCCTGCTGGATTCACCTCCAACGCCGATCCGGCTGGTATGTCGGATCGGTATTGGCCGGAACTGCGCCGTACATGAGTGCGCCGGCGGCATTAGCCACGGCGGTTTGAGCATTCTGGCGCATGCGCTGTAGCAACGATTAGCAGGACTGCGAGGAGGCGGAGCTTGAATTCAAGATCAGGGCCGTCGGAGCCATGGATCTACGTGGGTCTCCTCGCCGCTCAGACCGCAGCGGCCTTGATCCTGTTCTGGATCGTGTTCCCTATCTTTCATGGCTTGGTCACAAACCTCGGTGAACGGCAGGCGCTGGATCTCTCGGACCAGGTCGGGATTGTTGCCAGCGCCGCACTGCTCCATTGCTGTTACTGGACACGGTTGAAATGGGTGCCGGTCACCTCGCCGTTTCACAGTGTCTTCGTGGCGCATCTGCTCTTCTTCGCCAGCCGGGTGAGTTTCTTCTTCGGCGGTGCGCTCTTCTCGGCCATCTTCTTCAGGCATCTGCCGGAACTCGACGCCTTTCCGCCGCTCGCCCAGGCGTTCGTGAAGAGCCTGTATTTCGCGGCGACGCTGTTCGGACTATTCTGCTACTCGCTCGAACTGGATCGCTTCGGGAGGGCCGTGGAGGATAGGCCGCCAGACCGCGGCGAGTAGCTTCCAAATCCATCGCTTCGGCGACGCGTTGAACGCCGTCTCGTACGGTCCGTGTAACCGTAACATACTTCCCTTCTCACCCCCGATAGCGCACCAAATGCGTGCGGAGAGTTTCTCTGACGATCAATCGTTCACGACGGGGGTAGCATGTCGACGAGAACCAGACTGTTAGGAGGGGCGTTGGTCGCGTTCCTGGCGCTCAGCGGTGCGGCCCGTGCCGACACCATCAGCTTTGCCGACGCGGTGAGCACGCTCGCCAACGACTGCGGATCCGACATCAAGAAGTTCTGCAAGGGCCTGAACCTCGGGAGCGGCCGCATCCAGAACTGCCTCGAATCCCATGCCGCAAAAGTCTCGCCGACCTGCACCTCGACACTGGCGAGCGTCACCACCTCGATCGGGCAGCGCCTTGCCGCCCAATCGTCGTTCACTGCGATCTGCAAGCATTACGTCGCGCAGTTCTGCAGTGGGGTGGTGGGCGAGGGCAATATTCTTTCCTGCCTGAACAACGCGACACGCGTGAACCAAGGCCAGTGCGGCCAGGCGATCACCGACGCCGGCTGGCGGTGAACGATGTTGAAGGGACATAGGACAATGAAGAGTTATCGACTTGCGACGATGTTTGCCGCCGGGCTGCTGCTGGCACCCGGCCACCCATTCGCCCAGGAACTGAGCGGCCCACAGGTGGTGCGCACGCTCGACAGATTGCAGGGCGGAGCTCCGGCCATCGACCTCGCGTTGCTTATGGAAGAAGCGGCGGCGAGCGCAGGCAAAGGCGCCGTAGCGCTTCCCGACTGGCAGAAACTTTCGAAGCTGTCGCAGCTCATCGTCGAGATCGACTTCGAGAACGACTCCGTCGCCATCGAACCGAAATCCTATCGCACCGTCGGCCTGATCGCCGACGCCCTGCATCATCCGAACCTGCGGCGCTACAAGTTCCTTGTCGTCGGACACACGAGCTCGACGGGTGACGCCAAGCACAATCTGGACCTCAGTCAGAAGCGGGCGAACGCAATTACGGAGGCGTTGTCGACAACATTCGCCATCGCCTCGGACCGTCTGTTCGCAATCGGCGTCGGCGAGGAGTGGCCCGTGGATCCAGCGAACCCGCAGGCCGCCGACAATCGGCGCGTCCAGCTCGTGAACCTCGGTCTCGTGAACTAGCAAACAGGAGAATTCTCCATGAAACGCCATATTCGGATCGGCACTCTCGCCGTAGCCTGCCTCGTGTCGTTCGCAGGAGCGGCGCAAGCCGAAGACGCGATCACCGCACCCGCCGCCAAGACTATTGGAGCGACCACGGCCACGAAGATGGTGCCGTCGCTCGCCGTCCTCAATTCCGGCGGGGCGACGCTGGTGGACGGCAAACTGACGATGACGGGAATTACCCCGAACTCCATCGTGTTCGCCGACCGTCCCGTACGATCGGCCGGACATGTTCTCACGACCGAGTTCATCAAGGAGTGGGACGAGGGCAAGGATAGCTTCGCCGTCGACCCGCCGAACGCGACGATCTCCGTCTTGAGCAGCGATGGCACCGCTGTTGAAGACGCGGTCGTGGTCCTGACCAAGCCCAAGCTGGACGGCGGCACCCTGACCTTTGACGTGCAGGTTCTCGAGGGCGACATCGCAAAGGCCAACGGTCCGGCTTCGCTGTTCATCGACATGTTCGTGGCGCGCGCCGGAATAGGGCGCGTCGGCGTGGTCGGCGTGGGTGCGGTCGGATTCCATGGCGGCTGGTATGCGCACCCTGCGGCCCGCTACGGCGCCGCTGTCGCGACGGGCGCGGCCATCGGCGCCGCGGCGGCCTCCGCGCCATATTACTATCACCCCCCTTGCGGCTACTACCCGTATCCGCCCTGCTACTGAAGTCGGGAGCGGCACATCGCAATGGAACAGGGGAGAAGCAGTCGAGGCAGATGGAAGTCGGCTGCGGGCGTTCTTGCCGCCGTCCTCGTGGCGTATCTGCTCATCTGCTACCTGGTGATGCCGGAGCTTTGGATCTTCCGCGACCGGAGCACTGTTGCCGATCTCAGCCGGATGGTCACCACGACCGGCGACGACATTCCGGGCGACCCGATCAACGTCGGCGTCGTTGGCCCGAAGCAGCAGGTGATCAAGGCCTTCGCCGCCTCGGGCTGGGATCCGGCCGACAGGATAACATTGCTCTCCTCGGTCGAAATCGGCCTGAGCGTGGCGCTTGATCGGCCGGATCTCGATGCGCCCGTCAGCCCGCTGTTCTTCGACGGCCGGAAGCAGGATCTGGCTTTCGAAAAACCAGTCGGACGAAGCGCGGACGAGCGCCACCACATACGCCTCTGGCAAACGGCGACCGTCGGCGCCGACGGCCAGCCCCTGTGGTTGGGCTCCGCCAGCTTCGACCGTGGCGTCGGCGTCAGCCACGACACCGGGCAGATCACCCACCATATTGGACCCGATCTCGACGCCGAGCGCGAACTGGTGATCGGCGACCTCAAGGCCGCCGATCAGATCTCCATGACCTACGAGCGCGCAGGCGTCGGTGCGACAAGAGATGGTCGGAACGGCGGCGGGGATCCGTACTTCACCGATGGTCGAATCCTTGTAGGGGTGCTGCGATCGGCCGAAAAGGCAGCAGCCTCCGACTCCCCGACGGCCATCATAGCCCGCGCCATTGTCGAGACCTATGGCGGCACCATCCGTGCCGACAACCGCCCGGAAGGCGGCGCGGTCTTTCGTGTGGCCCTGCCGCTTGCCCGCCGACAGGAGCGATCGAGATGAAACCGGTTATCCATATGGTCGATGACGACAAATCCTATCGGACGGCGACCGCAAGGCTGCTTTCCGCACATGGTCTGAGGGTCGAAGTCTATGAATCCGGAGACGAGTTTCTCGCCCGGCTTTCCGCTTGCGAGCCGGGTTGCGTTCTCCTCGACCTGCAAATGCCCGGCCAGTCCGGCCTGCAGATACAACGCCGCCTGCGCGAGCTGGCGCCGCACTTGCCGGTCGTGTTCCTCACGGGGGAAGGAGACATAAGGGCAAGCGTCGAGGCGATGAAGGCGGGTGCCGAGGATTTTCTGGAGAAGGGGTCGACCGCGGCGACATTGATGGAGGCGATCGATCGGGCGCTCATCCAATACGAAAGACAGCGGGCCGGACACGACCGTCTTCAAGCCCAGCAGGCCCTGGTGGCGGGCCTCAGTCCGCGTGAGGCCGAAGTGTTCCAGCTCGTCATTCGCGGCCGTCTCAACAAGCAGATCGCTTATGCACTCGGCATCTCCGAGCGGACGGTGAAGGTGCATCGCCACCAGGTCATGGAAAAGCTCGGCGTACGCTCGCTGGCCGAGGCGGTGTCGATCGCCGCAAGTATCGGTCTCATCGACTAGGATACGGCATCGCCGGTGGGGAGGGCCTTCAAAGTCGCTGCTGGCGATGATTTTGAATCGCGCACATGAGGAGCGCCATGACAGAGTGTCATGCACTCTGCGAGCAAATCGGCTTGCTGCTTCGCCGAAGCCATCCCAGGAATAGCGGTCCAGATCCGGCAAACTCCGATGAGTTCACGACATCGAGAAACGGATCGCGGCGCACGAAACCAAAAGTATCGAGAACCCGTCACTAGAAGCCGTCAGCCTACAGCGCGACGAACCCATTCTGTCTGCCTGGGCGCCCGACCGGGAGAACCATCTGCGGTTCCGTCTCCTCGATCAGTCGCCGGTACTCCTGCTCCGGCACGCCGTAGCACCCGCCTGCAATTTCGATCAGCTTGTTGCGATCCAGGATGCGGACGTTGCCGCGCGTCGATTTGATGGCGTGCATGCCTTCGAGAATGTGCAGCTCATTAGTGACGCCAGCCCGCCTGATGCCCAGCATCAGCGCCAGAAATTAGTGCGTCAGCGGCAGATGATTTCCATCGATGCGGTCGTGGCACATGAGCAGCCAGCGCGCGAGCCGCTGATGCACGTTAAATTTTGCGGCCGCAAGCGCGCTGTGGGCAAGCTGCAGTTCGCAGGTATGCACATAGCGCAGCAACAGTTGCCGCACCTGTGGATGATCAAGGATCGGAAGAAAATCTTCGGTCGCCACTTGAAGCCCGTGGCCCGGCACCTGCATGAAAGTCTTGTTCGGCGTGCGGTCGACGCCGAGGACGACCGGGTATCCGGCGATGCCCTCGCGTCCGATGTGGCGGATCTCGACGCTTCTGCCGTCCGAGCTTTCCGCAACCATCGAGGCGAGGCCGCTCTCGATAAAGCAGACGTGTTCTATCGGTTTGCGCGCTCGCACCAGCGAATGGTTGACGGGAAGCTCGATGGGCTCGAAAAGCGGCTCGAGAAGCTCGAAGGCGGCCTCCGGAAATCGCCGCAACAACCTGTTGCTCACCTGCCTCTGCTGCAATTCTGTCATGGCGTCGCCCTCGTCGAACGGGAGATGATATTCCTATCGTTCGGGAGCTTCAGGCTCTGTGCGATTTTGACATTATGGGCTTCTGAGCGCCTGCGCCCAAGGCGCTAGGTCAACTGAACCGCCGACCGGAAGGGAACCGTCGCGACCAACGTGCCGTCTTCCGTCATGATCTCAAACACGTCTCCGTCGACGGGATTGCCCATGCGGATCCGCTCCGCGACGATTTCGCGGGCGGCGGCGGTTGCTTCCTCGCGTGCCTGTTCGGGTGAGGCCAGGTCGATGCCCTCCAGATCTTCTTCGAAGACATCGTTCCTGCGGACATGCAGAAAGTATTTCGGCATGGTGTACTCCATCAAAGACGGCTGCCCAACCTCCCGAGCGACAAGTTGTTCCCCGGCTCACCGCCACTCAAAAGGGCTCCGATAGGCGTCGACGGCGGTCGCGGTGGCTCGGCGCCGTCAGCTTCTAACGCGGCGTCGGAGGTTCTCGAACTTGGAGCACTCGAGATGGATGACCAAGGCTCCGAAATGACGCCGTTAGGACGGCGAAATCACTTCGCGGCAGTGCTATCCCGCTTCGAGAATAGCGTCGTCTGGCCCTGTTGTTGGCGATTGCAATCGATCATGGATGAGGCCGATTCTGGAATATGAGGGGAATGCCTCTCCCTAGGTTGGCGGGAACTTCTTGAATCGACGACCGTTTCCAGTGATCGATATCATCAGGAGATATGAAGATGGCATCCACTCCCCGAGGTCGCGCTCAGGATCGCGCGAAGGTCGCTGGCGGACAAGATCACGAGGTTCGCTACGAGGCGAAGAAGGAAGGCGTAACAAAAGAATCGGTCAAGAAAGCCGTGAAGACTGCTGGGAATTCTCGCAAGAAGGTCGAGGCGGAAATCAGCCGGCACTGAGCCGTGAAGCTCGCGACGTACAACGTCAACGGCGTAAACGGCCGCCTCCAAGTCTTGTTGAGATGGCTTGATGAAGCCAGGCCGGACGTCGTCTGCCTCCAGGAGCTGAAGGCCCCGCAGGAGAAGTTCCCGATCAAAGCGATCGAGGCGGCCGGCTATGGGGCAGTCTGGCACGGCCAGAAGTCATGGAACGGCGTAGCCATCCTCACAATGGGGCAGGAGCCGCACCTCACCAGAAAGGGGCTGCCTGGCGAGCCGGAGGACGAGCACAGTCGGTACATCGAAGCGATCGTCGATGGCGTGGTGGTCGGCTGCCTGTACCTCCCGAACGGAAATCCCTATCCAGGCCCGAAGTTCGACTACAAGCTCCGCTGGTTCCGCCGTCTCCACGATTACGCGGCCGAACTGCTCGAGCTCGAGGTGCCTGTCGTCCTCGTCGGCGACTACAACGTCATGCCTACCGAGTTGGACGTCTATAAACCCGAACGCTGGACGAACGACGCCCTCTTCCGGGTCGAGGTCCGGGAGGCCTATAGGAAGCTTATCGACCAGGGCTGGACGGACGCGCTTCGCCATCTGCATCCGGACGAGCGCATCTACACGTTCTGGGACTACTTCCGAAACGCGTTCGTGCGCGACGCCGGCCTTCGCATCGACCACTTTCTCCTAAGTTCGGAGGCGGCCACACGGCTGACGAAGGCGGAGGTCGACAAGCACGTTCGCGGTTGGGAGCATACCAGTGACCACGCGCCCGTATGGATCGAGCTTCAGGACGAACTCGTCAAGAAGAGGAAGACGAAATGAGCCAGGAAGATTGGAAAGAAAGCTCCGCCTGAAGCTGGCGGACTCGCTGACAGCATTCTGGTGAACGGCACCAGGCGCGCTTCTAGGTGATCCGGGAGACGGGTAGGAGGCCTTCGCGAGGCGCTCGAACTCGATCCTGATCCGGCCAACGGCGAAGCGCCGCTGTCGAGGAACCCGCCAACGAATGGCCGGGTGCCACAGGACAAGGCGCCAGCTCAGTCGAAGTCGCCGATCTTCCCGCTCTGGAAGACTACCACGGGATCGCCTTCCTCGCCCACCACAGGGTGTCCCTCCCGTTTTACCACGAGTGCGCCCGCGTGCGACCTTGCAGCAGCCTTAGCTTCTTCGACGGCCTCCGCCTCTCCTCCGTCGTAGACCGTTGTCCATGCCCGGACCGGCCGCCCGCGATCATCGACATCGAATGCGAATATGCTGATGGAAGTGAACGCTCCGGGCATCGGCAAACTCATGCGATGCCGCGCTGGGGCTTCTCGACCTGCTCGTCGATTTCCGCCTTCACCTTCTTTCGGGCGTCGCCTTCGAACTTCGCGCGGATGCGTTCCGCTTCCTGGTCGGTCGCCTCGATGGGTTGACCGGAATCGTCCGGGAGGCCGGGACCGCTCTGGGCGATGGTGGAATCCTTCGGGCGGTCATTGAGTCCGTCTGTGATCTTTGACATCGGAAAACTCCTTTCGGAGCCTAACGACTACGAGGATCATTTGTTCGGTGAATCGTGAAAAGCTTGCCGAAATCCGTCTGAGGGAGGGAGGTAGACAACTGATACCGCAGATCTCGCGCTTCACCGGAAAGGCTTTCGAACTCATGGCCGGGATGCCCTCAAACGACGGGCCGGGTGCTCTGCGTTAAGGGGAATAAGGAAGGCCGGGGCGAAACCGCACCGACCTTTCCAATATCGCTTTCAACACCAGTGCCAGTACATCCGTGGTCAAAAGTAAAAAAGCGACTTCGGCAGTCGCGAACGCTCTCGTGGGGCACTCACCAGCAACGCCGATGACTTGAAGATAGTCGAGCACTGCGTCCGTTTCAAGGCATCGCATACGAAGCGGCCGGAGATTGCCTTGCTGTAGCAGCGACCCGCAAATTATGGCGAGGAGCTTAGCGGAACCGATATCGTCAGCTTCAACCTCTATCGATTGGCTGGCCTGCCCTGGGTCGATCCTGAAGCCGTGCGAAATGCCCTCCGCCAAGGTGATCGAGTTCTCGGTTTCGAGCCAAGCATAAAGAAGCCTCCGTCTCCAATGTGGCCGAAAAATGAGCACAGGATCCATATTGCATTGCAACATACGCACGGCTGCACTGCGATCTGAGCGCTGGCGGTCGGGGCAGCTCCTGGTATCTTTAGATCAACGAAGCAATGCACCTCCTCCCGCAGAGCTTCGTGTTTCAGGCGACCCATTCCTCCTCCCAAAGGGCGCCTGACGGAACAGCGGCACTCCTCCTCCCAGCCGTTGTTCAATTTTTTGGAAAAGCCTGCCGCACCTCCTCCCGCGGCAGGCTTTTTCGTTTCTCCGAGATATTCAAGTTCTGAGTTCAGGCGCTAAAGCAGAATGCCCTGTTCCACCGGTTCGCCGGATTTGGAAACGATCATCGATCCGTACGGCTCGCGCGACGAAATGATCAGGGCGTCGTTCGGTAGTGGACGGGCCAGTTCCTTGGCTTCATCCCATGGCGCCCGCATCCAGGTGTTCGTCTCTTCCTTCGTCAGCAACAGGACGGGCATGGCCTTGTCATGGATCGGCTTCACCAGGTCGTTGGGATCCGTGGTCAAGAAGCCATAGAGGTCGTCGGTGGTCAGCCCGTCCCTGACCCTTCGGACGCTCTGCCATTGCGGCACATGGAGACCGGCAAAAAACATAAGCGGTTTGGCTGCGTCGCGGGCGAACCAGGCATTGGGGACGTTTCCGCCATCCTCCTGGCTGGCCGGATCCGGTTCCGCGAAACTGGTGACCGGGACGAGACATCTGTTTCCGACGCCAAACCATCGCGTCCAGTGCGGAAAACTGAGCTTGCGCACGTTGGTAGTACCGCGGTCGGCTTCCATGCGGATCAGTTCTTCGAGATCTGACGGCTTGCCCTTGGCCGCAAGTTTCTCGGCCTTGACTTTCGCCGCCTTCTCAAGGGCGAAGCGCGGCGAGGGCAGTCCCCAGCGCGCATGGACCAGTTGCTTCTTGCCGTCGGCGGTGTTGCGGACGATCGGCCCCATCTGATCGGGGTTCATCTGGTAGGCGGGCATCAGGTTGATCAGGCTTTCGGCGTCCCGGGCCCATTTGGCGACCCAATCCTTGTCTTCCATGCGATAAAGATTGCACATTTTGAGCCATCTACTCCGCTTGAGCTCGAATGGCGGACAATCTAGCGGATGGCGCTGATTTCGCTAGTCGAGCCGGAAGACGTCGGCGTTGTCCTGCCGTTCTCGCAAGCCCTTGTAGGATGGATGGCGCAGTTTTCCGTCTGTCGTCCAGGCGCGAAACTCGATCTCAGCAATCAGGGTCGGTTCCACCCAGACAATATCGGCACTTCCGGAATAGGGCAGGGGCGGCTGCTTTCGCTTCCATCGCAGCGTGTCCAGCATCTTTCGCAGCCTGATGGTCTCGGCTTGCCCGAATCCAGTGCCGACGCTTCCGACGTGGATGAGCTCATCACCACGATACGCGGCGAGCACCAACGAGCCGAAGCCAGCAGCGAAGGTCGCCGACCTCTCATAGCCGACGATGAAGAACGCCTCGCTCTGGATGCATTTGACTTTCACCCAATCCCCGGTCCGGCCCGAACGATAGGGCCGATCGAGGTGCTTGCCGACGATGCCTTCCAGGCCGAGGCGGCAGACATGCTCCAGCAGGACAGTCGGTTCGGCATCGAGTGTTTCCGATAGCCGAATGGCGCCGGCTTCATCATTGTTTGCGACGTTTAACGTGTCCTCGAGAAGGTGTCGGCGCGAACGGTATTCGACACCGCGCAGATCGTGGCCGTCCAGATAGATAAGATCGAAAGCGTAGAGGACGGCGTTGGAGGCACGGTTGCCAGCCTGTTTGCCGGATGCGCCCAGCGATTGCTGCAGCAGCCCGAAATCCGGCCGCCCCTCTTCGTCAAGCACGACCGCCTCGCCATCAATGATCATCGTCGCCGGCCCAAGCGCTCGGGCCGCCTGCTCTATGGCCGGGAACCGATGCGTCCAGTCATGGCCGCCACGCGTGAGGATCCGGATCCCCTGCGGCTCGACGTGAACGGCAAGGCGATAGCCATCCCATTTCAGCTCCCAGCTCCACTCGCTTCCCTTTGGCGGATGAGACTTCAATTGCGCCAGCGCGGGCTCGACACGCTCGGGCATGGGATCGAACAGCAGCTGTGGCTGGGCTGGATTTCGCTTGGCCCGCGGCCGGGAACGGATCGGGTCCTCGGTGTCACGAAGGAGGGGTTTTGATTTCGGAAGCTTTGGCATCCCGACAGTTCAGCAGAAAAACCTTAAAGACACTGTGACGATGCCGACTTGCCCCCGCAATTCACACAAAGGGATTAGCGCTGGAAAACGCTCGTAAAAAAATCCACCGGCCGCTATCGGGCTGATTCCCATGGGTATTCTGCTGATTTCTAATGTTCAGGATAATATTCCCATTCCTCCGGTTGCTTGACTCTTTTAGTGGGCGGGAACAGAAAGAGAACATCTGCATTTGTTCGACATGATGTCGGCCGCCAACACGACCTTGAAGGGAGCCGTGAACGATGACTGCTGCCCGTGACAGGGTGATTTCCGATTTGCGCGAGCGCATTGCATCGCTGGAGGGCGTGTCAGCCAGAAGGGCTGGCTGTCTGTCCTTCGGCGTGCCGGAGATCGATGCGGTTCTGCCGGGAGGTGGCCTGGCCCATGGCGCCCTGCACGAATTTGCCGGCGGCGGGTCGGGTACAGTGGACGGGGCGGCGGCGGCGCTGTGTGCGGCGGGGATTGCAGCGCGGACCAAAGGTCCTATCGTCTGGTGCCTGACGCGCCCCGATCTGTTCTTTCCGGCGCTTGCCCAGGTCGGCCTCCACCCGGACAGGGTGATCTTCGTCGAATCCGACAAGGAGGAAGACGTTCTGGCAAACATGGAGGAAGGGCTGTCCTTTGGCGGGCTCGGCGCCGTCGTCGGTGAACTCGTTCGCCTGCCGATGGTCGGCTCGCGCCGGCTGCAGCTGGCGGCGGAGCGCACCGGCACGATGGCGCTTGCCGTCCGGCGCTGGCGGCGACAGACGGAGGCGAATGACTTTGGGCAGCCGACGGCGTCGACCACCCGATGGCGGGTGAGCGTCATGCCGTCGGAGGAATTGCCAGTGCCAGGTGTGGGGAGAGCCCAGTGGTTGCTGGAATTGATGCGCGTGAAAGCGGGTGAATGTGCTGAGTTTCTCGTGAGGGCGTGCGATGACAAGGGTTGTCTCGATCTATCTTCCGGATCTGCCGACGGATCGCATTCGTCGCGCCGATCCGTCTATTCCGCCTGAACAGGCGATCGCCGTGATTGCCAGGAGTGGCTCGAAACGCTGGGTATCGGCCGCCGACGCCGCCGCCAGGAAAGCCGGCGCTCATGTCGGCATGCCGGCGGCCAAAGCACAGGCGCTGTTCCGCGGCCTGATGCTGGTCGATGCGGATCCTGCAATGGATGCCGCAGCACTCGAACGCATTACCCTTTGGGCGCTAACGCTCTATTCGCCGATCGTCGCGGTCGATGGGATCGATGGCATCGTCATGGACACCGAGGGTGCCGATCACCTGCAGGGCGGCGAGCTCGCCATGGTGACGAAGATCGTCAATCAGTTCCTGGCCAAGAAGCTTACTTCACGTGTCGCCATTGCCGACAGCTGGGGTGCGTCCCACGCCTGTGCCCGTGCCATCAGCCGCGAAACGGTCATCGTGCCTTCAGGTGAGACCGTCCGCGCCGTCGAGAAGCTGCCGATATCGTTGCTGCGCCTTCCCGGGAAAATCGTCAGCGATCTGCGCACGCTCGGCTTCCAGACGATCGGCGAATTGGCCAACACGCCGCGCGCACCGCTGACGCTCCGTTTCGGTCCGGAGATTGGCCGGCGGCTGGACCAGATGTTGGGCCGCGTCTCCGAACCCATCAATCCGATCCGCACCGCGGAGCTGATTGAGGTGAGCCGCGCCTTTACCGAACCGATCGGGGCTGCCGAAACCATCAACAAATATGTCGGCCGGCTGGTGGTGCAACTGATCGAAGAGCTGCAAAGGCGCGGCCTTGGTGTTCGGCGCGCCGACCTGATCGTCGAAAAGGTCGACGGTACGCGGCAGGCAATCCGCGCCGGCACGGTGAAGCCGGTGCGCGATGTAGTCTGGCTGACGAAGCTGTTTCGCGACCGGACGGAAAAGATCGACCCCGGCTTCGGGATCGAGAAGCTCACCCTGGTTGCGGTCATAGTCGAGCCGCTGCAGGAGCGCCAGAAATCCTCCTCGCTGGTCGAGGAGGAAGTGAAGGACGTGACGCCGCTGATCGATATCTACGGCAACCGCGGCCAGCGTGTGTATCGAGTGGCACCCGTTGCCTCCGACGTGCCCGAGCGCGCCGTCCAGCGCATCAGTCCTGCTGCCGATCCGGTCGAGGTCACCTGGGTCAGTCATTGGCGCCGGCCGGTCCGGCTGCTCGCCCGTCCCGAGCTGATCGAGGCCATCGCCTTGCTGCCGGACCGGCCGCCGGTCTCGATCACCTGGCGCGGCAAGCGCCGGAAGGTCAAGCGCGCCGATGGTCCGGAACGGATTTTTGGCGAGTGGTGGCAGCGCGACGCTGAGATGGAGGCGGTGCGGGATTACTTCGTCATCGAAGACGAGGCCGGCGAACGTCTTTGGGTGTTTCGCTCCGGTGATGGCATCGATCCGGAAACCGGAAGCCACCGCTGGTTCTGCCATGGGATCTTCGCATGAGCTATGCCGAGCTGCAGGTCACGACCCATTTTTCCTTCCTGCGCGGCGCGAGCTCGGCGCAGGAACTGTTCGAGACCGCCAAGGCTCTCGGCATCGAAGCCCTCGGCGTTGTCGATCGCAATTCGCTTGCCGGGATTGTCAGGGCGCTTGAAGCATCGCGCGCCACCGGCTTACGCCTCGTTGTCGGTTGCCGGCTCGATCTCGCCGACGGCATGTCGGTGCTGGTCTACCCGACCGACCGGGCTGGCTATTCCCGGCTGACCCGGCTTATCACGCTCGGCAAATCACGCGGCGGCAAGAACAACTGCATCCTGCATTGGGATGATGTCATCGCATACAGCGACGGCATGATCGGCATTCTGGTGCCGGATCTGCCGGATGATGTCTGCGCGATCCAGCTGCGCAAAATGGCCGAGCTGTTTGGTGATCGGGCCTATGTGTCGCTCTGCCTGCGGCGCCGGCAGAACGACCAGCTGCGGCTGCATGAGATCTCCAATCTCGCGACACGATTCAAGGTGCGGACGGTCGTCACCAATGATGTCCTCTTCCATGAGCCAGGCCGCCGGCAGTTGCAGGACATCGTCACCTGCATCCGCACCCGCACGACGATCGACGAAGTCGGCTTCGAGCGCGAGCGCCACGCTGATCGCTATCTGAAGCCGCCGGAAGAAATGGAGCGCCTGTTTCCGCGATACCGGCAAGCCCTGGCGCGAACCATGGAGATTGTCCGTCGCTGCACTTTCTCGCTCGAGGAACTTACCTACCAATATCCGGAGGAGGCGATCGTGCCGGGCAAGGATGCCCAGGCTTCGCTGGAGCATTATGTCTGGCAATGCGTGCCCGATCGCTATCCCGAAGGACTGCCGCCCGATGTGTTGAAGGTCGTGAGGCACGAGCTCGACCTCATCCGCACCATGAAATACGCGCCCTATTTTCTGACCGTCTTCTCGATCGTCCGCTATGCGCGGTCTCAAGGTATCCTTTGCCAGGGCAGGGGCTCCGCCGCCAACAGCGCCGTCTGCTACATTCTCGGCATCACCAGTATCGACCCCTCGACCAACGATCTTCTGTTCGAGCGTTTCGTATCCCAGGAGCGCGACGAGCCGCCGGATATCGACGTTGATTTCGAGCACGAGCGGCGCGAAGAGGTGATCCAGTGGATCTATCGCACCTATTCCAGAGAAAAGGCCGCGCTCTGCGCCACCGTGACCCGCTACCGGGCGCGCGGCGCGATCCGCGATGTCGGCAAGGCGCTCGGCCTGCCGGAAGACGTGATCAAGGCGCTGTCGTCCGGCATGTGGGCCTGGTCGGAGGAGGTTTGCGATCGCAATGTCCGCGAGCTCAATCTCAATCCCGACGACCGGCGTCTCGTGCTGACTTTGAAGCTTGCGCAGCAATTGATGGGCGCCCCGCGGCATCTCGGCCAGCATCCCGGCGGGTTCGTCCTCACCCATGATCGGCTCGACGATCTCGTGCCGATCGAACCGGCAACGATGAAGGACCGTCAGATCATCGAATGGGACAAGGACGACGTCGAAGCCCTGAAATTCATGAAGGTGGACATCCTGGCGCTTGGGATGCTGACCTGCATGGCCAAGGCCTTCGGTCTGATCCGCGAACACAAGGACCGCGATCTCGACCTGTTCGACATCGAGCAGGAGGATCCTGCGACCTATGCGATGATCCGCAAGGCCGATACGCTCGGCGCCTTCCAGATCGAAAGCCGCGCCCAGATGGCGATGCTGCCGCGCCTGAAACCCCGAACCTTCTATGACCTCGTGGTGCAGGTCGCCATTGTCCGGCCAGGCCCGATCCAGGGAGACATGGTGCATCCCTATCTGCGGAGGCGCGAAGGCAAGGAGGCAGTCGAATATCCGACGCCCGAGCTTGAGGCGGTGCTCGGCAAGACGCTGGGCGTGCCGCTGTTTCAAGAGTCGGCAATGCGGGTCGCGATGGTTTGTGCCGGCTTTACCGGCGGCGAGGCCGACCAGCTGCGCAAGTCGATGGCGACCTTCAAGTTCACCGGCGGCGTCTCGCGTTTCAAGGACAAGCTGGTGTCCGGCATGGTGAGGAACGCCTACACGGCCGAATTCGCCGAGAAGACCTTTTCGCAGCTCGAAGGCTTTGGCTCCTATGGTTTCCCGGAGAGCCATGCGGCTTCGTTCGCGCTGATCGCCTATGCGTCGAGCTACATCAAGTGCCATTATCCGGAAGCCTTCTGCGCGGCGCTGATCAATTCGCAGCCAATGGGTTTTTACGCGCCGGCGCAGATTGTCGGCGACGCGAGAGCCCACGGCGTCGAGGTGCGGCCGGTCTGCATCAATCGGTCCCGGTGGGACTGTACGCTGGAGCGGATCGGCGATTCTGGCCGCCATGCTGTCCGGCTCGGTTTCCGGCAGGTGAAAGGATTGGCGGTCGCTGACGCGGCGCGCATCGTCGCCGCACGCATGGACAACGCCTTTGCCTCGGTTGACGATATGTGGCGACGATCCGGCGTGCCATCGGAGGCGCTCGTCCAGCTTGCCAAGGCCGACGCCTTTCTGCCGTCGCTGAAGCTTGAACGACGCGACGCGCTCTGGGCGATCAAGGCCTTGCGCGATGAACCATTGCCGTTGTTTGCGGCGGCTGCCGAACGGGAGATGGCTACAATCGCCGAGCAGCATGAGCCTGAAGTCGCGCTTCGACAGATGACGGACGGGCACAATGTTATCGAGGACTATAGCCATACCGGGCTGACATTGCGGCAGCATCCGATCGCCTTCCTGCGCAAGGATTTATCAGTGCGCAACATCATCACCTGTGCCGAGGCGATGGATTCGAGGGACGGGCGGTGGGTCTATACATCAGGTCTTGTCCTGGTTCGGCAAATGCCAGGATCGGCCAAGGGCGTCATGTTCATCACCATCGAAGACGAGACCGGGCCGGCCAATCTGGTTGTCTGGCCAACGCTGTTCGAAAAACGCCGGCGGGTCGTTTTAGGTTCTTCGATGATGGCCATCAATGGCCGGATTCAGCGGGAAGGGGAGGTGGTGCATCTTGTCGCCCAGCAACTGTTCGATCTGTCAGGCGATCTGACCGGCCTTGCCGATCGCGATGAGGAGTTCAAGCTGCCGCCCGGCCGAGGCGACGAGTTTGCCAGAGGCGGAGGGCCCGATCCGCGGGATCAGCCGAAGCCGGTTAACGCCGCGCGCGACTTGTTCGTGCCTGATCTTCATATCGATACGTTGAAGGTGAAGAGCAGGAATTTTCATTGACGGTCTGGTTTTTGGGCTGAACGCGCAAAAAGCAGCACCTCTTTCCCATAGTGGTGAGTGGTGAGTGGAGACGACGAACTCATGGCGGCCGAGCGTCGTTTCCGAGAAGGCATTGACAAACGTGCCGGCATGTCGCCACCTCGTTTCAACGCATGGAGAGTTGCGACTGGCATCTTTGAGAATTACGCTGAGCGTATGAGTTCCCTAGCCCCACGAGAACATGTTCCTTGCGCAGCGCTAACGGTCCTCTGGCTTTTCTAGGTCATCGTTCCGTCGCTTCGAGGTGCCCCTCTTCTTTGGCGCGAGGAACGTCATCTCGAGGGAATTGGGCGGCTCGGCGACGATAAGACATCGCACGAACTCTGCAATCACGGGAGAGGGCCAAATACGTCCTTACGAAACCCGTGGGACCAGCCTCATAGCAGAAGTGAAGCTTGGAACCGCGCTTGGAAAGCTTGTTGACCATTGAGGCCACCCAGGTCGGCTCCGAGGAGATGTCGCCCAAAAACCGCACTTCGCCGTTGCGGGATCCGTCGGCAATGGCCACCGAAATCTTTCACTTCGACGTATCCAAGCCAATGAAAATTACGCTATCGTCTGTCATGGTTCGCCCTCGCTAAGCTTGGGGCAAGGCTCCGGCCTATCCAGAGCAACCCCCGAAATCAGCTTACCGCGGGGGCGGGCCACTTTCTCCCCACGAACATGCGGTCTAAGGCGCCGGAGCGTCGCGGCGCGAAACTAGGATCATCATGTGGCGAAGGCAATGGTGATTGCGATGGGCCGTATATCATCGGCTGAGGCGCCGCGAGCAACTGGCTGTGAGATCGTGGTAGGCATAGACATGGCGTAGCCTCTGATGCCCCCCTTGTCAGTTCATGCGCACTCGCCGGCCAATGTGCGACAATCCGAAGCGTACATTTGATCGCACAGCTTTAAATCACCCGTATTCCAAAGATCGTGGATTGCCCGAACCAGGCCGATGTTATCTACTGGCGTCCTCCCTATAACAACTTCGATGTGCTGTCGGTGTCAGGCGAGTGCGCACAGCTTTTAGCGAAAACAATGATCGCGCACATAGCGTCGGTCTTCGGGCCTTCTCGGCGAGGAACGCCCCGGTCTGCTCGTGCTGCCCCTTGCCCGCGAAATTATTGCTGCCTCGCCGGTTATGTGCGGGGACTAACTGTTCGTCAATATTTGCGCGTCGCCCGTGCAGACTCGGCTTGCAATGCTGCCAGCAGATGCAATGCTCGGTCAGCTAAGCCCGTCGGCACAAAAATGTGATCGTGGTGATATGCTGCCACCATGTTGCACGGAATGCCAGCGTCTGCGAGACAGGCAGCGACGCCCGCCGTAAGGCCGACGCCGTCGAGCGCAGAATTCACGTTGAGGGTGATCTGGCGCATCGCAAGCGAAGTTTCGAACCCCGCTTCGTGGGCTTCTCCTTTCTCAAGGACCACTGCCAAGCCTTCCCTTTCTTGGAATGTCGCAATCGGATTCAGATCGTGAACTTTGCTCCCATCATTAGGTATCGAGCAGAACACATACTCGCCGTCTATGAGCGAGGGCGTCATGTTCGACAGCATTTCGAACTTGTCTCGCAAAACAGTAGTCATTTTTGGCGGCCTCCGTTGTCTATCATCAGGTGTCTTAGAGCCTGACCGAAAAAGAGTTGAGTGAAACCAGGCCGTTGTGATTCTGTTTGTTTGCTTAGGACGAACGGAGACCACAATGGGCTGGACTGATTTCACCCGTCGGCAATATGCCCGACGGGCAATGCGGTATGCAAGCGATCTGACGGACCGGGAATGGGGATTGATCTCGCCTTGCCTGCCTGAACCGAGGCGGCTGGGCAGGCCGCGCAGTACCGATCTTCGCGAGGTCGTAAATGCGTTGCTTTACATCGCCGCGACTGGGTGCCAATGGCGGATGCTGCCCAGGGATTTTCCGCCTTTTACAACTGTGCAGTCATACTTCTACGAATGGCGAGCGACAGGGCTGTGGGGTCGGATCAATCATCGTCTTGTAATGGCGACGCGTGAACTGGAAGGCCGGGAAGCCTCCCCGTCTGCGGGCGTGATCGACAGTCAAAGCGTAAAAACCACGGGATCACGCCTTCGGCAGTGTCGTAGCGCATAAGGGCGCTTGAGGAAAAGGTTGGCGCGGTCTTGATCATCCGACGCCATCAGTGCCGGCCCACCCCAATTGGAGAGCGTCACGCTGAGGAAGTGGGTCTACTCTTATGTTCGTTTTCAAGCTCTTTGGTCATGATTTTTCCTTTCCGACTTTGATGACGAAAGCACATGCATGAACTGATGAACAAAGGAGGAGACAGAGCATTTAGACGACGGGTGGCATATCCACGCAGCATCGGACTGGCCTACCGCCTCGATGGTTCGCCGCGTGCCGAGTCGCTCTGATCAAGTCCGCACAGGCTGTTGTGCGAGCGAGGATCGGACACGTTCTGCAGCCTGTGGAGTTGGAAGCCAAAGGTTAAGAGCGGGCGACCGGACCGTTGCGGTCGCTGTCGAAGATCCGCGTAACGCGGTGAGGGCAGATCGCTGTCCATTCAGCGACGAATGCTGTGGAAGGATTCGGGCACTAGCCACGATGGCGACGGCGCCGCCTGAACGGCCCCGGCTTGTCGCTTACACATTCGTCTGCAAGTCGCGTAATGATTCGTCAGCTTACAATGAATATCCGCACTGCGAGGCCTTGGGTTCATCGCCATCGAATCCCGGCGTAAATTTGTCTCATATGTACAAGGAACTGCCCCCATGGAACGAACTCGGAACGAGAGGCTGGATGATGCTGACTCAATTGGTCGCGGCCACTAACCAGCCTTCGCATGAACGGGTTCCCAATCCAGTCCCTCGAACAACGCCGATGTCAGATGCATCACTCAACGTGAATGACATTGTCGCCTCCACGACATTTTCTGAATTGGTGTGGCGTCAGCCCAATCCATGCTTACCCTTTGAAATTCAAGCCACATCTTCATTCCTCGATCCAGATCGCGGCTTGGCACAATTCTTGCGAACTAAGGATCGCCGACGGAAGCCGCCGGTGATCAACGACCGGATAACCGACGGTCGCTCAGAAAGGTAAGACCAATGACCGCACTTCCCAACTATCGAGAAGTTGAAGTGTCAAAATTCGCCAAGGCTTTGATGGCAGACAATGCCCTCCGCGAAGATGTGAAAACAAATACTACGGGCCTCGCATCGCTGGTGGCATGCGCCAGAAAGCATGGTTACGATTTCACAATCGATGACGCCAAGAACTACACAGCATCCGCGGATGCATTTGTCGAAGGAGAAATCATTGGCCAGCATCACGTGAGAGGCAACACCGTAATCACGAACGTCGCCGTTGAAGTAGTTGTAGTCGTTGCCGTCACCGTAACACTCTAGCGCTAAGGAGGGCTGTGGCCGCGCGGCGCGGCCCGCTTCGGGGTGCGGCGCGCGGCCTAATCTGAAACCTGTAGGAGGGCCTATAATGTCTGGAATAGCTACCGATTACTACCGGAACATCTTTGGTCGACGCACATCCGGACAGCTTCGCACGCTTTCGCATGTCAAGCGTTTCATGGAACGCCTGGTCGGCGACAAGGCATTCTTGCCCGCGCTTTTGGAGAACGTCGACAACTCCCGTTCTATTGCCGAGCGCTACGGTATCGACCTCGATCCAGTGGATATACTGCCGCTCTGGCACGAGAGCTACGCCAAGTACCGCGAAGAGCCGGAGCGCGTTGCGTGGCCGGTGGCGGCAGCGTGGCTTGAGTATCAGCAAGAATTGATCGACCATCGGGACATGCTGTGCGAAGAGAGCAAAATGGCGATGGTCGTCCCTCGTTTTCAGACATGGCGCAAGCGCCAAATCCTCCGCTGTGACAGCGAATTGGGAATGTCCCCAAAGTCGATCACGCACCCCGCCCTTGCTTTCGAACTGAGCGACGGCTGCACTGGGAAATGTTGGTTTTGCGGCGTGTCGGCGGGTCCTTTCAACGGACATTATGAATATAGCAAAGATCACGCCGCGCTTTGGCGCGGCGTGGTCGGCGTCGCGAGTGAGATGTTTGGCCCAGCAGCCCGCACCGGCTTCTGCTACTTTGCGACAGAGCCAATGGATAACCCGGACTACGACCGCTTTCTCCAGGACTACTATCAGATCACGAGCGCGCTGCCACAAACGACGACTGCCGCTCCACTCAAAGATCAGCCACTCACCAGGCGCGTTCTCGAACTGTTTAAGCGCTATCGTTGCGTGCCGAACCGTTTCTCCGTTCTGAACAGGGACCAACTTGATCAGATTCATGCAGCATTTTCGCCTGAGGACCTGATGGGCGTCGAGCTTATCCTGCAGGGAAAGGAGGCGGGGATCCCGAAAGCACTGGCAGGGCGGGCTCGCGAGCAGAAACTAACAGGAGAAAACAGCAACGACGCAGTCGCGGGATCGGATAGCAACCATACGACAATCGCCTGCGTTTCCGGTTTCCTCGTGAATATGCCGCGAGGAGAGATAAGGCTGGTGACGCCGGTACCGGGAAGCGAACGTTGGCCTCTCGGCTACCGCATTGTGGCAAAGCGGCTCTTTAAAACGGTAGACGAGTTTCGGGAGAGCATCCAGCGCATCATCGACGACCACATGCACGAGAGTCCACTTCCCAACCAGCTGATCCGCTTCCGCAGGGACTTGAAGTACGAAGCCGGAAAGCCTCACTTTCACCTCCGCTCACGCAACGTTCATTATACGGTAGGCGACAATGTCGCTCCGATCTCCCTCGGCGGTATAATCGCAAGTGGCGATCACACGACGGCGCAGCTGGTTGCTCGGGCCGTAACTGACGGATCGAACGCCCTTAGTCTCGCCAGTTGGCTGGACAACATTTTTATGCAAGGGTTGATCGAAGAGGACCTCGACGACCACTTTGCCTATCAGACCAGCGAGGACCCAGAATGAGCACTGGCGTACATATCATGCTAGTCAACGCCGCCGCTGGTCACGCGAGGATAAGGAACGACTTGTCGCGTCCTGCTTTGAGTCGGATGCGGTTATCTCGGAGGTTGCCAGCGCTGCTGGAATCGATGTCAGGAAGCCCCGGCCTGATCGCAGACCCGCCGGAAGCGTAGAGATATGACGATTGAGCTGGGCCGCGGTCGCCGTGTGCGCGTGGACAGCGACATCGACACGGAGGCGCTTGGCGCATTCTCGATTGTGTGCTGGGTCGGCGATGATCCCGGTTCCGAGTGGGGTGAAGGTCTGGTTGACAAACGGCCACACAGACATGCGCAAGGGATTTCTGGGTCTCTCGCCGAAGGTAAGAGACGCTGAAGCGATCCGATGTGCGGCCATCTGTTCGTCTTCCGCGGTCGTGGAGTGACCTGATTAAGGTCATATGGGTATGACGGCCAGGGAGCCTGCCTGTTCACAAAAAGCTAGAACGCGGAGGGCTTAATATGGCCGTCGGCAGGCTCGGTGGTGATCACGCCGGCGCAGCTCATTTATTTGCTAGAAGGGATCGGCAAAAAACCTGGCGGCCGACCTCGGCCGGATAAGCAAAAACACTGGAATGGCGGGGTTGAATATGATTCCAATGGCCCATGAACGATGCGGCTGAAAAGCTTCCTGACGACCTCACCAGCGCACTTGCGGCCTTGGAGGAGGAGCGTGCCCGGCCCATCACAGCCGAGGCGGAAGCAATGATCGCCAAGGCGGAAGCCGCCGGCAGCAAGAGCTGTCGCGGAATTCCGGTCATACCTCTGAGCCTGCACGGCGAGATGCGGTACTCACCGGATGCTTACTGAAGTTCTACTGGGCGGATTGCTCCCCTGCTTAGCTTTGGTCTTTCAGGCACTTAGGTCCTTCTACCTAGGTGTCGGTGGTTCGAATCCTGTGAAGACCGGTACGCTTTCGGTTCCACGTGGTTTGAACTTCCATTTTTGATGGCGCCACTACCTTGACGACCCGTAGATTCTAAAATCGATAACCCGGGTTTCCTGATGACTTACTGAGATTGCGGGTTCCCGCCTGCGCTGTGGCGATGATCCATTGCTTTGTTCTCAGTTCCGGATTTTCATGCCGCATCACGTCGGTCACGACCGCGACGCTATCCGCCCCGTGAGCAAGGGCGCCTCCGATGGTGACCAGAGGCAGGTCGCCGATGCGCGATTTCCATTCTCTTAGCCGCGGCAGACCTTGCGGTGCCCATTTCATCTGCTTGAGGATCGTCGTGTAGACCGGACCGAGTGCGATGCAATCATGCCTTGCTGCCAGTGCGGTCTTCAGCTCGCTTTCGTCGTGCGTTGAGAGGCCGAGTTTCAGGCCACTCGCTCGGATCGCGTCGAGGTCCGCTATCGCAAGATCCTCCTGGCCGAGATGGACGCAGTCGCAACCTTCCTCAATCGCAAGTCGCCAATGGTCGTTAATGACCAACTGACATTTGTGCTTAGCGCAGACTGCTACTGCGCGACGAATCTCGGCGCACAGTTCAATCTCCGGACGATCCTTGATGCGCAACTGCACCAGCTTGACGCCAAGGGGTACCAGCCGGGCAATCCAATCGGCGCTGTCGATGATCAGGTAGAACGGATCGAGCTTCATGTGAACACCGCCTTTCCGATCACCGGCGTCGAGGGTACCGCAATGTCGCGCGGCTCCATCAGGCCGGCGGTGAAGGCTTGATTGCCGGCGGCGGTTGCCGCGGCAAAGGCGGCTGCCATCGCCGCGGGATCGCCTGCGCCGGCAACGGCGGTGTTGAGCAGAACCGCATCGAAACCGAGCTCCATGACCGCAGTTGCATGCGACGGCCGGCCAATGCCGGCATCGACGATCAGCGACACGCCAGGGAAATGCGCCCGCATTGCTCTGAGCGCTGTCGGATTGAGCGGCCCGGCGGCACTGCCGATCGGTGCGCACCAAGGCATGAGCACCTTGCAGCCGGCCTCCAGCAGTCGTTCGGCCACGACCAGATCGTCCGTCGTGTACGGGAAGACTTCAAAACCTTCGCTGACGAGAATGCGAGCCGCCTCGACGAGACCGAAGACATCCGGCTGTAGCGTATCATGGTTGCCGATGACCTCGAGCTTGATCCAGTCGGTGGCGAACAGCTCGCGTGCCATCTTTGCGGTCAGGACCGCTTCGGCGACTGTGTGGCAACCTGCAGTGTTGGGGAGCATACGAACGCCGAGCGCGCGGATCATCTCGAAGAAGGCGCCCCCACTGCGGCCGCCAGACGTTTCACGACGAAGCGAGACGGTGACGATTTCCGTCGCCGATTGCCTGACGGCCTCGGAGAGGACGGCAGGAGAGGGGTAACGCGCTGTGCCGAGCAGCAGACGGGAGTTTATTTCGGCGCCGTAAAGCGTCAGCATCCGCCAGCCTCCCTGCATCGGCGACAGGATTTCGATCCTGTCATTGTCGTTGAGCGAACGATCGAACCGGTCTTCGCGATGGACCAGCTCACCGTTTACGGCTGTCGCCAGCCAGTCACCTTCGTATTCCATCAGGACTAAAAGCTCCGACAGCGTCTCAGCCGCGACATCCTGGGCCTCGCCGTTAACGATCAATTTCATGGGGCATTCCTCCCGTGGTATGTTGGTTGAAGACAAGTTCAGCCGCCTCGGCCGCCATGGATGGCGCGAGCAGAAAGCCGTGGCGGTAGAGGCCGTTGAGCGAGATCACCGTTCCCTGATGGCTTGCACGTGGAAGATTGTCCGGAAAGGCTGGGCGAATTCCGACACCCGTTTCGATTATGGTTGCATCGGCAAAGGCCGGAAATAGCGTGTATGCAGCGTTGAGCAGTTCCATCAGTGAACGGGCGACAATTGGCCCGCCGAATTCCGTCTCGATCATTGTCGCGCCGACCATGAACACACCGTCTCCACGCGGGACGATGTAGACGGGGAAACGCGGATGGAGCAGGCGGACCGGCCGGGAGAGATCCACGTCAAAGCTTCTAAGGTAAAGCATTTCGCCGCGGACGCCGCGTAACTCCTTTGCCTCGCCCATGCGCGCTGCGCCCGTGCAATCGACGACACTGTCGAAGCTCTCGTGTGGGCTCTCGCCCACGAAGGTGACCCCCTGAACCGTCAGCTTGGTGCGCAGCAGACACAACACTCGCCGGGGATCGAGATGGGCTTCGCGGCGAAAGAACAGCCCGTGCCGGAACCGCCCGCCAAGAGAGGGTTCCAGCGCCGCAATCGCCGGCTCTTCCAGCCATTCATAACCCGTCGTGCGGCAGGCAAAGCGTCGCAGTTCACCAAGATCGCGAGCCGAGGCGACCACGAGCGTTCCGTTGCGTCGCACCTCTCCCGGCACCATTGCCTCCCATTTGTCGGCGGCGGTGAGACCGCGCATGAGTACCGCGTCATCAGCACTCTCCCGCTCGCACCAGGGCGCCAACATTCCGCCCGCGAGCCACGAAGCAGCACGCCTGAAACCGCCATATGGATCGAGCACGGTAACCTCGGCATCTCGAGCGCGCAGTTCATACGCCACCGTCAGGCCGGCAACGCCGGCCCCTTTGACAAGCACACGCATCTCATTCGCCCGAATGTTGCAGGGCTTCTACCGGCATATAGAAGTCGCCGCCCTCGCGATAACGCGCTGCCATCGCATCCAGACCCTCCTTCTGCGCTTCGGCGCGGATATCGTGCGAAATCCGCATGGAGCTGAATTTCGGGCCGCACATGGAGCAGAAATGGGCCACCTTATGGGCTTCCTTCGGCAGCGTCTTGTCGTGGAAGCTGCGGGCGGTTTCTGGGTCCAGCGAGAGGTTGAACTGATCTTCCCAGCGGAATTCGAAACGGGCGCGGGAGAGCGCGTCGTCGCGCAGCTGTGCCGCCGGATGCCCCTTGGCGACATCTGCGGCGTGAGCCGCGATCTTGTAGGTGATGACGCCTACCTTCACGTCGTTGCGGTCGGGAAGCCCCAGATGCTCCTTGGGCGTGACGTAGCAGAGCATCGCGGTGCCGAACCAGCCGATCATGGCTGCGCCTATCCCAGAGGTGATGTGATCGTAGCCCGGCGCGATATCGGTCGTCAGCGGCCCGAGCGTGTAGAAAGGCGCCTCGCCGCAGACTTCGAGCTGCTTGTCCATGTTCTCCTTTATCTTGTGCATCGGCACATGGCCGGGGCCTTCGATCATCACTTGGCAGTCTTTCGCCCAGGCGATCTTGGTCAGCTCTCCCAGTGTTTCCAGTTCGGCGAACTGCGCCGCATCATTCGCGTCGGCGATCGAGCCGGGGCGCAGGCCATCGCCGAGCGAAAAGGAGACGTCATAGGCGCGGCAGATGTCGCAGATCTCCTCGAAATGCTCGTAGAGAAAGCTTTCTCGATGGTGATGGAGACACCACTTCGCCATGATCGAACCGCCGCGCGATACGATGCCCGTTACACGGTTGACGGTGAGCGGGATGTTGTGAAGCCGCACACCGGCATGGATGGTGAAATAGTCGACGCCCTGTTCGGCCTGTTCGATCAGCGTGTCGCGATACACCTCCCAGGTCAGGTTCTCGGCAATGCCCTCGACCTTCTCCAGCGCCTGATAGAGCGGCACGGTACTGATCGGCACCGGCGAATTGCGGATGATCCATTCGCGGATGTTGTGGATGTTGCGGCCGGTGGAGAGATCCATGACGGTATCGGCGCCCCAGCGGGCCGCCCAGGCCATCTTCTCAACCTCCTCCGCCATCGATGAGGTGACGGCGGAGTTGCCGATATTGGCGTTGATCTTCACCAGAAAATTGCGACCGATGATCATCGGTTCGGCTTCCGGATGGTTGATGTTGGCGGGGATGATCGCGCGTCCCGCCGCCACTTCCTGCCGGACGAATTCCGCCGTCACATGGTCCGGAATATGGGCGCCGAAGCTCTCGCCGTCGCGGATCATGGCGTCCGCCTGCGCCTTGCGGCCGAGGTTCTCGCGAACGGCGATGAATTCCATCTCGGGCGTGATGATGCCGGCGCGCGCATAGGAGAGCTGGGTGACGGCACTGCCATCCTTTGCGCGCAGCGGCTGGCGCAGCGCGGGGAATTCGGGCGTCAGCCTTTCGCCGCTGGCAAAGCCGTTGTCTTCGGGACGGACATGGCGGCCCCTATAGGCGTCGACGTCGCCGCGGGCGAGAACCCAGTCACGTCGCAGTGACGGCAGCCCCTGTTCGATACGGATCTCGGCGCCCTCGATCGTATAGGGTCCGGACGAGTCGTAGACGACAACGGGCGGCTGGGCCGATGTCGGATGCAGGCTGATTTCGCGCATCGGCACGCAAATGTCGGGATGGATGTCCCCCCGAATGTAGATCTTCCTGGATGCCGGCAAGGGGCCGGTGGTGACGGTTGGGGCGGCGGCGATACTCATGGTTTGAGGCTCCAAGTTTCGATTGGAGACCCAGTCCTCAGCCGGAATGATGAAAAGACGCCGGCACGGATTCCACGCGTGAATCCACTGCCTTCGAGCGCTTGCACCGTCCCTACGCCACTATGAACTGGATCAGGTTCAACGGGTCACTGCGCGCGATAGCAGTATCTCAGCCCCTTGCCGGGACCCCCCTGGTGAATGCCAAAAAGGGTAGAGGCTTGCCGAGGGGACTGGCAAGCGACAATCTGCGATGGCTTGGGGTCAGGTTACACTCAGGCTATCGTGCGTGGTCGCCGTGATCAAACGAATCGACAAGTCGATCGCCCGACCGGCACGCTTCCGCAAGCCAGTGCGCCTTTGTCGCATGCAGTGGCTGTCGATTTTTATCCCGCCCAGTTCAGCAAGTATACCGAGTTACCGAAGCGCTATTGAGAAAGCAGGCGCGGAACTGGAAAGTCTAGTACTTTGTCCGTGTAGCTTTCGACCAAGGCGCTAAACGGCGTGCCGTCCTGAAGTTTCAGTACAGCACGATGTTCGAGCAGGAACGGCGGCAGGCTAAGGGAACTTGTTTGATGCGCTATTAAGCCCTCCATGTCCCAGCCTTCGGATAGAGGGGACCAGAGCAACTTGGCAGACAGGTTTGTGCGAGTGAAATTAAGAGCCTGAACGGCGCTGCCAAACGCGATGTCGCTGGTCTTCAACGTCTGATTCACCTCTGAAGTTAATTTTGCGGGTACATACCAATTGTCGGCTTCCGACAAGACGCGGTCGCCGCAGACCAGGCGGACGCGGCGATAAGCGATCAGCTCACCGGGTCCGACGGTCAGAAGTTCACGGATGTGCTCATCGGCCGGCTTGTCTTGCCCGCCCACACGCTGCGCTACAATCTTGGAACCTTCCGGTGCAAGCTTGTGCGCGGCGCACCAGCGATCAAGGGTCAACGTAGCACTGGCGTTACTCAGGAGATTGGCATTCAAGGTCTGAAGGACCGCAAGCGCTTCCACTCGAGATGTCGGCGAGTTCAGCCACTGAGACCCTATAGACGGTTCTTGCGCAATTGCGATCTGGGTGCCCAGCACGATGGCAGTCGCTGCAAGTGCGGCGATGCGAATGCGTTTCGAAGAACAAAATGACACGGAGAACGGATCCTTTCTGCAGTAAATTTGATGGGCGAACCCTGCGCGTCAAATTTCGTTGATTTTGGTAGGCGACCGCGCGTTGTCAGCGTATTTGATACCGGCCGCAAGATTTGAACTGCGCCTTACGGGTACCGTTTAACGGTCGGGTTCCCGATAGACTTTCTTACCATCTTCCGATGTTCCTGCCGTGCTGGTTCACACCTGTTGAAGCCTGTGTGCCCGGGCCGTCCTTTGCTTGCGTCGCATCAAGGTCGTTCATGATATCCTCCATCCGCTCGCCGACCTGTTGTTGGAGTTTGCAAGCGTTGGCCACCGAGCCGGCGCTTCCAACCTGGAATATGGAAACCCGATAGACGTGGATTTCAAATGAGGAACATGGCGGCCGGTCCGAATCTTTTTCATCATATATCGTAACTCTCGCTTAACGGTTCAGCGCCTTTGTCGCCCCTCCCTCGTTGCGGAATGTTCATATAGCTGGAGCGGATAAAATAGCTCGCAACCGACAGCAAAATCGAGGAGCAATTGTTGGAAAAAGGTCTTCTTCGGCGACGCAGAGCCCTCCTTCCGGTCGAGTGACAATTGTAGACCAGGCAGCGACACGCCGTCGATGGTTGCCAGCCGCAGATGCGAATAGCCAAGACGCTTGGCTGATGTCTTTTGGTGATCCATGTCGTCGTGCTCCTTGTGCAAGCCTCCCGACGATGACGTCGCCGGCAAGATTTCAGGATTCATCGGAAAGACTTTTCCTGTTGCACTATCGTAACTCATCATGAAAACGACGAACAACGCAACAGATGTGTGTGATATATGTTAAAGTATATCTCTTCAAATTTGTCAGCTCTTACTTTCCGCTTCGAAAACGCGTAAGTTGGGGAATACGTTGTAATATATGTTACTATATATATCGCGCTTCATATCTTGGCGGCCGGATGAAATGGCAGATCTCTAACGGGTACGGCAAACGCTCGCTGGTCGAAACGGCACGATACAAGTCCATCCTCGGGCGGCGTCTGCGGGCGAGGTCGCGGCCCGGTCAGCAGACGAAGGCGTCATCAGCTGCGCCGTTCTCAACCCATGCTTGACTGCGCACGCCCAAATCCGTGGGCCGCAAGGCACTACGGTATGATCAGCCGTTTCAAAAGACCGGCAAGGATATGAGCAAGGTCGTCGTGGGCGGCGTCGACGCCACGCAGGACGCGGAGTTTGCTCGCATCCTGTGTGGCGCTGGAAGATCCACAATCTCCAAGGTGCCAAGACTATGAACGACCCCTGAGCTCAGGCCGCGCTTGATCCCGATGCGCCGTTCTTCGGCGATCTCTTCAAGACGACGGCCGATCAACAGCGCCCGGCAGGTTTCGCACACGCTCTGGCCAAACCTGCCGGCCATGAGCGTATCACGCCGAGGCAATTCTCGAATGTTTGTCCATCGCTCGCCGCTTGGAAATGATCAGTACACCACTTCCCACGAGCCCCCTTCCGGGGCGAACGCTCCTGCCAGATCGGAAGCTGCTTGTGGGCCTTCGTGAGTGTGCGCCGCAGCTGTGAGCTTGGGTTACCTCTCGTCCGCTTCCGCCCTGGTCGCGTCAGACCTGTACTCCGCTGCACAAACTGATAGAAAGAGCGCCCGCGGAGATCGAAGAAACTGTCCGTTGCCGGACGCGGTCGGCAGCGGTGGAACTAGAAAACGGATGCACGTTTTCCGGCCGCCAAAAGGAGCCCTAAACGACATGAACATGGTCTCGAAGATTGCGAAATCCCCAGCTGCCCCGTCCGTTGGCGCTCTGCTTGCAGAAGCTCGCCTGGCTCGCGGCTATTCGCTGGACGACGTCGCAGAAACCACTGGTTTGACTGTGGCCGAGGTGACAGCTCTAGAGAACGACGCGGATTTCGACGCGTCGAGGATCCGAAGGACCGCATCCGCTCTAAGGATTCTAGAAAAGATATGCGATGCGCCGCGCTGACATCGTTGAACAGCTTCTTCCACCGCTGCAACTCTTGAAGGAAGATGGGTGCAGAAACTCACGGGTCGCGCTTCAACGGGATGCTGTTCTAACTCCGGCGCAGTTTTTAAAACTTCTTGGGCCACGGACGGCAACCACAAAAGTCTCCATGGAAAGACGATCACCGATTGGGGTGGGGAGAAAACATGGGAACCGAACAGCTGTTACGATTGATCGTCCAGTAAGCTTCTTGAAGGACTCGCTCAATAGGAATGAATGACGTGACGATAGTTGACGACTTGATCGTGCTTGCCACTCGCATGGGGGCGGCCTCGGGGTAGTGTCAGCAGATGCGTGCCGCCGATGAAGACGTCGAGGCGATCGTCGAACAGACACACCCGCAGCCGGTGGCCGATCAGGCGGGAAGGCACGGTGTAGAAGAGCTTGCGCAACGCGAAGCCGCCGGTGCTCGATACGGTGACGATGACCTCTTCGAAGTCGGTGGTGCGACGATCGGCAAGAGCTTGCAGATGCGTGCGCTTGGCATCGATGCGCTTGCCATGTGCGGCATTGCGACGGCTGACGATCTCATCGATGAAGGCGCGATAGGATCCGAGGTCGCCAAAGTCCCTGGTTCCGCGCATCAGCAGAGCATCGCGGATCGCATTCTTGAGATGGCCGTGGAAACTTTCGATCGAGCCGTTCTCGTGCGCGACGCCCTTGTTGTTGCGCGTCGGTGTCATGCGGCAATGAGCGCACAGTTCGTCGTAGCGCTGCGTCAGATCGACCTTGGCGTCGGCATCGAGGTTGCGGAAGGCGGCCGAACCGACCGCAGGGCGTTCTGCAACCCCTCGGCCAGAGCGACGAAGCTCTCTCCACCCAGGACGACATGGGCATGCTCGAAGCCCGACCAGACCAGCCGGAAGTAATAAAGCAGATGATCGAGCGATTGGCCGGCGATCGTCACGCCGAGGCTGCCCATGTCGGTAAAATCCGACAGTCCTAACCGACCGGGTTCGTGCATCTGACGGAAGATCACTTCCTGCTCCTGACCGTGAACAGCCCGCCATGATCGAATACGACGCTCAATCGTACGGCGAACACCTTCTGACAACTCTGGATGAGGCCGCAGCATCTCGTTGTAAACGGCGACTGCTCGGATGCCGGGCGCGGCCTTGAGAAGCGGAACAATCTCGGCGTCGAAGATGTGCTCAAGGGGATCGGGGCGACGCCGGTCGCGCGGCGGCTTGGTCTGCGATGGGAGACGCTGTGTTGTCGGTACTTCATAAAAAGCGTAACCGGTGTGTGGATCGCACCTTGCTAAGAAATTCAGGTTTATGTCGGACCTGGATATGCTGCGATTACGAGCATTCGTGATATTCCGATGGTGGTTGAATGAGATTTCGGATTGGGGCCGATGCATCTTGTCGCGATGAAAATTGTTGGCACCGTCTTCCGAGTTGAAGGGAGTCCGTGGGATTACAACAACAATTCGCGACCTTTGGCTTCAGGCCTTGGTGGTTTTGCAACTTGTGAAGTCGTCTTGCACGAGCCAAATGGTTTGATAACGACAACACCGCAGTTAGCCGAATTGCACTTCCCGCGTATCGTTCAGTTTGGAGATGCGGCCGAAGAAATCGATCTCTTCGATGGTTCCAAGCTGGTCATGAAATTCCGCCCGTTGGCCCTCGCCGACTTGTAGGCCATTGCGGCGAGAGCGTAATCGGCAGTGAGGTGGAGTTCGGGCAGACTGTGATCTTCGACCGCCTTCATTCAACGAGGTAGTTGCAAGGTAGGAGGCTGTTGATGTCGCTCTGCTTATGGCCGTTGACGATTCTGGTGAGCATGGCCGTCAGATAGGCAAGCGGATCGACAGTGTTGAGCTTGCAGGTCTCGATGAGCGAAGCGATGGTTGCCCAGTTCTCCGCTCCTGCATCGTGTCCGGCGAAGAGAGCATTCTTCCGATTCAACGCAATCGGCCTGATGGTCCGCTCGACGGTATTGTTATCGATCTCGATGCGGCCGTCGACCAGGAAGACACAAAGACCATCCCAGTATTTGGCGATGTAGGAAAGCGCTTCGCCGAGCGGCGATTTGCCAGCGACGCGGGCGCGATGATGCGTCAGCCAGGTCCGCATGTCCGCAATCAATGGCGCTGATCGTAGCTGCCGCGCCGTTAAGCGAGCCTCTGCCGAGAGACCGCGCAGCTCTGACTCGATCCGATAGAGTTCGCCGACCCGCCTCACGCCTTCCTCGGCAATCGGTGCCGATCCGTTGCGCGTGATCTCGACCAGTTTGCGACGTGCATGGGCCCAACAGTATGCAAGTTGGATGGCGTGACCGACACGATCCGGCGCGATCAGTCGATTATATCCGGCGTATCCATCGACCTGAAGGAGGCCCGCAAATCCTTGCAATATCCGCTCGGCATGCACCCCACCGCGACCAGGAGCATAAGTGAAAGCAACACCGGGCGGCGCTCCTCCACCCCATGGTCGGTAGTCGCGGGCCAGCGCCCAGAAATATCCGGTTTTGGTTTTGCGGGAGCCGGGATCAAGGACCGGTGCGCGGGTCTCGTCCATGAACAGCTTGGTCGACCGCTTCAGGTCTGCGATCAGAGTGTCAAAGACTGGGCGCAGTTCGAATGCTGCCCGACCGACCCAGTCGGCGAGAGTGGATCGGTCAAGATTGACGCCCTGGCGGCTCATGATCTGGGCCTGCCGAAAAAGTGGCAGGTGATCGGCGTATTTGGAGACCAACACATGCGCGATAGTCGCCTTGGTTGGTAGTCCAGCGTGAATCAATCGTGCAGGCGCGGGAGCTTGGTGTACGCCGTCGGTGCAGGCCCGGCAGGCATATTTGGGTCGACGAGTGACGATGACGCGAAACTGCGCCGGAATGACATCCAGCCGCTCGGACACGTCCTCGCCGATGCAATGCAAGCCTCCGCCACAGCAGCAGATCATGCTTTGCGGTTCAATGATCTCTTCGACACGAGGAAGATGGGCGGGAAGAGAACCCCGATTGGCTGCACGTGGTTTGGGCTGCGGTTTACCTGGAGCGCTATCAGCCTCGTCCTCGGCATGGACTGCCGCCATGGCCGTTTCCAGGTCTTCGAGGGCGAGGTCAAATTGCTCGGGATTGGCCTTCTCGGATTTGCGGCCAAAGGCTGCCTGTTTGAAGGCGGCGACCAGTTTCTCCAACCGTTCAATCCGCTCATCCTTTCGGACTTCACGAAGCTGCGACGCGATCAGCATCGCCTTTAGGGCAGCAATATCGTCTGGAAGATCGACCGCGTCCAACATGGAGGGAGTTTATCAAATTCTGCCTCGTCTCGCCGCTCGGATTTGTCGCCCGAGTCATCGTGTCGCACCTATTCTATTGCCGTTGGGGCTTTTGCCTCAACCGAATGAACCCGCCGCCAGTCGAGGCCCGCAAACAGCGCCTCGAACTGGGCATGTCCCAAAGTCATCAGACCGTCGCGAATATCTGGCCAAGTAAACGTGTGCTCCTCCAGTCGTTTATAGGCCATCACCAGACCACTGCCGTCCCAATAGATTAGCTTCAACCGATCCGCTTTGCGTGACCGGAATACGAAGACCGTTCCTGTGAACGGGTCCTTGCGCAGTTCGTTCTTGACCAGCGCCGCCAAGCCGTCGTGACCCTTGCGGAATCGACAGGCTTGGTCGCCACCATGATCCGAACGCGGTTCGATGGAAAGATCATGCCGGAGCCGCACAAGCACGGGCGACAGCGGCGATCCGGGTTGCAGATGCGCCCTCTTCCAGACGGATAGTAACGGACCCAACGATGATCTCGGGGCGGTTGGCTTTTTTGATCGGCGACTCCGAAATAGGTGGTTCGACAACTACCGCTGCGAACTCCACCGCATCCTCGGGTGCTGGCAGAACCAGCTTTCCCTGCCGTGCCATCGTCCGCCAGGTGGAGAGGTGGTTCGGCTTCAGGCCATGTCGCTCTGCGACTTCATTCACCAACGCGCCGGGCCGAAGGCTCTCCGAAACGATCTGCGCCTTGACCTTGTCCGGCCAATGTCGATGCGGCTCACGTCCAGACTTCCTGGTCGTGAGAACCTCCAATGTACTCTCCATGGAGAAACTCCCGTTGCTCGTCCATGCATAGGCGATCACAGATCAGCGCGGCGAGGACAACGTGGGAACGGGACACCGGTTACTAAAAAGCCTCGTCTGATGATCGGTTAAATGGCGACCCGGCACAAAGTTGATTCTCCATTCTCAGAAAATCACCGACGCTACGGGGCCCAACCGCGATCATGAGACGCCGAAAAATTGCACCGCGGCGGGGGTGTAACTCCGGTCGGGCTACGCCCTCCCTTCGTCACACCCCCGCCGCCGAGTCTCATCCTGATTGACGCTGAGTCTCAACTTGTTTGTCGCCGCGCATTCTGCTGCGCGCTAGACTGTCATGGAAGCGTTCCTGTCAAATTCCAGACCGTCCCGCTGTCCATGCTCTGACGGAGCACCGAGATGGTGCCGTTGGCCGCTCCCCTTTGATTGGCGGGATCCGTCGTGTGTTGCACGGAATTGAAGATCATTGCAGCAGCGACCGTACGTCCACCCATCTGGACTTGGATGTTCGCATCACCCGCCGCGGTTCGTCCCTGTATGTCGACACGGGCAACGCCCACGGTATGCAGTGTGCCAGCCCCACGTGCCAGATCGGCGAAAGTGATTTGTGCAATGGCAGCGCTACAGTCATTCCGCTGCTCATGGTTCGGGGTAACTCTTCTCCGAATTGCGTTGTTGGTGTTCGTCTTGGTCAACGGCATGATGAACTCCTTCGTGCTTCCTGATGATGTATGACGCCAACGAAACGCTTAGGTTCAGTTTTGGACATCTTTAATCTCCAGATCGCCTCGAGCTCAGAAAGCCTTGGCCGTGCGTGAAGCATGATACGTCTTCGGCGCCGCTCCGACATCGACATCCTCGTCGCGGATGCCGGCGAGCACGTCCACCCCCTTTTGGAACTTGCCGACATTCTCGGCGAGTTGCCAGTCCCGCCACTTCCCGCCATAGTTTGTGTCCCTTCATGTGTTCAGCCCAATGAGGTTATCCCGCAACGCGGATGCCGCGGCCGTTCCGCTGCCTCGCAATAGCTTTCAAGATTCGTGCCAACCAAGATGATACAGCCGACGAACAATTATTTGCTGCTATTTCAACTTCCTAGCGGAAAATACGTGATTGGGCGAAGACGAATGCGTTTCGCGAAGCCGACAAAGCTGACGACAATGTCGTAAGTTGGACGTGAAGAATCTCGGTTAATCGGGCCGTCCGGGACTGCGACTAACGATCCGTGCAGAAGAAATTGAGCGGAGATCGCATTGTCTTGAATTTTCTAGGGGGAGGCCGATTGCTGATTTTTGTTGCAAAGCAGGAGCATCTGACGCGGCAACCACCGGGGTGCTTCCCCAGCTTTTCTTTCAAAGATCACCCGCAAGTACCCGGATTTCCGCAAGCGGCTCGGCCGGTCGATACCGCCCGAATAAATCGCGCTCGGCGTCTGAGGATCAGAGTACGCTTGCGGATCATCGTCTGATAAATGCGCCGCGGCGTAACTCCATTCATCACATCTCTGCACGCCGTGCCACACCCTGACTGACGCTGAGGGTCACCCGTTCATCGTCGACAACGTTGGCTCCCACAAAAGCGACAGGCCAATCAATTGGTCAAAGAAAAAAAGCGCCCGGCTCCTCGTCTTGCCCGCCATTCGCCCGACCTCAATCCAATCGAAATTGGTTTTCCAAGTTCAAAGGTCTTGCTGCAACGAGTAGCCCGAATTTTTGAATCCATCACCTAAGGCCTCGGTGGGGTCGTCAGCCTCTTCTCCATGCAATCGCTCGCCATATGGGTCGTAGAGAGTTGTGCACTTCGTGCGACGAGCGCCGGGGCCGGCGAAAACGCGAAGTAGTCACAAGAATCAGTCACAATGAGCGGCGTCAACGGAACTATATCCCGACGGCTTCGATTCGATCGTTTTGTCACGGGTGCGTCCATAAGTGGTTTTCTGCGATTGGAGCCGCGTGTGAGCCGAATACTCAAAAAGGATAGACCGAATGGACCGCAGTCGTTATCTGAAAGGCTTGTTGCGATGCTGAAGACGTCGCTGAAAAATTACCACAGACACCAGAGGCTTCTTTAAAGTGAAAAAAGTGCAGCGCAGCTTTGCCGTCGAGTACAAATCAGGTCGGCGAAAACTGAATTCCAAACCGAACTCGATTTGGGGAGACACCGATCTCAAGTCCGTTGCTCAAGGTCTGCAGGACGAGGCAATGCCATTTATGTCACTAGCTCCTCAGGCAAAAAGTAGCGAGATGCTTGTATCCGGAGAAGAACAGGCCGGGCCGTTATTGACACTGCCGATTGAGCAGGAGACAAATGCATCGGCTTTACAGGAGACCATAATGGCCGACGAAAACGATACGATGACCAATGCTAACACGCCGGCCGCCGCGGCGCCCGATGTACCGAAGAAGGTGCGCAAACCTCGCGCCAAGAAGGTGGTCCCTGCAACGGCCCCAGTCACCGTTTCGGCGGAACCGGCAGTTGCTTCGGGTGCCGCAGCTGGAAAACAGAAAAGAGGACGTAAGGCAAAGCCTGACGAAGGTACGCCGAGTGCCAAGCGCGCGCCTGTCAAACGTGCTTCGAAGGCTGTGTCGACAGCGGCGGCACCGTCGGTGGCGGCAGTTGATGAGATCGCGGATCTTCTGCAGCTCGAAGAGGAAAACCAGAGACTGCGCAAGCTGCTGGCGGAGAAGCTCCGCGCTGAAAATGCCGATCTGCGAAAGCGACTGAACCTCGGTTGATCGGCAGCAGACGGTCAAGCGCTGGCCGCATTCTCATGCTTATTGAAGTGAATATTTTGGCGGCGGATCCTTCTGCCGCCAACGTTTTTGCTCGCAGTTTGCATACGCAGTAGAATTCGAGGTCGAATAAAATGGCGTCTCCATGGAAACTTCTTGCTGGGCTGGTGTCACGGCGACGCCAGCAGAAGCAAGAACACGGCTCGACCGATGATGTGAAGCCGGACGTATCATCCATCGCCGAGCTGACTGAAACGCCGGCCGACAATCGGTTGAACGCCGTGGATCGTGCGGCCAACGAAAAGCCCTTCATTCACGAAGAACGCGAGGCGGTGTCAGCGGACCCGCATCATGCCGAGGAAGCGGTAAGCATTGTTGACGATACGGCAGATGTCGAAAGCGCCAGGCCCGTGGAAGCGGCTGACCCGGCTTTGTCCAATGAGGCCGATACAGCCGCGCATGCAGCACCAAAAGTCTTTCGAGTTGGCGAAGGTCAAACGCGAAAGCGGGGCATGCGGGGCAAGAAACCGAAAACTATTGCAGTCGTTGTCCCACCTTCTCCAAGCGCTCCCACCGCTTTTGACGATGCAATCGATCTCGACGAAGAAATCAGGCTTCTCCGGGGGCAGTTGGCACGCAAGCTTCAAATGCAAAATGCGCAATTGAAGAGGATGCTGGAGCGGTTCGAACGCTGAAGCTGTCATAAACCCATGCTCCGGACCTTGGGCATGAGCGGCGTGTCAAACGCATTTCCTAGCTTGGACACTTGGAGGGAAAGCCCAAAGGGGCCTTTATCGCGGTTCAGCGGCGCCTCCTCCTCGGTCAGACATTGGTTTTTTCTATAGTATGGAACATTTGCGTAGCCGAACACGGAGAACGACGCATTGCGGCAGCAGCAGCTCCCGCGATCTTGGCAAGGGACTCAGAAGCCCGCGACCTTGGCGAGCGCCCGCTTCTCGCGGCGGCGCTGGACCGAAGAGGCGATGTTCATTGCCTCCCGGTATTTCGCAACCGTGCGGCGGGCGAGATCGACGCCGCCCTTCTTCAGCATGTCGACGATATCGTCGTCGGAAAGCACCGCCTCCGGGCTCTCCTGCAGGATCAGCGCGCGGATCTTGTGACGCACGGCCTCGGCCGAATGGCTGTCGCCGCCGGCGACGGCGCTGATCGAGACGGTGAAGAAATATTTGAGTTCGAAGAGGCCGCGCGGCGTTAGCATATATTTGTTCGACGTGACGCGGCTGACGGTGGATTCATGCATCTTGATCGCTTCGGCGACCGTTTTCAGGTTGAGCGGGCGCAGGTGATCGACGCCGTGCAGCAGGAAGGCGTCCTGCTGGCGGACGATTTCGCTTGCCACCTTCATGATGGTTTTTGCCCGCTGGTCGAGGCTGCGGGTCAGCCAGTTGGCGCTCTGCAGGCAATCGGAGAGGAAGGCGTGGTCCTCGCCGTTCTTCGTCACACGGGAAAAATAGGACTGGTTGACCAGCACGCGCGGCAGCGTATCCGGATTGAGCTCGACCAGCCAGCCGCCGTCCGACGCGGATCTGACGACTACATCCGGCGTGATCGCTTCGGAAACACCCGCTTCGAAGCCGCTGCCGGGCTTAGGATTGAGCTGACGGATCTCGCCGAGCATATCGAGAAGATCTTCCTCGTCGACGCCGCAGAGCCGCTTCAGCGTGGCAAAATCGCGCCGGGCCAGCAGTTCGAGGTTTTCGACCAGAGCCTGCATGGCCGGGTCGTATCGGTCCTTCTGCCTAAGCTGGATCGCCAGGCATTCGGCGAGGCTGCGGGCAAAAACACCCGGCGGATCAAGGCTCTGCAGGGTGGCAAGCACGTGCTCGGCCTGTGCGAGACTCGTGCCCAGCCTCTCGCCCGCCTCGACAATATCGGCCTGCAGATAACCGCAGTCGTCGAGCTGGTCGACGAAATTCTGCGCGATCAGCCGGTCGGCCATGTCAGGCAGGACGAAGGGGATCTGCTGAGCGAGATGATCGCGCAGCGACACCTGGCCGGCGACGAAATCGTCGAGATCGTAGTCGGCGCCCTCGCCGCTGCCCGGCATCGACTTCCACTGGCTGATAAGTTCCGGCGCATCGAGGCGCTGCGGGGCACCGTCATCAGGAAAGACATTGGTGTAATTGGCGTCGAGTTCGTCGTTCAGCCGGCTGGTGCTGGCGCTGCCGCCATTGTCATACCAGTCGCTGGAGAGCGCGTCGGCGCGGTTGTCGTAGCCATCGTCGGAGCCGGCATCCTCGGGCTGATGAGCATACTCTCCATCTTCGGCATCGCCGCGTTCGCCGCCCGCCTCGCCGTCATTCGACGGAAATTCGAGCAGCGGGTTCTTCTCCACTTCCAGGGCGATGAACTGGTTGAGTTCGAAATGAGTCATCTGCAGCAACTGGATGGATTGCATCAGTTGCGGTGTCATCACCAGGGACTGGGTCTGGCGCAGGAAAAGATTGGCGGATTGTTTCACGATAAAGTTCCACTTAATTCGCGGGGCCATGCCTGATCTTCTCAAGTCGCGACAGTTGCTTCGGCGACGCAAAGAAATCACAGAGAGGTAGGTCGCGGCTCGATGCACACTTCAATGCCTCCTATCTCTGGTCGTCGGCTTTCGACGTGGTGTTTCCAGTAACCACTGCCTCCGAAGCAGATCGGGTGCCCCAGAAGGAGCTTCGCGTCGCATTTCCGGATTTACTTTCACGCAAAGCTGCCATGCTGCCTTCTCCGTGCGTTCGACCGATGCGATTGTCTCGCACCGGACCACGTCGGCGGCTTTTACCGCTCGGAACGGAATTCAAGACTCGTGCACTGGACGATGATCGACGGCGATATGAGTCTGGCAGTTCTTGGGGCAGACGCGGGCGCACGCTCCGCAGCCGATACAGCGGCCGGGATAATCAATGACCATGATCACGCGACTGAGCTCACCATTAAAGTCGTCTTCGCCATCGCAAACACCGAGCATGTCACCTGCCTCATCGATGCCGTGGGGATGCATGACCTCGCGTGAGCAAACCTTGAAGCAGCGACCGCAGCCGATGCACATCGCAGGGTTGATCGAATTCAGATATTCCGGCATCCATCGGGACCCGTCGCGAGTCACGGATGAGCTTGTCATAGATTCCTCCGATTTATCGTGTTCTGCCGATGACAAAGGCGCTGAGGAAGGCCCGCCAATTGTCAGACAAACGCGAGTTGGCAGCTGTCTAACGCCGCAATCTTTACCCCAGTGCGGTCCTCCACCTTCGCTTCTGTCTCTTCCGATCTTGTACTTTCGAACCCAGCGGCTTCCACGAGGGTCCTCGAGTCGCATGTCGCGTCAAATCGTCTGACCGATTCAAACTGCGCTGTCAGTCCCTTCATATCTTGTGTGGCGATGGCAATTCGCGAAGTGCCCACCTGCCGTTTCGTCCGCGTTGATGAAGTCCGCCATTGAAGAGCGAGACGCGACGAATTGATCTCATTATCGCGATTCCCGCCTATCGGTTGAGTCAAGTGGGCCGGGGTTCGGAGGGTGGTTAGCCTGAATGATGTTCGCGAAGTCGAAGATCACGTCGCGGGTTCCCCGGTATAATACTGTAAGCTTGTGCTGGCTGCCGAAGCGGTCGAACATGGGGAAACCCACCCGCATCAGCGGAACGCCGAGACGTCTGGCAGCTTCTCGGCCGTGCGAGTGCGTGACGATAAGATCGGCCATTGCGGCGAGACTTTCCAGATCACTGAGATCGCCGACTTTGACGGTTTTCGCCGGTACCATCTCGAGCGCCTTCGAAGTGCCGGTCGTGGTGACCGCGGCCGCAATTTCCGCACCCATGGCAGTAAAAAAGTTGGAGAGCTGGAAAAGTTGATCGGGCTCCGAAGCGATTGCGATCTTCTTGCCTGCCATATGGGAATGTCCGTCGAGCATGGCATCCTGCAACTGCATTCGGTTGCGGCGGACATTGAGCGGTGTCTGTTTGCGTGACATAGCGGCAAGCACGCGAATGAAGCGATCGACGTTTTCTAGGCCCGTCAGCGATCTAAACAGCACGTACGGCACACCGGTCAGTCTCTGCAGCGCTTCAGCCGGTCGCCGCATATGCTCACCGATTGCGATACACTGCATCGTCGCACCGAGATCGCAGATCTCCTGCAATTTCGTGCCGCCATTCGTTATCGGCATCCATTCTTCGGGGATGGAGCCGTCGAGCGCTCCGGATACGTCGGGCAGAATAACCGGGTCGAGGCCGAAACTTACGGCCGTTTCGCGCAGATGTTCTATGTCAGCAACCGTTAAGTTCCAGCCAGGCAGTATCGCGATCTTCCTCGGATTGCGATACTGCTTGTCAGGTCGCGCTATTGCCTCGATCACGGCGGTAACAGCTTTAGACCAACCCTCCTCTATGGCGCCGTCAAAGTCAGGCGTGTTGGCGACTACCACTTCGGTGCCCACAAGTTCTATCGCCCGCCTGCGTTTGATGTTTTCGACGTCACCGACGACATCCTCGTCGCGGGCCTCTACCGATGCGGTCGTGCATATCCCGATCAGCCGTGGCCTTGTGCGGGCTTTGAGGCTGAGAATTGCCTCTTCGAGACGATCCGCGCCGCCGACGATTATCGCGGCTTCGTTCATCGCCGTGGTTTGCAGCGGTATCGCTTCATTGAAGTGCCTCACGAGCAGTGCGAGCGCGAAGCTCGTACATCCCTGGCTGCCATGGAGCAGAGGTATTGCGCCGTCGACGCCCAGATAGGCGAAGGCAGCACCAAGCGGCTGAGACGACTTCAGGGGGTTGACCGCCGCCGACTTGGTTTGAGATACGACGCGTGCCATAGTACGACCTCAACATTTTTTGCGAGTGATCTCGCGGTTTTGGTTCGACGCGCTTACGCTTCCCTTTTCGCTCGCTTTTCAACGACCAAGGCCGGCTCCCATGGCGCCGGCTCGCGCACCTGCGGCCACACCGGATTGTGGATTGCCAGGTCAATTTGTCGAGCAAGTTGCACCATACCCTCATAGCCAGCGTAAGCGTGATGACGCTCCTGGTTGATGTCAAGCCAGGGCAGTTTTGCTTTTAGCGCTATATACTGGGTGCGTCCGCCCGACAGCATGATGTCAGCCTTTCTCTCGAGTAGAAGCGAGAAAAGCTCGCGCGGCGACATCGACTCGAACAGGAGGTTCTCCTCCTTCAGGGTCTGTTTCACTCGCTCCCTATCTTCGAGCGTCGATTTCTTGACTGATGTGCCGACGATCTCCATGCCCATCTCCATCAAGGCATGGACGACCGACCAGGATTTCACGCCGCCTGTATTTAGAAGCACGCGCTTGCCCTCAAGGCGAGGTCGGTACGCTTCCAGCCTCTTCCACACCTTTTCCTCTTCTTCCGCTACAAGGATTTCCGTGCGATGCAAAAGCGAGGGGTCAGCACCCTTCTTTACAAGCAGATCGGCGATCCGCCGGAGCGCCTCCGAGGTGCCGGAGATGCCATAGAAGGAGCCCTCGAAAAACGGAATGTCCCAGCGTTCCTGCATCTTACGTGCCAACGTAACGAACGCTGTCGAACACACCGTCATCGCCGCGCGTGAGCGGTGGGCGGAGGCGACTTGCAGATATCGCGCGTCTCCGGGAATACAGGCGCGGACGCGGATGCCGAGCCTATGCAAGAGCGGCTTCACCTGCCAGAATTCACCCGAGAGGTTAAATTCGCCGAGTATGTTGATGTCGCAAAGACCCGGTTCATCGGGCTCCACGGTACCTATGACATGCTTGAGCAGCGCCTCGCCCGCTAGCTTGTTGCCGAGGTTTTTAGATCCGATAAAACCTGGCGCATTGACCGGCACCACCGGTAAAGCAAATTCGTCCGTCGCTCGCTTGCAAACAACATCGATGTCGTCACCGATCATCGCTGTAACGCAGGTTGAATAGACGAAGATTGCCGCGGGCGCATACCCATCCGTGATTTCCCGGATCGCTTTAAAGAGCTTCCGTTCACTGCGTCCCATTACAATGTCGATTTCCGTAAGATCAGTCGTGAAGCTCGTGCGCCAAAGTGTTGGACCTGACGACGCAGCGCCACGGTTGTCCCAGGAATTTCCCTCGCAGGCGAGCGGACCGTGAATCAGATGTGCGACATCGGTGATCGGCTGCAGTGCGACCTTGGCGCCGTCGAAAGCGCAACCGCCGACGGCCGTTCCCGGGGCCATTGGCCCCGCGCAATTCCTTCGGCGCTCCTTAGGACCCTTGCTGCCGCTCCTTTCACTCGCTAGTTCGTGGAAGGCATCTTTGATTTTGGCGTTGAGCGCGGACATTCGTCTGCCTTCATATCTGGTTGAGTGAAAGGCCGCCTGACCGGCCGCCTCTCTTAGCGAGTGAGGTCATACGAATAGTCTGTCACACCCGCGTGAATTGTTTCGCGATCGAGGTTGTCGAAGATCTTGTCGAGGATCGCCGTTAAAAGACGCAGTCCGCCCTGGTAGCCCATGAGGGGGAATCGATGATGATGGTGCCGGTCAAAAATTGGAAACGTCAGCCGAACCAGTGGGGTACCGGTGTCCCGTTCGAGATACTTCCCATAAGAATTGCCGATCAGGAGATCCACGGGCTCAGTGAAAAGTAGCGAGCGCATTGCCCAAAGATCTTTGCCTGGCCAAACCTGTGCATTCTTCCCGAAGGGCGAGGATGCGAGGAGTTCCTTCATCTCGGCTTCCCAAGCCGAGGTGCCGTTTGTGGCGAGGCAGTGGGTTGGCTCGCCGCCGGTCTCCATGATGAAGCGCGCCATCGCATAAACGAAATCTGGATCGCCGTAAATCGCGTATTTTTTTCCATATAGCCAAGCTTGGCTGTCCGCCATCGCATCGATGAGTCGACCGCGCTCCAGGCGGATCGCCTCGGGAATTTCTCTGCTGGAAATCTCCGATATCAACATCAGAAGTTCGTCGGTAGCTTCGACGCCGAGAGGGTAGCGGAAGGAGATCGTCGCTTGTCCAACATCTCTGCAGTAATCTAACGTCTTGCGAGTGTTGTAATGCTGCAGGGACAATGTCCACTCCGCGTCCAACGCCGCCTTCACGTCATTGATTTTGGTCCCGCCATCATACATCCGAAATTCGCCATCGGAGGGCGTATCAAACTGATCTGATGCGTCCTGGATAAACATGTAAGTCACTTGCATCAAGTCGAGCAGGCGTTTTAATTCGCGATTGTTCCCAACGCAGAAGCCATCAAATCCAGGAATGATGTTGATAGAAGCGGTGGCTTCACTTCGCGCGGCGCCCTTCCAGAAATTCTCCAGCACACCTTTTACCATGCTGTCGTAGCCATCGACATGGCTGCCGACAAAGGCAGGCGTGTGGGCGAAGGGGACATCGAAATCGCGCGGGACCGAACCTTCACTTTTGGCGTTTTCGATAAAACCATGCAGATCATCTCCGATGACCTCGGCCATACATGTGGTCGACACCGCGATCATCTTCGGGTTATAGAGTTTGTATGTGTTGGCGAGACCGTCGACCATGTTTTTCAAGCCGCCAAATACAGCGGCGTCTTCCGTCATCGATGACGAGACCACCGATGACGGCTCCTTGAAATGGCGCGATAGGTGCGATCTGTAGTAGGCAACGCAACCTTGGCTGCCATGGACGAACGACATCGTTCGCTCGAATCCCGCCGCTGCGAAGACCGCGCCGAGGGGCTGGCAGGCTTTGGCTGGATTGACGACAAGGGCTTGGCGGGCCAAGTTTTTCTCGCGGTATTCCCAGCTCTTCGTGAATTCGCGCTGGTCCGACACGACCTGATCCGGGTGTGGGCACTCGAATTTCAGCTTTTTTTGGCCAACATCTTCCTGTATTCCGGCTCGCAGAATAGGGGCGCGTGGTCGAGAGTTTTCTCAGCTGACTGCGGCATAGGGTCACCTCTTTCGATCTGGCCGCGGCTCAAGGGCGGTCCAGAAACATGCGTCGCTTAAGCCGTTGCGCGTTTTTTACGCGCGAACGCTATGTTCTCACCCAGCAACCGCCGCCAAAGCGCGGTCATTTTTCCAGGGCGCGTCGTAGAGACCCCAAACTGGATTGTTGATGGCCATGTCCATGTCCCGAGCGAAAATCGCGAAGCCGTCATAACCGTGATACGGACCAGAATAGTCCCATGAGTGCATCTGACGGAATGGAATGCCCATTTTCTGCACTGGGTATTTTTCTTTAACGCCGGACCCGACGAGATCGGGCCGAATTCCCTCAATGAATTTCTCAAGTTCATAGCCAGTCACATCGTCGTAGATCAGCGTGCCTTCTTTTACATAATGGCCAGTGCGCTGATAGTCGTCGCCGTGACCGAATTCGTAGCCGGTTCCTACGATTTCCATCCCGAGGTCCTCATAGGCGGTGACGACGTGACGAGGACGCAATCCCCCGACGTAGAGCATCACCCGTTTGCCGGAAAGGCGCTGCCAGTATTTGTCGATTACGGCCCAAACGAGGGGTTGGTATCTGGCTATGACCTTTTCGGCTTTTTCTTGGATCTCCGGCCCGAAGTGCTTGGCTATGTCGCGCAGCGAGGCATCGATTTGGGAGTGTCCAAAGAAATTGTACTCCATCCAAGGGATGCCATATTTTTCCTCCATGTGCCTGGAGATATAATTCATCGACCGATAGCAGTGAATGAGGTTGAGTGCCGCTCTCGGCGCGCGCTCCACTTCGGCGAGAGTTGCATCTCCGGACCAGTTGCCGACCACGCGCAATCCGATCTCCTCGAGCAGGATGCGCGAGGCCCATGCGTCGCCGCCAATGTTATAGTCGCCTATGACATTTACGTCGTAGGGACCTGGATCGAATTTTATGTCTTTCTTGTCGAAGACCCAATCTCGAATTGCGTCGTTGGCGATGTGGTGGCCAAGCGATTGCGACACGCCACGGAAGCCTTCGCAGCGTACCGGCACGACGGTCGTCGCGTGTTCTTTGGCCTTTTTTCGCGCTACGGCCTCGATATCGTCGCCAATCAGGCCGATCGGACATTCTGATTGCAGGGTGACGCCATTGCTTAGCGGAAAAAGTTCAGCGATCTCATCGATGACCTTTTCCAATTTCTTGTCACCACCGAAAACAATGTCCTTTTCCTGAAAATCGGATGTAAATTGCATCGTTACGAACGTGTCGATGCCCGTCAGGCCGACGTAATAGTTGCGACGTTGCGACCAGGAATATTGACCGCAACCCACAGGCCCGTGTGAAATGTGAACCATATCCTTGATTGGTCCCCAGACGACACCTTTCGAACCGGCATAGGCGCAGCCGCGGATCGTCATCACGCCTGGAACAGACTTGATATTCGACTTTACCTCGCATTCGCTAATCGCGTTTGGGTCCTCGCCGGCGTCCTTTTCGCTCGTTGCCAGGCTAAGGTGTTTACTTCGGCGTTTCGCTGCTTTGTCCGGATATTGCGACAGCACATCCGCTATAAGCTTCGCATGTAAATCACTGTCATTGGCGTATTTGAAGGTCATTAACCCAACCCCTTGGAAAATCCGGCTGAAGCCACATCGGCGAAACCTCCCTCACGGGATGGCGGGTGCTTTGCGTGTCGCTGCGCGCTCGTGTCAGTGTGATCACTGGGCAGCTTTCAACTTGGCATCCCTGGCTTGAAGTTCGGCAAGCATCTGCTCGTCGGTCTTCATGATCCCGAAATCGAGAAGCATGTCCTCAAGCTCTTCCATGGTGATGGGGGTCGGGATGGTGCCTTTGCCAGAATTGTCATGTATTCTTTGGGCAAGTGTTCGGTACTCGGCCGCTTGCTGAGAGTCCGGCGCATATTGGATCACCGTCATCTTTCTAAGCTCGGCGTGTTGGACAATGTTGTCGCGTGGCACGAAATGGATGAGCTTGGAATTGAGTTTGGCAGCCAGCGCTTCGGCGAGGTCGAGTTCGCGATCGGTTTGACGCTCGTTACAAATGAGGCCGCCCAGGCGTACGCTGCCGCCTGCAGCATATTTCAGGATGCCCCTGGCGATATTGTTGGCCGCATACAGCGCCATCATCTCGCCGGACATGACGATATAAATTTCCTGAGCTTTGTTTTCACGGATCGGCATCGCGAAGCCGCCGCACACAACGTCACCGAGCACGTCATAAGACACGTAGTCGACATCGTTGTAGGCGCCGTTCTCCTCGAGAAAGTTGATCGACGTGATAACGCCACGTCCCGCGCAGCCGACGCCTGGCTCCGGGCCGCCAGACTCCACGCATTTGATACCTTTATAGCCTACCTTGAGCACGTCTTCGAGTTCAAGATCTTCAACCGAACCTCTCGTTGCAGCGAGATCAAGAACCGTATCCTGGGCCTTCGAGTTCAAGATCAGGCGCGTAGAATCGGCCTTAGGGTCACAGCCGACGATGAGGATCTTCTGCCCATGGTCCACAAGGGCGGCTAGCGTGTTTTGGGATGTAGTGGACTTGCCAATGCCGCCCTTTCCATAGAATGCGATCTGACGCAGAGCTGCCATGTTTGGCGTTCCTTCATGTGTTCGAGGCAATGCGGTTATCCCGCAACGTGGATGCGGAGGCCGTTCCGCTGCCTCGCAATAGCTCACAAGATTCGTGCCAAGCAGGCCGATAGAGATGACGAACAATAATTTACTGCGATTCCAGTTATGTGGGCGCAAAGATGCGGGATTGAGAACAGGAACGCTTGTCACGTAACCGACAAAGGTGATGACAATGTCGAATATCTGACCAGCCGACAGGATGTCTCATTTATCCATGTGTAGCTTCTAGGACCATTGTTCGAACAGCCTGTATCCCATCACCAGACCAGCAGTAACGAATTCTGATCACTTGCGGCAAAGGGCTGTTTCCGGCGATGATCAAGCGCCATGTCACTCGACTACGCCACGGCTAGCGATCCACTTCACGAGGAAGACGTCATTGACGCGGCGTCTGGGCGCGAGCGATGGCAAATGTTCATATAAGTCTCGCTCCAGAAGCACGACATTTCAAAGTGGCAGCGAACCCATCGGCCTCGTTCCGCGGCGATGCACGGGTTACCAATTGCAGGCGTGTTGAGGTCCCCGCTGCGTTAGCGGGTGATCTCCTTCAAGTTCCGTCAATTCGCCGAAGCATGTGTTCAACGTTAATTGCGTGGAAGATAAAGCCGAGCTCGCCAAGCGGAGAATCGTATCGGATGTCGTCTATTGTGGCGATCAGGCGGTCAGCATCGATCAGTCCCAGTTCATGCAGCAGGCAACGACGGGATAATTGACTAGTGATCTCGCTAGCACCGATAGTCAGCGAGCCGGTCAGATAGTGTTCGAAATTTTCTCTTATAGAAACTCCGAAGAACCGTTTTGGATATCCAAGCCGTTCCAACATCCGGCGATGCAGCGCCTTTTCGTGCCTCCAGGCCAAAGGCAAACTCCGATAAAATCGTACGGCTTCTGGCTGGGCGAATGGGCTAATTGGCCATATGCCATGGCTCGCAAACAAAGGAGCCCGCGCGGCGTGTGCCTCCAGTACCGAGATCGGCAGAATAGGAAAGGGTGCCCGATCGCAGCTTGCTGCATAGTCGGGCAATTGGTTTTTGAGCACCAGCGTCATGGCGGAGGGAAAGATCGCAGGAAGGAATGCATCGCTAACATTACGAGCGAACTGCTCGTGATTTTGCTCGAAAGCATGGGCCATTAGCAACTCATCACCGCCTGTACCGGTTGCGACCGCCCGCGGGGCTGAGGCAGTTGCGAGCGACTTCAATAGTTGATGGAGAGGCCGCTGCAGATCGGCATTGTAGGGAGCGGGGACGTAGTCGCTACTCACTTCGAACCCACACGGAACCATTGGTATCGTGTCAACACGCAGCGTTTGGTCGCGAAAGCCGAAGTGCTCGATTGCTATTTCGCGCCGCGAAGTCTGTTGACTACGAGCTGGTCCCTCGACCTCCAAGGCATAGGTTTGCAGGGCGTCAGGATGCTGCCCCGCCAAAATGGCGGCAACGACCGCCGAATCCAATCCTCCGCTGAATTCGCTAGCCGTGAGAGCGGGCGTGAGCGGCCAGCGACGCAGCAGGGTGTCGATCAAATGGCATGCTGCGGCGGCAACATCGGCCCCATCCACAAGTGGGGTCGGAATGAAATACGGTGCCGGAGGGGGATATTTCGTCTCCACGGCTCCCATCCTGTCGATGCAAAGTGACGCGCGCTCCGTCAGCATGAAAACACCGCGAAACATCGTGGTTGTTGCATAGGGGAGCGTCCCCACAAGACGCAGGCCAGCTCGGTCCGTGTCGACGTCGGCGAGAGTCATGCCCGAATAAAAGTCCGCTATCGACCAGGAGAGATCAATGCGCTCGCCGCTGACCTTAATATAAAGTGGCGCAACACCCCCATGTCCGGCGCTGAAGGTCACCGTGCCCAAGGAACGCAATATTCGTTATTGCTGAAGAATCAATCGGCGCAACCTTGGACCTTCTATGTCTATCAAAAGATGCCTCAACCTGTTGCCAATGTCTTCTCCTTGGCATGGTTCTGCTCTCCGTATCAAATTCGGGTTGGCAATCAAATCAAGTTCACTTGGGAGCTCGCCTATAATTTCGTCTGGAGCGACACGGGACAACTGATTCCTGGCGTGGACTTTTTTGCCTCCGGGGTGGAGGACTGCAGCCCCAGCGGGAGAAACACCACTACTTTTTCATTAAGCGATGGACCTGGCCTGACCGCGCCGATCAAGGGGGATCCTGCAGGATCACTGGTCATCAACGATGCTGGCAATGTGCCAAACAACCGGTTCTCCGTGGGCATCGGCATGTCCGGCACAGGGACTTATGTTGCACAAGCGGGCACCAATCTGCTCCACACGTTCACGCCAACTCCGAGCTATTGGATTGCGGCGGGAACGAATGTCACTATCGGGTCGGTGCTCAGCATCGACACGATCACCCAGACCAGGGAAGCCAAGTTTCCCTCTGCCGTCTTCAATCTCGTAGGCGTGCTCCAAGAGGACAACACCTGGGACGTCAACCCGGCTTGATGGCAGGGTGAATTGGCTTCAGCTCCGCCCGTCAGGGCGGAACTAATACATGGGAGTGCCTGTTGTTGCTGATAATTGGCACTCCTTTCCTCACACATCAATATTGCCCGAGGAACCAACGATGTTTGCAGGGCCTCCAATCGGTGCGATTTGTCCCTTTGCGGGGCAAGTTGCCCCTATCTCGAGCTCGGTCAATACGATCTGGAGCAACACACCCTGCGCAAGCTCTGGCGTGGCTGCGGGTACAAATGCGGAAGCTCCTATCAGCTACGTCGAAGCCCAAGGATGGATACTTTGCGATGGGCGCTATCTCAAGGCAGCCGCCTATCCAGAACTCTACGCCGTTCTCGGTGGACTCTATGGAGAGCGGAATTCTACGGCCGATCTGGAATTTCGGATTCCAGACTACCGTGGACTGTTCCTGCGCGGTTTCGATGCCGGTGCCGGTATGGACCCCGACGCGAAACGACGGCTGGATCCAACTGGCAACAATGTTGCAAATGTTGTTGGATCACTCCAATGCGATGCTCTGCAAATTCATTCGCATCCCTATGAGATAACGACGCCGTCGGGAATTTCGCAACAGGGCAGTGCCGCGGGAACTTCCATTTCAAGCAAATCGACAGGCTCGCCGGAAAGTCCGGCACGCACCGCTCTTGAGACGCGTCCCAAGAACGTGGCCGTGAACTACCTGATCAAGTTTCGGTAACTTGAAAGGGGCGCAGGTCCTTTCATTCGATTCAGAGACATCGGTCCGGAAGCGACATCTTGCCGGCCGGCAAAAGAGGAGAAGTTTAATGACTGCTACTTTGAGAGCTTTCGGATGCCTAGCTGCTTTCGCTCTGACGGTCACCTTCGCGCAGGCGGCCGCGGCTGAGGAGCATCAAAAAGGCAAGGTCGCAGCGAAGCCCGTAGAAACTGGCGTCGTGATCCGCGGCGTCACGCTTGCCGGTCCGGTTGGAAATCCGGGAACGTCAACCGGGAAAACATGCGACTTCAGCGGTGAGCCCGTGGATCCATCGGGGCGTTTGGAGGGGGCAAGCGTCAACTGCAGGCCAAATGGCAACCAGGCGAATACAACGCCAGGGCTACCCGCACGCTTTAACGCGTATTGCATGATAAATGCGCCGGTTAAAAGTGCGCGGCTGATCCAAGCTGCCCGACCAGAAAATGCCAACCACTGCGATCTGTCGGGGATCACCCCAAAAGACGCGACTGGTCAATTCGGGGGGGCCGTCTGGCGGTAGGGGGTCATTGGACGACTTCTGGGGAAACAAATTCAAAGCACGTCCTCGCAGCCCCCCAATCGATGCTGCCTGCTCGACCTACCGAAAACTGTGTTGCGCCTGTCTATCAATTCAGACGCAGATTTAGCTCTGCATTTCAACGGGGCTACTATCTGATCATGATGGCTGTCGTGATCCAACAGGCCCGATCTTTGAAGTGGCCGAAAACTCCATATGCTTCAGCGAATGATTCTGAGACGAAAGCTTTCGGCAATCATCTGAGGTGTATTAACCACATTGAGCTTTCGCTGGATGTTCAAAATGACATTTTGAATGGTTCGATGGGATCGTCCGAGAATCGTTGCGATCTCTATTGCTGTTTTGCCTGCGGCACACCAATGGATGATTTCGCGCTCTCGCGTTGTGATCATGGGTAAGGCCTGAATGTTTCGACTGGCATCATTCCCAATTTGGGCGCGGAGCAAGCTGTGCGCGTAAGCCGCCATCAGATAGAGCGCGCTTCGGTCGCAGGTTGAGAGCTCTACCTTTTCCGCTCCAAAACTGACAATCGATTGAAACCCAGCGGCAGTGTGTAAAGGAACGCTGAAGCCGTCAATCAACTTGAATTCGCGTGCCTCATCCATGACACGACGGCTCTGCCGATCGAGTTTTTGATCTCGCAGAGCTTCCGACCAAACAAATGCGTGATCGCATGTCTTGCTAAGATGCACTATGGGGTCGGCGTGGACATAATTGTTTTCACGATAACGATCAAACCACCCGACTGACCAATTGCCCAAAACGAAATAGGAATCAATTCGCTCGATAGGCGAGGGGATGCCGGATATCGCGAAATAACTAAACCCGAAATACTGCGAAATTTTTCCAAATAAGAGTAACACATCGTCTTTGCTCTTTGCGCTGGCTGACTCTGACAGGAAATCGAACACCAGATTCGAGACCGCTGAGGATTCTTCCTTCACGACAACCTCCCGGTTCGGTGCAAGATTAACTTCCTCACATCTAAGCAGTGAGTGTCCAGTTCCGTGGGCAGCTAAACTCTGAAAACCATATTATATACCCTTGATGCATACAACCAAAAAGCGCATCTTCAGGCGGGATCGTCCTCGGCAAACCGTTTGGCGCCGCTCGTCTGAAAAACAATTCGAGCCGTCAATTTTAACCGAGTGCGTCAGCCCGATCGCCATAGCTTCGCATTCACTCGGAACCGTACGGCAGACGACTGAGAACTTCAAAGCAGGGCCTGTCGCAAATTTTGGCGCTCAACGGTATGTTGACATGGGAAGATGATTGCCGTTCCGAAAGTTGTGGAGCGAGCCGATGATTCTGAATGCTATTGCCGAAAAGCTGAAGCGGCAATCGATGGATGGTTTCAAGCGCCGGAATTGTTCGAGGCATGGCTGATCGTGCGGGCGGTTGCCTTGTATTTGGGTTTTGCTCAAGGCTTCAGACGAATTCGTCAGAAGCGAAAGTTTAGGCCCGCCTCAATTACATTATCGTTGAGGTCGGACCTTGAGCTGATGCCTCCACTCGTGGTCGGGACGGCGTTGTTAATGACGTAGTTGTACTCGATCTTTGCCGACATGCCGCCCGAAAACGCGTGCTCGACGCCGCCACCAAAGAGGTAGCCCTGTTTCCAGCTATCCGGCCCGGATTTCCATTTGTCCGATCCGGATACGAGGCGGTGGCCCTCGAACTCGGTCGTTGTGACGCCCGCGGTGCCGTAGACGAAAGTGCGATCAAAGCCCAAGCCAGCCTTCGCTTTCGCGGCACCTCGGAAGCGGCTTTCCACGTTGCCGCCGGGCACACGTACTTCGTTGTTCAAGTAAGAGCCTTCCAGTTCTGCGCCGAAAACGCCCGATCCAGCCTGGAAATTGTAACCTACCTGAGCGCCCACCGCTGGGGCGCGACCATTGTTGAACGGGTTGAATTTGGAGGCCGCGACACCTCCATGAAGACCGGCGTAAGCCCCGGCCCACGAGAAGGTTCCCGGTGCGTCATAAGAGGGGGCGCTCGGAACGCTGTGGTCAGCTAGATCGGCCGCCGACGCGCCGCATGCCATTAGCATCGAGACGCCCACGGAGAAGATTTTTCTTTTAATTAGCGACATATGTAACTCGATAACGAACGAAACTAACATCCGGTGCTGGGCTGGACGCGCAAGGGTCTGCAAACCACGCCTTACTCGCGGAGAGGGCATCATGAGCTTCCATGAGAAAAGCCAAATCGCTCGACTGGATCAAGTTTCGCCTCGCGTCCGTTGGGTCTTGAGTCGACCCGACGCTCTTCGGGACATAGGAGGCGTTGTCCCTGCTGTGCTGGAGCCTTCCTCCTGGACCATAGCCCCCGACGTTCCTCCCTGCGACAGCCCTTGCCGTTGAATATTTCAGCATTGTCATACCTGCTTTCATAAGCAGACTCTCTACAATTACCTGATTTAAGACAAGAGATGCAGAGGATATATTTAATCGTATATTCGTTTATGTTATATCAAAAATCGGTAATGGATTGATACTTCGCCATTTAAAGCAAACTTATACGTCATATATTTTCAAATATATTATAGTTTATTTTCCAGCTGGTGGCACAAGCATTTGCCGCGCCAACAAATTTAGGCTCGCACAACGAAAGCGCGACTGTAGCTGAGCTTATGCCACGACAGAATTCACGACGCTCGTCCGGGCGGCCAGATCCGCAGAGCGTCCCTGCCACTCCTGGTCCAGGAGCCTGTAATCCGCAGTGATATGATCGTCGGTCAGCCAATGGGTGGGGCCGAGCGGCTGCCGACTCTGCGGTGCGATGCCCGATCCCGAGGCCGGTTCAGCCGTCTGGGCAACTCGCGAGTAATGGGTAAGCCGCCCGTCCGACTCCCACCCCGCCGTGTTGGGCTCACCGTTGGTGGAGAAGCGTGTCATAGGGAAGCGTCGGGTCGGCTTGAGGATATTCAGAACATTGACGGCGTCGTCGAGACCAGTATCTCGGCGCTGTTCCTGCTGGTGATCAGCATCGCAATTTGTTCTTCCTGAGCCGTTGCGGAAGCCCAGATCGTTACCGCCGAAGCGAAGATACTCAACGCGCTCGACCCTTGCAGAGCACGGGCTTGATCGCCACTGGCGCAACGCCCGCACCCATACTCTGCACGACCCCGTCCGCTGGAAGTACGCCATTTTGGGTAAGTATTTCCTGAACGGCGAGAAGCCACCGCTCCACGCCTGGAGCTGAGGTTTTCGATCTGCAAAGCACCCTGAGATCAGGTGCTCTGCAGATTTGTCTTCAGCGTATACGAGGGAAGAAGTTGTGGCCTTCGTCAACGGCCGCCGATCGTCATAGCCCCCAGTCGTTTTCATATCTGCCGGCCAACTACGAAGGGCGTGCCGTGCGGCCGAGATAAACATTTTCGCATCCGTCATTCAAATAGGTCATATCAAAACAATGGATTTCACTAATTCGCTCTTGGAAAAGATAAGGGGCACAGGCGGCGCCCGTTGCCTAATAAGGAGTATATGCGATGAATATCAAAGGCAGTGATAACGGCAGTTTTATCAAAGGATCCCCTGAAAACGACATAATCGATGGCGGCAAGAAGAACGACTGGATTGATGCCGGCAACGGCGATGATCGGATCAAAGCTGGTGACGGCCAAGACAGCATCACGGCCGGTCCGGGCCATGACATTGTCTGGGCCGGGAAAGGCTCAGACGTAATCCATGCCGACGGTGGTGACGATCTCTTGTACAGCGACGCCTCCTACCCCTTATACGTCACCGACCCTCACCGCGTAATACCGCATAGCGGCGAGGGCGATGACGTGCTCTACGCCGGCCCTGGCAGCGATATACTTGTGGCTGGTGACGGCGCAGATGTTCTGACTGGCGGCGACGACGGCGACGCCTTCGTGTTTCGGTTCCACGACCCTATGGTTGGAACAACGCACTGCTATACGAGTGTGATGGATTTCGACACGAAGCAGGACCGCTTTGTCCTGGACGCCGCAGATTTCGGTGGTGACCGGAATCTGTTTGATGCAAATTTCATCAATCATTCCAAGGGCTTTCCGGGCGAATTTGTGGACACCTTCTACAACGGCGCGGCCGAAGGCGCGCACGGCGAGCACGTCGTGGTAATCACTGATCGAGGCTTTGCGTCTGCCGCTGCCGCCGCGACTGCTATTGATCACGAAGCCCGCGGTGACATCATTGTCTTCCATGATCAAAAAACTCTCGGTCAAGATGGCGAAACTCACGGTGCGACACTAGCCTATGTCGATTCTGCGAACCACGCGCATGCCTTCGCTCATGTCGACAATCTGCACGACATGTCGGATCTTACCTCGCTTACGGCGGAAAATTTCGGCTTCATTTAATTCGATGATCCGAGGAGCGTTCCACCCTTGGGGCGCTTCTCTTTTCCAACATGGCGCAGGGAACTGAAAATAGAAACGACGTGATTTTATTGATCGACTGCACCAGTAAAGGTACGCCATTGAAACAAGTTCTCGTCGCCGATGACGACGCCGCCATGCGCCACCTGCATCCTGGGGCGGTTGCGCAAGCTGACTTTCTTCTCGCTGGCTGAGGCCAATGCCGCTATTGGCACTTGATCGCATCAACGATCACCTCATGCGTCGATTGGGTGTTTACCCGGCGGCAAGTATTTGAACGTGTCGAACGTGCTGCGCTCGCTAGCCTCCCGGGTGAAACTACGAATTCGCCGAATGGCGTCTGCTCCGTGTCTCGACCGATTATCACGTCGAGTTCAAAAGCTTCTTCTATTCCGTCCCTCATGCCCTCATTCGCCAGCAGGTCGATCTTAGAGCAACGGCGCGCACCATCGAGATCTTTTACCGCGGCAAGCGCATCGCCGTCCATCAGCGCCGCTATGGCGGCTGTCGTCATGGATCCGACCCAGATCACATGCCCAGTTCCCACCGGCGATACGCTGAGTGGACACCAGATCGCTTTCGGCGCTGGGCCGCATCCATCGGTCAAAGCATGCCGCGAGGATTTCTCCGTTGCATACCACCGCGTTCCCCGGCTGTTCGCCACGCTCGCGCTTGCAAGGGGTGACGGGCGATACGGCAGAATCCCCAAATCTATCGCCAAGACCGACCTGCTGATCCTCGATGACTAGGGACCGGAAAAACTCAACGATGATCAGCGCCGCGATCTTCTCGAGATCATCGAAGACCGCTACGAGCGTCGCTCGACGATCGTCACAAGCCAGGTGCCCCTGGATCGCTGGTGGGAAATTATTTCAAACCCAACGCCGCCGATGCGATACTGGATCGCCTCGTTCACAACGCCGAGGCATCGATCTCATTGGCGAAAGTATGCGCAAACAGCGTTCACCGATGGCGCTTGAAACACAGCAAAGCTTGACCTGACACAAAACCCGATCCAAACATCAAACAGACCCAGGATCAGCCCGAAAAATAGCCGGCTTCAAATCGGAATCGGTGGCCGGTTTCATCGGAATAGGCACCCAATGCAACATCTGAAGATCGACCTGATCGGCTTGCTTAATGCCAACGAAGCGCATCGTCGGTCGCCTTGCAGCTTCTGCGATCGCCGCAGCATCGATGATGTCATTCTTGTTCGATTTTGCGTAGACTTCACTGCGCCGGGATGATGCGGACGGAATGCCCCATCGTCTGCAACTTGGCGCAAGCCATTGGGAACCCGGACGGGATTCCATTCCGACAAGCGTTCTGTTCGCTCGTTCGAAGAACTGCAGTAGCGTCTCGCGCCGGAACTATCCAGGCCGACCACGTGGAAGAGGTTCTTTCCGATATCGATGCCGAAGACGGCGCATTGGCGCAGTTGGTTGCGATCCATAATTTCAGCCCTCCTTTGCCCACCTCCGTTATGCTCTCGGGAGACAGGGCGGACCATCCCATTAGCTCTAAGCCCTGCTCGTAAGCGGGAGGTGGTGAAGGGCATGTGCCGCGATTGGACGACCTCCCGGCCGGCGCCAATACAACTCAGGCGCTGGCGCGCTAATGACTTGATCAGGTTAAACCATCCCGCATCCAGCGCTCGGCTATTGCGAATGTGCGGATTGGATGTTTGCATTTGCGGCTGCAACCGTCGAGGCCTCCCTGGGTGACGCGACTTTGGGAGCCGCAAAACCACCGCGGATTGCTACATTCAACCGCACGTGATCCTTGGCCAGTTGCTGGATCGCCGCAGCGAGGCTCGCCTGAGCGCTGGACACCTGCCTTTGCGCTTCGAGAACATCGAGGAGAGAAGAGGCGCCATCCGTGTACGAGGCCGTCGAAAGCTTCAGTGCTTCTTCGATCGTTTCTACTTGCCTGCGACGTGAGTTCTCTGTGTGAACGTCGCGTCGGACGGCTGTCAAAGCGTCCTCGACTTCCTGCACAGCTGTCAGGACGGTTAATTTCCAGCTTATGTAGGCTGCTGCGGCGTCCGATTTAGAAGTCTCCACGTTTGCCCGCAAACGGCCGCCGTCCAGAATTGGGAGGTCAAGGCTCGGCCCGAAGGACCATTTCAAGATACCCCCGTGACGGCCGCGCTGCTTCATATAGGAAGGGGTGATCGAGCCGGAGAGCGTTATCGCGGGGTAAAGCTGTGCTTCCGCCACGCCGATCTGTGCAGTCGCGGCGGCGAGATCCCGTTCAGCCTGGCGAATATCAAATCGATTGCGAATAAGATCGGCGGGAATGCCGGCATTGATCTTTCCGCGATAGACCGGCTGCCCTTCACTTTTCTGCAGTTGCTTGATCACTGTTTCCGACGGCAAAGCGAGGAGGGCCGCAATGTGATGCGCCGACACGCGAAAATTCAGTTCTAGCCTTGGTATTTCGGCAATCGTCGATCGGACAAGTCCTTCGGCTTGCAAGACATCCAGCCGGGAAGCCGCTCCCGCTTCGACTTGAAAATTCGTGAAATCGTAGGTCTCCTGGCGGGACTTCAGGTTCGCTCGGGAAATCGAGACGCGCTGCTGGTAGTACCGGGCGTCGATGTAGGAGGAAACAAGATCTTTGATTAGAGCTAGCTTTGCGGCGTCGACAGCCGCATGCGCAGAATCAAGAGAAGCCAGTGCGCTTTCAGTGCTGCGCCGGTACTGACCGAATACGTCCAGCAGCCAGGTCAACGATAGTTGCACGCTGGAGATATTCTGTGTGCTCGTGACATCTCCCCCTTTGCCGATCTCGCCGCTTGTCGTGTGTGATGCCTTGGGAAGGCCCCCGGCGCCAGCGATGGTGACGTCCGCGGCGGCGGCATTAACCCTTTCGAGCGCCTGCTGAACACTGAGGTTCTCATCCAGGCCGGAGGCAACGTACTGGTTGAGCGTACGATCTGAAAACGAATCCCACCACGCCGACACCGCAACATCGCCGGCGCTCTGTTTTGCACCCTCGGAAAACTTCTCCGGCAAAGGCGTTTCCGGCGGTGCATGGTCGGGCCCGAGCATGCAAGATGACAAAAGTAGCGGCAACACCGCAGCGGCCAGACGGAACGAATGCAATCAATCAGCCTCCATTACAGCGAAATTCAACTCAAACCCGTTTCGCCTGCCCGAAGGATGATGCCAGCGCGCAATTGCCGACGCAGCAGATCGAGAATTCCGGCGTGACACTACGAAATCGCGTGCAGCCAAAACAACAAGTCGACACCCGCTGGCGCGAGCTGGCGTCAAATCCCTTTAGGCCTGTCGTTCGGATCAAACTGAATGATAGTGATCCAATTAGCAGTGAGTGCCGGTCGGTTCTCGTTCTCGATCTCCACCGTAACCTCGTAGGTAGTCACCAGCATGCTTGCGCCGCGAAATTGACATTCAGAGAGAACGAAGCGACCGCGCACACGGCTGCCGGTCTTAACTGGTGACATGAAACGCACCCGGTCTAAGCCGTAGTTAAGGCCCATGGTCTGCTCGCGGATCTTTGGCATGCCGCTGAAGTTCATCGCCGACAGAAGCGAGAGTGTCAGGAAGCCGTGAGCGATAGTGCCACCAAACGGGCTTTCGACTGCCGCGCGTTCCGGGTGCACGTGGATGAATTGATGATCGTGTGTCGCATCGGCAAAGAGATCGATTGTAGTTTGATCGACGGTGATCCATTCGGATTTACCGAGCTCCTGGCCAATTCGCGACGGCACGTCGGCGAGCGAAAGTTCGTGCATACGACCTCACTTTTTTGATGTCTGATCAAGTCCTGGATTTTCCGGGAGGCGATTTGCGATCTAACCAATCGTCACAATCATTCGACTGTGACCGATTTAGCCAGATTCCGCGGCTGGTCCACATCTGCCCCCATAACGACCGCGGTATGATACGCAAGAAGCTGCAGCGGCAGAGAGAAGATCATCGGCGCGATAATCTCCGCAACATCGGGTAATACGATAGTGTGCATGGTGGGAAGCTTTGACATCGAAGCTCCCGTTTCGTCGGTGATCAGAATGATGCGGCCGCCGCGGGCGGCCACTTCCTGCATATTGGAGACAGTTTTATCGAAGAACCGATCATGTGGCGCGATGACAATGACTGGCATATTTTCATCGATCAGGGCGATCGGACCGTGTTTTAATTCTCCTGCCGCATAACCTTCAGCATGGATATAGGAAACCTCCTTGAGCTTCAGCGCACCTTCCATGGCCAATGGGAAACTCGTGCCGCGGCCGAGATAGAGCACGTCGCGGTAATGCGACAATTCCCGAGACAAGAGTTCGATCTCCGGCGTGATGTCGTTCAGCACCTGTCGCATAACGCCCGGCAAGGTCGCCAAACTTTGGACGAGCACCTGTTCCTCGTCGTCTGTGATCGTGCCCCGCGCCTTGCCTGCGCCGATGGCTAGCGCAGCGAGAACAGCAAGCTGGCAAGTGAATGCCTTGGTAGAAGCAACGCCGATCTCTGGCCCGGCGAGGATCGGAAAGATGGCATCTGCCTCGCGGGCCATAGTTGATTCTCGCGTATTGACGACAGCGCCTATTCTCAGACCATGTGCTTTGCAATAGCGCAGCGATGCAAGCGTGTCAGCCGTCTCACCAGATTGAGAGATGAAGAGCGCTGCCGACCGCGGCGACAACGGGATTTCTCGATAACGGAATTCAGAGGCGACATCAATTTCAACGATTAAGCGTGCGTAGCGCTCGAACCAATATTTGCCAATTAGTCCCGCAATATATGCCGTGCCGCAGGCGGAGATCGCGAGGCTCTCAACCCCGGCGAAATCGATGTCGGTTGAAGTCGTTGTGACATGACTATCGTTGACATTGATGTAGTGACCAAGAGCACGGGCGATGACCTCCGGTTGCTCGTAGATTTCCTTCTCCATAAAATGCGGGTGATTGCCCTTGCCGACCAGGTCTGCGGTAGCAAGCGATATGTGCCGTGGGCGCGTAACGACATTGCCTTCGATATCGAAAACCTGGACACTCGTTTTGCCTACAACAGCCCAATCGCCATCGTTCAGATATGTGATGTCATTGGTGAACGGAGCAAGAGCGATCGCGTCGGAGCCTAGAAACATCTCACCATCGCCGTGGCCTATCACTAACGGTGGTCCATTGCGCGCCACCATTATGGTCGCGGGATCATCCTCAAACAGGATGGCAAGAGCGAAGGCGCCCTCGACGCACTTCAACATGGCATGCATTGCCTCAAGGCATCCCATGCCATCCCGGCGGAATTTTGTCAGGAGATGCGCAATCACCTCGGTGTCCGTGTCAGTCTGGAACTTGGCCCCTACCTCCGCCAATGCGTCCTTTAGCTTGGAGAAATTTTCGATGATGCCGTTATGAACAACGGCTACACCATCGGTAAAGTGCGGGTGAGCGTTGCATTCTGTCGGTGCGCCATGGGTCGCCCATCGTGTGTGGGCAATGCCGACAGTGCCGCTCAGGGGCGCTTCCTTCAATCTCGTTTTAAGGTTCCCGAGCTTGCCTTCCGCACGGCGCCGGTGCAATTCTCCTTCGAAGATCGTAGCAACGCCGGATGAATCATAGCCGCGATATTCCAGCCGCCCCAAGGCTTCGATCAGCCGCTCCGACACGGGCTTATGTCCCACTATGCCAACAATCCCACACATGCTCGTCACCCATGTCCCAAGAGCCCCCGACAGGTAATCAGGAGGCGGACGCCGCTCGGCGCGTGTCCTCCAGCGCGTGCTAATAAATCCAAACAGATTAGTAAAATTGATTGTTGGGATAGCTATCATCCACGATATGGATGTCGCCCACTCGGGTTGCGTCGATTAGACGCTGTAGGCAGCGCATGATGCCTTCTGCAAAGTGTCGACTGATAAGCTACGACCGGGGCGTGGGGCCTGCCTCTGAAAATGTTCGCGCCAACAGGAATTGTTATTTGCCGACGACATGCCGCCAATTGTTTTTCATCGGCGCACGGGCTGAAAGGCAATTCGTTTTTCTGCAGGTGAAGCGGTATGTGTCTGCGGGCTGACCCTAAGGCGTAGTTGCCCCTTTGCATGCAAACATGATCACGAATCGGTCAGCAGGACTGCGCAGCCGCATTTGCAAAGAGGTTGGCGTCAGAGTGAAAGTGCCGACAGTTGGAACCGAAAGGGCCATGGCGGCCAGAAGTCCGTTCGCAGAAGCAAAGAAACCAGCCCTTTACCGCCGGATTTACCCCAAGGCCTGCTTTTATGATTTCGGCAAGCGTCCACCAGCCTTGACCCGAGCTGGATTTCCCATGGCCGTGCTTCCTGCAGGAACATCTCGCGTGACCACACTACCAGCGCCAATGACAGCGTGATCGCCAATTGTCACGCCCGGGAGAATGATTGCTCCACCGCCAATCCAGGCGTGCCTGCCAATGCTGACAGGTCGTCCCAACTGCAGTCCAGCCTGGCGCTGCTCTGGATCATGTGGATGGTCCGCGGTGTAAATCTGCACAGCAGGGCCTATTGCGGTTCCGTCACCGATAGTTACCGCTGCCACGTCAAGAATGACGCAGTTGTAATTGATGTAAACCCAAGCTCCGATCCGGATGTTGAACCCGTAATCGCAGTGGAACGGAGGACGAATAACCGCTCCAAGCCCGACTGCTCCCAATCGTTCTAAAAGGAGCCCATTCCACCGCTCGGCGGAGTCGCCCAGCGTGTCATTATACCGCTTCAACCAAGCCCCGGTGAGGAGCAACTCGGCTTGGATCTCGGGGTCCGCTGCGTTGTACATTTCGCCTGCTAGCATCTTCTCTTTTTGGCTGCGTGTCATCGTATCTTCTCAGATCTTGTTCGTGGGGGTGGTCGGTGATTGCCGCTGGAATTCAACTAATAACGGCAGAGCTCACAGAGGAGTAAACAGCAATCTTTCCCCTTTGGCGGCCGGTTGAAGTCGTCTGCTCAAGCGAGGCAAATCCTGCACAAGGGGCTGACGGCACCAGCGACCTTGCGTTTCACCAGCTCGGGGAGGGCACAATCAGATGTGCGGATTCAACTTGGCAGGTTCCGTACACAGCGGCAAGCGCCCCAAAAACACCGGACCAGCGACTAATTCGCGATCAAGCTGGCACCTGGCGGGATATCGGGTGAAGGCAGAGGTGGAATCGAAAGCAACACTCCTTATTCGCGGGCAGAAAAGGTGAGGCCTAAACTTTGGTCGCCGGCGAGCCGCGTGAGAGCTCCCGGCGTCGAAAAATAGCGGGCTCCAGCTCCCCGCGACACGTGGTGAATTCGGTGTAGCGTGAGCTTTCAGATGCCTGAGTATCTGCGGAATTGCAGCGAAGCCTTGCTGAAGGGAATCGGCGGCGCCTGGTTCAGGCATTTGCTGCTGGCCCTACAAGGGGTTCAATCGTGACGGTCTTAACTTCATGGCACCTGCTTGAACGCAAGGACAGCATTCATGCCGCCCATGGCGAAGGCGTTGCTCATGGCCACGCGCACCTTTCGCTCCCGGGGCACATTAGGGGTCACATCCAGGTCACAATCGGGGTCTGGCTCGCGATAGTTGGCGGTGGGCGGCACGACACCTTCTTGGATCGCCATCACGCAGGCTATCATTTCGAGCGCACTTGCTGCCCCGAGGCAGTGCGCGTGAGTGGATTTGGTAGAAGAGATGGACATCGATCGAGCATGGTCACCAAAGACGCGCTTAATCGCCGTCGTTTCGATCTGATCGTTGGCCTTGGTGCCGGTGCCATGGGCGTTGAGGTAGTCTACATCCTCGGCATTTAAACTCGCATCAACAAGGCAGGCGCGCATCGCCGCCTCCGGCCCATGCACAGCTGGTGCAGCGATGTGGTAGGCATCGGCGGAAAGGCCGATGCCGGCGACCTCGGCAAGCATCGTTGCACCGCGGGCGGCGGCATGCTCATAGCTTTCCAGCACGGCCATGCCCGCACCCTCGCCCAAAACTAGTCCTTTCCTGTCGGCCGAGAATGGCCGGCAAGTATCTGGAGCGAGTACGCGCATTGCTTCCCATGCCTTAAGCACGATCCACACGAGTGGCGCGTCGCTTCCTCCAGCTAGCATAACGTCCGCCCTACCGAGCTTGATCTGATCTACCGCTGAAGCGATCGCATGGTTGGCCGAGGCGCAGGCAGAGGTGGCACCGAAGACTGGCCCCCGCAGCCCGAGGTTCATGCTTACCTGACAGGCAGCCGCGCTAGGCATTGCCTTTACCCCAGTGAATAGCTCAGTGCGAGTCGCGCCGCCCAATAGGAGGGTGCGGTAGGCCTTCTCGGTAGCGTCCCAGCCGCCAAAGCCAACGCCCACTGTCGCGCCGAAACGGTGGGCATTTCCTTCATTGCACGAAAGGCCGGCCTGTAGCATGGCTTGTTTAGCTGCAAGCACGGCTAGCAGGCTGAAGCGGTCCATGGAGATGAGCTGTTTGCGATCAATGTCGTGTTGAGGCAGCACCTTGATCTCGGTCCCGATCATCCCCTTCAGCTCATGAATCTCTGAGTTTGAGATCGGGCCGATGGCGGAGCGGCCTTCGCGCATCTCCGTCCAGATAGAGGAAGCATCGGTGCCCAGTCCGCACAGTCCGCCCAATCCGGTGATAACGACGCGCCTGTCCATTCAGACCTCCTTGGTGAGCAAGCCACGGACGGCTTCCACCACGTCGCCGATATTGTTGAGGTTCGACCAGGCATCGGCCGTATTCATCTCGATCTTAATGCCGTAGAGCTGCTCCAGATCCCAAAGGACATCGGCCAAACCCAGCGAATCGATGCCAAGTGAAGTCAACTCAGTGTCAGTCGTTATTTCGCCGAGGGCTACGCTCGTTCTTTCGCCGTTTTCAGCTTTGACGAGCTTATTGATCGCACTGATAATTTCCAGTGTGAGTTGATCAGCCATTTGTATTCCTCTCCATCATGCCTAATTTCGACAAGCCGACGGCCTTGCGAGAAGGCTCGATCTAATTGCTGCGAACATCGGAAGATGTTCCGGCTCGTCTGCGAAGTGACGACAGAAACCAATAAAACTTACCGGAATCTCGCCGCGCGGCTGCCCTGCTATGGATCATATGGCATCATTGGTAAAATTGATTGTGTGGATCAAAAGCATCCACACTATGGATTGTGGCTCGACATATTGCCGCGGCTAACTTCTCGCGCCGGCGCCGTTGCAAATCCTCAAGAACAAGTATTGCGGGATCGAAAGTAGAGCTTCGGCTACTATCCCGGGTCGGCGCGTTGCTCAATTTCGCGCAGAAGCGCATGTGCGGAAGGTCGGGGAAGTCGCCGCAGCTGGATGCTGGTTTCCGCGATGGGCCGAACATAAGTTACAGGAATAAAGTTTTGAATCACTTTTGCATGAGGCCAGGGAAAGCATTACGAATCGCACCTTCTCAGATAGAAACGATCGCTCTCGGCAATAGCTTCGATTGCTAGCTGAGCTGAGGCGGCGGGGGGCCGCCTGTAACGTAATACCTCCTTTGGGAACACAGCCAATGCGTATGGATCTAATTACTGGGGCTGTGAAATGAGCCGACGGTGCCGCTTACGACGTACAACTTTCCATCTCAGATTCCATGCGCAAAGCCTCTTGGATCATAATCTCGCGCATCCAGATGTTTCCAGGATCAGTGTTGTGAAGAGCCGGCCATTGGACAGCCTCAGTGAACGAAACAAGCGGCAAAGGATGCTCAATGATTCTTAGTGGGATAGTTCGTTCGTAATGTTTGACCAGCCGCAGGGGGATGGTTGCTATTCGATTAGTGCCAGACAGCAATGGCGGGATCAAGTTAAACCCCGGGACGACGAGCTCAATACGCCTCTTGAGGCCGTGCTGCATCAATAGCCATTGCTCTACGGAAGGCTTGAGACCACGTCCGAACTTAGCCGCAACATGTCCCATGGACATATATTGCTCCAAGGAGAGCTGCCCTTGTAACTGCTCGTTCGTAGGGCAGCCGACGCACACCAGTCTCTCTTCGAAAAGCCTTGCCTTCGGATGGGCGCCGGACATGAATAAGTCCGGGAGGATCAGAAAATCGACATCACCACGGCGGAGAAGCTCCTCCGGATCGTCGTCAAGTGGCAGCAACTCGAAGCTGACTCCTGGCGCCTCCCGAGCTAAGCGCAGTATTATCTTGTCGAAGAAGACCAGTGCCATGAAGTCTGAGAGGATAATTCTGAATCGGCGGTCGGACTCCGCTGGGTTTATTGGATCCCAAGCGATAACGGAGAGCTGAATATGCAAGAGGGCTTCGCGAACAGCGGGGGCAAGTGCCTCTGCACGCGGGGTCGGAACTAGCTCCCGTCTCTGCATGATAAAAAGGTCGTCGCGGAAATAGTCGCGCAACCTAGAGATGGCAGCGCTCATGGCGGGTTGGCTGAGGTTGATGCTGCGCGCCGCTGCTGTGAGCTTGCGCTCGGTCATTAGAGCGTCGAGTGCTACAAGAAGGTTTAGATCTAGGCCTTTAAAACGCATGGGTTGAATATCCATTCCATAGATGATTGCCATCCAAACAATCAATTTTACCAATCTTTCGGATCACTTATAGAAAACCCGGAACTTGATCAATATCAGGACCAGGAACTAAAAAACGAAGCGCCGGGCAGGGGCCCGATTTGAGACTCTTACATCTCTTAACCGCTCGATTGCCTAACCGGCAATCCAACAAGTATGCGCAACAATATCGCGCAGCTCTGATCGTGGTTGGGCGAAGAAACAACTTGGAGCTTTTGCATGTCTTCTGAAGTGCGATGGAAAATATGCTGGGAAAATGAGCTGGAAGCTTCCGACCACGCGGAACTCGCCGATTTTTTTTGCAAGACCTATGGGCCGACGGGAGCGTTCAATGCCAAGCCGTTCGAGACTGGCCGAAGCTGGGGTGGTGCGAGGCCCGAACGCCGCGCAATCGCATATGACTCGCACGGCGTCGCTAGCCACATGGGCTTGTTACGCCGCTTCATAAAAGTCGGTACGACTGATTTGCTTGTGGCCGAGCTAGGCCTGTACGGAGTGCGACCGGATCTAGAAGGATTAGGCATCGCTCACTCGGTCCGCGCTATGTTTCCGATTCTGCGCGAGTTGAGCGTTCCATTTGCTTTCGGAACAGTTCGCCACGCCATGCGGAATCATATGGAAAGATACTGCCGAGACGGTACCGCAAATATCATGACCGGGCTGCGTGTGCGCTCGACGCTTCCAGACGCGCATTCCGACCTGCCAGCCACGCGCACTGAAGATGTCCTCGTATTGGTGGTTCCCGTCGACCGTCCAATGACTGAGTGGCCCGCGGGCTCGTTGATTGAACGAAACGGGTCGGAACTATGAAGCGGCCCGCATATATGAGCGAAGTACCGGTCAATCACACAAGCGGCCAGGAAGCTCGCTGCGTTTACTTGACGTTCGACGACGGTCCTAATCCATTCTGCACGCCGCAAATCCTGGATGTTCTAGCTGAGCACCGCGTTCCGGCGACATTTTTTGCCATCGGCTCATACGTGAAGGATCACCCCGAACTCATTCGGCGTCTTGTGGCGGAAGGTCATGATGTCGCCAATCATACCATGACGCATCCCGACCTCGCCACCTGCGATCCCAAGGATGTGAAACGTGAAATAGACGAGGCGCATCAAGCTATTGTCTCGGCCTGTCCCCAAGCCTTGGTCCGGCACTTACGAGCGCCTTACGGGGTTTGGACTGAAGACGTCCTTTCAGCATCGGTGAGGGCTGGACTTGGAGCCGTTCACTGGTCGGCCGACCCTAGAGACTGGTCTTGCCCGGGCGTCGACGTGATCGTTGATGAGGTGCTTGCTGCTGCTCGGCCTGGGGCAATCGTGCTTTTGCACGACGGGTGTCCTCCCGATGAGGTGGAGCAATGCTCGCTTGCCGGACTCCGTGACCAGACGCTCATAGCACTCTCTCGAATTATTCCGGCACTGCATAGCCGCGGATTCGAGATTCGTTCACTTCCCTGAAACACTGGACAAACGAGAAACCATGACCCTGCTCGCAACAACCAGCATCGCCGCCATCTCGCTTTATGCAATGCTCTCCACCGTTTACAAGAGCGCGCAGGTCTTTCATGCTAGGCGGACAACGATCTCAACAATACCTGCGAAAGACATTGAAACCAACCCCGTGCCAAGCGTTGATGTCATCGTGCCGTGCTTCAACGAGGACCCAATCGTTCTTTCGGAATGCCTCGCGTCGCTTGCGGAGCAAGATTATGCCGGAAAATTGCGCATCTATGTAGTCGACGACGGTTCCAAAAATCGCGACGCGGTTGTGGCTCAGCGCGCTGCCTATGCAGACGATGAGAGATTCAACTTCACAATTCTCCCTAAAAATGTTGGAAAGCGCAAAGCGCAAATCGCCGCTATAACCCAGTCCTCTGGGGATCTCATTTTGAATGTGGACTCAGACACCACGATCGCCCCCGACGTCGTATCTAAGCTTGCCCACAAAATGCGGGATCCAGCAGTCGGTGCGGCGATGGGCCAAATGAAAGCCAGTAACCAGGCGGACACCTGGCTAACTCGCTTGATTGACATGGAGTACTGGCTTGCCTGCAACGAGGAGCGCGCGGCACAAGCTCGCTTCGGTGCAGTTATGTGTTGCTGCGGCCCATGTGCGATGTACCGTCGGTCTGCTATGCTTTCGCTGCTCGATCAGTACGAGACGCAGCTTTATCGCGGCAAGCCGAGTGACTTCGGCGAAGATCGCCATTTGACGATTCTCATGCTGAGCGCAGGCTTTCGAACTGAGTATGTTCCGAGCGCCATCGCGGCGACAGTCGTTCCAGACACGATGGGTGTTTATCTACGCCAACAACTACGGTGGGCACGCAGCACCTTTCGGGATACTTTGCTTGCGCTTCCTGTACTGCCTGGTCTCGATCGGTATCTCACGCTGGACGCAATCGGGCAAAATGTCGGCCTGCTACTTCTTGCGCTGTCGGTATTGACAGGAATTGGCCAGTTTGCGCTGACCGCCACACTGCCCTGGTGGACGATCCTGGTCATTGGATCCATGACTCTTGTACGCTGTAGCGTGGCTGCCTATCGCGCCCGCGAACTTAGGTTTTTGGGTTTTGCTCTCCACACGCTCGTGAACATCTTTCTCTTAATTCCCTTGAAGGCCTATGCCCTTTGTACCCTATCCAATAGTGACTGGCTGTCGCGCGGATCAGTCGCGATTGCGCCCACTGTTGGGCAGCAGGGCGCTACCAAAATGCCAGGGCGGGCTGCATCTGAAATTGCCTATAGTGGCGAGTGATGAACGCGTCACTGCAGCTCAAAATCTGGGACAAGAAATGAACGGGCAATTAACGAATTTGAAGACGACGATCGCTGATCGGCACCAGGATCATCTCATCCTATCGGAGCGGCAGCACCAATGGAAATTTAAGGCAATGGATTCGCCTTCTGGCTCATTGTCCCCAGTCGCAATCGACCTGGCCGGCGTTTCGAAATCATATGGTGGTAAAATCGTCGTCAATGACTTGTCGTTTACTATCGCCGCAGGAGAATGTTTTGGTCTTTTAGGACCGAACGGCGCAGGTAAAAGCACGATCACCCGTATGATCCTAGGAATGACGTCGCCGAGTGTAGGCAAGATCACTGTACTCGGAGCGCAGGAGCCGGGCCAGGTTCGCTTGGCGCGCGCGAAAATCGGGATCGTGTCTCAGTTCGATAATCTCGACCTGGAATTCACGGTCCGTGAGAACCTTTTGGTATACGGCCGCTACTTCCGCATGAGCACCCGAGAAATCGAAACGGTCATCCCATCGCTGCTTGAATTTGCGCGACTTGAAAGCAAGGCGAATACGCGTGTGGCAGACCTATCGGGAGGAATGAAGCGGCGCCTCACTTTGGCGCGTGCGCTCATTAATGACCCGCAGCTACTCATTTTGGACGAGCCGACCACCGGTCTCGACCCACACGCGCGCCACTTGATCTGGGAACGACTTCGATCGCTTTTGGCACGCGGCAAGACAATTCTTCTGACGACCCATATCATGGAAGAGGCGGAGCGCTTGTGCGACCGGCTGTGCGTGCTTGAAGCTGGCCGAAAGATCGCCGAAGGCCGACCGCATGCCCTGATCGAGGAGCAGATTGGCTGTCCCGTGATCGAAATTTATGGTGGCGATCCGCAGGAGCTAAGTCTTTTGATCAGGCCAAATGCTAGGCGACTGGAAATCAGCGGAGAGACCCTGTTCTGCTACACGCCTGATCCAGAGCAGGTGCGCGCGCAACTGCGTGCATATTCGAACCTGCGCTTGCTGGAGCGTCCACCAAATCTAGAGGATGTCTTCTTGCGGTTAACCGGACGCGAGATGGAGAAGTAGACGATGGGCGTAGCAACATTACCCGCCGGCGGTTTGAACTGGCTCGCAGTTTGGCGCAGAAACTATCTGGCTTGGAAAAAAGCGGCGCTGGCATCCATTCTCGGAAATCTAGCCGATCCCATAATATACCTATTCGGGCTCGGCGCTGGATTGGGAGTGATGGTCGGGCGCGTTGACGGCGTATCGTACACTGCATTTTTGGCGGCTGGAATGATCGCGACAAGCGCGATGACTGCTGCAACCTTCGAGACTATCTATGCGGCCTTTGGCCGAATGCAGGGCCAGCGCACCTGGGAAGCAATGTTGTACACACAGCTCACGCTAGGGGATATCGTCGTTGGGGAAATGGCGTGGGCAGCAACCAAGGCGTCGCTCGCAGGCACCGGTATTGGTATCGTCGCCGCCATGTTGGGATACACTCACTGGCTGGCTCTTCTCTATGCTCTTCCGGTCATCGCCATCACGGGCTTAGCCTTTGCGAGCCTTGGAATGGTCGTCACGGCCCTCGCGCCCAGCTACGATTATTTCATATTTTATCAAACGCTGGTCATCACACCGATGTTGTTCTTATCAGGCGCGGTCTTTCCCATAGACCAATTGCCTGTAGCGTTCCAGCAGCTAGCGGCCTTCTTGCCCTTGGCACATTCGATAGATGTTATCCGCCCGACGATGCTGGGCCAACCAATAACCAATGCCTGCCTGCATATCGGTGTTCTCTGCATCTACATAGTTGTGCCATTCTTCATGTCGACCGCATTGCTTCGGCGGCGACTAATGCGGTGACGGATGCTGCTTCACATCATCATCAGCACTCACGCCGGTTTTGGGGGCGAGGCCCGGCATCCCGCAAGATCGCATGGACGCTGGGCGACACGGCGCGTCTTCTGATCAACGCATGGCCTTGCGATGACGGCGAGGAATACGTGGTTGCTATCAAAGCTAGCGCATTGAGCGGTAAGCGCCGTTTTCCTCCCACCTCTCGGGTCGCCGGCTGATCGTTGATGTTGTGCCCGAACAGGGCTTCGACATATGACGATTACAGGGTTTACGCGTAGCACCAAGGCCGATGAGATGGTGCAGCGGTTTGAGGTTTTCACTGGATCAGGTCGCCGCCGCGAATGGAGCGACGAGGAGAAGCTTCAGATTGTTGCCGAAAGTCATAGCGGCGAGATGTCGGTCAGCGCTGTTGCGCGGCGGCACGGTTTGTCGCCCGGTCAGTTGTTCACCTGGCGGCGGCAGTCGCGGAGCCCATCGGAGCAGACGTCAACGCCGATGTTCGTGCCAGCGGTGATGGATCAGCCTGCAGAGATGCCTTTGAGACGGCGAAAGACGATGGCTAGGAGCACGCCGCTAGCAGTCGCCATCGAGCTGGAGATTGACGGTGCGATACTCAGGATCGCATCTGGCACGGACAGCGCGACCATCGCAGCGGTCATCCAAGCCATGAAGGCATCGTCGTGATTGGCCCGTCTGGTGCGGTGAAAGTCATGATCGCCACCAAGCCCGTCGACTTCCGCAAAGGCGCAGGGGGATTGGCCGCATTGGTGAAGGCCGAGATGGGTGCCGATCCGTTCTCCGGCACAATCTATGTGTTCCGGGCCAAGCGAACCGACCGCATCAAACTGATATTCTGGGATGGCAGTGGCGTATGCCTGGTCGCCAAGCGGCTTGAGGATGGCGAGTTCCATTGGCCCCGAATGCAGGGCGGCGCGATGCATCTGACGGCCGCGCAATTCTCGGCTTTGTTCGAGGGACTCGATTGTAAACGCGTGCATGCGCCAATCGAAACGCGCACCCCCGTTAAGGCCGGATAGCGGCCGCGACCAATTGAATCAGCCGCATCCAATAGCTCGTTTTGCGAGGCCAGATATGCTGTTCTTGTCCCATGACGACAAGGGCGGACGAGCTTCCGGATGACCTGAACGCGCTGAAAGCGATGGTGCTTTCGCGCGAGGCGGAGAATGCCCGCTTGCGGCAGATCATCAAGGAATTGCAGCGCCACCGGTTCGGTCGCCGAGCCGAAACGCTTCCCGAAGATCAGCTACTTTTGGGCTTGGAAGAGGCCGAGCAGGTCGAAGCGGATGGTCTCGAAGCGAAGGAAGAGGCTTCGGTCGCTGAACGCCGGGCACGTGTTGCCAAACGGCGGACGAACCGGGGTTCATTGCCAGCTCACCTGCCACGCATTGAGATGGTCGTCGATATCGATGATCACGCCTGCCCAGGGTGTCGCCATGATCTGCATCGGATTGGCGAAGACGTCAGTGAAAAGCTCGACGTCGTTCCGGCCCAGTTCCGTGTGCTGGTCGTGCGCCGCCCGAACTATGCCTGCCGGGCCTGTGAGGATGTCGTGGTTCAGGCTCCGGCTCCGTCCCGGCTGATCGAAGGCGGTATTCCGACCGAAGCAACCGTCGCCCAGGTCCTGGTCTCCAAGTATGCCGATCACCTGCCGCTCTATCGTCAAGCGTAAATCTACAAGCGGCAAGGGATCGATCTCGACCGATCAACACTCGCGGATTGGGTCGGCCGCGCCGCCTGGCATCTGCGACCTGTTCATCAAAGGTTGCTCGACCTTTTGAAGACATCATCCAAGCTCTTCGCCGACGAAACGACAGCACCCGTGCTCGATCCGGGACGGGGCAGGACCAAGACCGGCCAGCTCTGGGCGTATGCCCGCGATGACAGGCCTTGGCAGGGAACCGATCCGCCCGGCGTCGTCTATGTCTACGCGCCGGATCGCAAAGCCGAGCGTCCGATGGCCCATCTCGACGGTTTCGTCGGCATTCTTCAGGTAGACGGCTATAGCGGCTATCGCCCGTTGGCTGCCAAGAACACCGTATCTCTGGCATTTTGCTGGTCGCATGTCCGTCGGCGCTTTTACGAGCTGGCAGCCGCCGGTCCCGCACCCATTGCCACCGAGGCACTCAGACGCGTTGCCGAACTCTACAAGATCGAAGATGAGATACGTGGTCGCACGCACAAAGAGCGCAGCACCGCTCGGCAGGAAAGTAGCCGTCCGATCACCGATAGCCTCGCTCCCTGGCTACGCGAACAGCTTGGCCTCATCAGCTAGAAGACAAAACTGGCCGAGGCGATCCGTTATGCCCTGTCACGCTGGGATGGGCTGACAAGATTTATCGACGATGGCCGGATCGAGATCGACTCCAACACTGTCGTGTTGCCGTGGTCATACAGGACCGATAAAATGCTCCCAATAGAAGAACAGACGGTGGAGCATGCCATGACAGAGCAGAGCATCTCGTGGGAGCAGGACGGCATCGACACCGGCTGGTTCTTTGCGAAAAATATCGGCTCAGTGAGAAGCAGCACCAGTTATCGATCTGGAGGCTGGTGGTTCCTTCCAAAGTGGCTACCTGACACGGCAGAAAACGATATCGGTCCTTTCAAAAGCAAAACTGCCGCGTTGGCAGAAGCAGAAAGGCTAGCTGCTCAGCAGCTCACAAAATAGCTGGAGGCATCGACGTCTGCTCCCGTGGCCCCACAACAGCGCTTACATTGAGCGGGAAGATTGCCTCGGAACAATTCCCCGAATCGCTTCTGCGTGCGGCCAATGAGGCGGGTATCGCCCGCTCTTTCGCTCGTCCAGCAGGGAGTTGGAGAGCGACCACCGAATCTACCTCAAGCGTGCAAAGATAGTCCGAATTTCAAGGGCTATCCGCTTTTCGGCGTCATGTTTGCACCGAGAACCTGCACATCTGGCTGGACCCCGACGCGCCACTCCTTCTCATCAGGTCGCCTCGAGAACCATGTTGAGGGGCGTGGGCTGAGCGCCGGACATGAGTGAAACCGCGCGACCGGATCACCTCCGTCAATCGCTTCTCTCCCGCTTGCGCACCAAGCGCGAGCCCTGTCTCTTGTGCGATGGAGGTCGGAACGCAGATCATCGTCGAGGCTGAGTAGTAAAGCCCCTCAACCGGATTGATGTTTTCTCCGTCGGCAACCGTGGCACCGGTTTTCCGCTTGTCGATCACACCATCGAGCCCCGGCAGCCACTCCAGGACGAGGGCATCGACGTAACCAGGGCGGAACAGCCGCGCGACGGCGCAGAACATGCAGCGAGTTTGGTCGCCCCAGGCAACCCCCGGTCGTTTTGAAGGCGGCTTGCAGTTGGTTCTCGACCATCGCGGCAGCCGTATCGAACGCGCCAATCAGGTTGACCGGGCTGCCCGGCTCGGCGAACACGTGGGCCCGCTCGGGTGCCAGCGAGAACAATCCTCGCTCCTGGTGCACACAGCCTGAGGCGGCCCGTGCCGCCAGCCACTCCCGCACATAACGAGTGCGCATCCGAGGCATCGGCAAGTTCGTCGGCCTTCACCGGCCCGACTGCCTTCAGCGTCCTGTATAGCCCGTGAGCATCTCCGATCCGCACCAGCGGCACGCTGACAGCTCCGCCAATATCGCTAAGGATGGGGACCACGGGGTCCTTGAGCGTTGTTTCGTTGAATTGCATCATATCGGATTCCTGCTGATTTACTGGCGGCCTCTTGCCGATGGCCGCCTTCAAGGGATCGGGAACTCCATGCCCTCTATTTGGGTTGTATGCCCGCTTGCGCTTGGCATCGACGCTCATCTATCAACCTGCGCACGCCCTAACTGGATAGCCTCCTCGCGTCGACAGTAACCGGCAGGCGCCTGTTCTGCGATAGGTCGGGGAGGGCTATCCGCCATCCATTCTTCAGCAAAATAAAGCCGCCCCATAGGTTTTTGTCTTCAACCGAAATGATCGGTTCCTCAAGGTCTTTCTTGTGAATATAGGCCGATAAACCGACGTCAGTTCTGCTGATTGTCACTCTCATGCATGTCCCTTCTCGCTGCGGCGGCTTTGGAGCTCCGGAAGTCGAGCGCTATCAAAGCCTGCTATTTTAGTACGACATATGCGCAGGCCGATATCTCCGGCGTGGCTCTGTCTTTGCGCTTTAGTCCGGTGGCGATCAGGCAGGGACGCAGGTCTTCGGCATCGGACACACCGAAGCGCATTGTTGCGTGTCAAACTCACCCCTGCACTCGGTACATTTTTTTGGATCCACAACATATCCCTCACCTTTGAAACTGATCGCATCTGAGGGACATTCAAATTCGCAAGCGCCGCACTGGGTGCATTGGGATACAATGATCTTGAAGGCCATGTTTTAGCTCCTGATTCAATTAGAGGGGCCTAAAGCCGTCGGCATTGCCGGTTTGCCGCCAAACTCGGCGGCGTATAGCGCGCCAATCGCAGTCTCGATGTAATCATAGGAAAATGCGTCACTGGCTCGCACGCCAGTTTCTGCCAACCGCTTTTTTGGGCAATCGCCGATTTTGGAAGAAAGCAGAATGTCGATGCCGTCGAGTGCAACGATGGTGTGATCGAGAGTGGCCTTCTCGCCTATACCACCGAGGCAATACTGCTCGACCTTGCGGTGTCCCACCAAGTTGATCCCCTTTCGTGAGACTGCATACACTTGGAGTTCCCTTGCCTGACCGAAATGTTCGTTGATCCGGCCGCCACCTTTAGTCGCCACGGCAACTGCAAGGGTTCCGGAAGAACCCAGTGACTTGGCTGCTTTGTTCGCGTCCAATTTTGCTGCCAGTTGATCCCCTCGCTCATGCTGGACCAGCTTGCGATAGGCCTCGCGCTTGCTGGTGTCGAATTCAACTTTGGTGGAGATCTGGTCGAGGGCAAACTCTCGCTCGCGATCATCGCCCAGCAAACCGATGGCGTCGGCCCGGCATTGTTGGCAGTGGCGCATAAGCTTAATGTTGCCATCGAGACAGTCTTGAAGTGCCTTCAGTTCGAACGGCTCCGGGCAACGTTGACCCGTAAGACCGTAATAAGTACCATGCGAAGGCTTGGAAATCAGGGGCACCACATTGTGCATGAATGCGCCGCGGTCTCTGATCCATCGGTTAACTTCGACGAGGTGCGTGTCATTGACGCCTGGAATCATAACCGAATTGATTTTGGTGAGGATGCCGCGCTTGGTCAGCAATTCCAAACCCAACATTTGGCGCTCGTGAAGGATCCCGGCAGCTGCTATGCCAGTGTATCGACGATGTCCGTGAATTATCCATGGATAGATCTTCGCCCCTATCTCCGGATCCACCATGTTGATAGTGATCGTCACGTGATCGATATTCATGTCAGCTAGCTCATCGACATGATCCGGAAGCGCCAATCCATTGGTGGAGATGCATAGTTTCATGTCAGGTATTTCTCTCGCAACTCCTTCAAACGTCGCGACTGTTTTCCTCCAGTCGTAACAAGCGTCGCCCGGTCCGGCAACGCCGATTACGGAAAGCTCCGGCACTTTACTGGCGACGGCAAGCACCTTGCGTAGTGCCTGGTCGGGAGTTAGCTTTACTGATGCGACCCCGGGACGGCTTTCGTTGGTGCAGTCATATTTGCGATTGCAGTAGTTGCACTGGATGTTACAGGCTGGCGCGACCGCGACATGCATGCGAGCGAAATAGTGGTGGGCTTGCTCTGAAAAGCAGGGATGGTCTTTGATTCTCTCCCAGATCCGCGCATCTATGTCATCCGTCACCGAAAGGCCATGGGACGAACATGCGCGGCCACCGGGCATAGAGGGAGCCATCGGCGCCCGGTCGAAGAGGGCACTGCTGGTCTTCCCGACCTTTATCTCCGGTTCCGACATTGCACTGTTCCACTGGTGAGGAAAGGTTAGATCTCCAAAAGCAAGAGAGATTTCGAGCGATGAGATATTATTGTTTCAGCTCTTATGTCGCCTTACCGCCCGTTTCTCCGCTTGCTGCAGGAGATGTCTTGTAGAAATGAAAATAGCTCGCCCCCGAAGTCGTTGTGCCACGCTTACGGAGCTCTTGGCGATCGCGGTCACTCCTTCTTCACATCGATACGAAACCGGCGTAGCGCATAGCCGACCTGCCGCGGCGTTTTACCCAGGATACGAGCTGCTTTGGCCTGCACCCAACCAGCCTTCACCATTGCATTGATCAGTCGATCACGCTCAGTGAGACCCGGTGCCTCCATTGTGGCTGTGGCACCGCTGGGGGTACCTGCGTAGAGCCCCAGTCCGCTCGACATTGTATCTCGCGGGTTGAGACTATGCACCGCGTCGTTGTCAATGCCGTCGCGGCCGTCTTTCCAGAGGAGCGCCGAAGAACACTGGCCTTGCTGGCAGGCAAAATCTGATGAAGCGATCGTATTCGAACTGGCGAGAGTAGCGGTCCTTTGTACGCAGTTGTCCAGCTCGCGAACATTGCCGGGGAAGGCGCATTTCGACATAATGCCTATTGCCGACGGCGCGAAGTCGAAATTTCGATCATTTGCCTTGTTGAATTGCTCGAGGAACACTTGCGCTAGAAGCGAAATGTCACCGTCGCGCTGCCGAAGTGGCGGCAAAATGATGGGCACCACATTGATCCGGTAATAGAGGTCGGCTCTGAACTCACCTCGAAGGACAGCCACTTCAAGGTTTTTGTTGGTGGCGCATATGACTCGAACGTCTACTTTCAATGTCTTCGTTCCGCCGAGACGTTCGAATTCGCCTTCCTGTAACACGCGCAATAACTTTGCCTGGAATTGTGGCGATACATCGCCAATTTCATCAAGCAACAGCGTTCCGCCATTGGCCAGTTCGAAACGTCCAGCTCGTTGAAGGAGAGCGCCAGTGAAAGCGCCCTTCTCATGGCCAAACAATTCGGATTCCAGAACGGTCTCCGACAGCGCGGCGCAATTCAACTTAATAAACGCCTTGCTTTTCCGTATCGATAACGCGTGTATTGCTCTTGCAAAGCATTCCTTGCCAGTGCCGCTCTCTCCTCTCAAGAGCACCGCGGAGTTCGTCGCGGCCACGATCTTGGTGGTAGCTAATACCCTCTTGAGCGCGAGGCTCTCCCCAACGATCCAGTCGATTTTATCGACTTGGGTGGGATGAGACTTCGGCTTGATTTTCGGAATCTGTCCTGCTTGTTGTTCCTCGGCGACTGAGCCGCCATCGCTGCACAATTCGCGATAGCGCTGGCAGGCTAAGCCGATCAGGACGGCAATCATTGCCAGAAGGCTTTCGTCCTGAGCTCCGCTTTGCTGAGCGAAATCTATCCATAATGCGCCGATTGCTTTCCGGTTCACTTTAACGGGGAGAACGACAGAATTTTTCCCAAAGTGCTTTTCCCCGCTAGCGATGACACGATTTATTGTGTCCGCCTGTTCAATCGTAAGAGAACGTGAGCGAACGTCGTGCCCAATGGGAGCCCGTACGTTTATCCAGGGCTCTCCTCCGGAGCCGTGAATCACGATTCCGCCATCGCGCAATCGCAGATGCTCGGCGAGGGCGTTCATCGCAGCCTTCAGGACGTTGTCTAGAGGAAAAGAAGAGATAAGCTCTTTGGATATGTCGTAGAGTATATGGAGCCGCGCCTCTGGTTTAATCATGCCTACAAACAGGGGAGGGTGCACTGCTTTTTACCCTGGTGCACGAAATATGCCAACGCATATTCCTAAGTTAAAAATACGTGTTATCGACGGCGCAAAAATTAGCCTTTCGAAAGGTTGAGTGGATGCACATTCAATCGCCGCCGCTAATGCAGCTGGATCGGTCGCTGCTATCCCGCCGGAGGTAGGGACTCCTCATCCGAATTTGAAGAGGACCCCGAACCCGCCCCGGGGATAATTCCACTTTATGTCGCCACTAGCTTCGCACAACACTCTGCATGTGCCGCATTCCAAGCAGCCATCGGGAACAATCGCCACCTGACCAATTTCGTTCAGCTCGTAGCATTTGGCCGGACAGATTTGCGTCAAGGCGAGCAGGTTCGGGCTTGGCGACCGGTGCGGTCGCACTGTTATATGCGGACGTCCAGTGTCGACGAGATATCGGTTTTGGTACAGCTTGTCCTCAATGCGCTCAATGATGGTCGCCTTCATCGAATTTTCCTTTAACGCCAAGATACGGCGGAGCGGACCGCGTCGCTAATCAACCCCCAACGGGATCGTGCCTTGATAAAGGAGGCGGCTGTGGCCTTCTCCCTGTTGATTTTAGGTTCACCGTCGACGCGCACAAAATTTTGCGCTGCCTGAGATATAAGCGTTGGATACGTCATGAAAAAATTGTGACTGTCAGTGTGGAGGAGGCTTGGAAGATCTTTGTGTTTTATCAGGTCTTTCATGGCGAACGACTTGTCCAGCATGCCCTTATAGAGAGAGAGATTGCGCTTCGTCATCAAGCCGCCACGGCTCTTTATCTGACAGATCGCTTCGCCGGCCATGAGGCCTGATGTCATCGCGAGGTTTGATCCCTCCCTATGCACGGCATTGTTTAGTTGCGCCGCATCGCCCACGACCACCCACCCGTCGCCAAAGAGTTGCGGGATTGCCTTGAAGCCCCCTTCGGGAATAAGATGCGCGGCGTATTCTTTTATCTCTGATCCGGCCAGTAATGGTCGGATCGAGGGATGTCGCTTGAAGGCGTCAAGAAGGCGGTACGGATTTTCCATGCCTCCCGCTAAACCGGAGACGAGGCAGCCGATCCCCACCGAGATCGACTCCTTGTTGGTATAAAGGAAGCCCAGTCCGGCCATTCCGCGTGAGATCGTGCCGCCGGCTTCGATCACACAGCCTTCGCTACCGTTGAGGCCGAAGCGCTCTGCGATGACCTCTTCCGGCATGAAATGCATTTCCTTGACAGCGAGGGCCACATTTTCTGGCCTCGGTATATCGCGTAAGCCGGCTCGAGTTCCAAGCAGTCCGTTTACGCCCTCAGCGAGGACGACCACGTCCGCGAGGATCACACCGCCCTCCCGGTCCGTGTGAACGCCTACTACTTTACCTCTCAGGTTCCGAGCGAGCCTAGTCGCTGTCGTTTCACAAAGGATTGTGCCGCCGGCATCGCGCACCTTGGATGAGAACCACTTGTCAAACTGGGCGCGGATGATCGTATACCGGTTTGGCTTCAGTTCGTTAAAGTCATCAGAGCGATAGTGCACGCCCGTGTGCGACGAGTCATCCATTAGCCAGAATCGTTGCTCTACCAGATGCCGTTCAAGAGGAGCGTCATCGCGGAAGTTTGGGATAATCGCCTCCAACATGTTGGCGTACAATATAGCCCCTTGAACATTTTTAGAGCCTGAATGTTCTCCGCGCTCCAGCTGCAGCACTTTTAGACCGCGACTAGCCATCGAATACGCTGCGGCGTTGCCGGACATACCGGCGCCAATGACTATCGCGTCGAACTTACCCTTGGTCATCTAGCCTTCCTCGGTCCATAACCTTGATAGAGTTGTGCGGTGGCATTCGCTTGGCGAAAGCTTCTGTCAACGCCGGCAAGAACTCCAGCGCGCATGCGACAACGCCGATGTGGGCGAAGTCAAAGATCGGAGCGTTCTCGTCAAGGTTGATAGCCACAATCAGATCGGCTCCTTCGACGCCAACGCGATGTTGGACCGCGCCAGATATTCCCGCCGCGATGTAGAGCTTGGGTCTAATGGTATGGCCGGACTGACCAATTTGTCGATCAGCAGGCATCCAGCCTTTTTGGACCAGTGGGCGCGAGCACCCGACTCCCCCGCCGATCGTCGTTGCCAGGTTTCTCAAGTATTGAAGGTTTCCTGCAGCGCCGAGGCCGAGTCCGCCCCCAACCACGATGTCGGAGTTGGCCAGATCGGATTGCTCAGACCCGCTGTTACAAAGGAACGCGAGCACTTTGGTGACGATCTCCTCCTCAACCATCAGGAGTTGATGTTGGATAACGCGTCCAATTGGCTTATCCGAGCGTTGTGGCGTCGCCATGACCCTGGACCGCACCGTTGCCATTTGCGGCCGGCTGTTCAGCGTGTAGATCGTGCACAACAAGGACCCGCCGAAAGTTGGCCGCGTCGCTGCGAGTGAACCATCTCCATCAACATCCAGCTCGGTGCAATCAGCCGTGAGCCCTGTTTGTAAGGTCGTTGCAACAGCACCGGCGAGGTCGCGGCCGAGCGTAGTCGCGCCGAGAAGGAGAATTTCTGGTTTGTGAGTAGTGACCAGATCCGTCAAAGCCTTGGTGAAGGGTTCGTTTCGATAGTTGGCGAGGAGGGGCGACTCTACCAGATAGGCGACATCAGCTCCGTAAGCGAAGGCCTCTTCGATCGCCGGCTTGGTGCCCACGCCTTCAGACGAACCGAGGATTACCCCGGCCAGTTGGACACCCAGTTTGTCAGCTAGTCTGCGGCCTTCGCCGAGGAGTTCAATCGATACGGGATGAACATTGCCGCCCTCAAGTTCCATGAAGACCCAGACGTGCCGGTGATCTTCGAAACACTTAAGCAGCTTTTTCCCTGAGCTGGCGCGGCCGACCGCGTTTGACGGCGTTTCATTTTTTCTAGCGACCAAAATCTACTCCTCGCTGCTCACCGATTGCCATGGGACGTGAGCTTGCGTTCCAAAACGGGCTGGCGGGCAAAAATTGCAACGACCGTGTCCGCGGCGACCTCGGCCAACGTTTTGTCGTTAATGTCCACTTGCATAGCTTTTTCGGCGCGCGGACCAGGAGCGAATACTCGCTTCACGACCGTCGGCGATCCTCGTAGGCCGCATTTGGTCAACTCCCCAATGCCGGCGTCAGCGGCCCCCCATTTAAGACCCTGGCTTCGCGCTGCACGGAAAGCATCATCGAGAGAGCCCCGGCGGATAGCATTGACACCTTCCAGCACGGTGATGAGACATGGCAACGTGCTCTTCAGCATCTGCGTGCCGCTCTCCGCGTGCCGTTCAACCATGAGCTCGCGCGAAGTGGGATCAATGGAGACAATCTTCGTTACGTAAGTCAGTTGCTGGAGGTTCAGCCTCTTTGCAATTCCGGGTCCGACCTGGGCCGTGTCGCCGTCAATTGTCTGCTTTCCCGTAAAGACGATATCAGGCCCCCCATAGCTCTCGCCAATCTTCGCTACTGCTTGAGAAAGAGCATACGAGGTCGCCAGCGTGTCAGATCCGGCAAAGTGGCGGTCGGTCAGAAGCACTGCGCGATCTGCGCCGTGGGTAAGGGCTTTGCGTAGCGCTTGGTCAGCCATGGGCGGTCCCATCGTTAGAACGGTCACCTCGCCCCCATAGCGGTCACGAACCTGAAGTGCCTCTTCGAGAGCAAACAGGTCGTATGGGTTAATGATGGTCGGTACGCCTTGGCGCATGATCGTATTTGTCACCGGGTGGACGCGTATCTGCGCTGAGTCCGGCACTTGTTTGATACAGACCACGATGTGCATCGTCGTTTAAGCTCCCAATCGGATTCGGGCTTTAGGGACCCGGCTAACTCTGAGCACTGCTCGTGCCAATCAGGTTGCGCCGGTAAGCCTTCGAGATTGCACATGTTTCGTTGTCGCTATGCGAAGGGGTTTTGTAGGGTTGCCGACATGTCGTGTCGCAATCCGCCCCGATCACCACCGCGAGTGGAGGGGCGGTTCGATAGCCTTCAGGTCGGACAAGTCCATGATAGCTGCGCCACGAGTTGGAAGATTTCAACGCCGGATAATCCCCCGGGAGATAGCACGGGGACTGAAGCTCTGGTGCGGTGGGCGTGTATCGCGCTTCGGTTTGCCGTTGATAATCTGACTAGCGACACCGTATGCGCGATCAGAAGCACAGCGATCGAGAAAATAACGCTGCGGGCGCCTAGTGAGGCTTGGACAAGCGGTTTAGCTGATGTTGCGGGCGTGAACAGGATGATTGCCAGAAGCGTCGAGTAACCCTTGCTGGAAATATCAATCGAAAGCCGTCCATAAAAGCTGCTGCAGCCCGTCGAGGTCTTGGCTTTTCTCCGCCTCAATCGTTACATCAACGCCGTTCTGATCGGTTGGGCGAGCTACCGCATAACCAAAGCCGAAGCCACTTGATCTGACGCGCCTTACTGCTGAGCCAGCGCCAGCTTGTGGTCCTTCAGACGCATACAACAATTTGCGACATTGTCATCACCTTTGTCGTTTACGTGACAAGCGTTCCTGTTCTCAATCGCGCATTTTGCGCCCACATAACTGGAATCGCAGTAAATATTGTTCGTCATCTCTATCGGCCTGCTTGGCACGAATCTTGTGAGCTATTGCGAGGCAGCGGAACGGCTTTCGCATCCGCGTTGCGGGACCGGTTCGAACACGTGGAGGAAAATAAATGAGAAGGAGGATCGGGTGCGGCATTTAACACCCCACAGCACCTGAAACGTGTCGCAGATCAAACAACAGGAACGAAACATGCCACGCCGACCAGCCGTGAGTATCTCACAAATCGACTGTTGCACGTAAGTGCAAAATCCCTCAGGCAGAAGGGTTGCCGACATGTCTACAATGCTGACCATCAACGTGAAAAATTGCGAACCCCAGACGCAAACCTTCTACTTCTTCCAGCAGCCGGCCATTTATACCGGCGGGGGGAGAGTCTATTCGAATAGCCTTTTCTCGCAATCGCTCGGCAACTATGACAACACGGGCGCGATCCTGACCTTCCAGGTTAACCTGCAATATTATGCCGGCATCCAGCCGGCGAACACACAGCCGCAAATCGGCGCCTCTTCCGGCTACTCGTCAGCCAGCCGCGCCATCGATCTTGCTACGAGTTCCGGTAGCAGCGGCAAACCGAACGATTGGACGACCGCGACGGTTAATCCGCTCGGACTATCCTCGCCGATCTACGGGGAGGGTGTGCAGCCTGGCGCCTTCCGCATCACCACGCCGGTCTTCAACGCGCCGCCCTATTTCAATGTCGGCTCGGCGGTTGCCGTCAATGGCGGCATCGTGCTCTCCAACTTCGTGCAGGCAAACCCCGCCAGCAATACCGATTGCCAGCCGATCCTTAAATATTATGTCCAGACCGGCGCCTACACGCCAGGTGTCGTGATGAACTTCACGCAATCGAGCGTGAACGCGGCGCTTTCCGATTTCACTGGCGGCTATTCCGTCTGCAACGTCAGCCTGAAATCTGACGGCACCTGGACCACGCAGCTCCAGTAAGCCTTGGCACCCATGCAGGTGAAGAACCGTCCCCTCTTCACCTGCGCACCATCCTCGCGGTTGCCGCCGCCGCCCGGGCGCGGGCAGGCTGGATCTCTAAGGGGATTGTCACACGCAATGACCAGTTCGTCCTACCAGATCATCGTTCGGAACTTTTCGCAGACGACGCAATATTTCTATGTGTTCCAGAAGCAGGCCGCATTTCCGTTGCTGCCGAGCCCTGGTCTCGTCTTCAGCGGCAGTCTCGGCTGCCAAAGCATCGGCAATTACGCAAGTTCGGGAGCGCAAGTCAATTTCGGTTTGGACAGTCAGGTCTATGCAGGTGCATTCAGCACCAAACAGGCGGCGTCGCCCTCGCAGCTGATCGCGCTTCTCTCGCTCAATGCCGCCACACTATCCGTGGTCGGTAGCACATCGGCGTTCCGACCGGTTACGCTCACCACGGTTGACGGTTCGCCGGACAACTGCACGACCTTGACGCTCGATCCGCTCGGACTTTCCGCGCCCGCCAATCAAGCCGGAATTGCGATCGGAGGGTTTGGCATGAACGTGCCTTCCTATACCCCGTTGCCGCATCCCGAACTCTATTGCGGCGTCGTCGCCCTGAACAACAATCAGGCGGTTATACTCTCGAGCTTTGTCGCTCCTGTCCCCAACGCCGTCATGAACTGCATACCGAAGCAGATCTTTTTCGTGAAGATGGGCTACCAGCCGGTCGGAAGCACCGTCGCTTATGACGAGAGCAACTCGGCATGCTGCGATTTCACCATGGGCTACGCGGCCTACACCGTGACTTACAAAGCTGACGGAACCTTTTCGGCGACAGGAGGACCATAGACCCAGAGATCCGGATCATCAATGACGCTTGAGCAAGCCAATAAACCCTTGAACAAAAGGAATATAGCAACGTTACGTATTACATTGAAATCCGCTGGCCAAACAGCACGTCGCGGTAAAATCGCTGCCGGGCTTGCCATTGCCACCGTCTCTATCCTCGCAACAGCGCTGCCCGACGCGGCACAACTCGTATTTTCGTCCGATTCCCGGAACTAGCAGGCCATTGCGGTCGCACCGCCGAACGATGCGATCCTGTTCACCAAGCAGCCGGTGCCCCATCCGAATGGAACGGCCTCCGTCTTTGCGATCGTCGGAGCGGACACCTATGTCATTCCGGCTGGGGCCAACTCCTGCATCGTCGCCGCACCTCCCGCCGATGAATTACTGCTTCATTGTCCGTAACGACAACACGATCGACGGCGTCGGTTTTGCCGCCATTCGAAATCCGGGCGGCCTGACCGCCTGCCAGTAAGCGGTTTCCTACACCCACAATTCTCTTCTGGTCTTGCGCGAAGGTTGAGGCGGAAAGTCGAATATCCACCTCCGCCCGCTGTCGCGCGCTCGTCACCCTGAGGCCCCAATTCTGCACGCTACGAAGCAATCGGCGGATGAAAGAAACTGCAGCTAATGAGCAGTTCATAGGCGGTGGCCGGCGTGCATGTAATCTTGCCTGCTCCGAGGGTCTTGTTTACGGCGGCCGCGACAGCGGCCTCCGTCGGTCAACCAGCCCTTCGTCATGCGCGCCGCCCAGACGCTGACGATTTGCATTCCCGCCAGCATTGGGCGGCCATAAAGCTTAGAAAAGAATAAAGCTGGCAGTGATTTGAGTAAAAGTTCTCATAAGAACATTGTAAGGATCTCTAAGAGCCTGACCGAAAAAGAGTTGAGTGAAATCAGCCAGTTGTGATTCTGTTTGTTTGCTTAGGACGAACGGAGACCACAATGGGCTGGACTGATTTCACCCGTCGGCAATATGCCCGACGCGCAATGCGGTATGCAAGCGATCTGACGGACCGGGAATGGGGATTGATCTCGCCTTGCCTGCCCGAACCGAGGCGGCTGGGCAGGCCGCGCAGTACCGATCTTCGCGAGGTCGTGAATGCGTTGCTTTACATCGCCACGACTGGGTGCCAATGGCGGATGATGCCCAAGGATTTTCCGCCTTTTACAACTGTGCAGTCCTATTTCTATGAATGGCGAGCGACAGGGTTATGGGGTCGGATCAACCATCATCTTGTGATGGAGGCGCGTGAATTGGAAGGCCGGGAAGCCTCGCCGTCTGCGGGCGTGATCGACAGTCAAAGCGTAAAAACCACGGAAAGCGGCGGCATTTGACGCGGGCAAGAAGATCAAGGGACGCAAGCGTCATATCGTCGTCGACACGCTTGGACTGATGGTCGGCCTGGTGGTTCACAGCGCCGATATTCTAGGTGAAACATAAAGACGACCATTGTCAAATTCGGAGAGTCGAGTTTTCGAGATCTTTGTCATTACGCTCGAGTTGTTCGGCATTTAGCTGAGTTGCGGTGCAGGAAGAAATAAGATTATCGCCGTGGTCAGCGCAATGTCTGGAATGACCGACAAGCTGAAAGCAACATGCTTCCGGCAATCCAGAGAACTGATCCACCAGCAAAACGCGAGATCGAACCAAGAACACCCTGGGTGACGGTATGACAGTCGGAATGTGCCAACGACTTAAGACGCGTAGCGCTGTCCCATTTACCGGCCCTCTCGTTGACGCAGATCAAGGCGCAATTTGCCGCTTCATGACAGTCCTGGCGAGAAAGACGGCCGCGACGCGGTCGTCGGCGTACTGGGGACGACATCATGAATTACACAACGGAAACGATGGTGATCGCGGTCGCGGCGTTTCTAGCGCTGCTACTAGCCGCATTCGCGCATGATCATCTCTTTGCGGTCCATATGGGGATACTTTGCTTCTGCCTTGCCGCGGGCGCTGCTCTGCTGGTCAGGAACGTTGATTTTTCGCCGGCAGGCCAACGGCGGAAAGTCGACATATCAGGCTATTTCGACGAGGTGATACGGTATGGCCTGATCGCCACGGTATTCTGGGGCGTTGTCGGCTTCCTGGTTGGCGTGGTCATCGCGCTGCAACTGGCCTTTCCCGACCTCAACATCGCCCCTTATCTCAATTTCGGAAGGCTGCGGCCCGTTCACACATCGGCGGTCATCTTCGCCTTTGGCGGCAATGCGCTGATCATGACGTCGTTCTACGTGGTGCAACGCACCTGTCGCGCACGTCTTTTCGGCGGTAGCCTGGCCTGGTTCGTATTCTGGGGTTACCAGCTTTTCATCGTGATGGCTGCGACCGGATACGTTCTCGGAATCACCCAGGCCCGTGAATATGCCGAGCCCGAGTGGTACGTCGACCTCTGGCTGACCATCGTCTGGGTCGCCTATCTCGCCGTGTATCTTGGAACGATCCTGAAGCGCAAAGAGCCGCACATCTACGTGGCAAACTGGTTCTACCTCGCCTTCATCGTCACCATCGCGATGCTGCACGTGGTCAACAATCTTGCAGTGCCCGTCTCGTTCCTGGGATCGAAGAGCTATTCTGTCTTCTCGGGCGTTCAGGACGCGCTGACCCAATGGTGGTATGGCCACAACGCCGTCGGCTTCTTCCTCACCGCCGGCTTCCTGGGTATGATGTACTACTTCGTGCCGAAGCAGGCCAACCGACCCGTCTATTCATACCGGCTCTCGATTATCCACTTCTGGGCGCTGATCTTCATGTACATCTGGGCCGGTCCGCACCATCTGCATTACACGGCGCTGCCCGACTGGGCCCAGACCCTCGGCATGGTCTTCTCGATCATGCTCTGGATGCCCTCCTGGGGCGGCATGATCAACGGTCTCATGACCCTTTCGGGCGCCTGGGACAAGATCCGCACCGATCCGATCATCCGGATGATGATTGTCGCCATCGCCTTTTACGGGATGTCGACCTTCGAAGGCCCGATGATGTCGGTGAAAACCGTCAATTCGCTCAGCCACTATACCGAATGGACGATCGGCCACGTGCATTCCGGCGCCCTCGGCTGGGTGGGTATGATCACCTTCGGGGCGATCTACTATCTGACGCCGAAGCTATGGGGACGCGAGCGTCTCTACAGCCTGCGGATGGTCAACTGGCACTTCTGGCTCGCGACCCTCGGGATCGTCGTCTACGCCGCCGTGCTTTGGGTTGCCGGCATCCAGCAGGGGCTGATGTGGCGCGAGTACAATTCCCAGGGCTTCCTCGTCTATTCCTTCGCGGAGACGGTCGCGGCGATGTTCCCCTACTACGTGCTGCGCGCGGTCGGCGGAACGCTTTACCTGGCGGGCGGTCTCGTCATGACCTGGAACGTGTTCATGACGATCCGCGGCCACCTGCGCGACGAAGCTGCAATCCCAACCACTTTCGTGCCCCAACCACAGCCTGCCGAATGAGGTGAGACATGGCATCGATACTAGATAAACATCAGATCCTCGAGAAGAACGCGACGCTTCTTCTCGTCGGCTCGCTGCTCGTCGTGAGCATCGGCGGCATCGTCGAAATCGCACCGCTGTTCTACCTGCAGAATACGATTGAAAAGGTGGAAGGCATGCGGCCGTATACGCCGCTCGAATTGGCCGGCCGGAACATCTACATCCGCGAAGGCTGCTACCTCTGCCACAGCCAGATGATCAGGCCGTTCCGCGACGAGGTCGAACGCTACGGCCATTATTCGCTCGCGGCCGAGTCCATGTACGATCATCCTTTCCAATGGGGATCCAAGCGAACCGGGCCGGATCTGGCGCGTGTCGGGGCACGTTACTCCAACGAATGGCATGTCCAGCATCTTGCGGATCCACGGGCGGTCGTGCCGGAGTCGATCATGCCGAGTTACGCCTTCCTCAAAGAGCAGAGGGTGACGGTCAAGGACGTGGGAATGGACCTGAAGGCCAATGAGGACGTGGGCGTGCCTTACAACGACGACATGCTGGCGAATGCGGAGGCCGACATGAAGGCCCAAGCCGATCCGAACGCAGATACGACGGCCCTGCTTTCCCGCTATCCGAAGGCGAAGACCGGCGATTTCGACGGCGATCCTGCTGCGCTGACCGAAATGGATGCCCTGGTGTCCTACCTGCAGATGCTCGGAACGTTGGTCGATTTCTCGACCTACGACGACGCGACCGGCTACCGATGAGGTGATCCATGGAAACCTACACTGCAATGAGACACTTCGCCGACAGCTGGGGCCTTTTGGCAATGGCGGCATTCTTCGTCGGCGCGGTTGTGTTCACCCTTCGCCCAGGCAGCAAGCAGACGGCGAAAGAAGCCGCCGATATTCCCTTGAAGGACGATTGAGATGTCGGAAAAACACATCGATGAATTTAGCGGCGTCGAAACGACCGGACATGAATGGGACGGCATCCGCGAACTCAACAATCCGATGCCCCGCTGGTGGGTGTGGACCTTCTACGCCACCATCGTCTGGGCCTTGGGTTATGCGATCGCATATCCCGCGATCCCGATGGTTACCGACGCCACGAAGGGCATGCTGGGTTTCTCCAGCCGCGCCGAGTTGCAGCAGAACCTGGATCAGGCCAAAGCATCGCAGACGACGCTGCGTGATCTGATCGCCGCCAAGACGGTGCACGAGATCGATTCCGATTCCGCTCTTCGCGAATTCGCGGTCGCCGGCGGCGCATCTGCATTCAAGGTGAACTGCGCGCCGTGCCATGGCTCGGGAGCAAGCGGCGGCCCGGGATTTCCGAACCTCAACGACGACGATTGGCTGTGGGGTGGAGACCTGGATGCCATCCAGGCGACGATCGCGCATGGAATTCGCTTCGACGAGGATACGAACACTCATGCTTCCGAGATGCCGCCCTTTGCCGATGTTCTGGATCCCCTCCAGACAAGGCAGGTCGCGGCTTACGTCTGGGGACTGACCAATACACCGTCGGACCCCGGCCTCGCAGAGGCCGGAAAACAGGTCTTCGTCGATAACTGTGCCGCATGTCACGGCGACGACGCCAAAGGAAAAGCGGAAATGGGCGCGCCGGATCTCGCCGATGCGATCTGGCTGAAGGCACGCGGCGAGGATGCGATCATCCGTCAGGTGGCTGCTCCCAAGCATGGCGTCATGCCTGCCTGGACAGGGCGTCTCGGCGATACGACCGTCAAGGAACTTACCATTTTCGTGCATTCGCTTGGCGGCGGGACGTGAGGAGAAAAGCCATGGCAGTTCACGGCCACAACCCGATCCTCGATCTCTATGGCACGCCGCGCGCCACCATACGATCGCGAGTGTCGGCGCGCGCCAAGGCCACACCGCCACCGTCCGATCAGGACGACCCGGCAAAGATCGGCAGTTCGATCGTCAGTTTGAGCTGCCTCAAAGACCACGAGCAGACAAGCCGCTAGCAGCCTCGTCGAGGACGTCCCAGCGGTAGTTGTTCCCCCGCAGCTCCTGCAGGCCGCGCCCTCTGTCCAGGGCGTGGCCTTTTCCTTTCGCGGGAAGGCCTTGTCTCTTGATCTGCATCAAGGAACGGATGCGCGGCAGATGGGACAAAGGCGGGTGAAATCGGACAGGTCCCATGAACCTCTACACTGCACCATATCCCGATAACATCGAGCGGCTCAATGTCGAGCCGGTCAATGCCCGTCGCAACCGGCAACCTCTCTACGCACCTCGGAGGAAGGTCTTTCCCAAGCGTGCAGAGGGACGATTCCGTCGGTTCAAGTGGATCGTCATGCTGGTTACGCTCGGCATCTACTATCTCGCGCCATGGATTAGCTGGGATCGCGGTCCTTACGCGCCTGACCAGGCAATCCTCATCGACCTTTCCTCACGGCGCTTCTTCTTTTTCTTCATCGAAATCTGGCCTCAGGAATTTTATTATGTAGCGGGCCTGCTCGTCATGGCGGGGTTCGGGCTGTTTCTCGTCACTTCCGCGGTTGGCCGCGCATGGTGCGGCTACACTTGTCCGCAGACGGTCTGGGTTGATCTTTTTCTCGTCGTCGAACGTGCGATAGAAGGCGATCGAAACGCGCGAATGAAGCTTGACGCTAGCCCTATGAGCTTTGCCAAGCTGAGGAAGCGTGTCGTCAAACACTCGATCTGGCTGCTGATCGGCATCGTCACAGGCGGAGCGTGGATCTTTTATTTTGCCGACGCGCCGAGTCTGCTTGTTTCGCTGTTCACCGGCCACGCTCCTGCAGCCGCCTACACCACCGTCGCCATCCTTACTGCGACGACCTATGTGCTCGGCGGTCTCATGCGAGAGCAGGTGTGCACCTATATGTGCCCGTGGCCACGCATCCAGGGTGCGATGCTCGACGAAAATTCTCTCGTCGTCACCTACAATGACTGGCGGGGCGAGCAGCGGTCGCGTCACGCCAAGAAGGCTTTAGTCAATGGCCTATCGGTCGGGGATTGCGTGGATTGCAATGCCTGCGTGGCGGTGTGTCCGATGGGAATCGACATTCGCGACGGACAGCAGATGGAGTGCATCACATGCGCTCTCTGCATTGACGCCTGCGACGGTGTCATGGATAAGCTCGGAAAGCCTCGCGGCCTGATCGCCTACGCCACGCTGAGCGAATACTCAAGCAACATGTCGCTTGCCACCGACGAAGGACGAACGGCCGTCCAACCCTCCAGAGTTCGAAACGAGGATGGGACCTTCATTCCGGCGATCCGGCATTTCAACTGGCGGATCATCTTTCGTCCGAGAACCGTGTTTTACGCAGTCGCCTGGGCGTCGGTCGGCGTGGCCATGCTCGTCCATCTCACCTTTCGGGAGCGCCTTGAACTCAACGTCGTTCACGACCGAAACCCCCAATATGTTCTGGAAAGCGACGGCTCGCTGCGGAATGGCTACACGCTTCGTATCCTGAACATGGTGCCGACGCCTAGGGATGTGAACATAAGCCTGGTCGGGCTGGAGGGGGCGACGATGCGCATTCCCGAGTTCGGCAAGGAAGACGCTCGCAGCTTTACAGTCCATGCCGAACCCGACGCCGCCACGACGCTGAAGGTCTTCGTTACGCGCAAGCCTACCGGAGCCGCGATCAATGAATTTCTGTTCGTTATCGAAGATACCGAGCATGCCGACCGGGCAACCTACCGCGCGGCGTTCAATGCACCGGGAGACATCAAATGAAGACCTCCGCTCAAGGTTTTACAGGCTTGCACATGCTGCTTTCGACCTCGGCATTCTTTGGCGTGGTGATCGCGGTGAACGTCACCATGGCCTTCTATGCCTCTTCCAGCTGGAGCGGTCTGGTCGTGGAAAACACCTATGTCGCCAGTCAGGAGTTCAACCGCAAAGCGGCGGCGATGAAGGCAATGGCCGCTTCCGGCATCGAGGGCAACCTCTCCATAAAGGGGCACGAGATCCGCTACGATATTCACGACAAGAGCGGATCGCCTGCGATCGTCGACGACGTCATTCTGAATTTCAAACGTCCGGTCGGAGACCACGAGGACTTCCTCCTTACGCTCAGGAAGACAGCCGCGGGGCGGTTCGAAGCGGAGCATGATCTAGCCGACGGTGACTGGATCGTCGAGGCCATCTCGCGAAACGGCGGCGTGGTCGTCATGCATGAGGCAAAACGCATCGATACCGCGGAGTTAGGCCAGTGAGCTGCTGTACCATGGACGCAGAAAGCGTGCTTGCCCTCAGCACGACATCATTCAGTGCCGAAGAGGTTCGCCTTGCCAGCCAGCCGCTCGGCGAAGGATTGCGCCAGCTGGACCTGAGCGTCCCCGACGCCCACTGCGGTGGCTGCATTTCGACCATCGAAAGGGCGTTGTTGGCGCTTTCCTTCGTCAAGACAGCGCGAGTCAATCTCACGGCTCGAAGGGTGAGCTGCGTCTACCAGGAGGAGATAGAGACACGCGCAACCGATCCGTCCAAGATCCTGGCAGCGATCAACTCGGCCGGATATCGCGCGCATCTCTTCACGCCCTCAGCTCCCGAGAACGACAAGACCAGAAATCAACTTCTCCTCGCGATCGGCGTGTCCGGTTTTGCCGCTGCCAACATCATGTTGCTCTCGGTATCGGTCTGGTCGGGTGCAGATGCTGCGACGCGCGACATGTTTCATTGGATCTCGGCGATGATAGCAGCGCCCGCGCTGGTCTATGCGGGGCGCTTCTTCTTCAAATCGGCCTGGAATGCGCTGCGACATCGGCGCACCAACATGGACGTTCCGATTTCGCTCGCCGTGACGCTCTCCTATGCCGTTTCATTGTGGGAGACCGTCCATCACGGCGAGCATGCGTGGTTCGACGCTTCGGTCTCGCTGCTCTTCTTCCTGCTGATCGGCAGAACCCTCGATCATGTCATGCGCGAAAAGGCTCGGGCGGCGATCAACGGACTCGCAAGACTGGCGCCGCGCGGATCATTGCTGATCAATCCGGACGGGTCGCGACGCTACATTGCGGTAGATGAGATCGCGGCGGGGGATGAAATCTCGATAGCCGCAGGCGAACGGGTTCCCGTCGATGGCATAGTCGTCAGCGGAGAGAGCGACCTGGACCTCTCCATCGTCACCGGCGAGAGCAGCCCGGTCGCCGTCGCCAGCAACAGCGAAGTGAGTTCCGGGGCGATGAATCTGACCGGCTCCCTCGTGCTGCGGGCGACAAGAATTGCCAAGGATTCGCTTCTCTCGGAGATCATCGGCCTCATGGAAGCCGCCGAGGGCGGAAGAGCTCGCTATCGAAGGATCGCCGATCGCGCTGCGACGCTCTATTCTCCGGTCGTGCATCTGCTGGCGCTGGTCTCCTTCCTTGCCTGGGGCCTCCTGGGCGGAGACTGGAAACAGGCCATGCTGGTCGCCGTTGCGGTGCTGATCATTACCTGCCCATGCGCATTGGGTCTTGCCGTACCTGTGGTCCAGGTCGTCGCCACGGGCGAACTTTTCCGGAAGGGCATCATGGTGAAGGACGGCTCAGCACTCGAAAGACTGGCCGAAACCGACACCGTGGCCTTTGACAAGACGGGCACCTTGACGATCGGCAGTTCGCGCCTTGTCAGAGTGGATGCCATGGACGAGAGCGCCACCGCGATCGCCCGTGGATTGGCAGCGCATTCACGGCATCCCCTTTCTCGGGCCCTGGTACGGGACACCGAAACCGACCTCATGTCCTTCGACATCGTCACGGAAATCCCCGGCGGGGGACTGGAAGCCAGGAACGGAGCAGATGTCTATCGATTGGGCAACTTGGCGTTTGCCTGCGGAACCAGCATCGTGCCCCGCACCGCCGACAGTCCGTTCTCGGAAGTGGTCCTGTCGAAGAATGGTGTCGATCTTGCTCGCTTCTTCTTCGATGACACGCTTCGTCCGGGTGCTTGCGAGGCAATCGACCGGCTCGATGCAGCCGGCCTTGAAACGCTGATCGTGTCCGGAGACAGGCAGACCGTCGTCGACAATACGGCGCATGCCCTGGGTATCGACAGGGCTTTGGGCTCTCTGACGCCGAAACAGAAGGTCGAGGAATGCCAGAGGCTGAATGGCGAAGGTCGTCGCGTGCTCATGGTTGGCGACGGGATCAACGACGCCCCGGCACTTGCAGCCGCGCATGTCTCGATGGCGCCGGCCACAGCCTCCGATATCGGAAGACAGGCGGCCGACCTGGTTTTCTTCAACGATCGCCTTGACGCTGTTCCGGAAGCGATCGCCGTTGCGCGACGATCCGCCAGCCTCATCCGGCAGAACTTCGCTCTCGCCATCGGTTACAACGTTCTGGCAGTGCCGATCGCCATCGCCGGATTGGCGACGCCGCTGATAGCGGCGGTGGCAATGTCGACATCCTCGATCATCGTCGTGACGAACGCCCTGCGCCTGAACGCCTTCGGCAAGCGTCGGGATATGCACATTCGAGGGCGGATCGGCAGGAGTGAGGAGGTCAAAGCCGCATGAACATGTTGATCTATCTCATACCGATCGCGCTGTTGATGGGAGGAATAGGGCTCCTGGCATTCCTTTGGTCGCTAAAGAGCGGCCAGTATGACGACCTTCAAGGCGCCGCCTGGCGGATCCTCGCCGAGGACGAAACCGATCAACGAGAACCCTGACCGCAGACTGGGTCCAAACACGAAAGGAAGATGGATGCTTGCGAAAAATTCTATGCTTCTGCAGTCTGACCTGTTTGCTGGCTTGGATCAGGCGACTGTGGAGCAATTCACCGGAACGGCTGAGTTTCGAACCTTCGCCGCTGACGAGAAGATCGTAGCCGAGGGCCAGCAGGAATCGTTCGTCTACTGCGTCATGAACGGGTTTGTGCGACTTTCAAAATCGGAATCCGCCGGGCGCGAAGCGGATATCTGCGTGTGCGAGCCGGGCGACACCTTTGGAGAATATCTACTCGCGGGGGGCGGCTCCTACGCTTATAGCGCGCGGTCCGCCGACGGGGCCGAGGTCGCGCTGTTTGCGCTTGCGGAGTTGCAGGCGTTCGCCGACCAACATCCGGTCGTACACAGGAACGTCATGCGCATCATGGGCAGGCACCTGCTGGGCGCGATGGATTGTATTGCCGGAGACCGCTTGCTCACAGCCGCGCAACGGGTGGCAAACTACCTTATGAGCCGCTGCCCCGCCTCGGCGGCCACCTCGCGGGTTACGTTCCGCCTTCCTTACCGAAAGCGAATCCTGGCCGGCAAACTGGGACTGGCGCCGGAAGCCCTTTCCCGCGCGTTTGCGGCGCTCGCCCCGTCGGGGGTCGAAGTCAGAGGCAAGGTCGTCCTCGTCGATAGCGTCGACCTGCTGCGGGAGGCATGTTAACCGTTGGATCACCGGGCCACATGTTGAAGTTCGCCGCGCTGTTCCTGCCATTAACTACCATGTCAATGGGGTACCTGTTCGCCGCAGACTCAAGCCTCTCAAGGCCTCCACACACTACGAGTTCATTTGCAAAGCATGGGCTTCATAACCCGAGCGCTTCACCAGATTCGCTCTATCTAATGCCAGGTCTAAACATCCAGCGCGTGCCAATCATTTTATTATCTATCGCGGAGTTCGGGGAACCGGAAGAATCCGACTAGCCCAATAGTGTCGATCCTATTAGTAACGCAATGATGCGGGCATTTATTCCGACATAGGCTTTAAATGCTCGAGCCGAGTGCTTCAGATTACGGCGATATCACAAGCTTTTCGCGTGCCCAGGAAGCCCTGTTAACCCACGTTCGTTCACCTCTTGTACGACCCTTGGGACGGCATCGCGTTCTAGGTCAAGGTGGTTCATCAACGCGGACTCCACCAAGTTTGTCGCGGCGCCTAGTTCAGACATTGCGGCAATTAATTTCTCGAGGCTTTCGACAAATGCGGGCCTAAGTTCCGACGCAGTTATTTCCATTCGTAGAGGGTGAGTGCAAAAACAGAATCGTTGAACGATTTTACATGCCTCGCAATTCGATGCTTCTTCGGCGATTCTAGTAAATATCGCTTCTGCCGTTAGGGCGAGTTCGTCGGGGGACAATTTATCTGCCACGGCCCAGCTCTCTGGGATCTGCGGCCGCTTTCGATTCAACGCCGAGATTAGCGTCTCACTTCCAACAACATAAAAATCTAACAGAGTACCCTCCAACATCGGCCTGGTGAAAAAGCCCTTCTGAGGGATGTATTGGATCTTCCCTTCAGCTGCTAGTCGCTGAAGTGCTTCGCGAATTGGTGTTCGACCAAGATCAAGATTAGACGCCAGATCCTGTTCCCTGAGATGTTGCCCCGGCACACGGCCGTTATTGTGGAGAATTCGTCGAATAGCATCGTAGGCAATATCGGCCTTTGCAGGTTCTGGTTCAGTAGAAAAGTTTGTGTCAGCCCCACGCTGTGGGGGCGCGTTCTTGCAACACCGCATTTGATGGTTTTCCTCTGTCGATGTCCTTCGGGGACCCTACAGGAGCTTATTCATTGATATCGGGCGGCGTTCCGATTCAAGCCCGAATTAATTGGCCTCACCATATCGGCACGCGTTTTAACCCAGGCGAGATTCGGGGACCTTTATAACAGCCGCGGCCGCAGCTGGCCGCTATCGCACTCTCTCGCCGCTGAGTTCAACGGAATGGGGCAAGAGGAAGCTGTCACGTTCTCCATCTAAGAGGGCGATCTTCATCTCTGGCCTGTCGGATCTGATTTTGTCTGGGTGCATGTTGTCACGTCGGTTCACCTAAGCCTCCCGTCGCTGACCGGGGTAGACCCCCGTGCCGCTTGTTGACCAGATCTAGACGGCGCTCCGCGATATATCAACACATAACATTGATATTTTTTTTGATATATTTTGGCCTATCGCGCCACCTTAACGTTTTGTTTTTTCTGCTGTTGGCAAAGAACTCAGGCAGCGTCTAATTTGTGACGCATTATCCAGCCCGCTGAAAGGTTTGCGCGGATTTCCGAGTTGGCGATTCCGGCTGGCGGATCGAAAAAGCTCTGGGTGTTTAGTCCCGGCATTTGATGGTGGATTATTTTCGTTAGAATGGAGGGAGGCACTATGGGCCCTAGTAGCCGAGACGAGAGGAGCTAGCAGACTGGATGCGCGACCGACCCAGTCAGCCATTACGGATCGCGAGATGTCTATCCCTAACCGCTCGTACATCTCGGATAGGCGATAGAGGGGAATGTGATCGTCGAATTTAGCGATCATGATATGGGCGAGCAGTCCCGGCCCGGGTTTGCCGCGCTCGATCGGCAGGGTCGGCATCTCGCCAGCTACCGTCGTATCGCCATCCCTGCAGATCATGCGCTTTTCGACATGGCGGACAATCTTAACCGACGCCGGCACGTGCTCCAACACCTGGACCACCCTGTCGGCCGCCTTCAGGAACGATGCGCCACCCCAGGTCGGGCAGATGTCGACGTTCCGCGTCACTTCACAGCGGCGTCACCGTCGGCTTCGTTTTGTTTCTGTTGATTGAAAAAGAATCGTGATCGCCCGCACTTCCTACCAGCCAAACCGCCATGCATACCGCATTGTCGGGGAACAACCTAGTTCCATAAATAACGGTTATCCAACTCGAACTGTGTAGCGACTATTTAGTAATGCGACAGTTGGGCCAGTTAGAGATGCGACAGTTGTCGCCACTTCATCGACTCGAGCGGAAACCCCGTCGGCAGAGAATACTTGTCGAGGATACGGTCTGAAGACCGGGGCGTTGCGGGGGCGCGACTAAGCCTCCGGAAGCGAATAGCGCGTGAGAACCGCGTCCTCGCCATCGAGGCTCACTTCGACGACCTCGTTCACCATATCCTGTGCCCCTGCCAAGTCCTGCAAGATGAGCGCAAACAGATCTCGTTGCAGCGCAGGTAGCACCTGGGGAACTATTATCACCAGACCCGCATGCAACGCCTCTTTTGCGTAGAGCTTCCGGAAGTCGCGCGCATTGTTCGTTACGAACGTGAAATCCTCTGCTACGATGCGAGGCATCAGATCCCAGTCGGTCTCGCCGCTCAGCCCCAGCCAATTCACATGAAAGCAATCGTGACCGTGCACTTGCGCCACGGCGACGAGGGACGTGTGAAGGCATTCATCAATAAGAAACTTCACGAAGGTGAGCCGGAGGGTTTAGCAGCACTTTCGCTGCGAATTCGCAGACGCTTCTCAGACTTCACCTTCAGGCCCTGCTCGGAGAGCTTCCGCGGCCGTCCCCTGGCGGGATGGGCCACAGCCCAGATCTCGGCAAGCTCCACCATGCGCTCGGTGAGCGAAGGGTAACCCTCGACAATTTCCGCGGTGCTTGCGCCCTGGGTCTTCATCGCGGCAATCGTTCGCACTGGAACACGGGTTCGCTTGAACACCGGCTCGCCGCCCACGACGCCCTTCACACTCTGGATCATTCGTTCAGCTTCTCGAAGAGCCTCGGCACGTGCGGCCAGTTGCTCCCTTGCCCGCGCGACATCGACGATAAGATAGTCGTCCGCCCTAACGGTATCGGCATTCGGGTTCTGGTCTATGGTATCAAAAAGACGTTTGCGGCGCTCGGCGGACAAGATCGATCCGACGCCATACCAGAGCTTCAACCGAAGCAGATCCTCATCAGTAAGCGCTCTACCCTTGCCGCCGATGAGATGAGTCGCGATGATCCGCTTGTCGATCGCATTGTGCACCGACTTCACAGCGATCCCGCTGACTGCTGCGGCCTCGGCGGGCGTGTAGGCGTACGATGCGTTGGCCATAATCATTCTCCTTGAGGAGAATATATAATGCAGGTGCCGTCCCCGGTAAAGCTCGACCGAGCGTTTCGATCTCGCTTCTAATCAGCTTATTGGTGGGCACTTCTTCTCAAGCGGCCGTTCGGTCACACGAAACAGTGTTTCCGCCCAGGCGAGGGACTTGCTTGCGCCGGATCGTCACTTGGATGCCTTGAAGATCAAGAGCCGGGAATTTCACAAGATTGGCTCTCGCTGAGTGTTGTAATTGCAGGGCTATCGGTTCTGCTGTCATCAAGGCGAGGGATGGCGACAATGGTCGGCAGCGACTGAAATGTATCAAGTCGTTAGGTACTCAACGACGACTGCGCTGAAGCCACCAAAGGTAACCTCCGCGGGGTCTAGCTGCCGTTCGGCATAAATTGCCGGAAACGTTAATTGAAGGCAGTAAACTCTAACGCGAGGTCATCCAAGGGCGACCATGCCTGAAAGCACAGAACCGCCGGATTTCTCGCCGGCGGTTCAAATGGATATTCGGTCAATCGGCTCAGACGTGGGACAGACCAAGGACGGATCGCAGTTCCTCCTTGGCGGCTTCAAATTCAGCTTTGTAGTCGTCATGGGTGCGGATCGTTTCGGCAATGACGGTGCCGGCGATGCGGCCAGCCTCGACGTCCGAAGCATAGTGAATGCCGCCGACAATACGGTTATGACCATATTCCCACGCGCGTGCCATCAGCTCGGTCCTTTTCTCCGGCACCATGTTGGAAAGGACGATGCCCATCAGCGTGCCGACGGTGGTGTGACCCGACGGATAAGCACCCGACTTCGAGAGGGGAACAATCGGCTTGACCAGGTCGCTGTAGAGGTGAGGCCGCGGACGCTTCCAGAAATCTTTGGCCGGATCGACAACAGCGCCTTCTGTGGCGACGACGCGGTCGAAGAAGGCGGCGAACTTCGGCAGGTTTTCCTTGCTGAACTTGGGATTGTCGATCACATCGGCGAAGCGCCAGACATCTTCATCCGCATCGGCGACGGCACGTGCGGCCATCTCAGGTGTGCGGGTAACCTGGATCGTTAGTATTTCAGCGAGTTCGGCCTGCATCTGCGGCGAATTATTGCCGGGCGGTGTCGGCAACAGCGAAACGAGGTCGATTTCCTTGGCATCGGAAAATGGCTTGGCATCTTCTGCTAAAACCGAAGAAGCAAGGCCGATGACGAGGGCGAGCGACAGGGCTAGATTGCGCATGGTAACTCCTTTTGAACAGCGATGCCGACGCTAGCACCCCGATATTCCGCTCGTGTGACAGTAACTTCACCAATCCGTATGAAATGGATACAGCGTGGCGCAAACCTCCGAGCCTTCTCGCTCTCACGCCACCGCGCGCTGCATTTCCTCATTCCGGTCAAGGAAGCCCTGATTCATCTCGCAATGCGGACATTACTCTGGGCGGAATATGCGAATGACCTGGTCTGTAAACGGCTTGACGAGAAAGGACGGCGGCGTACGCTCTTCTGGTTTGACGAAAGCCTCGACGGGCATTCCCGGCTGCGCTTCATTCTGGCGGTCGCACTGGTCTGGCAGTTTGCGCAGAGGAAATATGTTCCCGCCGCCTATTGGCTTTCCGTGGTGCTGATCAGCATTGTTGGCACATTAATTACCGACAATCTGGTCGACAACTTCCATGTGCCACTGATGGCTACGACGATTGCTTTCTCGATCGCCCTTGACCTTGCCCACAAGGAAGCGCGAAGCGGCTATCTCGTCTACCGCTTCGCAGAGAGGAGTGCCCAAGCACGACGTATCTTCTGAAGCCGCGAGGAAATCTGCTGCGGTGGAGGGGCAGATATTCCATTGCGAAAATCAGCCAAGGCCTGAGCCTCCAGCCTCGTTCTCTCGCTTGACAATTGCTGGTCAACTATTGGCTTGCCGGTCTGGTGATCTATGACCGCCCACGACCCGTTCTCGAGTGCTTGTATCTGGTAGCGCTGCATTCTCAAGCCATAGATTTGGATGCGCCTACATCAGCCTGAAATCTCTTTGAAATCAACAGGGAGGGAATGCTGCTTCACAGATACTTTGGTTAGATGGTGAACCTCCGGTTACCGTGGGCGAGCGGCAACCTCCATTCAGCTCGCATGCGGACAATGATCTGATTCCGGGATGTCGATCTGCCTGCGTGTGCGTGCCATGCAAAAATTATGCACTAATATGTAGTTGCGAGTCGGTTTTCATTGTTGTCTTGGTGACGATAGTTATCGCTGCGATGCCCGCTTCATCGGCCGCACGCAGAAACGCATCCCGAAATTGCTCCGGAGCGATCTGACCGCTGATCGCATCGACGCAAGCCTTCACCGCAGTGACATATTCTTCGCCGTCATCGGAAGGCCAGTCCTTGAGCAGCATATATGCAGCGTCGCCGAGGGTTCGGATGATCCTGTGAACTGGCTGGCCGCGCAGAGCCAGCCCGACGGGTGTGAAAGCAGAGCTTGCGTCCCAATCCATTGTCCTCGATCCCTCCGGGCAGCGATCGTAATCGTCGAAGTTCTAATATACGCGTGTATTCCAAAACCGTAATTGACGATTGGTTACCCGGCGTGACCGGATGTGAAGGTAGGCGCCGGGGGATGACTGCGTCTCACGCGAGATCGCCATGATATCTGCCTCCGCTATCGCAAATTCAGCGGAGCAGCGATGCCAAAGCCCCCATTGCTCGTGGGTTGGTCGCCGTGATTATGTCCTGCATCTGACGCCGTGCAGCGGGAATACGGCTAAGACAGCCGCGTGCGGCGACGAAAGGCATTGCCCGCAATCGCTAACGCCGTCCTCCCGAAATTGTCCTGTATGACGGACACAAGGCCCAGGTGAGTTGGCACAATGCTGCTCGCCGTCGAAAGGCGATGGACCAGTCCTGAAGGGTAGGGGCTTCAGACGAGCACCCGCAGCTAGGCCAGTTCGATCAACATGTTCAGGAAGGCGCGAACGGACGGGTTGGTACGGCGGCTCTCGGGCCAGACGGCCGTAATGTTATGGCGGTCCACTGCAAACTCGGACAGAACCGGGATCAACTCGCCGCGCTTGATCCACGGCGCAGCCGTAAAACTCGTGCCCATTCCGACGCCTGCGCCCGCAGCAATTGCAGCAACAACAGCTTCGCTTGCATCGACGACAACACCGGAAGAAGGCACGATCTCGATCTCCCGTTCGCCAATCCGGAAAGGCCACCGAAACAGTTGGCCAGTGCTTTGGTAGCGCATATTGACCGTCTCGTGCCCCTCAAGGTCATCGGGATGCTCCGGGGTGCCGCGCGTAGCAAGATACTCGGGCGACGCGTAGCAACAGAGCCGGTGCGGCGAAAGCCGGCGTGACAGAAGGCGCGAGTCACCGAGCTCACCGATACGGACAGCCAAATCGATACCCTCTTCGATGAGGTCGACCATTTGGTCGCTCAGCCGCAAATCGATCGTCACCTTCGGGTGCAGCTGCCGGAATGCGGCAAGCGCAGGCGCAATGACATGCAGGCCGATCGGCAGCGACGCTGCAATTCGCAGGGTGCCGGAGGGCTCTGCCCGCGCCGCCTTGGCCACCTGCTCGATTTCTTCCGCATCGCGCAACAGACGCAAGGCGCGCTCATGCAGGTCGCGCCCCTCGGCGGTCAAGGTCAGCGAGCGCGTCGTCCGCATGAACAGCGAGACGCCGAGATGCTGCTCAAGCCGCTGAACGCTTTTGCTGATCGCCGAGGGAGAGATAGAGAGCGATCGAGCGGCCGCTGTGTAGCTTCCCAGAGACCCTGCTTTCGCGAACGCAATAAGGCCGGCCAGCCTCTCCAAACCCATTTGTTCCTTCATGGCACTATTAAAGCGAACAACACCGCAATTATCAACAGTATGGGGCGGGGCTATCTTCTGATCGAACAGTGAACATTAAAGTGAGGCTATGATGACCGAGGCGATGAAGGCAATTCAGCTGCACGAGTTTGGTGGCCCGGAAGTCTTGCGCTACCAGAATGCGCCGCGACCCACACCGGCAAGGGGTGAGGTCCTGGTTCGCGTTCATGCGGCAAGCCTCAATCCACCGGATCTCTACCTGCGTGACGGGTATCGCGCGCTGCCGCCAGAATGGCAGCCCGATCCAGTGTTTCCTCTGATCCTTGGCACCGATGTGTCGGGTGTCGTCGCGGCAGTTGGCGACGGTGTTTCGGAATTCAAAGTCGGCGATGAGGTCTTTGCGTTGGTGCGTTTCCCGGAAGACGTCATGAAAGGCAGCGGCGCCTATGCTGAGTATGTCCGCGTGTCCGCATCGGAAGTGGCAATCAAGCCGGCGGGCATCGAACACATCCAGGCAGCCGGTGCGCCGATGTCCCTGCTCACCACTTGGCAGTTTCTGGTCGAACTCGGTCACGATGCCCCGAACCCGTTCCAGTCGTTCCCTCATGCGCCCATCCCGCTCGACGGCAAGACCGTTGTGATCAACGGTGCCGGTGGCGGCGTCGGGCATCTGGCGGTTCAGGTCGCGAAGTGGAGAGGGGCGCGCGTGATCGCTGTCGCCTCCGACAAGCACGAGGCGCTTCTGCTCGAGCTGGGCGCTGATCAGTTCATCGACTACACCACGACGTCCGTTGAGGCGGCCGTACAGGATGTGGATCTCGTGATCGACGCTGTCGGCGGCCCTAACATGGAGCGTTTTTTGAGGGTCCTGAAGCGGGGCGGAGCACTGTATCTCGTCAACCCTCTGGGCTTTTCCGGTCATGAGGAAGCGGAAAGGCGCGAGATAACGGTGTCGTCGACACAGGTTCGCTCGAATGGCGCGCAACTGGCCGAGGCCGGTCGATTGCTCGACGACGGCACCATTCGCGTCGTGATCGACAGCGTCTATCCGTTAGCGGAAGCGTCAGATGCGCATCAGCGCGCGTCGCAAGGAAGAATTCAAGGAAAAATTGTGCTCTCGGTTGTTTAACGAACGCAAGTCCCGCCCGTCAAATCCACATCAGTCGGCTGTCGGAGGGCAGCGGCAGCAGAAGGAGGCGTCATGCTCATTATAGCCGGACACATACACGTCGATCCCGCTGACGTGGTGCAATTTCTCGCGGACCTAAAGCAGCTTGCGATTGCCACGCGAAAGCGTCCCGGCAACATTGCTTATGACGCCGCGGTGGACGATCTACAGGCCGGAAGGTTGCTCATATCGGAACGATGGGCAGACCAGACAGCGCTCAGCGCTCATCTCGATGCCGCCGATACCGTCTCGTTTGTTGGCCGGTGGCAGGGCCGCATGCATGGGGATGTCCGCAAGTTCGACGCTTCGAACGAACGCGGGCTAATGGACAGTTAAGCCTCGCTTCTATAGTCACCCTAGCGCGCGACCGGATCACTTCTCATTCAAAAATTGTTGCGGTGCAAAAATGGCAGAGCCTCTTTCATTGGGTTCTCGCCACATCTTATTGTGCGTGTGCGAACAGATCGCTTCTGCAACCCGCCGGATGAGAGATATTCCCTCCGACGTCCGGCCAGAAAGAGGATCCGAATATGGGTGATCTCCTGAAAGGTATCTCCAGTTTTCGCGGCGCCGTGTTCCCGACCCACTCGGCGCTCTACCGCAAACTGGCGCGCGAAGGTCAGCAGCCCCATGCCCTGATGATATCTTGCGCCGACAGCCGCGTGATGCCGGAAACGATAACGCAGTCCGGCCCCGGCGATCTCTTCGTCTGCCGCAATGCAGGCAACATCGTTCCCCCCTTCTCGACCCTCAATGGTGGGGTCTCTTCCGCGATCGAATACGCCATTCTGGCGCTCGGCGTCAGTGACATTGTCGTCTGCGGTCACTCTGATTGCGGAGCGATGAAAGGGCTGTGCCATCCGGAAATGCTTGAGCCGATGCCCAATGTCGCAGCCTGGCTGCGCCACAGCCACGCCGCCTATTCGGTCGTATGCCAAGCCTATCCCGACGACCTTTCCGACGCTGAGCGTGTGCGTGCAGTAGCGATGGAAAATGTTGTCGTACAGATTGACCACCTGAAGACCCATCCATCAGTGGCGGCAAAGCTCGCAACCAACGAAATCACACTCCACGGCTGGTTCTTCGACATCGAGACGGGTGAGGTCCAGGTCTATGACGGAGCGTTGGCAGCATTTACCGAGGTGAGGGAGAGTGAGCCGCTGCCAGTCGCTGTTACGGGGCGTGATCGCCCGCATGTCATGCCGCGCGTCGCGGCTGCGCTCTCCGGAGAATAGTGCCATGACAAACATCGGCTCTGTTTCACGCGACCTCGCTTCGTCTCTCGTGGTTTTCCTTGTTGCTATTCCACTTTGCCTCGGCATTGCGATCGCATCGGGGGTGCCCGCGGCCATGGGGCTGATCTCCGGTATCGTAGGTGGCGTCATTGTCGGCCTGCTCGCGGGGTCGCCTCTACAGGTCTCCGGACCTGCCGCCGGTCTTGCCGTGATCGTCTTCGGCTTCGTCGAACAGCATGGCATTGCCATGCTCGGTCCTGTGCTCCTCGTTGTCGGACTTCTGCAGATCGTGGCGGGTTTCCTGAGAATTGGCTCGTGGTTCAGAGCGATTTCTCCGGCGGTGGTTCATGGCATGCTCGCCGGCATCGGCATTTTGATCATCCTGGGACAGATCCATGTTCTCATGGATGCCAAACCCGCCGCAGGCGGCATAGAGAATGTCACCGCCATCGACGACAGCGTCAGCCGGTTAACGGGCACCAGTGTCACCAACGAGGCCATTGCACTGTTGGCCGGCCTTATCGCTCTCCTTGCGATGGTGTGCTGGGAGAAATTCCGCCCGAAATCACTGTCGCTGGTCCCGGGAGCTCTTGTCGGTGTCGCTGCTGCCACAGTCCTGACGATCGCCCTTGAACTCCCGATAGCTCGCGTGGACGTGCCCGCCTCTCTAGTTGACAGCATCTCGTTTCCGACGGCCGAGAATTTCGCCCAGCTTGTGCAGCCCGGCATTATTTTAGCGACGTTGATGATTGCCGTCATTGCAAGCGCCGAAACGCTTCTTTCCGCGGCCGCCGTCGACCGAATGCACGATGGAGAACGTACCCGCTTCAACAAGGTACTATTCGCCCAAGGCGTCGGTAATGGCCTTTGTGGATTGCTCGGGGCATTGCCGATCACGGGTGTCATTGTTCGATCATCGGCCAATATCCAGGCCGGAGCTCGCACGCGCACCTCGGCGATTTTACATGGACTTTGGATTCTGGCGTTGGTGGCGCTTTTGCCGGGCGTGCTGGGAATGGTGCCATTGACGGCGCTTGCCGCCGTACTCCTCGTCACTGGCTGGAGGCTGATCAGTCTCCACCATGTGCGTCACTTGTTCCAGCACCATGGTTTTGTACCGGTCGGAATCTGGGCAGTGACGGTGGCAATGGTTGTCCTTCAGGATTTGCTGGTTGGCGTGGCGCTCGGCCTTGCGCTGTCGATACTGGAAATTCTCCCCTATCTGCGCCGAAAGCTTGTAATCAGGCATGCTGAGATCGACGACGAAATTCATGTCCGTTTGCGCGGAGCGGTCACCTGCAAAGACGTGCCGGCGCTACTCAGCACGTTCGAAGGGCTACCCGACGGCCGCAAAGTCAATATCATCGGTAAACATCTGTTCTACATGGATCATACCAGCGCTGAGACGATTAGCGAATGGCTCCGGCGCGAGACGAAATCTGGACGAATCGTCGAGATCCACGCGCCTACGGCCGCCCGTCATCCCCGCCTTAAGCCGCTGTTTGACCGATTCTCAGCCGAAGCCGCCTGAACCTGAAAGGGAGAGCAGCTCCATTGCTCTCCCGTCGCTCGTCTCTAAACGCAGACGTCGTCAGCCGGACGAATTGGAGGGTAACTAGACGGTTGCTTGCAGCTGGAATGGCCACGAGCGTCTTTGCTCAGTCCTCGAATTCCCCTACCTCGTCCTCGAAGCATCAGCGGTGCTCGAAAAGGCCGTGCTCTATTCCGCGTTGGGGGTTCGGCCCCATTCGCGGCTCGCCCAGCGACTCGAAGTTGCACTCGAGGAGGACCGGCGGATCAAAGTCGATTCGCATCAGGGAACAAACATCGAAGGGGTGTACGCGGTTGGCGATGTTGTCACAGGGCTGAACCAGCTCGGTGTGTCGATGGCGCAAGGCGAAATCGCGGCCCTCGCCATTCACAATCGTCTGCGCGAACACAAGAACGACCGATGAGGCGTCAGCAACCTGAGGCGAACGGGCAAGTTTCGCTCATGAACAACTGTGACACCAGCTCATCAATCGGGTGGACCAATAGCGAGCGCCGACAAACCACCGCATGCGGGCTCCGAATTGGACTCGATATGTGTTGCCGAGTCTCGGAGCCGATCCGCGGAGGCCGCAACAGTCGAATTGGCCTCCGGAGCCGAAACAAGTGGAACCTTTGCCGAGCTTGAATGTTAGCGGCATCTGCACGGCAAGAGTGCTCCACTGCCGCCGGTTTGCCTCGCAGGCATCCTGATGTTGGCGGAGTGGATCGGAACGGCGATGTCACAGCACGCAAGCCAACGCAGCGCCCGTCATCCATGGGAGTGCTGTCACCCAGGTCTTGGCGGACAGGCGCCCAGCGAGCGGACGCTTTGAAAGCTTACAAGCAGTAGGAAGCGGAGAATCGACAATGGACCAAGGTTCACCCAGATGGCTGCTTTCGTCCTATGTGGCTGCTGTCTTCATTGTCGGCCTCATCATCACCGCGGGCTCGATCTCGATCTGGAGGTTGAGCGGGGGCGACGGCGCGGCACCAACTTCAAGCGAACTCGGAGAACCGCGATGATCAAGAAGGATGGCAAGACCGCTGCCGAAGTACGCGGTCGAATCCAATCAGGAGACAGTGGAGACATCAGATCGGGATTTGACCCTGCAGCCGCACCCCTGGAAACAGATGCTGAGGCCGCAGGTCAGCCGATGAGCCACGAAGAGATCGAGACGGCGCTGCATACTCAGAACTGGGGAGCGGCCGATCGCCAACGCAACTACGATGTCGCCATGCGTGAACCCGGGAGTGCAGGGACCATACCCCAGACGACGCGCTCTAACCCTTTGCGCATCTTCATCACCACGCTGGCTCTTGTTGCGCTGGCAGTGGCGATCGCCAGCTGGATCTACAGCTGACAACCTAGATGTATGATGTGCCAACGCACGTAGTCTCAAAGATGGCGCAGGCGACCCCACGGGCACCAAGCTTAACCACACAGTGGGCAAAGCTGGCTGCGCCAAGAGAAGCTTCCAGTAACCTAACAAGCGTTCAACTGTTTCGGCATTGCTACGCGACCAGAACGGCTCCCATAAGGATTGCGCAAACGAGTCCAAAGATGTTCAAGCCGAGAGTGACGAACTCGCTGATCCGCTGACGGTGGGGGTGACATTGCTCGACATTTCCGAAGACGGCAATAGCCCCGCCGACCATCCAGCAGGTCAGTGTCATTGTCCCAAGAACAAGTGCCAAGTTCATCGCTTCGTTCGTCCGGTCTTTGCGTGTAGGGCACCAAACCGGCACATCAGCGGTTTGTTCCTGCCGTCGAAACTCCGTCCGGCAGAGTACGTCGCTCAGCGCAACCAGGTCATGCCACGGCAACGAGCAGGTGCCAGGTTGAGCATTGATAATTCCTTTCGCGCAGGAAGATCCGCAGCCTGTATGAAACTGGAGGTGCAGGAACGTCGAGCACCGTCAGGACGCCAGCGTTTGGGGCGTCATGGAACTAAGTGGCGTGGCCGTTGTTCGGCGATTTCCACCGACCCGCAGTAAAAAGGGAAATCCTTTGAGCGAATTGCGCCAGGAGTTTGAGCTTCGAAGAGATTTTCTGCCGACGGGCCAGGAGAACGAGTGGATTGCACCTCGTCGAACGATATCATCGCTCGGCGGCTCGTCGACACCGCAAAATTCGGAGTCGTCGCGACCGCTGGTCATCGACCTCGATGGCACCTTGGTCCGATCCGACCTCCTGATTGAGACCGCGTTCTCTGAACTCAGGCGCCGCCCTTTTTCCATCGTTGACCTTTTCCTGGCAACGTGCCGGGGAAAGGCATGCCTCAAGCACCGTCTTTCCGCACCGGCGGATTTCGATCCGGCTATCCTGCCCTTTGATCTCGAGGTTCTGAACTTGATCCAGTCGGCGCGGGAAGAGGGACGTCAGGTCTATCTCGCGTCCGCGACGCACGAGCGCCTCGTCTCCCGCGTTTCCGACCATTTAGGTGTCTTCAACGGTTGGTTTGCAACGGACGAGATGACTAACTGCGCCGCCGAGGTGAAGGCGGAAAAGCTCGTTGCGGCCTTTGGCCATGGTGGCTTCGACTATGTTGGCAACGACGCCGCAGATCTGCCTGTATGGCGTCACGCTGGAAAATCATACGCGATTCGGACGTCGGCCAGGGTTGCTCGGCAACTATCGCGCCAATGCAACAATGTCGAGCATCTTGCGCACGACAAGCCGACCTGGCGGACTTGGGCGCGGTTGCTGCGGGTGCATCAATACGTCAAGAATGCGCTGGTCTTTATCCCGCTGCTGACAAATCAGCTCTTCGATGTTCATAGTCTCGCCAATGCCGCTCTAGCTTTTGCCGCCTTCTCGCTTTGCGCTTCGAGCGTCTATGTGCTGAATGACCTGGTCGACCTTCAGGACGATCGCGCACATCGCAGCAAATGCCGCAGGCCGCTGGGTTGCGGCGATATCCCGCTCTCACACGCGCTCGTGGTAATCCCCATTCTCCTTCTGTTGTCGTTTATGGTTGCCCTCACGATTTCACCCGCCTTCATTTTGGTGCTCGCCGGATACTTTGCGTTGACCACCGCCTATTCGTTCTTTCTGAAGCGAAAAATGATCCTCGACGTTGTGACCCTTGCAGCCCTTTATACAGCACGCGTGGTAGGAGGGTCGGCGGCGATTTCAGTTTGGCCCTCTCCTTGGCTGCTCGCCTTCATGATGAGCTGGTTCCTCTCGCTTGCACTCGTCAAGCGATATACGGAGCTCATTTCTCGCCGAGCCGCAGATCTACCCGACTCCAAGAGCCGCGATTACAAGAATGGAGACGTGGGCATGATCGGCGCATTGGCGGCCGGCGCCGGGATGAACGCGCTCACATTGTATGCTCTCTACGCTGCAAGCGACGGCGTGCAGGATCTCTACACCCGGCCAGGGATTTTATGGTTGGCGGGACCAATCCTGGCTTGCTGGATTGCGCGTATCCTGTTGCTGGCCCATCGGGGACTGATGCACGACGATCCGATCGTATTTGCGATCAAAGACAAAGTGAGTCTCGCAACCCTGGTCGTTGCCGGAGCCTTTGTGATCGCCGCGTTATGAGGTGAGCGAGATGCGTTCCCATTACGCGCGTGAAGGGATGTCGACCCGTATCGCAGTTCGCTACGTCGCGTTCGCGATCCTCTCGACTTTGACAAATTTTGCGGTGCAGGCGGCCGTCGTGAAGATATACCCGTCGCAGAGCCTGGTGCCGTCAATGCTGGCAGGCACCGCCGCTGGGTTCGGGCTCAAGTACTTCCTCGACAAAAGGTGGATCTTCTTTGACCGATACGAGTCGCATGGTGACGAATTGCTCAAGATCGTCCTCTACGGCCTGTTCAGCGTCGTGACGACGATCATATTCTGGGGGTTCGAAACTGCCTTCTGGACAGTCTGGAGAACGGATCTTGCGAAGTACGCAGGCGGGGCAATCGGCCTGGCGATTGGCTACGTCTCGAAATTCGCGCTCGACCGAAAATTCGTTTTCAAGTTGCAGGGGGCGTGACAGGCTGATGGAGGGATGGGGACGTTATCCGCGCCACGATATTGAAGTGCTTGATTGCAGGCTGCCGGAAGCTTTGCCTGGAACGGTGTCATCGTGCGCGGGTCTGATTGCTCGCGGCAGCGGCCGCTCGTATGGCGATGCCGCGATCGGTGAGCATCTCACTTTGAACTGCGGTTCATTGAGCCGGATGAAAAGCTTCGACGAGGTGAATGCCTCCCTGACGGTCGAAGGTGGCGTCATGCTGTCGGACATTCTCAGGTCGTTCATCCCCCGAGGCTATTTTCCCCCCGTGGTCCCAGGAACGAAGTTCGTCACTGTCGGGGGAATGATCGCCTCCGACGTGCACGGGAAGAACCATCATCGCGACGGTGGGTTCGGCGAACACGTTAGCGAAATCAAGCTGGTTATTGCCAGTGGTGAGATCCTCACCTGCAGCAGAAGCCAGAATTCTGAGCTTTTTTTCGCGACGCTCGGCGGTATGGGTCTGACGGGCATCATCGCTGAAGCTACTTTTAAGCTGAGGCACATCAGTACCGGGTGGATTGTTCAAAAGACCGTCGCTACAGAAAATCTCGGCGATACGCTAAAAGCCTTGAAGCAAACTGACGACGCGACCTATTCCGTTGCCTGGATTGATTGCCTCTCGCGGGGCCCTTCGCTCGGCCGCTCGCTGATTTTTGCCGGCGAGCACGCCAGTCCGAGTGACATTGCTCAAATGCCAAAAGCAGCGCTATTGCCTCCCTTCAAGGCGGCTCGTTTTTCAGTACCGGTCGACCTGCCTGGTTGGACGCTCAACCGAGCCAGCGTTTCTGCATTCAACCATCTTTACTATCGGGCGGGTGCCCGCAAAGCAGCCCGAACCTCGTTGGTCCACTGGGACAGCTACTTCTTCCCCCTTGACGGTCTTCTCGAATGGAACCGGCTCTACGGCAAGCGCGGCTTCCTGCAGCATCAATGCGTGGTGCCTGACGAAAACGCGCTCCCGGTTTTGAGCAGCATACTGGATCGTTTCGCTCGTTCTGGAAAAGCCTCATTCCTGGCCGTTCTGAAAAGGCTGAAGGGCGGCGCAGGCCTTCTGTCATTTCCGGCGCCAGGGTATACCCTCGCGCTCGACCTGCCGGTCGCGCCCGACGTGTTCCAGTTGTTAGACGAAATTGATAAGCTGGTTGTCGCGGCGGGAGGGCGGCTCTATCTCGCCAAAGATGCAAGGCAATCCCGTCATACGTTCGAAGCCGGTTACCCCCGACTACAGGCGTTCAAAGAGGTGCGGCGAACAACGGGAGCCGACGGTCACTTTAGTTCCCAGCTGGGAAAAAGGCTTGGCATATGAAAGCCATCGGCAAGACACTGCTCCTGATTGGCGCGACGTCGGATATTGGCCGTGCGACTGCCCTGGTCTATGCCGCGGCTGGGTGGGGCATTCATTTGGTCGGACGCAGGCGTGAGCTTGCCCAACGCGAAGCCGATGACATCGTCACGCGCACCGGCGCAGCCGTCGCAGTCCATGAGCTGGATATTCTTGATACCGGCCGCTTCGAAGAATTTCTGAGCACCGTGTCGCCATTGCCTGACACGGCCATTTGCGTCGTCGGCGAACTCGGCGAGCAGGCCCGCGCCGAAAGGGAACTCGAACACGCCGCCATGATAATGCGGACAAACTTCGAAGGACCGGCTTTGATGCTCGGCCTCCTGGCTAGCCGCTTTGCCGCGCGCGGGTCTGGCACCATCGTCGGCATAAGTTCGGTCGCCGGCGATCGCGGGAGAGGATCAAATTATGTCTATGGCGCCGCGAAAGCTGGCCTGACGGCGTTTTTGTCCGGCCTCAGAAACAGACTATCTAACGCCGGTGTTCGCGTCCTCACCGTTAAACCCGGCTTTGTCCGAACGCGAATGACTGACGGAATGAAGCTTCCGCCACTGCTGACCGCCGAGCCTGCAGAGGTCGCTGACAGGATTTTCGCCGTTGCCGAGGGCGGCAAGGGAGGGGACGTCGTCTATGTCAGGCGGATTTGGTATCCGCTCATGACGATAGTCCGAGGCATCCCGGAACCGATCTTCAAGAGGTTGCGGCTGTGATCGATACCTGGGGAATAAGAGCTAGAGATTGCCTTGTCCGTTTCGTCGGCATGTTCCATCTTGTTGATCGGCATTTTCCTCGCACCGATGCGTATCAAGACCTGTTCTGGGAAAGGGCGGAGTTTAGATGAGGCGCCGCCTTTTTTCTGCACAAGTTGCGCTCCTGGTGGTCGCGGCAATTTGTGCCGCCATGCTTGCCCTGCCTGGACGGACCATCAACACCGCCTTCATCAACGACGTCTTGATATTCATCGATGGAGCGCATCGTATCGCTGTCGGACAGGTGCCGAACCGTGATTTTCATACGGCGCTCGGACCGTTGGTCTTCTATATCCCTGCCCTGGGCTACTTCCTGTCCGGAAATTTCGGCGCCGCGATACCGATGGGAATGGCGCTCCTGATCGTCGCGTTCATGCCTGCAATGATACGTATCCTTCTTTCGCGCCTCAGCTCGCCGTTAGCCATCGCTTTGGGCATATTCCTGATCCTGATTCTGGCTGTCCCGATCAATCTCGGAAGTCCGGTACGGCTTCTTTCTTTCGCGATGTTCTACAATCGCATCGGGTGGGTCGCTCTCGGCCTCATCCTGGTGATGTACCTGGAGCCGAGATCGAAAGCCGCCCGCAACGACGTTGCAGACAGTCTGGCGACGGCCTTTCTTCTGCTTGTCCAATTCTATACGAAGGCGACCTATGGTCTCTGCGGCGTAATGTTTCTGATCTTCCTGTTGTTGGACCGGCAGCAGCGTTTCTGGATCCTGCTCAGCCTGCTTCTGACCGCGCTCGCAATGATCATCATCGAGTTCTTCTGGCGCGGCACGCTTCAGCACTTAGAGGATCTGCGGGCGGCCGCACGGGTCAGTGGTGATCATGACGTCTTCAGCGTACTGAAAAATATCCGTGAGAATTCCTCGGATCTGGTCGTCTTCATTGCCTTTTCATTGATTGCCTTGTGGCAGACCCGCAGTCTTCGAGACCTCCTCTACTATGGGTTTTGCGCGGTCGCAGGATTGGCAATTATCAACCAGAACGCCCACAGCTGGGGTATTATTACCCTTTATTGCGGAGCGGCCGTCCTGGCGGAAAAAGCACGGCGCTTCCGATCTGTCGACCAAAGCGCGAAGATGGAGCGGTCCGCTCGTCTTGCAGCTGCGCTGCCACTGCTTCTAATCTTCTTTCTGTTGCCGCCCATCGTCCATCACGGAGCGGCGATCGCTCTCCACACCGCACTTGCCGCGGAGAATGTGGGCAAACCTCTCGGTCCTCCGCAATTTGAGGACGTCCGGGAAATCGACCCGCCCGGTGGGGAGCCAGATTTTATTCGGCGCTACCTCGACAGTATCGAAAGCGGTGGGGCTTTACTTCAAGCCCTGCCAATTCCGCCCGAGCGGGTTTTCGTACTCGATTTCGTCAACCCCTTTTCCGCGGGACTCGGGATACGCCCTCCGACAGGTGACACCGCCTGGTTCCACTGGAACCGCAATATCAATGAGAAGGCCTATATTCCACCAGAAGCACTGTTCGCCGACGTGAAGATTGTGATGGTGCCGAAGACCGGCATCAATAGTCTGCCGTTACAGGAGCTGTATGGGCCGTTCATTTCTAAGAATTTCGACATGGTGCAGAAAACGCCGGAGTGGACGATTTATCAGCGACGCCAGGCCGCGTTGGAAAGCGAGGCGCGGTGACGCAGGCGGTGAGGTCGATGCCGGAGAAGGAACGCGCATCGCCAGGGGCGGGCTGCCAATACGTCTGGTGGACCGCCATCGTCCCATTTGCTCTGGTGCTTTCAGGTCTTCTCGCTCTGCCTAACCAGACGATCACCTCCAAATACGTCAACGATCTGTTTGTTTTTCTCGATGGTGCGCATCGCATCTGGTCGGGACAAGTTCCGAACGTGGATTTCCATACGTCGCTTGGAGCGCTCACCTTCTATATTCCCGCTGTCGGCTATGGCCTTTCGGGAAGTATGGGTGGTGCGATGCCAGTGGGAATGGCCATAGTCATCCTTCTGTTCGCGGCCGTTGCCGCGGCGATCCTCGGCAGCCGCATGCACAAGGCGCTCGGTTTGCCGTTGGCAGCTTTTCTGCTTTTGCTCGTCGCGGCTCCTGCCAATCCTGGAGAACGGATCGGCGATCTCACATTTGCGATGTTCTACAATCGGCTGGGCTGGGCTTCGCTCGGTCTTCTTTTGGTCATGTACCTGCCCCGCTTATCCAGCGCTGAGAGCAGGGCCATGGATGCCGCCTGTGCAAGCTTCCTCGTATTGTTCATGCTCTACACGAAGATCACCTATAGCGTTGTAGAGCTCGCATTTCTGGTCTTCCTGGCAACCGACCGACGTCAAATCGGGTGGACGGCGCTGGCGTTCGGGATGATCGCGATAAGCGTCCTGGCAATCGAACTTCTCTGGCGCGGCAGCCTCAATTACCTCGCCGATCTGCGCCTTGCGGGCGAGAATAGCGGCGGGCTGCCGGCCCCCGGCGCTCTGGGGTACGTTTTCCTGAACAATTTCGCTGGCCTCACTGTCTACGCGATTGCCGCCGGCATCTTTCTTGTCCTCGCACCAAGCTACCGCCATCTTTTTTTTATCGTTTTTTGCGTCTTAACCGGTGTGCTGCTGATTGAACAAAACTTTCAACGCGCGGGCATCCTGACGCTGGGGCCGAGCGCAGCTGTCATCACTCAATCTCTTCTGAAGGCCGAGCTTTCCCGACTGCACCGGAAGGCTCGCCTCGTCTTGCCGCTCCTGCTGGCCTTTCTGCTTGTGCCGGCGGCGATAAGCAATGCCGCGGCTGTCGCCATTCATGCCCGTTACGCCTTTGCCGGGCGCGGCGAGCCCATGCCGCTGCCGGCGTTTTCCAGGATTCGGCTTGTCGAGACGTGGAGTGTTGGTCAGTACGACTGTTTTGTGCGGTATAATCTCACTCTGGCTGAGGCATCGGACGTGCTGTCTCAGTTAAGCGCAGGCCAAGAGACTGTCGCCGTACTGGACTTCGTCAACCCGTTCTCGGCCGGCCTGGCGCTCCCACCGCCCGTTGGCGACAGCGCCTGGTATCACTGGGGACGGACTCTCGGTCCCGAATATCATCCACCCGCGGAGGAGATGTTTTCAGACATCGACCTGATCCTCGATCCCAAATGGCCGATAGAAATCTGGACGGCAAATGGCATGCGCGACGTTTTTGCTCACTATATCGCCCGCCATTACGAGAAGGTGCGGGAGACAACGAATTGGCGCATCTACCGCAGGAAAGCATGAGCAGCAGATTGCCTTTTCCGCTCAGCAGCGATCAGGCCGATGAGGAGCAGTACGAGGGCCCAGGCGTAGACCGAACCAGGCCCTAATTGCGCTAGACGGGGAGCACCGAAGTAACCAAGTATGACTGGGACGGGTATCACCAGAGCTGCGGCCGTCAGCCATGCCCACGGCCGCTGCCAATGATGCAAAAGAACCGGCAGGAGGAAGAGCGCATAGTGGATCCAGCCAAGCGGCGACGCCATTGCCCGGCTCTCGGAGGATTCGAGCGTGGCCACCGCCAAGATGCTTTCCTCATCGAACGCCATGCTGTAGCCGCAATTGCCAAGGATCGATAGCAGGACTATTCGCCTTGCCGCAAGTTTGTCGTACGAGTGCATCGTAGAATTTTGCAGCAATTACAGTCATGCGGGGACCGCTAATAAACAATTACCTTTCTTGATATCACGAGGGGCAATGCAAATGAAAACCGTATTGGTTTCCGGCGGAGCTGGTTTCATCGGATCGCATCTGTGCGACCGCCTTCTGCTCAGGACGGACATTCAGAAACTTGTCGTCGTCGATAGCCTCTGGACCGGACTTCTCGAGAATATCGAGCACATCAAGGACCCGCGTTTCCACTTCGTGAAATCGGATGTCGAAACGCTGCAGACCTCCGACAAATTCGATGAAATCTACCATCTTGCCTCTCCGCGTCGCCGCCCTGGTACATGAAGGAGCCGAAGCGGACGATTTCTGCCAATCTTCTCGGGGCAATGCGGCTTCTCGATCTCCTGAAGAAGGGCGGTCGTTTCGGGTTCACCTCGTCTTCAGAGGTTTATGGCGACCCGCTGGTCTCGCCGCAGCCGGAATCCTACAAAGGCCAGGTCGACTGTACCGGGCCACGCTCGTCCTACGACGAGAGCAAGCGCTGCACGGAATCGCTGTTGTTCGAAATGCAGCGCACCCTGGGACTGAACGTCAAGGTTGTCCGACCCTTCAATATATACGGCCCGCGAACGCGGCCCGACGATGGACGCGCCGTTTCCAACTTCGTCACCCAGGCGCTCTCGGGTCGCCCGATTACCGTATTCGGCGACGGCAAGCAGTCCCGCAGCTGGGGCTATGTCGATGACATCGTCGACGGTTTCGCGCGCTATTTCTGGATCAACGAAACCGACTACAAGGGCCCTCTGAACGTCGGCAATGATCGCGAGATTACCGTTCTCGAGGTCGCGCAATATGTCTCTAAGCTTGTCGGCGGCGTACCGATCGTCTTCGAGCCGTCACCACCGCAGGACCCCACCAACCGGCGGCCGGACCTGACCAATGCGCATTACGTCATGCCCGAGTGGTTGTGCAAGATCAGTTACGAACAGGGTGTGGCCCTAACGCTCGACTGGTTCAGGGACAAGCTGAAGACGGACAAGCAATCACCGCAACTGCGGACCGCGCGGCGCTGATTCGGGCAGCTTGGAGTCCGGTCGGGTCCTTTGCCGGAGCGCATCCTCAGATCGTCCCGGGTTTGATGACAGTGGCGATTGCGGATGGGACCGATAGCGATGAGCGAGCGCGACCTGCAACGGGATCGAGACTCGATAGAAGGTGATCGCCGGCCGCATGACGCTGGTGTCGGCGGCGCATGTGCTTGATCTCAGCGAGCGCCAAGCGCGACGGCCGTTTGAGCGGATCAGAACGGCCGGTGCGGCGTCGATCCGGCATAAGGCGATCGGCCGGCCCTCGAACAACCGAATCAGCGATGGTGTTCGGGATTATCAAAGGTAGCCGCTACGGCGACGGGTACCGTGAGGTGATTAATGCAACAAAGGTTGGCTTCATCCGGTCCGACAACGGCGGTAACGGTATCTTTGTTCACAACCGAGGTGGAGCGGCCTAGGATACGGTCTGATGGATGGCCAGAAGATCTTGCAAAGGACCGCAGCACCTGCGCTGCCCGGTGAGTGGGCAGGTCGTCTTAAGGTCGAAAGGAGATGAAGATGACTAGGAGCGAGTCATGTGCCGAAACATAAAGACGCTATTCAATTTCGATCCGCCGGCGACCGATCAGGAAATCCATGATGCCGCATTGCAGTTCGTAAGAAAGCTGAGTGGAACGACCAAACCTTCGAAACGCAATGAGGCAGCGTTCGAACACGCAATCGTTTCCATCGCGGCATGCGCGCGCGAACTGCTCAATTCGCTTGAGACTTCACATCCGCCGCACAGTCGCGAGGAAGAAGCTGCAAAAGCGCGCGCGAAAAACCTGGCCAGGTTCGCATGATTTGTAGGGCGTCGCGTCACTGAAACAGTTACCATAGCTTCAGAGAGTTATGATCTGCCGAAGACCGTACCTGATGTCGCCGCTTTGCCCGCCTTGGACAAGGTGTAGCGCGCTGAGGCGTCTCAAGGAGACGTCGACCCGTTCGACCGTCGGCAAGATTGGCTCGAGCACACGCATCTTGCTTTTCGCGCTTACCGTCAATTAGGTGTACCGCGTTCTTGAGGCTTTACCTGCCGACAGTCGGCATCAAGGCCGGGCGGACTGCGCCAGGAGGATAGATCGCTCAGCAGATTGAGCGGGTTCACCGCCTCGTCGATGACCCACGGGCACCAAAAGATCGGCGAGCAGAAACTGAATGCCTGCTTCAGGAAAGAGTGCCCGCCGCGGCTCGAAGGTAATCTCGCGGAGCCATCCGACATGGATTGGACTATCCGTGTAAGAACGCGACAAGCGATATCGGGATCTGGACTGTGAAAAAATCCATTGCCGCTCTGATAATCATCACCCACACGGTTATCGGAAAATTAGTGCTGCAACTTAATTTCAACTCGTTGCATTATTTGCTCCCCCCCATATGCGGCCCGCCGAGACAAAACCCGATTATCCCTCGTGCAAATTCGCTGTGCGCAAGGGATGATGTGCGACCGCGGACAGCGTGGGCGTGTGCAGCGCCGAAGTTTTGGCTCTTTCAAAATTGATATCGCTTTGACCGATCAAGTCGCCCGACAAAGCCTTGTTGCTGCGTTCGAGATAATGCCCATCCAGGAAGGAGCGGTAGGCGTCCGCGATACCCTCCTTCAGACCTATCTTAGGCGCCCAGCCGAGAGTGCGAAGCTTGTCGACGCTCAAGAGTTTACGTGGCGTGCCATCTGGCTTGGTGAGGTCGCGCGTGATCTTGCCTTCGAAACCTACGACCTTGGAGACGAGGTATCCCAAATCAAGGATGGTAATGTCTTCGCCCGAACCTACGTTCACATGATTTTCGGCGGAATAGGTCTTCATGAGATGGAGGCAGGCGTCGGCGCAATCGTCAACATGCAGGAATTCGCGCCGCGGCGTGCCAGTCCCCCAGATGCATATCTCTTGCTGCTGATTGATCTTGGCCTCATGCGCCTTGCGTATGAGCGCCGGCATGACATGGCTCGACCCGAGGTCAAAATTATCCCCTGGACCATAAAGATTGGTAGGCATGGCCGAGATGAAATCTCTACCGTGCTGTTTGCGGTAGGCATGGCAGAGCTTTAATCCGGCAATTTTGGCGATCGCATACCATTCGTTCGTGGGCTCAAGTGATCCAGTCAGAAGTGAGTCCTCGATGATCGGCTGATCGGCGAATTTCGGATAGATGCAGGACGAGCCCAGAAACATCAGTTTTTCGACGTGAGCTCTATGGGCCGCGTGTATGACGTTCGCTTGCAGAATCAAGTTGTCGTAAAGGAAGTCGGCTGGATAGGTAGCGTTCGCGAGAATACCACCGACCCTCGCAGCAGCTAGGAAGACAGCGTCGGGACGATTCCTAATCATCCAGGCCTCCACCTGGTCCTGCCGTCTGAGATCGACCTCGGCGCGAGTGGCCGTCAAAATCTCGCAGCCCTCGGAAGCGAGACGCCGCACGATCGCAGAGCCCACCATGCCGCGGTGGCCCGCAACATAGACCCTTTTTCCGGCAAGGCTGTAGATCACCTCAGGCATGGGCGAAACCTCTGGTTACACCGACCGACGGAACACTTCGTGCCATGACTTTCAGATCCTCGCGAACCATCTCCGCAACCAGCTGATCGAGACTGGTCTCATGTTTCCAGCCAAGCTTCGTGTGCGCCTTCGCCGGATCGCCAATCAGGAGATCAACTTCAGTCGGACGGAAGTAAGCTGGATCGATTTCCACCACACACTGACCGGATGTCTTATCGTATCCCTTTTCCTCAACCCCGTTCCCGCGCCAATCAATCGGCATGCCCACGTTGGCAAAGGCCTTGTCAACAAAGGAACGAACCGAGTGCGTTTCGCCGGTCGCAAGGACATAGTCCTCCGGTTCGTCCTGTTGCAGCATCAGCCACATGCCGCGGACATATTCTCGTGCATGTCCCCAGTCGCGCTTGGCATCCAAATTGCCGAGATAGAGCCTTTCCTGCAGCCCAAGATGGATCGCAGCCGCCGCCCGGGTGATTTTACGTGTCACGAATGTCTCGCCGCGGATCGGGCTTTCATGATTGAACAAAATGCCGTTCGAGGCGTGCATGCCATATGCCTCGCGATAATTGACCACAATCCAATAAGCGTAGAGCTTGGCCGCCGCATAGGGGGATCGGGGGTAGAACGGCGTCGTTTCGCTTTGCGGGACTTCCTGAACTTTGCCGTAGAGCTCTGAAGTGGAGGCTTGATAGAAGCGGGTCTTCCTGGTCAGCCCCAGGAGGCGAATTGCTTCAAGGAGCCGAAGGGTGCCGGTTCCATCGGCGTTAGCCGTATATTCCGGCGTTTCGAAAGAGACTTGAACGTGGCTCTGTGCGGCGAGATTGTAGATCTCGTCCGGCTGCGTTTCCTGAACGACGCGGATGAGGTTCGTTGAATCGGTCATGTCCCCGTAATGCAGAATAAAGCGAGGATTTTCGACATGGGGATCCTCGTATAGATGTTCGATGCGACTGGTGTTGAAGGATGATGAGCGTCGCTTGAGGCCGTGAACAATATAGCCCTTCTCCAGGAGCAATTCGGCCAAATACGCACCGTCCTGACCTGTTATACCCGTAATCAGCGCGACTTTTCCGTTCTTTGTCATTCCCGCATCCATGATTGCCCTCTAACTCGAATACTAATGCAGCAGTATATTCTCATGTTTAGTGCGTACAGATTCATAAACGTGACTTATTGCGGCTTATATGAGGTGTATCTACGATTTTAACTTGTAGTATTTCATCAAGGATTTCGAAAATAACTCCGAGTCACTGAAATTATACAGCGCATGCCTTTCCGGATTTACATTGTTGATCGCCACAACAATTTCCGAATTTCGCGAGGTTTTCATTTGCTGCAAGCTGAACTCGACCGCGCGGCGGCTCGTCTTTCCCCACCTGACAACTGCCAGTGTTCTTTCCGCCAGGGCAGTCAAATGTACGGTATCCGCCGAGGCGAGCACCGGCGCGCTGTCGAAGATGACAATCTGGCCGCCCGCGCTCGCCATCTCGATGATTTCTGACAGGCCGTTCGAACGGGTGCGCCGCTGGAGACTGAATTTTCCAGACGGAATGAAGTCGATACCGCTTGGATGGCGGTAGACGATGTCGCGGAGATCGGCGTGACCATTCAGGAATTCGTTCAGTCCGTGCATTAAACCCGACCTGAAAAACGAATTGAGTCTTCCCCGCCGAAGATCGCCATCGACCAGCAGCACCGGAATTGCGGCGGCGGCAAGTTCGATAGCCAGCGATCTCGCGACAAGCGACTTGCCTTCCCCGCTGTGGGCCGAGGTAACGACGATACTGTTCGGTAATTTGCCGCCATTGGACTGTTTGAGTGAAAGCACCACAGTACGGATTGCTTCGTCAAACATGGGGACCGGCATATGTTCGAACATCGTTTTCGAATTTTCCCACCGCGCCAGACGCGGGATAAGTCCAGCCGGGATCGTGCGCGCCATTGCAGCTATTTGGTCGAAACTCCGGACAGTCCGGTCCGACATTTCGATCACGAAAGCAGCCGTTACGGCTCCCGAGATTGCAGCCAGGAGCGCACCCATCAGATAGAAAAGCCGTCCACGTCCCTGTGACGCGATAGGCACTGAAGCAGGTGATAAAACTTCCAATTCCGCCCCTGGCAGCATGGCCTTGGCGGCAAGGTCACGGCGCTGATCCTCAAGCTTGTCCAGTGCCGCTTGTTCTAAGTCGGCGATATGCTGCAGTCGGGTCAATTCCGTCTGCACCACCGCATCGTGTGTGCGTTTTTCATGAGCTTCAGCCAAGATGGATTGTATTGAATTAGCTTCGTGATCAAGTGCGGCGAGCTTGGCGCGCATTGTTTGGAGATATTGTTTGGTCGCAAGGTTGAGATCGGCACGGGACTCCTTGATCTTCCCACGTAAATCCACCACGGCCTCGGCATTGCCATCATATGTCTGAAGAAGGCGGCCGAGATCTTGCTCCTGTGCGCGAAGATCGCGTTGCTTTGTGGCAATGTTGTCGGGGACGGCGATATTCTCCGCAGCGACCGAAGCGTTATCCGTTGCTTCCAACGTGGATATCGTGGCCTTGACTTCGAGGCGACTTTCTTCGATTTTCCCTTCACGGCCAGTGACTTCTATGATTGATTTGATCCGTTCATCCTGAGCATCTTCTTTCGAGACGACGTCCATCGATTCTTGATAATTGCGGGCAGCGTCGCGAGCAGCATCCGCGCGCGCCTGCTGTTCGGTAATGCGCTGTCGGATCCATTTTTGCGCTGAATCCAGGCGGCCACCGAGATTGTCCTTCCGTTCATCGAGGTAGAGGCTGATGATCCGGTTCGGGACCGCGGCTGCGAGTTCAGGATCATTCGACGTGAAGCTGATCTGGATAACGTCACTCTTGTCTTCGTGCCATACGCCGAGAGCCCTAAAATATTCCGGAATGATGGCGTCGATGTTGTCGCGTACAGGCGAGGTGGGTTTTTCTGTGTCGAGCAGGCCGCGCAATTTTGCCCGGATCCTCTCAATGAATGAGATGTCGCGCAGCGCTGGATTGAATTCCGGCCGCAGGTTGAACCGCAGTTCATGGACGACCCGCTCTGCGATGGTTCTGGATAGAAGCCGCTCAGTCTCCGATTTCGCGTCAAGTAGATCACTGTGGCTATCGTCGGCACCAAGTGATGTTGCGAGAGGCTGGTGGACAATTATTCGGGCCCAGGCCTGATAGGCGGGCTTCAACCCTGAGATAATAAGTACTGTGGGCGCCATCAAAAGCGCGGTTATCGCGATGATCATGATCATTCTTCGCCGGAGGAGACGGAAGGCGGCTGCCAAATCAAAGTTGTCTGCCTTGGTCTCCACCTGAAAGCGAGGATCGTAGCGCATCTGTGAAATGGGAAGGTTGCGGTCCGGCGGAACAGTGGAAATCGTCATCGGGCGCCAACCATTGCTTGGGGTTTCGCGGAAACGGTTTCGTAAAGTTTGTCGAGCGACCGCGTATAGGCCGTCATACTGAAATGGTTGAGATAGTGTGCGCGCCCCTGGACCGAAAGGCGGATGCAGATTTCTGGATCGGACACCAGCTTCGCCAAGGCTGCAGCCAAGGCATCCTGGTCTCCGACTGGGACGAAGATGCCGGTTTCACCATCGGTAATGACTTCGTCATGCGCCCCGACACGCGTGGTGACGACGGCGAGGCCGTGGGACAGCCCTTCGAGCACCGCCATGGCCAGACCTTCGGCGTGCGAAGGCAAGACCAGGATATCTGCACGCGCACACAGAGCTCGCGCCTCAACGGCGTCAAGCCAGCCGGGCATCTCTACAAGATTTGAAAGCGCCATGGAGTCAGCTTGGCTGCGATAATCCTCGACAGGCCCATCGCCTGCCAGCACGGCCCGCCATTGGAGTTGTTTCATGACCGGGTGGCTGAGGGCCAACAGAAGCTCCGTGACCCCCTTGCGTTCGCTCAACCGGCCAAGGAATACGATCAACGGTGTCTGACCGACACGAATATTGTGCGCCCCAGGATCGGGGACGCAATTATGGGCAACGACCGTGCGGCGCTCGTCTACAGCCAAAAGTGTCGTCAGCGTCATGCAATCACGCCGGCCGAGCGCCACAACGCGATCGGCATTCTGAAACATCCGACGTATGAGCCGTTGTTGGTGCGGCGAGCGTTTCGCAAAGTCGCCGGCGTAGTCGTAGTCGTGCAGGTGCAATATGTGGCAGCACCCGAACATTCGGGCAGCCTCGGTCAGGATCAGTTTTCGGTAGGTGCTGCCGCGGCCAGCGATATGGAAATGGTGAATGCGGGCTGGCGCGACAATCCGATCCTTTGCCATCGTCAGAATGGCGCCGAGCAGGCGTGCGGGTGACGTCACCTTGGACCATCGAGCCCCTCTGGTATCGGTGACGAAGTGTTTCGTGCCGGTCTCTTTCGCTGTCTCTGTTATATAGCCGACCAGCCTGCCAATGCCGCCGCCGTTCTCGCAGCCGCCCGGAACATAGTGGCGGACGCTGGCCGCGCTCCGTGCTGCCATTTGACTTCTGTCCGTGAGGGCCTCCGTCAGCATGACCCGACCACCTCCCGATAAACGGCCGCGGCCTGGGCGCCGACCCGTTCAGGCGAATTCGGTCCTTTGGCCCATTCGAGCGCATTGGCACCGAAATGTTTTCTAAGCTCGACGTTGTCTGCCAATGTCCTGATCGCCGCCGCGAGCTCGTTGGCATCTCCGGGAGGGACCACCATTCCCAACCCGTTGGGCTGAACGGTGCCCCGCAACTCGCCGACATCAGTAACGATAACAGGTTTGCCAAATGCGGCGGCAAGGTTGAGCACACCGCTTTGGGATGCTTCCATATAGGGAAGCACGACGATGTCGGTGTCCAGGAAAAGCTGGGCGACCTCTGCATCGGCGATAAAACGATTACGAATATCGTAGCGGCCCGCATCCCCCATGAGCGGCTGGAAGATGAGCGGATTGTCGCCGCGGCCTGCGACCGTGATGCGCAGGTTAGGAAGTACGTCCTTGAGCATGGCCTCGGCCCGGACCAGTTGTTCCAGGCCCTTATAGGCAAAAATCCGTCCGAAGAGCAGGACGCGTATGGTTCCATCCGCTCCGCGCGGCGCCATCTTCTGTCGCCGGGCGAGCTCCGCATAGCGAAGGATGGAGGGATGCGACAGGACATGGACACAGTCCGCCGATTTTGCATATCGATTTAGGACCAGCCGCTTCAGTCCCTCGCCATGGACGACCAGATGTCCGGATTGCTTCACCATCAATTCGGGGGCCCAGCCGGGCAGCGTACGCGTGTCGGAATCGCCGGGATGGATTTCCACGTCATGAATGGTCGTCACAAGCGGGATCGGGCGCCAGAACGGCACGGCGAGGTTCAGCCAAAGTGTAGAATTGCTGAGGAGATGAATGAGGTTCGGCCGTTCCCGCCGGATCAGACGCGTAAGCTGGTACAGAAACCAGGGATTGGAGAGAGAACGGTGTCTCGGCCAGTCCAGAAGGTGCAGATCGACAGCCGGATCGATGGAAGAGGCGAGATGTGCATAGCGCCGGCGTGGCACGGCAAGCACAACGTTCAGGTGTTGGGCAACGCCGCTGGCAAATGAGATGGTATAGTCTTCCAGTTCGGAAACCAATAACAGCGCCTTCATTTCGTTGCCTCCGACAAGCCGACGTCCAGACCGAGCCGCGACAGGCCGCGCGCCGAGCGCAAACTATCGCGCGTCCGCCTGAGCAGGTTCGGCTCGCCGGCAAAGAAGAGGCCTTCGAGGGCAAGCTTGAACCGGGTGCGTGCATCAGCTCCCTGCAGCTTTGCCGACGCGATGCGATAGGGATAGTGATCCGTCAGATGTAGTCTTGCCGGCAGCTTATGGGCTGAAAGAAACAGGTTCGTTGCTTCAACGGTTTGCTGCCAGTGTTTCATCCGCCTCCTTAGTGTGGTCGCATCCTCGGTCGCGCGATACCAGTTGTTATTGTGGATGCGGTAGAATCCAAGCGGATCCGGCATCGCAATGACGTCCCCCAGAAACGGATAGATCCCCACGAGCCAGGCGTCGGCTGATATGCGGAATTGTTCGGGAATGCTGCCCGCGGCATTCCACGCGCTACGTCGTACCGCGATGGCTGACGTCATCGGAAAAGGCCACCAACCAGCCGATCTGGTGAGTAGCGGCGACAAAGCGCCCGAACAAAGGCTTCGCGGGATCGGCTTGGAGGTCGGCCTGCCATCGACAAGCGTTGGCTGCAGTCGGTGATAGACGAGGGATGCTTGGGGGTTTGCGCGGAACGCTGCAGCCGTCGCCGACAGCTTGCTCGGCGCCCACCAGTCGTCGGCATCCAGAAAACAGAGGATCTCGCCCACGCTTGAACCCACAGCGGTGTTGATCGCAGCGGCCTGTCCTGCGTTCTCCTGAAAGATCACCTTCACTCGGCTGTTATACGCTTCCAGAACGGACGGCGACTGGTCAGTCGAGCCGTCATCGACGACGATTATCTCGACGTTGGGCGCGTCTTGGCTCAACACGCTGTCTATGGCCCGCCCGACGAAGCGAGCGTAGTTGTAATTATTGACGAGAACACTGAGGGCCGGCTGCTCCATGACGCGCTCTCAGGCGAGTTGCGGCGATGCACCGCTGTACAGCAGCGCAAAGTTGCTTAGGACGTCGACCTCTACGCAGCCATCGAGGTTCGGAGCCTCGGTGACGGCGATATCCAAAAGACCTTGTCGGCCAAACAGCATCTCACGCAGAGCCCATGAGATCGCCACGACAAGGAGAGCGCCCGTCGTCTTGCATAGAGAACTAGGATCGTGACGCAGAAACATAATAATCCTAAACCTTCCAGGCTTCGCCTGCAGAGAGAGCCTCTGTCAGAATTGTTGCCTCATTCCAGTGGAACCGCGGCTTACCCACCACGCTTCACAAGACACTCATCGCCACGGTAGCGGTGAACGGACATGCGCAACATCTGCTCTTATGGGCAATCGGCGGACATGAAGACCCGCCTTTTGGGTAAATACCGGCTGAAAGCTTACGCACAACACCGTCTTTAGGTGGAGCGAAGGTGCATTAGGCGTAGCCCGCCCTTCGCTAGGACAGGTTGACTGAGGATGTGGCCGGATGATTGCTTGAGAGCAGCGCAGCACGAAGGCCGACACCTGTTTTTTGATCTGCCGCGATCAACAGTCGCTTGTCTTTTCAAGTCAGTCGGAACGGATAATGAGAGTGGATAGCCTCGGAAGTGCCAGCGGACCTACTATCAGTTGGCGGGCCATAGAATGCTGGGGCGCCGGCATATCCCTTTTCATTCAGGCAGGCGCCTTTCTGCCACTGATCCTGGCCGATGCGGACGGAACGCTCAGCGAATCTGCCAAGTCTATACTGCGTCTTCCTTGCTTTCCTGTGTATGCATTTACAATCGTGATTCTGGTGCGCAATTTTCCGCAATTTTTAGTGGCGCTCAGGCGAAATCTGATTGTTCCCCTGATCCTTGTCCTGCCGTTCCTGTCTGCACTTTGGTCAATAGGACCTTCAACGACCTTGAGGCGGGCAACCGGCCTTTTGTTTTGCTTGCTTCTTTCCTATGTCCTGGCGATACGTTTCACGCCTAAGCAGCTGCTGTTCCTGCTGTTTGTAACCCTTGGAGCCTGTATCTCCCTCAGTGTGGTAATGTCAGTCGTGTCACCTAGCCTCGCCAGTATGCCGGATGGTGCAATGCGGGGCGTCTTCATTCACAAGAACGTCCTGGGCTGGTACGCGTCGTTGATGATCTTGGTGGCGACGGCCGTGCTGATCGACGGGACGCTCGGCCTGCGGCGAACAGCGTTCATCTTGTTGGCGGCGGGTGTGATCTGTCTTGCAAGCTCGGGATCGATGACTGCGATTATTGCAACATCAGTGGCATATTGCCTGATCGGTTTTTATTCCCTGCTGCAAAAAAGCAGCAGCATTGGCCGCGTCGTCATAGTCCTGTTTTTCGTTCAGCTGTCTCTCGGTATCCTAATTTCCCTTCACGAATTCCTGGTTCCGGCCCTTGAAGCGCTCGGAAAGGATGCGACTTTGACGGGGCGGGTGCCATTGTGGGAACTGGTTGATCGCGAAATATCCGACCGTTGGATGTTAGGCTATGGTTACCAGGCTTTTTGGACAGTCGCGAACCCAGAAGCGACTCATATCTGGTTAATGCTCGGATGGGCGGCGCCCCACGCGCACAATGGGTACCGCGATATCTTGTTGAGCTTTGGCATCATGGGAGTGGTTCCGTTCGTTATGATGCTTCCTTATGCAATCCGTCAGGGCGCGTTCCTTCAATGTCATGATCCGCAATACGGTTGGCTCTGGCTCAATGTCCTTACGATCATGGTTCTGGTGATGAACCTGACCGAAAGCATTTTTTTCGTTCAGAATGACGCCATCTTCATCCTGTTTACCGCAGCCATCATCATGTTTTCGCTGTACGCGCCCGTCGTTTCGCTCAGCCGTTCGCCACCTCGGCAGGCGCCCTCGCGTGGCCTTGGGAACGGGTTGCAGATATCATGAGGCGGCATTTTGGACTGATCCTGAGCATTTTGCCTGTCATGCTCTATCCGCAGTCCGGCAATCCGGCTCCAGTCGGGACAGAGATAGATGCGCCTGAGCGCTTGCAGATGCTCGTCAGGGAGGCGACTTGTGCGGAAGCTCCCGCGACTGTCTCAGCCAAGTTGAATGGGACTTCTTTAAGCGACATATTGAGCAGCAGCGCTGGGGCGCGGACGATATTCTACGTTTCTCCCGATGGCAAAGACACCTGGAGTGGCCTCCTTCCGACAGCAAATCAGCAGGGCGGCGACGGCCCTTTCGCCAGCATTGAAAGAGCCCGTGATGCTGCCCGTGAGAAGGGCGGCACCAACACAATCGCGCTGGGTGAAGGCGATTACTACCTTACTCAGCCAATCGTCTTTGACTCCCGCGATACAGGCTTGATGCTCACGGCAAGGTGCAATGAAGCGCCGATTTTGCACGGGGGGCTGCGCGTGCGTAACTGGGCGCAGCAGGCCGACGGTCGCTGGACGGCCCCGCTGAAATTGCCACCGGATGAAGGAATCGGCGACCTTTTCGTCAATGGGAAACGCCAAACTCGGGCACGATATCCCAACGCTCCTGCTGATGGCGATTCACGCAAGGGATGGTTGTTTGCCGCAAAGTGCGAGCCTGCCATCGACGTGTGGGAAGGAAACACGCGCTTTTGTTTCCATGCCAGCGATCTTCCGGCAATGGCTGATACAAGTGGGCTGGTCGTGGACATCGTCGGGGGTTTCAACCGGGAAGCCAGTGGGGCAATGACACGCTCCCAGTTGTATCCATCGATGGCGCAGGCCGGACTGTCCATACGAAAGGCACAGGCTATTTCTTTACCGCAGAAGGCAGCCGCTATTTCCTAACCGGAGCCAAGGCCTTGCTCGATACTCCCGGAGAGTGGTGGTACGACCTTGTCGCGGGCCAGCTTCAGTATATCCCTGTCGATCAGTCGTTACCCAATTCCGTCGTCGTTGCTGGCATTCTGCCGACATTCTTCAAATTGGATGGGGCCGATAGGATGGTCATATCAGGGGTCGAGTTTAGAGATGGAGCTCCTGAAGGCAGCGGCAAGTTCTATACGGAAACCAGAGGCTTTGGCGCCATACGGATTGAACACGCTGATGGCGTTAAGATTCTCGGCAACAGCATCGAAAATGTCGGCGTCGGGGTCCATGTGACGGAAAGCAAGGATTCGTTGATTGCCGGCAATGTGGTTGCCGACGTCGCTGGCAACGGGATTTACGTCGGCACAAATTATGGCACGTTCGGCAAGTCAAGCGGCTCCAGGATCCTTTCAAACCATATTCATGACATCGGAAAGGTTTACATTGAAACCGCAGGAATATGGTTCCAGGCGGCGGACAATGTCAGGATCGCCGACAACCTGATCGAAAACACGGCGCAGTTCGGAATCGCCGGCGGTTCGCTATGGGGTTCTAACGACGCCGTCTATAACGCTGTCATCGAGCATAACGAGATCCATAACGCCAATCAGCAGACCGCAGACGGCGGCGCCATCAAGATGATGGGCGAGCAGGCCGATCCTCTCAACAGCACCATCCGCTCCAATCTGGTGACCGGGACCGGTCATCTCATGAACAGGGTCGATGGGACGTTCTGGCCTCCCGGATATGAGAATACCAGTGAATGGCCGTCGCCTATCAGCTGGGCGATCTATACGGATGGGAAGGCGAGCGGGCTGCGTATCGAGGGAAATACGCTCTCGGGCAATGTCGCGGCGATCGGTATCAACGGCGGTTGGAGCAACTTGGTGGCAGGAAACGTCATCACACACGGATCGGGCTCGGCTTTTCGCGTTGATGACGGTACCGGCAGGGGTTGGCGTCCGCCATGGGCACGCCCTAATCGTATTGAGGAGAATGTTGTATCGGTTGACAGTGACAGCGGCGTTGTAGCGTATGTCAACGCTCCCGATCTTGGGCTTGGATTTGTGCAATTCGCGCGCAACCGCTACAGCGGCAACTTGAACGACAAGAGCTTCAGGGTACATCCGGAGATCATGGGTCCGGGAGAATTTGGCAGTCTAGCAGATCTTCAGAAGTCTGGGGAGGACACCGGAAGCGTAGTCACGCCGCCCGAGTAACAAAAGGCGCCGCGACGTGTTCTGCTGCGATAAGGTCCGCAGCTATGGCGACTCATAACGCCCTTCAATCATGGCGTACACGCGCTGCTGGTAACTGCCGCACGCGCGGATAGTGACGAGATGAGTGTGGCGCGCCGATTTCAAAGCGAAATTCCAACCCTTGCCCAACTCGCATCCTGCGCGAGGAGCCGAGCCGTCGGATGATCGATCGGGTCAAGGTGAAGGCCCTTTGAGCGTCCAGGTGAAGCCGCGGCCAGATCCGTTCGCAGATCCTGCCAGGCTCAGGCGTTTCACTTGCTCAGCCCTGATGACTATATGACACATAGCCGCTGGAACGTTCGTTCCGCAGGTGGTTGGTTCTGTCGGACATATGTGAACGCTCGCCAGCCGGGGCCTTCATCTCGCCTATTGGATCGGCCATGTCGATCTCCCCGGCTTTGTTCGCACTCAAACCTCACCAGCTTTGATCGCACTAGAATGAGTAGCTTCTGCGGCTCCTGCACTGGTCGAAGCGCCATTTCGGGCCAACGGTCATCAAAAAGAGCAACAGGGTAAGCTGTGGGGTACATAGACTTACTTCGAATATTGTACGTCATCGTGGCATAAGACGTAAATATGAAATCTCTTCTACGTCCAATAGCTGGAGATGCAAGTATGGAGGCAATCGGCCTGCGGGGATATTCTAATGACAGTTTCGATCGCGAAAGCGTAGGTCATGGGAAAGCAAACAGCAGGCATCAGCCAAACTTCAGCTCTTCATTCAAAGGGTCCCTTAGAATGGACGAATGTCCTTGGTGTTCGCATTTCGGCAGTCAATCTCAAAAGCGCGACTGGATTTATTCAAAAAGCGATCGAAGACGGCAGGAAGGAGTATGTGTGCGTTCGAGACGCACACGGCATCGTCCGCTGCCAAGATGATCCGGAGCTTCGGTCGATACATAACCGGGCTTTCCTCGTAACTCCCGACGGCATGCCGCTTGTTTGGGCATTGAAGCGTGCTGGTTATGCCGAAAGCGACAGGGTCTATGGACCGGATCTCATGTTATCCGTTTTCGATTCCGGCAGCTCCAGGGGCTTGCGCCACTTCCTCTATGGCGCAACGGCCGAAACGCTCGAACAACTGCAGGCTCGCCTTCTGGCAAAATTTCCGCAAGCACGGATCGTCGGCTCCTATGCACCGCCTTTTCGCAAACTGTCGACGCAGGAGGAAACGGATATTGCTGACCGGCTTAATCGGTCGGGCGCCGATATCATCTGGGTCGGGCTGAGCAGTCCCAAGCAGGAACTCTGGATGGCGCGCATGCGCGATAGTCTGGAAGCATCGATGCTCATCGGTGTCGGAGCCGCATTCGACTTCCACGCCGGGCTCAAGCGGCAGGCTCCAAGGTTCATTCAAAGAAGCGGCTTCGAATGGGCGTTTCGTCTTTTATGCGAGCCGCGACGGCTATGGCGGCGTTATGCGCTCGTCGTGCCGACCTTCATCTCACTGACGGCATTCCAGAGACTGGGGCTTCGGAAGTTTCCGATCGAAGACGGAGTTTCTGGATCAAGCGCGCCAAAAGCAGCAGCTGCAAAGGTGTAAAGCCATCATGTCCTTATTTGCGTCGCCAGCAATGAGACCGGGTCCGTCGAAGGCAGCCACATCGAATGACATGGCGGCGCGGGCGATTCCGGCAGGTTCCGTGCCACCCATAGCAGCTAAGCCCACCGATCCCTTTGTACGGGCAGGGCCGAATATGCCCGTCGCACTATGGCGCGGGGTTCCTCGGTTTGCAACCTCGTCCTTCCTGATCGGCGGCGACATCGCAAGCTATTTGATTGCCTATTTTGCTCTCCTGTCCTTTCTTCCTAGTGGTTCGCAGGGTGCGATAGTGGAGCGCACCTTCACGATCGCGGCACTTGCTGCGATTGTTCTCTACGCATCGGCCGGCCTCTATCCTGGATATCGGGTACATGATCACGAACATCTACGGCGGCGCACCATGGCTGCCGCCAAGGTGGCTGTTCTGGCGGCATTCGGAGCAATTGTCCTGCCCGAGGGGGAACGACTGCTGCTTGCCGTTATTGGGTTCCTCGCTCTCGGGCTGATTGTTCAGCCATTTGTGCATTGGCTGGCACGAGGCCTGTGCTGGAAACTTGGAATGTGGGGCGAGCGTGCGGTTGTCATGGGGGGTGCAACCTTACTCCCGCACTCGTGGCCCATTTCGAGAACCACTGGCAGTATGGCATCAGGCCGGAGCCCTTTTCCCCTGATACTTTGGAAGCATTGCCCGATGGCGCGCCATCCATTGCCGTGATTGCGGGTGACACAGGCTCGCTTGTACCCGACTTGGCGGCGCTGCGTCGGAAGTTCGCCGAAGTCATTTTGCTGTCCGACACGCCGAACCTCAAGGTAAGTGGATTGCGACCTGCGGATGTCGGCGGAGAGATCGGCATTCGCCTCACCACCGGTGGGAGTTGGGTCAACTCGGATCCGGTTCGCCGAATCCTCGACCTCGCAATCGCCATCCCTGCAATGATCGTGGTCGCGCCATTCATCGCTTTTGCAGCGGCCGCAATCTATGCCATCGATCCAGGTCCCGTCTTCTTCCGGCATACTAGGGAAGGGCGATCCGGCAAGCCGGTGCACGTTCTGAAATTGAGGACGATGTACCAAGATGCAGAACAGCGCCTAGAAGCACTGTTCCGAGACAATCCTACTATGCGCGCCGAGTGGTTGAGCCACTTCAAGCTCAAGGACGATCCGCGTATCCTTCCGGTTATAGGACATATGCTGCGCTCTTCGAGCATCGACGAGCTCCCGCAATTGGCAAACATCATTTCCGGGCAGATGGCCATTGTCGGGCCGCGTCCGTTCCCGGAATATCACCTCCTGGCTATGGACGGCGAATTTCGAAACAAGCGCCGTTCCGTCACGCCGGGGCTCACGGGCCTTTGGCAAATATCCGAACGAAGCAATGCGGATATCGAGCTGCAGCAGCAACTCGACGAGTTCTACATCGACAACCGGTCGCTGTGGTTTGACTGCCAAATTCTTCTCAGCACAATCCCTGCGGTTTTCAAGCGCAGGGGAGCCTACTGACCATCCTCGCTTTCGCGAGGCAACCGTCAACAACGGAGCACACCAATGCACGGACAAAAGCGAATTATGGTAACCGGCGGCACCGGCTTTCTGGGATCATTCCTGTGCGAAAGGCTTTTGCGCGAGGGCAATGACGTCCTCTGCGTGGACAATTACTACACCGGTTCGCGCGACAATGTGCTGCATCTTCTTGACGATCCTCGCTTTGAGGTGCTCCGCCATGACATTACCTTCCCGCTCTATGTGGAGGTCGACGAGATCTACAACCTCGCCTGTCCGGCGTCTCCGGTCCACTATCAGCACGACCCCGTACAGACCGTGAAGACCAATGTGCACGGAGCCATTAATATGCTCGGCTTGGCAAAACGCACCAGGGCGAAGATCTTCCAGGCGTCGACGAGTGAAGTTTATGGCGATCCGGCAGTCCACCCTCAGCCCGAGGAATATCGAGGCAGCGTCAATCCCATCGGGCCGCGGGCATGTTATGACGAAGGCAAGCGGTGTGCCGAAACATTGTTCTTCGATTACCATCGTCAATATGGCGTGGAAATCCGGGTAGCGCGTATCTTCAATACTTACGGGCCGCGCATGCAGGCCAATGACGGCCGCGTCGTCTCCAATTTCATCGTTCAGGCGCTTCAAAACGAGCCGATCACCATCTTCGGCAATGGCACGCAAACGCGCTCCTTCTGCTATGTAGACGATCTGATTGAGGGCTTCATCCGCCTAATGGGGGCGCCGGCTGGTGTTACGGGGCCGATCAATCTCGGTAATCCAGGAGAATTCCAGGTCCGGGAGCTTGCCGAAATGGTCGTCGAGATGACGGGATCGAAATCAAGCATCGTTTACAAGCCTCTGCCGATTGACGATCCGACGCAGCGCAAGCCCGATATCAGCCGCGCAAAGCACGACCTGGGCTGGCAGCCGAAGGTGAACCTTCGTGAGGGGCTTGAGAGAACGATTGCTTATTTCGAGTGGAAGCTTTCCGGCGGGGTAAAGAACAGGTTTAGCGTTAAGTCCTCGCAAGAGCCTTATCCGCATCTGGCGTCTGCCAACGTCGAGCTCACTGCTCCTGAAGCCATTCGATAGGGACATGAATAGCAACGTTGATCATCGAAAACCGCGGCTGGTTTTTTTTCAATGGGACCATCAGCCCAATGCGAACGCGGCCGGTTACCTGCTGCTGCATATGCAGCAGCAGGTCAAATGCCTCGCAACACAATTCGATGTCGTCGTCATTAACCGCGACTGCGATTATGCAGAGATATGCGGCAGGTACGAGCCGGATCTGACGCTGTTTGAAAGTGGTTATCGGTCGCACGGCTCACATCGGATAAAAATTACCAACACCAATACTCATATCGCCGTTCCAAAGCTTGGCCTTCATAACGCCGACCCATGGTGCGATCGACGCTCGGGCTTCCTTTCCGATATGGAACAGTGGGGCATCGAGACGTATTTCGCGATCGCAACTATGACTCCGGAATATATGCCAGCCGTGAAGGAGAATCTGTTCGTCTGGCCCAATTTCATCGATCCCGAAGTCTACCACGACCATGGTCAGCAAAAGGTCATCCCGGCCACGCTCACAGGTCAAGCCTACGGCCTTTATCCCTGGCGACAGACAGTCTTTCCGATCATCCGCGACCGTTACCCCTGCCTGGTCTCACCGCAACACGCCTATGAGAGCAAGCTAGCTTCCCAGCTCCTGTCTGGCGAGGCTTATGCGCGCGCACTCAACGCGAGCCTCGTCGTCCCCACATGCGGCACTATGGGCGGCGAGGTCGTACGCAAGCACTTCGAGATTCCGGGCGCAAAGGCCTGTCTCGTGACCGAACGCACGGCAGCAGTAGAAGCAGCCGGCTTTGTCGACATGGAGAACTGTGTCTTTGTTGACGGCCACAATGTGGTCGAGCGACTGGATTACCTTTTTGCCCATCCCGACGAAATAGAGCGTATTACGTCAGCCGGTTACAGTTTGATCCATTCGTGTCATACACTAAGCCACAGGCCGCAAATTTATCAGTGGTTTATGCTGAACAAGGACCTGCAGTTCGGCGAAAAGATCATCCAGTCCGGCCCCTTTGGGGATCTTACAAAGGTCAAGCGTATCTCCAAGCAAGAGAGCGTTCATATCGTGGGGGAAGCGAGCGATCGCGTTTTGCTGAAGCAGGGCGACTTGCTTCTCGAGCAGGGCAGGGTGAAGGAAGCCAAGCAGTGTTACGCCCGCTGCCTTGACTATGTATCCTACCTGCCCGAAGCGAAATTCCGCCTGGCCATCTGTGCGTTGCAGGAGGGCGACGCCGATCGCGCCTATGACCTTCTGGTGGGCTTGGTTAAGGTGACCATGACCGAATATGGGGCACTCAAACCGGATCCGGTGGAGTGGGCGTATTTTCTTCTCTCTTTGATCTGCAGAGGCCAGTTTGAGCGGGCGCGGAGGCTGCAAGATTTCTATCCATCTCTATCCCACGACGAATTCAGGCGCGCGCGCCTCGTCATCGCGCAACTCGGTCGCTCAGCCGATGGGGTCGTCTCGGGACGGTATAGCAGGGATCGAAAAAGCATTCACCAGATTCCCGATCGGAGCGATTCCGAGTGGCTTGCATGGTTCTCCGATATTCTTGAGCGGTGTCAGCAGCCAGATCTTGCAAATGTTCTTCGCCACGCTGTTGTTGGCGGGACCGCGACTGGCAAGAAAGTAGCATCTCCATATCTCAAATCTGATGCTGGTTGGCGCTTGCGACTTTATTCAGGCGTCGATGGCCTCATAGTCAAGCTGCGCCTGAATGGCCTGAGGCCGAATGTACCGCCTCTGCCGGAGTTTCAGTATCTCTGGCATCTTGCGCGGAGGCTGGTCCCCCATTCGCAGAGAGCCCCGTTGCGAAGGATCCGAATGGCGCTGTCCAGGCCTCCTGAGGGCAGCGGCAATTAGCTGTGGGGGTATTACACGTTTCAGACAGCCTCATCTGGAGAGGCGCGGATGACGAACATGCCAGCTGAGACTGAAGGTCTCCCACCGAAGGATTCTGGCGTCAAATTGCGGAATCGGTGGCGTATTTGCCGCGCCGCCACCGATGATGTTTAGAGCGATAATGTGCTCGTCATGGGATGCATGATTTGATCGGCGGAGCGTATCAGCAAAGGCTGTTCACCGCTGAGCCGCCCGAAAGAAAAAGATCGTTAAGCTTGAACACGACTTCCGTTCTGTTCGTCGCCTTGACCTTTTTCATTATATTGCGAACATGCACCTTTACCGTGCTTTCGCGCAGGTTGAGCTCATAAGCGATAATTTTATTCGCCTTTCCGCGACGGAGCGCCTCCACGACTTCGACCTGACGATCCGTGAATATCCCGGCGAGCGGGCGTGCGGTCGAATTGCTCGAGTCCAGCAAGTGACGCATGGCGAACAGGGCGCTTGCAGGCACAAAAATTCCTCCTGCCACTGACAGCGCGATCAGCTCCATACACACACTGACGCTGACTGAGGCGGGTATAAACCCTTTGGCGCCGTACTCAAGTGCCCTGACGATTTGGCCGAAATCGTCGCTATCGGCCAATACGATGAGTGGCGTTGATGCGAATTCCGACGAAAGCTTCCGGATTTGCTCTGAAACGGCCGGTTCATCGATCTTTTTGCCGCCGACGTTCAAGAGTATTGCCGAAAGCGGCGGATGTTCGTCGCGCTTCGGCTTCCACTCATCAATCGATCCAAATGCCAGTATCTGCAAATCCGCCTTTTGAGCAGCCATGCACTGCGCCAGGCATTGCCTATCGAGTTCACGATTGTCGAGAATGAGAAGCGAATGCGTTTGCCTTGCCGACAAGACAGGCGTGTGCGCGTTATTGTCTATCTTAAGGGGAAGAGAGATGTTTTCCTGCCTGCAGTCTAGATTCGGTATAAGTGCTGAATTCACAGCTTCACCCTCCCTTTAACACATTACGCCACTACGGCCCGAGTACCAACCCCTCTCAATACGGGGGTTTAGAAAACTCTAAAGTAGGAATCGATTACCACAATTCGACGGGCGTTGCAGTAGCTAATATAGGTTAAGTACTACACGACTTCTATAATTGGATAAGAAATTGAAGATAAGCCTGAGTATAGACCTAGGTCTTACTAGAACGATTGCGAGATAGTCTCTGTTGCTGCGCCGCCGTTTGGCAATGAACCCCTAAATGCATGGAAACAATCGCTGTCTCCGGCGTACGCCAGCCGACGAGTGCGAGAGGTGCCCCGCCACCAATGTTGGACAGGGGCATAAACCAGGGCGTAAGTCGTCGTAAGTAGATACGCCTTTCGGCGGATAAGCTTAAACGATTTGTTTCTTTACTCAGATGAAGAAAACAATTCTCTTTGGAATGGAGGGAAGTATTTGTCCTGGGTAACATTGGACGCAATCGACCTTTGTTTAACTGAAAATCGGGCCTGTTATGAGTTAGGAGTTTGCAGGGATGATTGCATCAAACGTCAAGCTGGGTGACGGCAGTGTCATTCACCATCGAGATCTTGTGAATCTCTACGGCTGCACGATCGGCGCAGGAACCCGCATCGGCACCTTCGTCGAGATTCAGAAGAATGTCATCGTCGGAGAAGACTGTAAGATCTCCAGCCATTCCTTCCTCTGTGAGGGCGTGACGCTGGAAGACGGCGTGTTCATAGGCCACGGGGTCATGTTTACGAACGACATGTACCCGCGCGCCGTCAATCCGGATGGCAGCCTGCAGACCGAAACCGACTGGGCGGTCATCCCTACTCTGGTCAAGCGCCACGCGTCGATTGGCAGCAACGCCACCATTCTGCCTGGCGTCATCATCGGAGAAGCCGCACAGGTCGGCGCCGGCTCGGTTGTAACCAAGGATGTGCCCGACGGCGCCATTGTTGTCGGCGTTCCGGCCAGGATCATCGGTCGCGTTCATGACCGATCAGTCAACATGCAAGCGTTGGGAGAAGTGCAATGATCGGTATCGCCGTTGTTGGGTATGGGTATTGGGGTCCGAATCTGGTTCGTAACATCTCGGAAGCGGCCGGCGCGCAGCTCATTTCAGTCTGTGATCTCAATGTCGAACGGTTGGCGGCTGTCAAAAGCCGCTACCCCGCAGTGACGATCACCGATGATTTCGAGGAAGTCCTGCGCGATCCGAGAGTGGATGCCATCGCTATCGCGACGCCGGTCTTCACCCATTTCAAGCTCGCTATGCAGGCTATGATGGCCGGAAAGCATGTCTTCGTCGAAAAGCCGATGGCTTCGACGACGGACGAAGCCTCGCGGATGGTCGAAGAAGCCGCGCGCAGACGCCTCGTGCTGGCCGTGGATCATACTTTCGTGCATACCGGCGCCGTCCGAAAGATGCGCGAACTAGTCGAAAGCGGCCTCGGCGACATGTATTACTACGATTCGGTTCGGGTCAATCTGGGGCTCTTCCAGCACGATGTCAGCGTCATCTGGGACCTCGCGGTGCATGATCTCTCCATCCTGGACCATGTTGTGCAGGAAAGGCCGGTCGCCGTTTCTGCGACGGGCATGAGCCATGTGCTCGGCGAGCCGGAGAACATCGCCTATCTGACGCTTTTCTTCGAGAGCAAGCTCATCGCACATATCCACGTCAATTGGCTGGCCCCGGTCAAGGTCCGCCGCACGCTGATCGGCGGCAGCAGCAAGATGATCGTCTATGACGATCTGGAGCCCAGCGAAAAGATCAAGGTCTATGACAAGGGCATCACCATGTGCCCCAATTCCGATGCATATGGCGAGAAGGTGCATCAGATGATGGTCGGCTACCGCAGCGGCGACATGTGGGCGCCCAAGCTCGATATGACCGAGGCGTTGAAACGCGAACTGGATCAGTTCGTCGATTGCATTGAGCAAAATTTGCGGCCCATTACGGATGGCCAAGCCGGGCTCCGTGTCGTTCGCATTCTGGAAGCCGCAAGCCGGTCGCTCGCCCAGCGCGGTCGTATCATCGAGCTCGAAGAGGCGAGGCGCATTGCATGATCCCGTTCCTGGACCTCAAAGCCCAATATCAATCGATCAAGAGCGAAATCGACGCAGCCGTGCTCGGTGTGCTCGCCTCGGGGCAATACATACTCGGCGAGGAAGTCGCCCGCCTCGAGCAGGAATTCGCGGATTATTGCAAAGTCAAACATGCGATAGCGGTCAATACCGGGACGAGTGCCCTGCATCTGTCGCTGCTCGCGGCAGGCGTCGGCCCCGGCGATGAAGTCATCACCGTGCCGTTTACCTTCGTCGCAACCGTATCGGCGATCTGCTACGCCGGTGCGCGACCGGTATTCGTCGATGTCGAGCCCGTGACGCTGACGATGGATCCGGCGAAACTCGAGGCAAAGATTACACCCCGAACCAAGGCCATTGTTCCCGTCCATCTCTACGGTCAGATGGCCGATATGGACGCGATCAAAGCGATTGCTGACCACTACCGGATACCGGTCATCGAGGACGCCTGCCAGGCGCACGGAGCGCAATACAAAGGCGCGCGCGCCGGCAGCATCGGCACATCCGGTTGCTTCAGCTTCTACCCCGGCAAAAATCTTGGCGCCTGCGGCGAGGGGGGTATCGTCGTCACGAACAGCGACGATCAGGCCAAGACGATGCGCATGTTGCGCGACTGGGGTCAGGAACAGCGTTATCACCATCTGCTGAAGGGCTTCAACTACCGCATGGATGCCATTCAGGGTGCGATCCTGAGCATCAAGCTCCGGCATCTCGAAGTCTGGACCGAAGCGCGGCGCGCCCACGGACGCCGCTACTCGTTGCTGCTTGGCGGTTCGGCAGATCTCAGGACGCCTGTCGAAATCGCCGACCGGCGCCACGTCTATCACGTCTATGCCATCAGAAGCCGCGATCGCGACCAGCTTCAGCGCGTACTGAGCGAAGAGGGCATTCAGTCCGGGCTGCACTATCCGATCCCAGTTCATCTGCAGAAGGCCCATGCCGACCTTGGTTACAAGACTGGCGATTTCCCAATATCGGAAGCTGCCGCACGGGAGGTCCTCTCGCTGCCGATCTATCCCGAGATGCCGGCGTGGCACGTCGACCAGGTGGCCGCCGCGCTGGAGAACACCTATGTCAGCTGATCGTGCGGGCGAGGCCCGGATCGTGCAAGCGGTCCATGGCCGTCATGAAAGGCCGGCGGACCCTGCCTACCAGGCCGGGCTGGCCGAAGAACTCAGGCAGTCATACGGGCGCGCTGGCCTGATCGAACTATACGGTCGTTTCGCGATCGGTGACGGTGCCATCGATACTCTGATGCGAAAAGCCATCTGGCAAGCCATCACGCGGAGTTGTGGCACAGGATTGCAGGTTGCAGGCGGCGCCGGCTTCAAACATCCCGAGACGTTCGACATCGGTAATGGGGTGTTCGTCGGGGCGCAGGCCTATATCCAGGGCCGCTTCGACGGCCGATGCAAGATCGGCGATAATGTCTGGATCGGACCGATGGCCTATTTCGACGCTCGCGATCTCGTGATCGAGGATTCTGTCGGGTGGGGACCTGGCGCCAAGGTGCTTGGCTCGACCCACACGGCACTGCCCTTGGATGTGCCGATCATTCGCACGGATCTTGAAATCAAGCCGGTACGAATCTGTGCAGAGGCCGATATCGGAACGAATGCGACCATTCTTCCCGGCGTGACCATCGGGAAGGGGGCGATCGTTGGAGCGGGGGCAGTCGTCGTTTCCGACGTCGAGCCTTTCTCGGTCGCCGCAGGTGTCCCTGCGAAATTCATACGTTGGCGTTCGGATAATGATCGGATGACGAACATGTCGCGTGAGGGAAGATCATGAGAGACAAACGGGTGCTCATTACCGGCGGTGCCGGTCTGATTGGCTCGCATATTGCCGATCTTGTCGCTTTGGAAAAACCTCGCGAGATCATCGTCCTCGACAATTTCGTGCGCGGGCGCCGGGACAATCTCAGCTCGGCGATATCAGGCGCGCCGCTTAAGATCATCGACGGAGATATCCGCGACAGAGCGCTTCTGGCAAAAGTCTTCGAAGGCGTCGACATCGTCTTTCATCAGGCCGCGATCCGCATCACGCAATGCGCCGAAGAGCCACGATTGGCTTTCGATGTCCTTGCGGAGGGCACGTTCAACGTTCTCGAAGCCGCCGTCACGGCGGGCGTATCGAAGGTAGTTGCTGCCTCTTCCGCCTCCGTTCTGGGGCTTGCCGAGAATTTTCCAACGACCGAAGAGCATCATCCGTACAATAACCGGACGATCTACGGCGCGGCGAAAACGTTCAATGAAGGGCTGATGCGTAGCTTTGCTGAGATGTACGGCCTGCGCTATGTCGCGCTTCGTTATTTCAACGTCTATGGGCCGCGCATGGACGTTTACGGCGCCTATACGGAAGTTCTGATCCGTTGGATGGAACGCCTGATGGCCGGGATGCCACCCCTCATCTATGGGGATGGTAGCCAGACGATGGATTTCGTCGATGCACGCGACATCGCCCGCGCAAACATTCTGGCCGCCAAAAGCGATGTGACGGACGAAGTGTTCAACGTCGCGAGCGGCAAGGAAATAAGCCTGCTGGAACTGGCGAAGATGCTGAGCGACATTATGGGCTCCTCACTCGAACCGCAGCACAAAGAGGCCCGCACGGTCAACGGTGTGACCCGTCGCCTTGCCGACATCAGCAAGGCCGAACGACTCCTTGGATTCAAGGCGGAGATCTCTATGGAGCAAGGGCTTCGTGATCTCGTTGCCTGGTGGCAAATGCAGACCAACGCAGGGGGGGCGGCTGCATGAGCTCATCTCAATTGACAATTCCGGTCGCCAAACCCGTCCTCGGGGAGGAGGAGGCTGAGGCTGCGCGCCGCGTCATTCTGTCGGGATGGGTGACGCAAGGGCCGGAAGTCGCAGCTTTCGAGCGTGAATTCGCTGCCTTTGTGGGCGCGGCGCATGCTTGCGCCATGTCCAATTGCACGACCGCGTTGCATCTGGCCCTGAAGGCTGTCGGCGTATCCGCCGGTGACGAAGTCGTTACGGTCAGCCATTCTTTCATCGCGACCGCAAACTCGGTTCGCTACTGCGACGCGGTGCCTGTTTTCGTCGATATTGAAGAATATGGTTACAACATCGACGCCAGTCTTATCGAAAGGGCAATCACGCCCCGCACCAAGGCAATTCTTTGCGTGCATCAACTCGGCATGCCCTGCGATCTCCGCGCCGTCGTGGAGATCGGCAAGCGCCACCGGATACCGGTCATCGAGGATGCAGCCTGTGCGACGGGAAGCGAAATCCAATGGGACGGCCGTTGGGAAAAGATCGGCAAAGCGCATGGTGACATTGCCTGCTTCTCCTTCCACCCCAGGAAGGTCGTCACGACAGGCGATGGCGGCATGTTGACGACGGCCAATCCCGAATATGACCGGAAGTTCCGGCTCTGGCGCCAGCATGGCATGAGCGTCACCGATGCCGTTCGTCACGGCTCGAAACAGGTCATCTTTGAAGACTATGACGAGTTGGGTTACAATTACCGGATGACCGATCTTCAGGCGGCCGTCGGACGCGAGCAGTTGCGGCGCCTGCCGGAGCTGGTTGCTCAGCGCAGGCTGCTTGCCGAGCAATATTGCGAACGTCTGTCGACGATTCCCGGATTGTCGCTGCCGGTCGAACCAGGTTGGGCTCGCAGCAACTGGCAGAGCTTCTGTGTGAGACTGGCCGATACGATCAACCAGCGCGCCGTCATGCAGACCCTGCTCGATCAGGGGATCTCGACCAGGCGCGGGGTGATGAACATTCATCTGGAGAAAGCCTATTCTGATGAGAGCTCCCACCGCGCTGCCACGAGCCTGATGCGAAGCGTATCTGCGCAGCAGCAAACGATAATCCTGCCGCTTTATGCCCAGATGACCGTGTCTGACATGGACCGGGTCGTCGAGGCACTTCGCGCCGCCCTTGCAGACGCAACCGCTGGAGCCTCCAGCGTGCAACGTGCCATGGATGTTGCTGTCGCCTGAACCCGCATTTGCCTGATGGAACAATCTGCATAACGAAACGATGCGCGTATCTCCGGATGCGCGCATTGTTCATCATGCTGATTTCGTGATCCATCCACGCATGGTTGCTTGCACGGACTCCGGAAGCAGGTCGATCAGCATGCGCAGCGAATAGAGCCCGCAGAGAGCGACGGCAGCGAGGCCAATCACAGTCGCCGGCCATAGCGGCAAAAGCAAAAAGACTGAGACGACCAATCCCGATGCAGGCAGGAACAGAAGTGCGTGCCTGCGATTGGCTGGCGACCAGCGAAAGCCAGTCAGTCGACGCACGATCACGTAAATCAGAATACTATGCCAGACGTAGAGGCCGAAGAATGCCATGCCGGCCCCTGGCGTGCCGAATTCCGATACTAAGAGCCAAGCCAGCCCCACATGCACCAGCGTTGCTGCGACCTCCGTCCAAAAGAAGATCGTCTGGGCACCCTTCGCCAGGATGATGAAACCCATCGGCCAGGCGACGATCCTGAGCATCATTCCAAGGCAGATCCAGCGCAGAAGCTCCACGGCCCCGTGAAACTCCGCCGAATAGAACAAACTCATCACGAGCGGTGCCAGGGTCAGAGTGGCGAGCAGACCAGGGCCGGCCAGCAACAAGCTGATTTCCGCCTGCTCATTGACCAGTCGGTTGCACTCGGCATTATTGTGCGCAATTGCAGTCAAGCGCGGATAGAAGTCCGTTCCCATCGCCTGCAGGATGAAGCCGGCGTAGAGACCGCCAAGCGCCCAGGCCGCCTGATACAATCCCGCCGCTACGACGCCTCCTTCATTCAGCACGATAATGCGAATGGCATAGGCCGCGCCGAAGGTCAGGAGTCCGCTTGCCATAAAAGCAACACCGAGCCTGAACAGGGATTTCGCTTCCCGGCCGAACTGGCGCGCCGACATTGGCGGTGGGCGCGTGGGTATCTGTTTGCTGTACCACCACGTGGGAAGGACTGAGACGGCCGCGATCGCCACGAGAGAGGGTACAATCGCCTGCTCGCCGAACAGATAGATGAGCGGGATGCTGACTATCGTGCCGAAGAGCCCTGAAAGCACATTGATGCGGGCAAGATTTGCGATGCCCCGCAAGCCCTGGATCAAGGCAGCTTGTCCGGCAGACACGAGCCGAAAGAATACGGCTAGGGAGAGCAGCACAATGCCACCGGCGTGCTGGTAGTCGCCGAAGGTGAATTTTGAGACCGGAAACGCCAGGGCCGCAAGCAAAAGCCCGCCAAGCAACCCGAGCACCAGCGAGATGCGTCTGAGCGCTGTCGCCGACCGCGCGATCCTCTCTCCGTCGCCGGCGCCCGCCGCCTCAGCGACCCGGCGCACAGCGCTGCTGCTGACGCCAAGACCAGCTATCGCTTGTGCGATATCGAGAATTGCCCCGTAAAGGCCGAGAAGCCCCACGCCTTCGGGACCGAGCAGAAGGGCGAGCGCCTTATTGCGAATGATGCTAAGGGCGACATTTACCAGCGAGGAGCCGCCCATCAGCATCGTCGACTTCAGGATTTGGGTATAAGTCTGACCGCTGGGTGGGATCATACGCAAAGTCTCAGCGCGACCCTAGCCGTCAGGCTGGTTTGTGGGCGGTCCAGATCAAAAGCGATTTCTTCCAGGCAGGCGGCCTTAGCGCCTTGGTGGCGCTCAAACGTCCGCTCCAGCTGTGCTGAGAATAGGTGCACGTTGCGGGTCACTGGTCGGCTCCATCTGCGAGCGTTTGGGCCTCGAAAGATCGGCCTGAGTCGGTCTGAAGCGAACTATCCAAAACGCGAGGCTGAACCACTCTCACCACATCGCCCGGCTCCAGCGTCGTCGTTTCCGAGGCTTGAAACTGATCGATTTTTCCTCCACTCCGACGGGTCACGCTATAGGTAAGCGGGAGGTCCTCGGCGAGGCTTTTGATGCCGTCGTTGCTCCCAAGGTCTTCGATGAGGAGTTTCTGTGTTGTCTCGCGCTTCATCTTCATTTGATCGAGACTTGCCCGTTCGGACTGCGCTTCGGTCGCCACTTCGCTCCGGCGTGCGTCGTACAGTCCCTCAAGGTTGCGCGTCGTCTCACTGATCGCCTGACGGCCCCGCATGACGGCGGTGACAAGGTCGAGCTTGTCGGAGCGGTAAGTCGTGAGCAACCGTTCTAGATCCATCTGCCTTGAAGAGATCGTGAGGCCTTTCTGGACCAGGGACTTGACGCTGACCAATTGGTCATTAACGGATTTGATATTGTCGTCTGCGCCCGTCAGTTTTTCTTCCAACGTCGATATCTCAGTGGTCAAAAGATCGCGTAATTCGGTGAACGCCCTTGCCTGCCTCTCCAACGCATTGGCGCGAGCCCGAAAGATAATCCTTTCCTCATTGTATATCCCGGCAGCAAATTGCTGATCGGCGCCGGTCATCTGATCGAAGGTAATCTCCTTTGCTCCATCCATCTCCGCCTGGAGCCGCGCCAATCTCGCGGTGCTGCGCAGAATCGAGTGATTGATTTCGCGCAATTCTCCTACCAATTGGGTCGAATGCGTTTGCTGCTGGTCTTTGGCGCGCCGCGGCCCGCCGCTCATTGCCAGGGATTGCAGGACGGTCACTCCGGGGCGGAAACTGTATTGTCCAGGCGTGGTTACGTCTCCCACGACATAGATTGGTGGGTATTCGAGAACTTCGATGGTCACCGCAGGTGTCTGGGCCAAACCCATCTTTGCCTGAAGGCGCTTGGCAATCTCGTTGGTGAGGCTCGTATTATCCAGACTTCCAACAGACTGCGACCCCATAAAGGGTAAGGAGACTTCACCTGCATCTGAAACCGTATATTCGCCGCCAATCGCATCCCATCTCTCAAACTGGCCCTTGGACGGCATCCATTGGACGACCGTCAGGCGGATTTTCGTATGTGGGGCCAATGGGGCGCTATCGGCGAGAGCCGGCGACACGGCTCCGGCAAGAAAAACGAGTGCGCTGATCACAAACGTGGCGCGAAAGAACAGGTGAGGGGCACGGTGCGATAGTTTCATATACATGTCTCGCCTTCAAAACATCCTTCAACGGACGCTGGTCCAATGCCTAAGCGCTGTTCAAACGCCGGACGCCAAGCCCCAAACCAGATTGTTAGTGTGCAGTCCGACGAAGCCTTGAGGAAGGTGGAGGCGGGTTACTTTGCCTAATCACAATTGATGAGGTGGGGAGAGTGTTTAAGCCCTAAATCGAGCAAAAACACATATCTTCGGCTCTTAGGCACGACACATAGGCATCGCCGGGCGCGCTTGCCTCGAAGAACCGCAATCGCCCGTGGCAGAGCCTTTTTGCTCGCCTCGCCAATTTTGCCAAATGACGATATTGATCGGCGGCGTCGCCTGTCATTCGACAGCTCGACGCAGCGCGAGCGGTGCCGCACAATGCTGTTCTCGGGCCACATCTTGACTACGGGAGATGCCGCCATCTCAGCCGCCTATGCGTCGTCAAGCCTTGCACAGCAAGCGGCGCATCTTCGCGCGTCTCACTCATCACGTGAGCGTGCAGCACGGCTGATTGCCCAAAGGATGCCGCCTGTAGAGCGAAAGGCGTAGCATATACTCACTCATTTTTCGACTACAATTCAGGGCCGCCCATTGAGCGGTTCTCATAGATTCGATCTTGATAATTCGCGGGAGGTGCCTGCCATGTATCGCAACGCTCGTCGGTGGACCTCGCGCTCACTTCTGTTGGATTCGCTGATTCCCGGGTGGCTGACCATCGGTGGCAAGGGAAGGCAGCGCAAGCCTGACGAAATGCACGAGGACAGTGCTCAACTCGCGGCATCGGTGCAAATCGCGGACGGGTTCAAGTATGGTACGCTTGTCGACAATCCAGACAAGAACGGGCCGCTCATCGAACGTGATTCTGAACATAGAGTGAGCGTGATCGACGACCCGGACGGTCGAGCCAATATTACTCGCGAATCGCCGCCGTTGCTCGAAGCTTTGGCAACAAGTCGCCAGGCGGGGCGGCGAAACGATGATACTGCCGCGTCTGTGTTGCCCGCCCACACGCCCGGTTTTGCAAGCTTCCAGCGGAACGCGAAAGGAATTGCGTTCGGGGCTCAATCGTCCCTCAATCGCACCTACGCTGGAATGAGCCTCATCGGCGATGATCCTTTGGCTCCGTATCTGCCGCAAAGCCCTGCACCGACAACTTCGGGGCAAGGTTCTGCTGCGGTGGCGGCTGAGCGCACGCCCTCGGGCAAAGTCGTCATTCTCGAATCGACGCCGTCGGCGCAGTCGACCGGGCAGCATGCTGGAGCAAATGCGCTGGCGGTTGGCATGCCCTTTGGTGTGTGCGGGTGCGGCTATTATACGTCCCCCACACGGATTCTCGATTGGGCCCATGGCGGTGCCTTGCTTCAGCAAGATGGTCAGTTGCCGGGAACAAGGCTGACTGAAGGGCCGGATTATGTGGCGACGATCAAGAAGGCCATCGGCGCCTCGATCAGCGACCCGCTTGTCGATCGCGACTTGTCCCCGCTCTCGGGCTGGCGCGGGACCGCAACGTGGACAGATTCGACAATCTTGAACGGATCGTTGCCCGGCGGCGGCGAAACTGGAAAGGGCACCACCACCAAGGGTGTCGGCATCCTTTCCGGCGCGGTGACGACGCCGCCTCAACCTTCTGCCCAGCGCTCGTTGACCACGCAAAATCTGGCGGCCGCTGCGGCGGCCAGCAACGCGATCGTGCTGGAAAACCAGAAGCAGGGCAATCCGGAGAGCGAGTGGGGCATCGACGGTGCCGGCAGCACCAACATCGAAGGGTTTGCGACCGACATCAGCGTCGACAACGGCAACACGGTGAGCTTCAAAATCAACACGAATTCCACCAACTACCGGATCGATATCTATCGGCTCGGCTATTATGGCGGCATGGGCGCGCGCAAGGTCGCGACAATGCAGCATACCGGATTGCAGACCCAGCCCAACCCGTTGCGCAACGCTACCACCGGCACGGTTGATGCTGGCAACTGGGCGGTCTCGGCTTCGTGGACCGTACCTGATGATGCCGTCTCAGGCGTCTATATTGCCAAGCTCGTGCGTCAGGATGGCACCGCTGGCGAAAATCAAATCCCGTTCATCGTGCGCGACGATGCCAGCCACAGCGACGTCGTCTTCCAGACCGCAGACGAGACTTGGCAAGCTTACAACGGCTGGGGTGGCGCAAACTTCTATGGCGGCAACGGCCCCGCGACGGGCCAGGGCGCTGGTCGCGCTTATGCGGTCAGTTACAACAGGCCAATTGCGACCCGCGGTGGGGTCGGCACCTATGCCGGACCGCAGGACTATCTGTTCGGCGCCGAATATGCAGGCATCTACTGGCTGGAACAGAACGGTTATGACGTCTCCTATATGTCGGGCGTCGACGCCGACCGCTATGGCAGTCTACTGCTCAATCACAAGACCTATATCGATGCCGGCCACGACGAATACTGGTCGGGACAGCAGAGGACCAATGTCGAAGCCGCACGCGATGCGGGCGTCAACCTTATGTTCTGGAGTGGCAACGAGGTCTACTGGCGTACCCGTTGGGGTAATGCATACAGCGCCGACGGAACGCCATATCGCACCCTGATCTCCTACAAGGAGACATGGGGACCGCCCGGTACGAGCCTTGATCCTTCCAACGAATGGACAGGCACCTTTCGCGACCCGCGCCTCAGCCCGCCTGCTATCGGCGGCGGCAACCCTGAGAACTCGCTGACCGGCCAGCTCTTCAAGGTCGACGATGTCGGCGGCAATCTTGGCGCGATCACGGTCGGCTATGATGATGCCAACCTGCGCTTCTGGCGGAATACGACTGTCGCAAACCTCCAGCCAGGCCAGACGGCAACGCTCACCAAGAATTATCTTGGTTACGAATGGGATGAAGCGCCCGACAATGGCTTCGACCCGGCCGGGCTGGTAAAACTCTCGTCGACGACCCTGCCAGTCAGCACTTACTTGCTAGACTACGGAAATACGACCGGCGATGCGACCGCGACCCACAATCTGACCCTCTATCGCGCGCCCAGCGGTGCTCTGGTTTTCGGCGCCGGCACGGTTTATTGGACATGGGGTCTGAGCAACAATCACGATAACGAGGCGACCCCCACCGATCCTCGCGTGCAGCAGGCAATGGTCAATCTGCTTGCCGACATGGGCGTTCAGCCAGGCACGCTGCAATCCGGGCTTACCGCCGCGACTGCTTCGTCGGACCATACTGCGCCGACCTCCGTCATCACGGTACCCGCTACGGTGGCCGCGAATTCAACCGTGACGATTTCAGGCACCGCTGCCGATACGGGCGGCGGGGTCATCGCCAGCGTCGAGGTTTCGACCGACAATGGTGCGAGCTGGCATCCGGCCACGGGCGATGAGAACTGGACCTACACCTGGACGCCGTCGATCGCCGGCACCTATACGATCCGGTCGCGGGCAGTGGATGACAACATCAACCTCGAGACACCCTCGGCGGGGCGCACTGTCACCGTCACCGGGCCGACTTTTACATCACTCTTTGGTGGCGCGACGCCCGCGGTCGTCAACACCAACGATACTGCAGCCGTCGAACTCGGGGTCAAATTCCAATCCTCCGCGGCGGGCACGGTGAGCGGTATCCGGTTTTACAAGAGCAGCCTGGATACGGGCACACATACCGGGTCACTTTGGTCGAGCACAGGTACGCGACTTGCGACCCTCACCTTCTCCAACGAGACTGCCAGCGGCTGGCAGTCCGCTTCTTTCTCGAGCCCGGTGACGTTGACACCCGGACAGACCTATACCGCATCTTATCATACGAATGTCGGCAACTATTCGACGACCGCCAACTACTTCCTCTCCAATGTGACGAGTGGCCCGCTGACGGCGCCGGCAAGCGGCAACGGCGTCTATAACTATGGCGCAAGCGTATTCCCGGCGAGCAGCTTCGACCAGACAAACTATTGGGTCGATGTGATGTTCAACCCCTCGAATGCGAACAACACGACGCCGACGGCGGTTGCCGATACGGGGGATGCGACGGAGAAGGGCGGGGTGGCCAATGGTTCGGGTGGCGTGGTTGCCAGCGGCAACGTGCTGACCAACGACACCGATCCGGACGCCGGTGACACCAAGACCGTCACGGCAGTGGTCTTCGGTGCGACATCAGGAACGCTCGGCTCGGCGCTGAACGGCACCTATGGCAGTCTCGTTCTCAATGCATCTGGCGCCTATAGCTATGCGATCAACGAGAGCAATGCGGCCGTCCAGGGGCTGCGGCAGTCGACCAATACGCTGAGCGATGTCTTCAGCTATACGATGCGCGATAGCGCCGGCGCGACGGCCACGGCAAACCTGACGGTCACCATCCACGGCGCCAACGATGCGCCGGTGCTCGCCGTCCAGACGACGACCCAGAACGCCACCACCGGCTCCGCCTTCTCCTTCGTGCTGCCGACGACGACCTTTACCGATGTCGACAGCGGCGAAACGCTGACCTACGCGGCAACCGCTGCCGATGGCACGGCGCTGCCTTCCTGGCTGAGCTTCAACGCCTCGACACGCACATTCTCCGGCACGCCTACGACAGGCGGCACCTACGGTGTCAAGGTGACGGCAACCGATCTCGGCGGCCTTGCCGCCAACGAGAGCTTCAACATTGCCGTATCGGTTCCCGGAAACACGACGCCGACGGCGGTTGCCGATACGGGGGATGCGACGGAGAAGGGCGGGGTGGCCAATGGTTCGGGTGGCGTGGTTGCCAGCGGCAACGTGCTGACCAACGACACCGATCCGGATGCCGGTGATACCAAGACGGTCACGGCAGTGGTCTTTGGTGCGACATCAGGCACGCTCGGCTCGGCGCTGAACGGCACCTATGGCAGTCTCGTTCTCAATGCATCTGGCGCCTATAGCTATGCGATCAACGAGAGCAATACCGCCGTCCAGGGACTGCGGCAGTCGACCAACACGCTGAGCGATGTCTTCAGCTACACGATGCGCGATAGCGCCGGCGCCACGGCCACGGCAAACCTGACGGTCACCATCCATGGCGCCAACGATGCGCCGGTGCTCGCCGTCCAGACGGCGACCCAGAATGCCACCACCGGCTCCGCCTTCTCCTTCGTGCTGCCGACGACGACCTTTACCGATGTCGACAGCGGCGAAACGCTGACTTACGCGGCAACGGCAGCCGACGGCACGGCACTGCCTTCCTGGCTGAGCTTCAACGCCTCGACGAGGACCTTCTCCGGCACGCCGACGACAGCAGGAACCTATGGTGTCAAGGTGACGGCAACCGATCTCGGCGGCCTTGCCGCCAACGAGACCTTCAACATTGCTGCCGCAGCAGGGGCAACGACCTACAGCCTGTTCTCCGCCTCCAGCACGCCGGCCCAGACGAACCTCAATGACGGTCAGCAGCTCGAGCTTGGCGTCAAGTTCACGTCGAACGTCGCCGGCGACATTACCGGCATCAGGTTCTACCGCAGCGCCAACGACAATGGCCAGAACGTCGTCGACCTGTGGAATTCCACGGGCACCAAACTTGCCACCGCAACCTTCACCAACACCACGGCAAGCGGTTGGCAGACGGCGAACTTCACAACACCCTTCACCATCGCCGCCAATACCACCTATGTCGCGTCCTATCACACGACCGGCGCCTACGTGGCGACCGGCAATTTCTATACGACCGCCGTCACCAACGGTCCGCTGACAGCGCCAGCCACCGGCAACGGCGTCTACCGCTATGGGGGCTCTGCCACCGCCGGCATTTTCCCAAATGCCACTTTCGGTGCTGCCAATTATTGGGCCGATGTGGTCTTCCGCCCCTCGAATGCGAACAACACGACGCCGACGGCGGTTGCCGATACGGGGGATGCGACGGAGAAGGGCGGGGTGGCCAATGGTTCGGGTGGCGTGGTTGCCAGCGGCAACGTGCTGACCAACGACACCGATCCGGACGCCGGTGACACCAAGACCGTCACGGCAGTGGTCTTCGGTGCGACATCAGGAACGCTCGGCTCGGCGCTGAACGGCACCTATGGCAGTCTCGTTCTCAATGCATCTGGCGCCTATAGCTATGCGATCAACGAGAGCAATGCGGCCGTCCAGGGGCTGCGGCAGTCGACCAATACGCTGAGCGATGTCTTCAGCTATACGATGCGCGATAGCGCCGGCGCGACGGCCACGGCAAACCTGACGGTCACCATCCACGGCGCCAACGATGCGCCGGTGCTCGCCGTCCAGACGACGACCCAGAACGCCACCACCGGCTCCGCCTTCTCCTTCGTGCTGCCGACGACGACCTTTACCGATGTCGACAGCGGCGAAACGCTGACCTACGCGGCAACCGCTGCCGATGGCACGGCGCTGCCTTCCTGGCTGAGCTTCAACGCCTCGACACGCACATTCTCCGGCACGCCTACGACAGGCGGCACCTACGGTGTCAAGGTGACGGCAACCGATCTCGGCGGCCTTGCCGCCAACGAGAGCTTCAACATTGCCGTATCGGTTCCCGGAAACACGACGCCGACGGCGGTTGCCGATACGGGGGATGCGACGGAGAAGGGCGGGGTGGCCAATGGTTCGGGTGGCGTGGTTGCCAGCGGCAACGTGCTGACCAACGACACCGATCCGGATGCCGGTGATACCAAGACGGTCACGGCAGTGGTCTTTGGTGCGACATCAGGCACGCTCGGCTCGGCGCTGAACGGCACCTATGGCAGTCTCGTTCTCAATGCATCTGGCGCCTATAGCTATGCGATCAACGAGAGCAATACCGCCGTCCAGGGACTGCGGCAGTCGACCAACACGCTGAGCGATGTCTTCAGCTACACGATGCGCGATAGCGCCGGCGCCACGGCCACGGCAAACCTGACGGTCACCATCCATGGCGCCAACGATGCGCCGGTGCTCGCCGTCCAGACGGCGACCCAGAATGCCACCACCGGCTCCGCCTTCTCCTTCGTGCTGCCGACGACGACCTTTACCGATGTCGACAGCGGCGAAACGCTGACTTACGCGGCAACGGCAGCCGACGGCACGGCACTGCCTTCCTGGCTGAGCTTCAACGCCTCGACGAGGACCTTCTCCGGCACGCCGACGACAGCAGGAACCTATGGTGTCAAGGTGACGGCAACCGATCTCGGCGGCCTTGCCGCCAACGAGACCTTCAACATTGCTGCCGCAGCAGGGGCAACGACCTACAGCCTGTTTTCCGCCTCCAGCACGCCGGCGCAGACCAACCTCAACGACGGCCAGCAGCTCGAACTCGGCGTCAAGTTCACGTCGAACGTCGCCGGCGACATTACCGGCATCAGGTTCTACCGCAGCGCCAACGACAATGGCCAGAACGTCGTCGACCTGTGGAATTCCACGGGCACCAAACTTGCCACCGCAACCTTCACCAACACCACGGCAAGCGGTTGGCAGACGGCGAACTTCACAACACCCTTCACCATCGCCGCCAATACCACCTATGTCGCGTCCTATCACACGACCGGCGCCTACGTGGCGACCGGCAATTTCTATACGACCGCCGTCACCAACGGTCCGCTGACAGCGCCAGCCACCGGCAACGGCGTCTTTGCCTATGGAGGTTCCGCCACCACAGGTCTTTTCCCGACCAACACCTTCAATTCAACCAATTACTACGCTGACGTCGTCTTCCGGCCGCAGCTCGTCGCGTGACGCAAAGTATAAGGTTAGGGATCGATTTCGAATGAGGCTTATACGACACAAATGCTGGTCGCGGCGAAGGGCGCTTCGACCGCCCGCATTCAAGGAATGCCGATGAACAGGATCGAGCGGCTCCCGGTAACCGTGCTGGCTGGCTTCCTCGGCGCTGGCAAGACGACGCTCCTCAGCCACGTCTTGAATAACCGTCAGGGCCTGCGGGTCGCCGTCATTGTCAACGATATGAGCGAAGTGAACATAGACGCCAGTCTCATTCGAGAGGGCGGTTACAACCTGTCGCATACGACGGAGACATTGATCGAACTCAGCAATGGCTGCATATGCTGCACCCTGCGCAACGACCTCCTGACGGAAGTGCGGCGACTGGCCGAAGAGCGGCGATACGACTATCTGTTGATCGAAGGTACCGGTATTGCCGAGCCACGCCCCATTGCGGCAACCTTTTCCTTCCGCGATGAGAATGGTGTTTCGCTCTCAGACTTTGCTAGGCTCGACACAATGGTCACCGTGGTCGACGCTGCAAACCTGTTAGCCGACTACAGCAGTGCCGATCTGCTTGCCGACCGCGGCCTGCAACGCGACGGTGAGGACCGGCGCACACTCATCGACCTGCTGGTGGATCAGATCGAGTTTGCCGATGTTGTCGTGATCAACAAGATCTCGGACGCTACCGAAGAGATCCGCGCGGATGTCCGCAAGATAGTTGCTGCGCTCAATCCGGATGCGCGCCAGGTGGAGACGGATTTCGGCAAGATTTCTCTTTCAGCTGTCCTCAATACGGGCCTCTTCGATGAAGCAAAGGCCGCGGCGCATCCCCTGTGGCACAAGGAATTGTACAGCCCGGATGAGCATGTTCCGGAAACGGAGGAATACGGGGTATCGAGCTTTGTCTATCGCACCAGGCGCCCCTTCGACCCCATGCGGTTTCGATCATTCCTGGACGAGCCCTGGCCGGGGGTAATCCGCGCCAAAGGCCATTTCTGGATTGCCACGCGCCCGCGTCATGTGGGCCTGATGTCGGCTGCCGGCATCCAAAGGCGCTGTGAGCCCATGGGGCTTTGGTGGGCGGCCGTTCCTCGACAAGACTGGCCGAGCCATCAGCAATTTCGTCAGCAGCTCGAGAGCCGATGGGATAACGCTTGGGGCGATCGTCGGCAGGAACTCGTCTTTATCGGCGTGGACATGGACGAGGCAGGTGTGCGGACCGCACTGGACGGATGCCTCGCCAGCGCCGATCCGGGCGACTGGGCCACCCTCGAAGATCCGTTTCCGGGGTGGTAGCACGGGGCGGCGCAGGGCAACCCTCGCGTCAACCGGCTCGACCAGCCAGACCGGACCTAAATTCCTTTTCTACCAGCGTCAGCCACTTAGATCGCCGCGCGTCTTTCAGACGCTAAAGTGTTTAGTCCCGGCATTTGATGGTGCATTATTTTCCTTAGAATGGAGGGAAGCACTATGGGCCAGGTTTTACATGGGAGCGCCACGACGACAGAGGCAGTCCGTCGAGCAACACAAAATAGTGAAGAGAGCCTGAGAGCGCTTTCGAAGCGGTATGGGATCAACCAGAAGACGGTCGCCAAATGGAAAAAGCGGACGTCATGGACCCACACTCGACAATCCTTTCCTAAGAGGCTGTTATTGTCGCCTTTCGCAGGCATACATTGCTGCCTCTTGATGACTGCCTCTATGCCCTTCAACCGACGATCCCGCATCTGACGCGTTCGTCCGTGCACAGATGTCTGCAGCGCCACGGCATTTCACGCCTGCCGGAAGTGGAAGGCGACAAAGAACCGAAGAAAAAGTTCAAAAGCTACCCGATCGGCTACTTCCACGTCGATATTACCGAGGTGCAGACGGCTGAGGGCAAGCTTTATCTCTTCGTGGCAATTGACCGCACTTCCAAGTTCGCTTTCGCTGAGCTCTATGCCAAAGCTGGCAAGATGAATGCTGCCCAGTTCCTGCGCAACCTGATCGCGGCGGTGCCCTACACCATCCATACTATCCTGACCGATAACGGCATCCAGTTCACCAACCGGGCGTGTGACCAAAATGCTTTCCAGCACATCTTCGACCGGGTCTGTGAGGAATACGAGATCGAGCATCGCCTGACAAAGGTTAAGCACCCATGGACCAATGGGCAGGTCGAGCGGATGAACCGAACGATCAAGGAAGCTACTGTCAAGCGCTCCCACTACGACGATCACGCACAACTGGAAAAGCATCTCGCCGACTTCATCGACGCCTACAATTTTGGGCGCAGGCTCAAGACATTAAAGGGACTCACCCCCTACGAGTTCATCTGCCAAAGGTGGACTTCCGAGCCAGATCATCGATCCTATCCATCAAATGCCGGGACTAAACAGCTAAGGACGCTCCAACACCATGCGCTGGCAGTAGCCGTAGGCAGCTTTGGGGCTCCTTGGGTGGTTGCGCTTAGGGTCATCATATCGGCGTATGAGGGTACCACCCATATACCCCGGATTGCTGACGTACACTCGCGTAGTAAAGGTGCCAGAATGAAGCTCTTGCTAATGCGGTCGAGGGCCGGCCGATGGGAAGGGGGCGCCGCTGATGCGGAGAATTCATGTCAGTAATCGTGAGTATCTGAGTACATTTGGTGGAGCGTTGAGTATCTGTCGAGTATCCTCTGCATGGAGCGCAGTCCTTGGATCCGCGACGGTCGCATCTTCGACGAGTACCGATGGTTCCCCAAGCTTTGCCAATCAGAGCAGCGCAACCATCCAATCCTCCTTCACCGGCCCGGTCACATCTTCCTTGATGTCATCAGGCGACATGCAATCGTCCCCTGCATCGTCAACCGCGATGCCGGCGCCTGCGGCCGATGGCGGCGCGCAGGACACGTCCACGAAGACGGCGTCGGCTGCGATGGTTTTGCAGACACCTTCATCGACATCGCAACGCACCGTGCTTGGTCCAGATCCGTCCGAGGAGGCTGCGACACTGCCTGCCGCTCCCACGCTTACGGGTGTTACCAGCGACGCCGATGCCGGCAGCGCCAAGACGGCGGCGGCGGCCAGCTCTTCCAGCAGTCTCGATACGGCTTCGTTGCGCCTTCAGCCATCGATAGCATCGATCTCGCTGGAGCCGAGCCAGGACGGCTCGGCTGAGACGGCTGCGGCCCCGACGGCGCTGACGGCACCGGTGACGGCGGTTACGGCTGCGGCGACGCCCAACAAGATCGCGGTCGAGAATATGAAGCAGGGCAACCCGATCAGCGAGTGGGGTCTGCAGGGCGACGGCGGCGGCACCATCCAGGGCTTCGCTACCGAAATCAGCACCAATATAGGCCAGACGGTCGATTTCAAGATCGCCACGGATTCCACCCATTACCGCATCGATATCTACCGTATGGGCTATTATGGCGGGGCCGGCGCGCGCAAGGTCGACTCGATTGAGAAATCGCTGACCACGGCGCAGATCCAGCCGCATCCGATCGTCGACATGTCGCTCGGTCTCATCGATTGCGGCAATTGGTCGGTGTCGGCCAGCTGGCAGATCCCTGCTGACGCCGTCTCGGGCGTCTATTTCGCCAAGCTGGTGCGCGAAGACGGCACCGAGGATGCAAGCATCGTCCCCTTCGTCGTGCGCGACGACGCCTCGACCAGCAATATCGTCTTCCAGACGTCGGATACGACCTGGCAGGCCTATAATGCCTGGGGCGGCGCCAGCCTCTATTACGGCGAAGTGCCGGTCGATCCCGCAAACATGATCGGCTACCTGCCGCCAAACTGCAGCTGCGGCCTGCAGGCCATCGGCCGGGCCTCGGCGGTCAGCTATAACCGCCCGATCATCACCAATACGAGCCCGGTCGGCGGTTCGCACGATTACATCTTCGGCGTCGAATCCTCCGCCATCTCGTGGCTGGAGCAGAACGGCTACGACGTTTCCTATATTTCCGGAGTCGATGCGACGCGCAGCGGCGCGCTGCTGCTCAACCACGATGCCTATCTCTCCGTCGGCCATGACGAATACTGGTCAGCCGAACAGCGCGCCAATGTCGAGGCGGCGCGCGATGCCGGCGTCAACCTCGCCTTCTGGAGCGGCAACGAGTGCTACTGGAAGGTGCGCTGGGAAAGCAGCATCGACGGCAGCGGCCAGGCCTACCGCACTATGGTCTGCTACAAGGAGACCTGGGGCACGAGCACGGACCCGAGCAATGTCGGCACCGGCACATGGCGCGATCCGCGTTATGCCGATCCGGGCCAGCAGCCGGAAAATGCGCTGACGGGCACGATGTTCCAGGTGGACAGCTACCGCCAGGACACGATCTCCATCCCCTACGACTATTCGCAACTGCGCTTCTGGCGCAACACGGATGTCTCGCAGACCCAGGAGGGCGGCACCTACAATCTGGTGCAGAACTTGCTCGGCTACGAATGGGATTCCGATGTCGAGAACGGCTTCCGCCCGGATGGTCTCATCGACCTATCGCTCTCCTCGATCTCGGTCGATACCTATCTGCGCGATTACGGAGCAACGATTGGTTCGGCCGCCGCCACCCATAGTCTCACCATGTATCGGGCCGAAAGCGGCGCGCTCGTCTTCGGCGCCGGCACCGTCTTCTGGTCCTGGGGCCTGAGCGACAACCATCTTGGCCCCGCGACCTCAACCGATCGCAACGTGCAGCAGGCGATGGTCAACATGTTCGCGGACATGGGTATCCAGCCGAACACGCTCGATGCCAGCCTGATCCTCGCGACCAAATCGACCGACATACTGAAGCCGACCTCGTCGATCACATCGCCAATCATTGGAGCAAGCTTCTTCGAAGGCCAGCACGTGACGATCACGGGTACGGCGCAGGATTTCGGCGGCGGCATCATTGCCGGCGTGGAAGTCTCGACCGATGGCGGCCAGCACTGGTTCAAGGCCACCGGCCGCGAGAGCTGGAGCTATAACTGGGTTGTCCAGGCGAGCGGAACCTACACGATCACGTCACGGGCCGTCGACGACAGCGTCAATATGGAGGCGCCATCAACGGGCAAGCAGGTGACCGTCACCCTGCCGGGCACAACAGGCCTCTGGACGCTGGCGGAAAAGCCGGCGACCGAAGTGGCGATCGATCGCGATCCGGTCGAGCTCGGCCTGCGCTTCCAGGCGACCACCGCAGGCTCCGTGGAGGGCATCCGCTTCTACAAGGGCTTCTATAACATCGGCGACCATGTCGTCAGCCTCTGGAAGGCCGACGGAACGTTGCTGGCGACCGGCGTGTCGGTCGGCGAGTCGCTCTCCGGCTGGCAGACGGTGATGTTCTCCAGCCCGATCCAGATCGCGGCGGGCACGACCTATGTGGCCTCCTATCACAGCAGCGGTTTCTACTCGGTGACGAACAATTATTTCACCGGCGGCACCTATGCCAGCGGCGCGGTAAAGGCTGTCGATGGCGGCGGTGTCTTCGCCTACGGCACCGCTGCCGGGACGTTCCCCGGCCAAAGCCCCGGCACCGGCACCAATTACTGGGTCGACGTGGTCTTCGATGCCGGCCTGAACAGCGCCCCCGTTGCGACCGATGATACGGGGCTAACGATCACCAGCAACGATACCGTCGTCATCTCGATCGCCTCGCTTGTCGGAAACGATACGGACCCCAATGGCGACGCGCTGACGATTTCGGCCGTCGGCAATGCCGTCAACGGTACGGTGAGCCTGAATAGGCAAAACGGCACCGTCATCTTCACGCCGACCCACAACTATTCGGGGCCGGCAAGCTTCACCTATACGCTGTCGGACGGGCGCGGCGGCACGGATCAGGGCAGCGTCAGCCTCACCGTAAATCCGGGTCCCGCCGGGGAAACGCTTTTTACATCGAGCGAAGGGCCGACGGGCGCAAGCTTCAACGACGGCCAGTCGATGGAACTCGGCATAAAGTTCGTCGCTTCGTCCGGCGGCATGATTACAGGTATCCGCTACTACAAGGCGGCCGGCGATACCGGCGCCCATACCGGCTCCCTGTGGACGGCCGACGGCACTCTAGTCGCGACCGTCAGCTTCGCCGACAGCGGATCGGTGAACGGCTGGCAGACTGCGACATTCACCAACCCGGTGCATATCGCGGCCGGCACGACCTATGTCGCCTCCTACCACACGACAGGCTCTTATGCGGCGACGGGAAACTATTTCACGACAGCCCATACCAACGGCGCGCTGACGGCGCTGGCCGGCAGCAATGGCGTGTACGCGGTCGGGGGCTCAACATTCCCGACCTCCAGTTACCAGTCGTCGAACTACTGGGTGGATGTCGTCTACAATCAATCGACGGGCAACGCGGTGCCGGTCGCTGCCAATGACAACGGCTACACGACCTATTCCAACACCGCACTGTCGATTGCCGCAGCCAGCCTGCTTGCAAACGACACCGATGCCGATGGCGACCCGCTCAGCATCACCGGCGTCAACGGTGCGATCAACGGAACGGTGACCTTCAACAGCCAGACCAAGTCTATCACCTTCACACCAACGGCGGGTTATACGGGTGCGGCAAGCTTCTCCTATTCGATCTCGGATGGGTACGGCGGAACCGCCTCGGCCACGGTCAGCCTCACTGTCGGCACGCCGGGAGGCACGACGTCGAGCCTGTTCACCGGCCCCGACACCGCGGGCGTTACCGCGGCCAATGACGCCAACTCGGTCGAACTCGGCGTCAAGTTCATCGCTTCCGCCAGCGGCCAGATCACCGGGCTCACCTATTACAGGAGCGCCCAGGATACCGGCACTCATGTCGGCTCGCTCTGGACGGCGAGCGGCCAGGTTCTGGCTCAGGCGACCTTCATCAACGAGTCGGCGAGCGGCTGGCAGACGGTTTCCTTCACCCAGCCTATCAATGTTACGGCCGGCGCCACCTATGTGGCGAGCTACCATTCGAGCGGCTTCTATTCCGCGACGGCGAACTACTTCACGACGGATCATACGAGCGGGGCGCTGACAGCGCCGGCAAGTTCTCTCAGCGGCGGCAACGGCGTCTACGCTTATGGCACCGGCAGCCTCTTCCCAACCGCCTCCTACAATGCCACGAATTACTGGGTGGATGTCCTCTATCAGCAGGGCGTCGCGCAGAATACGGTTCCCGTTGCGGCGAATGACAGCGGCTTCTCGACCAACACAGGCACGCCGATCACCATTCAGGCCTCGGCGCTGCTTTCGAACGATAGCGATGGCGATGGCGATTCGCTTACGATCACTGGCGTCAGCGGTGCGGTCAACGGCTCGGTCACCTACGATGCCCAGACCCAAATGGTGACCTTCACGCCGACGGCAGGCTATTCGGGACCGGCGAGCTTCAGCTACGCAATTGCAGACGGCAAGGGCGGCGCGGCGTCGGCGCAGGTGGCACTCACGATCAATGGCGGCCAGACGGCAGGGCCGGAGCAGAATCTCTTTGCTGCCGATGCGACCCCTTCAATCGCCTCCGTCAACGACAACCAGCCGGTCAATCTCGGCATGAAATTCCAGGCCGATACGGCAGGCTGGGTCACCGGCATCCGCTTCTACAAGGGGACAGACAATATAGGCCCGCACAACGGCTATCTCTGGACCGCCTCGGGCACATTGCTCGGCGGTGTCAGCTTCAGCAACGAAACGGCAAGCGGCTGGCAGACCGCAACGCTCACCCAGCAGGTCGCGGTCGCCGCGGATACGACCTATGTCGTTTCCTACAGCACCAACGGCAATTATTCGGCGACCGGCAATTACTTCAGCACCGATGTGACGAACGGCGACCTGACGGCGCTCAGCGGCACCAACGGCGTCTATGCCTATGGGTCGAGCGGCTTGTTCCCAAGTGCCAGCTATAACAGCACAAACTACTATGTGGACGTAGCATTCAGACCGCAGCTCGCGGCGTAAAATAAGCGAGCGGGGAGTACCGATGATGAGTGCAGACAACAGACTTCCGGTGACGGTCCTTGCCGGTTTTCTTGGCGCCGGCAAGACGACGATCCTCAACCATATCCTGCGCAATCGCGAGGGGCGCCGGGTCGCCGTCATCGTCAACGACATGAGCGAGGTGAATATCGATGCCGATCTCGTGCGCGACGGGGGAGCGAACCTGTCACGGACGGATGAGACGTTGGTGGAGCTCACCAATGGCTGCATCTGCTGCACATTGCGCGACGATCTCCTGAGCGAAGTGCGCCGCCTCGCCGCCGCCGGCCGTTTCGACTATCTGCTGATCGAGGGCACCGGGATCGCCGAACCGCTGCCGGTCGCAGCGACCTTCTCCTTCCGCGACGAGAGCGGGGCAGCCCTTTGCGACGTCGCGCGGCTCGACACGATGGTTTCCGTCGTCGATGCGGTCAATCTTCTGGCCGATTATGCGAGCGCGGAGTTCCTGAGGGATCGCGGCGAGAGCCGGGACGGAGACGACGAGCGCAAGCTGGTGGAACTGCTCGTCGAGCAGATCGAATTTGCCGATGTCTTGGTCATCAACAAGGTGCAGGATGTGCCGCCTGCAGCGCTTGCCGAGGTTCGCCGCATCGTTGCCGCACTCAACCCCGATGCCCGCGTCATCGAGACCGGTTTCGGCCGGCTGAAGCTCGATGCCATCCTGAATACCGGCCTCTTCAGCGAAGCGAGAGCTGCCCGCCATCCGCTGTGGCACAAGGAACTCTTCGGTTGGGGCGACCATGTGCCGGAGACGGAAGAATTCGGCATTTCGAGCTTCGTCTACCGCAGCCGCCGGCCGTTCGATCCCTCCAGGCTGCGGGATTTTCTCGACAGGAAATGGTCGGGCCTCATCCGCGCGAAAGGCCATTTCTGGCTGGCGACAAGGCCCGACGAGATCGGCCTGCTGTCGATTACCGGGACGCAGTGCCGCATCGACACCAAGGGCTTCTGGTGGGCATCCGTGCCGAAGGCGCAATGGCCGCGTTATCCGCAGTTCCACCAGCTCATGAACCGGCATTGGGATGAGGTCTGGGGCGACCGCCGCCAGGAACTCGTTTTCATCGGCGCCGACTTCGACGAAGACGCAATCCGCACCGCGCTCAACGACTGCCTGACCGGTGAGGAGACGGGCTTCGATCCGCAGACCGCCGCCGGGCTTCGGGACCCGTTCCCGGCCTGGCAGCACGCACATTCAAATAGTTAGGGCATCCTAATGGACGTAAGACGCCCTGAGATGAAGACGTTTTGATTATCAACCGGAGGAGAGAACAATGAGCAACGAACTTTACGCAGATGGCATCGGCGAAATCACCATCACGGGAACCATTGTGCGGATCGACCTGATGTCGCTCTCGGCAACCGATCGTGACGCCAACAACAATCCGAAGCCGGTTTTCCGCCAGCGCATCATCATGCCGGTCGATGCCTTCGCCAATGCGGTCGATCTCATGCAGAAGGCGCTTGGCGGGTTGGTGGAGGCGGGTGCGGTCCGTCGCATCGGCGATATGTCGACTGCGGCGGCTGCCGATATCCAGTCGGTGCAGGCCGGCGCTTCGAACGCCTCGCCGAACTTCAACTGATAAACAAATATTGCCTCGGTCTCGTACTGTTTCGGGTGGGCCATGAGTGGTTTTCTGCATACCAATCTGCACTGTCTTGCGCTGGTCGCGCGTCATCACGGCGTCGATCTTGCTCCTGAACGATTGCAGCACGATTATGCCGTCGGCAACGATCCTGTTGCCGTGCGGCAGTTGCTGCGCATGGCCAAGGATGCCGGCCTTAGGGCAAGGCATCTGACGCTCGACTGGCGATCCCTGTTCCAACTTGGCGAGGCATTCCCGGTGCTCGCCGAGCTGACGAACGGCAACTGGGTGGTCATCGCCGGCGCTATCGGGAGCGGGGAGGATGAGAGAATCCGCGTTCTCGACCCGCTGGCATCACGCGCCGAAGTGATGATGCTCAGCGAAGAGCAGTTCACCAAGGCCTGGCTCGGATCGGTGATCCTGCTGAAGCGCAACTATCGCATGTCCGATGAGGACCGGCCCTTCGGCTTCCGCTGGTTCGTCCCCGAGATCATCAAGCAGCGCAGCTTCTTCCGCGACGTCGCGCTCGCCGCCTTCGTGCTCTACGGGCTGGGGCTGACGACGCCGATCTTCTTTCAGCTCGTCATCGACAAGGTGCTGGTGCATCAGAGCTATGCGACGCTGACGGTTCTGACGGTGGGCATTGCGATCGCGCTCGTCTTCGACGCGACCTTCACCTTCCTGCGCCGCTATCTGCTGCTCTATGCAACGAACAGGATCGACATCCGTGTCGCGACCCGCACCTTCGGCCATCTGCTCAACCTGCCGATCGCGCTCTTCGAGCAGGCCTCGGCCGGCGTTCTCGTCAAGCATATGCAGCAGACGGGGCGCATCCGCGAATTCCTGACCGGCCGGCTGTTTCTCACACTGTTGGACGGCGTTTCGCTCCTGGTCTTCGTGCCGATCCTTCTTCTCTACAGCGTCAAGCTGACGCTTGTCGTGCTCGGTTTTGCCGCCCTCGTCGGGCTCGTGGTGATGATGCTCGTCGGGCCGTTCCAGCGCCGGTTGCAGGCGCTCTATCAGGCCGAAGGCGACCGGCAGGCATTGCTGGTGGAAACCGTGCACGGCATGCGCACCGTCAAATCTCTGGCGCTGGAGCCGCGCCAGCGCAAGGTGTGGGACGATTATTCGGCCCAGTCGATCTCCGTGCGTTTCCGGGTCGACAAGATCTCGACCATCGCCCAGGCGATGACCGGACTGCTGGAGAAGCTGATGAGCGTCGCGATCATCGGCCTCGGCGCGCTCGATGTCTTCAGCGGCGCGATGACGATCGGCGCGCTGGTTGCCTTCAACATGCTCGCCGGCCGGGTCTCGGGACCACTGGTGCAGATCGTCACCATGGTGCACGAATATCAGGAAGTCGCGCTCTCCGTACGCATGCTCGGCGAGATCATGAATCAGCGGCCGGAGCAGGCGGGCCGCGGGCGAGGTGTTCGGCCGCATCTGCAGGGTCGCATCGAATTCGACAGGGTCACCTTCCGCTACGGCCCGGATAGCGCGCCGGCGCTCGACAATGTCTCCTTCGCCATTCCGACGGGCTGCCTCTTCGGCGTGGTCGGCAAGAGCGGCTCGGGCAAGACGACGATCACAAGGCTCATCCAGGGCCTCTATCAGAGCCAGGAAGGCCTCGTGCGCATGGATGGTTATGACAGCCGCGAGATCGACCTCGTGCATCTGAGAACGAGCATCGGCGTCGTGCTGCAGGATAGTTTCCTGTTTCGCGGCTCGGTGCGCGAGAATATTGCCGCCGCCAAGCCCGATGCCAGCATCGAGGAGATCATGGAAGTTGCCCGTATCGCCGGCGCCGAGGAGTTCATCGAGCGCCTACCGCGTGGCTTTGACACGATGCTGGAGGAAAACGCCTCCAACCTGTCAGGCGGCCAGAAGCAGCGGCTTGCCATTGCCCGCGCGCTGATCACCGATCCGAAGCTGTTGATCTTCGACGAGGCGACGAGCGCGCTCGACCCCGACAGTGAGGCGATCATCCGCGAGAATCTGAGCCGCATCGCCGCCGGCCGCACCGTCATCATCGTCTCGCACCGGCTTTCGACGCTCGTCGATGCCGATGCCATTCTCGTCATCGATCGTGGCAAGGTCGCCGATATCGGCCGGCACGATCAGCTTGTATCGCGCTGCATGACCTATCGCCACCTGTGGTCCCAGCAGATGAGGCAGGTCGCATGAACGCGCACACCAGAAAACCCAGCGAGAACCTGCCGGTCCCTTCAGGCAACGGCCCTTCAGACAAGGCGCCCTCAGGCAAAGGAAGGGAACTGACCGCCGCCCCGCCGCTGCCGCCGGCAATTGCGGAGTTCCAATCCGATGCGGTCGAGCTCGAGGAACGCGCGCCACCTAGAGTTGCGCGCATGACGCTCTATTGCGTGACGGCGCTGATTGCTTCGGCGATCACCTGGGCCTCGGTCTCGTCGATCGACGAGGTGGTGATCGCGCCCGGCAAGCTCGTCACCACCCAGCCGACCATCGTCGTCCAGCCGCTCGAAACCTCGATCATCCGCACGATCGAGGTGAAGGCCGGCGAAGTGGTGCATGCCGGCCAGACGCTCGCGACCCTCGACGCTACTTTCAGCCAGGCCGATGTCGACCAGCAGCAGGCGAAATTCTCCGCGCTCGACGCCCAGGTGCGGCGCATCGAGGCCGAGCTTGCCGGCAACGATTACACGGGGCGGGAGATACGCCCGACCAGATGCTGCAGGCGCAGCTCTTCGGCCAGCGACGGGCCTTCTACACGGCGCAGCTGCAGAATTTCGAGCAGCAGATAGCCGGCCAGTCGGCCGCTCTTCTGGCGAGCAAGAACCAGGAGGCCGTGCTCAACGACAGGCGTGATGGGCTGTCGCAGATCGAGGCAGCGCGGGAGCGGCTCTATAACAAGCAGAGCGGCTCGCTGATCACGCTGCTCGGCTCGCGCGACGCCCGCCTCGACGTCGAGTCCGATCTGACGGCCGTTCGCGGCCGGGCCGACGAGGCCGCGCACGCCTATGCCAAGCTGACGGCCGACCGGCAGGCCTTCATCGAGGATTTCCGCCGGGCGGCGATGGAGCAACTGGTGGAACTGCGCGGCCAGCGTGACATGGCGGACGAGGAACTGAAGAAGATGGCGCTGCGCCGCAACATGGTCGCGCTGACGGCGCCGGCCGATTCCGTCGTGCTCGACCTGGCGCAGCGCTCGGTCGGCTCGGTGGTGCGGGAGGCGGAGCCGGTGGTCACACTCGTGCCCATCAACGTGCCGCTGGAAGCGGAAGTCTCGATCAACACGCGCGATATCGGCCGGGTGGCCGTCGGCAAGGAAGCCCGTATCAAGCTCGATGCCTATCCGTTCCAGAAATACGGAACCGCGACAGGCGAGGTGAGGACCATCAGCCAGGACACCTTCCTCACGGGCCAGCAGGAGGACAGCCCCGACCAACCAGCCGGCCGCTCCCTTCTTCAAGGCGCGGATCCTGCTCGCCGATACCCGGCTGAATGCCACAGATGTGCCGGTGCGGCTGCTTCCCGGCATGACTGTGACCACGGAAATCAAGGTCGGCAACCGTACGGTGATCTCCTATTTCCTGTATCCGCTGCTGCGTGGCCTCGACAACGCAATACGCGAACCGTAGGACGTGATAGATCAGTTTGCCCCGAACGAGATCCCGAGCGAGGTTCAAGGCAGATATTTCGCGTCCCATAGCTGAGGCCCGCCCGCATGTTCGTGAAAAGCGGATTTGCCCGGATTTCGGCGGCTCGCACTCAACGAACCGTCGATCTTTCGCTCAGCGGCAAGCCGTCGTTCGGCGTTAACTTCGATCGATTGGAATGAGTGTCGCAATGATTCACGACGTCTGCATCATAGGCGGCGGCATAGTTGGCCTTGCTACCGCCATGGCCGTTCTGGAAAAGCGCCCCGGCGCAAGCGTCGTTCTCCTTGAAAAGGAGCCTGGCTTGGCCGTCCACCAGACGGGGCATAACAGCGGCGTCATCCACGCGGGAATATACTATGCGCCAGGCAGCTTGAAAGCGCGCCTCTGTCGGGAGGGGGCCGATGCCATCAAGGCGTTCTGCAGGGAGAAAGCTGTACCCTATGAACAATGCGGAAAGCTGGTGGTTGCCACTAACGAGTTCGAACACCGCCGCCTGAAGGACCTGGCCGAACGGGCAAGGATCAACAGCATCGATATAGAATGGCTTGATCGGAATACGCTGAAACAGCGGGAGCCCATGGTCGAAGGCGTCGCGGCAATTTGCGTTCGGGCGACGGGTATCGTCGACTACAAGGCTGTGTGCGTCGCCATGGGCGCTCATCTGGCCGCTCAGGGCGTGGAACTCGAATTGAATACGCAGGTTTCCGCGATCCGCGAAACCTCGGATCTCGTGGAGATTGTAGCGGGTGAGCGCCGATGGCGGGCCAGACAGCTGATCGCCTGCGCCGGCCTGCAATCCGACCGCATCGCCAAACTTGCGGGCCTCAAGATCGATCATCAGATCATACCGTTCAGGGGCGAATATTTCCGTCTGCCGCCGTCGCGGAATGGACTGGTCAGGCACCTGATCTATCCGGTGCCCGATCCGTCGCTTCCGTTCCTCGGCATTCATGTCACCAAGATGATTGACGGCAGCCTTACCGTCGGACCCAATGCGGTTCTGGGAATGGCGCGCGAGGGGTATCCGAAATTCAGCATAAACATCCGGGATCTCAGCGAGTGTCTCTCGTTTCCAGGCCTATGGCGGCTTCTCTGGAATAACGCAGGGGGTGCCGTGAACGAATTCAAGGACTCGCTGTGGCGGAAAAACTACCTGGAAGCGTGCCGCAAATACTGCCCGTCGCTGACACTCGAAGACCTTCAGCCGATGGAAGCGGGCATCCGGGCCCAGGCCGTGATGCGGGACGGGCGCCTGGAGCATGATTTCCTGTTCCTAAGGACGGGTCGCATGCTGCACGTCTGCAATGCGCCGTCGCCAGCGGCCACGTCGTCGATCCCGATCGGCCGGGATATTGCCGACAGGTGCTTTTCCGCCGGCTGAACGAAGTCGTGAGGGAAACCGCATTACGTTCAAGACAAGATTTCTCGAAGCCGGAATGAACGATGTCGGTCAGGGTGCCCTGAGCGGTAGGGCATCCCTGTCTGTTGCCTCGTTCGGTAGGCCTACGCCAGAGACAAGAACTATTGGTGCTTCCTTCCCTCGACGGCGTTCCTTACAATCTTGCCTGTTCTCCCCGCCCTGGAAATGAGGTTTTCATGAGCACGCTTACCCGCTTCTCCGTTCAGCCGCTCTCGACCATGACCCGCCGTCTTGCGGATGTCGCCTCCGCGCGTCGCCAACCCGACCTGGTCATCCAGGGCGCACGCGTCTTGTCCACTTATTCGGAGCGCTTTCTCGACGGACGGGAAATCTGGATTTCGGGGGGCCGCATTGCGGCCGTCAAGCCGGCCGGCAGCTACAGGGGTGCGAGCGCTAAACTCTACGACGCCAAGGGCGGCATCATCGCGCCCGGTCTGGTCGATCCGCATATCCATATCGAATCCTCGATGGTGACGGCCTGCGCCTATGCCGAAGCGGCGCTCCTCAACGGCACGACGACGATCTTTTGCGACAGCCACGAGATCGGCAACGTGATGGACGTCGCCGGCGTCGAGGCCATGCTCGAGGATGCACGGCAGGCGCCGCTGTCAATCTTCCTAACCGTACCGAGCACCGTGCCGGCGACGACGCCGGATTTGGAGACAGCCGGCGGCGACCTGACGCCGGACAAGATCGCCGCCCTGTTCGACAAATGGCCGGAAGCCGTGGCTCTCGGTGAGAAGATGGATTTCGTCCCCGTTGCGATGGGCGACGAGCGCAGCCATGCGATCCTGGCTGCGGCGCTCGAGCGCGGCAGGCCGGTATCGGGCCACGTCTACGGACGAGAGTTCGTTGGCGCCTATGCCGCATCCGGCGTTACCGACACGCACGAAGCCATAGACCGCGACATTGCCGACGACCTGCTGGAAGCCGGCGTGTGGATCTTCCTGCGCGGCGGCCCGCCGACGACACCCTGGCATTCGCTGCCGCAAGCGATCAAGACGATCACCGAGCTCGGCGCTTCCCACAAGCGCGTTGCCGTCTGCACCGACGACCGTGATGCGGAAGATCTGCTCGCCTTCGGCCTGGACTGGGTGACTCGCGAAGCCGTGAAATACGGCATGAGACCGGAACAGGCCTGGGCGATGGGTTCGCTGCACGGCGCAACGCGGTTCGGCATGGAAGGCGAAATCGGCGGTCTGGGCGGCGGACGCCGCGCCGACCTGGTGCTTCTCAGCGACGACCTTACGCCGGTCAGCACCTGGTATGGCGGCGAACTCGTCGTCGACGGCAAGAAGATCACGCCGATCCTCGACGAAGCCCTGTCGAAACCGTACCGCTATCCGGATGCCGCCTACCACACGGTCAAACTGCCAAAGAACCTCAAACTGACACCGGACCTGCCGACGGAGACGGTCATCGCTCATACGATCAAGACGGAGCTGCCTGGCATCACCCTCGGCCATGTCACCGTCACGCTGGAGCCGGCCAATGACTGGAAGACGCATTTCGACAAGCACGATCTCTGCTTCGTGACGGTGGTGGAGCGTCACGGCAAGTCTGCCGGCAATGTCGCCCACGGGCTGCTAAACGGCTTCGGCCTCAGACAAGGCGCGGTCGCATCGTCGGTCGGCCACGACAGCCACAACATCATCGTCGCCGGCACCAATGCAGCGGACATGCAGGTGGCGCTCGACGCGATCGAAGAAAAACAGGGCGGCGTCTGTGTCGTCATGGACGGCAAGGTGACGGCGATGGTGCCACTGCCGATCGCCGGGCTTTTGTCCGACAAGCGCGTGCACCAGGTCGCCGACGAGGTAAGGGCCTTGAAGCTCGAATGGGAAAAGGCAGGCTGCACCATCGCCTATATGGGCTTCAATCTCATCCCGCTCTCGGTCATCCCGGAAATCCGGATAACCGACAAGGGCCTAGTGCTGGTGCCGGAAATGGTCATCTCGCCGCTCTTCGAAAAGGCCTGATCGGCAAAAAACAGCCGGCGCGTTCGGCGAGGATGCCAACATATAATAGCGTTTGCGCCAAAGGCAGCATCGGCAGCCGTTACTCGGCCTGCACCCTTTGATCCTTCGGCAGCAAAATCGTCAGCGCCGCCGCGACGGCGGCCGTAACTGCAACGGCAAGATAGATGCCGCCGAAACTCTGGGTCGTTGTCTTGATCACGCCGCCAAAGAAGTTCCCCGTCGTGCCGCCGATGCCTTGGAAGACGGTGCAGATGCCTAAGACGGTCACCGCGAGGCGGGGCGTGGCGCGATGTGAGACGTAGGCCGGCAGCAGGCCATAGATCGGATAAAAGCCCAGCGAAAAGAAGATGCCTGACAGGATCGAGAGTTCCATCGAGGGATCGAGGACGACGAGGGCGCCGGCGGCGAGGAAGCTTGAGTAACAGGCGAGCATGGCATAGCGTGATCCGAGGCGTGAGGATATTGTGCCAATGGCGAAGCCTGCGCCGATCCCCACGGCCCCGATCATTGCCCAGAGCCACGAGGCAAAGCCGACGGAATAGCCGAGTTCCTCGCGCAGGAAAGGCGACAGATAGGTGAGATAGGGATAGGGCATCAGGCCGTTGATGAAGCCGAGCGCGAAGATCAGCACCACCCATGGCATGATGGAGCGCATGCTTGCGGAAGCGCCGGCAGTTGACGCGAGCGTTTCGTGACTTGCCCCGCTGTCGAAGAGGCCGGCCCGCCCGAAGAGGATGTGGGTGACAACGGCCAGTGTGATCGTGGCGGCGCCTGTGAGGTGCCAGACCATCTGCCAGTGACCGCTTCCGGCATATGCCGCCACGAGTGCGCTGTTGATGAGGACGCCAAAGGCCGGGGCGCTGGAGATCAGGCTCATGGCAAAGCCGCGTTGTTCTGCTCTCACCACCCGCGAGGCGAGGTTAATCATCGGCACGAAGGTCGATGCGCCCGTCGCGCCGGCGACCATCAGCAGGCCGGCAACAACGTAGAGATTGTCGATGATGGGAATGCCCGACAGGCAAAGCCCACAGAGCGACACGGACGCCACTACCGTCCGTGCGGCACCGATGCGATGGACGAGCCAGGTAGCGAGCACGGCGAATGCCACCGTGGAAAACTGGACCAAGCCGGTGACAGTGCCGACGAACGCATAGTCGAAGGCAAGATCTTTCCGCATGTCGGGGATGATCTGGGGAAACAGGCTGAGGCCGAAGCCGTAACACGTGGCGACGCAGGCGATCATGACGGCGACGAGAACGTTACCCGGGAGACGCACGCTAGTCATGATGATCGGCCTCTGTTGGCAATCGCGGTCACGCATGTTCGACACGATGATCATCTAGCATGTGCAGCCGGCGGACTGTCGGGACTGCGACGCCAGCTGCCAATATTGCCGGCACTCGAGCAGCACGTCGTCAAGCCGGCGACGTGTGAGAGTTATTGTCCCAAATTGTGAATGGATGGCAACAGCTGAGCCATGCTGCATCGCCGCGCTGGGCGATGCAGCGGGTCGCGAATGGGGCGCCGTCAGGCAGTTGGCGATGCCTGGATGACTGTCGGTGGCGCAAGCGGCGGCAAGCACCGCGCGATATAAAATTGCAAGGGCGCCCCCTGTCCGGCCGCGCTCACGCGGCCTTTGCCTTCGGTTTGGCGGCCTTGACGTGGGTTATGCTGTGGCGGCCATCGACGCTGACGGGGACGTCGCCGTCAACGGTGGCGCGGCGCACGACCCGGTGCTGGTCGCCGTAGTCGTTGACAGCATAGTGCTGGGTCGCGCGATTATCCCAGATCGCCACATCCCCGGCTCTCCAGCGCCAGCGCACGGTATTTTCCGGGGCGGTAACGTAGGACTGGAACACCTCGTAGAGTTTCGCGGAGTCGCTTTTCGACAAGCCGACCAGGCGCTGAACGAAATTGCCGAGCAGCAGCGATCTTTCGCCGGTTTCGGGATGGACACGCACGACTGGATGCTCGGTCTCGTAGATAGTCGAAGTGAAAACGTCCTCGAAATGCTTCTTCTCTTCAGCGGTGGCACGAGGGCGCACGGCTGCGTAGTCATAGGCATTGCTGTGAATGGCCCATAAATTGTCCGCCAGCAATTTGAGCGGTGCTGGCAGACTTTCGTATGCGGCATGGGTGTTGGACCAGATCGTATCACCCCCAGCTTCCGGAATGACGACGCCGCGAAGGACCGAGAATTTGGGATAGGCATCCACGAAGGTGACATCTGTGTGCCATTGGTCCGCCCTGCCGCCGCCGCGGCTGGAATCGAGATTGAGGATGGACGCCGTGCCGTTCACCGGACCCTGGGTTGGATGAGGCACAAGGTCGCCCAGGCGGCGTGCGAATAATTCCTGTTGGGCATCGTCGAGATGTTCCTGGTCGCGGAAGAAGACGACTTTGTGTTTCAGGAGAAGCTGGTTGATGGCCGCCACCGTTGCGTCCGAAAGGTCTCCGCCGAGGCGGACGCCCCTGATTTCGGCGCCGACGCGGCCAGTCAGCAGCACGACATCGGACTCGGGAATGATCTGATTGACGAGAACTGGATTGCTCATGGAAATCTCCTGGTTGATCTTGGAAGAAGACGGCAAGTCACATGGGCCCAGCGAAGCATCCGCTGGGCGTTCGAAAATCTCATTGTCAAATTCGACAGGGCTATGGAACGATATAACCTAGATAGAATTTTCTAATTTTGTCCGTTTGCCCGAAACAGCCGCCTTCGATAGCCCCTTCTTCCCAACGAATTCCTCACTTGGGGCCTTCAGCGATGCATCGTTTCATCGAAGACGCTGGTGCGCTTCCGCAAACCAGGGTCCGCAGACCAGCCGTGCCTTGGCCAACCGATTTTGTTCAGCAGGGCGCTCAGCGTGGCAGGGATCCTGCTTGTTTCTTCGGAGAATTTGGACCCCGATGTCGTCACGCCGTGGCGTTAGGATATGCCGCCAAGCGCTTCCGTCCGGATAGGCGGATACTTCGGGCGCTCGGAACTCAACACGTGTCATTAAGTACTGTTCGCAGCATTGGATTCACTCTGTGACGCGAGATACGAACCCGACGATCCGATGGCTTTCACCTCCGCGGCTTAAAAAGACAGAATTTCGCCCAAAAAAGAAACACCCCATGCGTCCATCGCATAGCTGAGATGAGAGATTGTCGCTGTTTTAAACCGATTGAACCGCCTATATTCCAACCATCGAAACGACGCCGGAGCCAAAAAGGTTGCTGACGTCAGACAGCCCTCAGGAAAGGGGATTATCATGAACGTAGCACGCTCTTTCAACAACTGGCGCAAGTTCCGTCAGACCGTCACCGAACTCGGCCGCATGTCCAGCCGTGAGCTGCAGGACCTCGGTATCGACCGCGCTGACATCCGCAGCGTTGCCCGCGCATCGATCGGGCGCTAACCGCACAGCGCGTAGTATTGAATACTTGCTTGACGCCCGCTTCCGACGCGGGCGTTTTTGCGTCGAACTCCGTGGCGGAACTCGTTGGGATCCTCGTTCGTATTGTAAGCTTTCCGCCTTGTAGTCCTTGCATAGCTGCAGTGCAGCATAAGACATTGGCACCATCCGTGGTCGGTCTATGATCAACACTATCGAAGCAATGCACCTCCTCCCAGTCGCTGTTCGGTTTTCAGAAAGCCTGCCGCACCTCCTCCCGTGGCAGGCTTTTTCGTATCCTGAGCCTTCCCTGCTAAAGATCGAGATCGAGTGCGGCTGTTCCCACGTCGAATATCGGGGAGAGAAAGCCGCTTCATATCCCGCAGACCAACAAGGTAGCTGTGATAGGCGGCCGAATTGCCTCGAAGGAGTGGCGCTTGGTTTCATACCGGCGAACTTGGCCGGCAAGCTCCCTGGCGGTCCGCCGCGCCATGTCGCGCCGGTGACTTACCAAATCATATTTCTCGGGCTGAAACGCTTGGCCCAGATGACCTCATCGCCAGGTTGGCCACGATGTCAGGATTGTCATGGCTGTTCCATAGGAACCACGCCAACGCCGAGCGCGGATATTAGCTCCCGGTCCCGTCCTGCAGATACCGATCCAGCAGATAGCAAATCGCAAGCAGACCCTTTCCGGGAACGCCACAGGTTGCCCTGTCAGATCGATCAGCTGCAACTCACCAAATGACTCGGGCCTGAGTTTCATGCGGATACTGCCTGCCGATATCCCCGGCTATTCTCCGAGCGGAAGAGTGATATCCGCTCCGGAGGCTTCCAATGCTACGCCGTGACTTTCCGCCTGCGCCATCGCCTTTACCAGCGCGATGACCGTATCGCGGATATTGCGGTCGGCAATTTTAAGAAAGGCGCGATTGAGCACCAATCCCTCTTTTGTTCGCAGGAATTCAGCGACCGGGTCGGCATTCGCCGACAGATCCAGGCCCTGCAGTGTCAACGGCTCGGAATTCTCCTGTTCGAAGAAGAAGCTCACCGACGTGTGAAGCACCTCGGCGATCCGCTGCAGGCGGCTCGCGCCGATGCGGTTGATTCCCTTCTCGTATTTCTGAACCTGCTGAAAGGTCACGCCGATCTGCTCGGCAAGCCGTTCCTGGCTCATCCCGAGCAACTGCCTGCGCATTCTTATGCGCGCTCCGACATAGCTGTCTATTGCATTCGCTGTCTTGACATTCATCGTGTGTTTTCAGCCTCGATCGCATTTTTCAATCGGGGAAGCTGTAGTATCCCCTGCATGGCTTTTCCATGGTTGTTTTCACATAGCATACTGGATATGCGATGATCGCGACCGACTGTGGTATGAAAGCCCGCCTGGAAAGACGTTAAGCCAGGCAGAAATCACTGGTTCGGAGAAAAAATCGAACAAAAGCCGTACCAATACGGATAAAACCGGGCTGTAATTGCGTCTCCGCTTACGCTAAATGCACTTCAGCGACCGTCGCAGGAGTGTCTTCCCAGCCCCGATCGCCCGAAAATCCATCGAACAAAGCGACGTGGCGCGGCACCGGCCGTGCCTGTGCAGGAGAAGTATTGATGGCAACCGTTGCCGAGAGCGCGCCCCGTTTCGAAAAAACAACCATCTCCATCCTCATGGCGGTCAGCTTCTGCCATATGCTGAACGACATCATGCAGTCGTTGCTCGCCTCGCTCTATCCGCTGTTCAAGGCGAACTACGATCTCGATTTTGTCCAGATCGGCCTCTTGACCATGACTTTCCAGGTCACGGCTTCGCTGCTGCAGCCGCTGGTCGGTATCGTCACCGACCGCTGGCCGATGCCCTATTCGCTGCCTGTGGGCATGGCGAGTACCTTTTGCGGCCTCATTCTGCTCGGCAATGCCGGCAGCTTCGAACTGCTGCTGGTTGCCGCCAGCCTGATCGGCTTCGGCTCGGCGGTCTTCCACCCCGAATCGTCGCGCGTCGCCCGTCTTGCCTCCGGCGGTCGCCATGGTTTCGCGCAATCCTTCTTCCAGGTCGGTGGCAATGCCGGCCAGGCGATCGGTCCGCTGCTTGCCGCCTTCATCGTGCTGCCGCTCGGCCAGCACAGCGTCTCCTGGTTCGCCGCCATCGCCATGGTCGGCATGATCGTGCTGAGCTGGGTCGGCAACTGGTACATCAGCCACAGGCGCCAGAATGCCAGCAAGCCGGCAATCAGCCGGACCCTGCCGCTGCCGCAGAACCGGGTCATCTGGGCGCTGCTCATTCTCGTGGTGCTGACGGCGACGAAGAATGTCTACATGGCGAGCGTGTCGAGCTACTTCACCTTCTACGTCATCGACAAGTTCGAGCTCAGCGTGCAGCAGGCACAGCTGATGCTCTTTCTGTTCCTCGGTTCGGTTGCCGTCGGCACTTTCCTCGGCGGGCCGATCGGCGATCGCTTCGGCGCGCGTTTCGTCATCTGGTTCTCGATCCTCGGCGTCATTCCCTTTGCGCTCCTGCTCCCCTATGCGAACCTTTTCTGGACGGGTGTGCTCAGCATCGTCATCGGCCTGATCTTCGCTTCGGCCTTCTCGGCAATCGTCGTCTTCGCACAGGAACTGGTGCCCGGGCGCGTCGGGCTGATTGCCGGCGTCTTCTTCGGCTTCGCCTTCGGGGCAGGGGGGCTTGGGGCGGCGCTGCTCGGCGATTTCGCTGATACCCACGGCATCGATTTCGTCTACCGTATCTGCTCCTACCTGCCGCTGCTCGGTCTCCTGACGGTCTTCCTGCCGCGCATTCCCAAGCAGAAACCGGTCTGAGGCGACATCGCTTACGGACAATCGATCGAGCCGGAATGTCACCGGGACTCCGGCTCGATGCTCCCAGTTTCGCACGTCGCAACCGCCCATTGGCTCGAACGTATTTTTCTCCTCCTATGGGGAAGAGGGATCGCCATACCTTTAATCCACTATTTTTATAGATAATATTCATCCAATAATGACGTCGATTTCGGCACGATATTGGAAGGAAATGGCATGTCTGCTCCCAAATTGGTCGGCCTTGCGGGTAGTTTCAACCGCCCGTCCAAGACCTTTGCGCTTGTTGAAAACATTGCTGGTCTCGCCGCTGAGAAATACGGCTTCGACAACGCAATCTACGACCTGACCGACGTCGGCCCCTCGCTTGGTTTGGCGCTGCGCCGTGCCGATCTCGACAGTCGCGCCAGGGAAGTCATCGACGACATCGTCAATGCCGATGTGCTGGTCATCGGAGCGCCGACCTACAAGGGCAGCTATCCCGGCCTCTTCAAGCATCTGATCGACCTGATCGACCCGCATGAGCTGCGCGCCAAGCCAATCATCATCACCGCGACCGGCGGCGGTGACCGCCATGCGCTGATGGTCGAGCACCAGCTCCGCCCGCTCTTCGGTTTTTTCATGTCTCACACGCTGCCGACCGCGGTTTATGCATCCGACCGCGACTTCACCGATTACCGTGTCTCATCCGACCCGCTTTGCAATCGGATCGGGGAGGTCATCGGCGAGCTCGCGGCCTTCTTTCCCAACCGGACTCAAGCGCTTATCGCCGCCGAGTGAAGCGTGCAGGATAGACTTGAAACGGCGCCGCTAAGGCGTCGTTTTCGCTTTCGCGCCATCCTCGCGGCCAAGTATAATCCACTAATTTAATGGAAATTTATCCTGCCGATATCGATGGCAGGGCAAGAGTTTTTCCGAGCCTTGCTCCACATCAGATATTCGTGCTTCGCTCGCGATCTGCGCATTTGCCATGATCGGCCTGCTCGGGGCGTTCGGCCTCATTCAGTCAGACGGGATATAAAATGACCAAGAACAAAAATCTTCACGGCCTCCACCTTTCGCGCCGGGCGGCTCTTGCCGCCGTGGCCGTTTCCGCTGCCGCACTCTTTCTTTGCAGCACCCACTCCTTCCTTTGCCGAGGACAAGTCGATCAAGGTCGGCATCATGGCCGGCGAGGAGGAGGACATTTGGCGCGTTGTCGCAAGCGAGGCGGGCAAGAAGGGTCTCAAGATCGAGACCGTCATCTTTAACGACTACACCCAGCCGAATGAAGCGCTGGAACGCGGCGAAATCGATGCCAACGCCTTCCAGCACCAGCCCTATCTCGACAACCAGATCCAGCAGCACGGCTATCACATCATTCGCGTCGGTTATACCGGGGTCTGGCCGATCGGCCTTTACACCAAGAAATACAAGTCCGTCGCCGAGATCCCGGAAGGTGCCGTCATCGGCGTGCCGAACGATCCTTCGAACGAAGGCCGTGCGCTGCGCGTTCTCCAGAACGAAGGCCTGATCAAACTGAAGGAGGGCACCGGTATTCTCGCGACCGTCGCCGACGTCACCGACAATCCGAAGAAGATCGAGATCAAAGAGCTCGACGCCGGCATCGTCGGCCGCTCGATCGACGATCTGGATGCCGGTATCGTCAACACCGACTGGGCGTTGAAAAGCGGTCTTTCTCCGGCCGAACGCATCGCCCAGGAGCCGATCACTGATAATCCATACCGCAATTTCATCGCCGTCAAGGACGACAACAAGGATGCCGACTGGGTCAAGACGCTTGTGTCTTCTTATCAGAACGACACCGTCAAGGCCGAGTTCGATAAGGTCTACAAGGGCACCGGTCTCAGCGCCTATTGATCCGAGGCGGGGCCGGGGTTAGAGCCTTTCCGGGTTAGATTGCAGCATTCTGTTGGCTCAAACGGAGTCGGCCGGTCGATCAGCCGGCCCGTTTCAGCCAACCCGAAGGGCCGGGCATCTTTCCGCCAGGGCAAAGGCGATCGGCTCGGACGTACCAAGGGATATGCCCGTCGCTAATCGCCTTTGCCCTGACGAAAACCTGCTCCGGCAGAATGCTTCAATCTAACCCGGAAAGGCTCTAAGGCCTGCCGAGAGGCGGTCTGGGCGTTCTCTGCCCGGACCGCCTTCAGTATTTGTAAGGAAAACGATATGAACTCCCTTGTTTCCACCACGGTGATCGAGGCGCAGTCTCAAGCGCCGGCTTCCGAAGAGGTGGTGAGGCTGACCGACGTGAAGCGACGGTTCGGAACCACTGCAGCCCTCGACGGCATTTCGCTGACAGTGAAGAGAGGCGAGATCCTCGGCATCATCGGCCGCAGCGGCGCCGGCAAATCGACGCTGATCCGCTGCCTGAATGGCCTGGAGCGCGCCGATGGCGGCGAGATCCTCATCGAAGGCCGAGACATCACCGGACTTTCAGAACAGGACCTGCAGCCGCTGCGCCGCCGCATCGGCATGATCTTCCAGCATTTCAATCTGCTTTCCGCCAAAACCGTCGAGGAAAACGTCGCGCTGCCGCTGAAGATCGAGGGTCTTGCAAAGGGCGAGCGCCTGAAACGAGCCCATGAGCTCCTCGAGCTCGTCGGCCTTGCAGACAAGGCGAAGACCTATCCCGTATCGCTGTCCGGCGGCCAGAAACAACGGGTCGGCATCGCCCGGGCGCTGGCGGCACGGCCGGCACTGCTGTTGTCCGACGAGGCGACATCGGCGCTCGATCCGGAAACAACCCGGTCGATCCTGGCGCTGCTCAAGGATATCAACCGTAAGCTCGGGCTGACCATTCTGCTGATCACGCATGAGATGGAAGTGGTCCGCGGCATTGCCGATCGCGTCGCGGTCATCGATGCCGGACGGATCGTCGAGGAAGGGCAGGTCTGGTCGGTCTTCGCCAATCCGCAGACTGAAATCACCGGGAGCCTGCTCGGCGGCATCCGCCCGCAGCTTCCTGCGCATATCGCCGGCCGGCTGTCGGCGACGGCGGGCAACGAAGCGATCCTCAGCGTCGATCTCGCCGGGCCACAGGCGCAGGGCGCGCTATTTGCCGAACTCTCGGCAGCATTGCCGCATTCCTTCCGCCTCGTCCATGGCGGCATTGACCATATCCAGAACCAGCCGGTGGCGCGGTTCTTCATCGCCGTTCCCGCGCGTGACCCCGCGCTTGCCGGAAATGTCGAACAATTCCTGACGGCCCGGTCCGCCCGGGTGGAGGTGCTTGGTTATGACGCCGATCATGTTTGAACTGCTTATTCGCTCCCTTTGGGAGACGGTCCTGATGACCCTCGCCTCGGGGGTGATCTCGCTCGTCGCCGGCCTGCCGCTCGGCCTGGCCCTGCTTGCGACGGCGCGCGGCGGCATCGCCGAAAACCTTTGGATCAATCGCGTGCTCGGCGCAGTCATCAACGGCTTCCGCTCGGTGCCCTTCATCATCCTGCTGGTGGCGCTGATCCCGCTGACGCGGCTGATCGTCGGCACCGCGCTCGGCACCTGGGCGGCCATCGTGCCGCTCGCCATCGCCGCAACGCCCTATTACGCCCGCATCGCCGAAGTGTCGCTGCGCGAAGTCGACCGCGGGCTGATCGATGCCGTGCGCGCCATGGGCGGCAATCGCTGGACCATCATCCGCGAGGTGCTGGTGCCTGAAGCGCTGCCAGGCATCGTCGCCGGTTTCACCGTCACGCTGGTGACGCTGATCGGCGCCTCGGCCATGGCGGGCGCAATCGGCGCCGGCGGCCTCGGCGATCTCGCCATCCGCTATGGCTATCAGCGTTTCGAAACCAGTGTGATGATCGCGGTGGTGGCCGTCCTCATCGTGCTCGTCTGCGGCATCCAGTGGCTTGGCGACCGGCTGGTTGCCGGGCTGGACCACCGATAACTCAGCGCCGGAACTGGGCGGCGGGATGAGCAGCGGGCAACCTGCCGTTGCCGCCGCCGAAAAGCTTCTGCCGCAAGGGTCCTGCAGCATAGTCCGCCTTAAAGACGCCGCGCTCCTGCAGAACCGGGACGACCAGATCGACGATATCGCGCAGGCTTTCCGGCGCCACCGTCCGCGCCAGATTGAAGCCGTCGATGCCGCCCTCTTCGATCCATGTCGTGAGATGATCGGCGATCTGCTCAGGTGAGCCGACCACCGGTTTCATCCGGCTGCCGAGTATCATCTGGTCGATGATGTCACGCAGCGTCACCGGCTTCGCTGCCTGTTTCGTGATGGCCGCAAGTGCAGACTGATTGGCGTTGGTCGAGCTCTGGTCGATGACGTCGTCAAATTCATACTTCGAAAAATCGACGCCTGTCGAAGCGGAATAATGTGCAAGCGAGGCCTCGACGCTCGCGTGGCGGCGATAATCCTCGAGCTTGTCCTGTGCTTCCTTCTCCGTCCGCCCGACGACAACAGTGATCAGGCTCAGGATCTTCAGTGCGTCGGCGCCACGGCCGAATTCCTCCGCCTTCGCCCGCAGCGCATCGACGGTCGGCTTGGCCGCCTTGGGATTAGGCCCGGCAATGAAGACGCATTCGGCGTGGCGAGCGGCAAAGTCCTGGCCGCGGGCCGAGGCGCCGGCCTGAAAGAGCAGGGGCGTGCGCTGCGGCGAGGGCTCGGAAAGATGGATGCCTTCCATCCGGTAATATTTGCCGTCGTGACGGACAGAGCGCACTTTGGAGGGATCGGCATAGGTGCCGCCCGCCTTGTCGCGCAGCACCGCATCGTCGTCCCAGCTTCCTTCCCAGAGCTTGTAGAGAATTTCCAGATATTCTTCGGCTGCGTCGTAGCGCGCATCATGTTCCGGCAGCGTGTCGAGACCCATGCTGCGGGCGGCACTGTCGAGATAACCGGTGACGATGTTCCAGCCGATCCGTCCCTTGGTCAGGTGATCGAGCGTCGACATGCGGCGCGCCAGCAGGAAGGGTGGCTCATAAGTCGTGTTGACGGTGACCCCGAAACCCAGATGTTTGGTGACATAGGCCATCGCCGAAATCGGCATCAGCGGATCATTGACGGGAATCTGCGCCGCCGTTTCGATCACCGGTGCCGGACTGCCCCTATAGACATCGTAGACACCGACGATGTCGGCCAGGAAAATGCCGTCCAGCTTGCCGCGTTCGGCGGTCTTGGCAAACTCCGTCCAGTAGTCGAGATCGGTATAGTCCGCTGAGCGGTCGCGCGGATGCGTCCACAGGCCGTGGTTGATATGGCCGACGCAGTTCATGTCGAAGGCATAGATCTGCATGGTCTTCATGAGGCGGGTCCCAAAGCCGGCAATAGAAATCAAGGATTTGCCGCATTAACTATCCTGGAGCATGATGCCGAAAAGTGTGAGCGGTTTCAGGACGACATCATGCTCTAACTATATAATATAGAACAGGATTCAGATTTTTGGCCAGCTCGGCCTAAAATCATCCTGTTCGGGCTCTATCGCACGAGGAGCCGGTGAAATGGTAGGGTGGAGATGAAAAAAGCCGGAGGAACTGTATGACGAAGAAGACGCTGTCGGATTGGGCGGAGCTTGCGCAAAAGGAACTGCGCAGCTCGCCCGAAACGTTGACCTGGCAGACGCCGGAAGGCATTGCCGTCAAGCCGCTCTATACGGCCGAGGATCTCGACGGCGCCGGGCACCTTGGTTCGCTTCCCGGTTTTGCCCCCTTCACTCGCGGCCCGCGGGCGACGATGTATGCCGGCCGGCCCTGGACGATCCGCCAATATGCCGGCTTCTCGACGGCAGAGGAATCGAATGCCTTTTATCGCCGCAATCTGGCGGCCGGCCAGAAGGGCCTGTCGGTCGCTTTTGATCTTGCCACCCACCGCGGTTATGACAGCGATCATCCGCGCGTCGAGGGCGATGTCGGTAAGGCAGGTGTGGCAATCGACAGCGTCGAGGACATGAAGATCCTGTTCGATGGCATTCCGCTCGGCGAAATGTCGGTGTCGATGACCATGAACGGCGCCGTCATCCCGATCCTTGCCTCCTTCATTGTCGCCGGCGAGGAGCAGGGCGTTCCACGGGCCGAGCTCTCGGGGACCATTCAGAACGACATCCTCAAGGAGTTCATGGTCCGCAACACCTATATCTATCCGCCCGAACCCTCGATGCGGATCGTTGCCGATATCATCGACTATACCGCCCGCGAGATGCCGAAGTTCAACTCCATCTCGATCTCCGGCTACCACATGCAGGAAGCCGGCGCGACGCTGGTGCAGGAACTGGCCTTCACGCTGGCCGACGGCCGCGAATATGTCCGCGCCGCCATCGCCAAAGGCCTGAGCGTCGACGAGTTCGCCGGCCGCCTTTCATTCTTCTTCGCCATCGGCATGAACTTCTTCATGGAAGCGGCCAAGCTGCGCGCCGCCCGCCTGCTCTGGACGCGGATCATGGAAGGGTTTCATCCGAAGAAACAGTCCTCGCTGATGCTGCGCACCCATTGCCAGACCTCCGGCGTCTCGCTGCAGGAACAGGACCCCTATAACAACATCATCCGCACCGCTTTCGAGGCGATGTCGGCCGTGCTCGGCGGTACGCAGTCGCTGCACACCAACTCCTTCGACGAGGCGATCGCGCTGCCGACGGAATTTTCCTCGCGCATTGCGCGTAATACGCAGCTGATCCTGAGCCACGAAACGGGCGTGACAAAAGTGGTCGATCCCCTGGCGGGCTCCTACTATGTCGAAAGCCTGACGGCCGAGCTTGCCGATAAGGCCTGGGCCTTGATGGAGGAGGTCGAGGCTCTGGGCGGCATGACCAAGGCCGTGGCCGATGGCCTGCCGAAACGGCTGATTGAGGAAGCGGCCGCGCGCCGCCAGGCAGCTGTCGACAAGGGCGAGGAGGTCATCGTCGGCGTCAACCGCTATAGGCTCGACAACGAACAGCCGATCGACATTCTGGAGATCGACAATAGCGCAGTACGCAAAGCGCAAATAAGAAGGATCGAGGAAACCAAGCGGCGGCGCGATGGCGGAGCCGTGCGCGAGGCGCTGGCGGCCCTGGCAGAGATCGCACAGAGCGGCAAGGGCAACCTGCTGGAAGCCGCCATCGCGGCGGCGCGAGCCCGCGCCACGGTCGGCGAAATATCGGATGCGATGCGCGCTGCCTTCGGCGATCATGCCGCCATTCCTGAAGTTATCAAAGGCGTCTATGGCGAAGCATATGAAAACGAGCCGGAGCTCGCTGTCTTGAGGACCCGCATGACCGAAGTGACGGAAGCCATCGGTCACCGGCCGAAGATCATGGTCGCCAAGCTCGGTCAGGACGGACATGACCGAGGCGCCAAAGTGATCGCTTCGGCCTTCGGCGATATCGGCTTCGATGTGCTCGCCGGTCCCCTCTTCCAGACACCGGAGGAAGCTGCCGGCGTCGCGCTCAGCGAAAAGGTCAATGTTGTCGGCGTCTCGTCGCTGGCGGCCGGTCACAGGACGCTGCTGCCGCAGCTGATCGACAGGCTGAGGGAACAGGGCGGTGGCGATATCATCGTCGTCTGCGGCGGCGTCATCCCGCGTCAGGACTATGAATTCCTGCACGAACACGGCGTTGCAGCCGTGTTCGGCCCCGGGACAAATGTTCTCGAGGCGGCAAACTCCGTCCTCGACCTGCTGCAGGGCAGGCGCCGGAATCAGTAGTTTAGAGAAGACCGCGCTTTGCGAGGTTGCTCATCAGCGCCGAAATACCGAAGGTCCAGGGCGGGCATTCGGTGGAGAGCCGAACGGTGTTGACGAGCGCGCCGAGCCCTGCCGAGGAAATCTCGACGACATCACCGATCTTGTGGGTGAAGCCTTGCTTTGGCGCGTCGCGGTCCTGCGTCGGCGCAAACAGCGTGCCGAGAAAGAGCATGAAACCATCGGGATATTGGTGATGGGCGCCGACCGTCTGCTTGACGAGATCGGTCGGGTCGCGGCTGATCTTTGACATCGAACTTTTGCCGTGCAGCACGAAACCGTCCTGACCGGTGACTTTCAGGTCGAGTTCGGCGTTGCGGACGTCATCGAGGCTGTAGCCGGCATCGAACAGGCGGATGAAAGGACCGATCGAGCAGGAGGCGTTGTTGTCCTTGGCCTTGCCGAGCAGCAGTGCCGAGCGGCCCTCGACGTCGCGCAGATTGACGTCGTTGCCGAGTGCCGCCCCCTTGATCTCGCCGCGGCTGTTGACCGCGAGCACGATTTCCGGCTCGGGGTTGTTCCACGTCGAGATCGGATGCAGGCCGATAATGGCACCCCAACCGACCGAGGAGAGCACCGGCGCCTTGGTGAAGACTTCGGCGTCCGGCCCGATGCCGACCTCGAGATATTGCGACCACATGCCCTCGTCGATCAGTGCCTGCTTGACCTTGGCCGCCTCCGGCGAACCGGCCTTCAGATTGGTGAGGCTGCCGCCGATCAGCGTGCTGACGCGCTCGCAGATCGAGGCGGCCCGTTCCGGACTGCCGGCAGCCTTCTCCTCGATGACTCGCTCGATCATCGACTGGGCGAAAGTGACGCCGCAGGCCTTGACTGCCTGCAGGTCGACGGGTGCAAGGAGATAGGGACGCACTTCATCCGGCGTTCCCGTACTGTTGGCGGCAATCTGCTCCAGTGAACCGACCGCCTTGCCACTTGCGGCGCGGACGAAGCCGGCGGCATCCGGCCGCTCGAGCAGGGCGCTCAGCGTCGGCGCCTCGCGCGACGTGATGTCGACCAGCACGCCCTCGCGTGATGTCACAATGCTCGGTCCGGCAACCTCGGGATTCCAGACGCGGCCAACGAAAAGACCATCGGAAGCGGCGACATCGAGAAGAGCTTGAGACATGGTGATCTTCCGTCAAGACGAGCGAGAAGCGCTCTTTTGAAAATTGCGGGGTGTTGCCGCCCTCCAACCCGGCGGCGACCAAAATCGATCACATTCATGAAGACGGGGCAAGATGCGTTGGGGAAAAAGACTTTTTCTCGATCGGCTCAAGCGGCGGGCTTCCTCGGGAATCCAATCGCAAAAGCCCTCAAAATAACTATTTAGATACAAAATAACTGTTAAATTTCAAATATTTAAATACAGGCTGTGACGATTTTGCCCTCCATCTCGCCTTGACAGGAGCCGGCTTTCGTTATCTGTTTTGCCCAACATGGAGGAGGCTGGCATTACCCGGCCACACGAAAATCCCAGGAGGATATTGCAGCGATGTTGAGATTTGCCGTCGTCGGAATCGACCATGGGCACACGTTCGATCACGTGAAGGGATTGCTGGCCGCAGGCGGCGAGTTCGTCGGCTATTGCCCTCAGACCTCGGTGCCGGCATTGCGCGAGGCCTTTGAGAAGACCTATCCTGACGCGCCGCAGATCGACCGGGGAAAGCTGTTCGACGATCCGTCAATCGATGTCATCTGCATTTCCGCAATCCCCCGTGACCGTGCCGGGCTTGCCATCCGCGCGATGAGATCGGGCAAGGACGTGATGACCGACAAGCCCGGCGTGACGACCTTCGCCCAGCTCGAGGAGGTCAGGCGCACCGTTGCCGAGACCGGCAAGATCTTCTCGATCTGCTTTTCCGAACGCCACTGCGTGCGCTCCGCCGTCAAGGCCGGCAAGCTCGTTGCCGAAGGCGCGATCGGCAAGGTAATCCAGACGCTCGGTGTCGGTCCACACCGGCTGCAGCTGCCGACCCGACCGGACTGGTTCTTCGACCCGGAAGCCTTCGGTGGCATTATCGTCGATATCGCTTCACACCAGATCGACCAGTTCCTGTTTTATACCGGCTCGACCACAGGCGAGGTCATCGCGAGCTCGATCGGCAATTTCGGCATGCCCGACAAGCCCGCCTTCGAGGATTTCGGCGAGGTGCTTCTGCGCTCCGAAAAGGCGGCGGGTTATGTCCGTGTCGACTGGTTCACGCCGGAGGCGCTGCCGACCTGGGGCGACGGGCGCCTCACTATTCTCGGCACCGAAGGCTACATCGAACTGCGCAAATATATCGACATTACCGGCCGGCCGGGCAAGGATCATCTCTTCCTGGTCAACGGCAAGGAAATGACCCATATCGATTGCAGCGGCGAAAAGCTCGACTATTTCGACGCCTTCACCGCCGACGTCGGCAACCGCACGCAGACGGCGATGACCCAGGATCATGTTTTTGAAGTCTGCCGTCTTTCGCTGGAAGCCCAGACGAAAGCCGCGCGCATCGGCGCTCGCTGAGGAGGATATCATGACCAGGAAATTGCGCGTCGGCGTCATCGGCGCAGGCATCGCTGCGCGGCATCTGGCCGGCTTCGGCTGGAACAAGGAGCTTTTCGAGGTTCCTGTGCTCTGCTCGCTCGACGAGGAACGCGGCAAGGCGCTGTGCGAGGAATACGGCATTGGCGAATATGCGCAGGATGCGGATTCGCTGTTTGCCCGTGACGATCTCGACATCATCGACATTTCGACGCCGCCGAGCTCGCATTTCGAACTCTGCCGCAAGGGCATCGAATCCGGCAAGCATGTGATCTGCGAGAAGCCGCTGTTCGGCTCGATCGCCGAGGTCGACGAGATGGGCCGCATTCTTGCCCGTTACCCCGGCAGAAAGCTGATGCCGATCTTCCAGTACCGCTACGGCTCCGGCCTGCAGAAACTGAAGCTGCTGATCGAGCGCGGCCTTGCCGGCAAGCCGTTCCTGACGACGATCGAGACACATTGGTGGCGCGGCCCGGATTATTACGCCGTGCCGTGGCGCGGCAAATGGGCGAGCGAACTCGGCGGTGGCCTTCTCGGCCACGCCATCCACGCCCATGACATGCTGAACTATGTGCACGGTCCCTGCGCCGAGGTGTTTTCCTATGGGGCGACGCTGGTCAATCCGATCGAGGTCGAGGATACGGCAGCCCTTTCGGTGAAGATGCAGAACGGCTCGCTGGCGACGCTGTCGATGACGCTCGGTTCGCGCAAGGAGATCTCGCGGCTGCGCTTCTGCTTCAACGACCTCGTCGCCGAAAGCATCATCGAACCCTATACGATGGGCCGTGATCCGTGGACGTTCGTCGCCGGGACCGAGGAACATCAGGCGCGGATCGATGAGGCGCTCGCCGCCTATGTGCCTGGCGAGGATGGCTACACCCGTCAGTTCGAGCTCTTCCACAAGGCGATCATCGAGGACACCGACCCACCGGTGACATTACAGGATGCCCGCAATTCTTTGGAACTGGTAACGGCCGCCTATTTCTCGCAGCGAACCGGACAACCGACGCCGATGCCGATCGCCGCCGATCATCCGCTCTATCGCTCCTGGCTTCCGGCAGGGGAATGGCGTGCTGCGGCCACCGTCTGAATCGGGAAGGGCTCTCGCATGCTGAAATCCTTCGAGCATGTCGGCATGACCGTCAGCGACATGGACCGCACCGTCGATTTCTACTGTGGCCTGCTCGGCCTCAGCCTCGTGCTGCGCAAGACGATGGCGAATGGCGTGCAGGTCGCGTTCCTCGATGCAGGCGGCGGCATGCTCGAGGTCTTTGCGCCGCCCGGCGGCGCGTCGAGGGCGGTCGATGTGCCTGAAGATACGGCCGGCATCCGGCACCTCACCTTCCATTTCGACGATGTCGAAGAGACCTTCGCCCGCCTTGAACAGGCGGGCGTCGAGATCAAGGAGCGGCCGCGCTTCGCCGTCCGCTCCGAGATGCTGAACAAGATCGCTTTCGTTCGCGATCCTGACGGCATCATCGTCGAACTTGCCGAACGCTCTCAGAGCCGCCAAGGCTGACACAGGTGCTGCCGATCGCTTCGCTGCGGGCGGTCAGACCGTCCCGCAGCAGATCGATCAGGTGCCGGATGAGTTTTGCCGCCATGCAAGACTCTCTTCAGCTCGCCAGCTTGGCGCTGATATAGTTGCGCCAGCCGCCAAGTGAGGTGATTTCCTCGGCACCTTTCACTGCATGGGCCTCGCAGACAAAGCCGGAGACGCTGGAACCGTCTTCGAGCGTCAGCTTACCGATGCCGAGGGGTGCCGGAATCTTCTGGACGAACCTGCCGAAAGCATCGGCCGGCAGTGCCCAGACCTCGACCTCCAGCCCCTGACCCTTATGGCCGGGTTCGCGCAGCAGCCCCGGTTTCGCTGGTGTGGTATTCGGCAGAACGAAGAGGCGATAGTCGCCTGATGTGCGGCAGGTCTTGACCAGACGCCCGCCGGAGCCTGCCAATTCGTGATTGAGCGGCATGCCGGTCAGATGCGCACCGACGACTGCGATTTCGATGAAACCGTTATCGCCAGGTGCAACACGGCTCGCCTCGGGGATCCCCGCCTGCCGGTCGATACCCATGCCGGAACCTGCTGCGCGGTGCAGCGCATCGGCAAGCGGCGCCAGCGCATCGTCGGTGAAGGCAGGTGCGATAACGGTGACGCCGCCCGGCAGCCCACCTTTGCCGAAGCCGGCCGGAACGGCGATCGCTGCGCAATCGAGCAGGTTGACGAAATTCGTATAGCGGCCGAGGCGGCCGTTGAGCACGACGGGATTGGCCAGCATGTCTGCTACGGTGTAGCTGGTCGGTGCGGTCGGAAGCAGAAGCACGTCGGCCTTTTCCCATTCGGCCTCGGTCTTGCGACGCAATTCTTCCAGCCGGTATCGGCCGTTGAAAGCCTCGACCGCGGTCTTGCCCTTGGCGCCTTCGATAATCCCCCTGACCGTCGGGTCGAAATCGGCTGCGTTCGTGGCGAGGAAGGTCTCGACCGCCGCCAGACGTTCGGCGACCCACGGCCCGTCATAGAGAAGGGCCGCCGCCTCGCGGAATGGCGCGTAATCGAAAGGCACGATGGTCGCTCCGAGCCCTCTGACTCGGTCGATTGCCTGGTCGTAGAGCGCCTCCACCTCCTTGTCGCCGAAGAATTCCCGCTCGGCATCGGTGAGAACGCCGATGCGCAAGCCCGATACCGGCAGGTTCGCCGGCATGGCGCGACGCGAGAAAGCATCGGCGGCATCGAACCCTTCGGCGACCTTGCGGATCGTAACGCCGTCGCCGACGGTCGCGGCGAAGATCGTAATGCAGTCGACGCTCTTGCAGGCCGGTATGGCGCCGGTATTCGGCAAGAGACCCGGCGTCGGCTTGATGCCGACCAGATTGTTGAAGGCGGCCGGCACGCGGCCGGAGCCCGCCGTATCGGTGCCGAGCGCGAAGGCGGCGAGGCCGGAAGCCACCGTGACCGCCGATCCAGAGCTCGAGCCGCCGGAGACATAGGCCGCATCGAAGACCGAACGCGGCGCGCCATAGGGCGAGCGCGTGCCGTTAAGGCCGGTCGCGAACTGGTCGAGATTGGTCTTGCCGATGATGATGGCGCCGGCCGCCTTCAAGCGGGCAACGACGGTGGAGTCCGCTTCCGGCCGATACGCATAGGCCGGGCAGGCAGCAGTCGTCGGCAGGCCGGCGGCATCGATATTGTCTTTCACGGCAAAGGGAATGCCCCAGAGCGGCAGGCTGTTTGCCTCAGGCGCGCGTGCCATTAAGGCTTTCGCGGCGGCCCGCAGATCGTCATCCGGCACAGGGGTGATGAAGATTGCCGGATCTCTCGAGGCGGCACGCCGCGCGATCACCTCTTCGATGGCGTCGAGCGGCGTCAGGCCGGATTGATAGGCGGCGCGAAGGCTTGAGAGATCGAGGATGGTCGGCAGCATGTCAGCATTCCTCCAGAACGACGATGATATCGCCGGCTTTGACGTTTCTCCCCGGCCCGGCGCGCAGGTCGCGGACGCGGCCTGCCGCATGGGCGGTGACGTTGATTTCCATTTTCATCGATTCGATGATGGCAAGTGTATCGCCGGCCGCAACCGGGGAGCCCGGCTCGACCAGAAGTTTCCAGATATTGCCGGGCACGGCGCTGGCAACCCCGAAGCAACCGTCGGGAATATCCCCATCGGGACTTTCGCTCGCGCCTGCATCGGTGACGAAGCTGTCGAGCCCGGCTTCCTTCCAGCGCTGGCGTTCGGCATCGAAGGCGGCCTGCTGGGTTGCCTTGAAACGGCCGATCGACGCCGAATTGATCTGCAATTCTTTCTCATAGGCGGCATAGGAGAATTCCGTCTCCTCGATCCGGATGGGATAACCGCCGTGCGGGAAGGCGGCGCGCGCCTCCGTCAATTCTTGATTGCTGACCGGGAAGAAACGGATCTGGTCGAAGAAGTTCAGCAGCCAGGGCTTGCCCTTGGCAAAGGCCGGCGTCTCCCGCCATGTGTTCCAGACCTGGATGGTGCGGCCGAAGAGCTGGTAGCCGCCCGGTCCTTCCATGCCGTAGATGCACATATAGGCGCCGCCGATGCCGACGGCGTTCTCAGGCGTCCAGGTGCGGGCGGGATTATACTTCGTCGTCACGAGGCGGTGACGCGGATCGGTCGGGGTCGCAACCGGCGCGCCGAGATAGACATCGCCGAGTCCCAGCACCAGGTAGCTGGCATCAAAGACGATATCGCGGACGGCCTGTTCGTCGGGAAGACCGTTGATGCGGCGGATGAACTCGATATTCGACGGGCACCAGGGCGCATTCGGGCGCACCAGCTCCTGATATTTGCGCATCGCAAGCTCCGCATCCGGATCGTTCCAGGAAAGCGGCAGATGCACGATGCGGCTCGGCACCGTGACCTCCTGGGCTGCCGGAAGCGTCGCCTCGATCTCGCAGAGCAGCCCCAGCAGGCGCCGGCGCGTCAGCTGCGTGCCGTCATAATGGATCTGCAGCGAGCGGATGCCGGGGGTAAGGTCGACGATGCCGGGAAGGCGAGCCTCGACAACGGCCTGCATCAGCAGATGCACCCGCAGCCGAAGCGCGATATCAAGCGTCATCGGCCCATATTCGACGAGCAGGTTGTCGTCGCCCTGGCGGCGATAGACGACCGAAACCGGGCCATCCTCGCTGATGCCGAGGATCGGCGAGCCTGTTTCTTCCGCAACCCGCCGCACCGCAGGGCCGGCGATCGGGTCTTCCGGCCGCGCTACTGCGTGAAAACGGATACGGTCGCCGGGCTTGAACTGGCCCATCTTCCACTGCTCGTCGCGGGCAATCACCGCCGGGCAGACGAAGCCGCCAAGGCTCGGACCGTCAGGACCGAGAATGATCGGCATGTCGCCGGTGAAATCGATCGCCCCGATCGCATAGGCATTGTCATGCAGGTTGGAGGGGTGCAGCCCCGCTTCGCCGCCATCGTGGCGCGCCCAAACCGGGGCGGGGCCGATGAGCCGCACCCCGGTGCGGGCGCTGTTGAAATGCACCTCGTAGGCCGTCGAAAACAGCGTCTCGATATCGCTGTCCTCGAAGAAATCTGGCGCGCCGTGCGGGCCGTAGAGCACGCCGACATCCCATTCGCGCGTCAAGGCGGCCGGCTCCGTCGCCGGTATCACCGGTTCGGCCGGCCCCTGGCGGGCAAAATGCAGCACATGTCCTGTCTTCAGCGTACCGGTGGCGTTGCCACCGAACTGGCCAAGGCCGAAGGTCGCGCGCGAGCCGAGCACAACGGGAGCGGCAAAACCACCGGCGACGGCGAGATAGGCGCGCTGTCCTGGTCCTTCGATCGTACCAATCGACAGAACCTGACCGGCGCGGATCAGTACTGGCGCATCGTGCGGCAACTTTATGCCGTCACATGTCATCGCCATCCGGGCGCCGGCAAGCGCGATCCTCTGGTCGGCATAAAACCGCAGCGTCGGGCCGGAAACCGTCAGTTCGAGTGCCGCCGTCACGTCGGCATTGCCGACCAGCCGGTTGGCATGGCGGAAGGAGCGCTCGTCCATCGGACCGCTCGGCGGCAAGCCGACATGCCAGAGGCCGAGCCGGCCCGGCAGTTCCTGAATGCTTGACTGCGCGCCGGGCGCGAGAACCTCGACGACGTCGGGAACGAAGGCGAAGTCGCGCAGCGCCGTCGTCTTGACCTTGGCGCTGGCCAGCAATTCGGAAGCGGCGATCGTTCTCAAATAATCAAGATTGGTCTCGATGCCTGATATCGCCGTTTCGGCGAGTGCTGCCTTCAGTTTTTCGATCGCCGCGGGGCGGTCTTCCGCCGCCACGATCAGCTTGGCAAGCATCGGATCATAGAAGGGCGTGACCTCGGTTCCCGTCTCGATCCAGCCGTCGACGCGGGCGCTTTCCGGAAAAATGACTTCGGTCAAAAGGCCGGCACTCGGGCGGAAATCGGCGTGCGGCATCTCGGCATAGATCCGCATCTCGATCGCCGCACCTTTCGGCGTCAGGGTCTTACCACCCGAGAGCACGTCTTCGCCGGCCGCCTGCCGGATCATCCATTCGACGAGGTCGATGCCGAAGACGGCTTCCGTGACGGGGTGTTCGACCTGCAGGCGGGTATTGACCTCAAGGAAATAGAATTCCTCACGCTGGGGATCATAGATGAATTCGACGGTGCCCGCCGATTCATAGGAGACCGAGCTCCCCAAATCGATCGCCGCCTTGTGCAGCCGCGCCCGTATCTCCGCGGAAAGGCCAGGTGCAGGGGTTTCCTCGACGACCTTCTGGTTCCGCCGCTGCAGCGAGCAGTCGCGTTCGCCGAGCGCAATCACGCGACCCTTGCCGTCGCCGAAGATCTGCACCTCGACATGGCGTGCTTCGGCGACGAAGCGCTCGATATAGACACGCGCATCGCCGAAGCTGGCCCGCGCCGTCCGCTGCACGCTTTCGAATGAGGCCTTGAGGCCGGCTGTATCGGCGCAGAGCTGCATGCCGATGCCGCCGCCGCCAGCCGTGCTCTTCAGCATGACGGGATAGCCTATAGTTTCTGCGGCCGAAAGCGCCTCTTCGACGCTCTGCAAGAGATCGGTGCCGGGCAGCAGCGGCACGCCGCTGGCTTTCGCCAGTTCGCGGGCCGTATGCTTCAGGCCGAAAGCCGACAGATGTTCCGGCCGCGGGCCGATGAAGGCGATACCTTCAGCGGCAAGCCGCTCGGCAAAGCCGATGTTCTCCGACAGGAAGCCATAGCCCGGATGCACGGCCTCGGCTCCCGTCGCCTTGCAGGCGGCGATGACGGCATCGACGTTGAGATAGCTCTCGGCGGCCGGCGCCGGACCGAGGCGCACGGCCTCGTCGGCGCTCAGCGCCGGCTTCGAGAACCGATCGGCATCGGAATAGACGGCAACCGAGCCAATGCCCATCTTCTTCAATGTGCGGATAACGCGGACGGCGATTTCGCCGCGGTTGGCGATCAGGACCTTGGTGAACATCGATCAGTCCTCGCCGTCCCAGATCAGCACCCGGATCGGCGTCGGATCGAAACCGTTGCAGGGATTGTTGATCTGTGGGCAATTGGAGATGACGCAGAGCACGTCCATGTCAGCGACCAGCTCGACATAATCGCCAGGTGCGGAAATGCCGTCGACAATCGTCATCTCGCCGTTCGGCTTGATCGGCACGTTCATGAAGAAGTTGATGTTCGGCACGATGTCGCGCTTGCTCATGCCGTGTTTTGTCACCTCGAGCACGAAATTGTCGCGGCAGGCATGCAGGTATTTGGTGCCGTGGCCGAAACGCACCGTATTGCTTTCGCAGGAGCAGGCTCCGGCTGATGTATCGTGACGGCCGCAACTGTCGGCCGTCATGACAAGCATGACGTTGCCTTCGTTCGAAACGATCTTCGTGCCGGTGCCGATATAGGCGCCACCCTGCGCCCGCATCGTATCCTGGTTGGAATAACGCTCGGCAAAATCATCGGCACGATAAAACAGCGTGTCGATCGCCTGCTGGCCGTAGCTGTCCTCGATGCGGATCGTCTGACCCTTGCGGACGATGCCGGACCATGGCGCTTCGGCCGCGATGAAATGATCCTGCACGGCGGTTTCGAGGCTGCGCGAAGCTGAAGTCTTGATGAAATCGGTCATCGTATTCTCCCTCAGGCCAGCATCGCGGCGTTGTTCTCGAAGCCGCGAAGGGCTTCAGCGGTCGCCGTGCGCGCGAGGTCGTCGACAGCGGGTGCGGGCGCGCGAAAACGCGTGACGATCACCGGCTTCGGCGCATAGACCGGGTCGGGATCGCGCGGATGCGGGCAATTCGAAAAGCCGACGATCATGTCCATCTCGGCGCGCAGCTCGGCGTAATCGCCGCTGTTGGAGAGTTTTCCACGCCAGTGGAAGCCACCGTCATCGTCGACGCGGACGGGGGCGAAGAGATTGAGAATCGCCGGGATGTCGCGCCTCGTGAGACCAAGCTTGCCGGCGACGAGCACGAGATTGTCGCGGGTGTTGCGGGTCTTGACGCCAGGATATTTTGCAGCGTTCGAAGCTGCCGTCGAGCCGCCCATCAGGCAGTCATGGGCGCCGGAGCTATCCTCGATCAGCGAAAACATCACCCGGCCCATATCTGAGAAGATAACGCGGCCCTTGCCGAGGGCGGTCGTCCACTGCACCTTGACCGTATCGACGAGATTGAGCCTTTCACTGGTGTCGGTGGCGTTCCAGGCAACGAGCGCTACGGTCGATGCGCCTTCGCCCTGGTCGATGCGGAGCGCCTCGCCACGCTTCAGCGCAGTCGACCAGTACCAGCCGCCGGGGATGGTTTCCTGATGGATGATCGCGGCAGCATCGATTGCGGGAGCGGGCAGGGGGCTCGGCGCCGGCAGGGCCTTCGGGGCAAATTCCAGCCCCTTCTTCTGATGTTCCTCGTAGCGCTGCCGGTTGGCGGCAATTTCTTCGGGCGAACGTCTGACATGCATCATGGTTTTTCTCCTGACGGACTGGAAGCCGGGTCGTCCCGGCAAAGGCCCAGAGAAATGACCGGGCCGTCCCGGTCGGGGCTGAAGATGCTGGTCGCGCCGGCAAGCCTGGGCGGCCAGATCGAAATGTCCTTGGTGACCGTCGCGCCGTAGCGCTCCTTTTCCTCCGGGCGATCACGCTTGCGCTCGAAGGCGACGACGCGCGTCGCCAGCGTGAAGGCTTCGCGCATGTCGTGGGTCACCATGACGACGGTCATCTGCGTTTCGTGCCAGAGCCGCTTCATCAATGTGTGGATCTCGGCGCGGATGCCGGGATCGAGCGCGCCAAAGGGCTCGTCGAGCAGCAGCACCTTCGGCTTCATGATCAGGGCCTGCGCCAGCGCCAGGCGCTGCTGCATGCCGCCTGATAGTTGTGCCGGATATTTGTCCTCGGCGCCGGAAAGGCCGACTTCGGCAATCAGCCGCCGGGCTTCGTCGACGGCACTGCGGCGGGCGGCGCCGAAAAGCTTGGCCTTGTAGCGGGACCTTGAGAGTTCCCGCCCAAGCAGCACGTTGCCGAGGACGGTCAGATGCGGAAACACGGAGTAGCGTTGGAAGACGACGCCGCGATCCGGGCCTGGCTCCTGCGGCAGGGCTTCGCCGTCGAGCAGGATCGTTCCTCGTGTTGGTCGCTCCTGGCCGAGCAGCATGCGCAGGAACGTCGACTTGCCGCAGCCTGACGGGCCGACGAGGGCGACGAAGGCGCGCGAGGCGACCGTCAGCGACACGTCTTCGAGCACAATCTGGTCGCCATACTCTTTCCATACCTTTTCGATCACCAACTCGCTCATGCCTGCTTCTCCAGCTCAGACCAGGGGAAGACGGCGATGCGAATGCGATCGAGGATATAATTCATGATCACGGCGAGCAGCGTGATCCAGACGACATAGGGAAAGATGACGTCCATCGAGAGATAGCGGCGGACGAGGAAGATGCGGTAGCCGAGGCCGGAATCCGACGAGATCGCCTCGGCCGCAATCAGGAACAGCCAAGCCGGACCGAGCTGAAGCCTGAGGCAGGTGATCAGCCGCGGCAGGATCTGCGGCAGCACCACGCGAAGGCCGATCTGCCAGGAGGAGCCGCCGAGCGTTTCAGCCTTGACGATCTGTTCGCGCGGCAATTCCAGCGCCTTCAGCGCAAGGTCGCGGATCATCGTCGGCGCAACGCCGATGACGATGAGCGCGATCTTGGAGGCTTCGCCGAGCCCCATGGCGATGAAGAGGATCGGCAGCAGCGCCAGCGGCGGCACCATGGAAATAACCGCAACGAAAGGGGAGAGCAGCGCCCGGAGATAAGGCAGCATGCCGATCAGCATGCCGATGACGAGCGCAATGATCGTGGAGATGCCGAGTCCGGCAAACAGGCGGACCAGGCTCGCGCCCGTATCGGACCAGAGCAGATATTGTCCGGTGCGCGGATCGGCGATGAAGGCCAGGCGATCGACTGCATCGGCAAAACCGGCAAGACCGGGCAGCAGCTTGTCGTTGGCGTTTTCCGCCAGCCGTGCTGCCGAGCCGAAAGTGTAGGCAACGATCAGCAGCACGAAGGGCAGCAGCATCAAGGCAAGCTGCGCGCCCCGGCTCGGCCTCGTGTTGATCCAGCGCATGAGGAAAGCTCCGCTGATGAAGGTTGGGCGGCGCGGTCAAAGCCGCTCCGCTGCTTGGACATCGCTCAGAGCGAACCGTCGGCGGCTGCCTTCATGTAGGTCGCGGTGAAACGCAGTTTGACGTTGCCACTATCGCCGAGGATCTTGCCATCCGGCATTTCGATGCCGATGACGTCGGCCGACGGCGCACCATTGCCGAGCAAGCCCTTCTCGAACAGGAAGTTACGAACGAGATCCATGGTCTTCGGCAGGCTGCCCGAGGCAGTGAAGGCAACGGCTTCGGCCGGCTTGGCAAACAGCTTGGTGGCGGCGAGCTGGGATTCGAAGCCCTTGAGATCGGTGCCCGATGCCTGGCCCATCGCCTCGCGTGCGGCCTTGCCGTCGGCGCTGTCGGCGGTCAGCAGTGCCGCGGTTTCATACCAGATGCCGGCGAGCGCCTTGCCGAAATTCGGATTGTCCTTCAGCACACCTGAATTGGCGACCATCAGGTCGATGATTTCGCCCGGCACCTGCGAGCTGTCGAAGACCTTCTTGGCCGTGGGATCCTCGAGAATGGTCGAGACCAGCGGGTTCCAGGTGACGACAGCGGTCACGTCAGCCGTTTTGTAGGCGGCGACCATATCGGCGTCGGACGTGTTGACCACCTTGACGTCACGCTCGGTCAGCTTGATGCTTTCGAGCGCGCGGGCAAGCAGATAATGCGAGACGGAAAATTCGACGAGATTGACGTTCTGGCCCTTGATGTCGGCAAGGCTCGTCTTGTCCTTGAGGATGACGGCATCGTTGCCGTTCGAGAAGTCGCCGACAATAACAGCTGTCGTATCGACGCCGCCAGCAGCCGGGATTGACAGGCCGTCCATGTTGGTGAGGGTCACGGCGTCGAAGGCGCCGGCCGTATACTGGTTCATCGATTCGACATAGTCGTTGAACTGGGTGACTTCGATCTTGATGCCGTATTTGTCGGCCCATTTCTTGACGATGCCGTGATCGGCGGCGTAGCCCCAGGGCATCCAGCCGACATAGATCGACCAGGCGACCTTGAAATCGGTTTTCTGTTCGGCCTTGGCGATGGAGCCGAGTCCCAGCGCCAGGGAAGCCGTCAGTGCGGCAATCGATAGAATCTTCGAAAAAGTCTGCATTGAAATTCCCCTTTTGCTTTTCTTCAAAAGGGATCGGCAATGACCATCGTGCCGCCAATCCCTTGGCTTACGAGGTCTCCCGGGCTTTTGTCCCGCCGTGCACCCGGCGGGATGTCTCCCCTGCCGGTGGCAGCTCTCGGACCAGCCACGCCTTGCGACGCCGGAACCCTAGCCACCAACTCTGCAAATGTCGAAGCAAAGGGTGTGCCAGTATTATAAAGCATTGATTTCATTGAGAATGCGATGGCATCAATTCTCCCGGAGATGCATAGTGCATGCACTTGCACATAAAATGTGCGCATTCTGCCGCCAGCTTAGGCGTTGGTTCTTTTTTGCCCAGTGAAAAACAAGTCGCAGGCAGACGCACCAGAACGCCGAATTGCGGCTGGCCCTGAGCTAGTTGCGGAAGGCGCCGGCGGGCATCGTCGTCACCAGCCGGATATCGCGGCGGAAATTCGACGGCGACATGCCGGCGATGTGGCGGAAGGACTTATTGAAGGCGCTGATCGAGCCGAAGCCGCTGTCCATCGCCACCTGCAGCACATTTGCGCCCTCGCTCATCAGCATCGCCTGGGCGCGCGACAGCCGCAGCAGTGTCACATATTTGCTGAGCGTCATGCCGGTCGATCGTTTGAACAGGTTCATCGCATATTTCGGATGCAAGTCGGCGGCACGCGCGATGTCGACGGAATCGATGTCGTGCAGGAAATTGGCGGCGATAAAATCGCACATGCGAGCCACGCTGCGCGAGGAATGCGGATGCGGGTGATCCCCTTCGAGATTGACGGTTGCCTGCGACGTCATCGAATAGGGTTCGAGCGCGATGCGCTCGATGCGCAGCAGCAGCTCGTCGACGGCGTGCTGGGCCTTGGCGGGGTCGCCTGAGTTGGCATAGCGGAACCAGCGGGTGAAGTTCTCGTTGTCGGCGGCGTCTGTTGCCGATGTCAGCAGCGTCTCGCCCTTCATCAGCCGGCTAGAAACGCTGATCGGCAGGCGCAGCCGGAAGAAATAGACGAGCGGCAGATGGGCGCCGGCATAGAGCGAATCGTCTGAGGATTCATCCATCTGATGCGGCTGGCCACCCCAGAAAAGGCACATTTCGCCGGCGTTCAACCGGAATTCATGGTCGCTCATGCGGTAATGAACGGTGCCGCGAATCACGTAGTTGACCTCGACCTGCGCGTGCCAGTGCGGCATGGCCATAACAGGCGGATGAGCGTGAAATATTTGCAGCGCCGTCGGCAATCCCTCGATGCTGCTTGCGCCGGGCTGATAGATTGCACGCGTACCGATCTTACTTTCCGCCAAATCCATATTCCCTTTTTAGGAGACAGCCGCTCCCTTGCAGATAGTTTAACCGCGTTCGTAAGATCGGCAATTGAAAAGGGAGGATTTTCAATGCGCTTCAAACTTCTCGCTGCGACCGCAGCTGTCGCAGTGCTTGCTTCCGGCTCCGCATTCGCGCAGTCGGCCAATCTCACCATCTGGAGCTGGAATGTCGCTGCATCGGCATTGAAGTCCACGCTTCCAGGCTTCAACAAGCAGTTTCCCGATATCAAGATCACCGTCGAGGACCTCGGCAACAGCCAGGTCTTCGACAAGACGCTGGCAGCGTGTGCTGCCGGCGGCGACGGCTTGCCCGACATCGTCAGCATCGAGAATTTCGAGGCTGAAATCTTCTGGAGCCGTTTCCCGGATTGCTTCGCCAATCTGAAGGAGCTCGGCTACACGGCCGATATCCAGGCGAAATTCCCTGACTTCAAGCGCACCGAGCTCGAGGTCGGCGATGTTGCTTACGCGATGCCGTGGGATTCCGGCCCCGTCGCCGTCTTCTACCGCCGCGATCTCTACGAAAAGGCCGGCGTCGATCCGAGCACGATCAGCACCTGGGACGATTTCATCGCCGCCGGCAAGAAGATTTCCGCCGCCAATCCCGGCGTCGTCATGGCCCAGGCCGACTTCAACGGCGACAGCGAATGGTTCCGCATGATCGCCAATGAACAGGGCTGCGGCTATTACTCGACCGACGGTCAGAATATCACCATCAACCAGCCGGCCTGCGTCGCCTCGCTGCAAAAGGTGAAGGAAATGAAGGACACCGGCACGCTGACGGCGGCAAACTGGGACGAAAAGATCCAGGCCAATACCGCCGGCAAGGCTGCAAGCCAGCTGTATGGCGGCTGGTACGAGGGCACCGTGCGCTCGACCTCTCCCGATCTGAAGGGCAAGTGGGGCGTCTACAGAATGCCGAGCCTGACGGCCGATGGCCCGCATGCGGCCAATCTCGGCGGTTCGTCGCTCGCCATTTCGGCGACATCCGCGAATAAGGAAGCCGCCTGGAAATTCGTCAACTACGCCCTCGGCACAGATGAGGGCCAGATCACCATGCTGAAGGAATTCGGTCTGGTCCCGTCACTGCTTTCGGCTGAGAAGGATCCATTCGTCAACGAGCCGCAGCCCTATTGGGGCGGCCAGAAGGTCTGGGCGGATATTCTGGCGACACTGCCAAAGATCGTGCCGAGCCGCGGCACCGCGTTCCAGAGCGATGCCGAAGCCATCTTCAAGGCAACGCAGACGAAGTTCTTCGCTGGCGGTTATCCCGATGCAAAGGCGGCTCTCGACGATGCCGCCAAGCAGATTGCTTCGGCGACCGGTCTTCCGATCGCGCAATGAATGACGATGCCGGGCGCTTCATGCGCCCGGCTTTCCCCCGGTTTGCAAAGCGGCCGGTCATTCGTTCGTGAGGAGGAGGCTTGATGCCGTTCAGAACCCGGAGCGCCTATGCGTTCCTCGCCCCCTATCTGCTGGTCTTTGCCACCTTCTGGGTCTGGCCGATTATCAATTCGTTCCTGATTTCGTTTCAGAACACGCGAATCAATCCGTGGAAATTCAGTTTCCAGGCCAATTGGGGCCGGCTCTTCTATGACCCGGCTTTCTACAACGCTCTCTACAATACGCTGATCATCCTGGTGATCCAGGTGCCTGTGATGATCGCGCTTGCGACTGTTATGGCCGTGCTGCTCAATTCGCCGCTGCTGAAAGCGCGGCCGCTCTTCCGCTTCGCCTTCTTCGCGCCTGTCGTGGTCGGCGAGGTCGCCTATGCTGCCGTCTTCCGGCTGATGTTCAGCCTCGATTTCGGCATCATCAACAAGCTGATCTCGGCTGTTGGTCTCAGCCCGGTCTCCTGGTTCGACAATGCAAATGCAGCCATGGCGCTGATCATCCTCGCCGTCACATGGCGCTGGGCCGGCTACAACGCCATCATCATCCTCGCCGGTCTGCAGTCGATTCCCGACGATGTCTATGAGGCGGCGACGCTCGACCGGGTGAGCAAGGTCCAGCAGTTCTTCCACATCACCCTGCCGCTCCTCAAACCGATCATCCTCTTCTGCGTGGTGCTCTCGGTGATCGGCACCATGCAGCTGTTCGCCGAGCCCTTCCTGATCACCAATCGCGGCGGTCCTGGCGGCGGCACCGAGACGCTCGGCCTGCTGCTTTATCGCCAGGGCTTCACCTCGCTGAACTTCGGCTATGCCTCGGCCATCGCCTATACGATGGCCGCCCTTGCCGTGGCGATCTCGCTTTTCAATCTCTGGGTCGGGAGGGATCCGAAATGAAATCCAAATCGCAATCCCTTCTGCTGCGCCAGATCGCGTTGCATGCCGCACTGGCGCCGCTGGCGCTCATCTGGCTGTTTCCGCTCTGGATGATGTTTGTCTTCTCCACGATGCCCGACAATGGCATCTTCAGTCCTGACATCGTGCTGTGGCCGTCGACCAACTTCGTTGAGAATTTCAAAAACCTGCAGGCCGATACCGATTTCATCGGCGCAATGGTGATCTCCATCGGCGTCGCGCTCATCTATACAGTCCTCTCGGTACTGCTGACCTCGATGGCGGGCTGGGCGCTGGCGCGTTACCGTTTCGTCGGCCGCTCCGTCGTCATCGCCATCATCCTCGGCACGATCACGCTGCCGTTTTCGGTGGTCGTCATCCCGCAATTCATCATGGTGGCACGCGAATTCAAGCTGGCAAACACCTGGGTGGCGCTGATCGTGCCGCCGCTGTTCAATTCGCTCGGCGTGCTGTTCATGCGGCAGTCCTTCTCGATGATGCCGGGCGAGCTCTTCGATGCGGCCCGCGTTGAGGGCGTCAAGGAATGGCAGATCTTCCTGCGCATCGCCCTGCCCTTAGCGCGCCCGACCATGGCGGCATTGGCGATCATTCTGTTCCTGCACTCGTGGAACAACTACCTCTGGCCGCTGCTGATCAATTCCAGACCGGGGATGATGACGGCACCGGTGGCATTGGGAACGCTGATCGGCCTCACCAAGGTCTCCTGGGGCGGCATCATGGCCGGCGCGGTACTGCTGACGGCGCCGATCCTCGTCGTCTTCGTGGCTCTCCAGCGCCATTTCATCGCCGGCATCGCGGCCGGCGCAATCAAATAATCGAACAATAGGGAGGCCGCATGGCAGAGCTTTCACTCAGCAACATCGTCAAGCGCTTCGGCGGCTTTGAGATCATTCACGGCGCCAATCTGGAGGTGAAGGACGGCGAATTCGTCGTCTTCGTCGGCCCCTCCGGCTGCGGCAAGTCCACGCTGCTCAGGATGATCGCTGGCCTCGAGGACATTACATCAGGCGAGCTTCAGATCGGCGGCAGGGTCGTCAACGACGTCGAGCCGGCCGACCGCGGCATCGCCATGGTCTTCCAGTCCTATGCGCTCTATCCGCACCTGACGGTCGAGGAAAACTTGAGTTTCGGCCTGCGCATGAACGGCAACCCGAAAGCCGACACCGAGCGGCGCGTGCGCCACGTCGCCGAGATCCTGCAGATCACCGAACTGATGAAGCGCCGGCCAAAGCAGCTTTCCGGCGGTCAGCGCCAGCGTGTCGCGATCGGCCGCGCCATCGTCCGCGAACCCCAGGTCTTCCTGTTCGACGAACCTTTGTCGAACCTCGATGCAGAACTCCGCGTGCAGATGCGCGTCGAAATCTCCAGGCTGCACAAACAGCTCGGGACGACGATGATCTACGTCACCCACGACCAGACGGAGGCTATGACGCTCGCCGACAGGATCGTCGTGCTGCGCGCCGGCAATATCGAGCAGATCGGCGCACCGCTCGACCTTTACGACGATCCCGCCAACCAGTTCGTCGCCGGTTTCGTCGGCTCGCCGAAGATGAATTTCCTCAAGGCCGTGGTGGTTGAGACGCAGCCGGGCAGGGCGGTGATTGCGTTGGAAAGCGATGCCAATACCCGTCTGACGCTGCCGGTCGCCGATCCCATCGAAGCCGGCGCAAAGGTGACGCTCGGCATCCGTCCCGAACATTTCGTCGATGCGGGCGCCGGCGATACCGACCTCACCGTCACCATCGACGTCGCCGAACATCTTGGCAATACCAGCTACATCTACGCCACCATCGGCCCCGAGCAACTGATCATCGAGCGGCCGGAATCGCGCGTCGCCGGCAATCGCGAAACGCTGACAGTCGGCCTTCCCGCAAGCCGCACATTCCTTTTCGACGGCGCCGGCAAGCGGCTTCGCTAAACTAAATCCCAGGACAGAAAGACGAAAGAGGATTTTCCATGACTTCAGATCAACCGATCCGCTGGGGCATTATCGGCCCCGGCACCATCGCCCGCACCTTTGCAGACGGCGTCGCCCATTCTCGTACGGGGAAGCTGGTAGCGATCGCTACCCGAAATCCGGCAAAGCCGGGCCTTGCCGAAGGTTTCCCCGGCGCCCGCATCGTCGATGGTTATGAGGCGCTGCTCTCCGATAAGGAGATCGATGCGATCTACATCGCCGTCCCTCACACCGGCCACGCCGAATGGGCGATCAAGGCGGCACGCGCCGGCAAGCACATACTGGTGGAAAAGCCGATCGCGCTCTCGGCTTATGATGCCGAAGCCGTTTACTACGAGGCAAAAAAAGCCGGCGTCTTTGCCGGCGAGGCCTTCATGTACCGCGTGCATCCGCAGACGCAAAAGCTGGTCGAACTCGTCAAAAGCGGCGTCATAGGCACCATTCGGATCATCCGCTCGAGCTTCGGCTTCAATATGGGCAGCTACAAGCCGGAACACCGGCTTTTCGCCAACGATACCGCCGGTGGCGGCATTCTCGATGTCGGCGGCTATCCGGTCTCGATGGCCAGACTGATATCAGGCGCCGCGGAGGGCAAGGCCTTCCGGGAACCGGAGAAGGTTTCGGGCGTCGCCCATCTCGGAGAGAGCGGCGTCGATGAATGGGCATCTGCCGTGCTCAAGTTCCCGAACGAGATCATCGCCGAAGTCTCCTGCTCGATCATGGCGCAGCAGGACAATGTCCTGCGCATCATCGGCTCCGAGGGCCGGATCGAGGTTTCGGACTTCTGGTTCGCCTCAGGCCACAAGGGCGGCGTCGGCAAGATCGAGATCTTCAAGGGCGGCAGCCGAGAAACCGTCGAACTGAGGGAAGACCGCTGGCTCTATTCCTTCGAGGCGGATGCGGCGGGTGATGCCATCCGCGCCGGCAAGACCGAATTCAGCTCTCCCGGCATGAGTTGGGCAGATCTGATCGGAAACCTGCGTGTACTCGACAAGTGGCGGGCCTCCGTCGGCCTCGAATACGGCGTTGAAAAAGCCAGCAAGCGCACGGCAAACATTGCCGGCGGCGCGGTCGTGCGCGGCAACAGCGTTCCGCAGCGTCAGATTCCCGGCATTTCCAAGCCGGCCTCGGTCGTGACACTCGGCTTCGAGTTCTTTCCGAACTTCGCCTCTGCCACGCTGACGCTCGACGCCTTCTACGAGGCCGGCGGCAATGCCTTCGACACGGCCTATGTCTATGGCGGCGGCAAGACGGAGGCGATCTTCGGCGACTGGCACACAAGCCGCAAGGTGCCGCGCGAGGAGATCGTGCTGATCGGCAAGGGCGCGCATTCGCCGCTCTGCTATCCCGATATGATCGCAAAGCAGCTCGACCAGTCGCTTTCCCGGCTGAAGACCGACTATGTCGACATCTATTTCATGCATCGCGACAATACCGACGTTCCCGTCGGCGAGTTCGTCGATGCCATGGATGCCGAGGTCAAGCGCGGACGCATCCGCGGCATATTCGGCGGCTCGAACTGGACGCGGGCCCGCTTCGACGAAGCGATCGCCTATGCCGAAAAGACTGGCAAGGCGGCGCCGGCAGCGCTTTCCAACAACTTCTCGCTCGCCGAGATGCTCGATCCGATCTGGGCCGGCTGCGTTGCCGCTTCTGATGACGACTGGAAGAAATGGCTGAACGAGAAGCAGATCCCTAACTTTGCCTGGTCGAGCCAGGGCCGCGGCTTCTTTACCGACCGCGCCGGCCGCGACAAGCGAGATGACGAGGAGATCGTCCGGGTCTGGTATTCCGAGCGCAACTTCGGACGCCGCGACCGCGCCATCGAGCTTGCCAACAAGCTCGGCCGCAATCCGATCCATATCGCGCTCGCCTATGTGATCGCCCAGCCTTTTCCGGTTATTCCGCTGATCGGGCCGCGCACCGTCGCCGAACTGGAGGACAGCCTCTCGGCGCTCGACATCAAGCTCACACCCGATCAGGTGAAGTGGCTGGAAGGCTGACGCAACACGAAAGGGCGCGGTTTGAGCCGCGCCCTTGCATTTCTACTTGCGCGGCTCGGAAGCTTTCTTCCTGGACGCGTCGTCCATCAGCTCATACCACATGGCGTTGAGGACGGCGAAGGCGGCGGCCAGCGGCAGGCCGAGGATCCATGCGAAATACCACATCGTTTCATCTCCCTCAGAGCAATTCCAGGAAAACTGCGAAGCGGTTTTCCGTCCGGAATTGCGTAAAAACAAAAGGTTAGAGCGGTTCTGCCGAACCGCGCTAGTATGCGTGGCTATTTTTATCGGTGACGGACTTCTCATCGACCTTGCCCCACAGAACCTTGTAGACCCAGGCTGTGTAGGCGAAGATAATCGGCAGGAAGATCACCGTCACTACAAGCATGATGAACAGCGTCATGTGGCTGGAGGATGCATCCCAGACCGTCAGGCTCGATCGCGGATCGAGCGAGGAGGGCAGGATGAATGGGAACATCGACAGCCCGACCGTCGAAATGATCCCAAAGATCGCCAGTTTGCTGAAGAGCAGCGTCATGATCTCGCGCCTTGCACGCAAGGCAGTGAAGGCCAGTGCCGCGCCCACGAAGCCGAGGACGGGCGCGACGATCATCCACGCATGGGTGGCATAATTGGTAAGCCATGCGCCTTTCTCCAGCGCCACAGTCTTCAGCAGCGGATTGGACGGGCCGATCGGACTGATATCGCTGGTGATGCGATAGCCACCGACGCCGATCCACAGGAAGAGGCCGCCGAGTGCGAAAAGCACGATAACGGCAAGGGCGGCGATGCTGCCATAGCTTCTGGCACGCTCGGCGACCGGGCCACTCGACTTCAGCACCAGCCAGGCCGCACCATGCATCGTCAGCATGGCCAGGGAAAGCAGTCCGCAGAGCAGCGCATAAGGGTTGAGCAGGGCGAAAAACGAACCTTCGTAGAAGATCCGCATATCGTCGGCAAAGCGGAAAGGCACGCCCTGCAGCACATTGCCGACGGCAACGCCGAAGATCAGCGACGGCACGAAGCCGCCGACGAAGAGTGCCCAGTCCCAGCCATTACGCCAATTGGCGCTTTCCCGCTTAGACCGATATTTGAAACCGACCGGGCGCAGGATGAGCGCGAACAGGATCGCGAACATCGCCAGATAGAAGCCCGAGAAGGAGACCGCATAAAGCGGCGGCCAGGCGGCGAAGATGGCGCCGCCGCCGAGGATCAGCCAGACCTGGTTGCCTTCCCAGGTGGCGCCGATGGTGTTGATCGCCACGCGCCGTTCCGGATCGGTCCGGGCAACGAAAGGCAGCAGCGTGCCGACGCCGAGATCGAAACCGCCTGTCGTCGCAAAGGCGATCAGCAATACGCCGAGCAGCAGCCACCAGATGAGACGCAGGGTTTCATAGTCGATGAGTTCGTGAAGGATCATGGCAGGTCACTCCGCGGCCGGGACGAGGGTTTCGGAAATCAGAACCGCTTCCGGCTCGTCGTCCGGCTCCGGCCCTTGCTTGATCGCCTTGATCATCAGGCCCATCTCGATGACGATCAGCGTCGTATAGAGTGCCGCAAAACCGATGATGGTCAGAAGCACGGTGCCGGCGCCGAGGCTGGAGACGGCGGCGGCCGTCGGCAGAACGCCTTCGATCACCCAGGGCTGGCGGCCAAACTCGGCGACGACCCAGCCGAGTTCGATGGCGACCCAGGGCAGGGGGATCGCCAGCACGGCAATCCTCAGAAGCAGCGGATATTTGTCGAGATGGCGGCGCGCCGACAGCCAGAAGAAGGTGGCGGTCAAGAGGATGAAGAAGATACCGAGGCCAACCATGATGCGGAAGGACCAGAAGAGCGTCGGCACGTGCGGGATGGTATCACGTGCGGCTTGAACGATCTGCTCGTCGGTCGCCTGGCGCGGATCGTCGACGTAACGCTTCAGCAAAAGAGCGTAACCGAGATCGTGGCCGAGATCCTCGAAGGAGCTGCGCACTTCCTGCGCAACCTGGTCCTGTGCCGGTGCCGAACGGATCTGCAGCAGCGCGTCGTAAGCCTTGATGCCGTCCCGAATGCGGGTTTCTGCCTGCTGTTCGAGCTTGTCGATGCCGGGGATTTCGGTCGTCAGCGAGCGCGTGCCGATCAGGCCCATGACCCAGGGAATGTGCACGGCAAAATGCGTTTCGCGCGCCTCCTGGTCGGGGAAGCCAAAGGCGGTGAAGGCCGCCGGCGCCGGTTCCGTCTTCCACATGCCCTCGATTGCCGCGAGCTTCATCTTCTGGTTCTCGGTCGCGAGATAACCGCTCTCGTCGCCAAGCACGACAACTGATAGTGCCGATGCGAGACCGAAGGAGGCGGCGACCGTCATCGAGCGCTTGGCAAGTTCGATATGCCGGCCTTTGAGGATATACCAGGCAGAAACGCCGAGCACGAAGATCGAGGCGCAGACGTAACCTGCCGACACCGTATGGACGAATTTCGCCTGGGCAACCGGGTTGAAGACCACGTCGAAGAAGCTTGTGATCTCCATGCGCATCGTCTGCGGATTGAGCGCCGAGCCGACGGGATTCTGCATCCAGCCATTGGCGATCAGGATCCAGAGCGCGGAAAAGTTCGAGCCGAGCGCCACCGCCCAGGTGGCGACCAGGTGCCCGACCTTCGACAGTTTTTCCCAGCCGAAGAAGAACAGCCCGACGAAGGTCGCCTCGAGGAAGAAGGCCATCAGGCCTTCGATCGCCAGCGGCGCGCCAAAGATGTCGCCGACATAATAGCTGTAATAGCTCCAGTTCATGCCGAACTGGAATTCCATGACGATGCCGGTGGCGACACCGATCACGAAATTGATGCCGAACAGCGTGCCCCAGAATTTCGTCATCTGCCGCCAGATCTGGCGGCCGGTCATGACATAAACGGTTTCCATGATCGCCAAGAGCACGGACAGGCCGAGCGTCAAGGGCACGAACAGAAAGTGGTAAAGCGCCGTCAGCGCAAATTGGAAGCGCGAAAGTGCTACGATATCTAGTTCCATTGTCTTTCTCCCACGGTCCCACGGGATACAAGCGTTCCTCAGCGCCGATCAGCGCTCAGGGCATGCGGTCTCGCTCAGTCCGGCCGAAGCCGGTCGAGCGCCTTTTCGAACGCCGCCTCTCCGCGGCGCGAAATTTCTGTGATGCGACCGCCTTCGATGACGGCGATGCGGTCGGCAATCGCAGCCTCGCGGCGGATATGCGTGGCGATCACCAGCGAGCGGCCCGCCGCCATCGCGGAAAGACGGGCGAGCACGTCGCGGGCGGTGACACCATCGAGGCCCTCGGTCGGCTCGTCAAGCAGCCAGAGCGGCGTGTCGCGCAAGAAGAGCCGGGCAAGCGCCAGCCGGCGCGACTGGCCACCGGAAAGGCCGAGCCCGCCTTCGCCGAGCGGGGTATCGATCCCCCGCGGCATGGCCTCGATATCGGCAAGCAGCCCGGCGGCGGCGAGCGCTTCGCGAAGACGGGCCTCGTTCGCATCCGGGTTTGCAAGGAGCAGGTTGCCGCGCAGGCTGTCCTCGAAGAGTTCCGTCCGTTGTGTCAGCAGCGTCGCCGCCATCGCGGCAACACTTCCCGTCCTTGCCGGCAATTCACCGGAAAGGAGGGTAAGCAGGCTCGACTTGCCGGCGCCGCTGCTACCGATGACGGCGAGGCATTGGCCCGGTTGAAGGGTGAGTTCGATATCCTCGAGCGCCGGCACAGCGGAGTTTTCATGGAAGGCCGACACCTTCGCCAGCGAAAAAACGCATCCCGGCACCGGCACCGCCAATGGTTCGGGTGCTGCCGCGGTGGCAAGCCGCGGCGCGATGCGCTTTGCCGCAAGCAACGTCCTGCCGAGTTCCAGGGCACCACGGCGGAGCGCCGCGAAGGGTTCGACTGCCGCAAAGGCGACGAGCAGGCCGAGTGCGGCGACAGGAGCGGCAATCACCTTCGTTTCCGCAACCGCCGCAACGGCAAGCAGCGATGCCGTCAGCAGCAGGGTCGAGACAAGGCCGAAGCCGAATGTCAGGCCGGTTTCGACACGGTTCAGCCGGTCGTCGGCGAGGGCCGAGTAGGCGTCGGCCGCAGCGATGGTACCTGTCTGCGCGGCAAGGCGGCCGGCCATCAGCAGATCGGTCTGGCCGGCAACGAGATCGATCGTTCGCGACCGCAGCGCCTCGATGCCACGGGCACGTCGGCGGGCATGTTTGCGCGCCGCCCGCCCGGCGATGACAGGCAGGCCGAGGCCGGCACCGGCGAGAAAAAGGCCGAAGCACAGACCGAACAGGGGATGCATCAGCCCCAGCACGACGCTTGCCGCCAGGGCTGCACCGATCGCGACTGCAGCCGGCACGAGGATGCGCAGGTAGAGGGAATCGAGCGCATCGATATCGGCCGTCAGCCGGAAAAGCAGCTTTGCGGGTCGATGCAACAGCGTGCGAGCCGCACCCGGTTCGGCAAAGCCGCGAAACAGCCTTTCGCGCAGGGCGGCGAGCACGCCGAGCGTTGCGTCATGGGTCGCCAGCCTTTCGCCGTAGCGCGCGGCCGTACGGATGATGGCGAGCAGGCGAATGCCGGCTGAGGGCGCAAAGACGTCGAAGGTGATGGCGGCAGCGGCCGAAAGCCCGGCGAGCGAGGTGGCGGTGATGAACCAGCCGGACAGGCCAAGCAGGGCGATGCCGGCTGTCACCGTCGCTGCCGAAAGTGCTGCGCCAAGCAGCAGCGCACGCCGGCGCTCGGCAAGGAACAGACGCAGGATCGGCTTGAGGTCTGCAGCAAATCCGCTCATTCGGCGGCCTCCCTCATAACGATGTCGGCATCGATGCGCATGGCGCGATGCATGCGGGCGGCAAGCAGCGGATCATGGGTCGCAACGAGCAAAGTGCGGCCCCTGGCGAGCGAAAGCAGGCTGTCGGTCACCTCGGCGGCGGTGGCTGCGTCGAGATGCGCGGTCGGCTCGTCGGCCAGGATGATTCGGAGATGCGGATTGCAGGCTGCCCGCGCGATCGCAAGCCGCAGCGCCTCCCCGCCGGAAAGCCCGATCCCGCCTTCGCCGAGCGGCCGGTTGCCATAGGCGGCGGCGACTTTTCCGAGCCTGGCGGCGTCGAGCGCTTCCGTCACGTCGCTGCGCAGGAGACCGGGCCTGCCGAGCGTGATATTGCCGGCGATGGTGCCTGCGAAAATATGCGGTCTCTGGCCGATCCATACCATGCTGGCGCGCAAGGCGTGGGCGCTGTCTTCCGCAAGTTCGATGCCGCCGATGACGATGCGGCCAGCGGTGCAGGGCGCCAGTCCTGAAATCAGCGAAAGAAGCGTCGACTTGCCGGAACCGCTGGCGCCAAGAAGCGCCAGATGTTCGCCGGCCGCGATATCGAGGTCGAAATCGTCGAGGATCAACGGTTCAGTGGCGGCGTAGCGGAAATCGACATTCTCAAGACGGATGGCCGGCGTCTCGGCGACGGCAGAGACCGCTGGCGCGACATCGACTGCTCCTCGAATGGACAGGCCGCCGGCAGCGAGGGTGTCCAGGGCCTTCAGCGCCGCTTCGCCCGCCGCTCGATCATGCCAGACGGCCGAGAGTTCGCGAAGAGGCTCGAAGAAGGCAGGTGCGAGCAGCAGGATGAACAGTCCCTCGGTCAGGTCGAGCCGACCTACCCAAGTGCCGAAGCGGATCTCGCCGAGCAGGCTGAAGCCGACATAGACGGCAATCATCGCCACGCCGAGCGCGGCGAAAAGCTCAAGCACCGCCGAGGACAGAAAGGCGATCTTCAGCACCGCCATGGTGCGCACACGCAGCGACTCCGCCTCCGACCGCAGGCGCAGTGCCGTTGCATCCACCGCGTCGAGCGCACGGATTGTCGCCAGTCCGCGCAGCCGATCGAGCAGGAAGCCGTTGAGGCCGCCGGTCGCGACGAGTTGCCTTTCGCTGGCCGCCTGGGCGCGCCAGCCGATCAGCGCCATGAAGATGGGGATCAGCGGCGCGGCAAACAGCAGAACCAGCGCGGCGATCCAGGAGACCGGCAGGATGAAGGCAAGGATGATGAGCGGCACGAGGCTCGCCTTCATGCGTGCCGGCTGGAAACGGGCGAGGTAAGGCACGATCAGTTCGGCCTGTTCGCCAAGCACGCTTGCGGCTTTGCCGGAGGCTGGCCGGTCGCGATCGATCGGCGACGATGTGGAAAGCGCCATGGTGGCGATCTGCCGCCTGCGGCTGAGCTCGGTGCGGGCGGCATGAAAGGCCAGGCGGCCGCCCGCCGCGTCGAGACAGCTTTTTGCGATCCCGAGGGCGAGGATACCGAGGGCGGGCCAGAGAACGTCATGCAATCCGCCGCCATCGGCGATGCGGCCGAGCGAGATGGCCAGCAAGCCGGCTTGCGGAATCCAGAAGGCGGCGGCCAGCGCCTGCAGCATCGCCGCCCTGCGCAGCCCGCTTTTCGCTGTGTCACGGCCGGGCGAAACGGCACCACCATCCCGGGGCCGAGCCTCTGATCTGTCTCTTGCGTCGAAAAAAGCAGTGCCCATGGCGCTAACTCTTGTTCGCAGGATTCGGCCGGCGGCTGCGGCCGAGCGAAACCACCCGGTCCTTGGCCTCCAGAAGCTTCGTCACTTTCGCGCCCAAAGAGAGTAGCGTTGCAAGCCTTTCTGTTTCAAGTTGTTTTACATCTTCATACCAATGCGTCAGCTGCTCGATCAGCGTGTGCATCTCACCCATGCGCTCCTGCGCATAGCGCTCGGCGTCGCTGGCCGGCCGCTGCATCAGGATTTCGCGTAAGACAGACAGCGTCGGATCGACTTCGCGCTTCTTCCGTTCCTCGGCGAGCGTCCGCAAAATGTACCAGACATCATCAGGCGTGGTGAAGAAATCGCGGCGATCGTCAGGCTTGTGTTTCAGGATGACGAGGTTCCAGGCCTGCAACTCGCGCAGGCTCATCGACACATTCGAGCGTGAGATGCCGAGAGAATCGGCGATCTCCTCGGCACAGACGGGTGCTGGCGAAACGAAGAGCAGGGCATAGATCTGACCGACCGTGCGGTTGATTCCCCAGCGCGATCCCATTTCGCCGAAATGGAGAACGAAGGACTGGACGAGAGGCGGAAGGTTCATGGTCGTTTCCGTTGAGTCTGTGATTTCAGAAATTTCTGAAATCTCTATACTGACCTTTGCGTCCCTCCGGCAATCGGCAAGGCTGGCCTGCGTCAATTTGGATGTCCCTTCGTTGATCCTTGGCTAGATATAGCCGGACGCGACGTGGCTGAATTTGACTTGGATCAAATCCTTAGCGCTTTGCAGCGACGACGCAAAAACGCCCGGCGATGCGTTACGCATGCCGGGCGTTCTGTCGAATTGAGATGTCTAGGCCGCCGCCTGGTTTTTGTTCAGAAATGCCGTCAGGCTCAGATCAAGCCGGCCAGAAGGCCGATACCTGATATGGTGGCAAGGCCACCGGCCGTGCGCGCCACGAAAACGCCCTGACCTTCACCGGCGCGGCCGATGACGTAACCAAGCGCAAGGCCGGCGATATGCAGCAGTGCGGTTGCGATCATAAAGCCGGCGGCATAGGCGGCGCCGGCCGCATTTTCCGGCATTTCGGCGCCATGTGCGTGACCGTGGAAGATGGCGAAGACGCCGATGACACCAAGTGCTGCGGCCAGCGGCGCCTTGACGTTGAGCGCGACGACCGCGCCGAGGACGACGACGGAAAGCGCGATGCCAATTTCAACGAAGGGAACAGCAATGCTGGCAGCGCCGAGGGTACCGCCGAGCGCCATCACCAGGACGAAGGTCGTCGGCACGAGCCAGGTGGCGCGGCCACCGAGCTGAAATGCGAAAACACCGACCATCACCATGGCAAAGGCATGATCGAGGCCAGACATCGGATGGGCAAAGCCATGGCTGAAGCCGGCTGCTTCGCCGATTGCAGGATGGGCGGAGGCGACGGCTGGAAGCGCTGCGGCAGCCAAGGCAAGCAGGCCGCTCTTGATTGCTGATTTCATTGCTCATTCCCCTAGTGAATTTTCGAATATCCCGCGGCCGCCGAACACAGACATGGTTCCAGGTCGCACAGATCACGCTAGTTCAAAGAATTGGCGCCGTCAACGAAAACTCCATGGAATACTAAGTCAATTCAAGTGCTTATCTGATGGGCAGATGCCGCTTTCGATAGCTCCTCTCAGCGCCCAGCGACTCAAGATCGAACTGGAAACCGTTCTCCACAGGGTTTATCAGTCGTCCAGCGGAGACGGTGCAAATCGCTGCGATGGAGGAGACACCCATGACGAAGACCGAACGGCCGCTGGCGATCAGCGCGCCCGAGCCGCGCACGCTCGATCTGATTTTCAGCGACAAGGCGCGCGCCGAACTGCATGCGAAATACGAGATCGTCGAGGCCGATCCCGAGAATGTCGCCGGACTCGGCGACGAGATCCTCGGAAGCGCGCGCTACATCATCGGCCAGCCGCCGCTTTCGGCCGAAACGCTGGCCAGAATGCCGGCCTTGCGCTCGATCCTCAACGTCGAAAGCAATCTTCTCAACAACATGCCTTACGAGGTGCTCTTCCAGCGCGGCATCCATGTCGTTACCACAGGGCAGGTCTTTGCTGAGCCGGTCGCCGAAATCGGCCTCGGTTTCGCGCTGGCCCTAGCGCGCGGCATCGTCGACGCGGATGTCGCTTTCCGCCATGGCACGGAACTCTGGGGCGGCGAGGGGAATGCAAGCGCGCGGCTGATCGCCGGCTCCGAGATCGGCATCGTCGGCTTCGGCGATCTCGGCAAAGCGCTGCGCCGGGTCCTGTCCGGCTTCAGGGCGCGCATCCGGGTGTTCGATCCCTGGCTGCCGCGCTCGATCATCGAGGAAAACGGCGTCGAGCCCGCAAGCCTTCAGGACGTCCTGACGAAGAGCGATTTCGTCTTCGTCGCCGCCGCCGTCACCAGCGAAAACAGCAAATTTCTCGGCACCGAGGCCTTCGCCAGCATGCGCCGGGGCGCCGCCTTCATCCTGCTCAGCCGCGCCGATGTCGTCGATTTTGATGCGCTGATGGCGGCCGTCTCGTCAGGCCATATCGTGGCGGCGAGCGATGTCTACCCTGAAGAACCGTTGCCGCCCGGCCATCCGGTGCGCAATCTGAAGGGCTTCCTCCGCTCGGCGCATCGGGCCGGTGCGCTCGACAGCGCCTTCAAGAAGATGGGCGACATGGTGCTCGAAGATATGGACCTGATGGACCGCGGCCTGCCGCCAATGCGCTGCAAGCGGGCGGAGCGCGAAACGGTTTCCCGCATGCGCTCCAAGCCGGTCGTGGTGAATTAAGGGAAGGCCAATTTGGCGCACCGCGCTAGGCGGCGCGCTGCTCGGTGCCCTGGATGGCGGCGAGCTTCCAGTCGGCGCCCGGCATGCGCACAAAGGTCCACACCTCGGTGCTTTCGCTCGGGCGGCGGTCGTCGCCTGAAACGACTCGGCCGCTTTCGCGTTCGACCATGGCATCGATCGAGGAATAACGCATGGCAAGGGTTGCATATTCCTGGCCATCTTCGCGCCAAGCTTCGGCAATATCGCCCTGCAGCAGCTTGACGTCGGAGACGCGGTTGCGCACTCCGTTGGTGGCGTTTTCGCCGAGTTCCTCGGCAAGATAGGACATCGCTTCGGGCGTCGTCAGCCTGCGCAGCGTGCCGTAATCCTCGGCGCCGTAAGCGGTCTGCACTTGGGTCAGCAGTTCCTCGAACTTGTCGAGATCGGTCTTCGCCAATCCGATCTCGTCGCTAGAGCGGTTGCCGCGCGAGGACTGGAGGGAACCAGCACCCGAACCGATCGCCGGGATCTGGAAAGACGAATTGTTGGCGGGCGACATGCTATAGGACTGGCTCTGGCCGCCGACGCCGTAGGAAGGCTGGCGGCGGTTGGCGAAATAACGCATGGCGAGCATGACGGCGCCGCCGATCAATGCGATCTGCAGCAACATGCCGAGGAAGCCGAAGCCGCCGCCGAAACCGTGGCCGAGCAGCATGCCGAGAAGGCCACCGGCAATCAGGCCGCCGATCATCGAGCGGCCGAAGCCGCCGAAGAAACCGGGGCGCTGAGCGCCGAAAGGCTGCTGAGCGGTAGCAGGTGCCGTCGTCTGCGGACGCGGCGTCATCGACCTTTCGATCGGCGCTGTCGGGGCAGGTGCGGTGCGGGTGACAGGCGGCGCCTGAAAGGTGCGCGTGCCGCGGCTTCCGAAACCGAAGCTGCCGGCGCGGCGCGCCTCGGCATCGTCGAGGGAAGCAAAAACGGTGGCGCTCGTCAGTGCGGCAATTGCCGCGATCTTGGCAAAACGCGAAACGGCACTCGGCATTCCTGATCTCCTGTCATGCACAATCACGGCATGTCGGGACCTAATATAGGTAGTCTTTCCCCCGTGTGAAGTTCTTCGGCTGCGTTACTGGCAGACGTCGACCCAACTGGCGCCGGTCAGCTCGGCCAACCGCCCAGTTTTGATCCGCACGGCCGAGTTCGTCGAGCCGGCCGCCGGCACGACTTCATCGAAGCGTTTCAGCGAGATGTCGCAATAGATGGGCAGCGGCGAAGGCAGGCCGAAGGGGCAGACGCCGCCGACCGGATGGCTGGTGATCGCCACGACCTCTTCGGCGCCGAGCATGCGCCCCTTGGCGCCAAAGGTGTCCTTGAATTTGCGATTGTCGAGCCTTGCCGTACCGCCGGCTACGACCAGCATCATCTGCTCGCCGACGCGTAGGCAAATCGTCTTGGCGATCTGCGCGGGTTCAACGCCGTGGGCTTCGGCGGCAAGCGCCACCGTCGAGGAGCTCTCGGCGGTTTCGATGATTTCGATATCGGGTGCATGGGCGCGGAAGTAGGCGCGGACGGATTCAAGGCTCATGGAACGGATGTGCAAAATGATGATCGGAAGATGCGGGATGCGATGGATGCAAAACACCAAGGATGATTCCGTAACTCAAAGTTCCAGGCGTTTCAATCAAAGCGTGGCGATCAATTGCGTTTGGAAGATGGACCTCTTGGCCGCTGTAGAGATCCGTGATGGCATAGTCGGAAGCCTGGTGCCTTCACGGCGGCAAGCCGGCCGGGATGATTTGCCTTGAAACCATCCCGGCCGGATATTCTCCGACAACATTAGCGAGGCGTCGATCTATTCATCGGACAGAGCGAGGTCCCGGCGCAGCCATGATGGAAAAGAGTCGAGGCTGCTCACCATGCGACGACGTCTCCATCGGGCAATGATGCTTGCGACGAGAATCTCTCGAAAGCTAAATCGCGAGCAAAGCTCGCTCATGGATTTCGCCAGGCTCTCGCCGGCGTGCTGATTGTTCATGATCAATTGCGGTCAGAATTCTGAACCGCCCTTCTCTCAAACCTGAAGATCGCAGCGCCATGGCGCGCGGACGTTGCCGCGCCCAGGCGCTGCAGGCGAAACGGGTGCCGTCTTCGGATGGTGAAGCTTGAAAGGTCTCGGATTGAATCGAGGGTAAGGAGCTTCGGAAGCCTATGCCAAAGAGGCGTTGGACGAGGAAATATCTGTCATTGCACGCCTCCATTCTTGAAACTGCTCCAGCGCAACCATTAGCTGATCGACAAAAGACAGGCAAGAGCGGAATGTCGGGGCTTTGAGGCTGGGGGTGCCCTTGTGGCAAGGCCGCTGTTGCGACGACGGACTTGACCTCAGCGCTGTCGATGTCGAATTTCACTTTCAGCTGAACTGATCTTTGCATCGGCAATTGACCACGTCGAGAACATCGTCATAATAATTTTGCACACGTGCTCAATTTTGTCATTCGGCCGTTACGTTCAACCCCTAGAGCGGGATACGCCACGTTTTCGTGGGGTTTTCGGAACGGCCGTCACGCAACAGTGATGACCCGTCAAGAGGACTCACACTGCTCTTCTAGGGAGACGAAGAAGATGACCATTTTGCCGACATTGAAATCGCTTGCCGTCGCAGCCGCCATCCTGGCCTCGACCTCCGCAATTGCACTCGCCAAGGACGTTCACATCAGCGTCTGGGCCGGCGGCACCGGCCCGAACGACGTTTATCGCCTCGACGCGATCGAGATCGCAGCCCAGCAGCTGCAGCGCGAAGCTGCTCTCAAGGGCGAAGACCTGAAGATCACCGTCGAGAAGAAGCCCTATTCGGCCTGGGAGGACTTCAAGCAGGCGCTGACGCTTGCCGCCGAAGCCAAGACCGCCCCGAATATCGTCGTCAGCGGCCATGAAGACATCGCGCCCTGGTCGCAGGCGGGCCTCATCGTTCCGATCGAAGATTATGTCGATCTCGACTCATGGCCGCTCAGCGACATCTATGAAAACCTGTTGAAGATCGCGTCCTATAACGGCACCGTCTACGGTATCCCGCAGGACGCTGAATCCCGCCCGATGTTCTTCTGGAAGCCTTACATGAAGGCGATCGGTTACAGCGATGCCGATCTGGATGCGCTGCCGCAGAACGTCCAGGACGGCAAGTACACCATGAAGAACCTGCTCGAGGACGCCAAGAAGATGCAGGACAAGGGTCTCGTCCAGGCCGGCTACGGCTTTTATCCGCGTACGAGCAACGGCCCTGATTACTGGCAGTTCTACACCAGCTTCGGCGGTACGATGGAAGAAGGCGGCAAGCTCGTTTTCGATAAGGCGGCGATGACCCGCACCTATCAGTTCTTCGCCGATGCCGTGAAGGCAGGCGTCACCAAGAAGAACCACATCGGCATGCCGGGCGACCAGTGGTGGAAGGAAGTCGCCACCGGCAAAGCCGGCATTTGGGACGGCGGCACCTGGCACTATGCCCGCCTCGTCAACCAGGAAGGCCTGAAGGATTTCTTCGGCAACGTGATCTTCACGCTGATCCCCGCCGGCGAAGGCGGCAAGGCCAACACGCTGACCCATCCGCTCGTCTACCTGCTGACCGCGGGTCACGACCAGGAAGACACCGAGATCGCCGCCCAGCTGGTCAAGATCGCCTCCGAGCCGCGCACCAACGCGCTGCATGCGGTCAAATCAGCCCATCTCGGCATCTCCAAGTCGGAATCGACGGTCGACTTCTACTCGGCCGACCGCTGGACCCGTGAAGCCACCGAGCGCCTGCTGCCGCATGCCAATGCGATGCCGAACAATTCCGATTTCGGCAAATATTGGAACATCATGTGGAAGAACCTCGAGGCATCCTGGACCGGCGCCAAGACCGTAGACGCCGCGGTCAGTGATGCAGAGAGCGAGCTGAAGAGCACGCTCGGCGACAAGATCGTCATCCGCTAGAACAGGATGATTCCAGGCCGGCTCGGCCTTGAATCTGAAATCTTGTTTTAAATTAAATGATTAGAGCAGGACGTCGTCCGAAAACCGTTCACACTTTTCGGCATCATGCTCTGGGATCGAAGCACTCTTCCGGGCGGCGGCAGCGCCGCCCGGTCGGTCCGCGACGAGGGGGCTTCCATGAAATCGTCCAGAACGCTCGGACTGGTAATGATCGCGCCCGCCGCGATCATGATCATCCTCTTCTTTCTGATGCCGGTCGTTCTGACGGCGGTGTTTTCGATGACCAGCATGACGACGGCGACCGGTATTTCGGGCGGCGTCTACCAGATCGCGCCGAATTCTCTGATCGCGCTGAAATCGGCGCTGCCCGATATCGCCGCCGAGATGGCCGAGCCGCGCTACACGATCGACGAGGCGGGGATCAAGGCTGTCGAAGGTCTCGGGCTCGCGCCGGGGATTGCCGCGGAATTGCGCGCCAAACATGCAGGTGAGGTGTTCACCGCACGCCGCGACGTCGAGCGCATGCTCAAGGATCTTGCCGACCGGCCTTCGACGCGCGACGTCAAGCAGATTTCCGAACAGTTCAACCGCTCCGTCCTCAACACCCGCTTCGACAGCAAGGAGCAGCTCTTTTCGGCGCTGGACAGTCTGGGTTTCAAACTTACACCCGAGCAGAAGGAAACGGTTGCCAAGGCCACTTATACCGGCTGGGTTTGGACGACCGACAATTTTTCGCGCATGACAACCTCGCCCGACATGGCGCGCGTGCTCTTGAATACCGTGCTCTACGTCGCGCTGGTGCTGATGCTGTTCAATGTCGGCTATGCGCTGCTGCTGGCCATCTGGACGCATTACATGCCGCCGACGCCAGCCTCGATCTTCCGCGGCATCTGGCTCCTGCCGCGGATCACCCCCGTCGTCATCTACGTCATGCTATGGAAGTGGCTTGCCTGGGACACGGGCTTCATTTCGATCCTGATCGGCAAGTTCGGCTATCCGCCGAAGAACTATCTTCTCGACAACGCCTATAACGCCTGGTTCTTCGTCGTGCTGATCAACGGCTTCATCGGCGCTTCGATGGGCATGCTGGTCTTCTCCTCGGCGATGAAGGCCATTCCGAAGAGCCAGTTCTATGCGAGCGAGGTCGATGGCGCCTCGCGCTGGCAGCAGATCCGCTACATCATCCTGCCGCAGATGCGTTGGCCGATCCTCTTCGTTACCTGCTACCAGACCTTGTCGCTGCTTGCCTCCTTCAATGAAATCCTGCTTGCCACCAATGGCGGACCGGGCAACGCGACCGAGGTCTGGGCGCTCTCCGCCTATCACACTGCGCTCAGAAACTATGCCGGCAATCTCGAATACGGCCTGGGCGCGGCCATGGCGCTGGTGCTCGTCGTCATCGGCGTCGTGCTGTCGCTGCTCTATCTGCGCGTCTTCAACTACGGCACGCTTGTCGCCAAGCCCTTGATCGAGGATTGACCATGGCCGAACGATCGCAGCCCTCGGCAAATTACCGCAGCTGGCCTGTCATAACGGCGCTGACCATCGTCAGCATGCCGCTGCTCCTGATGTATGTCTATCTCTTCCTCGACACCGTGACCGTCAAGCAGGCGGACGCGCTGCTGCCTTCGGGCTTGACGCTCGACCACTGGCGCTTCCTCTGGCAGACGGCGGAGGGCAAGGCGAACATCTGGCAGGTGACTGTGAATACGCTGCTCTTTGCTGCCTGCACCACCAGCCTCGTGCTTATCGTCTCGTCGATGGCGGGCTACGTGCTGTCACGGCTGAACGTCCCGGCGCGCGGCTTCTTCCTCGCCGGCGTCATGGTGCTGCATGCCTTCCCCTCAGTGACGCTGATCATCGCTATCTTCATCGTGCTGCAGATGATCGGCCTCTACAATTCACTGATCGGCGTTATCCTGGTAAAGGCGGCGATCGACCTGCCGCTCGGCATTTGGTTGATGAAGGGCTTTTACGACACCGTACCATGGGAAATCGAGATGGCCGGCGTCGTCGACGGCGCCTCGCGCTTCCGGGTCTGGCGCAGCCTCGTGCTGCCGCAGGTCAAGCCCGGCATCATGGCGCTCGGCCTCTTCTCTTTTCTCTCCGGCTGGGGCGAGTTCATCCTGCCGCAGGTGCTGGCGCCTGGTAATCAGGTGCAGGTGCTCTCGGTCTATCTCGCTGCCTTCCTGGCCGATGACAACAATTATGACTTCAACATGTTCAAAGCAGTCGGCGTCTTCTACCTCGTTCCGGTGCTGATCGTTTACGCACTCTTCAACAAATACCTCATGAACATCTACGGCGGCGGGAGCAAAGGCTGATGCGCATCCTCCTCGACAATTTTTCGAAGAGCTTCGGCTCCACCAAGGTCATCGAGAACATGACGCTCGAAGTCGGCAACGGCGAGATGCTGGCGCTGCTCGGCCCTTCCGGCTGCGGCAAATCGACGACGCTGTTTTCCGTCTGCGGCATCCATCGGCCAAGCGGCGGACGCATCCTCTTCGGCGACCGCGACGTCACCGACCTGCCGAGCCAGGCTCGCAATGTCGGCGTCGTCTTCCAGTCCTATGCGCTCTATCCGCACATGACGGTCACCGAGAACATCGGCTTTCCGCTGAAAGTGAAGGGCATGCCGGCCGCCGAGATCCGCAAGGGGTCGACCGTATCGCCGCCCTCGTTCAGATCGGTAACCTGATGGGCCGCAGGCCGGCCGAGCTTTCCGGCGGCCAGCAGCAGCGCGTGGCCCTGGCGCGCGCGCTGATCCGCAAGCCCGATGTCCTGCTGCTCGACGAGCCACTCGCAAACCTCGACGCCAAGCTGCGCCTCGAAATGCGATCGGAAATCCGCCGCCTGCAGCGCGAAACCGGCATCACCGCCATTCTCGTTACCCACGACCAGGTGGAGGCGATGAGCATGTGCGACCGCATCGCCATCATGAAGGAAGGCGAGATCGTCCAGGTCGCCACGCCGGCCGAAATGTACAATGATCCGAGGACCGCCTTCGTCGCCGGCTTTCTCGGCAATCCGCCGATCACCTTCCTGCGCGGCGTCGCGGACAAGGGCGCCTTCACAATCCCGCAAAGCGAGATCCGCGTGCCGCTGCCCGATACCGTCGGTGCCGCCGAGGGCACGAAGCTGATACTCGGCGTCCGGCCGGAGCATTTCACGCCGGCAGGCGACATCGCCGTGCCGGGCAAGGTCACCTTTGCCGAAACGCAGGGCCGCGAGAACCTCTATGACGTGGCTCTTGCCGGCGGACCACTGCTGCGCTCCATCCAGCCGGTACGCAGTGATATCCACGTCGGCGACGACGTCCGCTGGGCGATCGACAGCCGCGGCGTCTTCGTCTTCGACGAAAACGGCAGGAGGCTCTGATGCCCCGCGATTTCTCGGCATTCTTCGAGCGTTACGGCTGGCCGTCGGGCAAGGGCAAGCTTCCCTTCTGCATCGGCCATCGCGGCGCCAGCGGCCATGAACGTGAAAACACCATCACCGCCTTCCGCCGCGCCGCCGAACTCGGGGCTGAGATGTGGGAGCTCGACACGCAGTTGACCAAGGACGGCGTGGTCGTCGTCTCGCATGATGACCACCTCGAGCGCGTCTTCGGCATCGACCGCCGCATTTCCGACATGACGGCGGCGGAGCTTGCAGGGCTCGACGGCGTCGACGTGCCAAGTTTTTCGGAGGTGGCCGCTCTTGGCCGCCAGACCGGAACCGGTCTCTACGTCGAACTCAAAGCGCCCGGAACCGGCTTGCTTTGCTGGCGGCACCTTGCCGAGATGAACCAGCATTTCGCCTGTCTCGGTTCCTTCGATACGGCGCAGGTGCGCGAACTTCGCGATGCCGCCTGCGATTTTCCGCTTTCCGTGCTGATCCGGGTCGGCCACGATCCGCATGCGCTCGGCGACGAGGCCGGGGCCGATATCCTGCATCTTTGCTGGGAGAGGGCAGGCGAGCGTCCGCAGGATCTGGTGACCGACGCGTTGATGCGTCGCGCCTTCGAGGAAGGCCGCGAGATCGTGCTTTGGCACGAGGAACGGCCGGCCATCCTCGCTGATATCATGAAACTTCCGGTTCTCGGCATCTGCACGGATCTGCCCGATCTGATGCGGCCACCGGCAGGCAGGGAAAAAGCAGTTGGCAGACAGGGATAAGGGACCGCGCAAGGTAACCTCCTTCGACGTGGCGCGCGTGGCCGGCGTCTCGCGCGCTGCCGTGTCGCGTGCCTTCACGCCGGATGCCAGCGTCTCGCCGAAGACGCGCGAAAAGGTCTACCAAGCCGCCAAGGAACTCGGCTATCGGGTGAACTATCTTGCCCGAAGCCTGACCAACAAACGCTCCGATCTCGTCGGCCTCATCGCTGCCGGACTCGACAATCCGTTCCGCACGCTGCAAATCGAGAATCTGGCAAGAGTGCTGCTCGCCCGCAATTTCCGCCCCATCCTGCTGCCGACCTCGCCGGAGGCCGACACTTCGACGGTCATCGGCCAGCTGCTGCATTACGCCGTATCAGGCGTCATCGTCACCTCGGACGCACCGCCGACCGAGATCTGCGAGCAGTGCGCGGGCGAAGGCGTGCCAATCGTGCTGATCAACAAGGGCAACGACATTCCCTTCGTCGACCGCATTATCTCCGATGACCGTATGGCCGGCCAACTCGCCGCAATCCACCTGATCGACAGCGGCGTGAAAAAGCCCGCCGTGATGGCCGCCCCTGCCATATCCTATACGGCGCGGCGACGCAGCGAGGCCTTCATCGCGCGCTGCAAGCAGCTCGGCGTCGAGGCCCAGTTCCTGCAGATCAGGATCAACGACTACCGGAGCGGCTATGATGCGGCAGCCGAACTTGCCGCATCCGGGATAGACGGGCTGTTTTGTGCCAACGACTACATGGCCTGCGGCGTCATCGACCGCGTCATGCAGGGCCGCGGCCGCGATGATGCGCCGCCGCTCTCCATCATCGGCCATGACGACATTCCTCAGGCGAGCTGGACCGCCTACGATCTCACGACCATCCGCCAACCCTGCGACGTCCAGGCCGAAAAGACGGTCGACCTGCTGATGAGCCGCATCGTCGAGCCGGACCTTACGGCGCGTGTCGAATTTACGCCGGTGACACTGATCAGAAGAAGGACTGCGTGATGAATGCCGCATTCGACGCCGCCGCCATCCGCGCACGGGCGGAGGTCGCGATCACCGTTGCTCTCGAAGTCGGGCGGGAAACGGCCCGGTTTCGGCACGATTCCGACTCCGGCTCGCTTGTCGTCGAGAACAAGGGTTTGCAGGATTTCGTCACCATCGCCGACAGGAGGGCCGAGCAGGCAATCCGCGACGGCCTGCTCTCGCGCTTTCCCGATGATAGGTTCATGGGCGAAGAGAGCGGCGGACGATCGGGTAAGGGCGGCACCTGGGTCGTCGATCCGATCGACGGCACGACCAACTATATCAGGGGCTTCCGGCACTGGGGCGTCTCGATCGCCTTCGTCATCGGCGAAAAGGTGGAGATCGGCGTGGTCTACGACGCTGCCGGAGACAAAGTCTTTCACGCCGTGCGCGGCGGTGGCGCCTTCAAGGACGGGATTCCGGTCCATGCGGCTGCGACCGTCGATCCGGCCAATGCGCTTGTCATTCTCGGCCACTCCCGCAAGACGAGCTTCGACGACCATCTCGCGCTCTCGCGGCGGCTCCACGAACGGGGCATGGATTATCGCCGCATGGGTGCTGCCGCCATCGACCTCGTTCGTGTTGCCGAGGGTGCTGCCGACCTTTATTATGAACGCCATCTCAATGCCTGGGATATGCTCGCCGGCGCGCTGATCGCCGAAGAGGCCGGCGCTGTGGTGGCGATGCCGCCGGTCGACAGGCTGCTTGCGCAGGGCGGACCTGTCATCGCCCACTCGCCGGGGCTTGCCGGCGAATTCGGCTTTATCCTCGACATCGAGGGGTTATAGACACACCATTACCGCAGACACGACACCCGATTGGAGAACTGCGAGCGCTACGAAACAACGCGATTGCGACCGGTCTTTTTCGCCGCATAGAGATTCTGATCGGCGATCGCCAAAACCTCGTTCGGAGACTTGGCAGACAGGGTACTGGCGAGACCTATGCTGATCGTGACGTGCAGCCCGTTGCAGATATCAGACCATTCCCATCGTTCAATGGCTGAACGCAGCCTCTCGCAGAGATCTGCAGCGCCTCGGGGAGCGCCGGCGAACAGGACCACGAATTCCTCGCCGCCAAACCGAATTGCCTGATCGGTAATGCGTAGCTGGCCGCGCAATATAGTTCCGATGGCACCCAGGACCCGGTCGCCGATCATGTGAGAGAAGTTGTCGTTGATCGACTTGAAGTGGTCGACATCCAGCATAGCGATGGAATATGGGCGCTTCTCAGATGTCAACTCTTTGAAGCGGCTGTCGAGATATTTGCGGTTATAGAGCCCGGTCAGTACGTCCAGATAGACGGCACTGGCAAGGATATCGGTTTGCTCCTGCAATTTCTGATAGGAGGCCTCCAGCGTTTCTGCGCGCTTCGACTCCGTTTCGGCAACTTCTTTAAACCGCCTGGTCTCATAGTAGATTTCGGCGAGACGTGCGCGCTGCTGGGTTTTTTCCGCACTATTGCGCAAGTAGGCTTGGTGGTATTTTTTATGGGCCGCCAGCGCCGAATCGAACTGCCCCAGTCCCTCATAGGCCTGCGACAGATAGAGATAGATCTGAATACAGGCATCGAAACTGCCGCCGGCGTCGATCAGCTCCATCGCCTCGAGGAGCGGCGACAGGGCTTCTTCGAATTTTCCGGAATTGTTGTAGATCTGGCCCAAGGTGTAGAGATATTGCTGCCTGTCCCGGACGTAGTTGCTCTCCTGAAACAGCCGGTAGCGGACCATACACTGGAGCGCCTCGTCATGTTCCCCCAGGTGGCTGTGGAACTCGGCTTTGTTGCCGAGACAGATGCGAGCCGCCCAGCTGTCGCCGATCTCGATCGCCATGTCGAGCGCCTGTTCGGTCAGTTCCAGCGCTCTGACCAGCATCTGGTGTTCTTCCTCCGGCTGGCCGAGCGCCCGCGCGATATATCCGCCTTCCGAATGAGCGCCACCGAGATTGATGAGCCACCAGCATTCATAGGTCTTGTTGCCGATCGATCTGGCGAGTGCGACGGACCTCTCGCTCATCAAGATGGCTCGGTCGGGCTGCTTGTTGTACCAGAAGATAATTCCGACGACGTTGGTCGCCAGGCTTTGCGCTTTCGGGTCTGCGGTCTTGTCGGCCAGATCCAACGCGCGGGTCGCTTCTTGGATCGCTTCCTCCGGCAAGCCCAATTCCAAGAGCAACCATCCGAAATAGGCCCGGGCATAGGATTCCTGTTTGGGTTCCCCGCTCAATTTCCAGAAGTCTACCGCCCGCCGGATATGCGTCAGTCCAAGTTCGCCCTTGCCGATTTGAAAACAGTACCAGGCAATGTCGGTGTCGCATTGAGCGGCGAGGCGATCGTCGCCCCGCGCCTCAGCATCAACAAGGATTTCGCCGGCCAGTGTGAGTGCCTCAAGCGAACGGCCTGTACACCCAAGATGCCACGCTTCCTGTAAGCTGGAATTTGCTTGTCGAGTATTTGTTTCGGCATCAACAACTTGCATATCGGACACCAACATTTGTCTGCTGGCTACGGATAGCATTAGAAGTTTAAAATGATGCAAACTGCAAAAAACAGGCGACAAACCTAGAATCAGGGTCTCGAAAGCCTCTCACACCTTTCGGCAGCATGCTCCAATGTCCGCCGGTTAATCCGCCATGCGACGGCGCCAGGCACGTTCGGTCGCCGGCGCCTCGTCGGTGGTAATCTGATCCGGCTTCAGAGCCATCAGCGCCGAAAAGCCTTGCCATTCCTCTTCGCTGAAACCGGCTTCCGGATCCTTCAAGGTGAAGGTCCAGGCATCGACGCGTTTGCCTTCATCCTGGCAGAGCGCGATCAAGTCAAGGCCTTGATTGGCGGCATCCAGGATCAGCGGCCAGTGGAGATAGATCGTGTCCGGCTCGGTCGGGCCGCTGAGGTCGGCGCGCAGTTCCGTCTCGACCGCCTTCCAGCCTCGGGCCTGCCCGATATTGTAGAGCTTGTCTGTACAATCGATCCCGCGCAGGAGGTGGGGAAGTTTTTCCTTGACCGCGACGATGAGATCCAGACTGTCGGCGCTGACGATCACCGAGGCGGTGATATCCCTAAAATGCGTTGCCAGATGCGCGACGCCCCTGGCACCGATGGCTTCGTAGTCGTCCTTCATGTCGAATTGCAGCAATGCGGCTGGATGCGTCGATTGCATCATGGCAGCCAGATCCTCGCTGAGGATCAGCGGCCGGTCGCCCTCTTGCATGTTGATATTGCGGAGATCGCCGATGCTCTTTTCGGCGACCGGTCCATGTCCTGTCGTCTCGCCTTCGAGTTCGTTGTCGTGCAGCACGACGAAACCGCCGTCGGCACGTACGCGCAGATCGAGCTCCATCGAGGCGCCTGCTGAAAATCCCTCCGTCATCACCTCGGCTGAGAACAACGGATCGGCAAACCGCTTGCGCAACCGGTGCCATTTCAGGCGGGTGCGGTGCCCCTCATGTGAGATCTCCAGGCCCTGCGCATCCAGTAATCTTGTCATCTGCACCAAGTCTCCGCGATTGCTACTCTCCTGCCTTGATGAACCATGATTATCAAGGGCCGAGTATGGCTTTCATTGACTGTAGGCTGCGGATATTGCCTCCGAAGCGGCTGGTATATCCGAGGGTTGGCCTGCCTGCCTGAGGGCGGCGCCACACGCCACGACATTCGACAGCACCGTCTGGAATGTGGCGCGCGAACCCGTGTGGTTCAGCCGCACGAGACGGACCGGCGCGGTTCCGACGCCTTCGGTCAGCTCAACCCCGAGCCGCCCAGCAGTTGCGATCAGCGCAGCAGGCGCCAGCGCCTCCGGCAGCAGCACGGCCGTGACCAGGTTCGACGCTTTTACTGCCGGTACCCAAGCCGGGGCTCCGAGTGCGGCAAGCCCGGCGCGTGTCGCCGATGCCGCCAGCGCATGGCGGGCGACGACATTTTCCAGGCCTTCAGCCTCGATGCGGTCGAGCGCCGCCTCCAGCGCGAAGAATTCCAGCGGCGCCGGTGTTCCCGGCAGGCCACGCCGGCCGCCGTCGACCCAGGTCTTCAGATCGACCAAAGACAAGATCGAATCGCGCGGTGCGCCGTCACTGAGCATCAGATCCCAGGCGCGGCCGCTGACCGAAAGCGCGGACACGCCAGCCGGACCGCCGAGCGCCTTCTGTGGCCCGATCACGGCAATGTCGATGCCGAGATCATCGACATCGAGCTGATGGCCGCCGACCGACGCGACCGCGTCGACGACGGTGACGATGCCGCGATTACGGGCGAGCGCCAGTATCTCTGGCAGGGGATTGAGAATGCCGCTCGCGGATTCGGCATGAACCAGCGCGAGAACATCGATCTTCGGACCCGTCTGGAGCGCTTTGGCGACTGTTTCGATCTCGATCGGCAGGCCCGGTTCGGCGACGATATCGGCGACCGCCGCGCCACCCCGCCGCAGCCATTGACCGAACCAGCCGCCATAGGGCCCGGTGATGATGTTGAGTGCTGAAAGGCCGGGGCGCGCAAGGCTGACCGCCGCCGCCTCCAGCGCCACCACCGCCTCGGCCTGCATCAGCACTATGTCATTGCGGCTGCGCAATATGCCGCCGATTCTGTCGGCGAGAACGGCGTAGCGCTCCGCGGGATAGGAGGGCACGCCATGCAGGGGATTCCAACCAAGATCGGACATGGACACTTCCTTCAGCAAGGATCGGTCACGAGACGAGGGACGGCGGCAATAAGCGGGCGGGCGGCCTCCGATTGCGGCGCGACAACGACCGCCGCTGCCGGGCCGGTCTCGACAATCCGCCCACCATCCATGACGGCGATGCGGTGGGAGACGGCCCGGACCACGGCAAGATCGTGCGAAATGAACAGACAGGCAATGCCCTGTTCTTTCTGCAGATCGACCAGGAGCTCGAGGATCCGGCCGCGCACGGTGACATCGAGCGCCGAGACCGCCTCGTCGAACACCAGCAGCGACGGCCGCGTCGCGATCGCGCGCGCAATCGCCACACGCTGCCGCTGGCCGCCGGAGAGCGATCGCACCGGCCGGGCGGCATGATCTGCGGTGAGGCCGACACGCTCGAGCAGCCTGACGATCTCGAGGGGGCGCCGGTCTCTTGCGACGCCGTGGATGCGAAGCGGATCGTCGAGCACCGCACCGACGCTTGCCAGCGGATTGAAGGCGGCGAGCGGATCCTGAAACACCATCTGCATACGCGCCCGCCGGCGGCGCAAAGGCGCGCCGTTCAGCGCGAGCCAATCCTCTCCCTCGAAACGGATCGAGCCGGAATCGGCGCTGAGAAGCCGCAGCAGGATGCGCGACAGCGTCGATTTTCCACTGCCGGAGGCGCCGACGAGACCGAGCGTTTCCCCGGCCGCGATGGTGAGCGACACATTATCGAGGGCAGCAATCCGGCGTCCCGCAGAAGAATACCCTTTCGACAGGTTCTCGATGGAAAGCAGCCTGTCGTTCATGACGGCACCTCCGCGATCAGCGGCGGCGTCGCGAGGTCGCGATGGCTGGCGATAAGGGCGGCGGTATAGTCGCTTTTCGGCGCCGAAAGCACCGAACGGACCGGCCCTGCCTCGAGCAGCCGCGCATTGCGGAAAACGGCGATGCGGTCGACGAAGCCGGAGGCAAGCGCGATGTCGTGGGTGATGAAGACAAGCGTCAGGCCGTCCTCGCGCACCAGCCCGTCGAGCAGGCGGACGATCTCGGCCTGAACGACGACGTCGAGCGCGCTGGTCGCCTCGTCGGCGATCAGCAGGGCAGGTCTCGCGGCGATGGCAGCGGCAATCGCCACACGCTGGCGCTGGCCGCCGGAGAGCTGATGCGGAAAGGCCCGCATCGTCTTGTCAGCCTGCGGTATCCGCATCCGCCCAAGCAGCTCCTCGGCCCTGACATAGGCCTGTTTCCAGCTGAGGCCGAGATGGCGCCTGGCGCCCTCGGCGATCTGCTCGCCGATCGTCAGGACGGGATTGAGACTGGAGCCCGGATCCTGGAAGACAAAGCCGAAATCGCGGCCTGGGCGGGGCGGATGCCCAAGTGCAGGCCAGAACATCTCGCCGCCGACCTTCGCTCCCTCCGGCAGCAGACCGGCAAGGGCACGGGCGAGCGTGCTCTTGCCGGAGCCGCTTTCGCCAATGATCGCCAGCCTTTCGCCGGCGGCGATATCGAGGTCGATACCGTCGAGCGCGGCCGCGCCGCTTCTCTCGCGCCCGTAGGTGACCGAAAGCTGTCGCAGGCTGCAGAAAATGCTCATGCCGCCCTCGCATCGTCATCGCCGAGCACCTTGCCGAGGCCTTCGCTGAAGAGATGGACGCCGAGCACGGTGATGGCGAGTGCCGCACCCGGTATGACGGAGAGATAGGACGCCGAACGCAACACGCTGCGGCCCTCGGCAATCATCGAACCCCAGGTTGCGATATTGGGATTGCCCAGGCCCAGGAAGGACAACGCTGCTTCGGTGAGGATCGCGCCGGCGACGATGGTGGCCGAAAGCGCCAGCACCGGCGGCAACGCGTTCGGCAGGATTTCCCGGAAGGCGATCTCGGCCGGATGCATGCCGATCACCCTTGCCGAGGCGACATAATCCTGCTCACGGATCGCAAGCACCTGCGCCCTCGTCAGCCGCGCCGGATCGGCCCAGGTGCCGAGTGCGATGGCAAGGACGATCACCGGCGTCGAGACGCCGATGGTGCTGACGAAGGCAAGAGCGAGCAGGAAGCCCGGCACGATCTGGAAGGCGTCGACCACCCGCATCAGCGCCTCGTCGACGAGCCCGCCGGCAAAACCGGCCGCAAGGCCGACGCAGAGCCCAAGCACCATGGCCGAAAAGGCCGCCGCAAGGCCAACGGCGAGCGAGGTTCTGGCACCATAGAGCAGACCCGCCAGCACGTCGCGGCCGAGCCGGTCGGTGCCGAGCGGAAAACCCCGATCGGCGAACGGCGCCAGTAGTGCGCGGCCGGCGATCCTCAACGGATCGCCCGGTGAAAGGATGGGAGCGAGCAGCCCGGCCGAAAGCAGGACGAAAAGGATTGCAAATCCTGCCGCGCCTTCCGGCGTGCGCAGCAGTCGCCGCAGCCAGTTCATGCGCCGCCCTCCAATGCGCCGATGCGCGGGTCGAGTGCGGCATAGACGAGATCGACGAGGAAATTGACCGAGATGACCAAGACGGCGCTGGTGACGATGATGCCCATCAGCAGCGGTGCGTCGCGGCCGTTGACCGCCTCCTGCGCCAGCCGCCCGAAACCCGGGATCGCAAAGACGCTTTCGATCACCACGCTGCCGCCGAGCATGGCGGCCGATTGCAGCCCGAGCATGGTGACGAGCGGCAGCAGCGCATTGCGCGCCACGTGGCGCAGCACAATGCGGCTGCGCGACAGGCCCTTGGCGCGGGCGAAGAGCACGAAATCCAGCTTCCACGCCTCGGCCATGCCGCTGCGCATGACCCGCAGGAATAGAGCGAGATAGATCAAGGCGAGCGCGCCGACCGGCAGAACCAGATGATCCGATATGTCGAGGGCGCGTGAAAGTCCTGTCTTGCCGGAAGCGATCGTCTCGACGCCGGCGATGGGAAACCAGCGCAGTTTCACCGAGAAAGCAATGCTCAGGACCAGACCGAGCCAGAAACTTGGAATGGCATAGACGATCAGCGAGCCGATCGACAGGAGCCGGTCCCACAGGCTGCCCGGCCGCGCCCCGGCAAAGATGCCGAGCGCCGAGCCGAGGCCGAAGGACAGCGCCGTCGCACTGCCCATCAGGAGCAGCGTATTGGGCAGGCGTTCGGCAATGAGCACACCGACCGGCCGGCCGAAGGCGACCGACCAGCCGAGATCGAGCCGCGCCAGCGAGGAAAGATAGAGCCAGAGGCGCGCAAGAACGGACCGGTCGAGGCCGTAGCTCTCGCGCAGCGACTGCCTCAGTGCGGCATCGCCGCCGCCGATCGAACCGAGATAGGCGTCGACGGCATCGCCCGAGGCTGACTCAAGCAGGAAAAAGGTGAAGATCACCACGATCAGCAGCACTGGAATGCTGCTGATCGCCCTGCGCCTCAGGAGGATGATTGCACGTCTCACGCCGGACAGGGCCTCCGAAAGAGAATTGCTGCCGATTCTATCACGATTGCAGCGCGGTATCGCCCCAGTTTGAAACGGCCCAGCGCGGGTTGTTCGAGACATTGAGCACGGTGTCGCGCGCGACGGTGATGAAGCCCCATTCCGCGACGTTGATCAGCGGGAGGTCGGCGACGACCAACTGCTGGAACTTGCGGTAGAGATCGGTGCGCGCCGCCGTGTCGATGGTTTCGGATGCCTGCAGGATGATCTTGTCGAGTTCCGGATTGACGTAGCCGCCCTGATTGGAGAAGGGCACGCCGGCTGGCGTACCGGACTGGACGAGAATGGTGGTGGAGATCGCCGGATCGCCGCGGAAGACCGGCGGGCCGACGGCGAGATCGAAGTCATGATCGGTATAAACAGCTTTCTGGTGCGCGGCCGCATCGGCATTGACGATCTCGGCATTGATGCCGATGACGGCGAGCGCCTGGCGAAGGTAATCGCCGAACTGGCGGGTTTCGTTGAAATAGGGCGCTGGGCGAAGCTTCAGCGTAAAGCGGTTGCCGTCTGCCCCTTGCTTGTAGCCTGCCCTGTCGAGGATATCGTTGGCGGCGGCAGGGTTGAAATCATAGGCCGCGACATCCGGCGTGTAGAACTGCGGCGCATTCTTCGGCACGGGACCGGTGGAGGCGGCGGCGTAGCCGACGAAGATCGTGTCGACCACGAATTTCTTGTCGATTGCCTGGGCGATCGCCTGGCGCACCCTGAGATCGGCAAGCTCCTTGCGGCGATGATTGATCTCGACGACGAGTTGGTAGGTCAGGGCCTCATATCCCTTCGAGATCACCTTGATGCCGGCGACCTTCGAGATACGATCGAGATCGGCCAGCGGCACAGCCGAGAAGGCGGCAAGCTGGATTTCTTCGGCTTCGAGCGCCGAGCCCGCTGCTTCGCGATCGGGCAGCACGCGGAAGACGATCTCATCGAGTTTCGGCTGCTCCTTGTCCCAGTAATTCTCATTGCGCGTCAGCCGGTAATATTCGCCGGGTTTGTGTTCGGCGAACTTGAAGGGGCCGGTGCCGATCAGCGTGTTGTTGGCCGGGTTGGTGGCGATATCGGTCCCGTCGAAAATGTGCTTGGCGACGACGCTGGTGACGACAGGCAGCGCGTTGCGGATCAGCTGGAACGGCGTCGGCCTGGAGAAGCGGAAGATCGCGGTGTAATCGTCAGGCGTGTCGACGGCTTCGAGATTGGCGAAGACCAGGCGGCCGAGATTCTGCAGCGGTTTCCAGATGTTCAGCGCGGAAAAGGCGACATCGACCGAGGTGAACGGCTTGCCGTCGTGCCAGGTTACGCCATCGCGCAGCTTGAAGATGACGGAAAGGCCGTCGGCCGAACCCTCCCAGGAGGTGGCGAGGCGCGGCGAAAGCCCGTCCTTGCCGTCGAACGATGCTTCGGCCAGCGGCTCGATCACCTTGCTTGCGACGAAGAAGACGCCGTTCGAGACGACGATTGCGGGATTGAGGTTCTTCGGCTCGGAATCGGCGGCAACGATCAGCCGGCCGCCGCTTGGCGCTGCCTGCGCGAGCGCCTGCCGGGCGAGCGCCGTCGAGGCCAGCAGCAGGGCAGTGCCCTTCATCAGCGTGCGCCGCGAGATAGATGATACGGTCATGACCCCTCCTGATCGGTGAAATTCGGGTGCCTATATTCGGGGCGAAATGCAAATTGTCATAGAGGTTAGATTCGAATGGTTGGACTGGGCGAGATATTTTTTGTCACCCAGCCATTATTGGTTCAGCCGTTGACCGCGACACGTGCCGGCTCGCCGAAGAGATTGCGATAAGCGGCACCCGGATGCGGCGCGACGAGACGCGGCCCCTTGCCGCCCAGTTTTTCCCGCAGCGTTCCCTTGGCGTAGTCGGTCTTGTAGACGCCGCGCTTTTGCAGTTCCGGCACCAGCAGGTCGACGGTATCCTCGAAACTCTCGGGCGTCACGGCATAGGCAAGATTGAAGCCGTCGACATCGGTATCCTCGATCCATTCCTGCATCAGGTCGGCGACCGTTTGCGGCGAGCCGACGAAAACAGGGCCGAAACCGCCGACGCCGACCCAGTCGGCCATTTCGCGCACCGTCCATTCCTTGGTGGGATCGATGGTGGTGAAGGTCTCGACGGCCGATTGCACCGCATTGGTATGGCGGTGCCGCAGCACCTCGTCCGGCCCGAACTGGCCGAAATCGATGCCGGTCCAGCCGGAAATCAGCGTCAGCGCGCCCTCGAAGGAGGCATATTCGCGATATTCGTTGAACTTCCGCTGTGCTTTCGCATCGGTCTCGCCGAGGATGACGGTCTGCAGGTTGAAGGCAAGGATTTCGCGCGGGTTGCGGCCGATGCGTTCGGCCGCCTCGCGGACATTGGCGACGTAGCGCTTCAGCACCGCCTTCGATGGAGAGGCGACGAAGATGCATTCGGCATGGGCGCCAGCGAAGTCCTTGCCGCGGCTCGAGGCGCCGGCCTGGTAGAGCACCGGTGTACGTTGCGGCGAGGGTTCGCTCAAGTGAATGCCGGGCACGTTGAAATGCTTGCCGGAATGGCGGATCGGGTGGACTTTTTCTGGATGGGTGAAGATGCCGGTTTCCCGGTCGCGGACAACGGCGCCGTCCTCCCAGCTTCCCTCCCAGAGCTTGTAGCAGACCTCGAGATATTCCTCGGCGAGATCGTAGCGATCGTCATGCTTCGTCTGTGCCGGCTGGCCGATATTGAGCGCGCCGCTGTTGAGATAGGAGGTGACTATATTCCAGCCGACGCGACCCTTGGTCAGGTGGTCGAGTGTCGAGATGCGGCGGGCGAAGGTATAGGGATGCTCGAAGGAGAGCGACGCCGTCAGGCCGAAGCCGAGGTGCTCGGTCTCGTAGGCCATGGTGGGGACCAGCTGTAGCGGGTCGTTGACCGGCACCTGCGCCGAATGGCGAAGTGCGGCATCGACATTGCCGTTCAGCACATCGTAGACGCCGAGCACGTCGGCGATGAACAGCCCGTCGAACTTGCCGCGCTCCAGCGTCTTTGCCAGATGCACCCAGTAGTCGAGATCCTTGTAGGTTGATGACTTGTCGCGCGGATGGCGCCAGAGCCCTGGCGACCGGTGTCCGACGCAATTCATGTCGAAGGCGTTCAGCCTGAATTCGCGGGTCATGTCTTTCTTCCTTGGAATTAGGGATTGCTGCGGCCGAGGCCGTAGGTTAGCGCCAACGCGCCGACGAGCACGGCGCCCTTGACGAAGTCCTGGGTGTAGTAAGGGGCGTTCAGCATGGTGAGGCCGTTCAGCAGCACGCCGACGAAGACGGCGCCGGCAATGGTGCCAAGCACGTTTGGACGCCGCAGGTTGAAGACGGCAAAGCCGATCAACGCGGCGGCGACCGAATCCATCAGCAGCGAGCCGCCGGAGGAAATATCACCGCGCCCGACGCGGGCAGCGATGACGATGCCGCCGAGCGATGCCAACGTGCCCGATAGGACATAGGCAAGCGTCTTCAGCCGCACCGTCGAGGCGCCGGCAAGCCGGGTCGCGACCTCGTTGCCGCCGGTCGCAAACAGCAGGCGGCCGATGCGGGTGCGTTCGGTGAGGATGAAGAGTGCGATGGCGACCACCGCCATCAGCACCACGGAAACGGGCAGGGTGCCGAGGATGCTGTAGCGGCCGATCAGCAAAAAGGCGGGGTCGTAAGCGCCTGTCGCCTTCGATCCGTCGGGCAGGGTGAGGCCTGATGAAATCGACCGGCCGGCGGTCGGGATCAGCTGCAGCCCGGAAAGCAGGAACATCATCGCCAGTGTCGCGAGCAGATCCGGCACCTTCAGGCGCACGATGAGGAAGGCATTGACGAGACCGACCAGGGCGCCGAAGGCGAGCACCAGCGGCACCGCCGCATAGGCATCAAGATGCCAGACGATCATCGCGTAACTCGCCGCCATCACGCTCGATGCGGCGACCGCGCCGATCGACAGGTCGAAACCGCCAACGGCAAGCGTGACGGTAACGCCGGCGCCGAGAATGGCGACGACGGACACGGCCTGCAGGATGCTCATCAGATTGGCGATATTGATGAAGGCGGGCTCGGCGATGGTGAAACCGACGACGAGCAGTGCCAGCAGGATGAACACTGCGCTCGCCCGGAGGAACGCCCCGAGTGCCGCAAGACGACCGCTATCGGCTTGCGGCGATGGCCTTGGCCGGGTGTTTGCCTGTGGAAGAGTGTCGTCGTCGATCGTCGTCATGCGGATATTCCCTGGATGGCGGAAGGAGCGGTAATTCCGCCTGCAGCGGGCATCAAAACGTGGCGGTCGATGACGAGGATGCGATCTGCCACCTCATAGGCCTCCTCCGGCTCGGAGGTCGCAATCAGCGTTGCCCGGTCGCTGCGGGCGCGGATTGCCCGGATGATGTCATGACGGGCGCCGACATCGACGCCCTGGAAGGGTTCGTCGAGCAGCAGCAGCCGGCTCGGCTCCGCCTCCCAGCGGGCGATCACCGCCTTCTGCTGGTTGCCGCCGGACAGCGACCACACCGAGGCGAACGGACCCGAGGCATTGATGCCAAAACGGGCGATCGCCTGTTCGGCCTCGCGTCGTTCACGGCCGCCGATAAGGAAACCGCGCGGATACCATTTGCCAAGATGCGGCAGGCTGATCGTCGCCGACAGCGAATGGCCGGGCCATCCCGGCGGCATGAGCGAGGAACGATGACGGTCTTCGGCCGCCATGGCGACACCCGCCGCAATTGCCTCGGCGGGGCTATTCGGCCGGTAGGGCCGACCGCCGAGGAACATCGCACCACCGGCAAGCGCCGTCACGCCGAAGATCGCCTGGAGCAACCGGCTTTTGCCGGCGCCGAGTACGCCTGTTACCGCGACCACCTCGCCTTCATGCAAAGACAGGTCGAAGGGTGCGCCCGTCGGCAATAGGCTGATATCGCGCATCTCGAAGATCGCCGGGCCGGTCGCGGAACGCGCATCCGGCCGCGCCGCATCCAGTCTGCGGCCGATCATCGTTTCGATGGCGCTCGAAAAATCGATCGGCCGCGAGAAGGTGCCGACGACGCGGCCGCCGCGCATGACGAGCGCGCGATCGGCGATGGCTTCGAGATCGGCGGTGCGATGCGAGATATAGAGGATCGACAGGCCCTTCTGGCGAAGCCCAAGCAGAATATCGAAGAGACGGCGGCTTTCCTCTCCAGAAAGGCTTGCCGTCGGCTCGTCTAGGATGAGCAGGTCGGCGCGGTTGGCAAGCGCACGGGCGATCGCCACCAGTTGCCGGTCGGCGCTGGCGAGGTCACCGAAATCACGGTCCAACGGCAGGGTGAAGCCGGCGGCATCGAGCATCGCCTGCGCGGCGCGGCGGATGCCGGCGCGCGAGACGAAGAAGGGTGTGCTGCGATCGGCGTACCGGTTGAGCAGCAGGGCATCGGCAACGCTCAGACCGGCCGCGCCGACGAGATCCGTCGACTGATGCACCGTGACGACGCCGGCCCTTGCCGCTTCGGCCGGGCTACGCGGCGCAAAGGGACGGCCATCCAGTCTGACCATGCCGCCATCAGCCGGAAGCACGCCGGAGAGGATCTTGACCAGCGTCGATTTGCCCGCTCCGTTTGCGCCCATCAGCGCCACGATCTCGCCGCGTTCCATAGAAAAATCAGCGCCGGCAAGCGCCCGCGTCGACCCGAAACTGCGGGTGATATTTTCAATGTGAAGAAGCGGCATCTACAAAGGTCCGGGACTGCAATCGAAGCCGGAGTGTGCCCTGTCCGAGCGGTCGAATTCCAGGCACGCCTTTCCCCCGCGAACTGCCCTCGGGAAACAAAGAATCTCCCACAGCCCATAAAATCGGATCATTTACTCTACTAAAAACATAGAGATTATATCTAATAATCCGACGCGTCGCGAGGGCTTCCAGACCTGTCAGACGACGCCTCCGATTGCTAGAAGGAACGCGACGATGAAATCCCTCGCACGGCTCGCACTGTCTGCCGCCGTCATTCCGTTCATTTTCATTCAAGGCGCAAAAGCCGACGGTCTGTCCGGCGCTCCTGCCCCTTTCGACAAGGGCGGCGTCAAGGTCGCGCTGATCAGCTACATCTCGGCCGGCGATTTCTTCCAGGCCTATCAGGCGGGGGCTGAAGCCCAGGCCAAGGCGCTGGCTATCGACCTGCGCATCTTCCCCGGCCGGCAAGACGCCGCCGAGCAGCGCGAGCAGATCCTCCAGGCGATCAATCTCGGCGTCTCCGGCATCGTCATCGACCACGGTCTGCCTGAATCGCTCGGCGACGTCGTGCAGCAGGCGCTCGACAAGGGAATCAAGGTCGTGGCCTTCGACGTCAACCTCAACAATCCCAAGATTCCGCAGGTGGAGCAGAGCGATCACGGACTCGCATCATCGGCGCTTGAACAGGTGGTGAAGGACAACGGCAACAGCTTCAGCGCCGGTTATGTCTATGTTGCGGGCTTCGCGCCGCTCGACCGCCGCAACGAGGTCTGGGACAAGTTCAAGACGGACAATAAAGGCGTGGTCGAAAAGGCCCGCTTCGGCAATGTCAGCGACACGACGGCGACTTCGACCGCCGATCAGGCGAAGGCCGTGCTCACTGCCAATCCCGATATATCGGTCGTCTTCGCCCCCTATGACGAATTCGCTCGCGGCGTGAAGCTCGCCGCCAACGATCTCGGCATCGCCAAGAAACTGAAGATCTATTCGGCCGACGTGTCGACGGCCGATATCCAGGAAATCACCGAGGAAGGCAGCCCGTGGGTTGCGACCGTCGCGACCAATCCTGCCGTCGTCGGCGCCGTCTCCATTCGCGCCGCAGCCCTCGAAATCGCCGGGCAGACGGTTCCCCACCAAATCACCGTGAAGCCGACGCTTCTGACGCAGGAGAGCCTGCGTGCAGCCGGCGTCAAGACGATCGAGGAACTGGCCGAAAAGATCCCGGCCTTCAGCACGAGCGATGCGGCGACCGCCAGCTGGATCCCGGACAAGCTGTTCTGAGACCTCGCACTCGGATCATCTTTTTGGAGAATTGGAGTTCCGCCCATGAGCCAATCCAATGTCGTCTTCGCGGCCAGCCGCAACCCGACGCGCGAAGACCTCTTTGCCCGTGCGGAGGATATCTCTGCCGACCTTTCCAGGCGCGCCGCAGACCTCGATCGCGAAGGCCGACCGCCGCTTGGCGAAATCGTCAAATTGAAGAATGCCGGCCTGCTCAATGCGCTGCATCCCCGTGAGATCGGCGGCGGTGGCCTCGATTGGGTGGACGGGCTGAGGCTGGTGCGCATTCTCGCCCGTGGCGAGAGCTCGATCGGCCAGCTGCTCGGCTACCACTATGTCAACAGCCAGTACATCTATTGGGCGCTTGATGCCGCCCGCGCCCATGCGCTGGGTAGCGATACGGTCGCCAGGAACCTCTATTGGGGTGCGGCCGTCAATCCGCGCGATCCCGGGCTGGTGCTCACCCGTCGCGGCAATGGCTATGTGCTGAACGGACGCAAGTCCTTTTCCACGGCGGCTCGGGTCTCCGATTACATCAATGCCAATGCGACGCTCGACGACAAGATCGCCGGTTTCGCCGTGCCGACCAATCGTCAGGGTTACGTCGCCAATGACGACTGGGACAATATCGGCCAGCGCCTGTCCGACAGCGGCAGCGTCGAGTTCCGCGACTTCCCGGTCTACGAGGAGGACTTCGTCGGCGCGCCGGCAGCAGCCGACGCAGCGCCGCCGGTGCTTTCGACCTTCAATACGCCGTTCATCCAGCTGGTCTTCGTCAACTTCTATCTCGGCACCGCCGAAGGCGCGCTGCAGGCTGCCGTCGACTATGTCCGCACCACCACCCGGCCGTGGATCACCTCCGGCGTCGAGCGTGCGGCGGATGATCCTTATATCCTCGAACGCGTAGGCGAATTCACCGCAGCTGTGAAGGCCTCGGCAGCCCTTGCCGACAATGCGGCATCAGCCGTGCAGGCGGGCCTTGCCCGCGGCCGCGATGTGACGGCGCGCGAGCGCGGCGAGGCGGCGGCGGAAGCCTATGCCGCCAAGGTCCACGCCACCCATGTCTCGCTCGACATCACCTCGCGCGTCTTCGAGCTGACGGGCGCGCGCTCGACGGTCGACAAATACCGTTTCGACCGTTTCTGGCGCAATGTGCGCACCCACACTCTGCACGATCCGGTCTTCTACAAGGCGAAGGAAGTCGGTGAATTCGTGCTGAACGACAAGATACCGGAGGTCAGCCTCTATAGCTGAGGCGCCACGCTGTCATCGAAAGCAAAAACCCCGCTGCCGGCACCGGCGGTGGGGTTTTCGGTTGGAAGACGGGGAGATTTCAGAGCGCGCCGTTCTTCGGCGGCGTTACGCCGTTCAAATGGTAATTGCCGACGACGTGATATTTCCAACGCACGGGATCGTGCAGCGTATGGGTGCGGGCATTGCGCCAGTGGCGGTCGAGGTTGAGGCCAGCCTGCACCGACGAAGTTCCGGCTAGCTCAAAAAGCGTGTTCGAGGCCTCGAGCGCCACTTCGGTCGTCAGCACCTTGGCGGCGGCAACCGCAAGCGTCGCTGCGATCACCTTTTCCTCCGTCGTCTCGACCTGCGCGGCATCGACCTTGTGGCCGGCGCGCTCCACCAGAGCCGTTGCGGCTTCCAGCCGGATGGCAATCTGGCCGACCTTGGCGATCGTCAGCGGATCGTCTGAGGCACGCTCAAGGCCGCTGTCCATCCAGGGGCGCGATTTCGTCCTGACGAACTCAAGCGTTTCGGCAAAGGCCGCCCGTGCGATACCGAGATCAACGCCGGCATGGATGATCTGGCCGACGGAGCCGATCGTCGTCGGCCGCTCGAAGCCCTTGTGATGGGAGACCACGCAATCGGCACTAACATAGACATTGTCGAGGATCGTCGTGCCGCTGCCGGTAGTGCGCTGGCCAAAACCGTCCCAGTCGTCGACGATCTCGACGCCTTCGGTGCCCTTCGGCACGAAGGCCATGGTCAGCCGATCCTCCGGATCGAGCGCGAAGATGGTGATCCAGTCGGCGAAGAGGACGCCGGTCGAATAGAATTTTCGGCCGTTGATCCGGTAACCCGGACCGTCGCGGGTGATGCGCGTGTTGTAGTGGCCGACCGTCTTCGTGCCGCGCTCGGAAAGCGCATTGCCGAAACGATCGCCGGCCAGCACGCGGCCGAAGAAATAACGCTGCTGCTCCTCGCCGCCGTCGGTTCTGAGCGCCTCGAGAATATAGAAGTGGTTCTGCGGGATTTGGCCGATCGAGCCGTCCGCCTCCGACAGGATCGCAGTGATCTCGCCAAGCACGGCGTTGGAGACGTCGAGCCCGCCATATTGCGCAGGCACGGTGATCGCCAGAAGGCCGGACTGGGCGAGAAGATCGAGTTCACCAAACGGCAGGATCCGGCCGGCGTCGCGCTCGGCTGCGCGTGCGGCAAATTGCGCCGCCAGTCTGTGGGCGGTGGCGATTGCTTCCTCGTCGCTGCCGATACGGTCGGCCACGGGCCGGATCTGGTCTGCTTGCCTCAGCACGGTGTTCATCGATGTCTCCCATTCTGACGAGCCTATCGGTGAAAGAAATTAAGCGCCAAGATAAGATTACAAATTCTATAGATGCAATAGAAAATGAAAAGTGTTTGCTTATCGGCGTCTGACTGCCGCGATTCGTGTCTCAGTCGGGCGGTTCTGCCAAAACGTGGCCGGAAAAGCGCCGAAATCGCCACCGGAAATTGGCGGAGCCGGCCTCGATTTGAATTCGTCGAGTTCCTACGTAACCGATATGCGATGCGTCGCTGCAGCGGCTTCAGTCAGAACGCACAATGCAGGGCAGGCGGCCGCCTTGCCCGATCCATGAGGAAGATTATGACCCCACGGCAGTTGCGCCTCGGCGCCTTCATGCGTCCTGTCAGCCTGCATACCGGCGCATGGCGCTATCCCGGCTCCTATCCCGACGCCAATTTCAATTTCGCCCATCTGAAGTCCTTTGCGCAGGCGCTGGAACGGGCGAAATTCGACGCCTTCTTCATGGCCGATCATCTTGCCGTGCTCAATATGCCGGTCGAGGCGCTCAGGCGCAGCCACACCGTCACCTCCTTCGAGCCCCTCACGCTGCTCTCGGCGCTGGCAGCGGTAACGGAGCGCATTGGCCTCGTCGCCACCGCCTCCACCACCTTCGACGAGCCCTATCACATCGCCCGTCGTTTCGCCTCGCTCGACCATATCAGCGGCGGCCGCGCCGGCTGGAACATCGTCACAACGTCTAACCCCGATGCCGCGCTCAATTTCGGCCTCGACGAACATGTGGAGCACGGCGAGCGCTATCATCGCGCCCGGGAATTCTACGACGTGGTAACCGGGCTCTGGGACAGCTTCGCCGATGATGCTTTTATCCGCGACCGTGAGAGCGGCCTATTCTTCGATCCGGAGAAGATGCATGTGCTCGGCCACAAGGGCGAGGAACTGAGCGTCCGCGGACCGCTCAATATCGCCCGGCCGCCGCAGGGCTGGCCCGTCATCGTCCAGGCCGGCCAGTCGGACCCCGGCCGCCAGCTTGCCGCTGAGACCGCCGAGATGGTCTTCTGTTCGCCGCGCGATCTTGCCGCGGGCAGGGCGCTTTATGCCGATATCAAGGGTCGCATGGAAGCGATCGGCCGCAATCGCGAGCATCTGAAGATCCTGCCTGCCGCCTTCATTGTCGTCGGCGACAGCATCGAGGAGGCCCGCGCCAAACGCGCTACGCTCGACAGTCTGGTGCATTACGACAGCGCCATCGCTTCGCTTTCGATCGCGCTCGGCCATGACGCTTCGGGCTTCGATCCCGACGCACCGCTGCCATCAGATATTCCCGACACCAATGCCAGCAAGACCGGCCGGGCGCAGGTGCTGAAGCTTGCGGCGGAGGAAAATCTGACGGTGCGTCAGCTAGCGCAACGTTATGGCGGTTATGCCGGCCTTGCCTTCGTCGGCACGCCGGCCAGCATCGCCGACGAGATGGAGCGCTGGCTTGACGAGGAGGGTTCGGACGGTTTCAACGTCGTCTTCCCCTATCTGCCGCAGGGTCTCCTCGATGTCACCGAACGGCTGGTACCGGAACTGCAGCGCCGCGGCCTGTTCCGCAGCGAATACGAGGGCACGACGCTGCGCGAACATCTCGGATTGCCGCGACCGGAGAACCGGTTCTTTGCATCAGGTACGTGAGGGGGCTCGCTTCTGCTTTCCGGAAGCAAGCCGATAGTGCTCAGGCCATGACCCCAACCCGAAACGCATCGCTTTCGCCCGGCATCAGTTCGAGCGGCCAGATGATGTTGCGCTCGCCTCCCGGATAGAAATCTCGATAGACCGGCATGTTGGCGAGAAGCATCTGGCCGAGCGCAACACCGAGATCGTAGAGCGAGATGCGGAAGCAGCTCAGCGACGGCTGCAGGAACCGTGCGCGCGGAGCGTCGCGGAAGCCGATCACCGCAAGGTCGCGGCCGGGCATGACGCCCGATTCCATCAGGCGGCGGTAAAGGCCGATCGCCATCAGCTCGTAGATCAGGATCACCGCCGTCGGCCGCTCTTCGAGCAGCAGCAGCTCATGGGCCGCCTGATAGCCGCCCTGTTCGCTTGACCTGACGCGGATGACGAGTGAGGGGTCGAAGGCAATATCGTGCCGCTCGAGCGCCCGGCGATAGCTGTCGATAAAGAGATAGCCGAGGTTGGCCTCGCTCGATGGTGCGGTGATTGCGATCCGGCGATGTCCCAGCGCGATCAGCCGCTCGACGGCACGCTCGGCCACGCCCTCGAAATCGAGATCGATCCAGGGGAAATTGCTGGCCGAAAGGCTGCGGCCGAGCGCGACGAAGGGGATCTTCGCCCGCGACAGAAAGTCGATGCGTCGGTCGACGCACTGCGTGTCCGAGATGATCATCGCATCGACGATGCGCCGCGCCACCATCCGCTTCAGATATTCGTGCGGATCCTCATCGCTCGGACAGGGCAACATGATGAGGTCGAGCTTGTGACGAGCAAAGACGCTCTGTAGACCGCTGGTGACGCCGAGGAAGAAGTTGTCGGCATTCTCGACCGTCTCCTTGCTGGATCTGATCATCAACCCGATGACCTTCGTCTCCCCCTGCCTCAGGCTCCGCCCAGACTGGTTGGCGACGTAGCCGAGTTCCTCGGCCGCCGCCAGCACCCGCCGGCGGGTTTCCTGATTGACATCAGGCTTGCCGTTCAGCGCGCGGGAGACCGTGCCGATCGAGATATTCAAGTGTTCGGCAAGCTGGCGAATCCCCTTCATCGCTGACGATTTTCCCCGGAGCATGACGCCGAAAAGTGTGCGCGGTTTCCGTACGACATCTTGCTCCCTTTCTTTAGTTCAGATCCGTCCGGATCTGGGCCTGTAATTTCCCAGTTGGCGTCTATTGACACCGCAAAATGTTTCCGCATACAGTCGTAAACGTTTACGGAGTGCGTGTCACGAGGAGAGTTGACACCATTCCCCTGGAGGAAGTCGTGAAATTCAGTGCCATTCTGTGCGGGTGCGGAGCTATGTCCAAAGGTTGGTTGCGAGCCATCGCTTCCAACCCTCTGCTGGCCGACTCCATCACCATTGTCGGCCTCGTCGACCTGAACCGGGAGACGGCGGAAAAGCTTGCCGGGGAGTTCGGCCTTGAAGGCGCCGTCATCGGTTCGGACCTGTCCGACGTGATCGCGGCCACGAAGGCCGACCTGGTCTTCGACATCGTCATTCCGGCGGCCCGCTATGACGTCGTTTCGACGGCACTCAAGGCCGGCTGCCATGTGCTCAGCGAAAAGCCGATGGCGGCCTCGCTTGCCGAGGGCGCCGCACTGATCGATCTTGCCGCCGAGACCGGCCGCATCCACGCCGTCATCCAGAACCGCCGCTTCATATCGGGCGTCAGGCGCCTGCGCCGCTTCGTCGACAGCGGCGCGATCGGTGAACTCACCGGCATCCATTGCGACTTCTTCCTGGCGCCGCATTTCGGCGGCTTCCGCGAAGAGATGGACAACGTCCTGCTTCTCGACATGGCGATCCACACCTTCGATGCAGCGCGCTACGTCGCCGACAGGAAGCCGCTCGCCGTCTATTGCGTCGAGCGCAATCCGAAGGGTTCGTGGTACCGGCACGGCGCCGCAGCCAACGCCATCTTCGAATTTTCCGACGACATCGTTTTCACCTACCGCGGCTCCTGGTGCGCCGAGGGCGAGCGCACCAGCTGGGAAAGCCAATGGCGTCTCGTCGGCTCGAAGGGAATGCTCACCTGGGATGGCGAGGAGAGTTTCAAGGCGACTGTCGCCGGTGAAGAACCCGGCCTTTTGCATGGCTCTGCTGCCGTTAACGTTCCCGGTCCGGAACATGACGAGGAAACCCATGGCCACGCCAGCGTCATCGCCGACTTCATCGCGGCGATCGGCACCGGCAGACGGCCCGAGACGGTCAATTCCGACAATATCAGAAGCCTTGCCATGGTCTTCGGCGCGATCGAAAGCGCCAAGACGGGCAAGCGCGTCGAAATTTCAGCATAGGATCAAGTGACGTGAGCAACCCTGCAAAATCCATTCGTATCGGCACCATGGTCAGCGGCAACAACGGCGATGCCGCGGCGCGCATCGGCGAGATCGCCGATATGGGCTTCGAAAGCTTTGAGCCCTTCTTCTGGCAAACGACCAAGGGCCAGGACCTTGCCGAGCTCGGCAAGCGCTGCCTCGATGCGATCGGCGACCGCGACATCACCATCTCGACGCTCGGCATGTTCGGCAACCCGCTGGAAGAAACCGCAATCGACCTCGAAACGCTGGACGGCTGGAAGCACTGCATCGACAATGCCCATCACTTCGGCGCCACCTGCGTTGCCGGCTTCACCGGCCGCATCCGCGGCAAGCCGCTGACCGACAGCCTGCCTCGCTACAAGCAGGTCTGGAGCGAGCTTGCCAAGCGGGCGGCCGACAAGGGCATCAAGATCGCCTTCGAGAATTGCGCCATGGACGGCAATTGGGCAAGCGGCGACTGGAACATCGCCCACAATCCCGATGCGTGGGAACTGATGTTCAACGAGACGGCGGACGAGAATATCGGTCTGGAATGGGAGCCGTGCCATCAGATGGTCTATCTGATCGATCCTTTGCCGCAGATCCGCAAATGGGCGCACAAATTCTTCCACGTCCACGGCAAGGATGCGACCATCCGCTGGGAGGTCATCAAGGAACACGGCATCTTCGGCAAGGAGAAGTTCGTCTTCATGCGCACGCCGGGCTTCGGCGACAGCAACTGGACCGACATTATTTCAGAACTGCGCCTTGCCGGCTGGTCTGGCTCGATCGACATCGAAGGCTGGCACGACCCGGTCTATCGCGACGCGCTTGAGATGACTGGTCAGGTTCACGGGCTCAACTATCTGAAGAAGTGCCGGGGCGGAGATTTCGTTGTTGATCCCTGATCGACCGCCTAAGCTAGCGCCGCCGGGCTGGGAGGCCCGCCGGCGCCACGCCTGACTAACTTGGGATTTTTCGCGGCGCAGCCGCTTTTTTGGGAGGAAAGCATGAAAAGAATTGCAAGACTTGCGCTAGCGCTCGGCACGGCGATGCTGATGACATCGGTCGGCCATGCCGAACAGAAGACCTTCAAGATCTGGTGGTTCGAGGAGCCGACCACGGCTCAGGGCATTGTCTGGAAGAAAGCGCTCGAGGAGTTCAAGACGAAACATCCAGACATCAACGTCAGCTTCGAGCAGAAGACCTTTCAGCAGTTGCAGGCCTCAGGCGGCATGATCCTCAATTCCGATCAGGCCCCCGACGTGCTTGAGTACAACAAAGGCAATGCGACCGCTGGCTTGGTTGCAAGCCAGGGATTGCTCACCAACCTGGATGACTATGTGAAGAAAGAAGGCTGGGACAAGATCCTTAACGAAGGCGATTTTGTCCTGAGCCGTTATGACGAAAAGGGCATCTATGGCTCCGGCCCTGTTTGGGGCGTTTCGGTCTTCGGCGAATATGTCTCGTGCTTCTACAATATTGACATGTTCGAAAAGGCAGGCCTCAAGCCGCCGACGACGCTCGAAGAGTGGGTCGCTGACATGGAAGCCTTCAAGCAGAAGGGTCTCACGCCTCTCGCGCTCGGGGCGATCGACACCAGTGGCCAGCACTTGCTAGCCTCTCTAGCCTATACCAAGGCCGACGACGCCTGGGTCCAGAATTATCAGGGCTTGAAGGCTCCCCTCGACGGCGCGCCCTATCTCTATGCGGCGCAAACATTGCTCGACTGGGTCAAAAAGGGCTACATCAACAAGGACTCCACGGGCATGAAGGACCCGGACGCGGCTCTGCTCTTCACCTCCGGCAAGGCGCCGATGTACGTCTCGGGCACTTGGAATCTCGGCACCTTCGCCTCGACCATCAAGGACTTCAAGTGGGGTCAGTTCGTCATTCCGACGCCGAAATATTCGGTTGGCTCGACAGGCAATCTCTGGGTCGTTCCCAAGGGTAGCAAGAATCCCGATCTCGCCGCCGAGTGGATCAGCCTGACCTTGTCGCCGAAATACCAAGCTGAACTCGGCAATGCCGGCGGCGTGCCGATCGCCGCTGATCTTTCCGTCATCACCAACCCCATCGGTAAGAACGCCGCAGCGGTTTTCAAGCAGATCTCTGACAAAAACGGCCTCGGTTTCTATCCTGACTGGCCGGTTCCCGGCTACTACGACGTGCTCAACCAGAAGGACACCGGTCTCTTCCAGGGCAGTCTTACTGCGGAGCAGTTCGTCGAACAGATCAAGCAGGTTTACGACGACACGCAGGAAAATCAGTAGCGCGACCTTGAACGCTGGGCTGCGCCGAAGGCGCGGCCCAGCGGGCGAGGCTGAAGGAAGAATGATATGGCCATATCCAGCCAGCGATCGAGCGACGGTTCACGAAGCTATAGCCTCTATCTCATTCCGGGGACGATCGGCTTCATTCTGATCGTACTCATACCGCAGCTTGCAGATCTCGGGCTGAGCTTCACGGCATGGAAAGGCGTCGGCACGCCACGACCGGTCGGCCTGCAGAACTATCATCGCCTGCTGACGGATGATCAATTCTGGGGATCGATGTATCACACGCTGCTGTTCATCGTTTCGATGACCGTGATACCGGTGTGCATCGGCCTGGTCCTGGCCGCTCTGCTATTCGACTATGTCAGGGACCAATTCGGTGAATGGGTCTCGAGCTTTTTCAGGGCCGGCTTTTACCTACCGCAGATTCTGCCCGTAACGGTCGCGGGCGTCCTCTGGGGCTGGATCCTCAATCCCGTCGGTGTCATCAACATTACGCTAAAGGCCATCGGCCTTGATAATCTCGCGCAGAACTGGATCGGCGATGCGACATACGCACTTGCTGCCGTCTCGCTCGTTATTGTCTGGATACAGGTCGGCTACTGTCTGGTGGTTTTCATGGCCGGTCTTTCGCGCATCGACCCTTCGCTCTACGAGGCTGCCGAACTCGATGGAGCAAACTGGTGGAGCCGGCTGGTGACGATCACTATTCCACTTCTGGCGCCGGAGATTTTCGTCGTTGTGCTGACCACGCTGATCGCAGCGCTTAAAGTCTTTGCGCCAATCTTTGTCATCACCGCCGGCGGCCCCGATAATGCCACCCTCGTGCCATCCTATCTGACTTACTACCACTTCTTCACAACACAGCGCGTCGGCTATGCCGCAGCCATCGCGGTCGTGCAAACGACTCTGACGATCGCTTTGGCTGTCATTTTCCTACGCTTCCAGAGCCAGCAGGAGTCGAAGGAGTAGATCATGGCTTACTCAGTTCTCAGCGATGATACGACCAAGGCAAAGGCGACGGTGGCAGCCGATCGCGCGCGACGCGATCCCATGCGGTGGGTGGTGCTGGCCATCCTTATTCTACTCCTCGCCTTTACGCTCTTTCCCTTTTTCCTTGCTCTGCTCAACGCCGTCAAGGCGAGTGCCGAATACGCGGTAGGCGGACCGCTTTCGATTCCCCGGTCGATCGATCTCACGGCGATCGAGAAATTCTGGACCGTGTCTGATTTCAGCCGCAAGCTGCTCAACAGCGTGGTGATCAGTCTCGCCGTGTCGGTGTTGGGGGTACTGATAAGCCTGTTCAACGCCTATGCGATTGGGGTCGGCAAGGTGCCCGGTTCGCGCCTGATTTTGGTGGTCTTTCTTCTCGGCATTATGGTGCCGCAGGAATCGATCATCTACCCACTTTACTACATGGCGAAAGCGAGCGGTCTCTACGATACGCAGCTTTCCGTGATCATTATTTTCGCGGTCCTGCAAAGCGCGTTCGGGACTTACCTGCTCTCGACCGTGCTGAGCACCTTTCCGAAGGAAATCCTCGAAGCGGCCGAGATGGATGGTTCGACCCACTGGAAAACGCTGTGGTTCGTGGTCGTCCCAGTACTGCGGCCGACACTCATGGTCCTCGGAACCTTCTTTTTCATCTGGACTTGGAACGAATTCTTGATCCCGCTCGTCATGCTGGTGTCCAACAACAACCAGACGGTCTCGGTCGCCATGGGCCTCACCCGCGGTCAGAATATGTCGGACCCGGTGCTGCAGGCCTCGGCGGCTTTCCTGGGTATAATACCGACCGTGATCTTCTTCTTGATCTTCCAGCGCACGTTAACGCGCGGCATCGCCGCCGGAGCAGTCAAATGACAACGTTTTTCACCCTTGGCCATCTCATCGGCCCCGCTTGGGGACCAGCAAGGTTTTCGGCATGAGCCAGGACATCCAGATCGAACTCTCGGGCATCGAGAAGCACTACGGCGCCTTTCATGCGCTTAAGAATGTCAACCTTTCAATTCCCAAGGGCACGTTCGTCGCGCTGGTCGGCCCGTCCGGATGCGGCAAGTCCACGTTGCTCCGCTCGCTTGCCGGGCTGGAAAAAATTACCGGCGGCACGCTGAAGATTGCCGGCGAGGTGATGAACGACGTGCCGCCGCGGGAGCGCAATATCGCCATGGTTTTTCAGAGTTACGCGCTGTATCCGCATATGACGGTGGAACAGAACCTGACCTATTCGCTGAAAATGCACGGCGTCCCCAAGGCTGAGGCAAAGCGGAAAGCCGAGGAAGTCGCTGTCATCACCGGTCTTTCCCGGCTGCTCGACCGTTATCCGCGCCAGCTTTCGGGAGGCCAACGGCAGCGTGTAGCCATGGGCCGCGCCATTATCCGCAACCCCCAGGCCTTCCTGTTCGACGAGCCGCTTTCCAACCTTGATGCAGCGCTACGCGTCTCGATGCGCAAGGAAATCCGCGCCCTGCACGACCGGCTGGGCGCCACCTCGGTGTATGTTACCCATGACCAGATCGAAGCGATGACGATGGCCGACCATGTGGTGGTGATGCGCGACGGCATCATCGAACAGCAAGGCGCGCCGCTTGATCTCTATGACCGGCCGGCGAACCGGTTCGTCGCCGGTTTCATCGGTTCGCCAGCCATGAATTTCATTCCCGCGATTGCCGCGGAAGACGGCAAGAGCCTTATCCTGGATTTCGGCGCGGTGAAGCAGACGCTTGCGATCACCCGCGCCATGGAACCCGGGCGTAAGCTCATCGCCGGCATCCGACCGGAACATATCGGCGTCGTCGAGCCCGGGCATGGCAGCTTCGACGTGCCGATCGCTTTCGTCGAATCGACCGGCTCATCGACCTTCATCGCCGCAGCCACCCAGCCGGAACTGACGATCGTCGAGACGCGCCGCGACAGGGTCAAGGCGGGGGAGATGATCGGACTTTCGGTCGATCCGGACCAGATCCATCTCTTCGACGCGTCGACGGACCACGTCATCTAACGACACCAGCGCGCCGGCTTGGCAATGTCATAAATCGAACCCAGTGACGCCGTCGAGCCAGATCTCGAAGCCATCACCGGCGACTGGCTGCGCTCGAGCCGAGGATCGGCTGGCGGCCTCCCGGTCGAGCTTCGATCGGCTCGCAAGAAAAACAGATCCTGCACATTCATCGATGTTGACAATGGCGAGCAATCGATATTGTCTTGTAAAGCGTTTTACTAAACCGCTTTACAACAGGTCCAGTCAATGGCCAAGGGAACGACACCAAGCTTGAAGGATGTTGCGGCGGCTGCGGGCGTGTCGGTCACGACAGTGTCGCGTTTCGTCAACGGAAGCCTCGACCTTCCCTTTCAGACCAAGAAGCGCATCGAGGATGCGATCAAGACGCTGAACTACCGGCCGAACCCGCATGCGCGTCGCTTAAGCAGGGGGCGCTCGGACACGATCGGCCTCGTCGTACCCGATATCGCCAACCCTTTCTTCGCGACCCTGGTCGCCGCCGTCGAACAGGCGGCCGATGAAAAGAAGCTCGCGGTCTCGTTGCACGCGACGCTCAACCGGCCGGGGCGCGAGATCGAATATCTGCAGCTGATCGAACGCAATCACGTCGACGGGCTGATCTTCGTCACCAACCACCCCGATGACGGCGCGCTTGCCGCGCTGATCAACGGCACCGGCAAGGTCATCATCGTCGACGAGGACATTCCCGATTCGAAGGCGCCGAAGCTGTTCTGCGACAATGAGCAGGGCGGTTATCTCGCCGGCCAGCATCTGGCCGAGCAAGGCCATCGCCATGTCCTCTTCATCGGCGGCGACGAGCGCATGATCAGCGCCCGCAGGCGTTATGACGGCCTGCTGAAGGCGCTCAGAGAACGGTATGGCGACGAAGCCCGGGCCGATCGTTATGCCGGCGAATACACGATCGAATACGGCCGCGCGGCGGCACTCGACTATCTCTCCGGGGACCGAAAGGCGACGGCGATCTTCGCTAGCTCCGACGAGATCGCCATCGGGCTGGTCGAGGTCTTCAGAAGCCGAGGCGTCTCGATTCCTGATGACATCTCGGTCATCGGCTTCGACGATGTCGGTCCGCTTCATCTTTTTGCACCGCCGCTGACGGCCATCCGCCAGCCGGTGCGCCAGATCGGAAGGCGATCGCTGGAGCTGCTTCTGGAAACCAATTGGCACGAGTGGAAACCATCCGCTTCGGAGGAGCTGGTGCCCGTCGAAATCGTGGTGCGGAACTCCGTTGCGCCGCCTGCGAAATAACAATCAGCAACGTCAAAAAACCAAAAGAGGATGAGAACATGACACGGAATTTGACAAGACGGACGATGATCGCAGCCGCCGGATTTACGGCATTGACCTTCATCGGCCTGTCCGGCGCTGCGGCACAGGAAAAGAAGACCATCGCGCTGGTGCAGATCAACCAGCAGGCGCTTTTCTTCAATCAGATGAATGGGGGCGCCCAGAAGGCGGCCGATGCCGCCGGAGTCAAGCTGGTGATCTTCAACGCCAATAACGAGACGACGGCGCAAAACAGCGCGATCGAAACCTACGTCCAGGAAAAGGTCTCCGGCCTTGCCGTCGTGGCAATCGACGTCAACGGCATCATGCCGGCGGTCAAGCAGGCGGCCGATGCCGGCATTCCGGTCGTCGCCATCGACGCCATCCTGCCGGACGGTCCGCAGAAGGCGCAGATTGGCGTGGACAATGCCGCGGCCGGCGCCGACATGGGCAAATACTTCCTCGACTACGTCAAGGCGAACATGGGCGGCAAGGCCAAGCTCGGCGTTGTCGGCGCACTCAACTCGTTCATCCAGAACATCCGCCAGGATGGCTTCGAGAAGACCCTGAAAGGCGTCGACGGCATTGAAATGGCCGGCGTCGTCGACGGACAGAACATCCAGGACAACGCTCTTGCGGCGGCTGAAAACCTGATCACCGCCAATCCTGATCTGACCGCGATCTACGCCACCGGCGAGCCGGCCCTGATGGGGGCGATCGCCGCTGTCCAGAGCCAGGGCAAGCAGGATAAAATCAAGGTGTTCGGCTGGGATCTGACTGCCGAAGCCATTGCCGGCATCGATGCCGGCTTCGTCGTCGCCGTCGTCCAGCAGGATCCGGCCGCAATGGGCGCCGCCGCCGTCGACGCGCTCGTCAAGGCCTCGGCCGGCGAGGCCGTCACAAAGACGATCTCGGTGCCGATCACCATCGTGACCAAGGAGAATGTCGAGCCGTACCGAGCCGTCTTCAAATGATCGCAAGCGGACAGCGCGACATCGCTGCCGCCGGTTCCGGAGGGGTCGCATCCTCCGGAAGCGGAACATCCGGCGGCACCCGATCCGACCCGCGTATCTCGCTGCGCGGCATCCGCAAGTCGTTCGGCTCCCACCAGGCCCTGCGCGGCGTCGATCTCGACATCTTCCCCGGCGAATGCCTGGGTCTTGTCGGCGATAACGCCGCCGGCAAATCGACGCTGACGAAAATCATCTCGGGAACCTACATTCCCGATGCCGGCACGATCACCATGGAAGGCGAAGAGGTTCGCTTCTCCGGCCCCGCGGATGCGCGTGGGCGTAACATCGAAATGGTTTTCCAGGATCTCAGCCTCTGCGATCATATCGATGTCGTCGGCAATCTCTTCCTCGGCCGCGAGCTCAGCCGCGGGCCGTTTCTCGACACCAGGACGATGCTGTCCGAGGCCCGCAAAATGCTGGATCTGCTTGAGATCTGCATTCCGAGATTGACCGGCAAGGTCGCCCAGCTCTCCGGCGGGCAGCGCCAGGCGATCGCCATTGCGCGCGCCGCCTCCTTCAAGCCGAAGGTGCTGATCATGGACGAGCCGACCTCGGCGCTTGCCGTCGCCGAGGTCGAGGCGGTTCTGGCCCTGATCAACCGCGTCAAGGCAAATGGGGTTTCGGTGATCCTCATTACCCACCGGCTGCAGGATCTCTTCCGGGTCTGTGACCGCATTGCCGTGATGTACGAGGGCACGAAAGTGGCCGAACGGCAGATCGGCAGCACCAATCTCGAAGATCTCGTCAGGCTGATCGTCGGTGAAGGAGCCAGGCAATGACGGCTTATATGGAACGCGGCCACGGCTCGCGCGTCGCCGATTTCTTCGGTGAACACGCACAGGTCCTGTCGATCGCCATTTTCTTCCTGGCCTGCATGATCTTCTTCTCGATCGGCAGCGAAACCTTCTTCACGCTCGGCAACATCCTGAACATCGTGCGCCAAGCCGCCCCCATCCTGATCGTCGCCATCGCCATGACCTTCGTCATCATCACCGGCGGCATCGATCTTTCGGTCGGCTCGCAGGTCGCCCTCGTCAATGCGGTCGCGGCGATCATCATGGCGATGGGTGTTCCCTGGCCGTCGGTCGTCATTGGCATGATCGTGCTCGGCGGCTTCATGGGGCTGGTTCAGGGCTGGTTTACCGCCTACCAGGGCATTCCGGCCTTCATCGTCACGCTTGCCGGCCTCTCGATCCTGCGTGGTCTGGCGCTCTATCTGACCCAGGGCTATTCTATCCCGATCAAGGATGCGCCGGGCTTCTTTGCGCTCGGCCGGGGAGAAATCCTCAGCTTCCCGATCCCGGCGATCATCGCCGTCGTCATCGCCATTCTCGGTTACGTCGTCATCACCGCGACGAAATATGGCCGGCAGGTCGTGGCGGTCGGCTCCAATGCGGAAGCCGCGCGGCGTGTCGGCATGCCGGCCAAATGGATCATCGCCTCGGTCTATATCATCTCCGGCATCGCCTGCGCCGTCGCCGGCCTGCTGATCGCCGCTCGTCTCGGCTCCGGCTCGTCCAATGCCGCCGTCGGCTTCGAGCTGCAGGTAATCGCTGCCGTCGTGCTCGGCGGAACGTCGCTGATGGGCGGACGCGGCACCATCCTCGGCACCATGCTCGGCACGCTGACCATCGCGGTCATCGGCAACGGCCTGATCCTGATGCACATATCGCCGTTCTTCACTCAGATCGTCACCGGCGCCATCATCCTCGTCGCTATCTGGCTGAACACGCGCATCTTTACGGCCAATTTCCATTTCCGGCTGGGCAGGAAAGGATGAAGCGATGAACGAGCAGACAACAGAAAGCCTGTCCGAAGCGCATGTCCGGTCGGGCAAGGTGATGACGGTCACCGGTCCAATTTCGGCGGACGCGCTCGGCGTGACGCTGATGCACGAGCATATCCTCAACGACTGCCGCTGCTGGTGGCATGCGCCGAAGACGCCAGAACGGCAGTATCTCGCCGAAAGCTTCGTGTGCATGGAGATCCTCGGCGAACTCCGGCAGGACCCTTTTGTCAACAAGCACAATATCACGCTCGACGACGAACATCTGGCGATCGCCGAGCTCAAGGACTTCGTAACAGAAGGTGGCCGCACGGTGGTGGAGCCGACCTGCAAGGGCATCGGCCGTGATCCGCTGGCGCTCCAGCGCATCTCGAAAGCATCCGGTCTCAACGTCGTGATGGGAGCGGGTTATTACCTCGGCTCCTCACATCCCGAAGGCGTCGCGGCAATGAGCGCCGATGACATCGCGCGGGAAATTGTCCGCGAGGCGAGGCAAGGCGTCGACGGCACCGGCGTCAGGATCGGCTTGATCGGCGAGATCGGCGTCTCCTCAGATTTCACCGGCGAGGAAGAAAAATCTCTGCGCGGCGCTGCCCGGGCGCAAGTGCTAACCGGGCTTCCCCTGATGGTGCATCTTCCGGGCTGGTTCCGCCTCGGCCACCGCGTGCTCGACGTGGTCGCCGAAGAGGGGGCGGATCTCCGCCACACCGTGCTTTGCCACATGAACCCGTCGCATGACGACATCGCCTATCAGAGCGAGCTGGCGGAACGCGGTGCCTTCATAGAATACGATATGATCGGCATGGATTTCTTCTATGCCGACCAGCAGGTGCAGTGCCCGAGCGACGAGGAGGCGGCGCGCGCCATCGTGCGTCTCGTCGAGGCCGGTTATCTCGACCGGATTCTTCTGTCGCACGACGTGTTTCTGAAGATGATGCTGACGCGCTACGGCGGCAATGGCTACGCGTACATCCTTCGCCACTTCCTTCCTCGTCTCCAGCGGCACGGCCTCGACAGGACGGTTCTCGACGAAATGATGCGCAGCAATCCGCGCCGCGTCTTTCAGGCCGGAGCCTAGCTCCATCCATTCAATCGATTACAGGTACGGCAGACCATGACAAAAAAAATTCTCCTCGTCGGCGAGAGCTGGGTCAGCTCCGCCACGCATTACAAAGGCTTCGACCAATTCGGCAGCGTCACCTTCCATCTCGGCGCAGAACCGCTGGTGAAAGCGCTCGCCGGCAGCGCCTTCGAACTCACCTATATGCCGGCGCATGAGGCAGTGGAGAAATTCCCCTTCGAAATGGCCGGGCTCGACGCCTATGACGCCATCATTCTCTCCGATATCGGCGCCAACTCACTGCTGCTGCCGCCGGATGTTTGGCTGCATTCGCGCACGGTGCCGAACCGGCTGAAGCTTCTGAAGGCGTGGGTGGAGAAGGGCGGCGGCCTGCTGATGGTCGGCGGATATTTCTCCTTCCAGGGCATCGACGGCAAGGCGCGTTGGCGGCGCACCCCCGTCGAAGACACGCTGCCCGTCACCTGCCTGCCTTATGACGACCGCGTCGAAATTCCCGAGGGCACCGTTGCCGAGGTAGTAAAGCCCGAGCATGCAACGATGCGGGGCCTCGAAGGCACCTGGCCGGTGCTTCTCGGCGTCAACGAGGTCGAAGTGCGAGACCGGGCCGATGTCGAGATCGTCGCGCGCCTGCCTCAGGATCAGGGCGGCCATCCGCTGCTCGTCGTCGGCATGCATGGCACTGGGCGAACGGCGGCCTGGACGTCGGATATCGGCCCCCACTGGCTCTCACCCGCTTTCTGCGAATGGGAAGGCTACGGCCGCCTCTGGAAGAACATCCTCGGCTGGCTCACCGAAAAGCAGGCGTGATGTCAGCGCCGGGCAGGAATTGGAAAGGGAATGACATGCAGGAAATTTCGGACAGGCCGTCCAACGCCATCAGGGATATCTTCGGCAGGGACAAGGTTCTGATCGGCATGATCCATTGCCCGGCCTTTCCGGGCGCGCCGCGCTACCGGGAGGCTGCGATGGATGCGATCTACGACGCGTGCATGCGCGACGCCGAAGCCTGCGTGGAAGGCGGCCTGCATGGGCTGATCATCGAAAATCACGGCGACGTGCCGTTCTCGAAGCCCGAGGATATCGGCCCCGAGACGACCGGTTTCATGTCCGTCGTCACCGACCGGATTGCGCGTGCCGCCGGCATTCCGCTCGGCGTCAACGTGCTGGCCAACGCGCCTATCCCGGCTTTCGCCATTGCCATGGCCGGTGGCGCCCAATTCATCCGCGTCAACCAATGGGCCAATGCCTATGTCGCCAATGAAGGCTTCATGGAGGGCAGGGCTGCCGAAGCCATGCGCTACCGCTCGCTGCTGAGAGCCGAGCACATCAAGGTCTTTGCCGACAGCCACGTCAAGCATGGCAGCCACGCCATCGTTGCCGACCGCTCGATCCAGGAACTGACGCGCGATCTCGCCTTCTTCGATGCCGACGGCGTCATCGCCACCGGCCAGCGGACCGGCAATTCGGCAACGATGGAGGAGATCGAGGAGATCGGTGCGGCGACGCACCTGCCGCTGCTCGTCGGCTCCGGCGTCAACAAGGACAATATCGTCGGTATTCTGAGCCGCACCAACGGGGTCATCGTCGCCTCTTCGTTGAAGCAAGGCGGCGTCTGGTGGAACCCTGTCGACATCGAGCGGGTGCGCGCCTTCCGGGCGGCGGCCGAACCGGGACTGGAGGGCTGAGCATGGCGGCAGAAAGCCTTTCAGACCGCATCCTGCGCGAGAACAACGCCGTCTTCGGCACGATGCTCAGCCACCGCTTCGTCGAGGACGTCAAGAACGACAGGCTGAGCAAGGCGGCTTTCGAGCGTTATCTCGTCTATGAAGGCGCCTTCGTCGACAGCGCCATCTCGATCTTCGCCTATGCGGCGGCGACAGCCGGAACGATAGCGCAGAAGCGTTGGCTGATCGCGGTTCTCGATGCGCTCGCCAACGAGCAAATCGCCTATTTCGAGCGCACCTTCGCCAGCCGCGGCATCAATCCCTCGTCCTTCGATACCGGCATCGCCGAAGTCGAGGCCTTTCGCACCGGCATGTTGGAGATCGCCCGCCAAGGCGACTTCCTCGACACGATCGCGGCCATGTTTGCGGCCGAGTGGATGTATTGGACCTGGTCGAAGGAAGCGGCGACCCGTCCAATCAGCGATCCGCTGCTAAAGGAATGGGTCGACCTGCATGTCGATCCGAATTTCGCCGCCCAGGCGCAATGGCTGAAAAATGAACTCGACATGACAGGAGAAACGCTGGAAGAGAATGAAAAAGCGCGGCTCAGCGCGATCTTCGCCCGGGCGATGCAGCTCGAGATCGATTTTCACGATGCGCCTTACCTCTAGAGCAATTCCAGGAAAAGCGCGCAGCGGTTTTCCCAGGCAAAGCGCGAAGCGGTTTTGCCGGGAATTGCGTAAAAACAAAAGTTTAGAACGGTGCTGCGATTTCATGAAAAGCTGAATCGCTCTAAGCCCCACCTTGCGAAAGCGGATGCATGCGCGCCTACATAATCGGTAACGTCGCCATCGACGAAACCATCGCCGTCTCCGAACTTCCCGTCATCGGCGCCTCCATTCTGGGCAATGCCGGGGGCAGCGATCTCGGCGGCAAGGGCACGAACCAGGCGGTCGTCATGGCCCGCTGCGGCGTTCCGACAACGCTGGTGGCGCCGGTCGGCAGGGATGCGAGGGCCGATACCATTCGCCATTACCTCGCGGACGAACCGCTTCAAAGCGAACTGATCGAAATGGAAAATGCATCGAGCGACGTCTCGATCATCTTCCGGCTGCCGAGCGGCGAAAATGCCATCGTCACGACGACGGAATCGGCGCAAAGCCTGTCCCTCTCCCATGTCAGGCGGACGCTGTCGGCGGCCGGTAGCGGCGATTTCATAATGCTGCAGGGCAATCTGTCCGACCGGACGACACGCGACATTCTCGAGCATGCGAGAGCGATCGGCATGGTCACCGCTTTCAATCCCTCGCCGGTGCGCGCCTATTTCTCCGATCTTTGGGGATTGATCGACATCGCCTTCCTCAACAAGGGCGAGGCGCAGGCCCTGACGGGAACGACGGGCAGGGATGCTGCCGAATATCTGCTGAGCCGAGGGCTGCGCGAAATCGTCCTGACGCTGGGCGGCGACGGCGCGACGCTGGTGAACAGGCACGATAGCATCGAAGTGCCCGCCCAGGTCTGCGATGTTGTGGATACAACGGGCGCAGGCGATACCTTCATGGCCGCAGCACTTGCATCCTGCGCGCTGCGCGGACAGCGGTTGGACAGGCTAGCCATCGAACACGCAGTGGCAGCCGCAGCCATCACCGTCTCAAGACATGGAACAAGAAAGGCGTTTCCGACCATTTCCGAGCTTGAAACGATCCTGCGATAATCCGCTCGGCATGAGCGCGCTTCATAAAATCATCATCGGCCTCTGCGAAGGGATGGGCTCCTTGCGATTCACTCCGTCATATCCAGCAGCATCCGGACCTTTCTCATGACATCTTCCCCGATTTCCGCGCGTCTTTCCCCGACCGCCTCGTTCCGCCTTGTCGTGCTTGCCGAAACGGTATTGAAGGCCGGCGAAACTGCCCGCGGCTCCCTGCGGCGGCGCAGATCCCAGGAGATGCTCGCCAAGGCGCCGCGCGACTATCAGACCGAAATCGATCTCGCCGTCGAGCAAATCATCGTCGACGAGATGACGAAGGCCTTCCCGGACTACGCCATCCAAGGCGAGGAAGCCGTCGGCAACCGCACGGCGGGTCCGGAAACGCCGATCATCTATATTGACCCGATCGACGGCACGACCAATTACGCCTGGGGCGTTCCGCATTTCGGCATGACGATCTCGATCGTCGAAAGCGGCAGGCTCGTCATGGGCGTCGTCTATGACGCCATGCAGGACGAGCTGTTCAGCGCCGAGATCGGTGGCGGCGCCTATCTGAACGGCGAGCGTATCCACTGCGCCGATGTCGGCGACGTCGAGAACGTGCTTGTCGGCGCCGGGCTGCCGATCCCTGGCCAGGTCACGGCGGTTGCGGAAGAGACCTATTTCGAGGCCATCAAACGCCTGATGGCGAATACGGCGGGTGTGCGCCGCCTCGGCTCGGCGGCCCTGTCGATCGCCTATGTCGCCTGCGGCCGACTGGACGGATTCTTCGAGGACGGGCTCGCGATCCATGATTTCGGCGCCTCGGCTCTGATGGTCGAAGAGGCCGGCGGCATCGTCACCTGTTTTTCCGGCGCTAAGGTTGTCGGAAAGAGCGACATCCTGGCTGCCAGCAAGGCGCTGCATCCCTGGCTGCTGGAAGGCTTCCAGATCAGGACGTGAACCGATGCATTCCGGCGCAATTATCCCGGTTTCGCATAGGCGAATGCCGCGCCGACAACTGTGTTGGCGCGGTACTAGAGGACGATGCCTATGGGCGGTTTTCGGACGACATCATGCTCTATTTATTTGATTTAGATGCTGATTCAGATTTTAGGCCGAGCCGGCCTAAAATCATCAGCATCTAAGCGGCCAATGCTTCGTCATCGTCAGCGAACATCCGGGTCAAGCTGAGGAAGCAAATCATCCCAGACTGGTGAGTGATAATTCCTTCACAGTATGAGCGGTCCTGCGAACTGACAATCTCTGGAGCCTGTTGCAGATCATCGGCGTTGATCGAAAGCATATCGGTGACCTGATCCACCATAAGGCCGATCGGTTTGCCGTGAACTTCAGCGACCACGATTGCGCTGCGTTCGGTCGCTTCCGACGAAGGCATCCCCAGCTTGCGACATAAGTCGATGGTGGGAATGACGACGCCTCGCAAGTTAATGATGCCGACCATTTCCGGCGGCGCGTGCGGGATCGGCGTCGAAGCTGCCCATCCACGGATCTCTCGAATGGAGGTGGTTTCGATACAGAAGCTCTGACCATGCAATTGGAATGCAATGATTTCGAGAGACGTGCGTCCATCGCGATTTTTGGATATCGACGCCATCAAAACTCCTCCCAGCTGTCGCCGCCTTTGAGCGCCACATTGCCGCTGAATGCTCGGGCAACCTTCGCCGTCATCTGACGGGCTGGCGACGGCATAGCCCGCAAATGCCGGTCGGCTGCAACCGGGACGGCGCGAGGTGCACCGGCACCTGTCCCGATGTTGAACTGACCGAGGAGATCGAAGAGCTGATCTGCTTCCTTGGCAAGGCTATGCGCCGCGGCCGTCGTCTCCTCGACCATGGCGGCATTTTGCTGTGTGCCCTGGTCCATCGTATTGACGGCGGTGTTGATTTCCTTGAGACCCGTTGCCTGCTCTTTGGAGGCTTCGACGATGGCGCCGACATTACCGTTCACCTGGACGACCTGGGTCACGATTTCCTGCAATGCCTTGCCGGTGTTACCAACCAATGTGACACCGCTTTTGACGTGTTCGTTCGAGGCGTTGATCAGCTCCTTGATCTCCTTTGCTGCCTTGGCCGATCGCTGGGCGAGTTCGCGAACTTCCTGAGCGACGACGGCGAAGCCCTTGCCAGCGTCGCCGGCCCGGGCCGCTTCAACACCGGCATTGAGCGCCAGGAGATTCGTCTGGAAGGCGATTTCGTCGATCACGCCGATAATGTTGGCGATCTCGCCCGCGGACTTTTCGATCTTGCCCATCGCGTCCACGGCTTGACTGACAATGTTGCCGGAATTCTCCGCATTCTCCTTGGTCTTGCGAACAAGCTGCCCTGCTTCCTGGGCGCGGGAACTGGAATCAGCGACGGTGGTTGTAATCTCCTCCAGCGCTGCGGCCGTCTCCTCGACGGAAGCAGCCTGCTGCTCGGTACGCTTGGACAGATCGTTCGAGGCGGATTGTATTTGTTGCGATGCCGCAGCGATGGCGCCAGCGTTCTGCGAGATTGTCTGCAATGTAACGCGAAGCTTCGATGAAGCGTCGTTAAAATCAGCGCGCAGCTTCTCCAAGGCGGGCAGGAAGGGCATGGCGATGGTCTGCATCAGATCGCCCTCTGACAAAGCCTTTAGCGCTCCCGCGAGCTGGTCGACATTTCCGACGCGCGTGGTGACATCGGTCGCAAATTTGACGACCTTGAACACTTTGCCGTTCATGTCGAAGATCGGATTGTATGATGCCTGGATATGGGCCTTCTTGCCGCCCTTGCCGATGCGCAAGAACTCATCCGCAACAAATTCTCCCGCGGCAAGCTTCGTCCAGAACCGACGATAGTCTTCACTGTTGCTATAGCTTGGCTCACAGAACATCGAGTGATGTTTGCCCTGGATTTCCGCCAGTTCGTAGCCGAGTGTCGTCAGGAAATTCTCATTTGCGGTGAGAATATCGCCTTTCGGAGTGAACTCGATGACTGCCTGGGCGCGCGAGATGGCGTTCAGCTTACCGCTATCTTCGGCCGCCTTGAGCTTCTGCGCGGTGATATCGGTCGCGAATTTGACGACCTTATACGGCTTGCCCCCGCGAATCACCGGGTTGTAGGAGGCCTCGATCCAGACCTCCATGCCGCCCTTGCCGATGCGCTTATATTGCCGTTGATCGAACTGGCCGCGCGCTAGTTTTGCCCAGAAGTCTTTATAGTCGGAGCTGGCTGCCTCAGCCGGATCGACAAAGAGGCGATGATGTTGACCGACGATTTCGGAAAGCTGATAACCGAGCGCCCGGCAAAAGTTTTCGTTCGCGGTGATGATTGTACCATCCAGCTTGAACTCGATGATCGCCTGAGACTTGCTCATCGCTTCGAGAACGGCCCTTGCATCGGCGCCTGCGCCAAATCCCAACATTCATTCCTCCATAGTTTCACAATGGCCAATTATCGCAGGCGGGAAGCCATCAAATACCATCACTTTTGATAGGGCCAATTCTTAAATGAAGACATTTATAATATGTAAATGTACGAATGCATTCGTGTAAGATTCGCGCATTTCTATTTGAATTGTTTCAGATAATCGAAATGGCGGTCGCTCCGCACAACCATGGATACATAAAAAGCCTATGGAAAACGCAGAATAAACTTTAACTTTAGTTCGAAACGCCGGACCTGGCATCAGATCACACGGCGCGAGCCGGCGCAGTCACCAGCTTGAAGCGCCGCTCATGCCGAATCAAAGGCACGTATTCGACTTGATGCACTCATCGACATACTGCGGCAGGATCTGCAACTCGGAATGGACAAGCTCGTTGTGACGGAAGATAAAAAAGCGGGAGAAGCACGGCTCGACCCTCATCCCGGCCCGGATCCGATCGTCCGGCGCCATCATCGCCTTCAGACGGGTGCCGTCGGCAAGATCGACATCGACCATCTTGTGGGTGCCGAAATCGATGATGCGATTGACTGTCGCGGCATCGACGCGGTCCGAGGAACGGATCGTCAGCGCTTCCGGGCGGGCGGCCAGCGTCACCGGCCCATCCTCGACGGGAACCGCAAGCGGGAACAGCGGATGCTCGCAGACACCGTTTCTAACGCGGCTCTGGACAAAATTCATCGAGCCGATGAAACCGGCGACGAAAGCGGTCTGCGGCTGCCGGTAGATAGTGCTTGGCGGCGCGATCTGTTCGGTGCGTCCGTCGCGCATGACGACGATGCGGTCGGCGACCGCTAAGGCCTCGTCCTGGCCATGGGTGACGAAGAGCGTGGTGATGCCGAGGCGCTGCTGGATATCGCGCACTTCCTCCCGCAGCCTTTCGCGCAGATGCTGGTCAAGGCTGGCGAAGGGCTCATCGAGCAGAAGGATCTTCGGCTCGAGCACGAGCGAGCGGGCAAGCGCGACGCGCTGCTGCTGACCGCCGGAGAGCTGAGTCGTCATCCGCCGTCCGTAATCGGCGAGACCGACCAGGGCTAAAGCATCCTCGACACGCTGGCGAATCTCCGCTTTCGGCAGCCGGCGGAGCTTCAGGCCGAAGGGATGTTGTTGAAGACATCCATGTGCGTCCAGAGCGCATGGCTCTGAAACACCATGCCGGTCGGGCGCCGCTCGGGCGGCAGCGCCGTCACATCCTTCGCATCGATGCGGATCGTTCCGCCGCTCGGGCGCTCGAAACCGCCGATCATTCTGAGAAGCGTCGACTTGCCGGAACCGGATGGGCCGAGCAGGCAGACGAGCTCGCCATCGCTCACTTCGAGCGAGAAGTCGCGAACGGCAAAGGTGGTCCCGAACAGCTTCGAAACGCCCTCGATCGAAAGATGTGCCATTCTCAAACCCTTTCCTGATAAGCGATGCCTTAGGCGCCGAAGCCTCTCGCAAAGGCGCCGGTGCCGATCACCCGGCGGGCAAACATCAACGCGATGAAGGACGGCACCCACAGCATGACTGACAGTACGGCACCGTATTGCACGACGATCTGATTGTTGATGAAGCTGATCATCAGCACCGGCATGGTGCGGACTTGAGGCGCGCCGATTAGCCATGCGCCTTCGGTCTCGTAGAATGTGCCGACGAAGGTCAAAAGCAGTGCAGCTGCGATCGTCGGTGCGGCCTGCGGCAGCGTGATCGACCAGAAGACGCGCAGCGGCGTGGCACCCGCATCGCGCGCCGCCTCTTCCATGCGCCGGTCGACATTCTGGAAGGCTGCGACCGGGATCCAGATCATCAGCATCAGCGTGCCGACAAGCTGGATCAACACAACGCCCCAGAAGGTGCTGATCAGGCCGAGCTGCAGGAAGATGCCGGCAATGGCGACGAGCAGGCCGAATTTCGGAAAGGCATGCGATGAGAGGAACGACAGGAACAGGATGTTCCTGCCGGGAAAGCGCATGCGCGCGAAGGCGTAAGCCGCGGGAAGGCAGATGACGGCGGAAAGAATGGTCACCGTGGCGGTCAGCCGCAGGCTGAGGAAAAGCGCGTCCCAGACATCCGGACGCGCCAGCGTCTGGCCCCAGAAACGCAAGCCGAACTGCTGTGGGATCACCGAGGGGTAACGCCAGACCTCGGTGAAGGCCCATGTCCCGACGACGATCAGCGGCAGCGCGATGAACAGCGTCAGCAGGCAGGCGAAGAGAAAGCCGATCCAGTCGAAGCGCAGGCCGAAGCTCGATCTGACGGCACTCATGGCCGGGCCTCGCGGTTGCGGGCGATCGACCTGATGTAGAGGATGCCGAAGATCAGGCAGAAGCCGAAGGTGATGACGGCCTGGGTCATGGCGTTCAGCGGGTCGTTCATGTCGGCGAAGGTGCGCTGCATGAACGGTCCCATCATCTCCGGCGATGCCGAGCCGAGCACATAGGGCAGGGTGAAGGCAGAGAAGATGCCGAGCACGGCGAAGGACGCGGTCACCAGCAGGGAATTGCCCATGCGCGGCAGGATGATCGAGATGAACACCCGGAGCGGCCTTGCACCGACATCGCGGGCGGCTTCGATGGCGCTGTTCGAGACGGAGGAGAGCCCTGATGTCAGCATCAGCACCGTCAAGGGAAGATTGTCCCAGACGAGGCCGATGACCGGCCCCCACGGCGTCAGGTAGGGCGTGCGCAGCTTGGGCAGGCCGATGGCGTTCAGCAGCAGGTCGACGGTGCCGTTCGGCCCGATGGTGCGGATCAGCGCATAGGCCAGAATGATCGACGGCACGAACATCGGGAAGATCGCGAGAGCCTGCACATAGGCGGCGAGACGCCCTTGCGAAAACCGGAGGTAGAGCGCGATCGGAAGACCGATCGCCAGAAGCAGAATGCCGCAGACGGCAGTGGTCCAGAGCGTCAGCCACAGATTGCCGAGGCTGTAGCCGTCGGTGAAGAAGAAGCGATAGGAGGCAAGCGAGAATTCCGTCGCGCCGTCAGGGCCTCGAACGAAGATCGTGCCGAGGACCGCCGAAAAGATCGGAAAGACGATCAGCCATGCCAGCAGGAGGACCGGCAGGGCAACGAGGAGGAGCCCGATCGAGCTCCCCCTTCCCATGGACCGGTGACGGCGCAGAACCGCCGGCGCAGTGTCAGTGGACATCAGGTGCGGCTGATGCCCGGCGCGACGTTGCGGTACCAGCCGTCGGCGATCGCCTTTTCCCAATCGCCGCCCGGGAAGGTCGGGATGGTCGAGGGGATGACGTCGGCATATTTCTTGCGAAGATCGTCGGAGATGTGATCCCAGGAGATGGCGGGGAAACCACCGATCTCCGTGATGATCGCTTCCTGCATTTCCTTCGTCAGCATGAATGCAGCCAGCTTCAACGCCGCATCCTTGTTGGCGCCGTTCGAGAACACGGTGATGCTGGAGAAGCCGCCGCAAAGGGCAAGATCGGTAAGCTGCACGAGGCCGGTTGTATCAGGCAGCACGCCCTGCGAGATCGCCTGCAGCACCTGGTCCGACCAGACCGGCACCATGGTAACGACGCCCTGGGCGAGCAGCTGGATCGACTGGGTGTTGCCTGATGTATAGGCGCCCTTGTCGTAGAGCGCGGGCGCGAGGTCGTTGAGGATCTTCCAGGCCGGCGTCAGCGTCTCAGTGGCGAAGTCGGCTGTGAAATTATCGATCTTGAACTTCTTCGGATCGCGGCCATTGGCCTCATGGATCGCGCGGCGGACGAAATTTCCGCCTGAACCGCCCTTGTCGGGACGGTTGTAGATGAACTGGCCCGGATTGGCCTTGATCCATGCGGTGAGCTGATCCCAGCTCTTTGGCGCATCCTTCGGATCGAGCTTGGTCGTGTCGTAGGCGAGAAGCACCTGCGAACCGCGATAGGGAAGGAAGTAGGGGGTATCGAAAGCAAGCGGGTTGATATGCTCGTAGCCTTCGATGTTCTCGGCGGAGAATTTGACCCAGAGCCCGGCATCGATGCCGCCGGACGGCAGGCGCGGATCGAATTGCTCGAAAAGGTCGGCCTGCGGATCGGTCTTCGTCTTCAGTGCGGCGAGCGCACGGTCGGCGATGGCGCGCAGACCATTATTGTCGCCGGCATCGGTCACCTTCAGCGCAACACCCGGATGCGCCTTTTCGAAGGCCGGGCGGATGACGTTGTTCCAGAGGTCGACGATGTTGGCATCCGAACCGCTGTAGAGATCGATCGTGCCGGCCGCAGCCGATGCGAACCGCGGAAGAGCCAGCAGACCGGCTGCAGCTGACGATGTGATCAGAAATTCGCGTCTATTCATAACCCGTCTCCATCAGTCCAAGGCTTTGCTAGCGCCGGTGCGTAACATCGACATGACAGGATCAGGCGTATAGGCAGGGAAATTGCACAGCTGTGCTGATTGCCCCGAGTGGAAATCGGCGGCAGGAGATACTATCTCTTGCGGAAAAGGAGATATCCAATGACCGAAGAACGTGCAGTCCTCGCCGGTGGTTGCTTCTGGGGCATGCAGGACCTCATCCGCCGATATAAGGGCGTGATTTCGACCCGCGTCGGCTATACCGGCGGCGATGTGCCGAATGCCACCTACCGCAACCACGGAACCCATGCCGAGGCGATCGAGATCATCTTCGATCCCGCAAGGATCAGCTATCGGGAAATCCTCGAATTCTTCTTCCAGATCCACGACCCAAGCACGCGCAACCGCCAGGGCAACGACGTTGGCTTGAGCTACCGCTCGGCGATCTTCTACGTCACCCCTGAGCAGGAGCGCGTCGCCAGGGATACGATCGCCGATGTCGATGCATCAGGCCTGTGGCCCGGCAAGGTCGTCACCGAAGTCGTGCCGGTCAGCGATTTCTGGGAGGCCGAGCCCGAACATCAGGATTATCTGGAGCGGATTCCGAACGGCTATACCTGCCACTTCGTCCGGCCCGGCTGGAAGCTGCCTGTCCGTCAGAAGATCGCCTGAAATTGATCAGAGCTCCATCGCCGCACGGCTGGTTTCCAGAAGTGCGGCGATGAGATTTGCCCGTGGCGAGGATCGCGTCGCGACGATGCCGACGGTGCGCACGGCGGACGAGCGGGGCAGGGGCAGCTTGAGGATATTAAGCCCAGCCGGCCAGGGCGGCGCCCAATCCGGCACGATCGAGATCCCGAGACCACGGTCTACCATCACCGCGATCGCCTCCAGCGCGTCGAGCTCATAACGCTCGACCGGATGGATGCCGATCTCGCGCAGATATTCATCGGCGATGTGACCACCCCACTGGTTGCGGTCGTAGCGGATGAAGGGCAGGGTCTGCAGCAATTCAAGCGGATCCGCCCCTTCGCAGTCCCGCGGGACGATCAGCACCAGGGGTTCCTGGCGCAGCGTGTTGAAGGTCAGCGTCTTCTGCATCGGAAAGCGCGGTTCGATGATGAAGGCCACATCCAGCGCGCCGTTCAAAACCTCGGCATAGAGATCCATCGAAGCGCCCGGCTTGAGGAAGATTTCGATCAGCGGATAGTCTTGGGCCAGACGGTGAAGAATACCGGGAACGAGGCCGGTCAGCGCCGTATTGATCGCCCCGATCCGCATCTCGCCGGAAATCGTCGCGGTGCCGGCCATCGCCTTCAGGTCGCGTGTATCGCGCACCAGATCCCTGCAGCGGTCCAGAATGGCAAAACCCGCCTCCGTCGGCCGCATCACGCGGCCGGAGCGCACCAGCAGCCGCACCCCGAGCTCGGCCTCCAATGCTCGGATGCGCTGGGCAACGGCCGCAGGCGTGAGGTTCAGCCGCTGGGCGGCCTCCGCCAGCGAGTGCCGCTCGGCGACGACGATGAAAGTTTCGAGAAAACGTGTGTCCATCGATAGTTTTTCTATCTTCTGAACGAAGCAGAAGCCATATTTTATTTACGATCCTTTGCTCCGAAAGATGGCTCGACCATACGAGGAGACTAGCGGAATGGATTTCGGCCTGAAGGACAAGACGGCCCTGGTGCTTGGCGCCGGCGGCGGACTGGGCAGCGCGATTGCCGCCAAGCTTGCGCGTGAAGGCGCCAGAACTGCCGCGGCGGATATCGATCTCACCGCCGCTGAGAAGACCGCGGCTGCGATCGAATCCGAAGGCGGCAAGGCGCTGGCGCTGCAATGGGACCTTTCCGATCTCGGTTCGATCGATGCCCATGTCGCTGCAATCGAGCGCCAGTTCGGACCGGTCGATATCCTCGTCAACAATACCGGCGGCCCACCTCCGACCACCGTCTCCGGTCAGGATCCGACGCTCTGGAACCAGTATTTCCAAAGCATGGTGCTTTCCGTCATCGCCATTACCGATCGCGTGCTGCCGCAGATGCGGGCGCGCAAATGGGGGCGCATCGTCACCTCGACCTCGTCGGGCGTGGTCGCGCCGATCGCCAATCTCGGCATCTCGAATGTGCTGCGGCTGTCGTTGGTCGGCTGGTCGAAGACACTGGCGCGCGAGGTCGGGCGCGACGGCATCACCGTCAACATCGTCCTGCCCGGCCGGATCGCCACCGGCCGCATCACCTTCCTCGACGAGCAGAAGGCCAAACGCGAAAACCGCTCCGTCGATGACGTCGTCACCGAGAGCACCGGCAGCATTCCGCTCGGCCGCTATGGCCGGCCGGACGAATATGGCAATGTCGTCACCTTCCTTGCAAGCGAACCTGCCTCCTATCTCACCGGATCGGTGATCCGCGTCGATGGCGGCATGATCCAGAGCATCTGACAGAAACCGAAGTGGAACCGATACCCGATGGCCCTCAGCGCTGAAGCGATAGCAACCCTCAAGACCGTCTCGACGGCGACACTGACGACCGTTCTTCTCAAGAAGGGCCTGCGGAACGTCTGGATCCGCGGCGCCGTTCCGCTGAAGCCCGGCCAGCCGCGCATCGTCGGTCCGGCCTTCACCCTCCGCTTCGTTCCGGCCCGCGAAGATCTGGCGACGCCGGCATCCTGGGCCTCGCCGATCTCGACACGCGCCGCGATCGAGGCGATGCCGGAAGGCTGTGTCGCCGTCGTCGACGCGATGGGCGTCACCGATGCCGGCATCTTCGGCGATATCCTCTGCGCCCGCATGCAAAAGAGAGGCGTTGCAGCCCTCGTCACCGACGGCGTCGTGCGCGACCTTGCCGGTGTGCTCGACACCAACCTGCCGGTCTGGTGCCGCGGCGTCTCGGCCCCGCCTTCGGTCGCCGGCCTCACCTTCGTCGCCTGGCAGCAGCCGATCGGCTGCGGCGGGGTTGCAGTCTTTCCCGACGACATCATCGTCGTCGACCAGGACGGCGCTGTGCTGATTCCGGCCGATCTGCTCGAGGCGGTGCTTGATGAAGCGCCGGAACAGGAGCGCATGGAAGCCTGGATCATGACCAGGATTGATGAGGGTGTGTCGCTGCCCGGCCTCTATCCGATGAACGCCGAAACCAAGGCGCTCTATGAGGCTTCGAAGAAATAGGCTGCAGGTCGGGGCGTTCTTTACTCGGCGTCATCCTCGGCCTAGTGCCGAGGATCTGCTGAGCCGGCTGTAGATACTCGGGACAAGCCCGAGCATGACGAAAGAGGAGTTGGCCGATTTGGTCAACAGTCAGACGGGTCGCAGCTTCGCGACCTTTTTGCTGACCGATCTAAAGCTCCCGCGGTAAGCAGGAAAGCTTCCGTCGCAGCTCAATACCGAGGCACATAATCCAACCCGCCGTCGATCTGTGCCGGGCGTCCGTCGAGGAAAAGCTCGCTGATGCGCGGCGCTGAGCGAGCGATGACCTTGCCGCGGCGGATTACCGCCAGCCGGTTGGGTTTCAGCCGTAGCGCTTCCAGTGTGTCGCTCGCCTGAAGGATGACGAGGTCGGCGTTGCGTCCCTTTTCCAGGCCGTAGCCTGCAAGCCCCATCGTCTTCGCCGAATTGACGGTCAGCGCGTCGAAGATCCTCTTCTTGTCGTCGATGCCGGCCATCTGCGCGACATGGATCGCCATATGGCCGACCTCCAGCATGTCGCCCGATCCCATCGAATACCAGGGGTCCATCACGCAGTCGTGCCCGAAGGAGACGTTGAGCCCGGCATCCATCAGCTCCCGCACGCGAGTCATGCCGCGGCGTTTCGGATAGGTATCGTGCCGGCCCTGCAGCATGATATTGATCAGCGGATTGGGGATGACGTTGATCTCGGCCTCCGCCATCAGCGGAATGAGCTTGGAGACATAATAATTGTCCATCGAATGCATCGAGGTCAGATGCGAGCCGGCGACGCGCCCTTGCAAGCCGAAGCGGATGGTTTCTGCAGCCAGCGTTTCGATATGGCGCGAGAGCGGATCGTCGGTTTCGTCGCAATGGATATCGACCGGCAGGCCGCGATCGGCGGCGATGCGGCAGAGCGCCTCGACCGACGCCGTACCTTCTCCCATCGTCCGTTCGAAATGCGGAATGCCGCCGACGATATCGACGCCCATGTCGAGAGCGCGGTTGAGCGCATCGATTGCGCCCGGCGAGCGGTAATAGCCGTCCTGGGGGAAGGCGACCAGCTGCAGATCGATGTAGGGCGCGACCTTCTCGCGAACCTCGATCATCGCCTCGACGGTCACCAGCCTGGGATCACTGGTATCGACATGGCTGCGAATGAAGAGCAGCCCCTGGGTGACCGCCAGATCGCAATAGCGCAGGGCACGATCGACCAGTTCCTCCTTCGTCACAATCGGGCGCAACTCTCCCCAGAGCGCGATGCCTTCGAGCAGGGTGCCGGAGACGTTCATGCGCGGCAGGCCGAGCGACAGGGTGGCGTCCATGTGAAAATGCGGATCGACAAAGGGCGGACTGACGAGCCGGCCGGTTGCGTCGATTTCTTCCCCCGCCTGCGCTTGGAGAGTGGGCTCGACAGCGATGATCTTGCCGCCCTGGATGCCGATATCGACCCCCTTTCGGCCATCAGGGAGATTTGCATTTCTGACGATCAGATCGAACATCGGAGCCTCATTGCAGAAGTGTTTCAGCGTTCGCCGCGGCGATAGGGCTGCATCAGCGCCTGCGGAACGCGGGCGCGGCGGGCCATCACGGCAAGAGCGGCAATGGAAAGGATATAGGGCGTCATCAGAAAGAGCTGATAGGGCACGAGCCCGCTCAGCGCGGTTTGCAACCGAAGCTGAAAGGCATCGAAGAAGGCGAAAAGCAGGGCGCCGAACAGCGCTCGGCCAGGCCGCCAGGAGGCGAAGACGACGAGCGCGATGCAGATCCAGCCGCGCCCCTGCACCATGGTCGGGAAGAAGCTGTTGAACGCCGACAATGTCAGGAAGGCGCCGCCCATTCCCATCAGCGCGCTTCCGGCAATTACCGCGCCATAGCGCACCTTCATCGGATTGACGCCCTGGGCTTCCGCCGCATGCGGATTTTCGCCGGTCATGCGGATTGCAAGGCCGACTGGGGTGCGGAAGATGATGTAGGCCATCAGCAGGGCGATCATGATCGCGAGATAGGTCGGCTCCGTCTGGGTGAAGAAGGCCGGCCCGATGAAAGGCAGCGTCGATAAGCCGGGAATGGCGATCGGCTGGAACGGCACGATGGTGGGCGGGGTATTGGCAAGCGGCACGATCAGCCGGAAGACATAGTAGCTGAAGCTGGAGGCAAACAGTGTGACGCCGAGACCGGAGACATGCTGGGAGAGGCCGAGCGTCACCGTCAGCCCCGCATGCAGCAGGCCGAAGACGCCGCCGGCCACCGCCGCAATCAGCAGGCCGGTCCAGAGATCGGCGCCGTGATAGACCGAAAGCCAGCCAATCATCGCACCGAAGGTCATGATGCCTTCGATGCCGAGATTGAGCACACCGGCCCGTTCGCAAAGCAGTGCGCCGAGCGTGCCGAAAATCAGCGGCGTGGCGATCCGCAGGATTGCCGCCCAGAGCCCTGATGAAGCGATGATGTCGAACAGTTGCATCATCGCCGGATCCTGTATTGGGTAAAGAACAATGCGATCAGCATCGTCAGCAGCGACAGCGCCACCGTGACATCGGCGATATAGGTCGGGATGCCGAGGCCGCGGCTCATACCATCCGCGCCCACGAACATGGTGGCGGTGAAAATGGCGGCGAAGACAACGCCGAGTGGATTGAGGTTGGCGAGCATGGCGACGACGATACCGGCATAGCCGAAGCCCGGCGACAGGTCGGTCGTCACATAACCCTTGACGCCCATGACCTCGATCGCTCCAGCGAGCCCCGCAAGCCCGCCGGAGAGACAGGCGACCTTCACCAGCGTTCTGCCGAGCGGGACGCTGGCAAAGATTGCACCGGTGGGATTGAGGCCTGCGGCGCGCGACTGCATGCCAAACACGGTGCGCGACTGGATGAAATGGACGACGATGGCCAGCGCGATCGCGATCGCAAAGCCGATATGCATGCGCGAGCGGGCAATCAGCTTCGGCAGCATGGCGTGATCGCTGACGGATTGCGACTGCGGCCAGCCGAAGGCCAGCGGATCCTTGAGGACGCCGTCGATCAGCATCGAGACGAACAGCACGGCGATGAAATTCAGCAGCAGGCTTGTGACGACCTCATCGACGGAGAAGCGCAGCCTGAGCCAGAGCGGGATCAGGATCAGCACCATGCCGGCGATGGCGCCGATCAGCAGCAGCAGTGGAATGAGGATGGGGGCGGGAAGATTGCCGAGCACCTTCGAGCTTGCCGCGGCAACGGCGATGGCGCCGAGATAGAACTGGCCCTCGGCGCCGATATTCCAGAGCCGCGCCCGGAAAGCGACGGCGGCGGCAAGCCCCGTCAGCATCAGCGGCGTTGCCCGCGTCAGCGTTTCGGTCGCCGAGAGCCGCGACCCGAAGGCCCCGGTGACGATGCGCCAATAGGCATCGAGAACAGGTGCGCCGGCGATTGATATCAGGATGCCGGCTAGCGCGAGCGCTGCGATGACCGCGATAACGGGCGTGACGATCAGCAGGTAAAGCGGACGGTGCTCGCGGCGCTCAAATCGCATGGCCGGCCTCTAGGCTTTCCTGCCATTCGCCGGCCATCATCAGCCCCAGCCTGCTGGCATCGGCGCTTTCGGCCGCGACGGGCGGGGACAGGCGGCCGCCGACGATTGCCTGTATGCGATCGGCAAGCGCGATCACCTCATCGAGGTCCTCCGAGATCAGCAGCACGGCGGTACCCTGCCGGCGGGCTTCGAGCAGGCGGGCGTGGACAGCGGCCACGGCCCCTTCGTCGAGACCGCGCGCCGGCTGCGCGGCAATCAGGATGCGCGGCCGCCGATGCAGGTTCCGGCCGAGAATAAGCTTTTGCATATTGCCGCCCGAGAGCAGCCGGGTGCGGATGGCCGGGCCGCCGCCGCGGACATCGAATCCGTCGATAATTTCCCTGGCAAAGGCCATGCCCGCCTTGCGGTTGACGAGGCCACGGCGCGAAAAACCCGGTGAGGCGATGCGCTCCAGCACGGCGTTTTCCCAGATCGCCATTTCGCCGATCACGCCCTCCTCATTGCGATCCTCGGGAATACGGCCGATGCCGGCTTCGACGACATCGGCGACACCGAGATTGCCGATCGCTTCCCCGAACAGCAGAAGGTCGCCGGCACTGCGCGCCAGCGTGCCGGAGAGAAGATGCGCCAGTGCCGCCTGGCCATTGCCGGAAACGCCGATAATGCCGAGGATCTCGCCCTGGTGCAGCCGGAAGCTGATCGATTTCAATCGATCGACGCCGTCGATACGCACTGTCACATCGGCGGCTTCAAGCGCAACGGCGCCCGGTGTCGACGGCTCGCGCACGGGCCGCGTCACGCGGCGTCCGACCATCAGTTCGGCCAGTTCCGCCTTGCTGGTGTCCGACGCCCTGCGTTCAGCAACCATCTTGCCGCCGCGTAAGACCACGATGCGGTCGGCCGCGGCCATCACCTCGTCGAGCTTGTGCGAGATGAAGATCAACGACAGCCCCTGGCGGGCCATTTCCTTCAGCGTTGTGAACAGCCGCTCGGCCTCGATATTGGTCAGCACCGCCGTCGGCTCGTCGAGGATCAGGATGCGGGCATCGTTGTAGAGCGCCTTGAGGATCTCGACCCGCTGCTGCTCGCCGACCGACAGGTCGCCGAGGCGCGCATCCGGATCGACCTTGAGCCCGAAGCGCTCGGAAATTGCGAGCAGCTTTGTCCGCGCCGCTGTTGTTCCCGAGCGCCAGGACCACAGTCTTTCTGTGCCGGTCATGACATTTTCGAGAACGCTCAGATTGGGCGCCAGCGAAAAATGCTGATGCACCATGCCGACGCCGGCGCGGATCGCCGCACGCGGCTTGCCCTGCGGAACCTCCGCACCCTCGATCAGAATTCGCCCGGCATCCGGCATGTAATGGCCGAAAAGGATGCTCATCAGCGTGGTCTTGCCGGCACCATTCTCGCCAAGCAGGGCCACGACCTCGCCCTTGGCAAGCGTCATGGAAATATCGTCATTGGCCAGATTGTCGCCGAAGCGCTTGCTGACGCCGATAATTTCCAGCACAGGCCCGGTCATGACGGCAATCCCGCAACGGGAAAACGGTGCTGCCATCGCCCCTCGGCCTCCAGGCGTGCGGCAAGCGACAGGAGACGCGGCTCGTGACCCATCGGCGCCATGATTTGCACCGGCAGCGGCATGGCGTGCACATCCTGTCCGAAAGGCAGTGTCAAAGCAGGAAAACCCGAAATATTGGCGAGGCAGGCAAGCGGCGCAAATGCCGCCATCCGCTCGAGATGCAGATCCGTGTCGGCATGATCGGATGGAAAGGAGCCGATCGCAAGAGGCGCAGAGGATAGCATCGGCATGAGGATGCAATCGACGCTGTCGAACAGTGCCCAGAGGTTACGGCTCACCAGGACGGCATCGTTCAGACTGTTCCAGAGCGATGTCGCGGAAATCGCTCGTCCCCGCGCCGCAAAGGCCTGCGTCAGAGGCTCGGCCCTGCTGTCATCAAGCGCCGCTGCCTCGATGAGTGCTGCAAGATTGACCGAGACGATATCGGCGAAGGCGCGGCCGCTTGAAGTGACGCTCCATTCGAACTCGGCCCAGCTCAGCGGCACGATAAGGTGTCCGTCACTCTCGAGGGCACGGGCCGCATCCTCGACGGCTCCGCGCCGATCGCTCTCTGTCGGGTAGTCCGACCCGGTATCGGCGAGCAGACCGATCCGCAAACGGCCGTTATCGCTATCGACAGGGGAGGGGTCGGGAAAAGGTCCTCGCGATTTGCCGGCCAGCCTGTCGAAGATCAGCGCCGTATCCCGCACGGAACGGCAGATCGCGAGTTCACTCGCAATGCCGGCGAGGTGGTTACCGAAGGAGGGGCCGCCGGGGATGGCGCCACGCGTCGGCTTCATCCCGACAAGGCCGCAGCAGGCGGCGGGTACACGGATCGAGCCGCCGGCGTCGGTGGCATGCGCAATCGCGGCGATTCCGGCGGCAACCGCTGCCGCCGCACCGCCGGAGGAGCCGCCTGCGGTCCGTGCCGGATCGAGTGGGTTGCGGCAGATCGGCCCGATCGCCGGTTCGCTGGCGAGCGACAGGCCGAATTCCGGGCTGGTCGTCAGGCCGAACAGGCAGAAGCCGGCGTTGCGGAAACGAGCAGCGAGATCGGAATCCGCTTCGCTGCCCTTTCTTTCGAACAGGTAGGAACCGGCCGTCACCGGCAGCCGGGCGAAGGGGCCGCCGAGATCCTTTGCTAAGGTCGGCACGCCGGCAAAGGGCCTGGCGGCAAAGCGATCGGGGTCGCCTTGCCGTTCCCGGTCGCGGTCGTCGGCCGAGGCGAGGCCCATGGCGACATCGAGATAGGCGATCGCGCCGAGCGGCTCTTGCAGCACGGCTGCGGCAAGAGAAGCCTGCATCGCCTCCGCAGCGCTCAGCTTGCCATGCCTGATCGCTGCCGCCAGATCCGTCGCATCGCCCTGCATGATCCGAATTACTTCGGCTCGTCCATCTTCTTCGGAACTTCGAAGGTGCCGGCCTTGATCTCCGCCCGCTTGGCCTCCATCGCAGCCTCGGCATCGGCGGGCGCCACGCCCTTGACGAAGACGATATCGCTGCCGCCTTCCTTCATCAGGCCGTAGGACGTGTAGTTCCTGCCGACCGGCTTTCCGGCCGCGACATCGGCGATGGCGGCATTCAGGATCGGGCGGAAATACCACATGGCGTTGGCGAACACCGTATCGGGATAACGCGGCGTATAGTCGATCAGCGAGCCGACCGATTTGATGCCGCGCTCCTTGGCGGCATCGGCGGTGCCGATGCGCTCGCCGAACAGGATATCGGCGCCGGCGTCGATCTGGGCAAGACCGGCTTCACGGGCCTTCGGCGGATCGAAGAAGGTGCCGATGAACGAGACAAGATGCTTGGCATCGGGATTGACCGCCTTGACGCCGGCCGCGAAGGCATTGATCAGCATGTTGACCTCGGGGATCGGAATGGCGCCGACCGAACCGACGACATTCGACTTGGTCATCTTGCCGGCCAGCATGCCGGCAAGATAGGCGCCGTCATGGTTCCAGGTGCCGAAGACACCGAAATTGTCGCCGGCCTGCTCACCGCTCGAACCCAGCACGAAAGCGGTATCGGGATAGTCGGCTGCGACCTGCCGGGCCTCTTTTTCCACCGCATAGGCCTCGCCGATGATCAGCTTGTTGCCCTGTTCGGCATATTCGCGCATGGCGCGCGGATAATCGGTGCCGGAGACGCCTTCGGAGAAGACATATTCGATCATGCCTTCCTTAGCCGCGTCCTGCAGGGCTTTGTGCAGACAGGAATTCCAAGCATTTTCCACCGGCGACGCATGAATGCCGGCAACCTTCAGTGGCGCAGCCGCCCTTGCCAGCGGGGCGAAGCCGCTGACGCCGAGCGCAATGCCCGACGCAATCACTGCCCGGCGTGAGATCAGCATATCTTTGGTCATTGTTTTGCTCCCCTTTTTTTACCATTTGGTTCAAAAATCATAGTAGCGCCCAAAAATGTGTCAAGCGGTAAACGGGCTTAAAAATCAGGCTGTTCGACCCATGCTCGCCGAAGCGCTGAGGCGATGGGCTGGATTTACAAGGTGTTATATCTTGGCGTGAGGACATCGGCAGGATATGCAAGCATCACTGGGGTTGGGGGACATGAAATGGGGGAAGAAGAGGACGCCTCTCGGCGACCGATCGCGAGCCGGTCGTCGTCCTGGGCCATCGGCCTCAGCGCGTGGCTGGCGCGGAGCGGTGCGACACCGAACGGCATTTCGCTTTTATCGGTTGTATTCGCGGGTATAGGCGCAGCGCTCATTGTTTTCACAACACATCCGATTGCCATGGTTTGTGCCGCGATCTCGGTACAACTGCGGCTCGTCTGCAATCTGCTGGACGGAATGGTCGCGATCGAGGGCGGAAAGAAAACCAAGAGCGGGCCGATCTACAACGAATTCCCAGACCGGGTCGCCGACAGTCTGTTTCTGATCGCGGCTGGTTATGCCTGCGGCTTTGGCTGGCTTGGCTGGTTGTCTGCGCTGCTCGCAACCCTTACTGCCTATATCAGGGTGTTCGGCGGATCGGTGGGCCTGCCGCAGGATTTCAGCGGCATCATGGCCAAGCAACGCCGCATGGCGGTGCTGACAGCGGGTCTCCTTGCCCAGAGCGTTGAGACGCTGATATCCCCCAGCCATTGGTCGCTGATCCTTGCATCCGCGATCATCGCGGCTGGCAGCCTCGTCACCTGCATCACCCGCACGTTAAGGCTGAAACATTCCCTGGAGAGACTATGATCGCGATTTTCCGTCGGTTTCTCGTGCTGCTCGTCCGTATCCTGGTCGGCGCCCGAAGCGAGTGGCGGGGCTGCGCGCCCGATCCCAGCCGCCGCATCTATTTCGCCAATCACAACAGCCATATCGATACCGTCGCCGTCATGGCCGCCTTGCCCTGGCCGGTGCGTCGGATGACCCATCCGGTTGCGGCGCGCGATTATTGGGGAACGAGCGCCTTTCGCCGTTTCATCGCAGAGAAAGGCCTGCGCGCCGTCTTGATAGACCGCAAGCCTCTGCCCGATACCGACCCCCTGGCTCCGATAGAGCGCCTGCTTGAGGAGGGGCGCTCAGTCCTGATTTTCCCGGAAGGAACGAGAAGCACCACCGATGAGATCGCCCCGTTCCGCAGCGGCATCTTTCGCCTTGCCTGCCGTTTCCCCGATGTCGATCTGGTGCCGATCCATCTCGACAACCTCCAGCGCATCCTGCCGAAGGGAAGCATGCTGATTGTGCCGATCACCTGCACGGCGCGCTTCGGCAAACCGCTGCGCGTCGAAGCGGGCGAGGAAAAGGCTGAATTCCTGGCGCGCGCCCGTGCCGCCGTCATCGAACTTGCGGACGGAGGGCACACGGCATGACCAGTATGTTCTCTCTCGTGCTAGCCGCCATCCTCGGCCTGCTTGCGGTCGCCTCTGCCATCGGCTTCATTCTTCAGCGACGCGCGACGGAGCCCGGCTCCGTCGCCACCGTCCATAATCTGAACGCCCGCATCCGCTCCTGGTGGATCATGGTCGCAGTCTTTGGCGGCGCGATCCTGCTCGGCGAAACGTCAACGGTCATCCTGTTCGCATTTCTATCCTTCATGGCGCTTCGCGAATTCTGGACGCTGACGCCATCGCGACGCGGCGATCATCTGGCGCTTTTCCTGTCGTTCTTCGTGGTCCTGCCGATCCATTACGTGCTGCTCGGAACCGAGTGGTACGGCCTCTTTTCCATCTTCATCCCGGTCTATGCCTTCCTGATCCTGCCGGCGGTGGCGACCCTGACCGGCGACGTCAACGAATTTCTCGCCCGCAGTGCAAGGGTGCAATGGGGATTGATGCTGACGGTCTATTCGATCAGCCATGCTCCCGCCCTCCTCATGCTGGACACCGGCACGCCGTCGGCACTTCTTCTCGTCTATCTGGTCGTGGTCGTGCAACTCAGTGACGTCTTCCAGTATGTCTGGGGCAAGCTCCTCGGAAAGCACCGGTTCTCGCCGAACATCAGCCCGTCGAAGACGATCGAAGGGCTGGTTGGAGGCGGCGCCTCGGCCATCCTCGTGGGAACACTGCTATATCGCCTGACGCCGTTCTCGCCGCTGCAGGCAGCTACCATCAGCACGGTCATCGTCGTCGCCGGCTTCTTCGGCGGTTTCGTGCTCTCGGCCATCAAGCGCGATCTCAATGCCAAGGACTGGGGCTATGTGATCGAGGGTCACGGCGGCGTGCTCGACCGTCTGGATTCCATCACCTTCGCAGCGCCGCTGTTCTTTCATATCATCCGCTATTGGTTCACCGTGTAGAAAATTGGTTCTGGCTAAAACCGGTCGATCTCCTCGAGGCTATCGAACAGCCGGCGCTGAACATCCCGCTCCTGCATGCTGATGGCGGTCATCAGCTTGCCCATCGTGCCCCGCAGGCCGTGCAACTGGTCGACCAGGTCCATGATGACATCGACGCCGGCTTCGTTGACACCCATGTTTCCCATGAGATCCAGGATCAACCGGGCGCGCGCGACATCGGCGTCACGAAATTGGCGTTGGCCGCCTGACGTCTCCGGGATCAGCCAACCCTCTTCGACCCAGAGGTCGAGCTGGACGATGTCGATTTTCAAGTAAAGACGGAATTCGAGATCATCCATGATCAGGCCTCCATGTTCTTTCTCGGATCGTATGGGTTTGCCGTCGCCCATTCCTGGACGAAGGCCGTCAGTCGTTCATCCGGGGCATCGGGCAGCACGATCTTCAGGGAGATATAGACGTCGCCATGTTCACCGCCGCGTTTTGCAACACCCTTGCCCTTGAGACGCAGGACCTTGCCGGTGTTGGAATGAGGCGGCAGCGTCAGATTGACAGGTCCTGACGGCGTTGGCACACGAACCTTGCCGCCGAGCACGGCCTCGCCGAGCGAGATCGGCAGTTCGAGCCGGATGTCGTCGCCGTCGCGCGTGAAGAAGCGGTGCGGCCGCACACGGATGTCGATGAGGGCATCGCCCGCCGGCCCGCCGCCGAAGCCCGGCTCGCCCTTGCCGCGCAGCCGCAAAGTCTGGCCGTCGCGCGTTCCCGGCGGGATCTGTACATCGAGCGCTGGGCCCTCTGGCAGCTTGATCTCAGTCCTGGTGCCGTTGACGGCGTCGAGAAAGCCGACTTCCATCGAGAAATGGCTGTCCCGGCCACGACTGCGGACCTGGCCGCCGCCGGTACGTCGCGAAAAGAAATTGGCAAAGATATCGTCGGCATCACCGAAATCGGCAAAGCCTGCGCTGTTGTGATAGGGGTCGCCAGGGCCGCTCTTCGAGGCATAGTCACGGTAATAATTGCGCTGCGCCCGCTCGGCACCTGTTATATCGATCTCGCCGCGATCGAAGCGTCCGCGTTTTTCCTCGTCGCTCAAGATCTCGTAGGCGGTTGAAATTTCCTTGAACTGTGCCTCGGCTTTTTTGTCGCCGGGGTTGAGGTCGGGGTGAAGTTTCTTGGCGAGCTTGCGGAACGCGCTTTGAATGTCCTTTTGCGTCGCATCCCGCTTTACGCCCAGAAGCTCATATGGATCCTGGCTCATGCATCTCTCCGGTCAGGCAGCGAATACTGCTGGTTGGCTTGGGGATGATATAGGTTGTCGGGCCGGCCCCGGGGAGGGGAGGTCGTTCGCTGATCGACTTCATCAATCCGCAGCGGAGCTAGAGCAACGCCGCGTCTTCCACTTGAGGCGCCGAGCCTTGATGCGTGGGATCGGGTCGCCGGTCGATGAGAACCGAGCACCCGGCGTGGCGCATGACCTTGTCGACGATCGAGGAGAAGACGTAGTCGGTAATATCCGTCATATGGGATGAAAGCAGGATGAGATCAGCCGACTTCTCCCTTGCGACGGAGACGAGCAGGGAGGCGGCAATGCCGACGCGCACCTCGATCGTCGCCTGAATACCCATCTCCTTGCAGAGCGATGCAAGTTTCTTTTCTGCGTCGACGATGGCGGTCGTTTCGAATTCCTCGGGAAGCTCCGTCAGGTGACGGCGCGGGATATTCTCGATGACGTGCATGACGACGATGCTTCCACTTTCGTCCACCAGCGCAGCAGCCCGGCGCAGAAGGCGGCTTGCCGTTTCCCTGGAACCCATGCCGATGCCGCAGATGATCGTCCGATACATTGAAATCCATACCCTTGAATGCGAATGATAGCACCGATCATACCGGTGTCGACCGTCCCGACATTGACGAATATCAAGCAAAAGTGCCGCAACGGCACGCATGAAACGGCCAGCTGCTTCGGAACGGACCTCCGGCTGAATCGTCGCAGTTGACGGCAGGGCCCTCAGCAACATTTTTCACCTGATGTCGTCACTGATTGAGGTTCACATGCCGAATTTTGCGATTATCGGATCGGGTGCGATGGGAAGTGCCGTTGCCAAACGACTGATCGACCACGACGCCACGGTGCTGACTTACCTCGAGGGCAGAAGCGAGCGGACGATAGCGCGGGCAAAGGCAGCCGGCATGGTGCCTGTCGGCCGCCAGGAGCTGACGAAGGCCGAGCTGATCCTGTCGATCGTTCCACCGGCGGAGGCGATCAAGGTCGCCGAATTCGTCGCGGACATATCATCCGCCATGTCGGCGCCGCCGCCATTCGTCGACCTCAACGCGATTGCGCCGAAAACGATGCGGGCGTTGGCAGCACGCTTCGAAGGCAGCGGCGTGGAAGTGCTTGACGGTGCGATCATCGGCGGGCCGCCGGTCCCCGGCAAATCAGGTCCGACCATCTATATCAGCGGCGATACCGCGGGGCGAAGCCAGCCGCTCGAGGATTGCGGCCTCAGGATCCGCAGGCTCGACGGACCGCTCGGCGCCGCCTCGGCACTGAAGATGTGTTATGCCGGCATCAACAAGGGATTTATCGGCCTTGGCACCGCCATGCTGCTCGCCGCATCGCGTTCGGGTGCTGCCGAAAGCCTGAAAGCCGAGCTCTCCGAAAGCCTTCCCGACGTCGATCGCAAGCTGTCGAGATCCATACCCGACATGTATCCGAAGGCCTATCGGTGGGTTGCCGAAATGCAGGAGATCGCCGATTTTCTCGGCGAGGATGATCCGGCCGCGACCATCTTCCGCGGCATGGCGGACGTCTTCTCCAGGATGGCCGGAGACGTGGAGGGCAGCCGCGTGCTCGTCGAGCAACTGGACGAGATCATCGGCCGCCCCGTTGGTAGCTGACCGCAATGGTCAAGCAATCCCCGCAACAGCCTTACAGGTGCTTGGCTACGTCCATTCTTCGATGAAGGATGCGCACGATGATGATCTGGCCCGCATCATTGCTTTTGAAATACAGAAAATGAGAGCCAACGGAGACCTTTCTGTACCCTTCCCGAATATCTGAGGGACGGCTCATCCGCCTTCCCTCCGCCAGTTCGTGGCAGGCGTCTCTTATGTCCTGGATGTAACGCTCCGCCTGATCGACATTCCAACTCGTCGCCGTGTAATCCCAAATCTTGTCAATATCGATTTGCGCAGCAGGAGAAAATATGATGCCTGTCATTTCGCCTCGAACGCCGCACGTTTGCGAGCGTTGAACGCATCGAAATCAAAGGGCGTGGCAGGGCCGGATTCTTCGCCTTCAATCAAGGCATCCTGTAATGCCTTCACTTTGGCTTCGTGTTCTTCAAGTAGGCGAAGGCCGGCCCGAACAACGTCAGTGGCTGAAGCATAGCGGCCAGCCTGAACCTGCGTATCGATGAAGCTGGTGAAATGGTCGCCGAGCGATATGGACGTATTTCTAGCCATGCTAAATCTCCTTTAAGCCAATATACCAATTTTTGGTACATAACAAAAATCCTGGCTTCACTGGGTAAATTTGATATCTGGCCGGCGCTTTGACGATTGTGTGAACCTGCTTCGACACCTGTGACAAAACCTCATCGCCTCTGCTATGTGAGGAATAATGCGGCGACCCAACCGGCGTCGCGCTCTGTCCGACCAATGCCAGGAGTTTGAAAGATGAGCGGTTCTTCCGAATATACACCCCCGAAAGTCTGGACCTGGAACAAGGCAAATGGTGGCCAGTTCGCCAGCATCAATCGCCCGATCGCGGGACCGACGCATGACAAGGAGCTTCCGGTCGGCCGGCATCCGCTGCAGCTCTATTCGCTCGGAACGCCGAACGGCCAGAAGGTCACCATCATGCTCGAGGAGCTGCTGGCCCTTGGCCATGAAGGTGCGGAGTATGACGCCTGGCTGATCAGGATCGGCGATGGCGACCAGTTCGGCAGCGGCTTCGTCGCGGTCAATCCCAACTCCAAGATCCCGGCGCTGATGGACCACAGCGGGCCAAGGCCGATCCGCGTCTTCGAGTCCGGCGCCATCCTGACCTATCTCGCCGAAAAGTTCGGCGCCTTTCTTCCGACCGAACCGAGCGAGCGTGCCGAATGCCTGTCATGGCTGTTCTGGCAAATGGGAAGCGCGCCTTATCTCGGCGGCGGCTTCGGTCATTTCTACGCCTATGCGCCGACGAAGATCGAATATGCGATCGACCGCTTCGCCATGGAAGTGAAGCGTCAGCTCGACGTGCTCGATCGCCGCCTCGCCGAAAGCGAATATGTGGCAGGCAGTCAATATACGATCGCCGATATTGCCATCTGGCCCTGGTACGGCGGCCTCGTGAAGGGCTGGACCTACGGGGCAGCCGAATTCCTGCAGGTCGAAGATTATAAGAACGTGCTGCGCTGGGCCGACATCATCCACAGCAGGCCGGCCGTGCAACGCGGCCGGATGGTCAACCGCCTCTCCGGCGACCCCTCGAGCCAGTTGCACGAGCGCCATGACGCCAGCGACTTCGACACCAGGACGCAGGACAAGCTCGCGGCCGCCGAGTAAGCAAGCGGCCCCGGCTACGTGCCGCAGCAATAAATGAAGCTCCGCCGCCTTTACGGCGGCGGAACGTTTGCGAGCTGCCCGAACTCAGTTCTTGACCGTGTCTTCCAGGAAGAAGCGGCCGAGCGGGTTCTGATAGAAGTTCTCGATATTTTTACGCGAGACGTTGATGTAGGGGCTGTAATAGAGGTCGATCCAGTTGACGTCGTCCTTGGCCATCTTCTGCAGATCGACATACATCGCTTCGCGCTTCTTCGGGTCGAGCTCGAGGCGCGCCTTGGCCACCAGTTCCTTCACCGCCTCGTTCTTGTAATTGGTCGAGTAGTTATTGTTGGAATCGTGGCCGAGGACAAAGGTGGTCTTCTGATCCGGATCGAGAATGTCGTTGGTCCAGTAATTGACCGAGATATCGTAGTCGCCGGCGACCGTCATGTCCCATTCCTGGCTCGGATCGACCTTCTGCAAGTTGGCGGTGATGCCGGCCTTCTGCAGCTGCTGCTGGACGAGCACCGCCGTCTGTTCGTCGACTTCGTCGCCGGCGCGCACCAGATAGTTCAGCGTCAGGTCGGAGGCGCCGGCGGCCGCCAGCAACTCCTTCGCTTTTTCGGGATTATAAGGCCGCTGCAGATTGTCGGCATAATAATAGAGCGCGCCCTTCGGAATATAGGAATTGGCGACCGTGCCCTGGCCGAAGGTGACGGTATCGACGATCGCCTTCTTGTCGATTGCGAGATCCAGCGCCTGGCGGACTTCCTTCTTGCCGAGCGCGCCATGAGCATGGTTGATCAGAAGATGATCCTCGCGGGTCGAAGCGTCGATATCGACGTTGAGGTTCGGATCCTTCTTCAACTCCTCGACGCGAGAAAAGGGAACGAAGATCGCCGTATCCAGCTCGCCGGCCTGAACGTTCAGCATGCGGGTGTTGTCGTCAGGCACCGAGATCCACTCGACACCGTCGAGCTTGACGCGGTCGGCCTGCCAGAAGTTCGGGTTCTTCTTGAGAATGACGCGGTCGCCGCGCCGCCATTCCTCGACCACGAAGGCGCCGGATGCGATCGGCTTTTCGCCATAGGCATCGGCGCCCAGCGATTCCATGCCTTTCTTGGAGATGACCGAGGCATTCGGCAGCGCCAGCGTCGACAGGAACGGCGCGGACTGGTTCTTGAGCTTGATCGTCAGCGTGTGCGCGTCGGTCGCCACGGCCGTGTCGATCACCTTATAGGAATCGCTCCAGAGCGAGGCAGCGTCATCGCGGATGCGCAGCAGGCTGTAGGCCGCGTCTTCCGCCGTCAGTGGCGAACCGTCCGAGAATTTTGCGTCGCGGATCTTGAACGTGTAGGTCAGTCCGTCATCCGAGACGGTCCAGCTTTCGGCAAGGCCCGGCTCCAGTTTCGTGCCTGTCTTGTCGACGCGGATCAGCACGTCGTAGACGTTGGAGAACACCCAGTTGTCGATGTTCTGCGCGGTCTTGATCGGATCGAATGTCGTCGAATCCTCGCGGCGGCCGATGGTGAGCACACCGGCGGCCTCGGCATAGCTTGCGCTGAGCGTCAGACCGGCGAGCAAGGCTGCAAGCCCGATTGATTTCCACCTGTTTGTCATGAGTTCGTTCCCTTCGTTGTTATGGCATGCGTTTGATTGATTGAATCGGCATCGAATGCGGATCGTCCTTGCCGACGGCGTCTTGAAGCAGCCGCTTGTCAGGATCGATGTCGGGAATGGCGGCGATCAGCGCCGCCGTATAGGGGTGCTTCGGGCGCGCGAAGACTTCTTCGGAATGGCCTTCCTCGACGATCTCGCCGCGATACATCACGACGACGCGTTCGCAAAGATTGCGGACGATTGCGAGATCATGGGCGATGAAGATCAGCGTGAGGTTCATCTTCGCCGTGAGCTCGCGGAAAAGCTCGATGATCTGCGCCTGGATAGTGACATCGAGGGCCGCCACGCATTCGTCGGCGATGATCATCTTCGGATCGACGGCCAGCGCCCGGGCAATGCCGGCGCGCTGGCACTGGCCGCCACTCATGCTGCGCGGTTTGCGGCCGGCGAATTCGCGTTCGAGACCGACGAGATCGAGCAGTTCGCCGATCCGAGTCGGGATATCGGCCCTGGCGACCTTGCCCTGCACCTTCAGCACCTCGGCCAGCATCTGCCCGACCGTCAGCCGTGGATTGAGCGCATTATAGGGGTCTTGAAACACCATCGCCGTCTCGCGCCTGAGCTTTGCCAGGCCAGCGCTTTTCTGCAGCGCCAGATCGACGCCGTCGAAGGTGACGTGGCCCGAGGAAAGCGGCGTGAGGCCGAGCACGGCGCGGGCAAGCGTGCTCTTGCCGCTGCCGGATTCGCCGACGATGCCGACCGTCTCGCCCGCCATGATCTGCAGGCTGACGCCGGCAACGGCGCTGACCGTCTTGGCACCGCCCCTAAGCAGGGCGCCGCCGGCTCTGAAGCGCACATGGAGATCGTCGATTTCGAGCAACGGTCTCGCCGGGTTGCTGGCTTCGGCAATCTCGGGCAACAGCGCTGATATTGCGCCCGGCAGGAAGGGTGGCTGTTGATCAGGTTGATCGTATAGGGATGCTGCGGCCGCGCCAGGATCGTCCGCTTCGGCCCCTCTTCGAGCAGTTTGCCGCCGCGCAGCACGGCGATGCGGTCGCAGGTCTGGGCGACGATACCGAGATCGTGGGTGATCAGAATGATCGACAGGCCGCGCCGATCGCGAATGTCAATCAACAGCCGCAGGATCTGCGCCTGGATAGTCACGTCGAGCGCCGTGGTCGGCTCGTCGGCGATCAGGATCTTCGGATTGCAGGACAGCGCCACGCCGATCATTGCCCGCTGCCGCATGCCGCCGGAAAATTCGTGCGGATAATTGTCGTACTGGCGCTTCGGATCGGGGAAGCCGACCTGCGCCAGGATTTCCGTCGCCGCAGTGCGGGCCTCGCGGGCGCCGAGGCCCTGGTGATAGCGGATGCCCTCGGCGATCTGATCGCCGATCCGCATCACCGGGTCAAGATGGCTGGTCGGGTTCTGGAAGACCATGCCGATCTCGCCGCCGCGCACCTTCAGCATCTCGCTATCGTCGATCCGCATGAGGTCACGCCCTTCGAGCAGCACGCTACCGCCTTCGATCTTCAGCAGCGAGGAGGGCAGCAGGCGCACCAGGGAACGGCAAAACAGGCTCTTGCCCGAGCCGCTCTCGCCGACGAGACCGAGAATCTCGCCCTTGCCGAGGTCGAGCGAGACCGCATCGAGCAGCGTGCGCGGGCCGGAATCGACATGTGCCCTGACGGTGAGATCACGGACGGACAGCACCGAGCCGCTCATTCATGCACCCCCAGCAGTTCGCCGAGCGCGTCGCCCAGCATGCTGAAGCCGAAGGCGAGGCAGACGATGGAGAGGCCGGGAAACAACGTGATCCACCATGCCGTGGTGATGAAGCTCTGTCCTTCCGCGACCATGACGCCCCATTCGGCGATCGGCGGCTGGACGCCGAGGCCGAGATAGCTGACGGCAGCGCCGCTGAGCAGCACCAGCGTCGCGTCGGACATCGAAAAGACGACCGAGCCGGCGATCGCGTTCGGCAGCAGGTGGCGGAACATGATGCGCGGGCGGCTGAAGCCGAGGCTGACGGCGGCAACGGCATAGTCGCTGCCCTTCAGCACCAGCATCTGCGCCCGGATCAGCCGCGCATAGGAGACCCAGCCGACCAGCGCCATGGCAATGTAGAAGCTGCCGAGGCCCGGGCCGAGGATCGCGATGATCGACAGCATCAGCACGAGGAAGGGGAAGGCGAGGATGATATCGACGAGGCGCATGAACAGCGCATCGACGATGCCGCCGAAAAAGCCGGCGATGGTGCCGACCGTCGTGCCGATCACGAAGGGGAAGATGACGCCGATCAGCGCCATCTGCAGGTCGAGGCGCGCGCCCCAGATGACGCGGGAAATGATATCGCGGCCGAAATTGTCGGTGCCGAAGGGATGCAACAGCGAAGGCGCCTGCAGGCGCACCTCGGCGTTCTGCATGATCGGGTCGTAAGGCGCGACAATGGGTGCGCCGATCGCCAGCAGGACGAAGAACAGCAACAATCCGGCACTGAGAACAAGCATCGGCCGCCGGCCGAAGAACCGGCGCCAGCCAAGAGATGCCGGGGCGATCGCCTCGATGCTCATAGCTTCACCCTCGGATCGACGGCGACAGTGACGATGTCGGCGATGAAGTTGATGAGCACGGTGGCGCAGGCAAAGACCATGGCGACACCCTGGACCACCATGTAGTCGCGCGAGAAGATCGCCCTGACGAGCAGCTGTCCCATGCCGGGCAACGCAAAGACGCTCTCGACCACCACCGTGCCGCCGATCAGCCAGCCGATATTGACGGCCAGCAGATTGATCGTCGGCACCAGCGAATTCGGCAGAACATGCCGCCAGAAGACGATCCCTTCCGGCATGCCGCGGGCGCGCGCCGCGGTCGCAACATCCGATTTCAGCTGCTCGATCATCGCCGCCCGCAGGCTGCGCGTCAGCACGGTCGAGAGCGACAGCGCGACCGTCAGGCTCGGCAGCACGAGATGCGACAGCTTTTCGCCGATCGTTGCACCATAGCCCGAAACCGGCAGCACACCGAGTTCGACGCTGAAGAGGATGATCAGCATCAACCCCAGCCAGAAGGGCGGAAAGCCGATGCCGAAGGTCGAGACGATGCGCACCGCATGATCCGGCGCCCGGCCGGCATTGCGCGCGGCGATCGCCGCCATCGGCACCGCAATCAGGACCGAAAGCACGACGCTGGAGACGACGAGCGCAAGCGTCGGCTCGATACGGGTGACGATCAGCTTCAGCACGTCGATCTTGTAGAGGATCGACTTGCCCATCTCGCCATTGGCGAGATTCTTGAGGAAATAGACATACTGCAGCCACATCGGCTGGTCGAGGCCGTACTGGGCGCGGATGCTGGCAATTGCTGCCGGAGTCGCGCGCGTGCCGAGGATGTTGCGCGCCGGATCGCCGGGGATCAACCGGACCAGAATGAAAGTAATAACGCTGATGCCGAAGATGACGGGCAGGAACTGCAGCGGTCGCATCAGAATGAATTTATAGCGATGCATGACGGCGATCACCCCCTTGTCTTCGTCGGGTTCGGTCCGCTCCCTCTTGCATCAGCCTGCCTTGTGCCGGTCGAGAAAATCGAGAAGCGCCGGATAATAATCCTGCGGGTTCTCATAGAACGGCATATGGCTGGCATTGGCAAATACCTTGAGTTCGGCATTCGGCAGCGCAAGCTTCATTCTGAGCGCACAGGCTGGCGTCAGCTCGTCATGCTCTCCCGACGTGATGAGCACCGGCAGCGTCAGTCGCGGCAGATCGGGGATGCGGTTCCAATCCTTGAGGTTGCCGATATAGAGAAACTCGTTCGGCCCCTGCATCGTCTCGTAGGGCGCCATGTTCCAATCGTCGAGCGAGCGGCGCACCGGCGCCGGCCATTCCGGCAGACGGCAGACATGCCGATAGTTGAGGATGGTGACGGCGGCGAGATATTCCGGATGATTGTAGGTGCCCTGCGCTTCGTGCTTCTGCATCATCGCCACGGTTTCGGGACCGAGCGCTGCGCGCAACCGTTCCAGTTCCGAGATCAGATGTGGCATGTCGGCGACGGTATCCTCGAGGATCAGCGTCTTCAAGTTCTCGGGATAGGTCAGCGCATATTCGATCGCCAGCCAGCCGCCCCAGGAATGGCCGAGCATGTGGACCTTGCCGAGCCCCAGCGCCTTGCGCACCGTCTCCGTCTCCTCGACATAACGGCCGATCGTCCAGAGCGAGAGATCGTCCGGCCGGTCGGAAGCGCCAGTGCCGAGTTGATCGAAGGCGACGACACGATAGCCCTTGTCGATGAGACAGGAATGCGCCTCGCGCAGGTAATCGCTGGGCAGGCCTGGCCCGCCGTTCAGGCAGAAAACCGTCTCGCTGCCGGTCCCGAAGCTATAGGCAACGACGCGATAGCCATCGACATCGATCTCGAATCGCTCGTCCGGCCGTATTTCACGCCACATTGATCGCTCCGGCAGAAGATTTCGCTTGCTCAATATTTGGGCATGGCTAAATTTTTACCTCAAATCCCATTCTGTGCCAGCTATAAGAAGTGATAGGGTGGGCCGCCATGCCGAACCTGGGAGCAGCCCATGCTTGACGACCCCATTCGTGACGACCCCATTCTTGACGAGATCGGAACGATCAGACGGCAGTTTACAGTACATGAAACGCTGGACGGCAGGATCGACCAGGCCTTCGAGGCGATGAAGCAGATCGGCTTCGAGGCGCTGATCTACGACTATACCCCTGTGCCCTACGATCTCGATGGCGCGATCATGATACCGTCGCTGCTGAAGCTGCGAAATATCTCGGACGACATGCACGACTACTGGTTCAATCGCGGCTATTTCCGTATCGATCCAGTGCAGCAGGTGGCGCTGCGCACCTCCGCACCCTTCTTCTGGAACTATGACCCGGACGCCGACACGCTGATCAACCGCTTCATGAACGACGACACCGCGCCGGTGACGCGCTATCTGAGCGAACGTGATATGTCGACCGGCGTCACCGTGCCGGTTCATATGCCACGCGGCGACTATGCGACCGTCACCGGCATCCGGTTCGGCCGGAACAAAGAGTTCGAACGGCACGCGTTGCGCTATATCGCCGACTTCAACCTGCTTGCCCATGTTTTCCATGAGACCGCCTATTCGCTTTTCGACACGCGGGCGAAAAGCGTCGGCACGATCCGCCTGACCGAGCGGGAACGCGAATGCCTGCGCCATTCGGCGGAAGGTTATTCCGCCAAGGAAATTTCCCGCATCATCGACCGTTCCGTACCGACGGTCGTGATGCATCTGAACGCCGCGGCAAAGAAACTCGGCGCCCGCAACCGCACCCAGGCGGTGGTGCGTGCCACCCATTACCGCCTGCTCGAAGACCGGCCGACCCATAATTGGCCACCCTATAACTTGTGATAGCTGCCTTGGCCGTCGCCGCCGCGTTATGATTTTTTTCATGACGCCAAGAGATGGAGACGCCCGTGGGCGAAGTCACGACCAACGAAGCCTATCTGCCCTTTCGCGACTATCGCACCTGGTATCGCGTCACCGGTTCGCTGGAGAGCGGCAAGCTGCCCCTCGTCGTCGCCCATGGCGGGCCCGGCTGCACCCATGATTATGTCGATTCCTTCAAGGATATCGCCACCCTCGACGGCCGTCCCGTCATCCATTACGACCAACTCGGCAATGGCAATTCCACCCGACTTCCGGAAAAGGGCCCGGATTTCTGGACCGTCGAACTGTTCCTCGAGGAGCTGGATGCCCTGCTTTCCCATCTCGGCATTCGGGATCGTTATGCCTTCATCGGCCAGTCCTGGGGCGGCATGCTGGGTGCGGAACACGCAGTGCGCCGGCCGCAAGGCCTGAAGGCGCTTGTCATCGCCAACTCGCCGGCCAACATGCATACCTGGGTTTCGGAGGCGAACCGGCTGAGGCAGGAACTGCCGAAAGAGGTGCAGGACACGCTGCTGAAGCATGAACTGGCAGGAAGCCTCGCCGACCCGGAATATATCGCCGCCTCGCGTGTCTTCTATGACCGCCATGTCTGCCGGGTGGTGCCGTGGCCGCCTGAAGTGGCGCGGACCTTTGCGATCATGGACGAGGACAACACCGTCTACCGCAACATGAATGGCCCGACGGAATTTCACGTCATCGGCACGATGAAGGACTGGACGATCGAGAACAGGCTCGACCGCATCGAAGCCCCAACGCTGCTGATCTCGGGAAAATACGACGAGGCGACGCCCTTGGTGGTCAGGCCTTATCTCGAACGCGTTCCGGGCTGCGAATGGGTGCTCTTCGAAAACTCCAGCCACATGCCGCATGTCGAGGAAAAGCAGCTTTGCCTGGCGACCGTTTCCGGTTTCCTGTCCCGGCACGATTGAGGAAGCGCGTGCGCCGGCAACGCCGTTTCTTGCCGCGAAGGCGACGCTTGGGATAGTCTTGGTCCCATTGGAGAACGACGGAACGGACCGATGAACGATCATACGCAGGCAGGGAGCGCGACAATCCTCGCATCAAGCGCGGGACGCGGCTGGCGCGGTCTGGAGGCCGATCTTGTGCGCATCCCGCCTGGCCGCACGCATATTTCAGGCACGCCCTATCATCGCCTCGGAATCCATGTCGGCCGGCCGGTGCGGGCCCAATGCCGCTGTGACGGGCGGGAGCATCGCCGACTGCAGAAGCATGGCGATACCGACGTGGTGCCAGCCGGCCTTGATGGAGTCTGGGAGGACGACCGCGAATGCATGATTCTGCGGCTGAAGATCAGCAAGGATCTTTTCCATCGGGCTGCGATCGATCTCGGCCGCGATATATAATTAGAGCATAATGTCATCCGAAAACCTCCCACACTTTTCGGCATCATGCTCTGGTCAGCTTGGGAACAGGTTAAGCCGCGATGTTCGGACCAGGCCCATTGCGCGATAATGCCCAACCTCCTCGACGGCGTCATGAAAAACGAAAAGATCTATGTAACGAAGCCCAGCCTGCCGCCGCTCGAAGAATTCATTCCGTCGCTGGAAGCGATCTGGAACAACCGCATCCTGACCAATGGCGGGCCATTCCACCAGCAGCTGGAGCAGGAGCTCTGCGGCCATCTCGGCGTGAAGCACATCAGCCTCTTTTCCAACGCCACGGTCGCGCTGTTGACGGCGCTTCAGGCGCTGCGCGTCACGGGCGAAGTCATCACCACGCCTTATTCCTTCGTGGCCACTTCGCATTCGCTTCTCTGGAACGGCTTGAAGCCCGTCTTCGTCGACGTCGACCCGGTGACGCTCAATCTCGATCCGGCGAAGATCGAGGCGGCGATCACGCAGCAGACAACGGCGATCATGCCGGTGCATTGCTACGGCCACCCTTGCGACGTCGATGCGATCCAGAAGATCGCCGATCTCTACAATCTCAAGGTCATCTATGACGCTGCCCATGCCTTTGGCGTGGAAGACGAGCGGGGAAGCATTCTCAATCACGGCGACCTTTCGATCCTGAGCTTCCACGCGACGAAGGTTTTTAACACATTCGAAGGCGGAGCCATCATCTGCCCTGATATCAAGACAAAGACCCGAATCGACCAGCTGAAGAACTTCGGTTACGTCGACGAAGTGACCGTGGTGGCACCAGGCACAAACGGCAAGATGAGCGAGTTCAACGCTGCGCTCGGCCTGTTGCAGCTGAAATATATCAAATTCGTCCTTGAAAGGCGTGGACTCATCGACAGTGCATACCGTGAGCGGCTCCGCGGCGTGGCAGGCATAGAATGCCTGGAGCGTTCCGGCGAGACCGTCTCCAACTTCTCTTATTTCCCGATCCTCGTACGTCCCGGCTATCCCATTTCACGCGATGGGCTCTATGAACTGTTGAAGGAAAACAGCATTCATCCGCGCCGCTATTTTTATCCGCTGATTTCAAGCTTCTCGATGTACCGCAGCCTGCCTTCCTCGCAGCCGTCAGATCTGCCGGTCGCAACCGAAGCCGCACAACAGGTGCTCTGCCTTCCCATCTATCCGGACATGGAGATGGAGATCGTCGACAAGGTCTGCGCGCTGATCGAGTCGGCTTAAAAAACGGTGTTTCGACCGTCATCTCGCACTGCAGATCGAAAGTATCTGCGGTGCGAGGTCGTGCGCCAATAGGCCGGTTAGAGCGTGATGCCGAAAAGCATAAGCGGTTTTCGGGCGACATCCTGTTCTAGCCGCCTCACTTGTCAGCAAAGACTTGAAGCGCGAGTTCTGCCTGCCAGATAAGAAAATCGCGAGCCGGCGCGTTGCAGGTGGCTGCTCATACGAAAGCGGCGTGACCATCGATCACGCCGCTTTCGTCATCTCATAGACGCCAGATTTAAAGCGCCAGTTGCGGAGGTCGGATTTCGAGCCGCTCCGTCGCCGGGCGCTGTACGCCTCGCGGTTCAATCTCGACCCAGCGGTGTTCAAGCCGCGAGCATTCGATCGCTTCCAGCAGCCGTAATCCTTCCTCCGCCTCCTCTAGCCCAAGCACGTAGGGATGGGGCAGGCGTGCGGTATTGATCTTGCGTTGCAGCAGGGCGTCGGCAAGGTCGACATAATAATTCGCGAAGGCTTCGATGAATCCCGACGGATGGCCTGGCTTGAACCGCTCGTAGCGGATATTGTTAGCGATCATGATATCCGGGCTGGCGCGATCGAGGATCTGCTTGCGGCCGTTGCAGTCATAGAAATAGGCAAGCTCGGGGGTTTCCTGAAGCCATTCGATCGATGCCTTGGAGCCATAGAGCCGCACACGCAGTCCATTGCGTTGCCCGAGCGCGGTCTTGCCGTACCACATGCTGCAATGCAGGCCGCCGGCGCAGCGCACGAGCGCCTGCACATTGTCGAGCACCTGCGGAAAGTGACCGAAACTGTGGCTGGTTGCGCAGACTTCTTCCGACTCCCGCTGCGTGAGGAAATGAAGCAGCGAGTGCACATGAACGCCGAGATCGAGCGAAACCGTCGGCACGGCGCCGTCGCGCAGGCGCCAATCCTGCGGTGTCATCGGCGTGCCGTCACGGCGGAGCCGGAGAAAACTCTCCTGCGGCATCTCAATATGGATCTGCTGCAATTCGCCGAAAACACCATGCTCGACCATGCCGCGGATTTCACGGAGCATGGGATATCCCGTGTAGTTGTAGGTTACGGCCAAAAAGGCCCCGTTACTGCGAGCATTGCCGATCATGCGCGTCTCGGCGCTCGAACCGGCAAGGGCCTTTTCCGAGATCACCGAAACACCTGCCTCAAGTGCGGCGACAACCTGCTTCGTATGCTGCTGCGTCGGCGTTAGCACGACGAGAGCATCGATGTTGTCGGCCTCTTTCGAGAGCAAGGTATCGAAGTCGGCGTGGCAGCGCTCCGGCGAAATGCGGTACTGCCCCGCCGTTTCGCGATTGATGTCGCCATGGCGGCTGAAGCAGCCGGCGACAAGATCGAATTTCTGATCAAGCTCGATCGCATCGCGATGAGCGCGACCCACAGCGGAATTGACGGCACCGCCTAGAAAGGCGAGGCGCAGCTTCTCCGGTACTCCCTGATTTGAGCGGATCATGCGAGATCTCCTTGCATCGTTTGGAGCGAAATGAACGTTTTGAAATCCGGCGCCACCTTCAGCATCTCGTCCCGCGACTCGAAACGGGCGTATAGGATGGCGAGCTTGTCGAGCGGTGCCGCATTCATTGGTTTGCCGGTGGTCTTGAGCTGCGTGATGCGGACATCGGATGATGGAATGGAATGCGAGAAGGAAAACGGCGTCGAGGGCGTGTCGGAGGTGATGGTGTGGCGCCCGAAGAACAGCGGTGGATCGAAGCGCGGTTCGGCCGAAAATTCCTCACCCAGCAGCAGCGTTATGACGAGATCGGCGTAATCGATGCCGAGAGACTGATCGACAAGTGAGCCGTAAAGATCGCCCGGGCAGCGCCGCATGCATTCGACGATCCAGACATCGTCGCCATTCGACAGGAACTGCGTGTGAATGAGGCCGTCCTGCAGTCCGAGCAGCTTGACGACGCGCGCCATAATGGCCCGCGTCTTCGAGCGGACGGTTTCGGAAAGGCGCGAGGGATGGTTCGATGAATCGACCTGGTATGGATAGACCGTGCAATATTCGTCGACGAAGACGTCGAAGACGATCTCCTGGTCCTTGATGAAGGCGGAATGGCTGTGCAGGCTGCCTTCGATGAATTCCTCGATAACGATCTCCGCCGCGCGCGAGTTTCGCCGGGCATCGGCGATGGCGGCGGCAAGTTCAGTCCGGTCGAAAACCTTTGTGACGCCGCGGCCGCTGAAACTATCGCTCGGCTTCACCAGCAGCGGATAACGCAGCGCCTCGGTCTCGATTGGCGAATCGCCCTGCAGGCGCACCGAGCGCGGGGCAGGGATATCGTGCTGCTCAGTAAAGCTACGGAATGCCTGCTTCGTGTGAATGATGGTCGCAGTTTCCATCAGATCGAAGCGTGGGAATCCGAGTTTTTCGGCAACGAAGCTGGTCGACATATATGCAACATCATTGCCCGTCGGCACGATGAAATCGAAATCACCGTTCTCGACGAGGGCGAGCAGCGCGTTCGGATTGCTGTAGTCGATGAAATGCGATTGATGCGCATGCGCATGGCAGGGCTCGTCCGGCCGATTTCCGCAAACGGAAATATGGAGGCCGCGCCTTCTCAAAGCGAATAGAAGAGGAACTGCGCTGAAGTTACTGCCGACGAGCAATGCTCTCTTGGTCATTTTCAAATCCATTCCACGCACCCCGGCTGGCCTGTTGAAACGGCACAGCCGAAACAGGGTGTGCAGTCCCACTTCGTCCGTTTTCGATATGCGAAAGACTAAAACGGCCGCGATAGCGAGAGTCATAGGATGCGGGCGTTACCCGAGGCTTGCCGCCTGGAGGTCTGGGCGTCTGTGTTCACCCCGGCGTCGTTGCCTTGCTTGTGGGAAGCAGACGGGCCGCCTTGTTAAGCCGAGTACCATCTCATACGCTTTCGGCTGTGATTCCAACGTCGGCATCGGACAAAGATGCAGACTGCAGCTGCGAAAAGAGACACCGCGCAATGAACGAGAAACTGCCTGATCTGATTGAAGGCGAGCGTATTTTCTTCCAAAAGGTGTTCGAACGGCAGTCCCGCGCGACAATGGAGATGCGGGAGCGATGGCGCGCGGAAACGATTCTTCAGCGTAGAAGACGCGTGTCGTCTGAGATCTACGATCTACTTGGTGGGGTGGTGAAATACGGTCCGTTCAAGGGGCTGTCGCTTGCGAAGAACAACTGGTGGGGCGGTGGCGACTTCGGGTCGATGCTCTTGGGCCTTTATGAGAAGGAAGTACTGGATTTCCTGTTCTCCGAAAGATTGGATGCCGTTGAGAGCTTCGTCGATGTCGGCGCCGCCGACGGATATTACGCGATCGGCATGGTTCGGTCGGGTCGGGCGAAAAACGCCGTTTGCTTTGAACTGAGCGAGGAAGGGCAGCGCACCATTGCATCGAACGCCGAGGCGAATTCGACGTCGGACAGGATCGAAATATTCGGCGCCGCAGACAGGCTATTTCATGAAAAGCTCAGCCATCTTGATCTGGCGAAAACAGTCGTCCTCGTTGACGCCGAGGGTGCGGAGTTCGAAATCCTGGACGATGACTCCTTATCGGCATTGAAACAGGCGACGATTGTCATCGAGATTCACAACTGGGTCGAGGGTTTCTGGGAGAAGTACACCCGTCTCCTCACATCGGCTTCAGCGTTATTCAATGTCGAATTCATTGCGCCCGCCATCAGAGATCTGACGCAATTTCCGGAATTGAACGATTTCACCGACGACAACCGCTACCTCATTTGCTCCGAGGGGCGGCCAAATATTATGCGCTTCATGCTCTTGACGCCCAACGGCTGATTGCGTCGACAGGTTGGTGCGCACACAAGCGCTCCAGCCTGTCATTCAGGCACGGCATTGCCTTCCAATCTTGCCGATATTCCCACCGAGCTCCAGAAGTCCCGGGTGAAGAGGTAGCCGAATTCCTTTTCCTCGCGCTCTACTTTGAGCTTGGCATTCAAGATATCGTGCAGCTTCGGCAAATTGTAATAGGGAACCGACGGCAGCAGGTGGTGCTCGGCGTGATAATTCATGTTGGCATAGAAGAATGCAATCGGTGTCGGCAGATTGACCGTTCTTGAAAAAAGAAGCGCGCTTTCGTCCTTGTGATCTTCGAGGCCGACGTGCTGCGCTAGCGCCAGAACACGATTTGGGAGCGATCCGACGAACGGTGTGATGAAAAACATGAACGTCAGGGCAGGCGATCGCGTCGCAAGGAAAAACAGCGCCAGCCAGATGGCGTTGAGCGCAAGCATAAAGATCGCATCGGATTGCGCAGCGCGTCGTTCGGCGGGCATCAGTTTCAATCGGATGCCTTTGCCGAAATACGCTTCGTAGCCGAAGGCGTTGCAGAGCGCATAGAGGATCCGCCTGCAAAGGCTTTGATAATCAAGCAGGACGAGACGCGCTGCGCCCAGCAAGTCGAGCGGAAAATCGCGATAGATTTCGCTGTCATCCTCATGGAAAGTGGAAGCGTGGTGGAACTGATGGCTTTTTTCGAAATAGCTCGGATTGTTCCAGGTCACATAGGAAAACAGCTTGAAGAACAGAGTGTTCAGCCATTTCCTGCTGAAGACCTTCTTGTGAAACAGCTCATGGCCGATGCCGGCATAGCCGGCGAACTGCCATAGGACGGCGTTAAGATAAAAGGCTGCGAAAGCAAGCGCAGGATAGCCGCCTTCCCATGCGCGGACCATCGCGAAAAGCAGGCCGGCATGGATGCCGATCCTGAGCGCAAGGTGGGAATAAGCGATCCGGTCGTTCGATGCCGTGAGGTCCCGGAACTCGTCCTTCGTCAACAGGCTGCCCATTCTGATCTCGCTAGCACCCATGATCAGAGCTCTATATTAACCAACGCAAAGGCCACAAGGCTGTTTGCGACATGGAAGACCACCTGCGATTTCGAGAACTCCGCCAAATACTCGGTGACGTCCCCGTGGATCTTGGAATTGTAGTCATGCCAGACGATGACGCCGCGCTTGACGATGCCGAATGCGTTTTCCGTATCCGCCCGGACGATCTGGTTCTCATGTCCGCCATCGATGAAGATCATCTCGGCCGACTGGAAGGCCTCCTTGAAATTGATCGTCGTTGAGTCTTCCTTGACGAGTGTGAGGCGCTTCCTTTGCGTCTCGGTGATCGACGCCAGATAGGCCTCGCCATCGATTTCCTGGCGCTTGCGGAGATAGTCGTCATTCTGCTCGGCGGATGACAAGGCGCTACGCTCGTCCGTCTCGGCTAGATGCGCCGTGAGGCCCTTCGGCAGGTCGATGGAGACCACGTCGCAGTCTTCCGGCGTGTTTTCGATGAAAAGGCGTGTGGTGAAACCTTTGTACGTGCCGATCTCGATGATCTTCCGGGGCTTCACGATCTTGGCGAGCAACACCAGGACAACCTGGTCGACAAGCGTGATGCTGCCGATATCAATCGGCGGCAGACTGGCGGTGTACTCGTTCGCAATTTTCAATTCGTCGGCGAGTTCCAGAAGCGCTCGCAATTTCAGTTCGTAAACTCCCGATTTCGCAGCAAGCGCCGGGCGCAACGCCGCGGCACTTTCAATGAGCTTCTGCATCTCTGATCCCGTGATTCCGTCCATCGTGATTTAATCCTTTGCGATTTCTATTGCGCCTGCGTGGGACTTAGAGACGTGTGCTGATGCGGGCGATCCGTTCATCCAGTTCCGGGAACGATCCTCTCCAGTAGGAATAGTGATTGATGAGGTTCCGATAGGCGATGGGCAGATCGGAGGGCTGCAGGTAGCCCTTCTCGATCGCGAGATCGAGCACTTCCTCGTAGTAGGTGATCGAGTAGATGAAATAGCGGTTGGCCGCTGGATTGGACTGCGAATTGGAATGCTGACGGAAATAGGAGAGGGGCATGGGATGCCCGACGATCGCTCCGCGGAGGGAGAGCCCAACCCAGGATGAAAGATCGAGCGGTCCGGAAATGATGCCGTCCACGACCTTGAAAAGACTGAAACGGCCGGATTCATCAAAGCAATCGGCCGTTCTCAAGAGCGCCGATGAGAACTCGCCAAGCAGATTATGATGCTTGACGGCAGTGATGCGTATGAAGTCGCGGCCCTCGATCACCTTCAGCGAGCCTTCGACCATCAATCCGTTGCCGAGATTTGTAACCTGGTTCCGCTCGTCGATGAAATAGCGCGGGGAAAACGCGAGTTTCGTTCCTCTGTTCTGTGTGGCTTCAAGCGCTTGGAGCAGGTACTGGATGCAGAACGGATTAAGGACGTCGTCGTCGAAGAGATACTTGATGTACTCGCCGCCGGCGAGCCCGGCGAGCCGTATGACGTTCTTGTACTCGGCCGGATCCGGATTGCGGCTGTACTGGATAACGCCTGAGTATCTCTCGCAGATTTTCTCGATTGCATCCGTCGGGCAATCGTCAGAGACTATGATTTCCGTGTCATCGAAACTTTGCGCGATTGCGCTCTTCAGGGCGAGTTCAAAGAAATCGGGCTTATAGGCCGGGATACAGATCGATACGCGCGGCAAATGTTTCTCCCCTTGAGACGCCCCCTCCAGCCTCCGTCGGCGAGAGCGGTGATCGGCGCTCCGAACGACCGAAGCAGACTACTTGCCATGATCATAGAGCGCGGACGTTACGCGAGGCTTGTGCAGAGGAAGAGGCACAAGCGGAAAAAAGGCCTTGATCTCGCCCAATACATAGATAATTTTTGGGAGAAACGGGGCACGCCCTCGGGCATTCGCAAGTGCGTTCCACGAGATTCTTACGTATTCAATTCAATCACGAAAATCTGCGATTATCTCGGCATCAAGACAGAATTCATCGTCTCTTCCAAAATGACAATAGATCTTTTCTAAGGCAATTCAGGCGGCTCGAAAGCTGGCTGAGGGTAAAGACAGAATGCTCGCTGGCGTTCGAGAAGCGGCGAATTTCACTCGCCCTATCGCTTTCGCAGGACGTAGCTGTGCTCGTACTCCGGCAATTGACCCAAGATATCATAGCTTTCGAATAAGCCCGCTGCACGTATCCGATCTACGGCGGGTCCTACTTCTGGTGAATGGGCAAAATCGCCATAGTCGTCGAAGACGATATAGCCACCAGGTACGACAAATCGCTCATAAAGAAGGAAATCTGCCCATACATTCTCGCTCGCATGACCGCCATCAATATGCAAAATCTTGAACCGTTGGGAAGCCTGCAGCGTGCGCTCGACTGCATTCTGCGAGTAACCTCTTATCAAAATGCAGGTTCTATAAAGAATGTTTCGAAAATAATCGACTTCTTGAAGCTGCCCTTGCAGTTCGAATGGATCAATTCCAACGAGTTTTGTTGAAGGTGACGAAAGCCTTTGCATAAAGGCGAGAGACTTGCCTTTCCAGACTCCGATCTCAACGATGTCTGCCTCCAGTGAGGCCACGTCGATACTGAGAAATCCCAAAAGCTTGACGTAAGAATGAAAAGACAATTCTGTCCGCGACATGTACTTGGCTGGCATCGCGGCATAAGCTGCGGCAAAATCTGTCCCCAGCTTATCCCATTCATTGTCCACGCGTGCCCGCGTTGCAGGGTCCGTCATCAGCGTTTTAAGACTATCCATTACCCTGTCCATGATTGGCCTGCCAGATTTCTACCATTTCTTCGATGTGTTATTGCTCTGATTCTGTCAATATGGAGTGCCCCATTTCGGCCCCAGCCGGAACCGACTTCAAGTACGATCGCCTAACCGCCGGATCGTATTCACTGATGAAACCCCTGTATAGAGCGTCACCTGTCGGTCAAATCCTGGACGGCGAATGCGATTCCAACCGCACGATTCACGGCCGCCGCAAGAACGGACATGTGGGTCTCGCCGGCATAAAGCTCGAATTCCGTACGCACTCCGTCTGCAGTGCCGTCTAATCGCTCCGCCATCTCCCGCGCCAGGAGGACGGTCCGCTCCGTCTTCCTCTTCTCCAGACGCGCAGGGGCATCCTCGTTTCCGTACTGGAAGGGCGCCAGCTCATCGCCTTCGTATTCTCCGGCGGACAAATGCAGAAAGGGTGAATTCCTCGGCGCCTCTTGACGTTGCGCCTCGTTCTTGAGGATTTCGCTGTTCTCCCAATAGATGGTGGGGCTGGCCGCAATCCAATCGGCAAACAGAGCTGGACGCTCGAACAGGTCATAGAGAGTAAAGAGGCCGCCGAAGGAATGTCCGAAAAGCGATCGGCGTCTCGGATCCAGGATCACCCTCTCTGCAATCCGCGGGATAAGCTCGTTCTCGATGAAATCCAGCAGCTTGCCGGTCCCTCCGATGACCACCGGCGGACCGCCCTCAACGAACGGCGGATAGGATTTGACCGGCGGAGGCCCCAGGTCCCAAGACCGGCGGAGCGGATCATAGGGCTCGTCGGACGGGTAGCCGATCGCCGCGATCACCCCCCAACCGACATTCGTCCGCGTCGGATAAGGTGCCTGCGTGACCAAGCTGGCGACCGCGAAGGGGAAAGTGGCGTTGCCGTCCGTCAGAACGAGAAGCGGCCATCCTCCCATTGGCGGTCTCTGCGCCGGAATGGAAAGGAATATGCGATAGGGCTCGCCGCCCGCAGCAGGAGCCAGATCGAAAAAACACGTTCCGGGCATCGAATAGACGCTAGTATGATTAATCATGAGAAAGTTTTCTGATGCTTGGATAGGAGGATCGGAGAAGGGAAATTGATGTTGGTGCAGTTCAACAGTGGGTTTCGAAGGTACCAAGGTTGGTGCAACGCTTGCTGATATCCAGACTTCCGCGAAAGCGCTTTATGGCAATCTCGGTCCGGACGTTTACGGAGGCTGATCTAACCTGGTTCCAGGCATGATTTGAAGACCCGGAGCTATCGAGCTGCCGGTCTCGTTCTTCGATCGCTGGCCGTGCTATTCAACGCGCGGGTGTGACATTCCAACTTTGCAGAAACAAGACACGTCAACTTTGCGGCCATGCGGCTACGAAGGATAGAGCGGAACTTAAGTCTTTGTAATAACATAGATGTATCTAGTTCCATAACACGCGTTACGCCGCAAATTTGTGTAGCCGACATTTTATTTCCAACTGCGACATGCCAATGTTTACAATGTTTCGCCTTGGTGATCTTGCGTGTCGCTTTGCTATACCCTTGGCGCTTGCCGAAAACCTGCTCCTCTCAGGAACTCGCCAGCCGCTGACTTGTTTTACATTCTGCACCACCCAGAAGTTTGCCCAAGGCGCAATCGGCGACAGTGGGACTGATCCATGGATATGACGCGCATCCGAGATCGCATGGTGGAGTACCACGTTACGCGCCGTGGCATTCGCGATCCACGCGTGACCGAAGCGATGCGCACGGTGCCGCGCGAAAAATTCGTTCCTCCAGGCTCCGAGGAATGCGCCTATGAGGATGCGCCGCTGCCGATCGGCGAAGGCCAGACAATTTCGCAGCCGTTCATCGTCGCTCTGATGCTCGAAAAGGCCAATCTGGATGCCGGCGACACAGTGCTCGAGGTCGGAACGGGCTCCGGCTACGCTTCAGCCCTCCTGAGCCGGATAGCAAGGCATGTCTATTGCATCGAGCGCCATGAAGGGCTGGCGCTTCAAGCCAAGGAACGGTTCGAGAAGCTGGGATACCGCAACGTCGACGTTCGCGTCGGCGATGGCAGCAAAGGCTGGGTGGAAGCCGCTCCGTTCGATGCCATTATCGTTTCTGCGAGCGCGCCCGAGGTGCCAACCGCCTTGAAAGAACAGTTGGGCTTCGGAGGGCGGCTCATCATTCCGGTCGGCCGCGGTGAAGGGCAGCGCCTGAAACGCCTCACCCGTACCGGGGACATCACGTTCGAAGAAGAAGATCTCGGTGGGGTGATCTTCGTTCCCTTGATCGGCGAAGACGCCTGGACTGCAACCCATCCGATGTACACGGCAACGGCCCCCTCATTGCCGGGAACGGTTGCCTCCGAACGAGCTTCTCCGCATGAAGGACAGGGAGGGGGCATGGGAAAGACACAGACATTGCTCGCGTTGCCGGAAGGTGTGGTTGACCACAGCGAATTTCAGCGAACCTTCTGGGCAGTTCAACGTATTTCCTGGATCGTGTTCACGCTTCTTCTGCTGACCTGCTTGCTGGGTTTGCTTGGAAGAGGCGGTCCGTTTTCACGGCAAACACTTTTGTTGCCCGAAGGATCCGTGGATTTTCCGGTCATCTCCCGATGGAATGCTCCCGAGGACATGACGGTGACCTTCGCGCCGTCATCCGAAGACAGGGTCTTCACGATCGATGCCGCCTTTCTTCAAGGCTTTTCGGTCCAGGGCATCGATCCGCCTCAAAAGGCGACCTTCGCGCGCGGTGGCCGGATAGGCTATGTGTTTCCTGCCGACCCGGCAGAACCGACACAGATCGTCTTCCGTCTGCAAACGCAACTCGCCGGCCCTCGCCGCGCCACTATCGGCATGGGCGGGGAGACTCGCAGCCAATCCACGTTCATCTTTCCATGAGGGCGGCACGGTGGATGCAGTATTACGCGGATTGGCAATCTATTTCACGCTGCTTGTGATCACCCGTCTGTCGGGAAGACGGACATTGGCCCAGATGACCCCGTTCGATCTAGTCATCGTGCTGGTGATCTCCGAGACTACCCAGCAGGCGATGCTGGGCGATGACTTCTCGATCACCAACGCCGTTATCCTGATCCTCACGCTGTTTACGACCGACATCGGTCTGTCTTACGTGAAGAGGTGGTGGCCTGGCGCAGCTCATATCATCGATGGCGTTCCGACCGTTCTGGTGACGGATGGCGTCTACGATGAGCGCGCGCTCAAAGGCGCCCGACTGCAGAAGGAAGACGTCATGCAAGCGGCTCGAAGCCAGGAAGGCATTGAGAGTGTTACGGAGATAAAATTTGCCATCCTCGAAGTGAGCGGCAACATCAGCATCATCAAGAAGCAGAAATCCGGCTGACAATTGCCAGCGAAGGAGCATCCCGCGGTATGGCAGGAACTCCCTGGCAATTTCGAGCTGCCAGCTGTGGGACGCGCTTCAGAAGGATAGGTCGAGCACCCTGCCCTCGAACAAGCGGTCCCGGGAGCCTTCGAGATGCGCCTTCATCAGTCTCTGTGCATCGTCAGGCCGGCCATCGGCGATCGCCTTATAGATGGCGTTATGCTCTTCGTAGACCTGTTCTAGCCCTTGGCGGGGGCCAAGCAAAGAGAGGCCATGGAGATGCATGCCAACGGCGATATGGGCCTTCAGCGCGTCGATCGAGGCCGTGTAATAATGATTGTTGGCAGCCTCCGTGACCGCGCGGTGGAAGAGGAAATCGGCGTCGGTGCGGTGAAGCTGATGGCTGGTCGCTTCGCGCAGATCCGCAAGCGCGCTGGCGATCTTTTGGATCGCCTGCTCATTGCGGCGCTTGGCGGCAAAATAGGCGGCCGCCGGCTCGATCGTCAGGCGGAATTCGTAGCAGCGCTGAATGTCGGCGATCGTCTTCACCGGCGAATAGGCAAGCTGCGTCGTCGGCGATCCATGTGCGCTGACGAAGGTGCCGGCGCCCTGCCGGGCATAGACCATACCCTGATCGCGCAGGCGCGCTAAGGCATCACGGACGATCGGCCGCGACACACCCAAAATCGAGGCAAGCTCATGCTCGCCGGGAAGGCGTGAATCCGGCGGATAGTTTCCGCCGCGGATACGCTCGAGCAACTGGTCGAAGACGCGATCGACCAGCTTGACGGCCTTGCCGCGTTCGGGCTTGCCCGGTGGGCCGGCTTCCGCGTTCAAAGATTCGCCATTCACTTCAGCCACGTCATTCTCCCCGGCGGTATCTTGCTATGCCGCCCGATTCCAAAGAACCAGTCTTAACAAACTATCGGGCTTGCCGAAGCCCCCCGACTTCACGGCGCACCGAAAATGCCGCCCGTCGGCTGCCGTGACATCGAACCACGGCACGCCGGCTTCGATTTCGCCCTGGGGCGCCAGAACTCTGACCCCGAGCGCCTGGAAAACGGCAAGCGCCGTATCGCCGCCGCCGACCATCAGCATATCAGGCCTCGTGTCGTCGATGACCGTTCTGACGCCTGCCGCAAAACGGCGAGCGACCAGTGCCGCATCGGCCGCCATATCGCCAGTGCAACGCAGCAGCGCCGGCAGCGCTATGCCCTCTCCGACTTCAACCTGCCCCTTCGGCGCGTCCACGACCATGCGTAGGACACCCGAGGCTTGGAGCCGGTCCATCTGGATAGCAGTAATCGGGTCGCGCGAGCCAAAGGCGAACAGGGTGCGCCGGGTCGCCGCAAATTCCGGCAGCGGCTGCCGCCCCATTTCGCCGAGCTGGCGGGCAAGCGCGGCCCCGAGGCCCCTTGCGCCGACAGCAAGTGTCGTCAGCCAGTCATGCCCCTCCGCGATCTGGTCGAGATCGCCATCGTCCTCGGCATCGGCAATCACGACGCCGTCCGCGCTGATTTCGAACAGCTCAGCGATCGGTAGCGGCTGGTTGATGCCGCGGCCGACGACACACCCTCGGTAGGTCAACCGCTCCTGATCGGGAATGGCGGGCGCTACTAGGATGGTCTTCAGATCGAATGCCTTCGCCAGCGCCAGGCTCTCGGCCGCGACATTGCCCTTGAGCCGGGAATCGATCTTCTTCATGATGACCGCCGGCTTCTCGCGACGAAACACCGCTGCCGCCGACCGTACTCTTTCGGCGGCTTCGCGCTCATCCAGCGCGCGGGAGGCGGTGTTGATGACGACAACGTCACAGCCGGTGGCGATCGCATCCTCTGCGGCCTCGACATCGACGGCGACCGCAACCGAAAGCCCGGCTTCGACGAAGGGCGTGCCGGTATCGAGCGCGCCCGTCAGATCATCGGCAATAATGGCCGCCTTCAGCGTCATGCGGTCTGTCCGGTGTTGACGGCGTGGCAGGCGACGAGATGGCCGGGCTTTGCCTCCTTCCACGCGGGAATGATCTTGCTGCAGACGTCCATGGCGATCGGGCAACGCGTGTGGAAACGGCAGCCCGACGGCGGGTTCAGCGGGCTCGGCACATCACCCTGCAGGATCTGGCGCTGGCGCGTGCGCTCATGCTCCGGATCGGTTTCCGGGACGGCCGACAGCAACGCCCTGGTATAGGGGTGCAGCGGATTGTCGAAGAGTTCCTCGCGGGTGGCAAGTTCGGCGAGCCGCCCGAGATACATGACGCCGACGCGGGTGCTGATATGGCGCACGACTGCGAGATCATGGGCGATGAACAGATAGGTCAGCCGGTATTTTTCCTGCAGATCGAGCAGCAGGTTGATGATCTGCGCCTGGATCGACACGTCGAGCGCCGAGATCGCCTCGTCACAGACGATAAATTTCGGCTGGCAGGCGAGCGCGCGGGCAATGACGACGCGCTGTCGCTGGCCGCCGGAAAGCTCATGCGGGTAACGCTGGGCAAATCGCTTGGGCAGGCCGACATCGGTGAGCAGCGTTGCCACCCTGTCCTTCAGCTCGGCCTTGGTGCAGAGCCTATGAAAAAGGATGGGTTCGCCGATCGCCTCACCCACCGTCATGCGCGGATTGAGCGTCGAATACGGATCCTGGAAGACGATCTGCAGGTCCCGGCGGAAGGGCCGCATCTGTTTTTCATCGAGCGTCGCGAGGTCCTGGCCCTTGTAGACGACCTTGCCGCTGGTCGCCTTGTAGAGGTTGAGGATGGTGAAACCTGTCGTCGACTTGCCGCAGCCGGATTCGCCGACGAGGCTCAGCGTCTCGCCTTCCATGATGTCGAGGTTGACATTGTCGAGCGCATAGACGGTCGCCGAGCGTTCGCCGAAGGCGCCGAGCTTGACGTGGAAATGCTTGACCAGGTTTTCGATCTTGAGCAGCGGTTGAGCGCCCATCACGCGGCCTCCTGCATTCTCTGGACGACGAAACAGGCGGCGCGGTGATTGGCGCTGCCGCTCAACGGTTCGAGCTGCGGCACCTTCTCGTGACAGATGTTTTCGGCAAGCGGGCAGCGCGGCGCAAATGGGCAACCCTTCGGCCGGCGGCCAGGCTCCGGCGGCGTGCCGCCGATCGAGCTCAGCCGGCTTGCCGGCGGATCCGAGAGTTTCGGGATCGAAGACAGCAGGCCGCGCGTATAGGGATGGCTCGGTCGGGCATAGAGCTCGTCGACCGGCGCATCCTCGACGACCGTGCCGGCATAGAGCACGGCGACGCGATCGACGAGGCCGGCGATAAGCGCCAGATCATGGGTGATCCAGACGACCGACATGCCGAGCTTGGCCCTGAGATCCTTCACCAGATCGACGATCTGGGCCTGGATGGTGACGTCGAGCGCCGTCGTCGGCTCATCGGCAATCAAAAGCTTCGGATTGCAGGCAAGGCCGATCGCGATCATCACGCGCTGGCGCATGCCACCGGAAAGCTCGTGCGGATAGGCCTGCAGACGCTCTTCCGGACCGGGAATGCCGACGAGACGCAAGAGTTCGACGGCGCGGGTGCGAGCTTCGGCCTTTTTCATTCCGCGGTGATAGATCAGCGGTTCGCAGATCTGGTCGCCGACGCGCATGACCGGATTGAGCGAGGTCATCGGATCCTGAAAGACGAAGCCGACATCGCCGCCGCGCACCTTGCGCAGCTCGCGATTTGACATCGTCTGCAGGTCGTGGCCATCGAATGTCGCCGATCCCCTAGTGACTTTGATCTTGTTCGGCAACAGCCGCATCAGGCTCAGCATGGTCAGGCTCTTGCCGCAGCCGGATTCGCCGACCACGCCAAGGGTCTCACCCCTGTCGACATGGAGATCAATACCATCGACGACCACGGCCGGGCCATTGCGGCCGTCGATCTCGACGGTGAGGTTCCTGACATCGAGCAGGCGGTCGGTGTCTTTCGTATCCATCATTTGCTGCCCCGCGGATTGAGCGCGTCGTTAAGGCCATCGCCGAGGAAGCTGAAGGCAACCGAAGCAAGGCCGAGCACGGCCGCCGGAGCGGCGAGAAGGTGGGGATAATGCTGCCAGACACGCAGGCCGTCGGAGATCATGTTGCCCCAGCTCGGTGTCGGCGGATTGACCCCGACGCCAAGGAAGCTGAAGGCGCTTTCCAGCACCATCGCCGTGCCGAGGCCGGCGCTGACCGAGACGATCAAAGGCCCCAGCGCATTCGGAATGACATAGCGCTTGATGATGATCCAGTTCGACAGGCCGAGCGCCTGGGCCGCGGTGATATAGGGCCGGCTGCGGATCGACAGCACCTGGGCGCGGACGAGACGGGCGTAAGGCGGCCAGGAGATCAGCGCCATCGAGCCGAAGACGAGGATGAAATCCACCCACATGGTTTCGCGGTAGAAGGGATTGAGGGTCGCGAGGTAACGCGCCTCCATCCATTTGCTGATCGGCGATTTCAGCGAGGCGTTGATGACGACGACGAGCAACAGGTTGGGAACCGACATCGTCACGTCGGTCAGCCACATGATGACGCGATCGAACGGATTGCCGAAGAAACCGGCGACTGCCCCGAGCACCAGGCCGATCAGCACGGCGAAGACGGTGACAATGACGGCGACGAGGAAAGCGGTGCGCGTGCCGAAAACCACCCGGCTGAAGACGTCGCGGCCGAGATCATCGGTTCCGAAGAGGTGGCTCATCGACGGCAGGACGTTGCGGGCGTTGAGATCCTGGCTCAGATAATCATAGGGCGTGAGGTAAGGCCCGAAGATCGCCGTGAAGGCGAGGATCACGACGATGACGAGGCCGAAGATGGCAAGCCTGTTGCGCTTCAGCCGATACCAGGCGTCGCGCCACAGACTGACCGGTTCTTCGACGGTTTCGATGGTGGAAAGAGGGATGGCGGACATGGTCAGCGGCTCCTTCTTGAATCGTTGGCGCGCGGATCGAGCAGCGGATAGAGCACATCCACCAGGAGGTTCGAGACCATCACCAGGAACGATCCGATCAGTGTGATCGCCAGAATGACGGGATAATCGGAATTGATCAGCGCCTGCACCGTCAATCGGCCGAGGCCCGGCAGGCCGAAGACAAGTTCGACGAAGATCGCGCCGTTGACGATGGTGATCATGATCAGGCCGAGCTGCGTGACGACGGGCGTCAGCACCGGCCGCAAGATGTGGCGGAGCGCCACGATGATCTCTGGCACGCCCTTGGCGCGGGCGGTGCGGACGAAATCCTCCGACAGAACCTCGATGACGGCGGCGCGCGTCTGACGCACGATTAGCGCGATCGGCTGGAAGGAAAGGACGAGCAGCGGCAGCAGGATACGGACATCGAGGATGCCGCCCCAGCCATAGGGCACGCTCGCACCCGGCAGCAGCACGATCAGGCCGACCATCAGCAGCGGACCGGCGACATAGGCCGGGATCGCCCAGAGGAAGAGCGCGGAGCCCAGAATGGCATAGTCAATGCGCGAATTCTGGTTGAGCGCGGCGATCATGCCGAGCGGGATCGCAACGACGGCGGTCAGGATGATGGAACAGAGGGCAAGCTGGAAGGAGACGGGTGCTGCGGCGGAGACCATCGCCCAGACAGAGCGGCCCGAGGTCAACGAATTGCCGAACTGACCGTGCAGCAAGTTCCAGATGTAAAGGCCGAACTGGATGATGAAGGGTTTGTTGAGGCCGGCACTTTCGCGAATGGCTTCGATGCGCTGCGGATTATAGGCGACGTCGCCCGGCGCGCGCAGGAAGATCAGCTTGATCGGATCGCCGGCGCCATAGAAGGCCAGCGCGTAAACCGCCAGCATCACCACCAGAACGGACGGAATCCAGATGGCAAATCGGGTTAGCACGTAGCGCAGCAAGGCCACCTCCCACCTGTTGTTCGATGCGTTCCCGCTTTTGGCTGCGATCGCATCTCTTCTTCTTGAAACTTGCGCGAAGGCCTTGCGGCCTTCGCGCGGGTTATTGCCGATTGGAACGATTTCCGCCGGATCAACCGATGGAAATGTTCCAGGGTTCGACGACCTGCCAGTCAAGGTTCTTTTCCAGGCCCTTGACGTCCTTGGTGGCCCAGCGCGACATCGCCTGAGAATACCATGGAATGAAGGCCCAATCCTCGCGGAACGCCTTCTGGGCTGCCTGAGCGAGAGCGATACGCTGCGGATCATCCGCAGCCTTGGTCGTGGCTTCGGCCAGAGCGCTGTCGACCTTGTCGTTTTTGTATCCGCCAAGCTTGTTTTGCGCATTCGACGAGGTCGAGGCGATGCTGCCCGCCAGATAGGAGACGGCATCCGGCACACGGGTGCCGACGTCGTCGCGAAAGATCTGGATCGAATTCTGATCCGGACCCGCATAGGCGTCCTGCTGCGGCTTCATGTCGACGGCCGTGATGCCGAGATTCTGGCGCCACTGCTCGGCGATGAACTGGGCGGCAGCCTGAATGGCCGGCCCCGAGATGCCGACGAATAGGATCTTCGGCAAGCGCTCCGGGCCGCCATAGGTCGATTCCGCAAGCAGCTTCTTGGCAGCCGCCGGATCGTAAGGGTATGGCTCGAAACCGGAATTCTCCGCACCCGGAACCGCGTTGAGGATCTGGTCGGCCTTCTTGTGCGGCCCGTCGGGGTAGGACGCCTTGAACAGGCCATCGCGATCGACCGCCATGATCAGTGCCTGGCGGACCTTCGGATCGTCCATCGGCGCACGGGAGATGTTGAACCAGAAGTGCTGGCTGGTCGGGATCAGCGGGCCGGCGGAAAATTCCGGGCCGAGATCCTGGATGATGGTCGAGGTGATCAGTTCGGTATGAGCGTTGAACTCGCCCGACTTGATCAGCGACGTCGCGGAGACATTGTCCTCGATCGAGGTGATGTCGATGCGCGCAAGCTTCGGCTTCGGTCCGAAGAAGTTCTCATTCGGCTCGAACGTGATCTTGCCGGCGTCGATGTCGATGCTGGTGAGTTTGAACGGACCCGAAAAGACCGGCTTGTTGTCAGGCTTGTACCAGTCGATAATCTCCTCGCCGTCGCTGCCGCGCGACTGCGACGCCTTGGTGATCGGCGCGATGTGGTTTGCCAGGCGCATGAAGAAGATCGGATCGGCGGCTGCCAGCGTCACGACGACCGTTCCATCGTCGGGCGTCGCGACACCCGTCAACTCGTTGCCGGAGCCGGAGGCGATTTCTGCATAACCCTTGACCTTGCTCAGCACCTGGTCGGCGCGCTGGCTCTTGGTGTTCGGCATCGAGGCGACTTCCCACGATCCCTTGACGTCCGCCGAGGTGATCTTGCTGCCGTCGGAGAAGACGGCCTTGGGGTCGATTTTGAACGTCCAAACGGTGTTGTCAGCCGATTCCCAGCTGGTGAAGACGTAAGGTTTGATATTGCCTTTGCTGTCGAAATACATCGGCGATGCCCACCAGATCGAATTCCAGCGGAACGTCCTGCCGCCGCCGCGCAGCGGCGACCAGTCCTGGTCGAAGGCCGGATGCGCGACCTTCAGGACCTGGCCTTCATCGGCCATGACGATGCGGGCATTCATCCCGAATACGGTGAGGCCGACGCCGGCTGCAAGGCCGAGCTTCAGCGCGTTGCGACGTGATATATTGGTTTTATCCGATTGATCAGACATGGCATTCCTCCCAAAGTGAATTCGGCAGCGCTCTCCCTGCACCTGCCAGGCGCAGCACAATCCGTTCCGTATCGTTCTCTCGTTATTGTAAATATGTCAACAAAAAATCTCTATTTTCATCCAATCAATATTTTATCTTAAAAATATACAAATTATAACAGACAGATAGGTTTTAGCAGCTGCATCGCCGCGTTTTGTCTTCTTGACAAAAGCGCGGCGATGGAAAAGTTCTTGCTCTCCATGGCGACAAACGAATGACATCGAATGCGCAGCCGGGCGTTCGAACACGGATCCCCGGACAGGACGCGCCGAGGAGGGCAAAATGAGCCATCACAGGATTACAGGCGTATTCAGCGCGTCCGCAACGCCGCTGACTGCAGACAATTCACCCGATCTCGCACTATTCACCGATCATTGTCGACAACTGCTGGCCGAGGGATGCCATGGCGTGGCGCTGCTTGGCACGACGGGCGAGGCCAATTCGTTCTCCGGAGCCGAGCGCCGCGCCATTCTGGAAGCAGCACTTGAGGCTGGTATTCCCGCCGACAGGCTTTTGCCGGGCACCGGCGTTGTGGCCATTCCCGAGACCGTGGAATTGACTCGGCACGCGCTGTCGCTTGGCGTCACCAAGGTGGTGATGCTGCCACCCTTCTACTACAAGGGCGTCTCCGACGATGGTCTCTTCGCCGCCTATTCGCAGGTGCTGGAAAAAGTCGCCGACACCCGCCTGCAGGTCATCCTCTATCATATTCCGCAGGTTTCAGGCGTTCCGCTATCCATTCCGCTGATCGGGCGGCTGATTGCGGCCTTCCCGGAAACGGTCGTCGGCATCAAGGAATCTGCCGGAGATTTCAATAACATGCAGGCGATCATCGCCGCCTATCCAGGCTTCTCGGTGCTAGCGGGCGCCGACCCGCTGCTGCTGCCGTTGCTGAAGGCGGGCGGCGCTGGCTGCATCACGGCCACCTCCAATCTCGTGGCGGATTCGCTCCGCACCGTCTACGACCATGTCCATGACGAGGCGCGCGCCGCCGATGTCGAGGCGGCACAGGCCCGGATCAACGCCTATCGCACGCTTTCCAATTCCTACGTCCAGATACCCGCCATCAAGGCGATGGTGGGGCTGAAGACCGGCAATCCCGCCTGGAAGCGCACGCGCGCACCGTTGATGCCGCTCGGCGATGCCGACTATGCCGCACTCGCCGAAAGCTACGCCAGGCTACCTTGAGGAGATCCGTCATGAGTTTTACCGGCCTGCCTCCGGAAGCCGTTCCGGCCCTAATGACCGGGGTCATCGCCCCCCACCCCACGGTCGAGGGTCGTGCGGATGCCTATCTGCCCTCCCCCTGCATCCAGAACCATGCCGCAAATCTCGCTTTTCTGCCCGACGGCAGGCTAACCTGCGTCTGGTTCGGCGGCACGATGGAGGGCATGGGTGATATCTCGATTTACATGTCGCGGCTGGCGCCGGGCTCCGAGCGCTGGTCGGTGCCGGAAAAGATGAGCGACGATCCGGAGAAATCCGAACAGAACCCGTTGATTTTCAAGGCTCCGGACGGAAAAATATGGCTGCTCTATACGTCGCAGACTTCCGGAAATCAGGATGGTTCAGTTGTCAAATGCCGGATTTCAGGCGACGGCGGCCAGACCTTCGGCCCGGTTCGTATCCTTTGCGACAGTCCCGGCACCTTCGTTCGACAACAGATCGTCGTCAACGGCAAAGGCGACTGGCTGCTTCCGGTGTTCCGCTGCGTCGGCCTGAATGGCCAGCGCTGGAGCGGCGATGCCGATACGGCAGCCGTGCTGGTGTCGCGTGATGGCGGCGCCAGCTGGCAGATGCGCGATATTCCAGGCAGTATTGGCGCGGTGCACATGAACATCCTGCCGCTTGGCGGCGACGCGATGATCGCCTTCTACCGCAACCGTTTCGCCGAAAGCATCCTGTCCAGCCGATCATCCGATGGCGGCGAGACATGGAGCGCGCCCGAGCCCGCCGAATTGCCGAACAACAATTCCTCGATCCAGGCCACTGTCCTGAATGATGGAGCAATCGCAATGGTTTACAACCATTCGAATGCCGCCATGTCGGATGCACGGCGCCAGTCTCTCTATGACGAAATCGACGGTGGCGAGGCTGGAGAGACAGCCGTGGTGGCCGATACCAGTGCACGTAAGGCCGTCTGGGGTGTTCCGCGTGCGCCGCTGAGCCTTGCGATATCAAGGGATGGCGGCAAGAGCTTTCCGCATCGCATCGACCTCGATACCGGCGACGGCTTCTGCCTCAGCAACAATTCGAAGGATTCGCTGAACCGCGAATTCTCCTATCCGTCGATCGTCCAGGGCAGCGACGGCACGCTCCATATCGCCTACACCTACTACCGGCGCGCCATCAAATATATCAGTCTCGCCCCCAAATACCTGCCGTGAACAAAGCGGCAGCCGGAAAATTGTAAACCTGCGTCCGACCGCATACGAGAGGATGTAGAATGACAACGCCTGCGGGTTGACTGACGGAAGAAAATGACAACAGAATCGGATTATTCACCGCCGTCGCAAAGATAATGGCCAGCGGTGCCTGACGTGCCGTTTTCATCGATATATTCCATAAATCACTGACATATTTACCTATATTAGAATGGAAGCGCCGCCTTGAAGTGCGATTGATCGCAAATCTGGCGACAAAAAATTCCGCTTGCTGGAATGTCGGCTTGACATTGATCTTACAACTTTACATTAAAGAGGGCGACGATAGTGCCGCAAGATCTTGCAGGGAGGACTGGTTCATGGCCAGCTTGGATTCGCCGATCACGATAGTTCGGCCGCATCTGATCGAATTCGGGGTCGGCACGGCGGGAAAGCTTGGCAAATGGGCTGATGAAAAGGCCTATCGGCGCACGCTCGTCATCTCCGATGCCTTCAACGCTTCGCGCATCGACGTGCTGGAGCTGAAGGGCGAGGTAACCGTCTTTGCCGAAGTGACGCCTGAACCGGATACGGTCAATCTCGAAAAGGTCCTGGCGGCGGCAAGCGCCGCCGATGCCGAACTGATCGTCGGCTTCGGCGGCGGCAGCGCCATGGATCTGGCAAAACTCGCCGCAGTGCTTGCCGGTTCCGCCCAGACGCTGCGGGAGGTCGTCGGTCCGAACAAGGTGCATGGGCCGCGCAAGGTCGCGCTCGCCCAGGTGCCGACGACATCGGGCACCGGCAGCGAGGCCGGCATCCGCGCGCTGGTCACCGATCCGGCGACGATGGCAAAGCTTGCCGTCGAAAGCCTGCATATGCTGGCCGATATCGCCGTCATCGATCCTGCTTTGACCTTCAGTGTCCCGGCCCGCACGACGGCGGCAACCGGCGTCGATGCCATGGCCCATTGCGTCGAGGCCTTCACCAACCGCAGGGCCCATCCGATGGTCGACATCTATGCGATCGAGGGAACGCGCCTGGTCGGCAAATATCTCGCCCGCGCCGTCAAGGATGGCAATGACGCCGAGGCGCGTGCCGGCCTCTCGCTCGCCTCGCTCTACGGCGGCCTCTGCCTCGGCCCGGTCAACACCGCCGGCGGCCATGCGCTCGCCTACCCCCTCGGAACGCGCTGGCATGTGGCCCATGGCGCGGCCAATGCGCTGATCTTTCCGCATGTTCTCGCCTTCAACACACCATCCGCGCCTGAGAAAACCAGGGCGGTGATGGAAGCGCTTGGGCGTGAAACTTCCGAAAACGTCACCTCCGTCTTCGATGCGGCTTACGCTTTCTGCGCCGAACTCGGCATCGAGATGAAGCTTTCCGGCCTCGGCGTGCCGGAAAGCGATCTCGACGCCATGGCCGAAGACGCCTTTGCCATTCGCCGTCTGCTCGATAACAATCCGCGCGATCTCACGCGCGCCGACATTCGCTCGATTTATGCGGCCGCCTTCTAGGCGACGGGTCTTTGGAAGGAACTCGATTGATGGACAGGAATGCGAAAGTCGCGGTAACGCTCGGCGATCCGGCCGGCGTCGGCCCCGAGGTGATCGTCAAGGCCTTGGCTGCCCTTCCAAGGGAGGAGCGCCGCGATTTCGTCATTGTCGGCAATGTCGAAGCGCTGGAGCGCGCCGACCGGGTCACCGGCACCGGACTGCGGTTCGGACCCGCCGATGCACTCAGTGACGACAGGATCGCCGTCGACGAAGTCGCGCTCAGCGCGGCCCTCCCCGAAATCGGCAAGGTCAGCCCGGTCGCCGGCGATGCCTCGGTGCGCTACATCACCCGCGCCGTCGATCTCGCCATGTCTGGTCAAGCCGACGTCATCGTCACCGCGCCGATCAACAAGGAGGCGATGAACCTTGCCGGCCATCACCATGACGGCCATACCGGGCTGCTCGCGCATCTCACTGGCTCGAAGAGCTCCTTCATGCTGCTTGCCTCCGAGCGGCTGAACACCATCCACGTCTCCACCCATATCTCGCTGAAGGGTGCGATTGAGCGCGCCAAGACCGAGCGGGTGCTGGCGACTATCGAAGCCGGTCACCGGCACTTCCTGCGCCTCGGCAAAACAGCGCGTATCGCCGTCGCCGGCCTCAATCCCCATTGCGGCGAAAACGGCCTGTTTGGCACCGAGGACATGGAATTCCTGGCGCCCGCCGTCGAGCAGGCGCAGGCAAAGGGTATCGACGTGGTCGGGCCGATCTCGGCCGATACGGTGTTTGCCCGCGCCTATAACGGCGCCTTCGATCTCGTCATCGCCCAGTATCACGACCAGGGTCATATCCCGATCAAGCTCGTCGCCTTCGACACGGCTGTCAACGTCTCGCTCGGCCTGCCGATCGACCGCGTCTCGGTCGATCACGGCACGGCCTTTGACATTGCCGGCACCGGCAAAGCCAACCACGTCAACATGCTCTCAGCGATCGCCTATGCCCGGCTGATGGCCCGCTCGCCGCGGCAGAGAGCGTGATCGCGGCTTCCAGTAAGACCGATGTTCAGGAACGTCCCGTTGTTGACGCACCAGCATTCCGCGCGTACATAGCTAGACAGTCTAGCCAGGAGCGGAAATCGATGGAATGGCAACTGCAGGACGCTAAGAACCAATTTTCGAAGGTCGTTCAGAAGGCACGACAAGAAGGCCCACAGGTGGTGACCGTGCGTGGCGAGCGCACGGCCGTCGTTCTGTCGGCCCGCGACTACGACGCCCTGCTCGCCGGCAGGCCGACGCTCGTCGACGACCTTCTCGGTGGCCCCGCCTGGGACGATGAGTTCGCCGATGCGGTCGAAGCACGCAACAAGACGCCAAGCCGCGACGTTGCCTTCTGATGTATCTGGTCGACACCAGCATCATCTCGGAGGCGCGACGCGGCACGCCGCAGGCGGTCTCCTGGCTGCGCTCCGTCGATCCCCTCACCATCCACCTGAGCGCGCTGACGCTTGGCGAGATCATGCGCGGCATTGCCCTCAAACAGAAATCGGATCCGAAGACCGCGGCGCATCTCGCCGAGTGGCTACGCAAGCTGCGTTATGATCATGGCGACCGGATCCTGCCGGTGACCGACGAGATCGCCGTCGAATGGGGCCGTATCGCCGGTATCCGGCCGCGTGGCGATATCGACGGGCTGATCGCCGTAACCGCGATCGTTCATGATCTGATTGTCGTCACTCGCAATGTCGGTGATTTCGATGACACCGGCGCAGCGGTGATCAATCCATGGGAGACGGACGCGTGAGCAGTCGAAGCAGCGCTCACCGCAGAAACCCAGTCTGGCGGCACCTAAAGGGAAGAAAATGTTTTCAGCAGAGAAATATCTTGATACCGGTGGCGTTGTTGCCGGCGCGATAATCTTGTCGATTGTGGTTTTATTTTTGGTTATTCAGGAAGTTCGAGAGGTTATATTCTATAAAAAAAATAATTGGAACTTTGATTTAGACAGCAACGTCGGGATTAGGTTGTATAATGGCGATTCAACCGACGAAAAAGATCTAGTTTCGAACAAATCAAGGGTTTGTTTCGGTACTCCGTTTATGATTTTCGGATTCGGAGTACTGCTGACCGCGTGTGGGGCGATTATATTGTCGCAGTAAATTTCGTTTTATCTAACCGGGAATTTCAGGGTTCGCGATGGCAAGCCAAGGCGCAATGTACATTCTGCTACAACGGACGATGGGTTCTTTTCGGTCCATGATTCCCAATTTACTAAGTGCCTGGCATCCTCAACGGTAAGATTGCCGGGGCTCGCGACCGATGCCATTCCGGAGCCCGATGCACAGCAGCTTGAAGGCCAGCCCGCAAAGGAGCTGCAGAGCGTGATCCCGATCGGGGATGCAGGAGCGCTGACTGAAGGGCCCTCCCCATCACATGCCGAACAAGCGACGATCCCAGAAGACCGGTTGGTGGAGGCTTACCGCGATCGAGGCGAATTCCGGATGGGCCGGATTGATCAATATGTTGCGGTCGACTCGGGCGACGACGCTTGGGACCAGCAGGATGGCGCTGCGTTTTTCCTGGCACCATTTTTCGCCGAAAACCTTGCTGACAACAGCCGGCATGCTGTCCCAGCCGGGCAGCGCGGGCTCGGAGAAGACTTCGTAGCTTAGCCCACGCGGCAGGGTGATCGTGACATAGTGCTGGTTGGGCGGCAGCCGCCCGCTGCCATGGACGAGCTTTTCCAGCAGCGCCGTCGAATAGTGCTCGCTCGTATAGATGATCGGGCTGCCCGACATGTTCCACCGTCCCGGCGCGATGGTCGAGCCAGTGGCGTCGAAGATCGGATAGCTTCCGTTGGGATCTCCGATGCGCACGGATGTCAGTGTGCGGTCAAGAACCTGTGCGCTCACGCAGCGCTGCCGTATTTCAGGCTTCCGAGAATATCGAGCACGAGCTCGCCGCCGATCTCGCTCTGGATGACCACGTCGATTGGCCGCCTGTCCTCCAGCATTGCATGCGGCCGAAACAGGAAATCACGTGCCTCGGTCTCGGTCTGCCAGACATCGAGCGCCGATCCCCAGACGCGCGCCAGACGGGCGAGCTTTATGCCCTCGTCGGAGGAGAGCCGATGCTTGGTCTTGCGCCGCTCATAGGTGGCCTTTGGAACGAGCCTATATTTGAACTGGGTATCATCAGGCGCCAGAAGCAGCGCCATGCGATCAAGCGCCTTGACCGGCAAGCCTTCCTCAATGCTGGAGAGCAGGCCAAAGGCTGAGCGCGATGCGGGTTCCCTGGCGGGCAATCCGAGAACGTCGGCGATGACTGCAAATCCCATCATGGCAAAGCTCCTTCCCACTTGAGGCTATATTTAGTCTCAAGTGAGCCAATCTTCAAGAGCGCCATTCGGCTTATCTTCGATAGCGGCAGGTTGCCGTGCACGCCGGAGACCACTATCTTTTCCAAAGGCACACGAACAACGAAGGAGGTTGCCTATGTCACCGCGGGACGCCTGATCCAGCAATATCAACAGTTCTGCCTTTCCAAAGGCATCGATTTCATACGCATCCAATCCGTACGGCCGCATGATGATACCACGCTCTTCTGCAGCGCTGGAATGCAGCAGTACAAGCCCCTCTTCTCCGATCCCTCCCATAGTGGAACCGTCGCAAACAGCCAGGCTTGCCTGCGCATGGGCGACCTCGACGAGATCGGCGACGGAACCCATCTTCTCCATTTCACCATGCTCGGCCTTTTCTCCTTCAGGGAAATGACCGTCGGCAACGCCATCGATTTCTGGCTCGAATTTCTGGGAACGCTGGGGCTCGTGCCGGATCATGTAACGATCCATCCGGACCGCCTGGTGGAATGGACGCCGCTCTATGGTGGGCGCGTGCCCATCATGCCGGATCCGGAATGCATGTGGAGCGATGGCAGCATCAGCGGATACTGCACCGAGTTTTACAAGGATGGCGTCGAGATCGGAAACATCGTCAATCCGCTCGGAACCTGCATCGACGTCGGCTTCGGCGCAGAACGGCTCGACATGATCGTCAACGGCACGCCGCAAGACGATGCGCTTGGGACACTGTGCGAGACAGTCATGACAATCGTGGAAAGCGGCTACCGGCCGAGTAATAAGGAGCAGGGATATGTCTTGCGAAAACTGCTCCGTCGCATCCACAAGATGGGCGGCACGCTCGATCACCCCTTCTTCAAGGAAGAGGTCGAGCGCCAGAAGCGGCTGCGCGCCAAATATCTGCGTCTGCGTGAACGCCATTCCGAGATGAGTCCCGACTGGTGGTTCGACACCCATGGCATCGATCTCTTCGACATCAGTGAGAGCATGGAGGAGTAGCAACGGACAAGGCTTCCCGCAGATAACACCGGGAGGCCTTGTCATATTCTGGAAAGCGTCAGCGTTGCGGCGCCCGCATCGAACGCTTTCAGCTCTGCCCCGGCTGCAGCCGACGGAAAATCCGCTCGATCTGGGCAATAGCGGCAAAAAAGACGATGCCGGAGAAAGAGGCGAGCACGACAGCGGCAAAAAGCCTTTCCGCCTGATAGTTGAATGTCGACTGGATGATGACAGCGCCCAGCCCCTGGTTCGAACCGATCCACTCCCCGACGATCGCGCCGATCACACAGGTGGTTGCCGAAATGCGCAGCGACGCAAAAAGCAAGGGGGCAGACCGTGGGGCGCGCAGGCGCCAGAACGTCTCCCACCCGCTCGCCGAAAGCACATGCATCAGGTCAAGCTCGCTCGCAGTAGCCAGATTGAGGCCCCGGGCGGTATTCACCAGGGTTGGGAAGAAGCAGATCAGAGCGGCAATGATTACCTTCGGCAGCATGCCGAGGCCGAAGATGAGGATGATGATCGGCGCGAGCGCCAGCACGGGAATGGTGTTGAAGAGCAGGACAACGGGAAAATAGGCGGCCTGGAAGCGCGGATTATAGACAAAGGCAATTGCAATGATCACGGCGAGACTGTTGCCCAGGAGGAAGCCGAGGCCCGCCTCACCCCACGTCGGGATCGCATTCGACAGAAGGAAGCGCCATTCCGTTCCGAGCGTGCGCAGGATCGCCAGCGGTGTTGGAACAATATAGGCCGGAATACCGAGCGCTGGCACCAGCCATTGCCAGGCGAAAAGCAGCGAGAGGGCGCCGATCACAGGAAGGCCGATTGCCTCGGCGAATGACAACGGACGATGCATCATGCAGCCGAACTCCCCTGCTGCAGCAATTGGCGCAGATGGGCGGCGGTCTCCTGGACATCGAGGCTCTCGCGCCGACAGAGCCCACGCTCGTCTTTCAGCGGTGCAAGGTCGATCAGCGCCTGAACGCGGCCCGGATTGGCCGCCAGGACCAGCACGCGTCCGCCGAGATAGATCGCCTCGACGACGCTGTGGGTGACAAACAGGATGGTCGTGCCGGTCCGGCGCCAGACGTCCAGAAGCTCGTCGTTCAGTCGTTCACGGGTGATCTCGTCGAGCGCACCGAAGGGTTCGTCCATGAGCAGGATATCCGGCTCGCATTGAAGCGCGCGCGCTATGGCGACGCGTTGGCGCTGGCCCCCGGACAATTGATGCGGATAGCGATCGGCCAGATGCGACAGGCCGACCAGTTCGATCCAGTGGTCGGGCCGCGGATCGACCGATCGCGAGACGCTCTTCTTCCCCACCTGCAGCGGCAGCGCGACATTCTCCCTCACAGTCCGCCACGGCAGCAGCGTTGCGTCCTGAAAGACGAAGGCGACCTCGCGCCGCCGGCGCGCCTCCGACGCTGTCCTGCCGAGCACCGACAGCCGCCCGTCAAGCGGCGGAAGAAGTTCCGCCACCGCACGCAGCAAGGTCGACTTGCCGCAGCCGGAAGGGCCGAGAATGGTCAGAAACTCGCCCCTGCCGACGCTGAGGTCGACGCCGGACAGAATGCGGGTCGTCTCGGCGGTGCCAGCATACCCGACAGCCAGATCCTTGGTTTCGATGGCCGCTGCTTCAGGCAAATTCGCTCTCACGCAATCTTCGGGCGGTCACCCGCCGTCATGTCGAGTATCTCAGTCGTATAGCAGTCCTCCAGCTTCGGAGCGCCGCTCTTGAACTGACCGATCTTGTCGTAAACGGAAATCTGCTCGCCAAGGGCGGCCGGATCAAAGCTGCCCCAACCATCCTTGCCGGTCGCTGCGTCGAAGCTCAGTGACAATATGCGCGGCACCGTCTTCAGCTCCACGGCAAGGTCGAGCTGCGGATAGGCCTCCACCGTCAATTTGACCGCCTCTTCAGGATGTTCATGCGTCCAGGCCCAGCCCTTGGCGACGGCACGCAGCACCTTTGCCAGCGTCTCGGCATGGCCGCTCACGGCATCGTCGGTGGCGAAATAGACATTGGCATAGGAGGGCAGGCCCGTGTCCTTCATCATCAGATCGATGCGGTCGGGGCCGATGATGGAAAGGGCCTGTGTGTTGGTGATCCATCCGGTCACGGCATCGACCTGGCCGGTCATCAGCGGCGTCATGTCGAAGCCGATATTGGTGATAGTCAGGCTGGAAGGATCGATATTGTTCTTCAGCAGGATGGCATCGAGCACATAACGGGCCGTCGGCTGGATGCCGATGCGCTTGCCGATCATGTCTTTGACGGTGCGGATCGGCGCCTTCGGCAGCGAATAGAAGGCGAAAGGCGCCATGCGGAAACCGCAGGCGAAGATCTTGATCGGCACGCCGGATGACCTGGCCAGAAGAAGCTGTGCCGAATCCGAGAATTGGCCGAGTTGCGCATCACCCGTGATCACGGGCGGCACCGTTGCCGAATTGGGACCGCCGGGGGAAAACTCGACCTCGAGACCCTCGGCCTGGAACAGGCCCTGCTTGACTGCGACGATATCGCCGATCTGTCCGTTGCTCATCAGCCAGTCATATTTGATGACGACCTTGGATGCGGCGGCTTTGGAGTGACGCGGCACGAACACGCTGATCCCTGCCGTCGCTGCAGCAAGGGCAAAGGCTCCGCCCTTCAGGACGGTACGCCTGCCGACCACGATTTGCTTGTCATCCCCGTTCATTTGCTTGCCTTTCCCATTGTTGGATTGTTGGACGACCGGCCGATTGCGCTCGCTATTGCGGGCCGATGTCACCGATCGGGCCACCTGCGGACCACGCATAGATTTCCCAGAGATTGTCGTCAGGATCGGCGAAATAGACGCATCGCGCGTTCCAGACATAGTCCTGCGGCGGCGCGTGGAAGAGCACGCCCGCAGCTTTGAGCTCCGCATAGGCAGCATCGACCTGCTCTGGCGAGGCGAGCTCGATGGCCGCGCAGGCCTTGTGCGCACCTGGAGGGGCACGGCGGCTTGAGACACCGGTATTCTCGGCAATATGCTCGATCTCCCAGAGCGCCAGCGTCACGCCCGCCCCTTTGAAATCGGCAAAGCCGGGAGCACGGCGGCGTGGTTTGAAGCCAAGACGCTCGACATAGAAAGCCGATGCTTTGTCGATATCCTCGACCAGGAAGCAAATGTCGGTAATCGGATTGGTTTGGGCAAAAGCGGTCATATGGGCCTCCTGATGGGAAAAGCCTCGCAGACCGCAGCCTCAAGAGATTTCAAATTCGTGCGGTTGTCTTTCGCAAAGCTGCTGATCTGTCATCGGCAAGAGCCGTCTCAAAGACGGACCGAACGCTGGTATTCCTTCGGGGTCGCCCCCATCAGACGGCGAAAGACGCTGGAGAAATGCGCCTGGCTGGAAAAGCCTGTGGCATAAGCGATGTTTGCGAGCGTCTCCTTGCTATCGGCGAGGTAAAGTCGCGCCCGCTCGATCCTGCGTTCGAGAACGAAGCGATGCGGCGCCATGCCGGCTGCCCGTTTGAATTCCCGGCTGAAGTGAAAGGGGCTCATATGGGCCACCCCGGCCAGCTCCTCGACACTCAGATCGGATTTGCCAAGCAGGTTCTCGATGTAATCGATCACACGCCGGAGATTGTCCGATGTCAGCGGACGATCGCCGGCTTCAGGTTTGGCGCCCAGCAGTTTTACGACGCAACAGGCGAGCGCCATCCCCAGGTGCTGCATCAAAAGCGGGTCGTCGCACCCGGTCTTCTCGGCGGCAAATGCAAGGGAAAGCGCGACCTGCAGCGTTGTCGGATCAGTCGTCGCGCTGAGCGCGTCACTATCCCAATGCTCGGGATCGAAGCGAGAGCCGCCTATGCCGCTGTAGAGCGCAGGTGACTGGAAGATCGAGATATAATCCGCTGCATCGCCATCGACTTCGAGGACCGTGGCGGCCGGTTGAAATCCCAGGGTGAACGGCGGCCTCTCAACTTTGCGGAACGCCCCGCTTCCAAGCCGATAGGCATATTTGCCGTGCGCCGTGCGGTTGATCGAAATTCTATGAAGGGAGCCCCTCGAAACCATTTGCCCCGCGGCGCTGCGATAGGTCTCAACGATCATGTCGCGTTGAACGAAGGCCTTGTAGCCTCCGAGGGATGGCCGGCTTATTGAGAAAATCTGCGGGTCGATATCGGGCATTGTTTCATTCTCCCTGCCAGCAGAGAGGCAAGTTGCGCGCCAAGTGGAGCCAAGCGTTGCGCTAGATATCAACGTCGCAGCCCAAAACCCAACGGTACCCATTAAATCGTGATTTTACGCCTGCTGTCGCGCCGCACGGCACCGCGGCCTGGCAGGAGTTCGCCTTCGGCAACTTTGGTCGCATGCGCAAGAATTATGCAGTGCATGTTCTTCTTGATCGGTGGCTGCAGACTCATCTGACCGCTCTGAAAACCGCCGAGGCCTCCGAAATCATCCCTGGTCGCGGGAAACCGCGGCCAGGGATGAGCTTTAATTCCGTCCACTCTTTCCCCCGGAGATCGTTCTTTTGGAAATTCGTTCCTATCCACCGGCATTAATCTATTTAATCTATAGACATAATTAATTGGAGAGAAATGCGATGCGTATCGAAAAGTCTGAAAGCGGTCTCGGAAGACGAGATCTGCTGAAACTGTCTGCCGCGGCCGGGGTCGCCGTCGCTGGTGCTTCGCTGATCGGTCAGAAACCGGCTTTTGCCGCGGGCGAAGAACTGTCGCTGAAAGGCAAGCGTATCGCCATCAGCGCAACCGGCACCGATCACTTCTTCGATCTGCAGGCCTATAATGCCCAGATCGAAGAGGTAAAGCGCCTCGGCGGCGAGCCGATCGCCGTCGATGCCGGTCGCAATGACGGCAAGCTGGTCTCGCAGCTGCAGACACTGATTGCCCAGAAGCCGGATGCGATCGTTCAAATCCTCGGCACGCTCAGCGTCATCGATCCCTGGCTGAAGAAGGCGCGCGATGCCGGAATCCCGGTTCTGAGCGTCGACGTCGGTTCGACCAATTCGATCAACAACACCACTTCCGATAACTGGGGCATCGGCAAGGACCTGGCGCTGCAGCTCGTCTCCGATATCGGCGGCGAAGGCAATATCGTCGTCTTCAACGGCTTCTACGGCGTAACGCCCTGCGCGATCCGCTACGACCAGCTGGTCAATGTCGTCAAATATTTCCCGAAGGTGAAAATCCTCCAGCCGGAACTGCGCGACGTCATCCCGAATACTGTGCAGGATGCCTTCACGCAGATCACGGCCATCCTCAACAAATATCCGGAAAAGGGTTCGATCAAGGCGATCTGGTCGGCTTGGGACATTCCGCAGCTTGGCGCGACCCAGGCTTTGGCAGCCGCCGGGCGGACCGAGATCCGCACCTACGGCGTCGATGGCAGCCCGGAAGTGCTGCAGCTCATCGCCGATCCGAATTCGCCGGCCGGCGCCGATGTCGCCCAGCAGCCGGCGGAAATCGGCCGCACCGCCATCCGCAATGTCGCCAAGCTGCTCGCCGGCCAGACCCTGCCGCGCGAAACCTATGTTCCGGCCCTGCTCGCCAACAAGACCAATGTCGGCGAAGTCACCAAGAAACTCGGCATCGGCTGACACTGAACACGAGCGATCCGGTCATCGCCGGATCGCTCGCAATCTGCCCGCCCGGAGAGATCGACATGACGGCCATTTCGTTGAAGCAGCCGGTGACGGCACGCGACGACATCATCCGCTTTGAAGGCATCGTCAAGCATTTCGGCGGTGCGCAGGCGCTTGCCGGTGCGTCGCTGATCGTCAGGCGCGGCACCATCCACGGTCTCGTCGGCCAGAACGGCGCCGGCAAGTCGACGCTGATCAAGCTGCTTGCCGGTCTTCATCAACCGGATGGCGGCCGGATCGAGATCGAAGGGCAAACATTCGACAGGCTGACACCGCATCTTGCCGAAGAGCTTGGCATCCATTTCATTCACCAGGATCGGCTGCTGGTGCCAACCTTCACCGTTGGCGAAGCCCTGTTCCTTGGTCGGGAGCCGCGAATATCGGGCACGCCGTTCCTCGACCGGCGACTGATGCAGCGCCGGGCATCTGACATTCTCAACGACTATTTCGGTATCCGGTTGCCAAACGCCGCCTTGATCGGCGAATTGTCGACTGCCGAAAAGCAGATCGTGCAAATCACCCGCGCGCTCCTCAATCAGCCGAAGGTGCTCGTCTTCGACGAGCCGACGGCCGCCTTGGTGCGCCGCGAGGCCGATATCCTCTTCCGGTTGATCCGCCGTCTGCGCGACGAAGGCGTCACCATCATCTATATCTCGCATTACCTGAACGAAATCGAAGAGCTCTGCGATCACGTCACTGTGCTGCGCAATGGGCTCGACGTCGCCTCCGTGCCGATCGGGGAGACTTCGGCCGGTGCGATTGCGCGGCTGATGGTCGAACGTGATATCAAGAAGATGTTTCCAAAGCCGCAGGTGACACCGGGCGAAGACATCCTCAAGGTCGAGCAGCTGTCGGCGCCAGGGAAATATAGCGACATCAGTTTCACGCTTCGCCGCGGCGAGGTGCTCGGCCTCACCGGCCTGCTCGGCTCCGGCGCAAAGGAGCTGGTCCGCACGCTCTTCGGTCTGGAGACCCCGGCTTCCGGCCATGTCGAAATCAGCGGCAAGGCGGCCCGTTTCACCAATCCCACCCAGGCGGCCGGCCGCGAGATCGCCCTGGTGCCGGAAGATCGGCGTCGCCACGGCGTCGCGCTCGACCTCGGCGTCGCGGAAAATATCAGCCTTTCGAGCCTTGGCCGCTTCACCCGTTTCGGCTTTCTCGATCGCAGACGCGAACAGAGAGAAGTGGACGCTTTGATTGCGCGGCTGCAGGTGAAGACCAATGGGCGCGATGTCCTGCTGCGCACGCTTTCGGGCGGCAACCAGCAGAAGATCGCCATCGCCAAGTGGCTGAGCCGCCATTCCGAGGTCTATCTGCTCGACGAGCCAACGGTCGGGGTCGATATCGGCTCCAAGGTCGAGATCTATACGCTGATCGGCGAACTCGCGTCGCGTGGCGCCGGCGTCATCGTGCTGTCTTCGGATCTGCCCGAACTCGTCGGTATCACCGATCGCATCCTGGTGCTCTTCCGGGGTCGCGTGGTGCGGGAATTCATCTCGTCGCAGACCACGGCAGATGCGGTGCTGGCTCAATCGACCGGATCATCCGAGGGACAACGCCATGTCGGCTGAAGTGGAATTCGCGCCTTCCGTTTTTTCCGCTGCGGAACCGCCTCTCCGGCCGGCCGGCAATATTGCGGCTGCGGCATTGCGCTTCGGATCGCTGATCGCATTTGCCGCCATCCTGCTCATCTTCTCGCTGACCGCACCCTATTTCCTCAGCATCGGCAATATCGGCAACGTGCTTGGCCAATCGGCCATCTCCGGTGTGCTTGCCATCGGGTTGACGATCGTGCTGATTGCCGGCGGCTCCAATGTCGTCACCGGCGGCATCGACCTGTCGCTCGCGGCCAATATGGGCCTCAGCGCCGCCGTCTATGCGAGCCTGACGCAACTCGGCTACGGCGATGCGACGGCGATCGCCGCGACAATCCTCACCGGCGGGCTGATCGGCACGGTCAATGCCATTGCCGTCGTCTATGCCGGCGTCGTGCCGCTGCTGGCCACGCTGGCCGTCATGAACGTCGTCGCCGGCCTGGAATTGGTGCTGACCGGCAATACGGTCCTGCCGGCCTCGACGCCTTTCCTGTCGGCGCTCTCGGCCTCGGATCCTTTCGGCATCCCGGTTCTTGCCTATGTGCTCCTCGGCTTCACGACGATCACCACGGCGATCGCGCAATATACGCCGCTTGGCCTGCGCCTCTATGCCGTCGGTGAGTTTCCGGATGCGGCGCGTGCCGCCGGTCTGCCGCTTCGCCGGCTGCTGGCCGGCGCCTTCGTCGCCAGCGGCGTCTCCGGCGGCATCGCCGGCATCCTGTCGGTTTCCTATCTGAGCGGCAGCACGACCGGTGCTGGCGAGATGCTGTTGCCCGTCGTCGTGACGGCCCTGCTCGGCTCGGTCTTTTCGCGCCGGCTGATTCCGACGATCACCGGGACGCTGCTTTCGGCCCTTTTGGTCGGCTTCCTGGTCAATGGTTTCCAGCTGCTGAACATTTCGAGCACGCTGGTCAGCGGCGTCCAGGGCGTGCTCATTCTCATCGTCGTTTCCGCGACCACGCTGCTGCGCCGGCAGGAGGCCTGACCATGTCGCTCCAGATCCCTCCCCCGCCAGCATCGACTTGCCGCGTCTCATCGCCGGCGGCCTGGTGCGCTATGGGCTGATCCTCGCCCTGGTTGCGGTGTTTGCCGCCTTTTCCGTGGCAACGCCGACGTTCCTGTCGCCGGCCAACCTGCAGAGCATCCTGGTCAACAATTTCACGCTGCTTGCCATCGTCTCCGTCGCCATGACCTTCGCCGTCGCGTCGGGCGGCATCGATCTTTCGGTGGGAACGGCGATGGATTTTGCCAGCTTTGCCTTCGTCTCGCTCGTCCTCGCCGGGCAGCCGGTGGCAGTCGCTGCACTCGCGGGAATGGCCGCCGGAGCGTTCGTCGGTGCCTTCAATGCGCTGCTGATTTCAGGGATCGGCGTGTCGCCGTTCCTCGCCACGCTCGGCACGCTGTTCATCGGCCGCAGCGTTCAGCAACTGCTGACCAATGGCGGCAATCCGGTCTATCTGCCGCCGAACGGCGTGCCGGAAGCCTTCCGTTTCCTCGGCCACGGCACGATCGCCGGCTTCCCGATGCCGCTTGCCGCGGCCATCGTCGTCATCGCCGCTGCTGCCATTGTTTTTGCCCGCACGCGTTTCGGTCGCGTCATCCTATCGATCGGAATCCAGCCGGGCGTCGTGCGCTATTCCGGCATCGCCGCGCCGGCCCATGTCGCGGTGACATTCATCCTGGTCGGGTTGATCGCGGCAATCGCCGGCCTGATCCTGACCGCAACCGTCACCACCTACATCCCTTCCTCCGGCAATGCCTTCCTGCTCAATGCCATCGGCGCGACTTTCATCGGCACGACGCTCAGCCCACTCGGACGGCCGAATGTCGGCGGGACCGTTCTCGGCGCGCTGCTGCTCAGCATCGTCGCCAATGGGCTTCTGCTGACCGATCTGAACTTCTATTGGCAGCAGGTCGGCACGGGAACGCTGATCTTCGCCGTGCTCGCGCTGAGCTTCATCAACAGAAAGGCTGCCGGCGCGTAAGAGAGCCGGAAGCGGTCCTATCCCGCGGAGGCGTCTGAAATCATTCTGGATACGGCATTCTTCCAGCCGATGATCTTGCCCTGCCGCTCGGTCTCGTCCATCGAAGGGCTGAAGCGGCGGTCGCAGGCCCAGGCCTGCGCAAAATCCCGTTTGCCGGGCCAGATGCCGACTTTCGAGCCGGCAAGCCAGGCAGCGCCGAGCGCCGTCGTCTCGCGGATCGCCGAGCGGTCGACAGGATTTCCGGTCATGTCGGCCAGGCACTGCATCGTCCAATCCGACGCCGCCATACCGCCATCGACGCGCAGCACCGTTTCCAGGTGGTTGACGCCCCAGTCCTTCTTCATCGCCACCAGCAGATCGAGCGTCTGGTAGGCGACGGATTCGAGCACGGCGCGGGCGAATTCCGCCGGCCCGCTGTTTCGCGTCAGACCGAAGATCGCGCCGCGCGCAGCCGGATCCCAATAGGGAGCGCCGAGGCCGGTGAAGGCCGGAACGATGTAGACCTGCTGTCCGGGATCGGCCTTGGCGGCAAGCACCCCGGCCTCGGATGCCTGGCCGATGATGCCGAGGCCGTCGCGCAGCCATTGCACAGCGGCACCGGCGATGAAGATCGAGCCTTCGAGCGCATAGGTCGTCTCGCCGTCGAGCCTGCAGGCGATCGTCGTCAACATCCGGTTGGAGGAGGAAACACGATCCCGGCCGGTGTTCAACAGGGCAAAGCAGCCGGTGCCGTAAGTGGATTTCATCATGCCGGGTTCGAAACAGGCATTGCCCATCGCCGCTGCCTGCTGGTCGCCGGCGACACCAAGGATCGGAAGTTCCGCGCCGAACAGCGCCTTGGCGACGCGGCCGAAATCATCGGCGCATTCCCTGACGTCAGGAAGCATGGCGGCCGGAATGCGGAGAATGCCGAGAAGCTCCTCATCCCAGGCATCGTCATCGATATTATAGAGCAGCGTTCGCGACGCATTGGTCGCATCGGTGGCATGCACGCGTCCATCAGTCAGATTGTAGATCAGCCAGCTATCGATCGTGCCGAAGCAGACCCCACCGGCCTCGGCCTTCTCACGCAGACCATCGACGTTGTCGAGCAGCCAGCCGAGCTTCGTTCCGGAGAAATAGGGGTCGAGCAGCAGGCCGGTCTTGGCGCTGAACAGCTTCTCATATCCATCGGCCTTCAGGCTCTCGCACATTTCCGCCGTGCGCCTGTCCTGCCAGACGATCGCCCGGTGAAGCGGCGCGCCTGACCGTCGGTCCCAGATGACCGCCGTCTCGCGCTGATTGGTAATGCCGATCGCGGCAATGTCGGCGGCATCAATACCGGCATCGGCGATCGCCCTGCGCACAGTATCGACGACGGACTGCCAGATTTCGGCGGCGTCGTGCTCCACCCATCCGGGCTGCGGATAATATTGGGTGATCTCTGCCTGCGCCGAGCCGGCCATTTTCATGTCGCCATCAAAGATGATCGCGCGCGACGACGTTGTGCCTTGGTCGATCGAAAGAATATAGCCGCTCATATCCGTCTCCGGCTCGCACGAAACCGCTCCGCCCGGCAAAGCGGGCGGATGCGGAGATTTCATGAGAGAAAGATTTTGGGTGCCACCGGCTTGCGGCCGGTGGCGGGAAGTGATGGCCGGAAGCCTCGTTGCCTCCGGCCGAGGTCCGCCTTACTTCGACTGCCAGCTCTTGACGAGTTCGTCGTAGTTGACCGTGACCGGCTTTTCCTTCTCGTTCTCGATCTTCAGCTGCGGCGCAAGGTTGCCCTTCTTCACCGCATCCGCGTTCCAGTAAGCGAGGTCATGCTCTTTGGCGAGTTTCGGGCCGATATCGCCCTGGACGCCCGATTTCTCGATACGGCCCATGACCTTCTCTTGCTCGCCGCAAAGAGAATCCATGGCTTCCTGTGGCGTCTTGGCGCCGGCAGCGGCGTCACCGATAGCCTGCCACCAAAGCTGAGCCAGCTTCGGATAGTCGGGAACGTTGGTGCCGGTTGGCGACCACTGAACACGCGCAGGCGAACGATAGAACTCGATCAGACCGCCAAGCTTCGGAGCGCGCTCCGTAAAGCTCTTGTCGCGAATGGTGGATTCGCGGATGAAGGTGAGACCGAGCTGGCTCTTCTTCACGTCAATCGTCTTCGAGGTCACGAACTGTGCATAGAGCCACGCGGCTTTTGCACGGTCCGTCGGGGTCGATTTCATCAGCGTCCAGGAACCGACGTCCTGATAGCCAAGCTTCATGCCGTCTTTCCAGTACACGCCATGCGGGCTCGGTGCCATGCGCCATTTCGGCGTACCGTCTTCGTTCATGACAGGCAGGCCAGGCTTGACCATGTCTGCGGTGAACGCCGTGTACCAGAAGATCTGCTGCGCGACGTTACCCTGCGCCGGCACCGGACCGGATTCCGAGAAGGTCATGCCCTGAGCTTCCGGCGGTGCGTACGCCTTCAACCAATCGAGATACTTCTGGATCGAATAGACCGATGCGGGGCCGTTGGTATCGCCGCCACGCGCGACGCACGAACCGACAGGACGCGAATTCTCGTCGACCTTGATACCCCATTCGTCGACCGGAAGACCGTTCGGCAGACCCTTGTCTCCGTTGCCAGCCATCGACAGCCAGGCGTCGGTGAAGCGCCAGCCGAGCGACGGGTCCTTCTTGCCGTAGTCCATATGGCCGAAGACCTTCTTGCCGTTGACGTCGCGGCCAGTGAAGAATTCGGCGATGTCCTCATAAGCGGACCAGTTGACCGGAACGCCGAGATCGTAGCCATACTTCGCCTTGAAATCGGCCTTGTTCTTCTCGTCGTTGAACCAGTCATATCGGAACCAGTACAGGTTTGCGAACTGCTGGTCGGGAAGCTGGTAGAGCTTCTTGTCCGGTGCCGTCGTAAACTTGGTGCCGATGAAGTCGTCGATATCGAGGCCGGGGTTGGTAACGTCCTTGCCTTCGCCGGCCATCCAGTCGGTCAGGTTGCGCACCTGCTGATAGCGCCAATGCGTACCGATCAAGTCGGAGTCGTTGACCCAGCCGTCATAAAGGTTCTGACCGGTCTGCATCTGTGTCTGGATCTTCTCGACAACGTCACCCTCTTGAATGACGTCGTGCGTGACCTTGATTCCGGTAATCGCGGTAAAGGCCGGAGCCAGAACCTCGGACTCATACTTGTGGGTGGTCAAGGTTTCCGAAACAACCTTGATGTCCATCCCCTGGAAAGGCTTCGCAGCATCGATGAACCATTGCATTTCCTTTTCCTGGTCGGCGCGAGAGAGCGTCGACACGTCGCCGATCTCTTTATCCAGAAAAGTCTTTGCCTCGTCCATGCCGGCATAGGCCGACCCGGTCATGGCCAGCAGCACGGCTGCTGTCGTCGTCAATAAATGCCTTCGCATGATATCCTCCCAGGGTTTTGCGATTGCAGTCTTCACGTCTCAGGCGGCCAGAAAAGCCCCGGCCGTCTGCATCAGTTTGCCTCACACGTAACGGAATACGCCAACGGCGTAGACAACGGAGAGAGCGAGAGCCCACCAGAGGCTTGATCCAGCGAGACCAAGCCAGGCAAGATGGATAAAGGCGCTGCCGAGCAGCGAAAGGAAAAGCCGGTCACCGCGCGTCGTCTCGAAGCGCAGGATTCCGATCCGGGGATTGCCGCCCGGAGCGGCGTATTCCCAGACCCCCATGCCGATCAGCAGCAATGCGATGACGACGAAGAAAGTGGCCGTCGGCCAGGTCCATGCCATCCATGAAAAATCGGGAAGCGAAAAGCTCATCAAACCCTCCCCAGGGCGAAGCCCTTGGCGATGTAATTGCGCACAAACCAGATCACCAGCGCCCCTGGGATCAAGGTCAGAACACCCGCGGCGGCGAGCAGGCCCCAATCCATGCCGGATGCAGAGACGGTACGGGTCATGGTGGCAGCGATCGGCTTCGCGTCGGTCGTCGTCAGCGTGCGTGCGATCAGCAACTCGACCCAAGAGAACATGAAGCAGAAGAAGCAGGCGACACCTATGCCGCTCGCAATCAGCGGCGTGAAGATCTTCAGGAAAAAGCGCGGGAACGAATAGCCATCGATATAGGCCGTTTCGTCGATTTCCTTCGGCACGCCGGACATGAAGCCTTCAAGGATCCAGACCGCAAGCGGCACGTTGAAGAGGCAATGCGCCAATGCCACGGCGATGTGCGTATCGATGAGCCCAAAGGCTGAGTAGAGCTGGAAGAACGGCAGGGCAAAGACCGCCGGCGGCGCCATCCGGTTCGTCAGCAACCAGAAGAAAAGATGCTTGTCACCAAGGAACCGATAACGGGAGAAGGCATAGGCCGCCGGCAGCGCGGCTGCCACCGAGATCACCATGTTGATCACGACATAGGTGATTGAATTGATGTAGCCGGAATACCAGGCCTTCTCCGTGAAGATCGTCACGTAATTGGCGATCGTCGGGTTATGAGGATAAAGCGTCAGAGAATTGACGATTTCCGCATTGGTTTTGAAGCTCATGTTGACGAGCCAATAGATCGGCAGCAGGAGCACAATGATATAGATCGTCGGAACCAGCCACCACCAGCGCGATTCCTCGCCGCGCCGGCGCATCAGACGGCTGACTTCATCGGCGGAGAGCCCGCTTGCGACACTGGTAACGCCAGAGATTTTTCGGCTCGCTGTCGTTTCGTTGGAGGCGCTCATTTCAATTCTCCGCGTCGTGGCTTGTCATGACGGTGTAGAACACCCACGAAAGCAGCAGGATGATCAGGAAATAGACCAGCGACATGGCAGCGGCCGGGCCGAGGTCAAACTGTCCGAGGGCGGTCTTGACCAGATCGATCGACAGGAAAGTGGTCGCGTTGCCGGGACCGCCACCAGTGACGACAAAAGGCTCGGTGTAGATCATGAAACTATCCATGAAACGCAGCAGTACGGCGATCAGAAGAACGCGCTTCATCTTTGGCAGCTGGATATAGCGGAACACAGCCCAACGAGAGGCACCGTCGATCTTGGCTGCCTGATAGAAGGCATCCGGAATGGAAACGAGGCCTGCATAGCAGAGCAAGACGACCAGGCTCGTCCAGTGCCAGACATCCATTATGATGACCGTCACCCAGGCGTCGAGCGGATCCTGCACATAGTTGTAATCGATGCCGATGGCATTGACGTAATAGCCGAACAAACCAATGTCGTTGCGGCCGAACACCTGCCAGATCGTGCCGACCACGTTCCACGGGATCAACAGCGGCAGCGCCATCAGAACCAGGCAAACCGGCACGCCGATGCCTGATTTCGGCATGTTGAGCGCAATGAAGATACCGAGCGGGATCTCAAGAGCGAGAATGATCAACGAAAAAATCAAGTTTCGCTGCAGGGCGGCCCAGAATCGGTCGGAATGCAGGATTTCGGTAAACCAGTCCGTTCCGTTCCAGAAGAACTGGTTGTTTCCGAAAGTGTCCTGAACGGAATAGTTCACAACCGTCATCAAGGGAATGACAGCCGAGAAAGCCACCAGCACGAGGACCGGCAGAACCAGAAACCAGGCTTTGTTGTTCCAGGTTTTTTCCATGATTAAGCCTCCGGTCCGGCGCGCCAGGAGTCGGCATAGATACTGATGCCCGATGGCTCGAAGGTCACCCGGGGATCAGCCGGAATTTCCTCGTCCTCAGGAACGATGACTGCGATTGGCTGGCCGGCAAATTGCGCGCGGACGATCTTCTGCCGGCCGATATCTTCCACTTTGCTGACCGTCACAGGCATACCCTCGCGGCCGACCCGGATAAATTCGGGCCGGATGCCAAGCTCTACCTTGGACGCCGACGAAGTCTTTGGCGCATAGTCGAGCGACAGCGCGTGCTCGCCGACCCGAACCGTACTGCCCTCTACCTTGGCCGGCATAAAGTTCATGCCCGGCGAACCGATGAAGTAGCCGACGAAGGTATGGCTTGGACGCTCGAAGAGTTCGGTCGGAGTGCCGATCTGCACGATCTCGCCGTCGTACATCACAACGACCTTGTCGGCGAAGGTCAGCGCCTCCGTCTGGTCATGCGTGACATAGACCATGGTAAAACCGAACTGCTTATGCAGCCGCTTCAGCTGCGATCGCAGCACCCATTTCATATGCGGATCGATAACAGTGAGCGGCTCGTCAAAGAGAATCGCGTTCACATCCGAGCGCACGAGTCCGCGGCCGAGCGAAATCTTCTGCTTTTGGTCCGCAGTCAAGCCGCGCGCCCGCCGCTTGGCCCAGCCGGCAAGATCAATCATCTCGAGGATCTCGCGGACGCGCCGGTCGACTTCCGCCTCGGCCACGCCGCGGTTGCGCAGAGGAAAGGCGAGGTTGTCGTAAACCGTCATCGTGTCGTAGATGACCGGAAACTGGAATACCTGCGCGATATTTCGCTGCTGCGTCGGCAGGTTGGTAACATCCTGCCCGTCGAAGAGAATCCGTCCTTCGGAAGGCTGAATGAGGCCGGAAATGATATTGAGCAGCGAGGTCTTTCCGCAGCCCGAAGGCCCGAGCAGCGCATAGGCGCCGCCGTCGTTCCACTCGTGATGCACTTCCTTGAGAGCGTAATCCTTCTCGCTCTTCGGGTTTGGCCCATAGGCATGGCGAATATGATCGAGGGTGATACGTGCCATGATCTTCTCCTAGCCCCCTTGCCTGGCTGTGGTGATCGCCCGGCCGTCCGCGCCGAACGCCATCAGGTGACGCGTATCGATGAAAACGGAGATGTCCGTATCCGGGTCGATATTGTGGATGCCGTGCGCAAGCATTACCCAGCGGGTGTCGGCAAATTGCAGGTGGACGAAACTTTCCGACCCGGTGATCTCCGAAACCTGCGTCCTTGTCGTCATCCGCGCTGAACCAGCCGTCTGGGCGGTTGGTGCAAGATGATGCGGGTGAAACGCGATCGTTGCCGGCCCGTCCGGCACATTCCGAAGATGCGGCGGCACTGCAAGAAGCAAAACGCCATCGCGCAGGAAGTTGCCTTCCGATTTGACCAGATCAATGAAATTCAGCGGCGGATCGGCAAAGGTTTTCGCCGTCGTCAGATCGAGCGGATGACGATAGACCTCGACCGTCGGGCCAAACTGGGTGATCCGGCCCTCGCTGAGCGCTGCCGTATTACCGCCCAGCAACAAGGCTTCGGAGGGTTCGGTCGTGGCATAAACGAAGATTGCGCCGGACTGCGCGAAGATGCGCGGCAATTCCTGCCGCAGTTCCTCACGCAGCTTGTAATCGAGGTTGGCAAGCGGCTCGTCCATCAAAACGAGGCTCGCATTCTTCACGAGTGCACGGGCAAGCGCCGTGCGCTGCTGCTGGCCACCCGAGAGGTTGAGCGGCGTGCGATCGAGATAAGGCCCGAGTTTCAGAAGTTCGGCGGCCTTGCGCACCTCCAGATCGATGGTCTTGGCATCCTTGCCGGCAATCCGCAGCGGCGAGGCAATATTCTCGTAGACCGTCAATGCCGGATAATTGATGAACTGCTGGTAGACCATCGCGATGTTGCGCTTCTGGACAGGCATACCCGTCACGTCAGCGCCATCAAAATGGATCGTACCGGTCGTCGGCCGATCAAGGCCGGCCATCAGACGCATCAACGAGGTCTTGCCCGACAAGGTCGGCCCAAGCAGAACGTTTAGCGTTCCTCTTTCAAAAACAAGATCGGTTGGGTGGATATGATAGTCTCCTCCCACCATCTTTGCGGCCTTCCGCAGTTCCAGCATTCCTGTTCCCGTGCCTCCACGCAGCGGGGACCACACGCCGCCTATCCGACCATCGCCGGTATGGCAGCCATGTACTCCTCCAGTGACTGGGCCTGCTCCTTCGAAAGGCGCAGACCATCCTTTGTTCTCCTCCACAGCACGTCTTCAGCGTGCCGGGCCCATTCATGTTTGACCAGATAGGTTACCTCGGCCTCGTAGAGATCGCCGCCGAACAGCCGTCCGAGATCGTCGAGGCCGCGGGCTTCGCCGAGCAGCATCTTGGTCCTGGTGCCGTAGCGGCGCACCAGCCGGCGGGCATGCCGATCTGCGAGGAACGGATAATGCCGTTTCAGGTCGGCGACCTCGGCATCGTAACCCCGGACCGGGAAGTCGCCGCCGGGCAGATGGCTTTTCGCCGTCCACGGGGCGCCCTTGACGCCGATCGCAGCGCCGATCTTCTCCAGCGCATGTTCGGAAAGCCGGCGATAGGTGGTGAGCTTGCCGCCGAAGACGTTGAGCAGCGGCGCGGCATTTCCTTCGCCCTCCAGCTTCAACACGTAGTCGCGCGTCGCCTCCTGCGCCTTCGAGGCGCCGTCGTCATAAAGCGGCCGGACCGCCGAATAGGTCCAGACGATATCCTCCGGCCCGACCGGCTCCTTGAAATATTCCGACGCCGCATTGCAGAGATAGACCGTCTCCTCCTCCGAAATCCTGACATCCTTGGGATCGGCGGTGTAGTCGCGATCCGTGGTGCCGATCAGGGTGAAGTCGCCCTCATAGGGGATGGCGAAGATGATGCGGTTGTCGGGATTCTGGAAGAAATAGGCGCGCGGATCGTCGAATTTCTTCTTCACGACGATATGGCTGCCCTGGACGAGGCGGACATGGTGGGCTTCGTTTTGGCCGAAAGCAGAACGTATGACATGGTCGACCCAGGGACCGGCGGCATTGACCAGCATACGAGCCTGATGGCTATCGTTGCGGCTGGCGACCGTGTCGGTGGTCTCGATATGCCACAGACCGTTCTCGCGCCTTGCCGACACCACCTTGGTGCGCGGCATGATGGTCGCGCCCTTGTCGGCGGCATCGCGGGCGTTCAGCACCACCATGCGGGCATCGTCGACCCAGCCGTCGGAATATTCAAAGGCCTTTGAAAACAGCGCCTTCAGCGGCTTGCCGGCCGGATCGCGGCGCAAGTCAAGCACCGATGTCGGTGGCAACAGCTTGCGGCCGCCAAGATGGTCGTAAAGGAAGAGACCGAGCCGGATTAGCCAGGCCGGCCGGATGCTGCCCTTGTGGTAAGGCAGTACGAAACGCAGAGGCCAGATGATGTGCGGCGCCATCGCCCAGAGGATCTCGCGCTCCATCAGCGATTCTCGCACCAAGCGGAACTCGTAATGCTCGAGATAACGCAAGCCGCCATGGATCAGCTTGGTGGCGCCCGACGAGGTACCCGAGGCGAAATCGTTCATTTCCGCCAACGCCACCGAATAGCCGCGCCCGACGGCATCGCGCGCGATGCCGCAGCCGTTGATGCCGCCGCCGATGACGAATATGTCGTAAATCTCCCGGCCCAATATCCCCTCCGAGCCCACTCCAAATTTCGCATCGCACAAAACTTGCGCAATTGCGAAAGCAACATCAGTTAAAACGAAAGAGATCCGAATGTCAAACGAATGTTTGGCGGGGAGATGGTCGTCTAGCGAAATCTGCTGTTGGTTTCGATCAGCTTCACATTGTTTTCGAGGCAGAGATTGCGGATCGACGGCACCGGACAGTGATCGGTGATGAAGGTATGAACCTGGGAAAGCTGGCCGATCCTGACTGGTGCGGTGCGTTCAAACTTCGTCGAATCGGCAACGAGAATGACATGTCGGGCATTGGCGATGATTGCCTGAGCGACCTTCACTTCGCGAAAATCATAGTCAAGAAGCGCACCGTCGATGTCGATCGCAGACGCGCCGATCACGGCGTAGTCGACCTTGAACTGGCGGATGAAATCGACGGCCGCCTCGCCGACGATCCCGCCGTCCGCACCGCGCACGACCCCGCCTGCGATTACCACCTCGATCGCCGGGAAAAGGCGCAACCTATTGGCAACGTTGATATTGTTGGTGATTACCATCAGCTCGTGATGGTTGGCGAGCGCCTCGCCCACCGCTTCTGTCGTCGTTCCGATGTTGATGAAGAGCGAGGCGCCGCTCGGGATGAGCTCGACCGTCGCAATGCCGATTGCCTGTTTCTCGGAAGCGGCGATCTGGCGGCGCGCTTCGTATTTGACATTCTCCGTCCCACTCGGGAATGTGGCGCCGCCATGGATGCGCGTCAGCAGCTGCGCATCGCAGAGATCGTTCAGGTCCTTGCGGATCGTCTGGGGCGTCACCGAAAAGCGGGAGGCGAGCTCCTCGACTAGAACCCTGCCGCTCGATTTCGCAATCGCCACGATTTCAATTTGCCGGTCGGTCAAGAACATCAGCGCGCGCCTTTCGATCTGCCTTCGTTTTAAAGAAAGCGAACCGCAGCGCAATGCCTAACTGGTACCGGGCAGCCTTCCCCGCCCGAATCCGACGCTTACCGCTTCCGCATCACGTTGACGACCAGCACGCCGAAGATTGCCATGACGCCACCGACCGCGCCGAGCACCGTCGGCGTTTCGCCCAGCCAGACGAACCCGATCAGCGTGGCAACCGGCGGAACGCCATAGAGGAAATTCGAGGCGCGGGCGGCGGTCAACCGCTTCAGGGCGATCGCCCAGGTGAAGTAGCCGATCGCGGTTGGGAAGATGACGAGATAGGCAACGCCCCAGTTCACCTCCGCCGGTGCGGCGGCCAGCGCCTGGATCGTCGCCGGAACGGCTGGAAACAGCGGCACGGAACCGATCATCAGGATCCAGGCAGTGACGGCAAGCGCCGGCAGCCGCCCGAGCAGCGGCTTCTGCAACACGCTGGCGATCGATGAGCAAAGCGCTGCGCCAAGGATGAGGACGGCATTTGGATCGAGCTTGAAACCTCCGTCGGAGGCGACTGCAATCAGCGCCACGCCGCCGAAGGAAATCGCGGTGCCCGCCCAGCCCCATCGGCCGAAGCGCTCGCCGAGCGCGAATGTGGCAATGAGGGCGGTGAAAACCGGCATGGTGTTGATGATGAAGCTCGCCGGTCCTGCCGCAACGGTCTGCTCGCCTGTGTTCAGCAGAACCGCATAGGCAGCAATGAAAAGCACGGCGGCAACGGAGAGGCGAACGAAATCGCGTTTTTCCGGCATCGGCCGGTAGATAACGAGATAGACGAGCGCGATGACACCGGCTGCCACATAGCGGGCCGTCGCCAGTTCGATCGGCGTCAGCGGTCCGAGACAGATACGGATCACCACGAAGGAGGACGCCCAGAAGAGGATGGTGACGAGGATCGCCACAAAGGCCACCAGATCAAACCCGCCTTGCTGTTTCGTCGAAATCGGTGCGCTTGCCGCCATGCTCATTTTCGCCTCCATATGTTCCTGCGACAGTGGATTAGGTCTTCGAGGCGTGCTTGAAAAGCATCGCAATCGATGATCAAATGTGCGTATGGTTCACAGCTCGCCAGTGCTTCCGCCGCTCGATACGCTCGAGACCTTTGCCCGCGCCGCCCGGCTCGGATCGTTTTCGGCTGCAGCCGAGGAAAGCGGCATCACCCACGGCGCGGTGTCGCGACAGGTCTCGCGCCTGGAGCGCTGGATGGGCGTACGGCTGTTTGCGCGCGAAGCTCGGGGCGTGCGCCTGACGCCGGAAGGTATGCGGTTCTTCGCGCGGGCGGAGGAAGCGCTCGCGCTGCTCGGCAACAGCGGCGAGCGCTGGCTGCCTCGTCGCAACAAGGCAGTGGTGCGCCTTTCGGTGACGCCCTCCGTCGCCTCTCTATGGCTGTTTCAGCGCCTGCCGAAGCTCGAAGGAAACGAGCTGCATGTCGAGCTGACGCTCGAACACCGGCTGGCGGATTTCGGCGAAGGCACGGATCTTGCCATTCGCTGCGGCAAGGGGCCGTGGGCCGGCGTGCGTGCCCTGCCGCTCTGGCAGGAGAAATCGTTTCCGATCGCCGCCCCGATGCTGGCGGACCGGCTCGGGCAGCGCTCCGATGCCTTTTCGCTGCTCGAGATGCCGATCTTGCATGATTCGAATATTGAAGGCTGGCGCCGCTGGCTCTCCCCTGAGGGTGTCGACTACACGCCGCGCGGCCACGACCGGCGCTTCGAGGACTACAATCTGGTGATCGATGCCTGTGCACAGGGGCTCGGCATCGCGCTCGCGCGCCCGCCGCTGTCGGATGCCGCGCTGGCCATCGGGCGCGTTGTCGCTGTCTCGGAGCGGACGCTCGATTACCATGTGGCTTTTCACCTGATTAGACCGGACGATGCGCTTAGAAGCCCTGCCATCGAATTCGCCAGCCGCTTTCTGCGCGAGGCTGGCCATGATGAGGCAACGATCGCCGCCTTTGTCGCACCTGGTAGGGTGAAAGCGTAGGAAGCCCAGCCGCGGCTCCGGCGATCATACTCCGGCGAAAACTTCAGGGGCATTTCCTTCACCAGTTGGAAACCAGCGGCCCCATAGATGGGTAAGCCTGGATCCGGGGCATGAATGACGGCGGCGGTGCAGCCAATCGACCTCAGATAGTCGACAGCCTTGTTGGTCAGCGCCAGTGCGATTCCGCGCCGGCGGAAAGCGTCTCCGACATAGACGGACCAGATGTAACCGTGCAGCCGCCGCTCCGGCCGGATGACCTCCGGAAACGACGATTGGTGCAGCTGGCAGGATGCGGAACCCGGCGATGGCCCTGTCGATGATGGCAAGGAACGAGGTCAGCCGGCGCTCTTCGCGACCGTCTGATGAACGACAAGATCCGCGCCGCCGCATCAGGCCTGTAGTGTTCCGGTGGTGTGCCGTAGCTCTCCCAGATATTCAGATAGTGCCCAACCAGGATCTCGTCCTCGCCGGGCGTTGCCATTCGAATATCCATGATGTCGTGATCCGGCTTGGGCATGCGAGGGCGCGAAATCGCTCCTCAGAAGAGGTGGCGCCCCCTTGCCGCCATGCGGCGGGAGGCGCCAAAAAGGCATATCAATTCGCTGCCGTCAGCGTCATCGAGGCACTGCCGGCCGCAACGTTGAGGCCGAGCTGACCGGTCAGGCTGACCGTCTGCAGATGGATCGAACCGGAGGTGCCGCCAACCAGGAGATTAGCGCCGACACCAGCGCCGAGCGTCGCTTCGGCTGTAGCGCCGACATAGAGGCCGGCGAGCGATCCGCGGTGATAGCCGGCCGTCGGCGCGAACACCGCCCAGATCAGGCGGCTGCGCGTGGTGAAGCCAATGTCGATGCCGAGCTTTCTCACTTCGCCGGTATAACGATCCGAAAGTTCGTTGCCGACGGTCGACTGGAAGATGCAATCAGCTTCCTTGGATGAACCAAGCACATAACCCGTGCCGCCACCAATATCGCAGGTGAGGTAGCCGATTTTCACGCCATTGCGCAGGTCCGGCTCTTCATATGTCCTCGTGACGAGGTCAGCGGCATTGACCGCCCCTGCGCCGACAAGCGTCAACGATACCGCGGCAAACGCCGTCGCAACAATTTTCTTCATAAGTCTCTCCTTCTCAAATCGTGACGGGAGCATACCCGGCTACTCGCCACCAGATTCGGCAACAGATAACGGACGGAACCGCAAAACGGATCCCGAACCGGCATCATTTACGCATCGCATGTCGAAGCGCGTGGGAGGGCGCAAGCGACAAACACGCTTACGGTTCAGCCCCCTTTGGGACATTTCGAAGGCATCTTTTCGCGTCATCCGGTTATTTAACGATGTTATCAGCGATGGTTGCCGGAAAGGCACGATCCCGAGCGCTGTCAACTCTCAACGAGCGGTATTATGCACATCGCAGGCACCCCTATTTGCGTAGACGATCGATGATCGCGTAGGTTGCCATGCCATATAGATATCTGTACTATTTTTGAAATACTCTCCATGCGGCACTGTAACTGGAGAGGAAACGGCATGATGTCTTGGCATTGCCGCAGAATTTCCGCTTGCTTTCCGGAATTATGCTTCTGTTCGAACAGAAACTAAGTTTGAATTTGAGAAATATAATCAGGCGATATTTTCTCGGGGGCCGGACAATCGTACGCCCGCCGATCTCTATTGGAGATGGCGGGCAATCTATCGGGAGGGAAAGATGGGCATAAGCAGGACAAATATCATACTGGCGGGATGCCTTGCCGTCTCCGCCTGCCAGTCCGGGCCGACGTCGCAGGCCGTCTCGGATCGTAATTCCGAATTCGGCTGCATTGCGGGAACCGTCGGCGGCGCGATTGTCGGCGGCTTGATCGGCAGCACGATCGGCGCCGGAACCGGGCAAGTGCTTGCTATCGGCGCCGGCATCGGCGGCGGCGGTTACGTCGGCAACCGTCTGGCTTGCCGCTAATTGGAGAGGGATAACAAGCGATGAAGACCTTGGCTTTGGTGACCACATTCATACTGTGCCAATGCGTTGGGGCAGTGGCGCAACAACAGCAACAGCCTGGATCGATGTATCAGGGCCAGATGGATCGGCTTGACACGAATACCACCAAGACCGTCGACCGATCAGAATACGAGACCTTCATGGGCACGGCTTTCGGAAGTCTCGACAAAAACAAGGACGGCAGCCTGCAGTCCGATGAGACGGTGCAGATTCTGACGGTCGCGCAATTCACTTTGACTGACGCGAACCACGACGGCCGCATCAGCCGCAGCGAATTCATGCAGCGGGTGATGGCGGATTTCGCGACAGCCGACCACGACCGGGACGGAAACCTTCAGTGACGGAGGCGTCAAACCGGATGTGGCAATGAAGAAAAACCCGGCAATGTTCGCCGGGTTTTATGCTCGATTTGTTCGCACTAGGTTCTTCTCATCAGTTGCATAACGAGCGAGACGACGAACAGCACCAGGAAAATGAAGAACAGAACCTGGGCAATGGAAGCTGAAGCCCCTGCGATGCCGCCAAATCCGAGGACGCCGGCAATCAAGGCCACGACGAGAAACACGAGAGCGTAATAAAGCATCGCAATCTCCTTGTACGTTGCTGCGGTGATAACGAAGGCAGCCCCATTTGGTTCCCGTCCGTCTGATGGCCGGGACATGCAGCGTCGCATCAGCTCCATTCAGCCGACGTGAAAGACGCCGCTGTACATTCGGTCGCCTTCATTCGGCTCGGGAGGTTCGGCTGCGTCGAGATAGGCCTTGAGCGGCCCGGTTAGGACGAACCAGATGCTGGCTCCCAGCATGAAATAGGCTCCCACCGGATCGTCGATGCGGGCGATGAACGGAAGGCAGGCGGATGCGAAGAGGACGATGATCCGCACCGACCACTCCGCCTCACGTTTAGCGATGGCGCGCGCTCTTAGCGACTTGTATTCCCGGGCGCCGTAACCGCCTTGCCCTGCCTTCACAGCCGAAAGCAGCTTTCGAGCGGACGGCAGCGCCAGCATGACCAGCGCGGCAACACTGAGCGTGAAAGTCTCGCCGGCCATGACCTGCCCGCTCGCGATCAGGAGAAAGGAGAGCACAACGAGATTCCACGTCGGCTCCAGCAGCTCCGGCGGTTGCCGCGTGCGGATATGCCAACTCCGCAGCAAACCCGCCGCGCCGTGCAGTAGCGGCTGATCGATGTAGCGATTGATCCAGTCCATGCCGATGCGCCCGTCCCCGATTGCATGAAGAGGCCTCCGAACACCACGGAATTTGGTCATCATCGTGGCAACAGCCGCCGAATCCGTTCTTTGCGTGGAAGAAGCCGCCTGCCCGTACGGCCGATGACGGCAAAATACGAAGGTGGCATCAGAGTACTGCAACAGCCGTCTAAAGTGCGTCGCTTTAAATCTTTATTTTTGCGCATGTCGTTATCGCAAACCGCTGCACACTTTTGCGCGACATGCTTTGGCGCAATTCCGCGCGACCTCCCAGACATGGCCCGACGGATCGGCAAAAGCCGCGGTGCGGCGGCCGCATGGGCGATCGGTCGGGCCGTTGAGCAGCGCGACCCCGAGTTTGCGCAGTTCTGCAAAAACCGCATCGACGTCATCGACCTTGATCGTCAGCAGCAAGCGTACGCCCGAACCGAGCGCTGACACTGCGACCGGCTCGACCAGTTGATGCGCCTGCGCTGCATCGAGTTGCTTCGAGCGGCCAACCGATATCGCTGGCCGGCTCTCCGCTTGTCGTTCCGACGCTGACGGTTTAGACATGCCGCGCAAAGAAAATCGTCAGCTTCGCAGTCCGGGCGCCTCGTGGCCGGTGCGCGCCACATATTCGGTATAGCCGCCGCCATATTGATGGATGCCCTCGGGCGTCAGCTCCAGTACCCGGTTGGAGAGTGCGGCCAGGAAATGCCGGTCGTGCGAGACGAACAGCATCGTGCCCTCATATTGCGACAGCGCCTTGATCAGCATTTCCTTGGTGTCGAGGTCGAGATGGTTCGTCGGCTCGTCGAGCACGAGCAGGTTCGGCGGATCGAACAGCATGATCGCCATGACCAGCCGCGCCTTCTCGCCACCGGATAGGACCCGGCACCGCTTCTCGACATCGTCGCCGGAGAACCCGAAGCAGCCGGCCAGCGCGCGCAAGGGCCCCTGCCCTGCCTGGGGAAACTGGTCCTCCAGCATCTGGAACACGGTGCGCTCGCCGTCCAATATGTCCATGGCGTGCTGGGCGAAATAACCCATCTTGACGCTGGCGCCCAGTGCAACGCTGCCCTGATCAGGCGCGGTGGAGCCGGTCACCAGCTTCAGCAGCGTCGACTTGCCGGCGCCGTTGATGCCCATGATGCACCAGCGTTCCCGGCGGCGCACGACGAAATCCAAACCGTCATAGATGCTGCGGCTGCCATATTTCTTGTGGACATTCTTCAGGTTGACCACGTCCTCGCCGGAGCGCGGCGCCGGCTGGAACTCGAAGGAAACGATTTGACGGCGCTTGGGCGGCTCCACCCGGTCGATCTTCTCGAGTTTCTTCACGCGGCTCTGCACCTGGGAGGCATGCGAGGCGCGTGCCTTGAAGCGCTCGATGAACTTGATCTCCTTGGCGAGCATCGCCTGCTGGCGTTCGAACTGGGCCTGCTGCTGCTTCTCGTTCTGCGCCCGCTGCTGCTCGTAGAATTCATAGTCGCCGGAATAGGCCGTCAGCGTGCCGCCGTCGATCTCGATGATCTTGGTGACGATACGGTTCATGAACTCGCGGTCGTGCGAGGTCATCAGCAGCGCGCCTTCATAGCCTTTCAGGAATTCTTCCAGCCAGATCAGGCTTTCCAGATCCAGATGGTTGCTCGGCTCGTCGAGCAGCATGACGTCGGGACGCATCAGCAGAATGCGGGCGAGCGCCACGCGCATCTTCCAGCCGCCCGACAGCGCACCGACATCGCCGTCCATCATCTCCTGGCTGAAGCTTAGGCCCGCGAGCACTTCGCGGGCGCGTCCATCGAGCGCATAACCATCCAGCTCCTCGTAGCGCGCCTGCACCTCGCCGTAGCGATCGATGATCTCTTCCATGTTGTCGGCCTGCTCGGGATCGGCCATGGCCGCCTCGAGCTCACGCAATTCCCCGGCAACGATGCTGACAGGACCTGCGCCATTCATCACCTCGGCAACGGCGCTGTGGCCTGCCATCTCACCGACATCCTGGTTGAAATAGCCGATGGTGACGCCTTTCTCGCAGGAGACCTGCCCCTCGTCGGGTTGCTCCTCGCCGTTGATCATCCGGAAGACGGTCGTCTTGCCGGCGCCGTTCGGGCCGACGAGACCGATCTTCTCGCCTCTGTTGAGCGCTGCGGACGCCTCGATGAAGAGGATGCGGTGGCTGAGCTGCTTGCTGATATTTTCGATACGGATCATGGTTTGCGCGGGAGCCTGGAAAGAGATTTTGGCGCCCTTATGCCACGCGTTGACACGGCAGGATAGGCCTGTTTCCCACCCTCTTGATGTCGGGAGCATGATGCTGAAACAGTGAGCGGTTTTCGGACGACATCATGCTCACCTTCTTTAATTTTGGGCCGGATTGGCTAATATTGTGGCTCGCGCCAACGGAGACCTGTGCCAATGAGCGTTCGTCCGCCGCAATCCTTCAGACAATCCGAGCAGGATAGAAACGGCTTCAACGTCCTCGAATACGAGTTGATGTCGGCGCGCGCGGATTCGCTCGGACGGCACGGGCTAAAGGTGGAGGCAGCCCTTGCCGCCCTGAAGGCCTGGGCTGCCGACCGCCAGAGCGCCGAAGACCGCGAGAGGCTTCTCAACGAAGCCTCCGACGCCGTCTGGGCGTTCTTCATCCAGCGTGAGATTTGCGGCTTGCGGAACAACCGCGACGCCATCCAGCGCTACGGCATCCCGAACGAAGTGATCGCGAGATTGGGCGCGATCAGGAAATGACGAGGGCAGCGGCTGGTGTGCTGCCGTCCCGCCCCTCTACTGGGTGGAAATCCCCCGTGCGGAACGGTATGGCTTGGTGCCGCACCAATGCGAAAGGGAAGCGCGATGCCAATCTCCATCCGGATCGGGAATCAGGATCTCACCATCGATGTCTCCTCTCTCGGCGCCGAGATGCAGGCGCTGACATCAAGCGACGGACGCTCGTGGTTATGGACCGGCGACGCAGCCTTCTGGACCGGGCGGTCGCCTATCCTGTTTCCGATCGTCGGCAAGGCGCCTGATGACAAGATCGCGATTGATGGCGCGGTCTATCCAATGGCCCAGCATGGCTTTGCCCGCCGCAGCGAATTCGCCCTTGCTGCCTCCACTGAGACGATGTGCCGGTTCGAACTGGCCGCCTCGGAGGCGACGCGGGCGGTCTATCCGTTCGAATTTCAGCTGGCCGTGGTGCATGCGGTCGAGGGCCGCGCGTTGACTGTCACGGCGGAGGTCACCAATCGCGACCCGAAGCCGATGCCCTTCGGCCTCGGCTTCCATTCGGCCTTCGCCTGGCCATTGCCCGATGCTGCCGGCCGCGACCATATCGTCATGCTCGACAATAAAGGCGAGCCGGCGCTGGTGCGGCTGGGAGGCGGTCTCATCAATCCCGCGCCCCTGCCCTCGCCGTTCGATACCGGCCGGCTGGTGCTCGATCATTCGATGTTCGAGCAGGATGCGATGATTTTCCCTGATGGTGCGGGCGAAGGCCTGACCTATGGCGTCGAAGGCGGCCCCACCATGCACTTCCAGTTCGAAAACCTGCCCAATCTTGCGCTGTGGACCAAGCCGGGAGCGCCCTTCCTCTGCATCGAGCCCTGGCATGGAACGGCCGCGGAAGCCGGCGGCTCCGGCGAGCTATCGAAGAGGCCATCGACCACGATCCTGGCGCCGGGCGCCGTGGCCCGCTTTGCCTTTACGGTCGAAATCCCGCAATAAAAGGCAGCAGAAGGCGCTCGCCGGGAAGTCCGGTGAGCGCTGGTTTCAGTGAGCGCCGGCGCCACCGCCGGCCCGCGGTTTTTGGGTGAGCAGCAGGGCGACGGCCGCAATGGCGAGAACCACGCCAATGACGGCGAAGGTATCGGCAAAGCCGAGGATGAGGGCCTGGCGTTTGACGACCTGACCAAGCGCCACGACGGCTTTCTGGGCGGCGACGGCATGATCGGAAACGCCATGCTGCAGGAAGTAGCCTGTCAATTGGTCGAGACGGGTGCGAACTTCGTCACGGCCGAGCGTCACCGACTGGCCAATGATGTTCGAGTGGAACTGCTCACGTTTGGTCAGCACCGTTCCGAGCGTTGCCGTGCCGACGGCGCCGCCGAGATTGCGCAGCATGTTGGTGAGGCCCGAGGCGGCGGCCGCATCAGAAGGGGCGATGCCGGCGGTGGTGATGGCGGTGATCGGCGTCAGCACCAGGGCCTGGCCGATGGCGCGGATGATATTCGGAATCCAGAACTGGTCGCCTGCGGTATCGGCCGACAATGTGATGTTCATGAAGCAACTGATCGCAAAGATCGAGATGCCGAGGAAGCCGATGTAACGCGCATCGAAGCGCTTCATCATCATCGGCACGAGCGGGATCAGAAGCAGCTGCGGCAGGCCGGTCCAGGCCAGCACGTTGCCGATCTGCTCGGCATTGTAGCGCTGCACCTGGCCGAGATATTGCGGCAGGATATAGACGGTACCGAAGAGGGCGACGCCGACCAGCACGTTGACGGCAACGCCAATGCCGAAGTTGCGCTGCTTCAGCAGGCGCAGCTTGACCAGCGGCTTTTCCACCGTCAGCTCGATCCAGATGAAGGCGACGAGGAAGACGAAGGCGAGGATGCTCAGCTTGACGATGAAGGGCGAGGAGAACCAGTCCTCCTTGTTGCCTTCTTCGAGCACCGTCTGCAGCGCCGAGAGGCCGATCGCCATGCTGATGATCCCCGCCCAGTCGCCTTCCCTCAGCAGGCCGAGCCGCATCGGCTGCTTGTCGAGCGTCAGGGCAAGGGCGACCGCCATGATGGCGCTCGGGATGGCGTTGATGAAGAAGATCGTCTGCCAGCCGTAATTTTCGGTGAGATAGCCGCCGATGGTCGGGCCGATCGCCGGTGCAAAGGTGACCGAGAGCGCGAAGGCTGCAAGGCCGAGCGGCTGCTGGTGCTTCGGCAGCTTGGTCAGCACCATGGTGAAGGCCATGGGGATCAGCACGCCGCCGGCAAAACCCTGCAGGCCGCGCAGCACGATCATCGTGCCGAGATCATGGGCGAAGGCACAGCCAATCGAAAACAGCGGGAAGAGGACTGAGTTGACGAGGATATAGCGGCGGAACGAGAAGACGCTGCTGAAATAGGCTGTCAACGGGATGACGACGATCTCGCCGATCAGGTAGGAGGTCGAGATCCAGGCGCCATTGTCGACGCCTGTTCCGATGCCGCCCTCGATGTCGAGCAGCGAGGCATTGGTGATCTGGATATTGAGGATCGCCATGAAGGCACCGATCATGCCGGCGAGAACGGCGATCCAGTCTCTGGTGCTGGCGCCGGTTTTCGGCTGCGGGACAGCGATGGTTGTTGCTGCGATGGTGGACATGACACGAACTCCTTGTCCCCCGGCCTAGCTGCGGTCATTCTTGGTGTCGATGCTAGGCTGGACCGACATGCCGGGGCGCAGGTCGCCGTTGGCGGCGGCGTTGCCGTCGAGCACGATCCTGACGGGAATGCGCTGGACGACCTTGGTGAAGTTGCCGGTAGCGTTATCGGGTGGCAGCAGGGCGAATTCCTGACCGCTTGCCGGCGCGAGGCTGTCGACATGGCCGTGATAGGTGCGGCCGGGGAACATATCGACCTCGATATCGACTGGCTGGCCGGCCTTGACGTCGGTGAGTTGGGTTTCCTTGTAGTTGGCGATGACATAGGCAGCCGTCGTCGGCACGACCGACATGAGCTGGGTGCCGGCCTGGACATATTGGCCGACGCGCAGCGTCCGGTTGCCCACGGTGCCGTCGACGGGCGCGGTGATCGTCGCATAGGAAAGGTTGAGCTCAGCCTGGTGCTGGACGGCCTGGCTGTGCGCAAGCGCCGCCTTTGCCTGGGCCAGTTCGGCGTTGAGAAGATCGACCTGCTTGACGGCGGCATCGAGCGAGGCGATGTCGCGCACGATCGACGCCTGGGCGGCAGCGATTTGCGAGGCGGCCTGTTGCGCCGTCTGGACCGGGGCATAGCCGCTAGTGGCAAGGTTCGAATAGCGCTTGTTGTTCTGCTCGGCAAAGGTCTCGTTGGCGCGGTCGACGTCGACCGTCGCGCGGGCGGCGGCGATCGTCGATTGCTGGATATCGAGCGAAGCCTGCTTGGCGTTGACGGTGGCCTCGGCTGCGGCGACGTCGGCCTTGGCCTGATCGAGTGCTGCCTTGAAATCGCGGTCGTCGATGCGGGCAAGCGGCTGGCCGGCCTTGACGGTCTCGTTGTCCATGACGAGCACCTCGGCGAGATAGCCTGTTACCTTGGGGGCGATGGTGCTGCTGTCGGCCTTCACATAGGCGTCGTCGGTCGAGACATGGAAGCGGCCGACCGTCCAGTAATCATGGCCGTAATAGGCGCCGGCGGCGATCAGCACGAGAGCGGTGGCGCCGAACAGCAGGGAGCGGCCGCCGCCCTTGCGGGCGGGCTTTTCCTCGGCAACAGGGGCGGCGGCCTCGGCGATGCGCGGCGTCTTGCCGGCGTCAAGGCTTGCCGGGATAGCTTCGACAACAGTTTCGGCGACATCATTGTTGTTCAAGGCATGCAGCTTCTTGATGGTCATTGTCTCTCTCCGGATGACGGGTCGCCGTCTCTTGGGCTGCGGCCTCTGAATTCGAGTGAAATCCTATTTAGGAAACTTGATGTTTTCCAAAATATGTATTAGAAAATGGATGTCAATGAGAATTTGGAAAATCGTTATGGTCCAAAATCACGAAATCGAGAAGAAGCCGCGAGGACGCCCGCAAGTCCGCTGCGACGAGGATACGAGAAGCCTGATCATCGAGGCGGCGAACAGGCAGTTCCACCAGAACGGCTATGCCGCGGCGAGCATCGCTGCGATCGCGCAGGAGGCCGGGATTTCGACCAAGACGCTCTACCGCCTGTTTCCGACGAAAGCAGATCTCTTTTCGGAGATGATCACGGAGCGCACGGAGCGTTTTTTGTTGGCGCTTGACCCCGGCACACTCGCCGTGGCCGATCTCAGGCAGGGGTTGGAACGCATGCTGATGGCCTATGGCATGCTGACGCTGTCAGTCGATACGATCACCGTGACCCGGCTTGTCATCAGCGAATCTGATCGATTCCCCGAGATCGCCAACGCCTTCTATGAAAAGGCGGTCGTCAGAACCAATACACTGATGGAGAACTGGCTTCACAAGCAGATCGATCGCGGACTGATTGCGCTTGATGATCCGCATGCGGCCTGCGGCATGCTGCGCGGCATGATGATCATGGAGCCGCAGCGTGCCGCGATGCTGCGCCAGGAGCCACCGCCGAAGATCGAGACGATTGCGGCTCGGGCGAAGATGTGCGCCGATCTTTTCCTGAAAGGTTGCGCGCTCTGAAGCACCGCTCGGGCTTCAGAGCGCGATGATTTCCGCTGAAGGGCGAACGCCGCGAACCGGGGCGGCATTCAGTTCGGCGGCGCGCCGAGCGCATGCAGGATGCCGCGCAGTTCGGCGAGGCCGCGCATGCGGCCGATGGCGGGGTAACCTGGCGTGACGACCTTGTCGAGATCGTCGAGCATACGATGGCCATGATCCGAGCGGAAGACGATGGTGTCTTGCGCGCCGCGGCGGCGATCCTCCGCAACCAGTTCGCGGAGAACGGCGACCATGTCGACGTCGCCTTCCAGATGCGCACTTTCATGGAACGTCCGGCCATCGCCCTCGCGCGTCGTGGCGCGCAGATGGGCGAAGTGGATGCGCGAAGCAAAACGCCGGGCGATCGCCGGCAGGTCGTTCTCGGCACGCACGCCGAGGCTGCCGGTGCAATAACACATGCCGTTTGCCGCCGATGGCACGGCATCGAAGAGCGCGGCATAATCATCGGCCGTCGAGGCGATGCGCGGCAAGCCGAACAGCGAGCGCGGCGGATCATCGGGATGCAATGTCAGCTTGACACCGCGCGCTTCGGCAGCCGGCGTCACCGCCTCCAGGAATTCGATCAGGTGCCGACGCAATCTTGCGGCATCGATACCGCTATAGGCGACCAGCTTTTCCCGGAAGGCCGGAATGGTCAGCGGTTCGGTGGTCGACCCCGGCAGAGCCGAGGTGATGATACGGGTGATGTCGGCGATCTCCTCGTCCGACATAGCCTCGAAAACGACACGCGCCCGTTCGCGGTCCTCCTGTGAATAGTGCTGCGCCGCATCCGGCCGCTCCAGGATGAAGAGATCGAAGGCTGCGAAGCGTTCATGATCGAAGCGCATGGCGGTAGCGCCTGTCGGCGTCACGAAATCGAGGTCGGTGCGAGTCCAGTCCACGACAGGCATAAAATTATAGCAGACGATCGGAATGCCGCAGGCGGCGACCGCTTCGAGACTGGCGATCCACGCCTCGATCTCGGCCTTCGCCTCCCCGCCCTTGCGCTTGACGGCGTCGGGGATCGGGATGCTCTCGACCACCGACCAGACGAGCGGGGAACGGTCGCCGGGCGTCGTCTCGATCAGGGACTGGCGTTCGCGCACTTCCTTCTCCGTCCAGGCCCTGCCGATCGGCACCTGATGCAGCGAAGAGACGATATTCGTCGCGCCCGTTTGGCGGACTTCATCCAGCGTCACCGGCGCTTCCGGTCCGAACCATCTCCAACCCTGTCGCATCTTCTTCCTTCCCTAAGTCTTTCGTTTCGTGTTGGCCTGCCGTCAGCAGAAATAGTCGGGGTAACGCGCGCGCAGTTCGTCGACATCGGGAATGACGGCGCTTAGGTGATGGATCATCGCGCTGCGTGCAGTCGCCGCATCGTGAGCGGCGAGCGCATCGCGGATAATCATATGTTCGTGCACGACGTTGTCCATGCGCCCGAGCACCGGCAACGTCAGCCGCCGAGCCCGGTCGATCTGCACCTTGACCGTTTTCAGGATCGCCCAGATGCCGGGATAACCTGAGATCTGTGCGATCGCCTCATGAAAAGCCTCATCCTCCTCATGGAAGCTCGAGGCATTGCCGGTCGCAGCATGCCCCCGCTGGCGGGCAATGATGGCGTCGAGACGGGCGATATCGGCGGCAGTCGCAGTCAGAGCCGCGGTCTCGACGGTCGTGCCTTCGAGCGCCTTGCGCACGACGACCGCCTCGGGGATCGCCGAGACCGGCACCCGCGATACAACGGTGCCCGACTGCGGGTAGATATCGACCAGTCCGCCTTCGGAAAGCCGGAGCAGCGCCTCGCGCACCGGCGTGCGGCTGACACCGAATTCATCGGCGATCCGCTTTTCCTGCAGCAGCATGCCAGGCGGCATCCGCAGCGACACGATGTCGGCATAGAGGCGAACGTAGATGACGCCGGCAGTGGTGATGCGGCGCAGCCTGCTCCCGACTTCCTGCGACGTCGCGACTGCCGAACCTTTGGTTTCTAATGCCTGGCGCATGACATACCGGCGCGTTAAAACTTCGTGGCATACTAGTATATCAGCTTTATCACCTTGCCAAGACGTCCGGCAGACTGTGGCAGTATGACTGCATCTGGAGGGGCGGCACTTCGCGAATGCGCGGGCGAACAGCACAAGCCTGGAAGCCCGATCTTTTGCGCCGAAGCATTCTTTGTTTGGAACTTAGATCGTACGAGTTGGTTGTGATCCTCAAGGAGATGCTCATGAAAAACCCAGCACGACGCAAGACAAGCGACGGGAAGGCCGACGGCGGCCGACCGGAAGCCCCACCCGCGGACGCAGGCGGACGGAAAATGACTCGGCGAGCCGCAAACCAAATCGATAGGCAGAGCGGGTCGCCAGCAGCCAGACGCGACGAGGAGATCCGAAAAAGGGCGTACTCCCTGTGGGAGAAAGAAGGAAGACCGGAAGGCAAGCACGGGCGTCACTGGACTCTCGCCGAGCATGAACTCGATGCGCAGCAGGGCGAAGCCGACAACCCTCCAAATCTCGCAGCACTGCGAGAGGCCTCGCGCGAACATACCGATGCATTCCTCGTTAAGACGGATCTCGAGGATGCGGATCAACGCGAAGCCTCCCCCGGTACGCGCGAACAGGATTGAACTTTCCGCGCGCCAATTCAGACCTCTTGCAGAAAGTTCCCGACATGGCCGACAAACAGAATTTGAGCGCCGGATTCACCGGCACACCCGCTGAGCAGCCACAGGGATTGACCAAAGTCGCGAAGTCGGCCGCCAAAGAGATGAAGCGTGAGGCTTATGCGGTCGCCTCCGGCGCCAGAGAGCACCCGCACACCGCAAGCGCATTGCTGCTCGCCACCGGCGTTATCGCATTCGGGTTTGGTTATCTCCTTGGTCGATCATCGGCGGAAGGTTCGACACGCCCATCTTGGCGATAACGGCGGCCGCTTCGATAAAAAACCTGCGTCGGTTCTTCGATTACTGCATAATTCAAATTGCTACGTCGTCCTTTGTGCGTTCGAAAAGACGCGCGGCGCTGTAGCTCTGACGGTTCGGATGTTGCCTTCTTCTCTCCCCGCGATACGCTTTCGTCGGCCGCTGGACGAGCAGACTTCAAATCAAGCCCGCACCTTATACGTGTTTTCCGTTGAAGCCGTTCTTACCGTATTTTCCATTTGCCGCTCTTCATCGACGAGAACCAAGTCTGTCCCGATGCCTGTTGCTGGAATACCACGTCCCTTAAAGCCACAGATTGCATCCTCATCACCGCTTGACAGCCGTGATCACGATCCTTAGCGAGGCAGCATCAATGCGGCAGGACCGGCAAAGTGAATTATCTTAGGCAACTCAAGATGGCAGTGCTTCATCCCGGGGATGAGACCGGAAGCGCGCTCGACCGAAACAACCGCATTGCGGTCTTTGCCTTTGCAATCCTTCCAGGGCTTTCGCCGAACTTTAACTCCTTCATCCTCCTCGCGTCGATGGTATGGGGCGCCTACTGTCTGGCCACGGGCAGCCTCGCCTTGAACCTGTCGAGATCCGACCGGCTGGTTGCCATTGGCATGTCGATCTACCCGCTGGTGATGATCGCCAGCATCTTCATCAATCCGCCTTACTCCGAAGAACTGGACTGGATATTCCGGCTCCTGCCTTTCTTTTCAATCTGGCTGATATTGCCACGGATGCGCCAATCTCCCGATGGCAGTCTCGTGCCGCTCTTTATCCTCGGCGCGGGCATTGGCATGATCGTCACCTTTGTTTTCAGTCTCCTGCAGATCATGTTTCTGATGGAAAGGGCAGAGGCTGGAACTTCGAACGCTGCACTCCTGGGCGTCATAGGCATTCTTTTCGGCGGCATCGCGCTTCTCAACGTTCAATCTCCCAGAAGCGTGGAGCAACGAATTGCGATATTGGGATATGCCGCCGGGCTAGGCTGCGTGCTGCTTTCGGGGACACGTTCGGCCTGGCTGGTCATTCCCGTCCATATCGTCATCTTTCTCTGGTACTTCCGCAAACACAGCTTCCATCTGAGTTTGCGCAGCCTTGCTATTACCAGCTCCTTGCTGTTGGCGGGACTTATCGCCCTGGGCAGCGGCCAGATCCTCCATCGCATCCAGGCGCTGCAGGAAAATCTGACGACGCTCGAACGCACCGACGGCGAGATCACGTCGCTCAGCGCGCGGTTCGCATTGTACAAAGGCGCACTATCGGCAATCAGCAAGGACCCGTTGACGGGTTATGGTCCGCAAAACCGGATGGCTTCGGTTTTGGCAGAGTTGCCCGATAACATACGGCCGAAGTTGCCCTACTCGCATGTCCACAACGGTTTCCTCACCGCGGGAATCGACGCCGGCGTCTTCGGCATTGCAGCGCTTTCGCTGATGCTACTGACGCCCCTGATAGGCGCGTGGAGAAAAGAAGCGGGACCGGGCCGGGATTTAGCGATCGCGCTCGCTCTTCTGCTTGTCAGCAGCTACGTCATAACCGGCAGCTTTGGCATCATGTTCAATCAGAAAGCCTTGGATCCGATCTTCGCTTACATGGTCGCCCTTATTTGTGTGGATCGCGGCAGCACAGGCTTTGCGCCCGTCGTTCGCGACTGACGTCTGGCACCCCTTGAGCCTGCAGACCCTACAGCGTGCTTTGAATTGTCTGAGGCAGACGTATTGGCTCGGCGCCGGCGAAAGCCATATCCGAGACCTCACCCGTTGACGAATAGCCGGAAACAAGCTCCGCCAATGTCGCGCGTGCAGCGATCATATCGTTCCGGTCCAGTGCGGCGTTGAGCGAGTTCAGTCTTTTCGACAGCTCCGGCCAGGACAAGAAATCCTCACGCGCCTTCATGATCCGAGGATGTTCGGTTGTTTCAGGATTATCCCCGATCAACAGTTCTTCGTAAAGCTTCTCGCCGGGCCTAAGACCTGTAACGGAAAGCTCGATATCCCCTTCGAGATTGTTCTCGTCGCGGACGGTCAATCCGGAAAGCTCGACCATCTTGCGGGCGAGATCTGCGATGCGAACGGGCTCGCCCATGTCGAGCAGGAAAACATCGCCGCCGTCGGCCATGGCGCCGGCCTGGATGACGAGCTGCGAGGCTTCCGAAATGGTCATGAAATAGCGGGTTATATCGGGATGTGTCAGCGTAACGGGGCCGCCTTCCTTGATCTGCTGGCGGAAAAGCGGCACGACCGATCCAGACGAGCCGAGGACGTTTCCGAAGCGGACCATGGAAAAATTAGTTCGCATTCTGTCGGTCGTCGATTCTGCTGCGAGCGCCTGCAGAAGCATCTCCGCCAACCTCTTGCTGGCGCCCATCACATTTGTCGGACGCACGGCCTTGTCTGTGCTGATCAGCACGAAATTCGAAACGCCGCATTTAATCGCTGCGCGCGCCGTGACCAGCGTACCCATGACATTGTTCTTGATGCCTTCTACGGCATTGTGTTCGACAAGGGGCACATGCTTGTAAGCGGCGGCATGATAGAGCGTCTGCGGTCGCCAGCTCTGCATGATATGTTCCATGCGATCCTGGTCGCGGACGGAACAGAGGATTGGGACGATCTGCAGATTTTCGTATCTGTACAGTTCTGCCAGCTTCCGCAATTCGGCATGGATATTATAAAGCGCAAACTCGTTCTGATCGAGGAGGATCAGGCTAGAAGGCTCATTGCGGAGTATCTGGCGGCATAACTCTCCGCCGATCGAGCCACCAGCACCGGTGACCATCACCACCTTGTTGCGCATCGCCGTGTCGAGCAGCTCCTGCCGCGGCGCGACCGCTTCCCTGCCCAGCAGATCTTCGATCTCGAGCTCACGGATGTCGGAGACGGCGATGCGTCCCTGAGCCAGAGCCGTGAGATCCGGCAACGTGCGTACATTGACCCTGGCTTTGCGGATATGCTCCAGGATTTCGTTGCGACGCTGCCGCGTTGCTGATGGAAGAGCAAGGAGCACATTGTGCACGCCAAGGGTTCCCGCGAGCACGGGAAGATCCGAGGGGTCATAGATCGGCAAACCACCCATGACGCCGCCCTTGAGACGCGGGTCATCATCCAGATAGCCGACGACATTGAGTTCGGCGCTGTTGATCAAGGCACCGGCCAGTTGCCGCCCGGCCGTCCCTGCCCCATAGATCAGCACCTTGGCGAGCATATTCTTGTGCAGGATGCGCTGGTAGGTATCCCCGAGCCAATAACGGATACCCAACCGCGACAGGCCGATCGCAATCAACAGCAGGAAGGGCTGGAGGATGCCGACGGTTCTGGGAACACCCGGAACGCTGAGGGCGGTAAATATCGTCATGAAGGCGACGCCGTAGATCGCAATCGCCTTTAGGACAGTAATGAAAGCAGCCATGTTGGCATAACGGAAGATCGCCCGATACATGCCCATGACGATGAAGATGGGAAGTGCCATGCAGAGCGAAACGAAGACCGGCAACCACTGGACGCCGGTCAGCACCGTCCATTCGTTCAGGCGGAAGCAATAGGCCAGCCAGAGCGTCAGAACACAAAAGCTGGAATCCACCAGCAAAGCGAGAGCGCGTTTGGCAACCCGCGGCATCGCCAGCAGAGGGGCGACGAGCGCTTGCATCGGCATTAAGAACCATCCTGAGCGCGATGTCTCAGTGGGGGTATTTCCAGGCATTGTTTACCAGCGTTTCGCAGATCGATCGACACCACCTTCTTGTCATTTTCTGCAACGAGCGCAACTGAAATAATCGGAAACCAAGGTCTTCCGCGCTGCTTATCTATCAGAAGTAGGTAAGTTAATGCCTTATTCCCTTACGGCGGATTACCTTCCCGGCGGTCATAAACAGAATGCTTATGTCGAGGCCGAACGAGCGACGTTCGAGATATTCGATATCGAATTTTACCTTCTCCGGAATCGGCAATTCGTCCCGGCCATTGATCTGCGCCCATCCCGTCAATCCCGGCAGGAGCTTGTCGACGCCGTGGGCCGCCCGCAATTCAATAAGGTCGTATTGATTGTAGAGTGCCGGCCGTGGGCCGACGAAACTCATCTTCCCCTCGAGAATGCACCAGAGCTGCGGCAGTTCGTCGAGGCTGGATTTGCGCAGAAACGAGCCGATGGGTGTCAAAAACCGATCCGGGTTTTCGAGCAGATGTGTGGCAACTGTTGGTGTGTCGACGCGCATGCTGCGAAATTTCGGCATCAGGAAGATTTGATTGAAACGGCCGACACGTTTTGACCAGTATAGGATCGGTCCCGGCGAGGTAAGGCGAACACAAAGAGCGACGATAAGGATCGGCACAAGCAGGATCACCGACGCAATCAAAGCCAAGAAGAAATCCATCGCCCGTTTCAAATCCATATTCCGAAGTTCTTCCGCCCCTCGACCGACCATCCGGCATTCGCCGCTAGCGCTTGCCGTATCGTCAAAAAGCGTTTCGCGTCAACTGGAGGACATGGTGTTTTATCTAAACGAGGATCGTCAGAAACGTGAACTTCGTGTCTAGATCAGGCGGGCTTCCTTCTGCAGTGTTGGGCGGCCATTGCTTTGCTTGTTGATGGGCCTCGAATCGTCGAGGCACGCATCACAAGGCGTCGGGCTGCCGCTGGAGCCTTGCCGATAACTCCGGCGGCGACCAGTTCGGCAGGACGTGCACGGGCCTTCCGGTGCGCAGATATTCTCCTACGTAGAACTTCGGCAGCATGGCGAACCCATACCATCGGCAGTCATGCTCGCCAGAACTTCGCCGCTGTTGGCGCTAAACGCGCGCCCTGCCGAGATGTTGGCACTGCCACTGCCGTCCGATAATGCCCAGCTCTCCCGCTTGCTCTCGCTGCTGTATGCAAGGCAGTCGTCAGGGGTCAGTTCGGTGGGATGCTTCATCTTTGGAAATCGGCTTCCTGGAGCGGCTATCAGGATACGGCGCACGACGCTGATCTTCCGCCAGACGATTGTCGGCATTGCACCGGGCAGTTGGCGTCGCAACCTATGACCCTGGCGATCGGGATGCTACGTTGAGACAAGCACCGATGTCAGGCGATCATCGGCGTAGCCTTCCGACGGGGGAGCAGATCGGGTGGCTGGTTCGTTGGCCAAAGGACAAGGTTGAATATGAGAGAGCTCTGCCAAGAACGTCCCTACGCAGAGAAGCCCAAAACACCAACTGATCAACGCGACTTCCGCTCATGTCGGCCACGCAGATCGCAAGAGCGCCCAGGCACGCCGAACCCTTGCAACGCATTTCGCGAAAAAATGTAATGGACATTGTCGGATCTCTTCGCCGCAATACGTCGTGCTGAAGACGTCCCTGTCTTCCTCATTTAAGGTATCCGTATGAGCATCGATTCCCAGATCATAAATGCTGTTGACGATTCTCCCATCGCGGAAGAGCACAGCGCCCGCAACAAACTTGTAATCGGCCTTCTCCTGGTTTCGGCCTTTGTCGTCATTCTCAATGAAACGATCATGGGCGTAGCCTTGCCCCACCTGATGGCCGATCTCAAGATCTCCGCAAGCTTGGCACAATGGCTGACCACAGCTTTCATGCTTACCATGGCGGTCGTTATCCCCGTCACCGGCTACCTCCTACAGCGTCTCAACACGCGGCACGTCTTCATCCTGGCCATGTCGCTTTTCAGCGTCGGCACGCTGATTTCCGCGCTCTCGCCGGGTTTCGTGGTGCTGGTCTTGGGACGCATCGTGCAGGCATCCGGTACGGCGATCATGATGCCTCTGCTGATGACCACGATCATGCACCTCGTGCCACCTCAGTCGCGTGGGAAGACGATGGGCAATATATCGATCGTCATCTCCGTTGCCCCCGCCATAGGTCCCACCATATCAGGCCTCATCCTCAGCGCGCTCGATTGGCGATGGCTGTTCCTCCTCGTCTTGCCGATCGCTCTGGCCGCCCTTGCACTCAGCGCTTGGAAAATGCGAAACGTCACGGAGCCGACGGAAGCACCGATCGACATTCTTTCCATTCCACTTTCCGCCATCGGCTTCGGCAGCTTTGTCTACGGCCTCAGTGGGCTGGGCGAAGCAGCCCTCCAACCGCCTATCATCTCGCCATGGCTCCCATTGGCCGTTGGTGCGGTCGTGATTGCGGCATTCGTCGCCAGGCAATTGCAGCTCCAGCGGCAAGGCCGGGCTTTGCTCGACATGCGCACCCTGATGATCAAGGCCTTCACCATCCCGGCGGTGATGATGGCAGTGCTGATGATGTCGATGTTCGGCGTGTTCATTCTGCTTCCGATCTACCTTCAGAACGTGTTGGGTTTGACCACACTGCAAACTGGTCTGCTCCTGCTGCCGGGAGGGCTGATCATGGGTCTCTGCGCCCCCACGGTTGGCAGCCTGTTTGATCGATATGGACCGGTGCTGCTCGTTGTTCCGGGTGCCATTCTGTTCAGTGCACTGATGTGGGCTCTGACGCTCATTCAGCAGGACACATCATTCTGGCTGCTGCTCGTGGCCCATATTATCCTCAGCATCGGCCTTGCACTGATGTTCACACCGCTGTTCACCGCGAGCCTTGGCTCCTTGCCACCCAACCTCTATTCGCATGGCAGCGCGATGATAGGCACCACCCAGCAGGTCGCCGGTGCGGCTGGCACGGCACTCTTCGTCGCGATCATGACAATGACGGGTTCAAATGCTTCTTTGGCTGGCGCCGATGCCGCTGCTGCGACGACTGACGGAATTCGCGCCGCGTTCCTTTGCGGTGCAATCATCTCCGTGGCATCGGTTATCATAGCCTTCTTCGTCAGAAAGCCAGCTGGCGGGCACGCTGCGACCTATTGAACAGTGGCTTGAACAAGGATGGACGCTATCTGAGCCGCGGGCGAGATGTCTTGATGAAACTGGTGAACCAATAGGACCTCCAGGCCGCAAACTCATTTGGATTCGGACGATGGCCGTAAAAGCGTAAGATGTCGGCTCGACGAAAGAGATCGAGCACGCCAGCCAATTGGTATGGTTCAACCCGGCTGGACGGTCGCGTCTGGCCGGGTTGAGTCTGGAGCTTTACTTACCCATCATCTGCTTCGCGTTATCGGCTGTAATGGCGGTGGTATCGACCGTTACTGTCGCCGGCACCGACGATGCGCAGTCCAGCAATATCGACTTAGCCATATCGACCGCCTCTTTGGCTCCTGTCGGATATGTGAAGGTCGCGGACCAGTCGCCCTTTGCGACTGCCTCGATCCCGCCTGCCGGACCTGGCAAGCCATCAGTGCCGATGATCTTCACGCTCTTGCCGGCACCTTTCGCAGCTAGGAGCGCACCCGCCGCCATCATGTCGTTGCTGGCATAGACCATCTTGATATCGGGATGAGCCTGCAGCATCGCGGCGAACGCGGTCTGTGCTTTATCCGGCAACCAGTCTGCCGCTTGTTCTGCCACGATCTGGATCTTGGAATTGGATTTCACGCCATCCTTGAAGCCATTCAGCCGTTCGACGGCCGGTGTGGAACTCGGCAGGCCCTGCAGTACGGCTGCCTCGCCGCCGTCCGGCAGAAGCGTCTTGCTCGTATATTCGCCGGCGGCCAACGCGATTTTGTAGTTATCTCCTCCGATGAAGGCTGTATAGTCCTTGCCAGCCTCACCGTTCGTCTTGCGGTCAAGTTCGACGACCGGGATACCCGCGTCCATTGCCCGCTTGACGGCGGGCGTAAGCGGAGCCGCCTCGAAAGGCGAGATCAACAGAAGGTCAACCTTTTGGGTGATGAAATTGTCGACTTGCGATGTCTGAGTGTTGACGTTGCCCGCGCCGTCAGCGATCTGCAGTGTGAACTGCGGGACTGCCTTGGCGGCGGCCTCCAGTTCATCGTTGACGTGCTGGCGATAAGGCTCCGCATTGTTGGCCTGCGAGAAGCCGATGACGAACTCGCCATCTTTGGCACAAGCCTTCACGAGCGGATCGGCAGCGTGAGCCACGCTGGCAATAGCAAGGCATGAGCCGGCCAGGAGTGCCATGCGTCCGGCATGCCACATTCGAAGTGCATTCTGTGTCATTACTTTCTCCTCCACATTGATCCCGGATCCACCCTCCGGGTGATGCCGCCACACTACCTGCCCAATCCTTCGCGGCGACGAACGAGGGATTGAAGGACTGCCGCCAGAACGATAATTGCCGCTGTCGCAAGCAACTGCATGGCGGGCGTGATGTTGTTCAGTTGCAGTATATTGGCCAAAGCGCCGAGCATGATCGTACCGGCGATTGTTCCGACCATTGAACCTGACCCGCCAAACAGGCTGGTTCCGCCGATGACGACAGCCGCGATGGCCGTCAATTCATATCCGGTCCCATCATTGGCGCTCCCAAAATTGAATTGTCCGGCATGGACGATGCCAGCAAGTGCGGATGCAAAGCCGGTGATGGCGTAAACGGCGATCTTGATTGCCGAGACCGGAACACCTGAGATGCGGGCTGCGCGCTCGTTGCCGCCGACGGCATAGACGTAACGGCCGAACCTCGTCGTGTTCAGCACGAGCGTGGCGATGCAGGCAAAGATCAAGAAGACGATCGTGGCGACGGGAACGACGTTACCGAATAGCCGACCGCCGAGAATGGCAAAGATGGGTGGAGCAAGCCCAGGACCATCACCATAGGAAATATTGATGTACTGATTGTCCGACACAACGAGTGCAAGCCCCCGGGCTGCCTGCAAGCCGGCAAGAGTGACGATAAACGCTTCAAGCCGAAACTTGCTTGAGATCGCTCCCTGGACCAACCCGAAACAAGTGCCCATCAGCAGCACTGCCAGCACCGTCGTGACCAGCCCAAAACCGCCTGAGACCATCAATGTTGCCGTTACGACGCTCGCAAGACCAAGTGTGGCCCCAACCGAGAGATCAATCCCGGCGGTGATGATCACGAACGTCATTCCGATCGCAATGATGCCAGTTTCGGACACCGCGCGGACGATGTTTGCGATGTTGTCGGGTTGAATGAACAGAATGACACCGTGCCGACGCGGTGAGAAAATGATGCCTCCAGCGAAAACGAGTATAAGGCCGATCAAGCTCTGGAAGCGGACCAACACCGCGAGCGGATCAATCCGCTTGGCGGGCTGAACCGCTGGATTGGATGCGATTTGCTGTTCGGACATCAGGCCTCCCTCCCGTTGGCGGCCGCCAGGACTTCGTGTTCGTCGACGCCGCCAGAAAACTCAGCAACGCTGCTGCCGTTGCGCAAAACCACTATGCGATCGCATAGGCCGATCAGTTCGGGCATCTCGCTAGAAGCGACAAGAATGCCCAATCCCTCTGAAGCCAGCTTGCGCAAGCGGGCATAGATTTCTCCCTTTGCGCCGACGTCGACGCCACGTGTCGGCTCGTCGAGAAGCAACAAGCGCGGATTGCCCAGCACTTCCTTTGCGAGGACGACCTTCTGCTGATTGCCCCCAGAGAGTGCCCCGACCGCGATGCCGGGATTCTTTGGACGAATGTCGAATTGGCCGAAAGAGCTCTTGATCGCATCCTCCTGGCGCCGCGCCGACAGCAAGCCCTTTGGTGATATCCAGCGGATGATCGACATCACCAGATTGAGACCTACAGACATACGCAACATGAGACCGGCCCCACGCCGGTCATCAGTTACAAATGCCAGTCCTGCCCTGCGAGCAGCCGCGATCGATTTAAGCCTGGTCGGCCTGCCACCAATCGTAATGTCCCCGTGCCATTGGCCGGGCACGCCTGTTCCGTATAGAGCGCTCAAAAGCTCGGTTCGACCCGCCCCCATAACGCCGGCGAGCCCGACGATTTCGCCACGCCGAACATCCAGATCGACTTTGATTGGCGCCTGCCACCCGGGTGACACGCGGTACGGGCGGAAGGAAGCCTGTCGCATCCGCAGGAGCACGTCACCAACACTCGGTGCGCGGCGGGGATAAAGCTCGTTCAAAGGACGTCCAACGAGAAGCTGCACCAGTTCGGCCTGCGGCGCATCTGGTTTGGTGACGCCAGCCACCTTGCCGTCGCGCATGACCGTCACGCGATGAGCGATCTGCGGCACTTCCTCAAGGCGGTGCGAGATATAGACGATGCCAACGCCCGACGCTGCCAGGCCACGCATGATGTCGAATAGTCGATCCACTTCGCCAACAGTCAAGGCAGCCGTCGGCTCATCCATGATGAGGGCTCTCGATGCGTAGGAAAGCGCCTTGACGATGGCGACGACCTGGCGCTGGCCGATGGAAAGCTCACTCACGAACTGGGCTGGATCGATAGATCGGTCGATCGCTTCTAGTCTTTTACGCGCCTCTTGCAGCATCGCCTTGCCATCCAGCATGCCGTGCTGATGGACAAGTTCGCGCCCGAGGAAGAGATTGGCAGCCACGGTCAGGCTCGGAACGAGGTCCAGTTCCTGGAAGATCGTTGCGATCCCGGCTGCTTGTGCATCACGCGGGCTGTGAAATCGCGCGGGTTTGCCGTCGATGAAGATCTCTCCCTCGTCCGGCGTATTCACACCGGACAGCAGGTTTATCAGCGTCGATTTTCCTGCACCATTTTCACCAAGCAGCGCATGGATTTCGCCAACCTTTAGGTCGAAATCCACGCCGCGAAGCGCCTGAACCCCGCCGAAGCGCTTGACGGCACCTTTCGCTGAAAGAACGACGTGGCTCATGCTGCTTCTCCACACGATTCACGCACTCGCAAAACTGGCGACAGTCGAATGGTCTCGTGGGGGCGGCGCTTGTTGCCGATCCGCTCGATCAGCAAGTCCGCCGCCTTCCTGCCAATCTCATCGCAAGGCTGGGCCATCAGCGTCAGGCGCGGTTCGAAATAATCTGCCCATTCGAAATCATCGATCCCAAGGACAGAAATGTCCGCGGGAACACGCAGCTTCCGCTCTCGGACGGCTCTCATAGCCCCGATCATCGCCAGATTGTTGGAAGCAAGAATCGCTGTCGGCGGCTCCTTCAGCCCCAGCAAACGGTGCGTCGAAGCGGTGGCGTCGGCGGTGCTGCGATTGCCGTCGCTGATTAAATTATCCTCTACCTCTATTCCCTTCTCCGTCATCGCTGTGCGGAAGGCCTTTGCGCGCTCCACAGTCGTCGCAAAGCCGGGCTGACCGAGAATGATCCCAACCCGCCGATGATGCAGCGTGACGAGATGATCGACGAGCGTTCGTATTGCGGCGACGTTATCCGTCCCGACTTGGTCGAAACGGTTGTCCGACAGCCTGTCAACAAGCACACAGGGAAGGTCGGACCGGATGAGATAGTCCAGCGCCTTTTTAGGATCGCCCGAAGGCGCAAGTATAATCCCGTCGACGCGGCGCTGATGCAGATGCTGGATCAGTTCCAGCTCCCGGATCGGATCATCCTGCGTGTCACAGAGGAACGCGATCAAGCCTCGTTTGGAACACTCGGCCTCAATCGCGCAGATGATGTCACTGAAGTAAGGATTCGAAATCGCGGAAATCGCGAGGCCGACAGTGCCTGTCGATGACAGTTTGAGCGAGCGAGCGACTGTATTGGGGATGTATCCGATTGCCTCCACGGACTCGATGACGAGCTTGACCTTCTCGGGTGAGACGTAGCGCGTCTTATTGAGAACGTGCGAAACCGTGGAGACTGAGACCCCAGCCGCCTTTGCCACCTCGGAAATAGTTGTCATGAGCGCACTCCAGCTCTCGCCAGCAGCGCAACAAACACGTTTTTCAATCTATCCTCCCAAGCGGAATTCCAACCTCCAGAGGCTCTCCCAGGATCCGCTATGTCGTCACGCTAGCGCCATCGAAACGTTTGCGCAATCGTTTTTTTCTGCTAATCGTTCATCGTTCTTGTCGGTGAAATCTCTTGGGAGGGAGATGCCATGCTGAAGGGTGTGCCGCCGTTTATTACGGCCGACGTGTTGTGGGTCATGGCCTCCATGGGTCATGGCGACGAACTGGCAATCGTAGATCGAAACTTCTCCGGTTTTCGTGTGGCGACCCAAACCACGAGCGGAAAGCTTCTCATCTTGGAGGGCGTCGATGCACCGACTGCAGTCCGCGGGATCCTTCAGATGATGCCCTTGGACACGTTCATCAAAACGCCTCTGATGCACATGGAGGCCGTCGATTCGCCAGGCGAGTTGCTGGACGTACACAAAGACGTCCTCGCGGTTTGCAGTGAGGCAGAGGGGCGTTCGATAGCGAGCCAACCTGTCGAGAGGTTTGCATACTATCCCATCGCGATGCGATCATTTGCAGTCATCCAGACGGCTGAATCGCGCGCCTATGGGAACTTCATCCTTAAGAAGGGCGTGGTATGATGGTCAGGTCTTCTTCTTGCCGAACGCCCTTACGGGGGTCGCATTCCCAGTGATCGACTTGCTGCGTTGGCAACATCGCGGCAGTCTGCCTATGCCGCATGCTGTCGATGGGGGCTGATGCGGAATGGTAAGCCTGTAGCCGGACGCGCTCGAAATCGTATGCGGTGACCCACCACTCTCACCGTTTAGTTGATCATGATCGGTAGCCACGGCCCTGTAGCGCCCAGCCGTCGCGCTGCAAACATACCGAACGTCACGTCGTATAAAGCCAACCTCCCCCGACTTCACTGGGACACGCCGCATCAACGCATAAGCGCGAAGTTTCGATCATGGACAGATGTGCGTTGAGCCGCCACGTCAAAAGAAGTTAGGGGAAGACGCGTTCTTGCATGGTAGGGCTGACGGTCGGTAGCCGCCGCGCGCAGCCGGGATCTGGAGGCCTTCCAGGCGGGCCGGTCCGCAAAGACGGGCGATGGCTGGCAGTACCACGCTGGACGCGTGGCAATTCCCGGTCATCTGGCACAGTCGTTCGAAGCGTTGTCGGGAAGAAGTTGGGAGCTCCCAACTTTCACAAAAAGGCCCCTGCCTTTTGCAGGTAACAGAATTGATCCGAGCGTTGGTATCCCCGCCTATTCCAGCCGATCGGCAGGTGCTGGGTGGGTCAGCCGGACAAGTCGGGCCGACTTGAGATTCTCGGCGTGCGTCGGCGCTCTATCCGTCGCGACGTCTGCTCAGCGCTCGGCTGGCAGCTTTCCTGCAATTTCTCAAGCAGACGGTTGCCAACGGAATGCCCGATGGACTGGCGGCTTACGTTGGCAAATGGCAGGTAAGAGCATCCACGCTAAAAGTAGCCGAGACAATCATTCGCAAGATCGCTCATCAGCGCAATCGCCGAACGGCGCGTTCGCGAAATCACCTATCGGTTCATACTCCCAATCTGCAAAACGCCGATTTGCTCAACCACCTATGCGCCGAAATCGTCGATGAGTAATAAACGCGATCGCCGGTTCGCCGATGCGCGGAGTTGGCGAAGCACCCCCTCGCCTATTATGCCAGTCGCACAATCGCTGACGAACCTATTCGCTGCTCCACCGACCAGCCCAACCGCCGAAACGCGAGAACGCCGGATCTCTCATTGACCGATTGGCGAAACGGGGGAATTGCCCGTCCGCCGATTCACCGACCAGCGATTCAAGGTGGCGCCGTGAGGAGGTGCCTCTTTCTGCCGCCGAACGACCTCTACCAGGACCAAGTCCATGTCCGGGCAGACCCTACGCCTGCGAATAAGCGGTGACAGATTCCGGCACTGATCATGCCTCTCGGCCATCGCCCCTCGGGCGAAAACGGCTAATGGTATACCATTAGCCTATCCTGCCATCCATCATCCAACTGGGCTGGCGACCATGCCCGAGGCGCCGATGCTGTTGCGAGTCGCCAGACAAAGCAACAGCGATCACGGGCTCATTGCCTGTGATCCGCGCCGGAGGAACAGCACGGTGTCCAGGCCGATTTGATGGGAGATGCTGAAGCGAGCTGTCGTCGTGAGGAGTCGAGAGGACCGCGACCGGAGGGAACGGGCATCGACGACATGCGAACGATGAGACGGCGAGCGCACCGCAGGAGAGGATGATCACCTGGAGCGGATGACCGAAGAATGCGGGCGTAGCGCAAGGAGTTCATCCTCTCCGTCTTGTTTGGGAAAGTCGCGGCAGCGTCCGCCAACCGGCCCGAAAGGCCGGGCGGGCTTCATCCCGCACCACAGGGAGAGGGGTGTTTGAGGGGAGAGGCGGCAAGTCTCTCCCCTCAGGAACGCGCGCTGGCTCGATGCCTGCAAGCGGTCAAGCCAATGGGAAAGACGAGAGGCGGAACGGCCTCTCGTCCCATCAGCTCAAGCGTAAACGACGCGCGCGACGCTGATGGCAATACCTGTTTCCCGCGCAATATCGTGGATGATCGTAGCGAGGGGACCGATCTCCGTGTCGCTCACCGAGACGGTCGTCGGATAGCTGATCTCGATGCCGTCGCAGTCTGCCGACAAGGCGTTGTGCCATTCACCGCCGTTGACCCGATACCCATAGGTGAAGTAATCGATCTCTAGCTCATCGAGGAGCACAAACGTGCGGCGGGCGAGGACTTCCTCCTCGCCTTGGAGTTGGCACGATATCGTCCCCTCCAAATCGTCCCCGATGACCAACTCGCGTTGCAGGGCCACGATACGGCGCGTCGAGCGGATAGCCCCATCAAGGCCGGCCATCAGCCGGTCGTGGAGCATCTTTGAGAATTCATCCTCGCAGCCGATACGGTTCGCGCTCACGAGAAGCTTGAAGCCGGCGAGCTTGGCATGAAGCATGAGAAAGTTGAAATCAGACATAAGAAGTCTCCTTTTCGTTCTGACGAAAAGGTGCCCGCATTGGCGACCCAAGGGGTCAAGGATCGCGAAAGCGACCGCCAGCGGCGGCGAGCGGAGGAACCGATTTTTTCGTTGTGTCGCGTCAGCGGCGCAGCGGAAAAATTGGAGGGGCCGCGACGTCCTTGAGGCCGCCGGGGCGAATGCGACAATAGGAAGTCAGAGAGAGATAGACCACGTCGCCGACAGGCGACGTGACCGTTTGCCGAGCGCAGCCGGCCCTGCAACCTTTTCGTCTGGCTGCTCGTGCAGATAATCGCACTGAGGATGCGGCAGCCGCGAGAGGGGCGTGACCCGAATGGGGTGCGCCGTTGTGGCGTTTGGCTCTTACTCACCCGGCTTACCGGTGTCGGAAAACGACTGAAATCCCGAAAGGGGAACGGGACCAGAGCATGCCGGGATAAGGCTCGAAATCGGACGCCGCAGTCTGTTGGAGAGCGCAGAGTAAGGTGTGCATGGTGAAAGCTGATATGCCTGAATCCCAGTTTCCAGTTGCTAAAGGGTTGGCTGTAGCGAATGCGGCTGAAACGCTATGTCGTGCGAGATGGAAAGCGCTGCCCTGTGCGCCCCATCGCCAGTTCGCGCGAGACGACTTCCATCGGAAGGTCAAGGAAATAAACGGGACACCTAAACACACCGCGACTCCTCACACACGCAACTACGGGATCGCCTGTAACAGGTTCACTAGCGGACCTGTATGGCGACGGAGCCGTCATAGTACCCAAATGCCCTGCGTAATGGCTGGGACAGCCGCCGACAGGCGGACGAGCACGCGTATAAGTCCGGCTAGTCCGGTCGAAAGCGCCTCTGATCGGGGGAAGGACGATGCCGCCAATAACGGCATTTGCAGTATGCAAAGAAGACGTTCTTTGACGGAGAGGTACTGCTGATGCAGGCCGCGACCATCCAGAAAAGAATTGAATCACTACCGACATTGTCGGGGTCGGGAAGGAAGATAAACGGCCTTCACCGCCTGTTGAGGTCTCCGTACCTCTTCGAGCGGGCATACGAAAAGGTCTCTCGGAACAGGGGAGCCGGCACGCCGGGAATTGACGGTAAAACCTTTGACGTAATAACCCCGTCAGAGTTGGCCGACATTGCCGCGCGTGTATCAGAGGGTACTTATCGCTTCCGACCAGTCCGACGGGTATATATCCCGAAGGGCAACGGCAAGACACGACCGCTGGGCATCCCCACGGTGGAGGACCGGCTCGTCCAGGAGGCGGTCAGGATCATTCTCGAAGCAATCTACGAACCCGTGTTTCTCGATGAGTCACATGGGTTCCGCCCGAGACGATCCTGTCATAGCGCCCTTGAGCTTATCAAGAAAACTTGGACGGGCTGCAAATGGCTGATCGAAGTGGATGTGCGCGGGTTCTTCGACAACATCGACCACGATATTCTGCTTGAGCTTCTGAAGAGGCGTATCGATGACGACAGGTTCATCGAACTGATCGAAGGAATGCTCAAAGCGGGCTACATGGAAGATTGGATCTTCGAACGCACGTACAGCGGCACGCCACAGGGCGGGGTTGTCTCGCCCCTGCTTGCCAACATCTATCTGCATGAACTCGACAGGTACATGCAGTCGTTGAGAGTGAGCTTTGATCAGGGCCGCAAACGACGTCCGTTCGCGGCCTACGCGGCGCTACAACATCGCGTACATCGCCTCCGCCGAGAAGTTGAACGGCTCCGTGCCAGTAGCGCGGATCAGGGCCAGATTAACGCCGTGATGGCGCAGATCGAAGGCCTTAACAAGGAAAGGCGGAAAATGCCGTCCGTCGATCCTATGGCCGAACTTCAAAAGGCTCCGTTACTGCCGGTATGCCGATGACTTCCTGATCGGCATCATCGGCAGCAAGCAGGAGGCGCGCGAGATCATGGCTTCCGTTGAACAATATCTGACGGAAACGCTGAAGCTCGCCGTTGCGCCCGAGAAAAGTGGGGTCCATGCCGCATCAAAAGGGGTAACCTTTCTTGGCTACCGCATATCGACATATACCTCGACCGGCGCCGGACAGAAATCCGACCGCAAGGGGCCCGATGGGCGGACGTGGCGCATCTTAAGTCGCCCGACCACCGGCAATGTCAGTCTGCGTGTGCCACGAGAGAGGGTCACCGCGTTCTGTCGCAGGCATGGCTACGGCGATCTCGCCAGGAAAAATGGCCATCGACGAGTACAGTTCGCACATACCAGCGATCGCAACATCGTCCTCGCCTATAACTCGGAGTTCCGTGGCTTCGCCAACTATTATGTGTTGGCCGATGACGTCAAAAAAGCGTTGGGACTGTTGGAACTGGTGACGTTCCGCAGCCTCGTGAAAACGTTGGCGATGCGTCATCGGACAACAACGGCAAAGATCCGGACACGTCTGAGCAAGGGCACGGATTACGAGGTCTCCTCGGTAATACGTGGTGAAGTTCGCAGCCTCAAACTGTGGCGACTGAAGCATCTACGCCGCCTCTCCTGGACAAGTCCAGTCGTGGACGATGTCACTAAGGGAGCATGGTGGGTCAAAAGCCCAAACGACCTCATCGACCGCCTTGATGCGCGCGAATGCGACATCTGTGGCGATACGCGCGGGCCGTTCGCAGTGCATCATCGTCAAAGCGATCGGCATTTGCGAGACAAACCGCTGACGAACCGGAACTTGGCAACCGCGCAGCGTCGGGCGATGATTGTCTGTCCGGCCTGCCAGGAAGTCACAAGTTCCTGTCGGGTGAAACCGCATATGGAGAGCCGTGTGCATTGAAAGGTGCAAGCACGGTTCGGAGGAGGGCGTAGGGGTATTCTGTTCGCAGATGCCCCACGCCTACCCTACCGGAGACCGCTTACGGGCTCCGTGAGCGCCAGCGAATAGCACCGTCCGCCGCAGGCGGCTCGCCCGGATCAGCCGCCGACAACCCATCATCAGCATGAATCAATCGAGACCGACCGATTCAAATATGTCGTTGGACGCCGAGTCTGCCTTGCCCGATTCTTCGGTTCATGATTGCGCAACGCTACCAGCTCTATGTCGAACGCATCGACGCCAAGAAAAACATGGCCCGCTACTATGCCATGTCGATTGAACCGAATCTGTTCGGCGATGCCTGTCTCATCCGCCGATGGGGCCGAATCGGTGCAAGAGGTCAAAGGCGGGAGCATCATTTCGCGCGGGAGGAAGAGGCGGTCAGGCTCTTCCTTCAGCTTCTGCGAAAGAGACGGTCACGCGGATACAGGCCGACACCGCATATCCGGCAAGATGCATCGGGTGATCGATAGCGAAGAGAGTGCCGCGGAGGCGGATGCCATCCTCATGTCGATCGTATGGGATCGAAACAGGAGTTGGGGTATCCCACCGCTTCCGCCCTTCCCGCAAGAACCTCCGCAGGTTCTGACATCTGCGGGTGGCGCGCGAAGCTGGCCTGAAGCGCCGGTCGATCCGGCGCGTCAGGCCAGGCGACATGGCGAAAGCCACCCTCAGAAGGGTGGCTCGGTGTCGATTGCGCCTTCCTGCTCTGCGGTGATCACCGCCAGTTCGGCACGCGCCAGCTCCAGTTCGTTTGCGATCTCGCGGCGCTCCACCTGGTCGATTGCTTCGCGCAGTTCGAGGCAAAGCTCTTCAATGTGTTGTTCCAGAAGCATCGTCGTCGTCTCCTTGACGTTTGTGAAAGACGACGCGCGCGGTCATGGGTGCGTGGCGGGGTCAGGGATCGCGGAACGCGACCGCCAGCGGCGGCGAGTGGGGGTGCCGATTTTGTCGGAGTGCAGGGAACCGGAGCGGAGGCAAAATTGGGGGCACCGCTCGTCCTTGAGGCCGTCATGCACCCATGACACCCTCGGATGGACTGAGCAGACATTTCCTCTCCGTATCGCGCCCAAACCCGGGGACGGGCTCGATGCCCGTCTTCGGGTTACTGATACGTGACCACGTGAATAACTGTGGAAATCCGGGGCTTTCCGCGCCATTAGCCGCAGCGTGTCGATGACAGTTTCGGCCGGCAATGGCAGGGATTCTGCGTCTGAAACGATGCGGAGAAGAAAATGACCACGACCAATGAAATTGCCGACAAGATCGCCGGCGAACACAGCCTCACGAAGGCCCAGGGAAAGGCGATCGTCGAAGCAGTGATTGCATCGATCACCGAGGCAGCCGTTGCCGGCAACGAGACGTCGCTGCCCGGCTTCGGCAAGTTCAAGGTGAAGGCGACACCGGAGCGCGAGGCTCGCAACCCGTCGACCGGCGCGACGATCAAGGTTGCTGCGGCCAAGAAGCTGGCCTTTACGCCGGCCAAGGCATTGAAGGATGCGCTGAACAAGTAATCTTGTTGGCCAAGTAAAAATTAGCCCGGCGTTGCGCCGGGCTAAGGTCATTTGAGTTTGAGCTAGTGGGCGGATGTCCGGTTGAGAAGATCCTGGATAATCGTCTCGCTGACCGCGTAATGCGCTTCACGGGCATGGTCGTCCAGCAGCCTGTGAAGAATGCCGGATGCCAAGGGTGTGAAGTCGAAACCGCGTGCGATTGCTGCGGTACGCAGTTGCGACAGTGTTTCGAACTCCCTTATGTCAGTGCCAAGCCAGAGTTCGAGATCCTCGCCACCGGCGCCCAGAAATGCCTGGAGGAAGAACGTCTGAAGCGGGCGGTCGTAGCCGACAATGGCATCCGGGTCGGAGTGGCGGGATGCGGTCCTGGTGACGGTAATTGTGTAGCGGCTCATGGCGGCCTCCTTTGGAATGGGGAGGCCGGCCCCGATTGCGGGGCCGGCGGTCCGGTTCAGGCAGGGCTGTTCCAGAGGATCACCTTCTTGCCGGGCTCGCCGCCGGGCGCCGGGGCGACGTTGCCGAAGATCACGCCGATCTCGGGCGCTTCGAGCTTCGTGGAGATGTATTCTTCGCCGGCCTGGCGGGAGATGCGGTTCCAGGCCGCGCCGATCTCAAAGCCGGTCTTGCGGTGGATGATGCGGTAGTCCGGGGCTTCTTCGCTCGCCTTGCTGGCGTTCGGGACGAGGGCGATCGGGGCGTTGACCCGGATGGTGGCGAAGACGCCTTCGAGAGTGCCGTCGGTCTTTTCGGTGAGGGTTGCGATCGTGGTAGCCATGGAATTGTCTCCTTCGTTGCATCGGGACCATTCCCGATGGCGCCCGAAGAAGGGACCGCGCCGCAGGCGTCACCGGAGCGTAGCGAAGGGAAACCCCCTTGCGGGGTTGACGCTGATCGCGGCCGGTCCCTTAGAAAGGCGACATAAAGAACGGGAATGGTCCTTGATTGCGACGTCGTCAGGAGACCTCGCCGTGGCGGCCGTTTGCTGCCGCGCGGAGTGCCGCGCTCGTGACATGCGTCGTGGTGTTCGGATCAATGGACCCTGGCCGTCAACCAGTCGGGCACATCGCGAGAGATTGGCACAGTCCTGATCCCATCCTCATCATCAAAGACGGCTTCGGTCGGCATAACGCTCGAACTGTAGGCCTCTCCTGACGCGACTGCAGTTCTGCGGAGCGCAATCGAGTGACAGACGTGATTTCAAGGGATGTCGCTTCGGAGGGCGGCAGGGATGCGGGAAGTCTCAGTCGTGGCGGTTGACCCGGCCGGTTCGGCCGCGCGCCTCGGCAAACAGTCTGGCGATCTTCACCATGAAGGACTTGCTGAAGCGGCCGACGATGTCCTGACCGGGCTCGATGTACCAGGAGCGTTCGACAATATCGTAATTGTATTCGTCGACCATGATCCAGCACTGCTTTAGATCGCTTAAGCCCGCACGCTTGCGCTCGATCTCCGGGATCTCCAGAGCGATCCGGCCCGTCTGCGGCGGTTGGGTGGTGATGGCGAGAAGCGCCAGGTGGGTGTTTCCGTCGGCAGCATTGCGGATGGCGACGACGACGCAGACGGGGCGCTGCTTACGGCCCTCGGTTTCCCCGCGCTGCTGCTGCCAGGCCCATAGATAGGGATAGGAGATGACCTCGCCGGGGCGGAATTCACGGCTCATCGTCGTAGCCTTCGCCGCGCGCCAACTTATCGAGCGCCTCGTCGAACAGTTCTGCATGCTCGGCGGGCATTTCCGAGATATGATAGGCCCGGCGCGGATCGCCGCCGGTGCGCATGCGCTCATAGTGCTCGTAGCTCATCAGCACGAAACGCGGCTTCTTGTGCCGGGTGAGCATCACCGGCTCGCGGCTCGCCGCGTCGGTGATATCGCCGATTTGTTTATTCAAGTCACCTGTCGTGAATTGCTTCATCGCTATTGTCTCCACTTCAATTTCCATATAATCCATCTTCCCCATGTTTTCCATATATTCAGGAAAGCGGCGCTCACGTGCCGTCTCCTGAAGCCTGCCAGACAGGAATGCCGAGCCGGCGTGCCTTGTCGGAGAGATTGCCGGTGATGCCGTTTCCAGGAAAGACAATCAATCCGGCGGGCATGACCGACAGCATCTCGTCATTGCGCCGGAACGGCGCGGCCTTGGCGTGCTTGGTCCAGTTGGGCTTCAAGGTGATCTGCGTCACCCGGCGCGCGTCCGCCCAGCAGGCCGCGATACGTTCGGCACCTTTCGGCGAGCCGCCGTGCAGCAATACCATGTCGGGATGCTTCGCATGCGCCTGGTCGAGCTTCGCCCAGATCCGGTCGTGGTCATTGTAGTCCATGCCGGAGAAGGTGATCTTGGTGCCGGAAATCCCACAGATCATTCGGTTCTTTGGGAAGATCCTGGCCCCAGCCATCGTGCCGCTGATCTATCTCCTTCGCCCAGACCGTATCGCCGAGGCCGGGCGTCTGGCTGAAGCGAGCGCTCTGCAGCGTCACCTCCAGGCACGAATCCGAGCCGTAGACGTAGAAGGTTTTCAGGACAAAAGCATGCAGGACAGCGACAAAGGCGATGATGGGATCGTTCGCAAGCGCATTGCGCAAAGCGATCGTCCGAGCTGCCGTGAGATCGAGAACCAGGCGATCGGGAAGTGGCTTGATCGCTTCGTCCTCGTCGTCCGGTTGGGTGCCTTCCTCGCCGGCGGCGCCGATTACCGGGCGAGCACTGTCATGAGCGTCATGATCGTCACCGATATCATCCGTCAGATCCGTCTCATCCTTCGGTTCATCCTTGGGTCGCACGAAGCCTCGCTCGATCTTAGGCTCGCCGCTGGCGCCGAGCGAGATGAAGACGCCGCCGCGGGCGATCTCCTGTGGATCGAACACGAAAGGCCGGTCGTTGAGCCGGTCGGGCTCGGCACCAAGCTCCTCCAGTTTCTGTTCGGTCGCTTCCGAGTACTCGCTCGCCTCCGCATATTCTGCGTCGAGCTTGTCGTATTCGGCACGGGTGGCGTCATAGCGGGCCAGTTCATCAGTCATTTCGGCCTGCTCGCCGTAGACGCGGCGCAGGCCGGAGGTGTGGCCATAGGGAAAATCGAACGCGGCTTCGACCCATTTCCAGCCTTCGCTCACCTGGATCGCCTCGGCGTCAGTCTTGAGCTTTTCTATCACAAGCTGCTCGAGCAGCGCCGGATCCTGCAGCCAGCCACCCTGATCCTGGTCGAACAGATCGCGCATGGTCACACCGCCTGCGGCCTCGTATGCTTCGATGCCGACATAGACGGCGCGGCGGTCGCTGGCACGGATTGCAGTTTCGGTCAGCAGCCGACGGACGTAATAGGGCTCGCGGCTATGCGAACGCGAGATCGTGTCCCAGACCTGCTCCTGGCGAACCTGGTCGTTGGTGATCGAGAATGCCATGATCTGTTCGAGCGTCATCTCGTCCTCGGCATAGAAGTCGAGAAGCCGCGGTGAGACGGATGCCAGCCGCAGCCGCTGTCTGACCGTCGCGACCGAGACGAAGAAGCGTGCGGCGATCTCCTCCTCGCCGAGCCCTTGCTCCCGCAAGGTCTGGAAGGCGCGGAACTGATCGAGCGGATGTAGGCTGACTCGCTGGACGTTTTCGGCGAGCGAGTCCTCGACCTCGAGGGTTTCGCCTTTGCTGACGATGCAGGGAACACCTGCAGTCTTGGCCAGTCGCTTCTGCGCGACCAGGCGCTCGAGGGCACGATAACGGCGCCCGCCGGCCGGAATGCGATAGATGCCGGTCTCTTTGCCATCGCCGTCGAGCTCCGGACGGACGTTGAGGCTGGTGAGAAGCCCGCGATGGGCGATGTCTTCCGCCAGGTCCTCGATCGAGACGCCTGCGTTGATCTTGCGGACGTTCTGCTGGCTGAGCACCAGCTTGTTGAAGGGAACATCCCGGGCTGCGCTGAGGGTGATTTTCTGAATGGCCTGGGCCATGTCGGTTTCTCCATGACGAACCGGGCGGAGCCTCTCTCCAACCCTCTCAATCCGTCACAGCGTTCCCCTTCCCTCCTCTTCCTCTATCGCCTCCTCACCATGTCCCACCGTCTCTTCGGCAAGCGAAGCCTCCTTTGCGGCCAAGATCCGGTAATGCTGCGTCAGGGATCGAAGCCCTCGGGTGAAGACTGGCACGGCCATGCTTCAGCTTTGCCGACAGCCCGGGCCGAAGGCAATGCCAGTCGAACCGATCCGCGACGAGTTGTGCACGAGGTGCTAAAGCGAAGGGAGCGTCCAGGTGTGCAATCCGCTCCCTCAGCTCCTCCCCGGGCGTTGCGCGCGAGGGACATTGTCCACGGGCTTCCCCTGGTTCGCCTTGAATAGGACTTCATGTGCGTAAGAATACTAATTTGGTTCTTGTTTTGTTCCATTTCGCCCTAAAAGTCGGGCCAAACTAAAATAGGAAATCATCCCAACTAGCAAATCGCAGCCGATAGCGCAGAAGAGCCAAGGGACTAGCTAATTTGAGAATTTTACGTGCGGTTCGGGACCGGGATAAGAATGTGTCAGTGGACGACGATGGCGCCCTCGCCCGAGGGTTCGATCGCCAGGAGATGAACGCCGATGGAAAACCCGCAAAGTTTCAGCATCGACATCCCGCGTCGTTGCCAAATGCTGATCGACTAGCTCTGGCCACTGATCTCTGAAAAACGCGATGACGGTTCCGTCCCCCTGAACGCGTCGTTCCTATTGGCGATCTCCACGCCGATGATCAACCTACCGATCGAGCGGATATGGAAACCGGAGATGGGTCACGCAGTCGGCCATTTGAATGACGGCGTCCTAAGCAGCCGATTAGCTGGAGCCATGCGAAAAAACATCGGCAACCACCCGATCTCCCAAGCTCCATTTTACCAACCTGACGTTTGGCGATACCATTATCTGCCGAAGGGTACGGGCATCCCGGACCTTTCGCAAGGAGGTTTGCCTGCCGACGTGGGAGCTGCTTTCCAATTGCCAGCGGGGCTGACTGCAGGGGCTGCGCTAACGGCTGCCCTCTTTTGCAAGGTCTTACGCAACGGTCTTGCTCATGGCGGCGTGCTTTATCTTGATGAGCACGGTCGAAGCACACCTGGCGCGCCGGTTCGGGCGTTCTGCTTCGTGAGTACGAAAGAGAAGGATCGCAGGATTGAAGGCTTGCAATTTTTGCGTGTGGGCATGATGAACTATCGTGCCTTTCTGCAGCTTTGGGCAAAATGGCTTCAAGATGAACAATGACGGGCAGGTTTCGCCGCCACATGATTAACCGTGAAAGTCCGTTAGAAACGGACATTTTTCCCTCTTTATAAGGTCTTCTTGCCGGCCACTTTAAAAGGTGCCATTTTTGTCCGTCATGAGCTATCAAAAACGCGGCAAATTAAAGTCAATGCTGGATGAGGTTCCGGCAGGTTTCATCGTGGATTCCGCATGGATGCGGAAAATGGAAATCCGCCGGAGCTCGACACATGATTATTTGCGCCGCGGCTGGCTGGAGCCCGTCATACATGGCGTCTATCGGCGTCCCTCGCGGGATGGTTCGGCAGAAGAACGCATCGACTGGCGCATTGCCGTCATGTCTGCACAGACGATCATGAATTACCAGTTCCACGTCGGCGGCCGCACGGCGCTCGGGCTTCGCGGGCATGTGCACTACCTGGCGCTGGGGGACGCCGAAAAAGTCTTCTTCTATGCCGATGCGCCCCGCTGGCTCGTGAACCTTCCCACCAATGGCCTCCCCGTCCTCCGCAGCACGCGACTCTTCAAGACGGCGGATCTTGGCATCGAACCACTGGCGGCTGAACCGGACGGCAACGCCATCCTGTTTCTACAGAACTGGACGATACGCGCTTCAGCGCCGGAGCGGGCCATCCTCGAAGCGCTGGACGAACTGCCGGGCAACGAAAGCTTTCACAACATCGATACGATCTTCGAGGGTCTGACCAACCTGCGCCCGCGTCGTATCACCGGGCTTCTGGCCGACTGCACCAAGGTCCAGGTGAAAAGGCTTTTTTTCGTATTTGCCGACCGCCACGAGCATGCCTGGCTCAAGCATGTCGACCGATCGATCGTCGATCTTGGAAGCGGCGACCGTTCATTCATCAAGGGCGGTAAACTGCATCCCACATACCGTATCACCATTCCGGAAGAGTATCTTCCCGGGAAGCCGGAGGGCAACGATGACCCGTGAACAGTATATTTTCCAGCTCGAGCTCCTCGTTCAGGCTTTGCCGATGATTGCCGACGAACCAGTTTTCGCCTTGAAGGGTGGAACCGCCATCAATCTCTTCTACAGAGATCTCCCGCGTCTCTCGGTCGATATCGACCTGACCTACCTTCCGCTCAAACCGAGGGTCGCGAGCCTGGCCGAAATCGACGAGGCCCTCGACCGGGTCGCTGGGAAGGTCGAAAGCATCAAGGGCGTCCGGACAAAGCGAATAGCTGGCGGTGGCGGCGGCGATACACGCGTCGAGGTGAGGCGGGGCCAGACCGCAATCAAGATCGAAACCTCTCCGGTCGCCCGCGGCACGGTGCACCCCGTCGAACGACGCAGGGTCAGCGAGCGGGTCGAAGATCAATTTGGTTTTGCAGAAATGCAGGTTGTCGCCTTCGAAGACCTCTTCGGCGGCAAGATGCATGCAGCGGTCGATCGCCAGCATCCGCGCGATCTCTTCGACATCAAGTTGCTTTATGAAAACGAGGGACTGACCGACCCGCTGTTTCGCACCTTCCTCGTCTACGTGGCGAGCTCCGGACGCCCGCCCCACGAGTTGCTGCAGCCCAAAAGGGCAGACGTCGCCCATGTCTTCAATCAAGAATTCGATGGGATGACAATCGAGAAGGTCTCGCTAGACGAATTGCTGGATGTCCGGGAGCGGTTCCTGAAGGACATCCAGGAGCGCCTTGATGACAAGGCCCGCACGTTTCTGCTGTCCCTTCACGATGGTGACCCCGACTTCGAGGTTATCGGCTTGCCGCACGCCCTCGCCTTGCCGGCGGTCCGCTGGAAGATCCTCAACCTGCAAAAACTAAGGAACGACAATCCGTCCAAACACGCCGAACAGCGAGGGGAGATCGAGCGCCTCTTCATACGATGATGCGCCTTTGGCCTATCTGCAGGATCGATGATCCGACGACTGGCTCGCTTCTCCTGCCGCCCGACGCCGCGCCTATCGGAGACTACCCCCTCGGTCTTCCTCGAAGGCCGTACTCCCAGCTGGTGATTTCGCTCCAAAATATCGAAATTCAAAATTCAAACGACTACAAGGGTTTAGCAGAGTTGGTCGCGACCAACTTTTCTACCGAGCCTATGGAGGGGGCAAACTTCCCCGCGGTTCTCTTCGAAATGGCCCGGCCGCCCCTACCCCGCTCTCGTTTGCGCCAGGCCATTCGCCTTCAACAAGGCCATAATCATCGGCCCCAGCGAAAATTCGCCTCGCTCCGACCGTCGCGTGAGATCCCGCAAGTATCCGCCCGGAGAATTGATCATGTTTGCTCGCTCCAGGATGCCGGCAACCGCGATCGCCGCATTTTCCGGCCCCATGATCTCACACGCCTCCTGATAGGCCGACGGGCTGATCCCCAGCATCGACCGGACGACGACGGCTGCGGACATCAACTCGCGCCAGCTCCCTATCGCGCCGCCGGCCCCATAATCGATAACTTGCGGGCAGGCCTTCAACACCAGGCCGAGCGGGAATGCCTTCAACGGCTCTCGCTGGATTCCATTCGCCTCGCTCGATTTTGCCCCCTGCTCTTTTCGGGAGCTAGGTTCAAGTTCACTGAAGGATTCGGGTTTTGAATTCTGTATGTGCCGCTCGGTATGGGCAGCATTGCCGCTTGGATTTTCTGCTTTTTCCTGATTTTCCAGCCGGTTGAGCACTTCCTCTTTCAGCATCTGCATTTCTTCGAGGATTGCGTTCACGTCAGCGGTCGATGGCGTGCGTGGCAGTCGGGCAATCAACCCTACATAAATGCCTTCGATCGCCTGCCAATCGCCGTCTGCCCCTTCCTCCATGGCCGCCGAAATCAGCTTGCGCACGTCGCGCCGGCAGATCGTCAGATTCTCCTTCATCCTTTTGAAGGCGGCGCGCTCCGCCACGATCTGCTGCGCGAACATGGCGAGCTCCTCCGCGCGAGACAGCAATGGCGAAAGATCGAAACCGAAGGCGTTCTCGATATCACCCGTGTGGTCTCTGCGTACGTAGCGCTTACCGTTGGCGCTATCTTTTCGAATGATCAGGCCGGCCTCAACAAGCGCCGCAAGATGCCGTCGGAGGGTGGAACCCGCCATGCCATGGGCACGCAATGACAGCTGCGCGTTCGACGGAAAAACGATGAGCGATGCGTCCTGGCGCAAATCGTTTTCCGGATAGAAGCTCAGCAAGGCGTCAAGCACCGCCAAGCTGTTGGACTGAATGCCAAGCAGCGCCATTGCCGCGGAAACGTCGCGAAAGACTTTCCACTTCTCTGCCGACTTCCCCGCCTTGATCTCGGCAACAGCTTGCTGCCGTCTGACCAGGGCAAGCGAAATCGGCCGCCGCCCAAAGGGCGTCGTCACATTTCCCGTTTGCATCGTCTCTTACCTTTCAGCAGGCAAAAGAAATTTGCTCACCAAATCGGTGCCAAAGACTCTTGACGAGGATCTGAGGAAATGCGATTCTGTTCGTGCTAAAGAGACAGAAGGGCTTCCGCGACGGCAACGTTGAGGGGGCTCTTTTCTTTTGCGCGTTACGCTTCCTTCTTCTGTTTCTGTTTCGCACGGTGCGCTTCATAAAGCGCCGGCAATTGCTCGAGCACGAAGGCCGCAAAGTCCGGCGTCGCCTTCCGATCGATCATGATTTCCACCTTCGCCTTGCTCTGCTTCACCTGCGCCAGGCGCTCGCCAGCGGGGCTCGCCATGACTTCAGGGAGACCGCGTTCCAACCGGCGCGGCTTCAGATGTGCAATCAGCGCCTTGAACCGGTCGGCGGAATGAAGCACCTGTAATTCGGTGGAACGCACACGTTCGAGGACGTTGTCGGCCGAGGAAGCCTTTTCGATCAGATCGGCCAGTTCCTGCCAGCTTCTAAGGCCGATGCCGGGGGCAGGGCCGATGGCATCGATCAAGTCCACGGGAAGGGCTTCGATGATGGCGAGCATCTTGGAAAGATCGCCCTTGTCGACGGACATCGATGAGATGATCACGTCTCGAGAGAAACGTTCCTTCAGACGGGCGGCAAATCGCGCTTTCTCGATAAAGGAAAGATCCTGGCGCTCGTTATTCTCCTGGCCTTGAGCAACGACCAGTTGCTCGTCCGTAAGATCCCGGACGACCGCCTTGACCGCCAGGCCGAGTTCGGTCACCGCGCGTAAGCGGCGATGACCGAAGGCAACTTCATAGCGACCGGACGTATGAGGGTGAGGGCGCACGAGGATCGGCACCTGTTGGCCCTGTTCCTTGATAGACGCAAGCAGCCCATCGATGTCGCCCGGCATCCGGTCCTGCATGAACGAGGGATCGATGACGTTCGGATCGAGATCGATCACCGCCTGGCCCTCGGCAAGACGCCGTTCGATTTCTTCGGCTCGTTCCACGCGATCGTTCTGCTCGCGCAAAGCATTGCCGATATTGGCGGTCAGCTTTGTCGCCGGGTCACGGTCCTTGCGAGCAACGCCGAGAAGCGGCATGGTTCGGCTCTTTGCCAATTGCGGGTCGTGCGGCGAGGGCGCGGCAGGAACGGTTGCGGAAACCCCCAAAAGGTCCTTTCGGCTCATGTGGTTCTACCCCATGCTTTCTTGATCAAAGACTCGATCTCGTCATTGACGGCATTCATCGCCTCCAAGGCGCGATCGTATGTCGAACGCGTGAATTGGCCGCGCTCGACTTCGAAGAGTGTCTGGTTTGTAAGCCCGGCATCGGAGACAGCGGTCGTCTTCAACATCGGAAAATTGAGCACGTTCTCGCCGAAGATCGACCGGAGGTAACCGACCATCTGGTTTTGCGGGCCGTCGCTCGGCTCGAAGCGGGTGATGAGATACCGCATCCAGTTGAAGTTGAACCTGGCGCCAGCATTTTCGATTTCCCGCAGCAGATTTGACGTCATTGCCAGAAACTGGTTCATCGACATGACATCGAGCATCTGGGGATGCACAGTCACCAGGATCGACGTCGCGGCGGTCAGCGCAGAAAGCGTGAGATAGCCGAGCTGGGGAGGGCAGTCTATGACGACGACGTCGTAGTTGTCGGCGATGTCCTCGATGACCTGGCTGATCCGCCCGTAGAAAAGCGTATCGCCTTCTTTGCGGCTCATTAGGGCGCGCGGTGTGTCGTGCTCGAACTCCATAAGCTCAAGATTGCCGGGAATGAGATGGAGATCGGGAATGTACGTTCCCCGGACCACCTCTTCGATCGGGCGCTGTTCTTCATCGTAGCGAATGGCGCCGTAGAGCGTTTCGTTCGGACCGACATGAATTTCCGGCTGGTTGCCGAACAAGGCGGACAGGCTGGCCTGAGGATCGAGATCGATCGCGAGCACGCGATATCCCCGCATGGCAAGATACTGGGCCAGATGTGCCGACGTCGTGGTCTTGCCCGACCCACCCTTGAAATTCATCACGGAAATGACTTGCAGTTGCTCGCCATCGCGCCGGTGGGGCAGGTAGCGTCGATTTCCGCGACCCACCTGATCCATATGCTTCCGGATCTGATGGATATCCTCGATCGAAAATATACGACGGCCGCCCGCACCCGTACTGACGTTCAGTTCCGGCATGTCGGACGCGATTTGGCGAAGATAGGATTCTTTGACGCCGAGAAGCTTTGCGGCCTCCGACGGCCCAAACCCTCGGATGCCTTTCTCTGCAGACGGCGGAAAGACCTTGACATGATGCGCTTGCAATTGTCCCGACAGGGCCTCAGCATGCCGCTCCATCAAAGCGGTCAATCCTTCGATTTCCGACGCTGTCTTTACGGCGTTTTTCGCCAT
>NZ_JBPWQY020000005.1:0-422751 GCF_051810725.1 Rhizobium zaerense | reverse complement strand
ATCTGTCGTCGATACGCTAATGTTGTCCAAAACACCCAATCCTTTTCGATGCGCTTTTCTGTCAACATAGCGTCAAAAAGCGTATCGAAAGTGACACGATTCGGGATTTGCAGCAACAACAGGGCTCGGACGCCACCCACGGGGCCGGTTGGCCGCGGCCAACTCCCGTTCAGCCCTTGCGACGACGAGGCTTTTTCGGCAAGACCGCCAGGACTCAACGGGGAGTATCCGCGTGAAGCATATCCATATCATCGGCATCGGCACGGGCAACCCGGAGCACCTCACCATACAGGCGATCAACGCGATGAACGTAGCCGACGTGGTCTTCCTGCCGGTAAAGGGCGCCGGCAAGGAAGAGCTCGCCGAGATCCGGCGGGATATCTGCGAACGCTATATCACGCGGCCAGGTGGCAGGATTTCAGAATTCGCGGTGCCGCAAAGGCAGGCGGCAGACAAGACCTATGTGCAGAGCGTCGATACCTGGCACGGCGAGATCGCCCGCATCTATGGAGAGTTGGTCTCCGGTCTCCCGGATGAGGGCAGCGGCGCCTTTCTCGTCTGGGGCGATCCCAGTCTCTACGACAGCACGATCCGCATCATCGAACGCGTGCGGCGGGAAAGCAGCCTGGATTTCGATTACAGCGTCATTCCCGGCATCACCAGCATTCAGGCGCTGGCGGCCAGCCACAGAATCCCGGTCAACCTCGTCGGCAAACCGATCGAGATCACCACAGGGCGCAGGCTGGCGCAGGACGGGATTCTGGCCGACAGCACCATCGTCATGCTCGACGGCGAACAGGCTTTTGCCAAGATCGACGATCCCGATGCCGAGATCTTCTGGGGGGCCTATCTCGGCACCAAGGATGAGATCGTCAGAGCAGGGCGACTTGGCGACATCGCCAGCGATATTCTGACGCTCAGGGCCGAGGCCAGGCAACGGCACGGATGGATCATGGACATCTATCTCTTGCGCAAGGGACGGGATTTCGAGGAATAGCCAGTCCGAAGCCTTCCAGCATGCTTTGCCGGCCCGGCTACGATCATGTAAGAAGTGGCCAGAGGATCGAGAATGAGCATTAAGGCCGCAAAGGCGAGCGACAGGACGGGCGAGGCGGATCTGCACGGGCGCCCGGCGGCAAAGATGCGTAGACGCGGCGCCTGCCCCGCCCTTGCCGCGCCCATGCAGACCGGCGATGGTTTGCTGGTGCGGCTGCGGCCGGCCGGCGGCGCGTTGACGCTGTCGCAGTTCGCAAGCCTTGCCCGCTCCGCCGCAGCCCATGGAAACGGCATTCTCGAAATCACCGCGCGCGGCAATCTGCAGATCCGCGGGCTGCGCGCCGAGACCGTCGGACAGCTCGCTGACGACATCGATGCCGCCGGGATCATGGTTCCGGTCGGACCAGCGATCGAGACATCGCCACTGCACGGCATCGACCCGGAGGAAATAAGCGATGCGGCCGCAATGGAAATGGCCTTACGCAGCACGCTCCACGATCTGCTCACCTCGCCGCGGCTCGCGCCGAAGCTCTCGCTTGTCGTCGATGGCGGCGGATCCTTCGGCTTGTCAGCACTTTCCGCCGATATTCGTATCGTCGCGCAATTCGGCGCAGACTGGCTTGTCGCGATCAATGGCGACGCTGAAACGGCAATGCCGGTCGCGAGCGGTCCTGCGAAGGCGGCGATATCAGCCGTTGGCGAAATTCTGAGCCTGTTGGCGGCCCTCGGGCAGGGCAGGCGGGCAAGGTATATCGATCCGGCGCTTCTGCGGGCGCGTTTTCCCGCGATGGATGGCATTCAGGTCATTCCGTCGCGCGCGGCAGGGATGCCGCTTGCCGGCTCGCACCGGCTTGAGGACGGCAAAACCATACTCGGCGTCAGGCCGGAATTCGGGCAGATGAGAGCGTCCGATCTGGTCGCTTTGCTCGATCTGGCAAAGGCCCGGGGCGCAACAGCCATCCGACTTGCGCCTGGTCGCGGTTTTTTCTTCATCGGGCTTTCCGCCGATACAGTGCCGGCTATGCAGGTGGCCGCCGCCGGACATGGCTTCAGCACCCAGCCCGGCGAGAAAACCGAACATATCGCCGCCTGTGCCGGCGCCGGCGCCTGCGGCTCCGCTTTCTACGAGACCCGAACTCTGGCGCGCCGGCTCATTGCCGTAGCACCTGCCCTTTTCGACGGTTCGCTGACGCTGCATCTATCCGGCTGCGCCAAGGGCTGCGCTCATGCCCGGCCGGCGCTGACCCTGACGGGCTCGGCGGAAGGTTATGGCCTCATCCTCAATGGGCTTGCGGCGGATCTGCCGGTCGAACGGATCGCTGGCGGTCGGATCGATTTCGCTATAGAGAGGCTCGCCCGGTCCATCGAAGACAACAAAGACGCTGGCGAATCGACCGCCGCCTGCCTTACACGGCTTGGCGCAACCGGCGTTTCGAAGGCGCTGCGACAGGAATAGGAATGCCAGACTACGATTATATCCGCAGCGGCGATGCGATCTACGAGCGTTCCTTTGCCATTATCCGTGCCGAGGCCGATCTTTCGCGCTTCACCGACGATCAAGCCGAAATCGCCGTGCGCATGATCCATGCCTGCGGGCTGGTCGAGGCGGCGGAGCATTTCCTGTTCTCCGCCGATTTCGTCAGCGCGGCGCGCGACGCGCTGAAGGGTGGGGCGCCGATTTTCTGCGACGCGGAAATGGTGTCCCAGGGCGTCACCCGGGCGCGGCTGCCGGCGCTCAACGAGGTGATCTGCACGCTGCGCGATCCCGCGACACCGGAGCTTGCGCGCGAGACCGGCAATACGCGCTCGGCGGCCGCCATCCATCTTTGGCTCGACCGGCTCGGCGGCAGCGTTGTCGCGATCGGCAATGCACCGACCGCCCTCTTCCATCTGCTCGAACTCCTGCGCGACGGCGCCCCGAAACCCGCAGCGATCCTCGGCATGCCCGTGGGCTTCGTCGGCGCGGCGGAATCGAAGGATGCGCTGGCGGAAAATTCCTACGGCGTACCCTTTGCCATCGTCCGCGGTCGGCTCGGCGGCAGCGCCATGACGGCAGCCGCCATCAATGCATTGGCGAGGCCGGGCCTATGACGACAATCGGCCGTCTTATCGGCGTCGGCACGGGTCCCGGCGATCCGGAGCTCCTCACCCTCAAAGCCGTGCGCGCCATCGAAGGCGCTGATGTGATCGCCTATTTCGCCAAGCAGGGCAGGGGCGGCAACGGCAAGGCGATCGTCGAGCCGCTGCTGAAATCCGGGGTGACGCTGCTGCCGCTCTATTATCCGGTGACGACCGAGATCGACAAGAACGACGAACGCTATCAGAGGCTGATCACCCAATTCTACGATCTGTCTGCCAAAGCGGTTGCCGGGCATCTCGATGCCGGGCTGACTGTCGCCGTTCTCAGCGAAGGCGATCCGCTCTTCTACGGCTCCTATATGCACCTGCATGTCAGGCTTTCCACACGCTACCCGACGGAAGTGATCCCGGGCATCAGCGCCATGTCGGGCTGCTGGTCGCTGGCGGGCATGCCGATCGTCCAGGGCGACGACGTGCTTACCGTACTGCCCGGTACGATGGCCGAGACCGAGCTGACGCGCCGCCTTGCCGATACGCAAGCCGCCGTCATCATGAAGGTCGGCCGCAATCTGCCGAAGATCCGCCGGGCGCTGGCAGCGGCCGGCCGGCTTGCAGAAGCCGTCTATGTCGAGCGCGGCACCATGGCGAATGCGGCGATGGAAAAGCTTGCCGACAGGACCGATGGCAATGCGCCGTATTTTTCGCTCGTGCTGGTGCCGGGCTGGGAGGGCAGCCGATGACCGGCAGGCTTTTCGTGATCGGCACCGGTCCCGGCAACCCCGAGCAGATGACGCCGGAAGCTTTGGCCGCTGTCGATGCGGCGACGGATTTCTTCGGCTACGGGCCTTATCTCGACAGGCTGCAGCTCCGCCACGATCAGCTGCGGCATGTCTCGGACAATCGCGAGGAGCTCGACAGGGCGGGGGCAGCACTCGCCATGGCAGCGGATGGCGCCAAGGTCTGCGTCGTCTCCGGCGGCGACCCCGGCGTCTTCGCCATGGCGGCCGCGGTCTGCGAAGCGATCGAGAACGGGCCGGCCGCGTGGCGCGCGGTCGATCTCACCATCCTGCCCGGCATCACGGCTATGCTGGCCGTGGCGGCAAGAGCAGGCGCTCCGCTTGGCCACGACTTCTGCGCCATATCGCTGTCCGACAATCTAAAGCCTTGGAATATAATAGAAAACCGTCTTGTATTGGCAGCAAAGGCGGGCTTTGTCATCGCGCTCTATAATCCGATCAGCCGGGCGCGGCCCTGGCAGCTTGGCGAAGCCTTCAAGCTGTTGCGTGACCATCTGCCTGCCGCAACGCCGGTTATTTTCGGGCGGGCAGCCGGGCGGCCCGACGAATGCATCGCCGTCCAGCAGCTGTCGCACGCAGATGCGTCGATTGCCGATATGGCGACCTGCATCATCATCGGCTCGGCCGAGACACGCATCGTCACGCGACTAGGCAGACTGGACCTCGTCTATACGCCGCGTTTCATGGCGGGAGGGAACAGGTGATCGATCGCCGCCAGCGCCGCCTCGACAGTGTCGACCGCCTTGACGATCCGGGCCGGTGCGCGCGCGACCATCATCACCTCGATACCGAGCAGGCGGGCTGCCTCGATCTTCGCATAGGTGGCGGCACCGCCGCTGTTCTTGGCGACGATGACGTCGATGTCGTGCTGCCTCAGCAGATCGCATTCGCCTTCCAGCGTGAACGGACCACGCTCGAGGACATAGTCGACATTATCAAGCGCAAGCGGCGGTTCGACGGGATCGACGCTGCGAACGAGGTAGTGATGCTGCGGTGCGGCTTGCGCATGATGGGCACCCTGCCGGCCCGTCGCCAGGAAGACATGGCGGGGGGAGGGCCCGAGCGCTTCGATGGCAGCCGGAATGCTCCGCACCTCCTGCCAGCGATCGCCCGGCCGGCGGTGCCATTCGGGACGACGCAGAGCGATGGCAGCAATGCCGGTGGTCTCGGCCGCAAACGCGGCATTGGCCGAAATGCGCTCGGCGAAGGGGTGCGTGGCGTCGATCAACAGACCATATCCGCCGGCCTTCAGGAAATCGGCAAGTGCGGCAGCGCCGCCGAAACCGCCGATGCGAACCGGAACAGGCTGCGTGGCCGGTTTTTCGGTTCGGCCGGCAAGCGACAACAAAACATCGCAATCATCACGCGCCGCCAGCGCCTCGGCCAGCAGCCGCGCCTCGCTGGTGCCGCCGAGGATCAAGATGCGGGGTCTTCCCATGTCTGATGTCTCTCCTGCGTCCGGCCAGCGCTGGCTGACTATTATCGGCATCGGCGAAGATGGTCCAGAAGGGCTGGGTGAGGAGGCGAAGAGGCTGATTGCGACAGCACTTGCCGTCTTCGGCGGCGCGCGGCACCACGCACTTGCTGCGCCGCTGATCACAGGCGAAAGACTATCCTGGCAGAGCCCGTTCGAGCGCTCGGTCGAAGCCGTCGTTAAAAGGCGCGGCACGCCTGTTGTCGTGCTCGCCTCCGGCGATCCCTTTCTCTATGGCGTCGGCGCAACGCTCTCCCGCCATGTGGCGGCGGAAGAGATGCGCACCATCCCGGCGCCCTCGGCTTTCAGCCTTGCCGCATCCCGCCTTGGCTGGCCGCTGCAGGAGGTCGCAACGATCTCGCTGCATGGACGGCCGATCGATCTGATCCGGCCGGTTCTGCACCCCGGGCGGCGCATCCTCGCGCTGACCTCGGGTGAGAAGGGGCCTGGCGAACTGGCTGCGCTGCTGACTGCTGCTGGCTTTGGTCAGTCGCAACTTACCGTGCTCGAGGCGCTTGGCGGCGTTCGGGAACGGCAAAGAAGTGTGGTGGCGACGGATTTCGACCTCCTGGACATCGATCCGCTGAATGTCTGCGCACTTGATATCGCAGCAGGGGAGGGGGCACGCATTCTGCCCTTTACCGCCGGGCTCGAGGACGAGTTGTTCGAGCATGATGGGCAGATCACCAAACGTGAAATCCGGGCGATGACGCTTTCCGCACTCGCGCCGCGTCGCGGCGAACTGCTCTGGGATATCGGCGCGGGATCGGGATCGATCGGCATCGAATGGATGCTTGCCGATCCCAGCCTCAAGGCAATCGCAGTCGAACAATCGCCGGAGCGGGCCGCACGTGTCGCCCGCAACGCAGCCGCCTTCGGCGTGCCTCATCTTGCTGTCGTCGAAGGTGCGGCACCCCTCGCGCTGAAAGACCTGCCGGAGCCGGATGTGATCTTCCTCGGCGGCGGCGGCAGCGAACCGGGTGTTGTCGATACCGCGATTGCCGCGCTGAAGCCGGGAGGGCGGCTCGTTGTCAACGCCGTGACGCTGGAAATGGAAGCGGTGCTGCTCGCCGAACATGCAAAACGCAGCGGCTTCCTCACACGGATCGAAATATCGCGCGCCCAGCCTGTCGGCGGCATGAGCGGCTGGCGGCCGGCGATGCCGGTGACGCAGTGGCGCTGGACGAAAGGATAACGAGATGACGGTGCATTTCATCGGCGGGGGACCAGGTGCTGCAGATCTGATCACGGTGCGTGGCCGCGATCTCATCGCCCGATGCCCGGTCTGCCTTTATGCCGGCTCGATCGTCTCGCCCGAACTGCTGCAATATTGCCCGCCGGACGCACGCATCGTCGATACGGCGCCGATGTCGCTCGATGAGATCGAGGCGGAATATCTTCGCGCTGCCGCGGCCGGCCAGGATGTCGCCCGGCTGCATTCCGGCGATCTCTCGGTCTGGAGTGCGGTCGCCGAGCAGGTGCGCCGGCTGCAAAAGCATGGCATCGACTATACGATGACGCCTGGCGTCCCGGCCTTTGCCGCCGCAGCCTCGGCGCTCGGCCGCGAACTGACGATCCCCGCAGTGGCCCAAAGCCTGGTGCTGACCCGCGTTTCCGGCCGCGCGTCGCCGATGCCGAACGACGAGACACTGGCGAAGTTCGGCGCGACTGGCGCCACGCTGGCGATTCATCTGGCTATCCACGCGCTGAAGCAAGTGGTCGAAGAGTTGACGCCGCTTTACGGCGTCGACTGCTCTGTCGCGATCGTCGTCAAGGCCTCCTGGCCGGACGAGCGCGTCCTGCGCGGCACGCTTGCCGATATCGAGGCAAAGGTTGCCGCCGAACCGATCGAACGCACGGCGATCATCTTCGTCGGCCCATCACTGGCAGTGGAAGATTTCCGCGAAAGCTCGCTCTATGATCCGGCCTATCAGCGCCGGTTCAGAGGCAGGGAATAACGTCAGGCGATTGGCTGCGTCAGCGCAGCCAATCTTGACAATCGTCCCCCGCCCAGTCCCGACGTCGATGGCGATGTCAGGCGACATTTCGCTCAGGTCTCAAACCCGCGCGCTGAGGTAATCCATGCTGGTACGAAGCGCACCGGCCGGGTCCTTGACCGCATGAACTTCCGCGGCAAAGGGTTCAAAGGAGAACGGACCCTTATAGCCCGCCTGCAGCAGCGCCCTGATCTGCCCGGCATTATCGAGCCGGTCGTCGCCGTCCACGAGAACGCGATGGGAATCGCGCATATCGGCAACGGAAACGGAGGGATCGCTGACCCCGGAAATGTGAACGAGGCCGGCCAGCTCAGGGAAGGTCGCCGCTTCGCCGGCAAGGTGGTGGTGGAAGGTGTCGTGGACAAGCCTGAAGCTCGATTCCGCACCGAGCTCCCTGATTGCCTCGGCCGCCTCGGTCTTCGAGCGCAGTGAGCAGATCTCGAAACCGAGCGGCTCGACGAGACCGATAATGCCGGCTTCCTTGAGCATCGGCTTCAGCGCGGCCAGAGACTGACGCAGGTTGGCCTGCCGTTCGCCATCGGCGCAGCCGGTGCCGTCGTTCTTCGGAACGAGGACGAGCGCCTTGGCGCCGGACGCGCCGGCATAATCGATCAGTTCCTGCGCTTCGGCGGCTCTTGTCGCGTTCCATTCATTGAAGCGCTGCAGGGCATTGATCGAAATGATCGTCAAGCCATGGTGGGCGGCCGCTTGCCTGATCACCTCGGGCTTGGTGCCGTCGAGGATGGCATTGCCGGAAAGGTCGTTGCGGATCTCGACGGCATCGATGCCGAGCGATCTGGCCAGTGCGAAAAAATCGTCGATGGCAAGCGACGGTGCGGCCATATGGTTGAGCGCAAAACGGATCGAAGTCATGACTGCTATTTCCTCCTCATCTCCGCGTCAGGGCGGAGCGGTCCTCGTGAATGGGTCCGCAGATCTCTATCGGAATTCGCGTCGCAATCCATCCGCCATCGCCGGCGCCCGCTTTCATTGCTGAGAGAATTTCGAACGAAATGATGGAATTCCATCATTGCTTAGATGTTCTCCGAAATATGGATATCGAAAGGCAGGAAGAGCTGCCCGGGAACAGCTGTTTCACCGTTTTCGATGGCGGCCGTCATCAAGACCATCAACTCCTTACAGAGAGCGGGCAGGGGGGTGCCGATCGCCATAGCGACGATATCGTCGGCAAGGCCGGCTTTGCTGTCGGGCGTCAGCTCGTTGACCACCAGGACGATCTTGCCGCCGACACCTTCTTCGCGGAATGCCGAAATTGCTCCCTCCATGCCGCCGCCGCAGACATAGAGGCCGACGAGATCGGGATGTTTTTGCAGCAGCGTCAACGTCGCTTCGTGGGTGATCTCGGCGGTCTCGAGATTGATCAGCGTGTCGACGACATCGAAATCAGGCGCATTCTCGCGAAAATAGGAGCGGAAGCCGATTTCCCGCAGCTCATGGCCATGAAAGCGGTGACTGCCGACGAAACAGGCGACCTTGCCGGGCTTGTGCGCCGTTCGCGCAATCGTCCAGGCGGCGGTGCGTCCGACCTTGCGGTTGTTGACGCCGACATAGGCGTCGCGCACGCCCGTTGCGAGGTCGGAGAGCAGCGAGAACACCGGAATGCCGCGCTCCTTCAACTCCTCGACCGCCGTCGTCACCGCCGGATAATCCGGGCCAACGAGAGCAACGGCCTGGTTGCGAGCGCCGAGCGCCTTGATCTTTTCGACGATCGCTGCCGGAGTCGCGGCCGACGGAAAGTCGATTTGCGTCTGGATGCGCGCAGACGTCAACGCGCGCGCTGCGGTTTCGATCTCACGCACGAAGCTCTGATAGAAGGGCTGCATCGGCTTCTGCAGCAGGAATGCGAGCCTGTATTGCGGCAGATCTTCGAAGACGCGCTGTTTGATGAGGCCGACGGCGTGATAGCCGATCGACTGCGCCGCATCATAGACCCGTCGCGCTGTTTCCTCACGCACCCGGTGGCGCGCGTTGAGAACGCGGTCGACGGTGGCGACACTAACGCCGGAGGCGCGGGCGAGATCGGATATGGTGGGACGGCGCATCGGCGTTCCTGATGGATTCAATCATGAATGCAAGCCATTCTTGATGGCTTTTGATAGATTATATCAAGCCTGCATTGAGCGCTTTCCAAAGTCAACCTATTCTCCTGGGCAAGGGCAAGGGCAACGGGAGGCGGATAATGGCGACCCAGACGAAGAAACGTGACTACGACCTTCTCGGCGAAAGCGGCCGCACCGCCGTCGAGACGGGACTGGCGGCAGCCGAGTGGTATCACACCGACATTCCGCGCAAGGAGATGAAGGCGCTGATGCAGCGCTCCGATGCGCCGGCGATCCGCGACACGATCATCTGGCTCGGCGCCATGGCAATCTTTGCCGGGCTCGGCATCTATTTCTGGGGCTCGTGGGTGGCCGTGCCCTTCTTCCTCGCCTATGGCGTGCTTTACGGCTCGGCCACCGACAGCCGCTGGCACGAATGCGGTCACGGCACCGCCTTCAAGACGCGCTGGATGAACGATGTCGTCTATCAGATCGCCTGCTTCATGATCATGCGCAACCCGGTGACCTGGCGCTGGAGCCATGCGCGCCATCATACCGATACGGTGATCGTCGGCCGCGATCCCGAGATCGCGGTGATGCGGCCGCCGGATCTCATCCGGGTGGTGCTTAATTTCTTCGGCATCCTCGATGCCTGGCATGCGGTCGTCGACATGCTGCGCAATGCCTTCGGCGGCGTCAGCGCGGCGGAAAAGACCTTCATCCCGGAGATGGAGCAGCCAAAGGCCATCCGCATTGCCCGCATCTGGCTGGCGATCTATCTCGCCACGATCGCTACCGCAATCGCCATTGGCTCGATCCTGCCGCTGGTGCTGATCGGCCTGCCGCGCCTCTACGGCGCCTGGCACCATGTGTTGACCGGACTGCTGCAGCATGGCGGCCTTGCCGACAATGTGACCGACCATCGGCTGAACAGCCGCACGGTCTATATGAACCCCATCAGCCGCTTCATCTACTGGAACATGAACTACCACGTCGAACATCACATGTTCCCGATGGTGCCTTACCACGCGCTGCCGAAGCTGCACGCGATGATCAAGCACGACCTGCCGGCGCCGAACCCATCGATCTGGTCCGGCTATCGCGAGATGATCCCGGCCTTCCTGCGCCAGCTGCGCAACGAGGATTATTTCCTGAAGCGCGACCTGCCGGCCACCGCGCGGCCCTATCGCGAGGAATTCCACAACGAGCTGGCCCCGGCCGCGCAATAAAGACAATCAAGGGAGGACAAGATGAGCGGAAATTGGATCCAGGTCTGCGACAAGGACGAGATCGACGAAGAGGATGTCATCCGCTTCGATCACGACGGGCGCACCTTCGCGGTCTATCGCAGCCCGGACGACGAATTCTTCGCCACCGACGGGCTCTGCACGCATGAACATATCCATCTCGCCGACGGACTTGTCATGGATGAGATCATCGAATGTCCAAAACATAACGGCCGCTTCAACTACAAGACGGGCGAAGCCAAGGGTGCGCCGGTCTGCGTCAATCTCAAGACCTATCCGGTCAAGATCGAAGACGGCGCCGTCTTCATCTCGCTCTGAGGGAGGCCGGCATGGCTCATTTTGTCATCCTGGGCGCGGGCGAATGCGGTGCGCGCACCGCCTTCGCCTTGCGGGAAAAGGGCTTTGCCGGCGAGATAACGCTGGTTGGTGCCGAGCCCCTTCATCCTTACGAGCGGCCGCCGCTTTCGAAGGCCGGCTCCGCCGATGCGAGCGATCCGAAATTCATCGTCGCGGCGGAAAAATATATCGAAAACGGCATCCGGCTGCTCACCGGCGTGGAGGCCAGGGATTTCGATCCCGCATCCAGGACCGTCACGCTTTCGGACGGGACGGCGCTCTCCTACGACAAGCTTCTGCTTGCGACGGGTGCCGCCGCGCGTTCGTTCCCCGGGGCGCCGCATGGCAGCCGGCATATTCGCTCGCTGAGGACGCATCACGATGCTGCGGCGCTGCGCGAAGCAATGAAGCCGGGCAGGCATATCGCCATCATCGGTGGCGGGTTCATCGGATTGGAACTTGCGGCAACGGCGCGGCTGCTTGGCGCCGAGATCACCGTCATCGAGGGGCTGGAACGCGTGCTGAAGCGTGGCGTGCCGGAGGAGATCGCTCATCTGCTCACCGAACGCCATCGTGCCGAGGGCGTGGATATCCGCTGCGGCGTCTCCATCGAGGCGCTGACTGAGGAAAACGGCAAAGCCCTGATCCGATTGTCGACCGGCGAGGTGATCGAGGCCGATCTCGTGCTCGTCGGCATCGGCGCACGGCCGAATATCGAGATCGCCGAAAGAGCGGGCCTCGCAATCGACAATGGCATTGCCGTCGACACTTATCTCCAGACCTCCGCAGCTGATGTCTTTGCGGCCGGCGACTGCTGCTCCTTTCCGCTGCCGATCTATGGCGGCCGGCGGGTGCGGCTGGAATCCTGGCGCAATGCCCAGGAGCAGGGCACATTGGCCGCGGCCAACATGCTCGGCCGGAACGAAGCCGTTTCATCAGTGCCGTGGTTCTGGTCGGATCAATACGACATGACGCTGCAGATATCAGGCCTTGCCGAAGGGGCAGCCATGCATCAGCGCCGCGATCTCGGCGCAGGCGCCTTCATTCTTTTCCATCTCGACGCCGACGGACGCTTGATTGCCGCAAGCGGCATCGGACCGGGCAATGCCGTGGCACGCGACATCAGGCTCGCCGAAATGCTGATCGCAGCGGGTGCCCATCCAAACCCGGCAGCACTCGCAGCCAGCGACATCAAGCTGAAATCCCTGCTCGCAGCCTGAGCTCTCCGATATTTTCAAAGGAATTGATGATGAAGAAACATAGACGCGCAACCGTCGCCGATCTGCTTGCGGAAAAAGGCAAGCGCCAGCTCACCATGCTGCGCGTCACCTCGCTGGAGGAGGCGGACGCCGCCGAAAAAGCGGGGATCGACATCGTCTCGGTACCGCCCTCGCTGCTCGGGCCAGTCTTTCGCGAAATCGCCCCCACGCTCTTTGCCATTCCGGGGCTCGAATATGGTGATCATGTCTCGGCCGAGGACTATCTGCGTGCGGCCTTCGCGGCGCTGAAGGCAGGAGGTGATGCGGTCTATTGTGCCGCAAGCCTGCAGACGATCCGGCGCATGCGCGATGAAGGAATCCCGGTCTGCGGCCATCTCGGATTGATCCCTTCGAAGGCGACCTGGACCGGCGGCTTCCGTGCCGTCGGCAAGACGGCGGCGAGTGCGGCCGAAATCTGGCGGCAGACCAAGGCCCTGGAAGAGGCCGGCGCCTTCGCCGCCGAAATCGAAGTCGTCCCGGGGGATATCGCTGCCGCCATCAGCAGCAACACCTCGATGCTGATGATCTCCATGGGCGCAGGCAGCGGCTGCGACGCCCAATATCTTTTCGCCGACGACGTGCTCGGCGCCAATCGCGGCCACACTCCGCGCCACGCCAAGATCTATCGCGACTTTGCCGCCGAACACGATCGGCTGCAGCGCGAACGTATCGCCGCCTTCACGGAATTTGCCGAGGACATCAGGACCGGCGCCTATCCGGAAAAGCGTCATCTCGTCGGTATCGACGACGCGGAACTGGAAATCTTCCTGCAGCGGCTGAAAAGCGAGACGGGCAATAGCTGAGGGCGGCTTGCTCGACGCTTCCCCCTTCTCCCCAGCGGGGAGAAGATGCCCTTCAGGGCAGATGAGGGGGCGAGCGACGATAGGAGCGGGGCACTGAGCGTCAGCGAAGGGCAACCAACGCCGTGCCGTTTAGCCCCCTCATCAGCTACCGGCACCTTCTCCCCGCTGGGGAGAAGGGGGAGGCCACCATTGGCTTCCGTCCCGGCCTGTGTCAGGAATTGTCCGTTCGATTCATTCGGAACGGAGTATTCGGTCCCCTGTGACGATCGGCTTTGCGCATGCGGAATTGATTGCTGTGCTCGTCGCGGTGACGGGGGATGAACCGCGCGTGATGACCATCCGCTCCGGCAACGCGCTGCCGTCTGGCCCTTTCGAGATGGGGCATCGCACCCTGCAATCGGGTCTGCGCGAATGGGTGCAGGAGCAGACGGAACATCCCGTCGGTTATCTGGAACAGCTCTATACCTTCGCCGATCGCGACCGGAACAACGACATCCCAGGCGGGCGGACGATCTCGATCAGCTATCTCGGCCTCGTCAACGAGCAGTCAGGTGCCGGCCGGCCGGGATGGCACGGCTGGTACGAATATTTCCCCTGGGAAGACCATCGGCAGGGACGGCCGGCCGTACTTGACGAGATCATGGCGCGTCTGGGGAGCTGGGCCGATGCCGATCCGGCAAGGCGCGACCATCGCCACCGCCGCGCGGATTTCACCTTCGGCCTCGACGGCGGCGGCTGGAACGAGGATCTGGCCCTGCAGCGTTACGAACTGCTTTACGAGGCGGGGCTCGTCTCGGAAGCCGGATGCGGGGCGGAGGCCAATCTCGGCCGGGCAATGTTTGCCGATCATCGCCGTATTCTCGCAACCGGAATCGCCCGGCTGCGCGCCAAGATCAAATACCGCCCCGTCGTCTTCGAGCTGATGCCGGAGAGCTTCACCCTGCTGAGGCTGCAGCGCACCATCGAAGCCTTGGCGGGGCTGACGATGCACAAGCAGAACTTCCGCCGCCTCATCGAACAGCAGGAACTGGTCGAGGAAACCGGCGGCACCGAAAGCGAAACCGGCGGCAGGCCGGCCAAGCTTTTCCGCTTTCGCCACACTGTGCTCGAGGAACGGGCGCTGGCAGGAACGAAATTACCGCTCTCCCGCAATTGACATATGCTCACTGTGAGAATATCTCTTTGCCTATGATATGCTCAACGAGAGCATAATTAGGAGCCGGTCATGAATTATCCTGTTTCCGCATCCTCGCTCTACGAGCGCGTCAGCCGTGTCATTCCCAAAGCCGAATGGATGACCTTCGAAAATGACGTCGACGCGATCCTCGAGCTCAAGCGCCGCCGCAACGCCGTCATTCTCGCGCACAACTATCAGACACCGGAGATCTTCCACGGCGTGGCCGATATTGTCGGCGACAGCCTGGCACTTGCCCGCAAGGCGGTCGAGGTTGATGCCGATATCATCGTGCTTGCCGGCGTGCATTTCATGGCCGAGACCGCCAAGCTGCTGAACCCCGGGAAAACCGTGTTGATCCCGGATCTCGGCGCCGGCTGTTCGCTGGCGGATTCGATCACGCCCGAGGATATCGCGCTGCTGCGCCAGGCCCATCCAGGCGTGCCCATCGTCACCTATGTCAATACCTCGGCCGCAGTGAAGGCTGCCTCCGACATCTGCTGCACCTCGGGCAATGCCAAGCAGGTAGTAGAATCGCTCGGTGTGCCGAAGGTGTTGATGATCCCGGATGAATATCTGGCCCGCAACGTCGCCCGCGAGACTGACGTCGAGATCATCGCCTGGCATGGCCATTGCGAAGTGCATGAACTCTTCACCGCCGAGGACGTGCGCCAGCTGCGCGAAAACCATCCAGGCGTAACCGTGCTCGCCCATCCCGAATGCCCGCCCGAGGTGGTGGCCGAAGCCGATTTCGCCGGCTCCACCGCTGTCATGTCGGATTATGTCGGCAGGCAGAAGCCGGCGCGCGTCGTGCTGCTCACCGAATGCTCGATGAGCGACAATGTCGCCGTGCACCATCCCGATGTCGAGTTCATTCGCCCCTGCAATCTCTGCCCGCATATGAAGCGGATCACGCTCGCCAATATCCGCGCCGCACTCGAGGAAAACCGCCACGAGGTCACCGTCGATCCGGCAATTGCGGTGGCCGCTCGCCGCGCCGTCGAGAGGATGCTGGCGATATGACCGAGATTCTTGAGCAGCTATCAGGACGCACGGTGATCGTCGGCAGCGGGCTTGCGGGGTTGATGACCGCGCTGACACTGGCGCATGAACCCTCCGTCATCGTCACCCGCGCGGCCCTTGGCGCGGAGACATCGAGCGCCTGGGCGCAGGGCGGCATCGCCGCCAGCATGGGCGCCGACGACAGCGCAGCGCTGCATCTTGCCGATACGCTTGCGGCCGGTGACGGGCTCTGCGATCCCACGATCGCCGCCGGTATCATCACCGAGGCCCCGGCGGCGATCGCCGCGCTGGAGCAAGCTGGCGTGCGTTTCGACCGGAATGCCGCCGGTGAATTTTCGCTCGGGCTGGAGGCGGCCCATAATCGCCGCCGTATCGTCCATGCCGAAGGCGACGGTTCGGGTGCTGCGATCATCGCCGCGCTGATCGAGGCGGTGATGAAAACGCCAGCTATAACAGTGCTCGAAGGTTTCGAGGCGCGGCGGATTCTGATGGACGGCGAGCAGGTCGCCGGCCTGCTCTGCGCGACCGCGAATGGCGCCGTCATGCTGCCGACATCGAAGGTTGTGCTTGCCACCGGCGGCATTGGCGGGCTTTACGATGCGACCACCAATCCGATGGGCAATTTCGGCCAGGGGATCGCGCTCGCGGCAAGGGCCGGTGCCGCGCTCGCCGATATGGAATTCGTCCAGTTCCATCCGACCGCGCTCGATTCACGCCGCCGGCCGCTGGCGCTGATCAGCGAAGCGGTGCGCGGGGAGGGGGCCTTGCTCGTCAACGAGCGCGGCGAACGGTTCATGGCCCGCATATCCGGTGCCGAGCTTGCGCCGCGGGACGTGGTGGCGCGGGCGATCAGCGCCGAAATCGCCCGCGGCGGCAGGGTCTTCCTAGACGCCCGCGCGGCTCTCGGCAGCCGCTTTGCCGCACGCTTTCCTGTTATCTCGAGCCTTTGCGGCGAGGGCGGCATCGATCCGGCAAAAGACGTCATTCCGGTGCGCCCGGCCGTTCACTATCACATGGGCGGTGTGGCCACGGATGCAAATGGCCGCAGCTCGGTTGCCGGCCTCTGGGTTGCGGGAGAGGCGGCCTCGACCGGCCTGCACGGCGCAAACCGGCTTGCCAGCAATTCGCTGCTGGAAGCGGCCGTCATGGGCATGCGGGCGGCACGCGACATTTCAGGCATGCCCGCAGGTGCCACCGGCCCCATCTTCGCCGAGAGACTGCCGGTGGCTGCCGACGCATCGCTCGTCCGGCCGATCGTCTCGCGTCATCTCGGCGTGCTGCGCAACGCCGGCGCCATTCATGGCGCGATCGCAGCCCTGCTGCCGCTTGCCGAGGACAATGGCCCTGCCGCCGATCCGGCCACCGTCGCGCTGCTGATTGCCGTCTTTGCCAGCCTGCGGATGGAATCGCGCGGCGCCCATGCCCGCACCGACTTTCCGCTGAAGTTCGCCAATGCCAACCGGCGCCGTATGTGCCTTTCCGACGTTCTGGAGATCGCCCGCGCGACGCCACCCTATGCCCTTGCCCCGCTCTATACTCTTGCAAGGAGTGCTTGAGATGAACCTTGTTCCCCTTCCGCGCCTGATCGTCGAGCCGCTGGTACGGGCGGCCCTTCTCGAAGATCTGGGTCTTGCCGGCGATATTACCTCGGCATCGGTCATCCCTAGGGATCATCGCTCGACCGTGGTGATGGCGGCCCGTCAGCCGGGCGTGATCGCCGGTCTCGATGCCGCCGAACTCGCTTTCGCTCTCGTCGACCCGGAGATCGCCATGCGCCGTCATCTTCAGGATGGCGATGCGGTCAAGCCCGGCGACGTGATCGCCACCATCGAAGGTCCCTCGCGTGGGCTGCTGAGCGGCGAGCGCACCGCGCTGAATTTCCTCGGCCATCTCTCCGGCATTGCGACCGTGACGGCTGAGATTGCCGCCGCCATCCGCGGCACGAGAGCCTCCGTCGCCTGTACGCGCAAGACGACACCGGGGCTGCGGGCACTGGAAAAATATGCCGTGCGGGCCGGCGGCGGCATGAACCACCGTTTCGCGCTTTATGACGCGGTGCTGATCAAGGATAATCACGTCGCCATCGCCGGCGGCGTCGCTGAAGCGATCCGCCGGGCGCGGGCCGGCGTCGGCCATATGGTGAAGATCGAGGTCGAGGTGGACACGCTCGATCAGCTGCGCGAAGCGATGGAGACCGGCGTCGACGCCGTTCTGCTCGACAATATGACACCGGATCAGCTGCGCGAAGCCGTCGCGATCGTCGCCGGCCGAGCCATCACCGAAGCGTCCGGCCGCGTCACGCCGACAACGGCCGCCGCAATCGCGGCTTCCGGTGTCGACCTCATTTCGGTCGGCTGGCTGACACACAGTGCGCCGGTGCTGGATATCGGGCTCGATTTCGTCGAGGCCGCGGCCGCAACGGAGAATAGCCCGAAACGGACTGCACAGGTTCTGTGATCCCTCAGGCCTATTCACGGCGTAAATAGCCTTCCGCCGAACGAAAACCGCGCCCCAAGCAAGTGTTGGCAAAGCATCTCCTCTCCGTGTGGCGCGAGAATATGCAAATATTCGATGAAACTTCTTCTTTTTAAAGCAAAACCGCTATGCGCCGGCCTCTTATGGCTCTAACATGGTTTGGACTGGCCGGTGTGCTTGTGCGCCTTGGCTTTCAGGGGTGAGAATCGAGATGCGACGGACATCCGGCAGATGCTGACGAACAGGCTGTGCCTGCTCGGAAGACCGCGATTGCTGGCGGCGGGGAAGGAACTCCCCTTGCCGGAGAAGTCTTATTTTCTCCTCGCCATGCTCGCCGCCGAACCCAATTTCGAACTCGATCGCGAAACCGTCAGGCGGCAGCTCTGGCAATCGGAGCTGCCGGAAAAACGCGCCGGTAGCCTGCGCCAGCTACTGGCACGAATCGAGCAGAGCGTTCCCGTCGGCCTTCCACAGCTGCTTGCCGCGACCCGAACCCATATCGGCCTTGCCGATGGCTGGGAGGTCGACGTTCATATCCTCAAACAGAAAGGGCCGCTCGCACTCGAAGAGGGCGGCCTGCTGAACGGCGAATTGCTCGAAGGCGTCAAATCGCCGACGCAGGGCGCCGAGGACTGGCTGACCTTTGAGCGCCAGCGCGTCGACGAACTGCGCTCCGCCCATCTGACCCGGTTGGTCGAAACCGCCGAAGACAGATCGGACGAAGAGCAGATCACGCTTGCCAGGCGCCTGCTGGAACTCGATCCTGCCAGCGAGACGGCCTATCGCGCCTTGATGCGCACCTATGTCAGGATGAACGATCCGGCAGCGGCCCGTCAGGCCTATCTGAAGTGCAAGAGCCAGTTGAAGGACGACTTCGACACCGAGCCGGAAGAAAGCACCACCGCTCTTGCCCGCGAACTTAGCCTGGCGCCGGCGGCACAGGCGACGTCGGGACATCCACAGTCGGCGCTTAATCTTTCCGTCAATCCGGTCGGCCAGCCGCGTATCATCATTCTGCCGCCGGAAAGTATCTTCACCGATCCGCTGATGGAGCGCGTCGGCAGGGCCCTTCTCGAAGACGTCACCATCGGCCTTAGCCAGCAGCGCGGCTTCAAGGTGATCGCGGCGCATACCAGCCTGGAGATCCTCAGCCGTTCGATCGATCCGTCGCGTGCCGTGCCCGGTCCGCTCGACCTCAGCTTCGACTATGCGGTCTACGTCACCATCCAGGGCCGCGACGAGGATGTCTTTGCGACCTGTCGGCTGACGCGGACGACGACCTCGGAAGTGATCTGGGCCATCGAACTGCCGCTGGTCATGCAGAAGATCAGCGAATCCTTCGCGCATCTGACGCGGCGGATCGTCTCCTCGCTCGCCGACACGATCGAACGTCACGAGCTGGCGATGCCGATCGGCGAGGCGCCGCCTTCCGCCTACCGTCTCTACCTGGAAGGCAAACGGCTGATTGCCCAGACCGATCTGCAGCATCTGCGCCAGGCGCGCAAATGGTTCAAATCCTCGCTCAATCGCTACGAACATTTCTCCGCCGCCCATGCCGGCATGTCGCGCGCGCTCGGCATGGAATGGCTGATCCGCGGCATGCGGGACAAGGAACTGCTCGACGAGGCGAACGGTGCTGCCCGGCAGGCCCAGCAGTCCGACCCAAACAGCGGCCGGGCCTACCGCGAGCTCGGCTTCGTGGCGCTTTATCGCCGCCGCTTCGACGAAAGCCTGGAATATTTCCAGCAGGCTCAGGATCTCAATCCCAACGATGCCGACATCCTCGCCGATTTCGCCGACGCGCTTTCCCATGATGGCGATTTCGATCGAGCACTGGAGCTCAGCCGCGCGGCCTTTAAACTCAATCCGCTGCCGCCGGACTATTATTACTGGAACCTCGGCGGCATCCACTTCATGCGCGAAGAATATGAAATGGCGATCGAGGCGCTGGAACCGGTGAAGACCAAGCAGGCAACGGCCCGTCTGCTCGCCGCCTCGCATGCCATGGCAGGCGATACGGGCAAGGCCAGGAATTACGCCAGGATGGTGCTGGAAAACTTCCCCGATTTTCGCAGCGAGGACATCCGCCATTTCGTCCCCGATCGCGATCCCGCCTATACGGAACCGCTGATACAGGGCCTGCAACTTGCTGGTCTTCCCTGATTGCACGGCCTTTTAACGAAGCCTGTAACGCTTAAATGACGGAGGCAATGTTTCTTTCCGATGGTTAACGGCAGCAAGGCGCTGCCCAACCAATCGGAGATGGAACATGAAGACGAATGCTGAAACCACTGCAGCTCAGACACAGTCGCTGCGCTTTTCTGCTGCCGCCAGAGCGGCCCTGAAGCAGGACGAACTCAACGTTTCCGCCAATGCGCTCGAGAGCCTGACGCATGCGCTGAGGTTCCGCTAAGGAACAGATCGGTATGTCCGCTTTCACCGACCTTGAAACGCTTGCCGGTGACCTTAAACGATCATCGGCCGGTGTCAGCGATTATCATGACCGCGCCGTCACGCCGGCTCAGACCCTCGCGGCCATCAGGCCGCATCTGCGCGAATTCGGCATCACGCGCGTCGGTCTGCTGACAGCACTCGACGTCCTGAACATCCCCGTCGCCTTCGCGACGAGGCCGAACAGCCATACGCTCTCGGTGTTTCAGGGCAAGGGCATCGACAATGATGCCGCCATGACCTCGGCGGCGATGGAAGCGGTCGAGACGCGGATCGCCGAAATTGCCCCCGCCGACCTGACGCAGGCGACGATCGACAGCATGCGGGCGGAGCATGCGGCGATGATCGATCTCGAAAATGTCGCACGCTGCGCGCCCGATGAGATCGGCAGCAGTCCTATTCCCTGGTGCACGGGGCTCGACATCCTTTCCGGCAGCAGCGTCTTCGTGCCCTGGTGGCTCGTCGGACTCGACCATCGCGGCGAGAGGCCGGCGGGCTTCGAGCAGTCGAGCGATGGGCTCGCCTCCGGCAACACGCCGTCCGAAGCGGTCCTGCATGGGCTTTGTGAGCTGGTGGAGCGTGACGCCTGGGCCTTGACCCAGCTGAAATCGCCTGAGCGGCTGAAGGAGAGCCGCATCGACCCCGCCTCTTTCGGCGATGCGGTCATCGACGTCATGACCGACCGGATCACCCGCGCCGGCATGAAACTGCTGCTGCTCGACATGACGACGGATATCGGCGTTCCCGCCTTTCTGGCCGTCATCATGCCAGGCAATCTTTCCGACCGTGTCGACGCGCGCTGGTCGCATGTCTGCGGTGGCTGCGGCTGCCATCCCGACCCCGTGCGCGCCGCGCTGCGCGCCATCACCGAAGCGGCGCAGAGCCGGCTGACCGCGATTGCCGGCAGCCGCGACGATTTCTCGCCGCGCATCTATCAGCGTCTAGACCGGAGTGCGGCGATGCAGCAGGTGGTCGAACTCTGCGAGGGCGACGGCCGGATGCGCTCGTTCCAGGCCCGCCATCGCCGCCCGGCGACGATCCAGGAATCCATCGGCCATATTGCCGACCGGCTGACGGCGACCGGCATCGAGCAGATCGTCGTCGTGCCGTTTCCGCATCGAGCCCTGCCGATCTCGGTCGTCAGAGTGATCGTGCCGGGACTGGAGGTCGACATCTCGGGCCAATACATCCAACTCGGCATGCGCGCGGTCAACACCATAAGAGGAGCCGAATCATGAAGGTGCTGTTCGTCGGCCCGAGTCTTGGCAGCGATCTTGCCGCGGCAAGAGCCATGTCTCCTTCCATCGATTTCCGGCCGCCGGCCGCCGCCGGCGACATCCTGAAGGCCGTTCGGGACGGCGCCACCGCGATCGGCCTCGTCGACGGCTATTTCGGCGATCTGCCTTCGGTCTGGCACAAGGAAATATTGTACGCACTCGAACATGATGTCGCCGTTGCCGGCGGGGCCAGCATGGGAGCGCTCAGGGCAGCCGAATGTGCCCCCTTCGGTATGATCGGGCTCGGCTCGATCTTCGAAGATTACGAGTCCGGACGGCTGCTCGACGATGAGGCCGTCGCACTGGTGCATGCACCGCAGGAGCTCGGCTGGCTGCCGCTTTCCGTTCCCTGGGTCGATTTCGAGCCGACGATCGATGCGCTTTACGCCAGTGGCGAGATTACGCCCGGCGAGCGCAAGAAGCTGCTGCTGGCCGGCCGGTTTCTGCATTTCTCCGAGCGCACCTATGCGAAGGTGGCCGACGAGTGCCATTTCCGCAAACCGCGCCGCGACCATATCCTCGCCGCCATCCGCGGCGGCCGCGTCGAGCGCAAGCGCAACGACGCGCGACTGGTATTGGACTGGCTGCGCCGGGATAAATTCCTCCCCGTCAACCGCGACTGGCGCTTTGCCGCGACCTCACATTGGGAGCTCTTGCACGCCGAAGTCACGCGCAATGCGGTTCCTGTAACGCTTGAATAACGGTCGCGGCGGAAAGATGCAGCACTGATGGAATCGTAGGGTTCTACGACCAAAGAGGCGGGAACGATGTTTGATCAACACAACGAGGGTACCGGCAGCGAATACGCAAGGATCTTCCGGCTGCTGTCGGCAGCCAAGGAGGAGGCTGAAAAGCTTCGGTTGCGCAATCTGATGCACCTGACGAACATGGCGCTGCTGCAAGTCGTCATCGATTGGGACGGCATAGATCCCGACAGGGAGCTTGACGTCAATCTCGAGAAACTGCTCGGCAGCAAAGCCAAGATCGCAATGAAGGATGCCAGCGAGAATCTAATCCTGATCGATCGCCATTGAGCGCGATCGATTGTTATTGATCCTCATGCCTGCCTCATGCGGTCCGTTGGGATCGCGTGAAGGACCCTATTCAGCCGCTTCAGAGTCCAACTGTTCTGTGTGGGCAATCGCCTGGACGAGCTTCAGGATCTTCTTGCGAAGCGCTTCGTTCTTGATCGAAAAGAACGCCGCATTGAGAAGCACGCCTTCGCGCGAAATAACGAATTCCTCGCTCGGAGCGGGGTTGTCGTTGGCCGTATCAGGGGTCGACATGTCGTCGAAAAATGTCCTGACGTCGACCTTCAGCGCGCCGGCGATTTCGACCAGCATGCTGGCGGAAACGCGGTTGGAACCCTTTTCGTATTTCTGGATCTGCTGGAACGTTACGCCGACGCGATCGCCCAGTTCCGTCTGAGAAACTTTCCTCAACAGACGCTGGATACGGATCGTCTTTCCGACGTGAACATCGACGGAATGCGGTGCTTCTTTCATCTCATTTTCCCTTCTGAAGGCAGCGGACAAGGGGGTATTCGCCATATCCGTGTCAACAACTTTTAGCCGAGATAAATAAGGCTAGCAATTGCTTGCATGCAGATAGCGTTAAGGCAGAATATCGCACCTTTTTTGTCCGTGAATGGTACAAAAAACATGCCGAAATGGCACGTCGACGAGATCGGTTGCTTCATTTTGCGACGTCAGAGCGACCAGAGGCGTTGTGCGTTGGCGAAAAGCAACTTGGAACGCTCCGCCTCGCTCACGCCGGAAAGCATCGCATGGGTCGCCGCGACCCAGGTAGAGAGGCCGCCACCGAGCGTGCAGACCGGCCAATCGCTGCCCCAGACGACGCGGTCCCAGCCGAAGCTGGCGATCACATGTTCGATATAGGGCCGCAGCGTTTCTGCCGTCCATGTCTTCGCATCGGCATAGGCGACGACGCCGGAGACCTTGCAGACGACGTTCGGCCGCCGGGCAATCTCTGGTATGCCCGCCTTCCATGGCTGGAAGGCGTCCGAGCGGATATCCGGTACGCCGCAATGGTCGAGCACGAACTGCACGTCGGGCGCAAGGTCGACGAGGGCGGTCACACGGCCCGCCTGATGCGGCAACGTGCAAAGGTCGAAGGTCAGGCCGCTGCCGCTGATGCGCCTGATGTTTTCACGGAACAGGGCGCCTTCGGAGACATCATCGGGCACGACATGCAGCACGCGGCGGAACCCCTTGACGAAGGGATCGGCCTTTTGCCGCTCAAGATAGGCGGCAAAGCCTTCCTCTTCCGGTCGGCAGGAGACAATGGCGCCGGCAATCAGACTGCCTTCCTTCTTAGAGATGCCGGCGACGTGGTCGGTCTCGGCCTGCATGGCGGCGGGATCGACGTCGACCTCCATGTGCAGCGCCGTGGTGATGCCGCAGCGCCGGGCTTCAGTCGCATAGCTTTCGTAAAGGAAATCATGATCGAGATCAGGCGCGCCGGAGAGCCAGGGATAGGGCAGGGCCGACCGGTCGATGATGTGCAGATGGGTGTCGATGAACACGCTCTTCTCCTCCCCAGAGTGGGTTTTGCGGCAACCTATCCCCGGTGAATGGATTGTTCAAATAGAAATTCCCGGGCCTCAGGCGGGGTTGACGACATCGGCGCCCGCAAGCAGCGAAAGCTCGGCTGCGGTCTTCTGCACCAGTGTGATCGCCTGCGTAATGTCGGGAGCGGACGGCGCATTGACGAGCGCGATAAAGGGGCAGGTGAGGGCGGCGATGCAGCGGCGGTCCGGTCCGAGAACGGGAGCGGAGAGATTGTAGACGCCTGATGTCTGGGCGCTCGCCATCATCTCATAGCCGCGCTCGCGGATCTGGTGGAGACGATCATAGAATTCGGGCCCGAGTTCGATCTCCGCGCGGCTGCGCACATGTTCCGAAATCATCATCTCCCGCTCTTCCTCGCTGCGGAAGGCAAGCAGCACATGCCCCGAACCGGTGTCGAAGAGGCTGATATGGGCACCGACGCGGATCGAGAATCCCCAATAGTCCGGCGCCTCCTGCTGGGCGATGACGACGGCAGCACCGCGATCGAAGACGGCAAGATGGTTGGCCTGGCGCGTGCGCTGGGCGAGATCGCGCATCAACGGCGTGGCGTAGGAGGCGAGGCGGCGCACCGGCGCGTGCAGTTGGGCAAGGCCGAAGAGCTTCAGCGTCAGCGAGTAGCGGTCGCCGTCCAGCCGGGTGACGTAACCGCGGCGCACCAAGCGATCGAGCATGCGGTAAAATTCGTTGGGGCTGCGGTCGAGCCGTTTGGCGATTTCGGCCTGGGTGAGGCCGCTGTCGACGCCGGCGAGCAATTCCAGGATATCGAGGCCCTTGTCGAGGGCAGGAGCGCGGTAGCGGTCGGACTCGTCGGTCACCATTCCTTCCTCCTGTGAATATATTTCTGCATATACGCAGAACCGCAGCCGGAAAAGGAAAACTTCGCACTTGACCCTTGGCCAATCGTCTGTTTGTCTATAAACAGACAACTCATCACTGAAAAAGGTCGATCGAAAGCGAGCGGCTGAGGTATCGAAGGCGCCCCGAGCGGCAGGATCATAAGCAAGCCGGGGACAGGGAGGAAAACCGTGCAGCGCATGGGAATGGTCATCGGCCCTGCCGCCGGCGGAGATCGCCGAAAAAGCAGCCAATCGGCTGAATCTCCCGCTGATCTGCCTGTGCAACGGCGCCAACTCCTCCATTTAACGCAGAGAGCCGTGCACCTGCGGAAGCAGGCCGGAATGCTCCATCACGACCGAGCTTCGCCAAGACATCAGCCGCACTCCATCGTCGAGCGTAGACAATTCCAGAAAAGGCCCGTGACATGACAAATAGACTTTCCGGCAAGACCGTTCTCATCACTGCCTCCGGTCAGGGCATCGGCCGGGCGACGGCGGCGGCCTTTGCCGCGATCGGTGCCAAGGTTCACGCAACCGATATCAACACCGAGGCGCTGGCGACGCTTGCCGCCGAAACCGGGGTTTCCACCCATAAGCTGAACGTACTCGAAGAGGATGCGGTCAAGGCCCTCGTCGCCGAGATCGGAGCCGTTGACGTACTGTTCAACTGCGCCGGCTTCGTCCATGCCGGCTCGATCCTCGAGATGAAGGATTCCGATCTCGAATTCGCCTTCGACCTCAACGTCAAGGCGATGATCCGCACCATCCGGGCCGTGCTGCCGGGCATGATCGAACGCAAGGACGGAGCGATCATCAACATGGCCTCCGTCGCCTCCAGTATCAAGGGCGTGCCGAACCGCTTCGCCTACGGCGTCACCAAGGCGGCGGTGATCGGACTCACCAAAGCCGTCGCCGCCGATTATGTCGGCCAAGGCATCCGCTGCAACGCCATCTGCCCAGGCACGGTGGAAAGCCCGTCGCTGCAGGACCGCATGCGGGCGCAGGGCGATTACGATGCGGCGCGCGCCGCCTTCATCGCCCGCCAGCCGATGGGCCGGCTCGGCTCGCCGGAGGAGATCGCCGATCTCGCCGTCTATCTCGCCGGCGCGACCTACACGTCGGGCCAGGCGATCGCCATCGACGGCGGCTGGACGATCTGATTTCAGCTGATGCGGCCGCCCACTGCAATCGGCTCTATATAATCGGCATATAATCGGCCCATATCATCGGGAGGAACAATCATGACCCGCATCACCGACCTTCGTGTCTTCGATCTCCGCTTTCCCACCTCGCAAAGCCTGGATGGATCCGATGCGATGAATCCCGATCCGGATTATTCGGCGGCTTACGTCATTCTCGATACGGATGCGCCGGATCTTGCCGGCCACGGCCTGACCTTCACCATCGGCCGCGGCAACGACATTTGCTGCATGGCGATCGAGGCCATGCGCCACCTCATCGTCGGCGCCGACCTTGCCGAGGTTCTCGCCCATCCCGGCACCTTCTGGCGGCATCTGACGAGCGATAGCCAACTGCGCTGGATCGGCCCTGAAAAGGGCGCCATTCACCTGGCGACCGGCGCGGTCGTCAATGCCGTCTGGGATCTGCTCGCCAAGCAGGCCGGCAAGCCCGTCTGGCGGCTCGTCGCCGAGATGTCGCCGGAAGAGATCGCCGATATCGTCGATTACCGCTATCTCACCGACGTGCTGACGCGCGACGAGGCGGTCGAGATCCTGAAGCGCGCCGAGGCGGGCAAGGCGGAACGCATCGCCATCCTCGAAAAGGAGGGCTACGCCTGCTACACGACCTCGGCCGGCTGGCTAGGCTACGGCGACGAAAAGCTGCGCCGCCTCTGCCAGGAGGCAATCGACGCCGGCTTCAATCATATCAAGATGAAGGTCGGCCGCGATCTCGAAGACGATATCCGCCGTCTGAGGATCGCCCGCGAGGTGATCGGTCCCGATCGTTACCTGATGATCGACGCCAACCAGGTATGGGACGTCGGCCAGGCGATCGACTGGGTGAAGGCGCTCTCCTTCGCCAAGCCCTTCTTCATCGAGGAACCCACAAGCCCCGATGATGTCGCCGGCCACCGCAAGATCCGCGAGACGATCGCTCCGGTGAAGGTCGCGACCGGCGAGATGTGCCAGAACCGCATCATGTTCAAGCAGTTCATCGCCGAGGGCGCAATCGACATCGTGCAGATCGATTCCTGCCGCATGGGCGGGCTGAACGAGGTCCTCTCCGTACTGCTGATCGCCGCCAAGTTCGGCCTGCCGGTCTGGCCGCATGCCGGCGGTGTCGGCCTCTGTGAATATGTGCAGCATCTGTCGATGATCGATTACGTCGCGGTGTCGGGGACCAAGCAAGGCCGCGTCATCGAATATGTCGATCATCTGCACGAACACTTCCTCGACCCCTGCCTGATCGAGAACGCCGCCTACATGCCGCCCACCCTGCCGGGCTTCTCCATCGAGATGAAACCCGCATCGATCAGCAACTATACGTTTCGAAGCTAGGGAAACTTCGCCGGAGGCATGTTAAATTCTGATTTCCATAGTCTTCCCCGCCAGAGACAGGCTTCCAATCTGCAAGAACTGCTCCAATTCTCTTGGAGGCGGGGCAGCTTGCTTTTTAGGGCGCCGAGGAATAGTTTTGAACTGTGAATGCGGAGGGGGCCCAGCACCAGCAGGCCAGCAAATTTTATTGAACTTAGACAATAGAATGTTTGCGATCGAGCCATGCCCAAGTTTCACCACGTCAAGAGACTGTGCGCTTATCTGCTGATCATCGCAGCAATGCTCCTGTCGATCGGCACGGCATTTGCCGCCATCAAAGAAGAGAGCGGCCGCCGCGTCGCCCTGGTCATCGGCAACTCGGTCTATAAGACGCTGCCCTCGCTTCCCAATCCTGCCAATGACGTCGAAGAGGTCGCCAGCACGTTGCGTGCGGCCGGTTTCGACGTGACGATCGGCGTCAATGTCGACCGCATCGGGCTCGAGGATACGGTGCGCCGCTTCCTGCGTTCGACCAGCAATGCCGAGGCCGGCCTGATCTATTATTCGGGTCACGGCATCCAGGTGGGCGGTCAGAATTTCCTTGTGCCGGTCGATGCGACACTGGAGACGCCCTATGACGTCGAGACGCAGACGATGCCGCTCGACCTCATTCTGAACCATCTCAAGCAGAATTCGCGGGTGCAACTGATCTTCCTCGACGCCTGCCGCAACAATCCCTTCAACGCCCAGAAATTCTGGATGGCCGAAAAACTGGAACCGGTCGGCGCCACACGCGGACTTGCGCGCATCGATAGCGATCTCGGCAGTCTGATCGCCTTTTCCACAGAACCGGGTCAGGTGGCGCTCGATGGCAGCGGGGCGCTGAGCCCCTATTCCGAATCCTTCATCAAGCGGGCGAGTGAACCCAACAAGGAAATCCGCCAGGTCCTGACCGATGTGCGCCGCGATGTCATCGCCATGACCAACGGCAAGCAGGTCCCCTGGGAAAATTCCTCGCTGATGGACAGTTTCTATTTCATTCCGGCGCCGCCGCCGCCGAGCGTCGAATCGATGCAGCAGGTGAGCGTGCCGGAGGGTGCGGCCACGACCAAATTGCCGATCGCCCCGCCGCATGACGAGACCGGCTCGGCACTGCTCGTCACCCTCAACCAGCTTCCCAAGACCGGCAAGCTCAGCTTCGACGGCAAGCCGGTCGAGCAGGGCGCGAAGATGCCAGCCGCGGCACTGACGGCGCTGACCTATGATTCATCAGGTGTTGCCGCCGGAACCGTCGGCCTCATCGGCTATACCGTCAGCGACCCCTATGGCCAGGTTACACAAGGCGTCGTCGCGATCACCGTCTCGGCGGATGCCGGCGCAAAGCTCGCCCAACTCGAACAGGAAAAGCAGGTGCGGCTGGCCGATGCCGACGCTTATCTGAAGACCCTGCCGCGCGACGTGAGCACCACGATCGGGGTCGGCCCCATAAAGGCCGGCCTGCCTGAAGTGCCGGCATCGGCAGCCGAGATGACCTTCAAGGTCGCGGCCCTACCCGACAAGGGCACGCTACGCGCCGGAGACCGGGTGATCGGGCTCGGTCACGTGCTCGAGGCCGCCGATATTCCGGCCCTTTCCTACGAGCCGCAGATCGGCACCGAAAACCAGCCTTTCGCCCTGACGCTGCAGACTGCGAATGACGACCTGCCGCCGGCGACGGTCACCATCAAGCCGGTGCTCGATGCCTGCGACACAGCAGCCGCAGCCCCCCTCGACCTTCAGGGCGTGACCTCGGGCAAACTGCCGAATGAGATCGACCCCGATGTAGCCCTGCCGGCCTGCACCGATGCGGTAAAGGCCTATCCTGAGGTGGCCCGCTTCGTCTACCAGCTCGGCCGCGCCCAGCTCGCAAACCGCGACACCAAGACGGCTTTCGCAACGATCAAGAAGGCGATGGATGCCGGACATGTCCGGGCGATCCATCATCTTTCGACCATGTACGAAATTGGTGCGTCAGTGCCTCGCAATGTCGATAAAGCTGCAGAAATCGTTCAAGCAGCCGCCAAGAAAGGCGACCCTTACGCACTGCACAGCTTCGGGAACGATCTGTATTACGGGCGAGGCGTCAAAGCAGACCAGCAGCAAGGATTGCGCATGATGCTGCAGGCTGCCGATCTCGGCCATACCTACGCAATGAACGCTCTCGGCTTTATCTTTCTTAATGGCATCAAAGTTCCGGCCGATCCGGAACGCGGCATTCGCTTTTACGAGGCCGGAGTCGAACGCAACGACATCTATTCCCAGAACAATCTAGCGCTGGTCTACCGCTTTGGTAAGGGCGCGCCGCAGGATCTTTCTAAAGCTCTAGACCTATTCACGCGGGCAGCAGAAGGTGGTCAGCCCTACGCTCCGACAAACCTCGGACGCATGTACCGCGACGGTGTCGGCGTTGCCGAGGACAAGGCGGAAGCGGTAAAATGGCTGGAGATAGGCGCAGAACGCGGCGACTATTGGGGTGCTCTCGACCGCGCCAAGCTGGCCAAAGATGAGGGCGTCGACCCCGACAGCCTTGCGATCGCTGCGCACTATTTTGCGCTGGCGATGGCGGTGAACAGGCCTGGTAGCGGTGATCCGAAAAATCAGGCCTTGGCGGAACTCAAGGCGCTGCCTGAGGTTGCAAAGAAAAAAGCGGAAGGAATTTTCTCAGCCGAGCTGACCGCTCAGGAACAAAAGGCGCTTCCGAAAGTCAAATCACTCAACGACAGACTCATCCAGCTCGCCAAGGCGACATGGGCAAAGCGAAATCCGAGGTACGATCTCTTCTGAGACGGCGGCATGGGGGCGCCTTATATGAATAGCAATCAAATCATCCGGGTCCTGTTGTGCTCGACATTCATCGTTGGCTCAGGCGCGATCCTGCAAAGCTGCATCTTCGATCCAGGCGCCAGGACACTTTTCACCAGCGATGAGCCGGCAGCCAATAAACAACAGACAGTAAAACGAACACCCACCGTCAAAAAGGTAGCAGCAAGGAGCAATGAACCGGCTTTTGTCCGTTCTGAAAACGGATCCGGCGGAAATTCCAGTTCTGGCGGCGGCATGGGCGGCGGCGGCGACAGTGGTGGTGGCGGTGGCGGCTCTAGCGGCGATGGCGGCGGCAGTTGGCACTAGGACAGGTTGTCCGTCGGCGTCCATTTTATCTATATTTTATTGAGAATTCGTCTCTTCGTGGCTCAAGGACTGAGACTCATCCCGCCGATCCTCTGGAGCGTCGCGACGCTGTCCTGCGCGATAATCTACGCCTGGGCGACCATTGCCTTCGGCCTCGCTTTTCTAACCTGACCCATCGCGGCATCACGGCCCATGTCTCAAAGAACATCTCCTGGTGTGTTTGCGACCCCGAGCTTCATCGCCAGCGGCCTTGCCGAAGGACTGGCGCGAGCCGGCATGCTGGCGATCGTCAGTCTCGTCTACCTGCTGCGCGCCCGCGCCGAAGAGCGCCTGCTGAGCCGTGATCCCGCCTATTGTGACTATGCCGAGAACGTCGCGGCGCATGGGCTTTTAGCGAAGACGAAGCGTCGTCTGGCGCCGAGAGAGGGCGCCACGCGTCTGAAGACCCACGGGATGCAGGCGAGGGTGAGTTTGGCGGAAACGCGTCTTCCACTCCGTCATCCTCGGGCTTGACCCGAGGACCCATGCAGCGGCTGCTGGTGGGTGCCGTGTGGATGCTCGGCTCAGGGCCGAGCATGACGGAGGACGAGGTGGGCGGAAGTGGCAAATCATAGCGTGGATACCCACGTCAGGACTGTGGTCCGCATGCCTCAGACAGCGGCGGCCGCTATAATACTTTTAATTATGCAGCAGACAGCCGGCGCGACGCTCCCGCCTCTCACCCATCCAGCCCCTTGAAGCGCACCGGCTGGTAGCCGCGCATCAACAGGCTGCCGAGCGAATAGGTATTGCGGCAGACGCGGCCCTTGCAGGCATTCGGCGAGGCCTCCATCACTTCCACCTTGCGATCATCGGTGAAGCGCATGAACAACAGCACATGTGAACCCGGCTTGTTCAGCGCGTCGCCCGGCCGCATCGACCAGGGGTCGGAGAGCCGCTTGGTGATACCGGGGATGGCACGCGTCGAAACGTGCATCTTCAGGCCCCAGGCGTCGCTGACAAAACCGGAGCAGTCGACGCCGAGGACGTTGGATTGCGGCGCGCTCTTGGTGCAGACATTGCCGGCGGTCTGGCCTTTTTCGACGCCGCCGATGAAATTCTCGAGCGGCGTCTTGCAGCCCCAGCAATAGGGAACACCTTTGACCGTCTGGCCGCGCTTACCGATCAGATAGATCGGACGGCGCAGCCGGTTCATGTTGACGCAGCCCGGACCCGGATCCCTGCCGTAAGCAGCCGGCGTCACCATCCAGTTCAGCGTCTCGAAGCCAATAGCCCGCTCGATGACGTCGCTGCGCGATTTCGGCACGATCGCCACCTTCGGCGTTTTGCCAGGCTTACCGGCATTCAACTGTTTCGCGGGCAGGGCGACGGCGAGCTTGCGGCCGGGCTCCCGGCCGTCGAGCCGCAGCACCTGCGCCCGGCTTTCCTGCGATCTCAAATAGAGCACGTCGCCGCGCGGGCCGATCGCCATAAAACGCCTGGAGAATACCGTTCCCGGGTCGATCGGCAGGTCGTAGACCCGGTCCATCGCCCCATTCGGCGTGAAGCGCACCACCAGCATCCCAGTGCGCTCGGGCCGGTCGGCGGGCACCAGCTCGACCAGCGCATAGGGCCTGCCTGTTGTGTCGATGTCGAGAAGCTCGACGGTGCCGATGCGGCCTTCCGAGGCGAGCTGCAGCGAGAGAAAGTTCTCCTCCGAGCTGCTGCGCCGCAGCAGGATTTCCGCCTTGTCGTTTGCAGCAGCTGAGACCTCGGCAACGATATCGCCGAGCCCGCGGCTCGGCACATACTGAATGACCGGCGGGCGGGCCTCGGGCCGGCTGGTGCTGCGGCCGATCTCGTCGATGATGCTGTTCAGTGGACCGGGCGATACCGAGCCCATCGAGGCGAAAACCGAGCGGGTGTAGTCGTCGGCATCGCCGCCGTCGACGGCGCGCAGCGTCTGCGACCGGCCGTCGGCATCGGTCGAGCGCTCGAGCGGCACGACGCCGTCCGACCAGAGGTAGAGTTCGCTGTGGACGACCGCGAGATCCTCGGGCGCAGCATTTTCCGGCAGCGGCAGGATTTCGGGATCGGCTTGCGAGCGTTCGGCATCGATGGCGAGCACGCGGCCATTGTTCTGGTCGAGGATGTAAATGGTGCCGTCGTCACCGACGGTGATCGCCGCCGGCCCGGATGCCTCGACTTCCTCGTTGGAAGAAATGATGCCGACCGAACGAGCGCCGTCGCCGCCGCGAAGCTCGATCATCACAGTATCTTTGGCGAAAACCGGCGAGGCGACCGCAAGTGTCGCGGCAAACAAAATATGCGACCCAAAACTACGCATTGCCTCGACCCCCAGAACAGGATGATTTTAGGCCGATCCGGCCTAAAATCTGAATCCTGTTCTCAATTAAAGCAAGAGCATGATGTCGTCCGAAAACCGCTCACACTTTTCGGCATCATGCTCTGTGACCGTCAAGTCTTTAAAATGGTAGGATAGTTGTGCCTCGTCAGCAAGCTATTGCTTTCCAAACGATTTGGAGATCTCCGCCGGCGATAGTACAAGAACATCGTCTCGAAGATTTGTCGGCAGGGAGTGCTTATGCTGGAATGGAACGGTGACGAACTGGCGCTCGATATAAGCTTGCTGGAGCAGGTTCGCGCGGCAAGGATCAACTTCTCCGATCGCGTCTGCGCGGCCTCGGCCAGCAAGGACGACAAGCATCTGGCGCAGCTGCGCTCGGAGCCGACCTATCTGATGGCCGAGTTCCTGTATTCGATGAAGGTCTTCGGCATCAGCACCGCCGAGGATATCGAACGCTTCGCCGACCTGCACAATGACTATGTGGTTTCGCTCACCCGCGATCCGGCCAAGCTGCAGCGCCTGGGGCTTTCGCAGGATCGGGCGCTCGCCTCGATGTTCACCGCCGACACCAAGCCGCGGCTGATCCAGAACTGGGCGGAGAAAGCCGGCGCGATCGACCAGTCCAATCTCGCCCGTTTCCTGGTTGCGGTGATGTCGAGCGAGACCTGCCGCAAGACGCTGATCGATTTCGAGACGGCGGGCTTCATGCAGCGCAAGCGCTCGCCCTATGGCACCATGGTCGTCTGGTCGACGGGAATGATCGAGGAGATCTTCGGCGAGATGCTGCGCGACCTGCGCCTTAACCTGCAGCAATTGAAGATCCTCTGATGCATGTCGCCCGGAAGTGTGCAGCGGTTCCGGGTTAACGACATTCATAAAACAAGGAGCGAAAGTGCCTCGGCCAGTCGATTTCAACCCTCCCAATCGATTGGCACTGAGCGCCGTTGCCATCCTTCCGGCCTCTCCCTATTGTCGTGCTGCTTGCCCTATTGCGGCGCATAACGGATTTGACGACGATGACGAAACCCTGGCTCATAACCTTGTCGATCGGCCTTCTGCTGGCGCTGCAGATACCCCGGCTTGCCTATTCCGGCCCGACTGAGGACGCGCTTGCGGCGCGAAACCCCGCGCTTGCGGCGCTCCGCCACCATGATGAAAAGGCCTTTGCTGCGGCGACGGCGATCATCGCCGAATACGAAACCGCCAAGGGGCTGGCACCCGGCGAGGACAAGCTGCCCGAGGCGACCTCGCCCGGCCGCGACATGGGTTCAGGCCCCGGCAAGGAATTCACAGTCGACAATCCGGATATTCTCTGGCTCTACAATTCCTCGCCCGAGGGAATGAGCGACCTGATCTCGATTTTGAAATCAGCCGGGCAGAAACCCAAGAACTAACCGTAACCTTGCAGTCGAACGGACTATAAAAGGCGCTGGATATTGCCAGGCGTGAGTCTTGCTCACGTCTTTTCGTTGATGGATTCTTCCAGGCTCCAAATAATTTGTAACCCTCCCTCAAGCAAGACAGGCAAGGCCATCCCAATTTCGCCGGTCAGTGCTATTCTCATCTTCAACACAGTGTGAGATTGTTCGAAGAGGAGGTTTTCCAATGCCGAACAGCAAAGCCATCCTAGCCGCAGCCACCTTTCTTTCGTTCTTTTCGGTGGTTCCCGCCGTCGAGGCGCAGAACGAACGCACATTGACCGAAGCGCCCGCGCAAAGCGGGCCTGTCAGCATCACCTTCGATCGCGCTGAAGCCAAATACGCCGTCGGCGAAGTTGTCGGTCTCTTCATCCAATCGACCGAGAACGCCTATGTCACGGTGCTGAATGTCTCGCCGAACGGTTCTGTGGTGAAGCTTTTCCCGAACAAGTACCAGACCGACGCCCTTGTCGGCGCCGGCAAGCGCGTGCAGGTGCCGGATCCCGCAAGCGGCGCCCGGCTGCAGGTTTCCGGCCCGGTCGGCCAGGAGCAGATCAAGGTCTTCTATTCCTCCAAGCCGCTGACTATCTTTGCCGATCTCGGCGGCAGCGGCGCCGGCATGTTCCGCTCGATCGACGGTGGCATGGATACCGTTTCCCGCAGTCTCGAAGAGGCCCGCAGCCTCGGCACCAAGATCAGCAGCAAGACGCTGACGCTGACGACGGTCGACAGCTTGCCCGCGGTGCCGCCCGTCGCAGCCGCCCCTGCCGCGAAACCCGCACCGGTCGAGCAGGCTGCCAAGCCGCCCGTTGCGCCGAAACCCGCAGCCGCTCCGAAGCCGGTGACGAAACAGGAAGTCGCCAAGAAGCCGGAAACGGTGGTGGAAAAGCCGAAACCCGTTACCCCGAAAAAGCTCACGCCGAAGCCTGTCGAGCAGGCAACACAACAGCCGCCGAAGAAATACAAGATCGTCACCAATCTGGCGCCCGGCCAGGAGCTTGCCGCCGATGAACTGCAACTGATCGGTCCGGCCGACACCACCTCATCCACCAACCCGACCCAATATAAACAGCCGACCACGCAGTATAAGCAGCCAACCCAGACGTCCCAGACGAAGATGCCCAAACTGCCGATGCCGCAGATCAAGATGCCGCAATTCAAGCTGCCCGGCGGTTTCAGTATCAAGATGCCGCAGCTGAACCTTGGCCGTTCGGCGGAACCTGGCCAAGCCGGCGAGGAGGTCGAGATGGCAAACGCCGATACGCCCGTTTGCACCGCCCTTCTCGACAAGCTGAACACGGCCGTTGCCGCCAAGGATATCACGGCTGCCGCCGCTGAAGCCGACACGATCGCCGTCAGTGCCGACTGCGGGCAATTCCAGGTGAATGCCCAGCGCCGCGTCGCAGCGCTCAGGCTTTCCGCGGCCCAGGAGATGATGGCGGCCAACCAGCCGGTCGCCGATTACGAGCCGCTGCTTGTCGCCGCCGACAGTCCGCAGGTGCTCTGGCAGGCCTCCGCCACGCTCGGCGAGATCTATTTCTCCGCCCGCCGCTTTGCCGATGCCGCCGCCGACTACCAGCAGGCGATCGAGATCATCAAGAACGAGACCCGCACGCCGAAGGCGCCGCCGGCCGAGACGATCTCCGATCTCATCCAGCGCGCCGCCCAGGCCCGCATCCTTGCCGCCAACCCGACCAGCGACCATCCTGAAGGCAGCTTCGTGCCGGCCGAGAAGGATCACCGCAGCGGCGTGCTCGGCGGCATCTATTCCGAGAATGTGCGCGGCATCGTACCGGTCTCCATTCCGGTTCCGATCACCTTCGATTTCAACAAGTCGAGCTTCACCTCGATCGGCACCGAAGCCGCTGAGGAATTGCTGGAGGCGCTGAAGGAGCAGAAACCCGGACGCGTCATCCTTATCGGCCATACCGACCATCGCGGCGGTGACGACTACAATCAGAAGCTTTCCGAACGCCGCGCCCAGGCCGTCGCCGACTTCCTGAAGAGCAAAGGCATCGACGCGACGATCGACGCCGAGGGCCGCGGAGCCTCCGAGCCGGTGGACGTGACCGCAACCGCAAACCTCACCGAAGACGACGTCGATGCGCTGAACCGTCGCGTCGAATGGCGCCGCGAATAGCTGGGGCGAGGGGAGTTTGGCCATGTCCGCATCCGTTTCCATGGCCGCAGCACTTGCCCTCCTCACCATGGCGGCCACCGATAGCCTGGCAAGGGTGATCGAAGCGCCGGAGCACGGCGCGGTCAGGGCGGTGCTGATCGGCATCGACCTCTACCGCAACGTTCCGCCGTTGCATGGCGCTGTCGCCGATGCCGAGGACCTTTCCCTTTCGCTGCGCTCGGTCGGCGTCGAAGATATGACGCTGCTGAAGAATGGTGCGGCCGACCGCGAGGGCATCTTCCACGCGATCGAGGCCGTCACGGAACGGGCAGGGCCTGGTGACCTTGTCGTGCTCGGCATCGCCGGCCACGGGTCGAGTGAGCCGGAGCGCGTCAAGGGCTCGAAACCGAGCGGCCGCGACGAGGTCTATGTGCTCGCCGGCTTCGACACCCGTCTTCCCGGATCACGCGAGCGCATCTTCGGCGACGAATTCAAGGCGTTGATCCGCAATCTTGAGACCAAGGGCGCCGATGTCGTTTTCGTCGCCGATACCTGCCATGCCGGCGGCATGACCCGCGACGTCGATCCGCGCGGCGCCGAGATCACCTGGCGTCAGGCGCCGTCCTATACGATCGAGGAGGACGACCTCGCGCCGATCTCGACGACGGCGGATGCACTGTCCACCGGCTTCGATTTCAAGCGGCTGACCTTTCTTGCCGCCGTCGACGAGAACACCAAGTCGCCCGAGATATCAATTCCAGGCATTCCGCAGAAACGCGGCGCGCTGAGCTATGCCACCGCCCGTGCTTTCGAAGGGGCGGCCGACCGCAACGGCGACGGCGCCGTCAGCCGCCGCGAACTGTTCGAATATGTGCGCCAGGCGGTTTACCAGTTCACCGACCAGCGGCAGAACATCTTTACCGAAAGCCCGCCGGGAACGGATCTCGATCGCGCGGTGGTCTACAATTACGAAGGGGCGGGGGCGCAGGCGGCGACGGAGAAATCAAACGCTCCGCTGCCCGCCGAGCCCGCGCCGATCAGTGTTGCCGCCCTCGGCTCGGAGCCGGTGCTGCAGGGGATTGTATCAGCCGTGACGCCGTTCAAGCTGATGCAGGGTGCTGATGCCGAACTCGTCTTCGATCCCGAAAAACGCGAGGCGATTGCCGGCGGCGATGTCGTCGCCTCCGCCATCGGCGCCGGCGACATGCCTTTCGTCGTCGACCGGATGGCCGCGCTCGACACCCTCAAGCGGCTCTCCGAGACAAATCCGCAGACCGTACGCGTGACGCCTTCCGACGCCGTCCATCGCGAAGGTGAGCGCGTCGGCGTCACAGTTTCGGATTTGCCAATCGCAAGCTCGTGCTCTTCGACGTCACCGGCGATGGAACCGTGCAGTTCCTCTATCCCAATGAGAAGGAGGTCGATGCTGCGATGTCTCAGACCTTCGATCTCGATCTTTCCGTCGTCGCACCTTTCGGCACGGACCTGCTCGTCGCCGTCACCTCTGAAACCCCGATGCCCGAACTTGTGGAATTCCTGAAGCAGAATGATAGGCGCCGCACCGCCGGCAATATCGCCAAGCGCCTCGGCGAATTCCTGCCTGAGGGGGGACGCGTCGGATTTACGGTCCTCTATACCTCCGCCGGAGCCAAGCTATGAGCACGTCGATCAGCAGGGTCCTCAATATTGCGTCGGTCATGCTGCTTCTGGCTACTCCCGTGCTGGCGCAGCAGGACACCGATTTTGCCGGCGAGGATGGCGGACGTGTCATCGGCGGCCAGGCGGCCAAGAAGGGCGAATGGCCCTGGCAGGTGAAGATCCTGGCGCCCGATCCCGAACAGCGCGGCCGCTTCGGCGGCCATTGCGGCGGTTCGCTGATCGCACCGCGCTGGATATTGACGGCCGCCCATTGCGTCACCAGCGGCCGCTCCGGCAAGCAGGATCTCTTCGCCCGCGACCTGCTGATCGTCGAGGGCAAGTCGAAGATCGACAAGGTGATCGCGGTCGACGGGCCGGACAAGCCGGGGCTTGCTGTGGAGGACGTGATCATCCATGAGGATTTCGACCGCAAGGTCTTCGCCGATGACATCGCCCTGATCAAGCTGAGCGAGCCCGCCAAATCGAAGCCGGCGATCCTTGCCTCGGCCTCGGATGACGAGGTAGAGGCCGCCGGCCACCCGGCCGTCGTCACCGGCTGGGGCTATACCAAGGCCGATCACGGCTGGGACGACAAATATCTGCCGACCGAGCTGCAGGAAGTGGAACTGCCGATCGTCCCGCGCGAGGACTGCCGCGCCGCCTATCGCGACAGCTCGATGCGGATGAACCCGATCGACGAGCGCAATGTCTGCGCCGGTTATGCCGAAGGCGGCAAGGATGCCTGCCAGGGCGACAGTGGCGGACCGCTCGTCGCCCAGCGTCCCGACAAGCGCTGGATCCAGCTCGGCATCGTCAGCTGGGGCGCTGGCTGCGCCGAGGCAGAGCATTACGGCGTCTATACCCGTGTGGCCGCCTTCCGCGACTGGATCGCCGCAAAGACCGATGGCGCCGTGCCTGACGTTGAAGGGCCCGCTGCCGACGATCAGGTCGCGTCCACCACGACCAGTGGCGGCACGCAGCAGAGGCAGTCCGGACAGGAAGAAGCCAATCTCGCCATCACCACTTCCCCGGCTGGCGATACCGCGCCAGCCGCGACCACCGAAACGCCCGCCAGCGATACCTTGCCGGCTGACAAGCCCGTCACCGACGAACCCGCCGTGCAGCCGCCGGTCGCCCAGATGCCGGTGATCGAAAGCTCGCCCGGCGATCGCGCACTGCTGATCGGCATCGACGAGTACGAGATGCGCGAGGCCAAACTGACCGGCTCCGCGACCGATGTGAAGGCGATGCAGGTCTTCCTCGCCAAGACGCTCGCCTATCGCCCGGAGCAGATCCACACGCTGACCAACCGCAAGGCGACCCGCGAAGCGATCCTGGCCGAGATCGACGACTGGCTGGTGCGCCAGTCGACACCCGGAAGCCGTGTCTTCCTCTATTTCAGCGGCCAGGGCTCGGAAGAAATGGGCGCCGAGGAAACGACGAGCCCGACGCTGGTGGCCGTCGATGCCAAGCTGGTGCGCGACGCTGGCAAGGTAACGGTTACCAACCAAATCCGCGAAACCGAGATCGCCGCACGTCTGAACAGCCTCAAGGACCGCCGTGTGACGCTGCTGATCGATGCCTGCCATGTCGGGCCCGGCAGCCGCAGCGCGGTGGCCGCACCCTCCGGCACCGTGCGTTGCCTCGGCCCGGCGCTGGCAGCGCTCGAACCGCCGAACAAGTCTGGCAAGGAAGCGAAATTCTCCTTCGGCGGCGAAAACGCGATGGTCTGGTCGGCCGTCAACGCCGGACAGTGGGCGCTTGTCGACCGTGAGGCCAAGCCGCCGGTCGGCGTCTTCACCCGCCGCTTTATCGAAGGCGTGCAGGATGGCGTGGCACGCGCTGCCGACAAGCCGAATGTCAGCAATGCCGCCCTTCTCGACTATGTTCGGCGCAAATCGGACGAATATTGCCGGACGCATGCGGAGGATTGCCGCTTCACGCCGGTGCCGCAATTTTATGGTCAGCCGGATGCGCTCGGCCGCGACTTCATCACCGGTGAGGAGGCGAAGACGCCGGTCGCCGCCGTCGAGAATACGCTGAAGAGCGACAACGAGGCCGGCGTCGCCGTCGACGTGCTGCCCGGCACCGCTGTCAGCATCGGCGACAAGGTGGCGATGCGCGTCTCCACCAAAACGTCCGGTTACCTGATCCTGGTCGATATCGACGCCTCCGGCAAGCTGACGCAGCTTTACCCGAACAAGCGCTCGATGGGCCTGAAACCATCTGCCAAAAGCGGCGACAACCGGCTCGATCCGGCCCGGCCGGTCGTCGTGCCCGATGCGCGCAATCCCTATACCGGCTTCGAATATGTGGTGGAGGGGCCGGCCGGCGTCGGCATGGTCGTTGCCATCCTCAGCGACAAGCCGATCGAAGTGCTCGACCTGCCCGATGTGCCGACGCCGCTCGTCGGCCAGCGCGCCGCCTTCAACTATGTCTACGATCTCGCCCGAAGCCTCAGGATCGTCGGCGACGACGAAACCGGCGCCCAAGGCAAATGGTCGTTCGATTCCAAATTCTATCGCGTCCGCTGAACAGGAGCGAACCATGCCGAAATCCACTCTGCTGGCGGGTCTTGCCGCTTCCCTGATGGCGCTTGCCCCGGCCGCCCATGCCGGCAACTCCGGCGACAGCAAGGCGATGCTTGCCGCGCAAGCCGGGCTTGCCGTCGAACTCATCGACCGCAGCCTGGCAAAAGAGGGTGCTGCCAATATCATGGTATCGCCGGCAAGCCTTGCCGCAGCACTCGGCCTTGCAAGCCTCGGCGCCTCCGATGCGGCCAAGGCCTCGATCGCCAAGGGCCTCGGCTTCGGCGGTGCGGTGAAGGGACCGGAAACGGCGTTCGAGGCGATGTCCGCGGAAAAGCCGGCAGCGGCGGATGCGCCTTTGGCGATGGTGGTCGCGATCGTCTTCGACGACAAGCTGGTGCTCGTCCCCGCTGCGCTCTCCATGCTCGCCGGCCACCACATCAAGCCCTCGATCGAGGATCTCGACGGACCGAAATCGGTCGAGCACATCAACGGCTGGGTCAAGGACGCCACGAGGGGCGCCATTCCTTCAATCCTGGACGCACCGCCCGGCGGCGGCTTCGTCAGTCTCGGCGCGCTCTCCTTCAAGGCGCGCTGGAAGACCTCCTTCGAGAAGGAGAGCCCGGCAAGCCCCTTTCAGCGGCCGGATGGTTTGACGATTTCGGTGCCGATGATGCATCTTGCCGGCGATGGCCAAAAATTCCGCTCCGACGAGAAATTCACCGCAGTCGATCTCGCCTATGCCGGCGAGGGCTACAGCATGGTCGTGGTGGCGGCGCGCTCCGGCAAGGGTGTGGCCGGGTCGGACCTGAAGGCGCTCGCTTCCTGGCTGCAAGGGGAAAAATTCGAAGCGGCGAAGGGTGAAATCTTCCTGCCCCGCTTTTCCCTGAACGACGGGCGTGATTTGATGCCGGTACTCGATGCGATGGGAGTGGCGCCCGAGAAGGCTAGGGATGCGGGTTTCCCCGGTTTCACTAAGGAAAACATCCGCTTGTCGCGCGTCCTGCAGAAGACGATGATCAAGGTTGACGAAAACGGCACGGAGGCGGCGGCAGCCACCGCTGTGGTCACGGAACGCAGCATCGATCCGAAGCTTGTTCGCGTGGTCGCCGATGCCCGTTTTGCCTTCGCGCTTCGCGATACGAGAAGCGGCCTGCTGCTGGCCGCAGGCCTGATCGGTGATCCATTACTGGCGGGCGAATAGAATTCGGTTTCATGAATGTAATGAATGCAGGGGGACACGTGCATGAGAAGTGATCTGATCGCCCGCTACACGATCGGCGAGCCGATCTATGAAAACGAGTTCATCGTCTATCCCGCTCAGGACAAGCGGATGGACCATGCGGTCTTCATCGTCACGCCCGACGTGGCGCTGAAACTGGACAAGGCTCGTTTCGAGCGGGTCTGGACCTCGATCAACGAGGCCAAATCTCTGACGGCACGGCGCTTCGTCGAAATCGAGGACCTCATCCCGCCGTCGCCGGAAGACGACAATTTCTACATTGTCGAGAAGCGGCCGTCGAAAACGCTGCACCAATATCTCGACGAAACGGAGATGGTGGCTTACGAGCGCGCCGTCGAGATCGGCCGCCACATCCTCGAAGGCCTGGCGACATTGCACGGCGCCGGTTACGCCCACAATGCCCTGACGGACCAATGCATCTATGTGTCGGAGGATTATTCCGGCCTGTCGGTCCGGATCGGCAACCTGCACCTGATCTCGAAGATCGGCGAGCACATCATCCCGCCCTATGTGCCGGAATTCGGCGCGCCGGAAATCTATGCGAGCGGCAGCTTCTCCGCCTCATCCGCGCTCGACATCTACGCCATGGGCATGATCGCCTATAAGCTTTTCCTGCCGCGGCAGACCTATGCCAGCGTCTTCGACAGCGTCATGGTCTGGGAGGACGAACACCAGCGCGAGCAGAGCTGGAAGAACATCCATCTCGACCCTTCCAACGTCTTTCCCCGCCTGGACGTGCTGGTTCCGGGTTTTCCCGAGGGGCTTGCAAGCCTTGTCGAAAGGATGCTGAGCCGCGACCCGGCCCAGCGACCGCGCATGGGCGCCGATGCGCTGGGCGAATTCGCTCGCGTCACGACCGGCATCCAGCCGATGTCGTGGGATCCGCGCGGCGGCATGCAACAGCAGCAGGAGGCGCCGAAACCGAAAAAATGGACGCTTGCTAAGCTGTCGATGATCGGCGCGCTGCTCCTGATCTGCATCGGCGTCGGTGTCGTCACCATCCCGAAGCTGCTCCGCCCAGATCCGAAACTCGTCGCCGATGTCGGCACCTGGAAGAAGGAGGCCGAAAGCCGCAAGCAGAAGGCGATCGCCGCCAAGGCGCCGGAGCGCGCTTCCGGTGATCAGGCAAAGCTCGCCTATGACACGGGCGCTGCGGCGCTGACATCGGCCGATTCGCTGCTCAAGGACGAAGACTATGAAAAGGCCCTTCCGGGCTTCCAGACGGCCGCCATCAATCTCGGCAACGCGCTGATCGGCATCTCCAAGGAGAATGCCGAGAAGGCGAAAGCTGCTGCTTCAGCCGCCGGCGGCGACAAGGCCCCAGGTTTTGCCGAGGCAGACACCAAGATGAAGACCGCCGCCGACGCGGCCACTGCCAAGCAGATGCATGCTGCGGTCGACGCGTACGACGCATCGAAAACAACATTCGACGATCTCGCCAAGGCGCTCACCGCGCTGGCGGCGGCCGAAAAGGACGCCGCGGCAAAGCGCGAAACGGTCGATCGCATCGGCGCCGGCGATAGTCCCGACGTTAAAAAGGCGAGCGGGCTGATGACCGAGGCCAAGGCCAAGGCCGAGCAATGGCAGATGCCGGCCGCGACCACAGGCTATGGCGACGCCGCCAAGCTTTTCGACGCCGTCATCGCCGATGTTATGGCGGCAAAGGACGAGGCGACGGCGCTGAAGCAGAAAGTCGCCGATCTCAACGCCTCGATCGCCACCCGCACCGGTGCTGCCGATCCAACGCTTGCGGCCCTCGCCCCGAAGATCGGCGAGGCCGACGGCCGCTACGCCGCGGAAGCCTATAAGCTGGCGATCGTTGCCTACCGGCCGATCCTTGCCGATCTCGAGGCGCTGTCGGCACGCGGCTTCTGTCCCGTTTCGCAGACGCTTGCCTTCGAGACCGTCCCGGCCGGAAGCTATTCACTGGAGAACGTCCGGCTGATGACCTCCTCGATGAAGGAGCTCGGCGGCATGCTTGGCGTTGCCAATGGCGCCGTGAAGATCGACAAGTCCTTCTGCATGCAGACGAAGGCGGTCACCCGTGCCGAGATGGCGGAATATTACATCGCCAATTCCGACCCCGCCGCAGCAAAGGCCTATGCCGACAATCCGCAGCAGCCGGCCGACGACGTGCCGCTTGCCGTGGCGCAGAATTATACCGCCTGGCTGTCGAAGCAGCTGAACGCCCCCGTCCACCTGCCATCGGCGACGGAATGGATGGCAAGTGCGGCGAAGATCACGCCGGAAAAACTGCCCGACAATGGCGATATCATCCTGCAGTGGAGCGCCACTCCCTGCGAAGCCGGCGGCAATGTCGCCTTCATGGCGCAGGAGGGCTCGACCTTCGTGGTCTGCTCCGACGCGTCGGCCGGCGGCATCTTCCGGGTTACTGCAGAATTGCGGTGAGCGCGGCGAAAAATGGGACCGAATAGGGAAGTTTGCGCGTCGTTTCTGCTTCATTCGGCAGCTCGCGTTCAAGCCGCATCATTTGACAAATTTCAATTCCAAATTTCAAAATACGCGCGTATATTGAACTGGGGACTGCAGTATCCGTGCCTTGAGGGGTCGAGGACAATGTGCTGGAACACATCATCAGCATTTACGCCGGTTGGGTTTGCCTTGCGAGGCCCGGCATCTCGCAAGATCGTATGGACGTTGGGCGACGCGGCGCGTCTCCTGATCAACGACTGGCCTTGCGATGACGGCGAGGAATATGTGGCAGCCGTCAAAGCCTGCGTCGACGCGTTGAGCGGGAAGATTGCCCCGGAACAATTCCGGGAAGCGCTTCTGCGTGCGGCCGATGAGGCCGGCATCGCTACTCTATCGCTCGTCCGGCAGGGAATGGGAGAGCGACGGCCGGACCTTCCCCCAATGATGCCAACATAGGCCTTGTTCCCAGGGGCTACCCGCCTATCGACGTTGCGTTTGCGCCAGGAGCGGTCGTTGGGCTCGGTGTCAAGGAACGACGGCCCTTACTTCACCGTGATGGCAATGCCGCTGAGATCGGCGTTGACTTGCAGGCCTACCTGCTTGCCTGAGAGCTCGAGTTGGGCGCCCTTGTCATTGGTCATGACAATTACCTGTGCCCCTTTGCCGACCGCGCCGCCACCACCCGCCGCACCGTAGACCCCCGTCACATCCCGGGCGCGGCGAATGTGGCGAACGGCACCATGGAAATAGGTCTTAGAAGCCCCGAAAGCGAGGCCGCCCGAAATGCCGCCGACAGAGATGGGATAGTGGCGACCATGGAAGGTCAGCGTGCCCTCGCCTCCAGAACCACCCACAAAGAAGGCAGCCTTGTAGACTGAGAAGCTGATCGTGCCGCTGTCGGCATGCGCGGAGCCGGCAAAGCTGATTGCTGCTGCAGCGATAACCGCAGCCGCGACTGAACGAAATCCGGATGAAATCTTCATGATGCGAGTCTCCTCAAAATCGAGGCTTACCCAGCCAGGAGGGAACGTAAGCGTCATGCCAAAGTCACTGCTGAAACAGTCTCGCCCATCATTAGTTCCCAACACGCGGCCAGAATCCGGCTGCGAGAAGGCCGTCACCAAACGAGGCGGATGGCAAACATAGTCTCGGTGGCAGCTAACGCTTTCCGGGCAACGTCAAGATCGACTTCTACGGCCGGCATAGCACCACAAGCAGACATGCCGTTTTGGCGGTGTGCTAGTTGCGGCGCGTCGATCGGTGTAGACTGCCGACACTATTGCATGTTCATGCAAGGCAACGATGATGGGTACCCCCACGCTTGACCGGAAGCTGCTCGCGATCCTAGCGGCGGATATGGTCGGCTACTCGAAGGCTATGGAGGCCGATGAGGCCGGCACCATCAAGCGACTGAAGGCCATCCGCGCCGAGTTGATCAATCCCGCCATCTCCCAGCGCCATGGCACCATTATCAAGCTAATGGGTGACGGCACGCTCGTCGCCTTCGACAGCGTGGTTGATGCGGTTGCCTGCGCCGCGGAGTTTCAGAGTGTGGTGGCGGCGCGCAACGCCGACCTACCGGAGCCTGAGCGCATCGTATTTCGCGTCGGGATCAATCTGGGCGATGTGGCCTTGGTGGATGGCGATGTCTATGGGGATGGAGTGAATGTCGCCGCGCGGCTGGAGCATTTGGCCGAGCCCGGCGGCGTGGTGGTGTCGGGAACGGCATACGATCATCTCCAGGGCAAACTCGACTGGCCGCTCGATTTCGCAGGCGAGCAGCAGGTCAAGAATATCAGCCGCCCGGTACGGATGTATCGGCTGAGACTCGACGGCAAACGGGCGCGTCGGCCGCTTCTCAAAATGATACCGCGCTGGGCTAAAACGGCTGCGGCGTCTATCGTGGCGCTTGCGCTGGCGGGCGGCGGGGTCTGGTGGTTCTTGCAGCCCGAACCTTTGAGTGGCAAGCCTTCGGTGGCGGTGCTGCCCTTCAACAATTATGGCGGCGACGAGGCCAGCGGGCGTCTGGCCGATGGGCTGACTGAGGACATCATCACCGACCTCGCGCGGTTTCCCGAATTCGAGGTGGTGGCGCGGAATTCGACGGAAGTTTATAAAGGCAAGCCCGTGGATGCCCGCCAGGTCGCAAGCGCGTTCCATGTCGGCTTTGTACTGGAAGGCTCGATCCAGCGGCAGAGTGGCCGGGTACGGATCACAGCACAGTTGATCGATGCAAAAACCGGCCACCATCTTTGGTCGGAGAATTGGGACCGGCCCGATGAGGACGTGTTCGCCGTTCAGACCGAAATCGCAGAACAGGTCGCCAACCGCCTCGGCGGCGGAGTGGGACTGATTCAAGAGGCCGGGCGGGCTGCAGCCAAACGCAAACGGCCTGAAAACCTGAATGCCTATGATTACTATCTTCTCGGGTCCGAGAAGATCGAAAAGCTCACCAAAGCCGATGACGAGGAGGCCATCACGTTTCTCAACCGCGCCGTCGAGCTGGACCCGGGGCTGGCACGGGCCTGGGTAGAACTTTACCATGCTCATGATCTGATGGGTGTGTTTGGCGTCAATCCCGAGAGCAACCGCAAGGTGGCCGCCGATGTGGCCGAACGCGCGGTGCGGCTTGATCCGAGCGACGCTGAAGCCCATGCGGTGTTTGGTATGAGCCTTGCCAATAAGGGCGATATGGGCCGCGGCAAGTCCGAATTCGAAACGGCCCTTCGTCTCGCACCGGGTTCGTCCGAAATCCTGACTTTCTACAGCGGCTATGCAGCACGATTCGGTGAACCAGAACGCGGTGCTCAAATGGTCGACAAGGTCATGCGGCTCGACCCGAATTATCCGATGTGGGCGTCCAACTTCTTCGCGCCTGCCTATTTTATGGCGGGGCGGTATGAAGACGCGGTGACGATGTTGGAGCGCATGACGCCCAACAACTACCAAAGGTGGACTTGGGTGGTCCGTAGCAGCTCGCTTGCGGCACTGGGTCGAACCGATGAGGCGCATGCTTCAGCTATGGAAACTCTCAGACAGCACCCCGAGGTGACTGTCGAGAGCATGATCAGTGAACCCGGCCTAAGCATAATCGAGCGCAATCGGTTCATAGAGACAATGCCGCTCGCTGGCTTCCCGGCATGCGCCAGGCCCGAGGCGCTGGCGAACCTCGCCAAACCTGTGCGACTGCCGCAATGCGAGGCGGGGAAGGCCGAGCCCCTCGGGCAGCCATAGAGCAGCCCTGTGCAACGCGCGCCGCTGATCACCCCGGCACCGGCGAGCATTACTTGCTACAGGCCCGCGATCAGCGGCGGCGACAAGCTTCAAGGCGGCGCGGCGCTGCAGCGACGCTCGAACCTCGTGATCGCTGGTGGCTAAGAAGTGGGACAATTTGCCCACTTAACTATTACTTAAAAGTAATTCATCCTCCAATTGACTTTTCAGAATCGCGGCTGTAATTGCTGTTTGAGTTTTGAAAATACAAGTTGAGTATATGCATCACCTTGGCGAAGTTGTAATACGACGACAAAAAGAAAACTTGATTGAAATCGTAAGTAAATTTGTAAGTCGGGGACAGCCTTACGTTATAATGAACTTTCCATCCAATAAAGATCCAGGCCATCACGCGAGTTGGCTTGGATTGTCGATGGTATTGCGCGAAGTAACGGGGCGCCTCCCGGTGCTGACTGGCAGCACCGCTCAAAGTATAGATGAGATAAAAACAACACCAGGCGACGCTCCAATATTCATTTGCGGTTGGACCGACTTTGGAGACGCGCGGACCGGCAGGGATGATGTTCGCTACCGGTTGATGTGGAAATATCCGGATCGAACGATCATTCAGATGCCGCAAACGATTCATTTCGCGAACGAGTCGCTCAAGGAATACGCAAAACGTACGATTGGGAGGCATCGCAATTTTTATTGCATGACACGCGATGGTCAGAGTTTCGAGCTGGCGAAAGCCAACTTCGATTGTGATGTCGAGGCCGGCCCGGACACGGCATTCGGCATGGGAACGCTGAAACCGTTCGAAGCCGATCCTCTCAGGGTATTATATGTCATGCAGCCTCTTGGAGAGGACGAGGTTGATATAGCGAAAGCGCGAGCGATCGTTGATGGACCTCTTACCAATTGGATCAACGGTCCAAATAGCTTGTCGCGGATGCGCAAGTCGAGCGTCGTCAAGTCGGCGTTGCGGCATGGCTTTAGCCGCACAGAGATGATCGCCCAACATCGTGAGGATGTCGCGGCTCGATATGTCGATTACGGCGTGAAGATCCTGTCCGGCGCGCAACGGATCATCACCAACCATCTACACGGTCATATTCTCTGTCTTCTGCTGAATAAGCCGCACATCGCGGTTGCGAGGGACGGAAGCAATCTACACGACGTCATCGGTAGCCAGACTGGCGATAGCCCTCTGGTGGAGAAAGCGACAAATTCCGGTGAGCTTTTAGCAGCAATGTCTCGCCTGCCGTATGAGATGGCAGGAACTTGGTACAAGTCGAGTAAACCCATGAATCCAAGTCCCGCTATTCCCGCCCCCGATCTAATACCTCAACCCTCCACAGTCTGATTCCCGGTAGGAGCTCACTTTGTCGGTTTTACGAGACGACGATATTCTATTCAGCCATGTCAGTGAGAACCGATCCGCCGCAGCCGTAAGGGGCGCTTTCTGGTCGGCGCTGAGCACGCTTATTCCGACAGTTCTGACCTTCGCCGTCTTTGTGGTGACGTCTCGCGTTCTCCAGCCCCAGGATTTCGGTCTTGTCGCGCTGGCATTCAGCATCGTGTCGTTTGCGGGCAGCTTTGGACCAACGGCATTTGGCGAAGCGATCATACAAAAAGCCGAAATCAGGCGCAGCCATCTGGATACGATATTCCTGCTTTCGCTCGCTTTTTCATTTTTGATCTATGGCGCTTTGTGCATAGCCGCTTCGCCGATCGCGGCCTATGTGGGGCATGAGCAAATCACACCCCTGATTTACATCATGGGATTGAAGGTTTTCTTCGACTTCACGGCCGTCGTTCCGAATGCAATTGTCAATAGGAAGATGTCGTTTCATCTGGTAGCCGTCCGCACCGTGATTGCTACCATCACTTCTGCCTGCATTTGCCTTGTTTTGGTTCTCGCGGGTTTCGGCTTGTGGGGGCTCGCGATTGCACAGATCGCAGCCACAGCGGCATCATGCGGCGCCGCTTTCTGGGGCGCCGGGTGGCGGCCCGGGCTTCACCTGAAGCGAGCGAGCCTCAACGAGCTCCTTCACTATGGGTTCTTTGCATCCGGCACTCGGTTTTTACAGACGATGAGCTTGGACAACTTGCTCATCGGGGTGCTGTTGAGCCCGTCAGCGCTCGGTATCTATAACTTTTCCAAGCGTCTGTTTGATATGATCAACAACGTCATCGCCGGGGGCTTAACATCTGTCACGCACGTCTTGCTTTCTTCATTGCGAGCCGATCCGAAGAAAGTGCGAGAAGCATTTCTCATGGCAACGTTTGGCTGCGCTCTGGTGTCGTACCCCGTATTCATCGGCCTTGCCGCCGTTGCCGATGATGCGATCACGACAATTTTCGGTACACATTGGATCGCGGCGGTTTGGCCGGTTCGGTTCTACTGCGTTATAGGATTGATGGCTGGGATCGGCTACGTGCAGGCATCCTTGATCAAGAGCCAGGGAGAGATGGATTGGTGGTTTTACTACCAGCTGGCACGAAACCTCCTCACACTCCTGACGATCGCAATTCTCTATCCTTATGGTGTCACGACGATTGTTTTCGCCATAATGATCGAAGTTCTGTTGTTTTGGCCGATCACCAGCTGGAAGGTTTCGCAGCATATAGAGCTGAGTATCCCGGCATATCTGGCGCAATTCCTGCGGCCTACGATAGCCTGTGCGGGAATGGTTGCTGTCGTTTTCCTCCTCCACGAATTGCTCATTCATTGGTCCCCGTATCCACGCTTGGCCGCGGAAATCCTCGCCGGCGGCATGGTTTACTGCGGCCTGATATTCGTTCTGTGCAGATCTCGTTTAAATATCTTGATCGGCAGTATAGAGCAGGCACGGCAGCGCAAGAGCAATAGGGGTAGAGTTGCCAACCCTGCATGATTTTCCGGCCCTGGCCGCATAGACCTGTGTCGCGATTTGAAGGATCTGGCGCTCAAGCCATCATCTGAAATTATGAGAACGTCGCTTCGGTGACGTTCTCATCCACCACATCCGAACGCCCCTCAGACACAACGCGTCATAGGATAATCCATAAGATGACTAGCCTCGACCACGGTTATTCGCCACCGGCGATGGACGATGTAGGAGTCTCGGTTGCCTACCGCAACCGCTACTATACGCTCGATGCAATGCGCGGATTTGCCGCCATCTGTGTTGTCGCTACACATTTCCGGGAGAGCTATGCGCCTTCAGCCTATCTAGCAGTCGATTTTTTCTTCGTTCTCAGCGGATTTATTATTGCCGATATTTACGGAAAACGGCTCGCCCGCGGTCTGCTGTTCCGGTCGTTTATGGCGGCCCGTATCAAGCGCCTTTATCCGCTCTATTTGATCGGAATTTTGGTCGGCCTCATACAGATCATTCTGTTAACAAGCTGGGGGCTGAGAAATCAAAGTCTTATCGACCTGCTGGCGTCGACGACTGCGAACACGTTCTTTCTGCCCAGCCCAATGTATTTCCTTCAAGCGAACCCGATGCAAGGAATGTTTCCAATCAACGGTCCAGCGTGGTCGATGTTCTGGGAACTGTTGGTGAATATAGTCTTCGCCCTGCGGCTTTTTCGGCTCTCTATCCGAGCCCTCTGCGGAGTTGCATTGGTCTCGGCTGCATTTTTGGTTTTTGTCGGTCTTAAATACGGCATGTTGAATATTGGCTGGGAATGGCCTTCAGCGATTGGCGGCCTGCCAAGGGTGATGTTTTCATTTACCGCAGGGGTCGTGATAAGCCGTCTATTCGGCGGCATGCCCGCTTGGAGGAAGGGCTGGGCCGCCATTGTGCCATGCCTTCTTCTGATGATTTGCATTGCGGCGCCGGTTTCTGTCTTCTTGCGACCTTACTACGACTTGATGTTCGCAATGGCCTTGGCGCCGCTCATCGTGATGCTTGGCCTCTTTTTGGAGGTGCCCGCAAAAGCAGAGGCGTTGGCGACGTGGGTTGGGTACATCTCCTATCCTGTCTACATCTTACACCGAGGTGCGGTCGGTGTTTTCAAGCCAGTTGCAGGAGCGATCGGATTGAATGGCCCTCTTGCGTTCTGCGTGTTTCTAACCGCAGTCGTATGTTTCGCGTATGTGGCCGCTCGTCTTGTTGACAAAACCATGGCTACGCGGACTCGTCGAGCTCGATAACTTCTGCTTCCGCTATAGGTCTACGTACTTAAATGCATGGGTGCGCTGGGAATGGTCGATCGACCGCTCGTCTTGCAGTTAGTAGTTTGGGCCGGCTTCGGTGCATTTGCCGTAAGCTTCGCCGTCGCTTTTTGGGTGATAATCAAGGTGCTCAGTCAGACCGGCTGTCTGGTAGATAAGTCAGAAGATGAGGGGCCTTAGCCGGCGGGAACGGCAAGCGCGCAAGCGCAGCCGCTTCGAGAGATACTACGTCGCCGAGGAGTTTCGTTCATTGCGCAAGGCAGCCGCCATCGCCCAGACAGGTTGCGCTTTATCCTTCGGCTCCCTTCTGTTGCTGGGCTTCTTGTTTGGCGAGAGAGCGTCTCATTAGGTTCGAACCACCTTCCGGTCAAATGCCCATCAAACTGGCGATCAGCGGCGCGCCGGCGGCTTCGTGGCAGTCCGCCGCTGCAGCGCGAAGGGCGCGGCCGAGCAGTTGATGACGGGAACCAGATCGTAGGTCTGCTGGTAGAGGCCCATTCATCTGGGATCCGTAGCCAGGGAACGCGCAAAACCTACTCGCTACGAAGATCGATTGCGTCAGAGGGCGCTTTGATCCGATGTCGCTTCGTCTCGAAAATTTCCGTCATAACGGCGAAGCCGGTGGGGGTGGCTCCAACGAACTGGCGGGTGGTTTTGATGATTTTTGAAGTTGCTGTAGAAATCACGACTTCTGATTTGGCGTTATAGCCATCTCTTGCCCAGTCCACCTGAAAAACCTTCACCGGCACTGCGCCATAGAGGCTGTCGGAAGCGTCCGAGCAATGCCGAAGAACTGCTCCGATACCATCTACAGTCTTGCGTAGCCACGGTGTCGCAAATGCCATCTACCAAGCCCCTGCCGATCATAAGCTAAATCACCAATGAAGACTCCACTTGAGAGCAGGTCAAAGGAGCCCGTCGGCTGAACGCCGTAAAGCGTGGCCGCGAAATTGCCGCTAACCGTGCGCTCATAAGAACGGTTGACGAAATCACATAAAGGGTCTTCGCCTGGGAGACGGTCGACCTACGATCTTCTTGTGCGGCAGACTGCGATGCGACCAACAAAATCACAGGGAGAATTAAAGCAACGATGCTGAGGCGCATACTGACCTTCACTTATTTTCGGCCTGTCGTTTCCGAGCCGCCAGGAGCGACAGTACTCCATCCAGCTTGCTCATCATTCACCGCGTCAGGTTTAGCAACGGAAAAGAGAAACCTTAAGCAGCTTGCACGGAACTGAACTCGACAACCGGTTGCCGCGTCCTACTCTCCTGCAAGCGTCAATGGCGAACGAACTCGGCTGTCACAGGTGCAATTGGGGTCTGAAATTTGGTTGGCGCGGCAATACCCCGTCGGACTTTGAAACGATGCTCGAACCATAGCTTCAACTGAGCATTCCTCAAGCAGATCACAAACGCTCCAAAAATGGACCTGCCGCCAAGGCATAAAAGGCCTCACCCGCCCTCGGCAGCACGCTCTGCGGGTTCATACCAAGCGGCGATTTGCCCGCAATGCAGGCACAATGACGAGCAAGCCAGGTTTGTATGTCAGCTAGCACGATGCAGGACTGGCGATCAGCGGCGCGCCGGCGGCTTCGTGGCGGCACGGCGCTGCAGCGCGAAGCGCGCGGCCGAGCAGTTGATGTCGGGGACGAGGTCGTAGGTCTGCTGGTAGAGGCTCCGCGCCAGTGTGTTGTTGCCGCGGTTTTCCGAGGCAAGGGCTGCAAGGGCGGTGCGTTTGTAAGCCTCGACGATCGGCTGGGCGGCCTTTGCCAGCGCGGCGTCGTCAGACGGTTCGGCTGCCAGCGAAAGGGCGGCATAGGTTGCCTCGCCGTCCCTGCCGACGCGGCCGCCGACGGCCCCGTTGAAACTTTGCTCGGAAACCTCACGCATGCGCCGGGCATTCTTGATGCATGTCGGAATGCGGGCCGCTTCGGCATTGATGCGCTCGGCCGTCGGGCCAGTTTCCGCGCTGCTGCCGCCGGACAGGATCACGTAGCCGATGATGCCGACGATGGCGAGATAGACGACCCCCATTCCGGCCAGGAAGGCCGGCTGTTTGAGGAGCGACTTCTTCGGCTTGTCGTCAGTTGCCTTGGAGGCCTGCTTCTTCGGCGCTTCCTTGGCTGAGGCTTTGACGACGAACTGGAATTCGACGTCCTTGCCGAGACGGAAGCTGTCGCCTGATTTCAGCGAGGCCGTCTGCAACAGCGCTTCGCCGCGCAGCATGATCGGGTTCAGTCCCATCCGGCGAATGATGAAGCCGCCGTCGCTCTGCCGCTCGATGCGCGCATGGATCGGCGCCAGAAACGGATCGTCGACGACGATATCGGCATTAGCAGCCCGGCCGATCGACATCTCCGGCCGGTCGAGCACATGGCTGCGGCTCTGGCCGCCGGGACCGGTCTGCAGAAGGCTTGGTTTGTTTCCGCGAAAGAAGGAAAAAAGGCCATGATCAGAACATCCCACTCGACATCATCTCGACAATTGCAGGCGCCAGCACCAGAAGCAGGATCGACACGACGATCATCATCGCCGGCATGACGATCTTGGCCTTCAGCTTTTCACTGGCCCTGTCGGCCTTTTCCCAGCGGCGGAAGCGCAGGTCACGCGCATGTTCGCGCAGCAGCTCGACGCGGTTGCTGCCCTCGACTTCGCCCTGGATCACGGCGCGGATGACGCGAATGACCTCTTCGGCGGTCATGCGGCGCTCCAGCCGCTGCAGCGCCTCGATCATGCCGGTGCCGAGCGCCACGTCCTTCAGCGTCTGTTCGATCTCCTCGCTCATGACGGTGCCTGGTGCAGCCTCGGCATAAAGCCTCAGGCTTTCCGGCAAGGTCGCCTGCGCCTGCTGCGTCATGACGACGAGATCGAGGAAATAGGGAAATTCGCGCGAGATGCGTTCCTTGCGGTCCTGCGCCTTGTCGTCGGCGACGACCCAGAAATAGATGGCGGGGATGAGGCCGAGGATCAGCCCGGCGACTAGCCCGCCGATCACGCTGCCGCTGGCAATGCCGAACAGCAGGCCGAGCGCGACAAAACCGAACAGACTTAAGACCACGAGAAGCGCGATATATTCCCGCCCCGTGACGCCGCCGAACGGCCGACCGGCATAGATCAGCTTCTGCTCGAGTTGCGCGCCGTAATCGGCCAGGAGCTGCTCGAAATGCGTCAGCACGAATTCGACCGGGGTGCGCATGCCGATGCTGTCGACGATATTGGGTGGCGGGCCATCGCCGCCGGCGGACCGGCGCACCACGTGAATGCTGCCGAGCAGATCGCCGATCCACCAGACGAACAGCGCAGCGGTGATCCCGGCAAAGACGACGGCAATCGGGGCGAGGGGTATCTGAGATATCATACCGACACCTTCATCATCGAGCGCATCCAGAAGAAACCGGTGGCATAGAGAATGGCGCCGACGATCGCGATGACGATGCCGATGGCGTTGCCGAACACCTTGTCGATCAACTCGGGCTGGCCGAAGAAGATCATCAGGATCATGAACAGCGCACCGCCGTTGACGACGCGGAAATTCATGCGCGCCTGCGACGACGAGGTCGTGATCTTCTGATCGAGCTTCCAGATTTCCTTGAAGGATTTCGACATTTCGGTCAGCGGTTCGGAGATGTCGCCGCCCTGGCGGGCAAAGAGGCCGAGGGCCGCATCGACCATCTTGAAATGCAGGCTCGGCACGTTGCGGCCGTGGCGGTCGAGCGCCTCGACCAGGCCGATGCCGAGCTTCTGTTCGCGGGCAATGCGCTCGAACTCGCGCGAGGCCGGCATCTGGCCGGTATCGGCCACCGCATTGACGGCGATGGCGAGCGGCTTGCCGGTGCGCACCGCCGAGACGATCTGGTCGACGGCGTAGGGAAGCTGCGATTCGATCTGCAGCCAGCGGCGCTGCAGAAAATAACGGATCACGCCCTTGGGGAGGAAGATCGCGACCGGGATGGCGATGACGAAGCCGAAGATCGGCCCGAAGATCAGCGAGACCACCGCGAAGACGACGATCGCCGTGATGCCGTAGGCGAGGATCATCGTATAGGGCGGAACGGCATCGCGCCCGAAGACCTGCGCCGCCTCGCTGGCGAGCGCAATGTCACGCTCGGTGGCACGCAGCAGCGGCGCCGGCCAGCGCACCGGCGCGCCCCAGACGAGCAGTCCCACTGTGACCGCGCCGAGGGCGACCGTAAAAATCTGCAGAATGCTGATATCCATGGCTTCCCCCTCAGAGCAATTCCACGAAAAGTGCGAAGCGGTTTCCGTTCTGAATTGCGTAAAAACAAAAGCCTAGAGCGGTTCTGGAACCGCTCTAGACGAACATGTCCAGTTTTTCGATCTCGCCGTCGTCGTTGAACTCGACGAGCTCGGCGACGAAGCTCGGCAGGTAGCCGGTGAAGGCATGCACGGCCTGGCCGCCGGCGCGGCCGACGAGATTGAAGATCGGCTCGACGATGATGAGGCCGGTATCCGGATCGATGCCGATCACCTCCGATATCTCGGTGACGGCGCGCCGGCCGTTCGCCAGCCGATTCAGCTGCACGACGAGCTCGACGGCGGCAACGATCTGCTGGCGGATCGCCATGACAGGCAGCGAGCTCTGCCCCTGCAGCACCATCACTTCCAGGCGGGTCATCATGTCCTGTGGTGTGTTGGCATGCGCCGTCGTCATCGAGCCGGCATGGCCGGTGTTCATCGCCTGCAGCATGTCGATCGCCTCCGCACCACGGCACTCGCCGACGATGATGCGGTCGGGACGCATGCGCAATGCGTTTCGCACGAGGTCGCGGATGGTGACGCTGGTCTCGGACTCCGCCGTCTTCGGCCGCGATTGCAGATAGACGACATGGATGCCGTCGAGCTGCAGTTCCGACGTGTCCTCGACGGCAACGACGCGCTCGCCGACCGGGATGAACTGCGACAGGCTGTTCAAGAGCGTCGTCTTGCCGGAGCCGGTTCCGCCTGAGACGACGATGTTCTTGCGCGAGCGGACGGCTGCCTCGAGGAAGGCGCGCATCGGCTCGCTGAGCGCACCGGCGGTCACCAGCTTGCTGATATCGAGCCGCGACTTGCCGCCGAACTTGCGGATGGTCAGGCAAGCGCCCTTGACCGCCAGCGGCGGAATGACGGCGTTGACGCGCGAGCCATCCGGCATGCGGAAGTCGGCCATCGCCTCGCTTTCGTTGATCGACCGGTTGGAATCGACGGCGATGCGCTCGATCACCTTCATCAACTGCCGCTCGTTGGCGAAGGCGAAGGGGTAGCGTTCCAGCAGGCCGAATTTTTCGACGTAGATCTCGTCGTAGCGCGTCACCATGATTTCCGAGATGACATCGAGATCCATCAGTTCGGAGATCGTCCCCCAGCGATACATCAGCTCCTCGATATTGGAGCGCAGGTGCATATGGGCGATCTCGTAGCGGTCGCCGGCGTTGAAAAGAGCCTGCCTGGACTGGAATGCGGCGCTGAAACGGCTATCGAGCTGGGCGAAGTCGGAGCGGGTGGATTCGAAGTTCAGCTTAAGCTGCAGGGCCGAAATCAGCGCCTTGCCGACGTCGAAGAGGCGGCGATTGTCCTGCTCCTCACGCGAGAGGCTTGCGGCATTCGACGAGGCGTCACGCCGGCCCGTGCGGGCGATGCGTTTTGCCAGCCACCGATAGACGGCGTTCTTGATGACGAGGATGACGAGATCCTGTGGCGCGCTGTCGAGCGCCTCCTTGATGAACATGTCGAGACGCTCGCGGATACGGGTGCGCGTCTCCTCGCGGCCGAAATCGGAGGATTTCACCAGCCGGTCATACTGCGTGTCCTTCAGCAGGCGCTCGTGAATTTCCATCTGCAAGGCGAGCACGCGTTCCTGATCGGGAAACTGCGTGACCGCTACGGGCGCGGCGGCCGGCTCGACGAGCTCGATCGTGACGTTCGGCACCCAGATCGACATGCCGGCCGAAACCGCAACCGGCGTGCCGGCTCGAAGCGGCTGATCGTCGACGCGCGTCGGGTTGCGGCCGTGATGCTGCACCGACCAGCCCTGGCCCGATTTCCGCAGCACGAATTGGGGCGAAGAGACGTGGCTGCCGCGCAGCCGCACGACGCCCGCGCCGGCGGGCAACGTCAGCGTGCTGCTTTCGCCGACGAAATAGGTCTCGTTCGCCGAGAGCGGGATCACCTCCCGGCCGCTGCCGTCCTCATAGGAAATCTTCAACAGCATGGCTCATTCCCCCGCGACGGTCACATCCGCGTCCAGTTGATGCTCGGCAGGTCCTCGACGGTATTGTCGGCCGGATTGCGCAGAACGAGATTGAGGCTGCCGTTCGACTGGCCCATCGCAAAGATCAGCATTTCGGCTTCCGACGGCGTCACTTCGACCGTCACATTGTTGTAAGTGCTGTTGGCCTTGGTGACTGCACCCTCCGCCGTCGTCGCCGCGCCAACGGCCAGCACTTTGACATTCTGCAGGAAGGTGCGGGTGACGACGCGGGTGCGCGAGCTGATGCCGAGTTTATAGTCCTGCGCCTGTTTGCGGTAAGCGTTGACATCGTTCTCGTCGGCGCCCGGATACTGGGTGAGATAGTTCTTCAGCATCTGCTCGACCGGTGACTGCGGCTGGGCTGGAGCCTGCGGCTGTCCGGCTACGGCCGGCGCCTGGCCCGGAACGGCAGGCTGACCTGGCACGGGAGCGGGCTGGCCAGGAGCTCCCGGCTGGGCTGCTGCGGCCGGCGCCACAGGTTCGACCGGTTCGTCGACCGTGCCGAGGATATCGACATAGCTGCCCGGCTCGACGAAATGGCCGACAGCCGAGGCGGCGTTGACGGGAAGGGTCAGTGCCCGCTTGCCGGGTGCGATCATCGTCGTCAAGCGTCCGCCGTCGTTATCGTCGAAATACTGGAAGAGCAGCACCGAGCCGGCCGGAATGTCGGCGGCCGCCGTCCTGTCCTTCAACCATTCCTGATAGGCGCTGGCCGCGGGAACCGCGAGCTTGGCGAGCGCCCCGAAGCTTTCCGGCAGCATCACCGGTTCGGCGAGCATGTCGGGCGTGATCGCCTGACCTCGCGTCACCTTCCTGTCGGGCTGGAGCCGCATGAAGGCATAGGCCACCTGCTCGTTCTTGACGCTCTCGGTCCAGAAGTAGAGCAGAACGCCGGTAATGAGACCGACGATCACGGCCGCGATGAGCTTCCAGTTCATGGTGTTGTTCCTTCGACGAAGGGTTGCCTGATTTGGATGACTTCGACGGTCCGGCCGTCGGTTTTACTGCGGGTGTACAAGACATTGGCCTCGACGCTGCCGCGCCGGCCATAAAGTGCTGTGACCCGGCCGTGCTGCACCGGCGGGGTCTCGATGGTGAAGCCGTCGCGGGCAAGAAGATCGGCGCGCTGATCCGACCAGCGCGTGGCCGACAGCGTGCCTTTAGACACGACCGTGCGTGACGTGTGGCCCTTGTCGCGATCGCCGATATCGCTCAGCACCTCGGCACCGGCCGGCGGACGCAGCGACATCGGCAGCTTGCTGACATCGGCCGCAGCCGCGAAGGCCGGCAGCGTCGCCGCGACATCCTCGAAGCGGCTCATCAGCACCTCGGTCCTCGGCGCGTCGGCGGGACGGCGGATCATGATCGAGACGCCGGGGATCGGCGCCCTTGCCGAGGGATTGGCCGGATCCTGGCGTCTGAGATAGTCGAGGGCCGCCTCGCCGTCGCCGTCGAAGAACCGTACCACCACGGCAAGATCATCGCGGATGCGGCTCATCTTCGGGACGATCAGCATGTTGGCGGCGATGACGTCAGTCAGTTCTTGCCTGTCATTGCCTTTCGGCATGGCGGGCCTTGTATTGACGGCCAGTACCCGCAGCCATTCGTCGGTCATATCGGAAATGCTGCGATCGCTCTGATAGGGCGTGAATTCAAGCGGCTGGCCGTTGATGACGAGATCGCGCGGCGCGCGTTCCGGCGCGCCGACGATGCCGGCCAGCATCAAATTCAGCGTCACCCTCAAATCCTTGTAGATCTCGGCGCGGCCTGGTGTGGCCATGGCGGCGGCGAGCCCGATGACGAGCGCCAAACCGGTGAGATGGCCGAGGGGATGATGGGAGATGCGCGAGCCCTGTCTCATCTTATTTCGCTCCCGGAAAGACGCCGTCGAAGAGATCGCCGGAATCGTCGGCGACATCGCGGATTTCGCGGCGGAGCGTCGGATCGTAGCCGTGGCTCGTGGTGTCATTGTTGTGCGAGGCAAACAGCGTGGAATCGTCCACCGTGAACGCATCCTTCCAGCGGAGGCTCCTGATCGTATCGAGATCGTCGGAATCCCTGAACTTGTAGACGCGGTCGGCTGTCGCGGTGACGAGCTGCGGCTTCTCATTGGCGAGGTCGCCGACCATGTCGCCGAAGTCGCGGCCGTCGCTCTTCAAGGTATTTTGGACATCGTCCCAGACAAAGGTGCGCTGCGGGTCGCCATCGCCTTCATGCGATGGTGTGCGCGAGCAGTTGATGGCGTCGCCCCCGGGCACTGCCGGCAGAGCCGGGATCGGGACGACATTCGAGAAATCCGACGTGCAGTCCAGCCCATTTGCCTCGGCGAAGGCGGCGTTGCGCATCGCAAGCATGGTTCCGACCTTCTTGGTGGAAATCTTGTTCGCGTGGATGACGAAAATCACGATCAGCAAGATAACAGGCGCGGCGAGCACAAATTCGATCGAGGCCAGACCGCGCCTGTCGCGGTGCAGCCGCATCAGCAGCCCGCGGCCAGCAGGACCGCCCACAGGCTCAGTGTGTGTTGACGGCAGCCCAGGCATTGGCTCCTCCTCGGTCGAAGACGCGGGTCAAGCCGGTAAAACTGTCGGCCGCCGGGCTCTGTTTGATGGTGTTCGAAACCTCGCCGATATCGTCGGCAAGCGTAGCGGGCGCAAGCGATGCCAGCCAGTCCTGAGTGTAGAGGTCGAAGGCCGTGTAATTGTGGACCCAGCTCTGCGCGAGCGCATAGGCGGACGGTGTCTTGTCCTTGAAGATGCGGATCTGCAGCCTGGCGCGCGGGGCGCGGGAAACGATCGCCAGCGTCTGGTAGTCGTCGAGCTGCTCGCCGCCGAAGGGCGAGAAGTTGAAGGGGATGCGTCCTTTCAGCCAGTAAGGCTTCGGGAAGGAGATGACGGGCAGGGGAGCACCCGCCACGGAAATCGCGCCACCGGCTGGGCCGCAGACCTGGTTCCAGATCATGTCGAACTTGCGGGTGAAATCGTTCTCGTCCTTCGTCTGGGCATCGGAATAGCGCGGCGGCACGTCGATCGGTAGCTGGAAGGGGTTGGTGATGCCGAAGCCGACGCCGAAGACCTTGTCCGCCAGCCAGAAGCTGACATCGAGCGCTGCTTCCTCCAGCCAGCTCAGATCGCCGGCATATTGCTCGACGATCGCCTTGAACGGAACCTTGCTGAGATAAGCCGGGCCGAAGGCTTCATAGAAGATGTAGAACTCCACCAGCGCATCGTCGACGCCGCTTTCGTGGTTGACCCAGTCTCGGATATGGCTGCCATCGACTCCGCCTGCCGTTAGTGGGCCCTTGCCGTTGGGGAACCCACGATTGGCAAATTCGCCGCGCATCAGAAACGGGTCCTGTCCCTGCGTGCCATTGGCCATCGCAAGGCACATTTCAGCATAGGCCGAGGCGGGATTGATGCCGTCACGATCGACCGGCAGGTTACCGCCCGCACCTTCTCCGGCCTGGTCGCAGGACTCACACGGCGGATGAAAGACGACGTGATCCGACTTGTTCAAGCGCACCAGATGCAGGGCTTCGTTGCTGACGCGCTGCGGAAAGCTTTCGACGAGGTAGTCGTTCAGATCGTTCATCGCATCGATGATGTCGCTGGACTTCTCGATGAGGCCCAAAGGATTGTATTTGACTTGCGCCGCCACCGTATATCCGATCGCTTTGGCGGCTTCCAGCGCCCGGAATCCCTGGAACGCCAGGCAAGCCCCATAGATGATGCCACCGACGATCGGGACTTTTTGCCAGCCGGGGCAATAGGGCATTGGCGGAAGCGGAGGCAGCAGGGACGCCGGCCCGAAGCCTTCCGTGAACGAATATTCGGCGAGTTTCGCCAGAATGACACCCGAGCGCAGGGCAAGTTCCGCCGTCGTCAGCTGAAAGGCGACCGACGTCGCCATGACAACGGTTGCCTGCGACGAGGCGACGTTGTTCATCGCCATGATATTGAGATAGCGCGCCTCCCAGTCGGCATGGACGAGTGCTGCGGCATCGGCCGTGTCCTGGGTGCGCTGCTTGTCGTAGATCATCTGTCCGGTATTCAGGATCCAGACGATCATCAGGGCAAGCGCGATCGTCATGTAGAGGATGATCGGCGACAGGAAGCCGCGTTCGTCGCGGTGCAGGCGTTTGATCAGGGCCGGTGTCATAGCAGGTTCACCTCCGCCGTCGAGATCGTATAGTAGCGGCCGTCCTTCCTCTGACCGCGGGCAAAAACCCAGCCGGCATATTCGAGCAGCAGGAAGCGCGCTTCCACCTTGGCGGTGACCGGCACATGCGGTGAGCGGTTGATGGCGGCATAGAGCGCCATCGGCGCGCGGTCGACGGTCACCGTGACGTTCTGCGGATCGAACATGTAGCGGGCCTGGTTGCGCATCGCCCGCCAGTTCTTCGAAAGGCCCGAGGCATCGGCAAGGCTTTTCAGCGCCTCTTCCGGCGGCTGGCAGGCGCCGACGCATTTCAGCTGGTCGTAGGGTGCGGCCGGGATCAGCGCCAGGCGGGCGGCAAGATCGGCCTTGCCGGCGGCGGCATCGTTATCGCAGGTCTTGACGTCGATGAGGCTCCGGATGGTGATCGGCAGGGCCGGGCAGAAATAGACGCGGGCGCTGCGCGCCGCCGCATAGGCGGCATAGTGGGTGAAGAGGTGGTTCTTGGCCAGTATCGTGAACTGGAAGACCACGAACATGAAGAAGACGAAGACCGGTGTCACAAGAACGAAATCCATCATCGTCGTGCTGCCGGAGGTATCGCCGTGCAGCTCCGATATCCGGCGCCGGCGGGCGGAAAGCCGCGGCAGCAGCAGCATCGAGGCAAGCAGCATCATGGCGATCGCAAAGGTACCGAAGAGCGCGCCGTGATCCTCTGGGATCCAGAAGGTCCGTGAGTGCAGGATCGAACTCCAGAAGGCGCCGTCGAAGATGGGGCGTTCGAGTTCCGCGCGCATTGCCGTTACCTCACGAGTGAAAGAGGGGTGAAATCAGGCATGGAAAGGCACCAGAGAAGTCCGAGAGCAGCGGCAACGCCGAAGCGCACGGTATGATGTGTCTCGCGCGGCTTCAGCACGGAAGCGGCGTCGCGGAAACCGGCGGGCAGGAGAAGCGCAAACAGTCCGACCGTTCGCGCCAGCACGCTCCACTGAACACGCCGCGCCATGGAGAAAACGGCAATCACGCCGCCGACCATCAGCGATGCAAGGGTGACATCGATGGCGGGCCAGAGGCCGAGAAGGGCGCCGAGCGCCGCCATCAGCTTGACGTCGCCGCCGCCGCAGCTTCCGGCTGCGAAGGCGATGAGAAAGATCAGGCCGGCTGCAAGGAGGCCTGCGAAGGCAAGCCCTGTTCCTGCGAGACCGCCGCTGACTGCCGCCAACATGAACCCGCCAAGCAGGCAGGGATAGGTGACGGCGTTCGGGATATGACCGTGGCGATGGTCGAGCACCGCCGCGGTCATGGTGCAGGCGACGGCAAGAGCCGCCGCCGCAGGCATCAGGGTCAGATCATAGGTCGTATCCATGATCCCGACCCGCTTATTGACCCGGCTCAGGAATTCTCTCGGCATCCGAGAGCGCCGTGTTCTTTTCATTGAACCATTCGCCGATCTGCTTGCCGAATGCGAGCAGAAGCAGCATCAGCGGAATGACGATCAGGGCGACGGCCAGGACGATCTGGGCCATGTCGCCACGCTCGTCCTTGTGAAGTGCAATTGCGAGAGTCTTGAGTTTACCAAACATGTGATTACTCCTCATTCCCAGGTTTGTTTCGGTTCGAAGCCCTGATGAAGATGAACCAAGCATACGCCATCGATCCGAACGAGCATGTTGCTCGATCCAACGATATTTTCTGCTTCAGCTTATCTTCCCCGGCTGCCAACGTTTGTTGAACAACACCATTAAGACCCAAGAGTGCGCCCAAGGCCAGCCCTCCGTCAAGCAAACGAAACGAAGGGTTCCAATTGTCTTGGAGGCATCGCCGGCACAATCGCAGTTGACGTCATATTTTTTCAACTAACAGCTTGAACGGGCTAAGATTTTAGCTGCATGGCCGAAGTTTTTGCCAACCTGGCGAGGCCTCGTCTACTGCTCCATAATTGGTCAATTCTTTCAAAGCGATAGAAGAAACAGCATATGGCGATCATAATGACTGCCTCCGCGGGGCCCGGCCATGGCGTTGTTTGGCGATCTGGATTAAGCTTTCGGAAAATGGCGGATGTCGCCCGCCAGTCGATCCGGAGAGAGAACGATGGAAACGATGAGCAGCATCTTAATACTTGGATTGGTCCTCATTCCACTGATGATGTTCTTTCCGACCGCGGTCCAGATGATGGCGACACTGTTCGGCATGAGCACGGTCCTGGTCGGGATGCCGCTCTGATGAAGGCCGTTTCCGACGACGCTGCCGAACAGGCAACCTTCCAGGTCCTGACCCGGGCGCTGGACAAGCTGCTCGGGCCGATCCGTTTTCTCCTCGACGATCCGAGCGTGTCCGAAATCCTGATCAACGGGACATCCGACATCTTCGTCGAAAGGCGAGGCAAGCTCGAACGCGCCGATACGCGTTTTGCCAGTCGCGAAGATCTGGAATCGGCCGCGCGCAGCATCGCGCAATTCTCAGGCAAGCGACTGACCCCCGAGGAGCCGAGCATCGAGGCGCGCCTGCCGGATGGTTCGCGCGTGCAGATGATCCAGCCGCCGGCCGCCCGCACCGGGCTCTGCATCTCCATTCGCCGCTTCCTGAAAGAACATCGCAGCATCCGCGACCTCGTCACCCAGGGCAGCCTGACGGAGGAATCGCTGTCGCTGCTGCAGGCGGCCGTCGGGCTGCAGAAGAACGTCATCATCTCCGGCGGCACCGGCACCGGCAAGACGACGATGCTGAACGCGCTGTCGGAAGCCTTTGCCGACCACGAGCGCGTCATCGTCATCGAGGACACGTCCGAACTGCAGATCCGCAAGGAACACGTGGTCTATCTCGAAGTGACCAAGCCCGACCGTTTCGGTCGCGGCGGCGCCAGCATCCGCGACCTGTTCCGCTCGTCGCTGCGCATGCGGCCCGACCGGATCATCGTCGGCGAGTGCCGCGGCGGCGAGGCGCTCGATATGATCCAGGCGATGACATCAGGCCACAGCGGCAGCCTTTCGACGGTGCACGCGAACACCCCCTATGACTCCCTACACCGGCTGGAAACGCTGGCGCTGATGTCTGATATCGACATGCCGCTTCGGCCCCTGCGCGCCCAGATCGCCTCGGCGGTCGATGTCGTCGTGCAGATCGCCCGCTTCAAGCGCACCGGCCGGCGCCGCGTGATCGAGATTTCCGAGATCAAGGGCCTGAACAATGACGGCCAGTATATCGTCGAAAGCATCTACAAGCTCGAGGGCGACGGTCATTCCAATCCCGACGGCGCACTGCTGTGGACGGGTGTCGTGCCGAGCTTCGCCGCCGATGCGCTGGAAGAGCTGCAAGGTGCGGAGCGCCCCGAATGGGTCGGAGCCGCCGCGCTGCATACAGCTTAATAACGATCCCAGACCCTCCTCTGTTAGACGCCGTCCTTTTCCGCGCTCGCCGCCATATGCGCGAGATCGTCCCAGAGGCTTTCGGCAAAACTGCGCAGGACCGTGAGTTCGAAGCTGTCATCGCCGGTGCGGACGATCTGCACGGAGAGATGACCGACCATCGTCAGCACAGAATGGCCTTCCGGAAAGACGGAAGGATCGAGATCGACGGCTGTGCCTCGTGACAGAAGTGCGCGCGAAGAACGGCCGGAAACGCCGATACGCACGCGGCCGTGGCTCTGGTCCATGACGAAGGACCTTCCCGCAAGCGCTGCCGCGAGAGCATGGAGGCTGGCGGGCACGAGCGGCTCGTCACCGGCGACGAACCATTGCCGGAAACCCGCCTGGCGGATCGAACTTTTCGCAAAGCCCGCTTTCACCAATTCCGCGGTGAGCGCTGATGGTTCGATTGCGCCGAGCACATGCAGGAGATGGCCCTCCGGCAAGGCTTCAAGCCGAAGGCCCGCCCCTGAGATGCCGTTATAAACCATGCCGGCCAGAACCGGTTTGTGTTGCGGAAGATCACGCATGGAGCTTCTCGTTTTCGGGATCGATGAAGACGGGATGGCAGAGCACCGCATCGGTGAATTCGTTGCGCAGGCCGTTCCAGACCGTCACCCTTTCACCGATGCGTTCCGGCCCACGCCGGACGAGCGCCAGGCCGATCGTATGGCCGAGTGTCGGCGAAAAGGCACTTGAGGTGACGTAGCCCTGGTCGTTTTCGAGCGTCGCCGCAACGCCGTCGGCAAGAATATGCGAGCCGGTGCGGAAGCCGCTTGCCGGATTAAGCGGCTTGACGCCGACGAGGCGCGGCCGCTCGGGATCCTGCAGCCCTTGGCGCGCCAGCATTGCTTTTCCGATGAAATCCGGCTTGGTTGATGAGACCATGCGGCCGAAACCGAGATCGCCAGGCGTCACCGTACCGTTGATCTCTGCATGGGTGACATGGCCCTTCTCGATGCGCATGACGCCGAGCGCTTCGGCGCCATAGGCGCAGATGCCGTGCTTCTCCCCTGATACCATGATCGCATCGGCAACGCCTTCGCCGTAACCGGCCGGTACTGCCAGCTCGTAGGCGAGTTCGCCGGAGAAGGAGATCCGGAAGAGCCGGCCTTCGAGGCGGCCGCCGAAGAGGGTGACCTTGCGGGCACTCATGAAGGGGAAAGCCGCATCCGACAGGTCCTCGTCGACGATCTCCTGAAGAATGGGGCGCGACTTCGGCCCGGCAACGGCCATTTGCGCCCATTGATCGGTCGAGGAGGCGAAGCAGACGTCGAGCTCCGGCCACAGCGTCTGGGCGCAGAATTCGAGATGGGCCAGCACGCCGGCTGCAAGCGCCGTCGTCGTCGTCATGAAGAAATGGTTGTCACTGAACCGGCTGGTGGTGCCGTCATCATAGATGAAGCCATCCTCACGCAGCATGATGCCGTAACGCGCCTTGCCTACAGCAAGCTTGGCGAAGCCGTTGCAATAGATGCGATCGAGGAAGATCGCGGCATCCTTGCCAAAGATTTCGATCTTGCCGAGGGTCGAGACGTCGCAGAGGCCGGCGTTCTTCCTGATGTTCAGCACCTCGCGGTCGACGCTTTCGCGCCATGTCGTCTCGCCGGCGCGCGGGAACCAGGACGAGCGATACCAAAGGCCGGTTTCGACGAAGACCGCGCCGTTCTTCTCGGCCCAGCCATGCAACGGCGATTTGCGGGCCGGCTGGAAATGTTTGCCGCGCGATGCCCCGGTCAAGGCGCCGAAGGAAACCGGTGTATAGAAGGGCCGGAAGGTCGTCGTTCCCACTTCGGCGGGCGACACGCGGCGCGCCTCGGCAAGGATGCCGATGGCGTTGATGTTGGAAAGCTTGCCCTGGTCGATCGCCATGCCTGATGTGGTGTAACGTTTGGCGAGCTCGACATGGCCGTAGCCTTCGCGGACGGCGAGGCCCAGATCCTTGAGATGCACGTCGTTCTGATAATCGACGAAAGCCTTGCCCTTCGAACCCTTCACCGACCAGAGCGGCTTTGCCTGTGCGGCCGTCTCGGAAGCGGCGGCAAAGGCCGGCTCTGCCGCTGCGAAACCGATCGCCTTCAACGCGGCAGCTGCCTTTTCCGCGCCATCGCCGAGGCAGGTCGCGGTTTGCGCCATGCCGGCGGCCGAGCCGGCAACGGCAAGGCCTTCCTGCTGGACAGGCGCCAGAAACGTCGAGGCCTCGTGCGACCATTGCGGTTTTGCACCGCGATGGCAGGCAAGATGAATGATCGGGCTCCAGCCGCCCGACATGGCAAGCGCATCCGCTTCGATCCGGCGGGTGCCGTCTGCGGTCTTGATGGTGACGCCGCGCAGGCGCTTGCCGCCAAATGCTTCGATGACCCTGGCGCCCTCCAGCACTTCGGCGCGGCCCTGCCAACTCCCACCTCCATCCCCGCGGCTGTCGACGATCGCCGCGACCGTGAGGCCGGCGGCCTCGAGATCGGCGGCGGTGCGATATCCGGCATCGTTGGTGGTGAAGATGACAGTGCTTCTGCCGGGCGCGACCGCTTGTCGAGTGAGATAGCTGCGCATCGCGCCTGCCATCATCACACCGGGAATATCGTTGCCGCCGAAGACGAGCGGACGCTCCTCGGCGCCGGTCGCAAGGATCGCCTGGCGGGCGACGATGCGCCACAATCGTTCGACCGGGCGTTCCGGATCGGGCATCGCCACATGCTTCTGCACCCGTTCGACGGCGCCGAAGACATTGTCGTCGTACCAGCCGAACACCGTCATGCGCGGCAGACGCCGCACATTCGGAAGTCCCTCCAGTTCGGCAAGCAACTCACCGAGAAGCGCGCCCGCCGGCTGGCCGTCGATGGTGCCGCTGTCGGAAAGCAGACTGCCGCCCAGGTCGGATCCCTCGTCGGCGAGGATGACGCGCGCCCCGGCACGGCCGGCGGTCAACGCTGCGGCAAGACCGGTCGGGCCGGCGCCGATCACCAGCAGATCGCAGTGCGCCCAGCATTTCTCGTAGGAATCGGGATCAGCCTCATAGGATGCTCTGCCGAGGCCTGCCGCCTTGCGGATCACCGGCTCGTAGAGCTTTTCCCAGAGGGCCGCCGGCCACATGAAGGTCTTGTAGTAGAAACCGGCGCTGAGGAAGGGCGACAGCAGCCCGTTGACCGCGCCGACATCGAAGCCGAGCGAAGGCCAGCGATTCTGGCTCCTTGCCGTCAGCCCCTGGTAAAGCTCGATCATCGTCGCGCGTGTATTCGGCTCGGTGCGCCCGCCGTTGCCCGTCGTCACCAGCGCGTTCGGTTCGGCAGCCCCCGCCGTCAGGATGCCGCGCGGGCGATGATATTTGAAGCTGCGGCCGACGAGCTGGACGCCGTTGGCAAGCAGCGCCGAGGCGAGTGTGTCGCCCGGATGGCCTTCGAGCGGCCTGCCGTCAAAGGTGAAACCGAGCGAAGTCGTGCGGTCGATGCGGCCGCCGGAGGAAAGACGGAAGCTCGTCATGCCGGTTCTCCGCCGAGCTTGGAAAGGGCGGCGTCCCTGACGCCGTGGACCGCATGGGTGACGGTATCGCGTTCGACGATCAGCCAGCGCCGGCATCCGGAGGAATGGTGCCAGTATTCACTGTGCCGGCCGCGCGGATTGTCGCGCAGATAGACATAATCGAACCAGGCATCCGCACCGGCATCCGGCGCCGGCCTGATAAGGACCGCATCGCCGCGGATCGAAAATTCCTCCTTCGGTCGGGCGCCGCAATGGGGACAGGAAATCAGGCTTGCCATCGTCAAATGTCCTCAGTGCAGGTTGGGCTGGGCGCCGACGCCCTTTTCGTCGATCGGATAGCCGCGCGCGAAGCGGTCGAGCCGGAAGGCGCGGGCGGTCTGATGCGGCGTATTGCGGGCGATCAGATGGGCGTAGCAGAAGCCGGAGGCCGGCGTGGCCTTGAAGCCGCCGTAACACCAGCCGGCGTTGAGATAGAGATTGTCGATATGGGTGCGGTCGATGATCGGCGAGCCGTCCATGCTCATATCCATGACGCCGCCCCAGGAGCGCAGATAACGCACGCGCGACAGCGACGGGATCAGCGCCAGCCCGGCTTCCGCGACGTGCTCGACCGAAGCGAGATTGCCGCGCTGGGCATAGGAATTGTAGCCGTCAATATCGCCGCCGAAGACCAGGCCGCCCTTGTCAGACTGGGACGCGTAGAAATGCCCGGCGCCAAAGGTGACGACCGTGTCGATAAACGGCTTCAGTCCTTCGGAAACGAAGGCCTGCAGCACATGGCTTTCGATCGGCAGCCGCAGGCCGGCCATATCGGCGACGACGGTGGAATTGCCGGCGGCCGCCAGCGCCAGCTTGCCGCAGCCGATGAAACCCTTGCTGGTCTCGACGCCGGTCACCTGACCGTTTTCGCTGCGGATGCCGGTCACCTCGCACTGGGTAATGATGTCGACACCGCGGCTGTCTGCGCCGCGCGCATAACCCCAGGCGACCGCATCATGGCGCACCGTGCCGCCGCGCGGCTGGAACAGGCCGCCCATGATGGGGAAACGGGCATTGTCGAAGTCGAGGAAGGGCAATTTCTTGCGCACCGCCTGCCGGTCGAGAAGCTCGGCGTCGACGCCGTGCAGCCGCATGGCGTTGCCGCGGCGCGTATAAGCGTCGCGCTGGGCGTCGGAATGGAAGAGGTTGAGCACGCCGCGCTGCGAGACCATGGCGTTGAAGTTGAAGTCCTGCTCCAGCCCTTCCCAGAGCTTCATCGACAGCTCGTAGAAGGGATTATTGCCCGGCAACAGGTAGTTCGAGCGGATGATCGTCGTGTTCCTGCCGATATTGCCGGAGCCGAGATAGCCCTTTTCGAGGACGGCGACATTGGTGACGCCGAATTCCTTGGCAAGATAATAGGCGGTGGCAAGACCATGGCCGCCGCCACCGACGATGATGACGTCGTAATGCGGATTCGGCGCCGGGTCGCGCCAGGCAGGCAACCAGCTTTTGTTGCCGCGAAGGCCGTTGAGGAAAATCGAAAGAGCGGAATAGCGCATGGGTCACCCCGGAAAGAACAGCTGCATGATGCCAGAAAGGGGAGGGCGGACTTGCACAAAAGGGACATGATTGGCTAAGAAAGAGACATGTCCTCGCTTGATAGCAGAAATGTGCAGACGATCGGCTTTATCCTCATCCCGGGATTTGCGCTGATGTCCTATGCCTCGGCGACGGAGCCGCTCAGGGCGGCAAATCTTCTGGCCGGACGTGAGATCTATCGGCTGCAGATCTTCTCACCGGATGGCGCAGCGGCACTCTCCTCCTCGGGCGTCAGCGTCCCCGCCGAACCTCTCCCTGTCAGGGGCTCGGGGCTCGGCACGGCCTTCGTCTGCGCCGGCGGTTTGCCCCGCGACTGGCGCTATCCCGGCGTGCTGTCCTGCTTGAGGCAGCTGTCGCGCGAAGGTGTGAGGATCGGCGGCATCTCGGGCGCTCCCTATCTGATGGCGGCCGCCGGACTGCTTGGCGGTCGCGACTTCACCATCCATTGGGAGCATGCGGCCGCCCTTCTCGAAGCCTTCCCGGATCTCACGCCGCGCCAGGCGCGCTTCCTGATCGACGGCAACCGGATTACCTGTGGCGGCGGCATCGCACCGCTCGACATGATGCATGTGCTGATCGCCGAGCGCATGGGGCCGGATTTCGCCCGCCGCGTCAGCGACTGGTATCTTCATACCGAGGTCAACGAGCCGGCAGCCCCGCAGCGCGCCTCGCTGGCGCAGCGCTATGGCGTCTATCATCCCGGCCTGCTCAGCGTTCTCGAACGGATGGAGGAGACGATCGAGATGCCGCTCGAGCGCGCCGCCATGGCGCGCATTGCCGGCGTCACCACCCGCCATCTCGACCGGCTCTTTTCGGCTCACCTCGGCAGTACCTTCCTCGAGCAGTACCGCAGGATCAGGCTGCAGCATGCCCATCGGCTGCTGAAGCAGAGCCCGCTTTCCGTCTCGGAAATCGCGGTGGCCACCGGCTTTTCCAGCCTGAGCCATTTTTCCCGGATGTTCCGTGCCCTCTACGGCATCGCTCCGCGCGCGGCGCGGCGGGAATAGGTTTTCTTCACGGTTGAGGAATTTTCACTATGGCGATAGGGTTGCCTTGAACAAAAGAGAAGGCGGCAGGGGAAAACCTATGAAATCCAAGCGTGAAGCGGCAGAGCAACCGGAACAGGCGCTTGGCGGACGCGCTCCCTTTTCCCAGGACCCGCACGCCGTTCGCGAGCCGAAGGAAAACAACCTCGAAATGGCGATCGGCCATGAGGTGCGCGCCTACCGCAAGAAACTCGGCATTACCGTGACCGATCTGGCGGCGGCGACCGGCATTTCGCTCGGCATGCTCTCGAAGATCGAGAACGGCAACATCTCACCGTCGCTGACGACGCTGCAATCGCTGTCGCGGGCGCTCGGCGTGCCGCTGACGGCCTTCTTCCGCCGTTTCGAGGAACCGCGCAACGCCGTCTTCGTCAAGGCAGGCCAGGGCATCGAGCTCGAACGGCGTGGCACACGCGCCGGTCACCAATATAATGTGCTCGGTCATATCGACAACAATACCAGCGGCGTCATCGTCGAGCCTTACCTCATCACCCTGACGACCGATTCCGACATCTTCCCGACCTTTCAGCACGAGGGGATGGAATTTCTCTATATGCTTGAGGGCGAAGTCGTTTACCGCCACGGCGACCAGCTTTTCCAGATGCAGCCGGGCGATAGCCTGTTCTTCGACGCCGATGCGCCGCATGGGCCGGAGCAGCTGGTGAAACTGCCGAGCAAGTACCTCTCGATCATCAGCTATCCACAGCAGAGCTCGAAAAGCTGACTTGCCTCAAAAGAAAAAATCTTTCTTCCCAGTTGAAAACGCAAAACAGACCTGCTAGTCCTTTCTCAACACGAACGGAGGTCTGGTCATGTGCGGAATTGTGGGTCTCTTCCTCAAGGATAAAAGTCTCGAACCGGAGCTCGGGGCACTGCTGTCCTCCATGCTGGTGACGATGACGGATCGGGGGCCGGACAGCGCCGGTATTGCGATCTATGGCGACGCCAGCGGCAACAATGCCAAGATCACCATCCAGTCGGCCAATCCGAAGAAGGATTTCGCCGGCCTCGAGGCCGAGCTCGGCCAGGCGGTTGGCGCATCGGTCGCCGTCCAGGTGAAGAGCACGCATGCCGTCATCACGCTTGCGAAGGGTCTGCTCGAGGCGGGCAAGGCAGCCGTTGCGGAATTGCGTCCGAACATCCGCATCATGAGCAGCGGCGACGCCATCGAGATCTATAAGGAAACGGGTCTGCCGAAGGATGTCGTCTCGCGCTTCGCGGTCAATTCAATGGCCGGCACCCACGGCATCGGCCATACCCGCATGGCGACGGAATCGGCCGTCACGACGCTCGGCGCCCATCCTTTCTCCACCGGCTCCGACCAATGCCTGGTGCATAATGGCTCGCTGTCCAACCACAACAATCTCCGCCGCGAACTGAAGCGCGAAGGCATGACCTTCGAAACGGAAAACGACACCGAGGTCGCCGCCGCCTATCTGACGGCCGAGATGGCCAAGGGCAAGAATCTCGGCCAGGCGCTGGAAGGCGCGGTGGATGACCTCGACGGCTTCTTCACCTTCGTCGTCGGCACGAAATCCGGCTTCGGCGTCGTGCGCGATGCGATTGCCTGCAAGCCCGCCGTCATGGCCGAAACGGACCAGTATGTCGCCTTCGGTTCGGAATACCGGGCGCTGGTCAACCTACCCGGCATCGAGAATGCCCGGGTCTGGGAGCCGGAGCCTGCAACCGTTTATTTCTGGGATCACCAGAAGGTCGCTTGACCAGCGCCTCATGCCTATTCTCCAAGGGTTATCGAAACATGCCTGTCATTGATCTTGCCACTACGCCGTTGCGTGAACTCAACAGCGCCCTGCACAACATCCAGAACGGTTCGAACGATCTTTCCTTCGAAGTCGTCAATCCGCGCGGCAGCCATTCGGTTGCCGTCGGCATCGATGCGCCCGTGACGGTCGATGTGAAGGGGTCCGTCGGCTATTACTGCGCCGGGATGAATGATGGCGGGACCGTCACCGTTCACGGTTCGGCAGGTCCGGGCGTTGCGGAAAACATGATGTCTGGAACCGTCGTCATCGAGGGCGATGCCAGCCAGTATGCCGGCGCAACCGGCCGCGGCGGCCTGCTTGTCATCAAGGGCAATGCGGCATCGCGCTGCGGCATCTCGATGAAAGGCATCGACATCGTCGTTCATGGCAATATCGGCCACATGTCCGCCTTCATGGGCCAGTCCGGCCACCTCGTGGTGCTCGGCGATGCCGGCGATGCGCTTGGGGATTCGCTCTACGAGGCGAAGCTCTTCGTGCGCGGTTCGGTCAAGAGCCTGGGTGCCGATTGCGTCGAAAAGGAGCTGCGTCCCGAGCATCTGACGAAGCTCGCCGAACTTCTCGAAATGGCGGGTGTGAGCGAAGTGAGGCCCGAGGAATTCAAGCGTTACGGCTCCGCCCGTAAGCTTTACAATTTCAATATCGACAACGCTGACGCATATTAAGTCGAGGGACCATCATGAGCTATCACAACCCCTATACCCCGCCGCGCAAGTCCGCAACCTTCGACGATTACACGCTGGCGGAAATCCGCCGCGCCGCGGCGACCGGCATTTACGACATTCGTGGCGCCGGCACCAAACGGAAGGTGCCGCATTTCGACGACCTGCTGTTTCTCGGCGCCTCGATCTCGCGCTATCCGCTCGAAGGTTACCGCGAGAAGTGCGACACATCGGTCGTCCTCGGCGCGCGCTTCGCCAAAAAGCCAATTCACCTGAAGACGCCGATCACCATTGCCGGCATGAGCTTCGGCGCGCTCTCCGGCAATGCCAAGGAAGCGCTCGGACGCGGCGCGACGATTGCCGGAACCTCCACCACGACAGGCGACGGCGGGATGACCGATGAAGAGCGCGGCCATTCGCAGACGCTGGTCTACCAGTATCTGCCGTCGCGATACGGCATGAATCCCAAAGACCTGCGTCGCGCCGATGCGATCGAGGTGGTTGTCGGTCAAGGCGCAAAACCCGGCGGCGGCGGCATGCTGCTCGGCCAGAAGATCTCCGATCGCGTCGCCAACATGCGCAACCTGCCGAAGGGCATCGACCAGCGCTCGGCCTGCCGCCATCCGGATTGGACGGGCCCCGACGATCTCGAAATCAAGATCCTGGAACTGCGTGAGATCACCGACTGGGAAAAGCCGATCTATGTGAAGGTCGGCGGCGCGCGCCCTTATTACGATACAGCGCTTGCCGTGAAGGCCGGCGCCGACGTGGTGGTGCTCGATGGCATGCAGGGCGGAACCGCTGCGACGCAGGATGTCTTCATCGAGAATGTCGGCATGCCGACGCTCGCCTGCATCCGCCCCGCGGTCCAGGCGCTGCAGGATCTCGGCATGCATCGCAAGGTGCAACTGATCATCTCGGGCGGCATCCGTTCCGGCGCCGACGTGGCCAAGGCACTGGCGCTGGGCGCCGATGCCGTTGCCATCGGCACGGCGGCACTGGTTGCGATCGGCGACAACGATCCGCACTGGGAAGAAGAATATCAAAAGCTCGGCACAACGGCCGGCGCTTATGACGACTGGCACGAAGGCAAGGACCCGGCCGGCATCACGACACAGGATCCGGAACTGATGAAGCGGCTTGATCCGATCGCCGCCGGCCGCCGTCTTGCCAACTATCTGAAGGTTATGACGCTGGAAGCCCAGACCATCGCGCGCGCCTGCGGCAAGAACCACCTGCACAACCTGGAACCGGAAGATCTTTGCGCCCTGACGATGGAGGCCGCCGCCATGGCGCAGATCCCGCTCGCCGGCACAAACTGGTATCCCGGCAAGGGAGGCTACTGATTTCTACCGGCCGGGCAAACGTCCCGGCCGTCTCGCATCCATAAGCAAAGTGTCTCCAAGAAATCCAAAGGGGAACGAGAATGACACTGGACCTTGCTGCTTTTGCCAGAGACAAAGGCATCAAATATTTCATGATCAGCTATACTGACCTGTTCGGCGGCCAACGCGCCAAGCTGGTCCCCGCCGAAGCCATCGCCGATATGCAGAAGGATGGCGCCGGCTTCGCGGGCTTTGCAACCTGGCTCGATTTGACGCCTGCCCATCCCGACTTGTTCGCGCTTCCCGATGCTTCCTCCGTCATCCAGCTACCCTGGAAGAAGGACGTCGCATGGGTTGCTGCCGACTGCGTCATGGACGACCAGCCTGTCGAACAGGCACCGCGTGTGGTGCTGAAAAGACTGGTCGCTGAAGCTGCGAAAGAAGGGCTCCGGGTGAAAACCGGCGTGGAGCCCGAATTCTTTCTCATCTCTTCGGACGGCTCGGTGATTTCGGACCAGTTCGATACCGCCGAAAAGCCCTGCTACGATCAGCAGGCCGTAATGCGCCGGTATGATGTCATCGCCGAGATTTGCGACTACATGCTCGAGCTTGGCTGGAAGCCCTATCAGAACGACCACGAGGACGCGAACGGCCAGTTCGAGATGAACTGGGAATATGACGACGCGCTTCAGACGGCCGACAAGCACTCCTTCTTCAAGTTCATGGTCAAGTCGGTCGCCGAAAAACACGGCCTTCGCGCCACCTTCATGCCGAAGCCCTTCAAAGGCCTGACCGGAAACGGCTGCCATGCCCACATCTCGGTCTGGGACATCGATGGCAAGGTCAACGCCTTCGCGGATAAGGAAATGGCCTTTGGGCTCTCCGCTCAGGGTAAAACCTTCCTTGGCGGCATCATGAAACACGCCTCCGCGCTGGCCGCTATCACCAATCCGACGGTCAATTCCTACAAGCGCATCAACGCGCCACGCACGACATCGGGCGCCACCTGGGCGCCGAACACCGTGACCTGGACCGGCAACAACCGCACCCACATGGTGCGCGTGCCGGGGCCGGGCCGCTTCGAGCTGCGCCTGCCGGATGGTGCTGTTAATCCCTACCTGCTGCAGGCGATCATCATCGCAGCCGGCCTTGACGGCATCCGCAGCCAGGCAGACCCCGGCCGCCACTACGATATCGACATGTATGCCGAGGGATACCTGGTAAAGGACGCCCCGCGCCTGCCGCTCAACCTGCTCGACGCGCTACGCGCTTATGATGCCGACGAGGGCTTGAAGGAAGCGATCGGGGCCGAGTTTTCCGCCGCCTATCTCAAGCTCAAGCATCAGGAATGGAACGCTTACTGCTCGCATTTCACCCAGTGGGAACGCGACAGCACGCTCGACATTTGAATGGACGGACGTTCTGAAGACACGCTCATCACACCGGAGCGGACAGGCTCCGGCGTCATCTAGCCCTCTGCGCTTGGGATAGCGAAGGAAGCGACAGCATGAAGAGTTTCGTACTCACCGTATCCTGCAAATCGACGCGCGGCATCGTCGCGGCGATTTCGAGCTATCTGGCCGACAAGGGCTGTAACATCGTCGACAGCTCGCAGTTCGACGATCTCGATACCGGCAGGTTCTTCATGCGCGTCAGCTTCATCTCGGAAGAGGGGCTGTCGGGCACCGATATCGACGCCGGTTTTGCAGCTGTCGCCGCTCCCTTCGAAATGGATTACGATTTTCACGACAGCGAGAAGCGCATGAAGGTGCTGCTGATGGTGTCGCGCTTCGGCCATTGCCTCAACGATCTGCTCTATCGCTGGAAGATCGGCGCGCTGCCGATCGATATCGTCGGCGTCGTCTCCAACCATTTCGATTACCAGAAGGTCGTCGTCAACCACGACATTCCCTTCCATCATATTCCGGTCACCAAGGCCAACAAGGTACGGGCCGAGGCCCATATCCTTGATGTGGCCGAGCAGACCGGCACCGAGCTGATCGTGCTGGCGCGCTACATGCAGATCCTGTCGGACGAGATGTGCCAGAAGATGTCCGGGAAGATCATCAACATCCATCATTCCTTCCTGCCGAGCTTCAAGGGCGCCAACCCTTACAAACAGGCCTACGGCCGGGGCGTTAAGCTGATCGGCGCGACGGCGCATTACGTCACCGCCGATCTCGACGAAGGCCCGATCATCGAGCAGGACACGGCGCGCATCACCCATGCACAGTCGCCCGAAGACTATGTCTCGATCGGCCGCGATGTCGAAAGCCAGGTGCTGGCCCGTGCCATCCACGCCCATATCCACCACCGCACCTTCATCAACGGCAACCGCACCGTGGTTTTCCCGGCAAGCCCCGGAAGTTACGCGTCGGAGCGGATGGGCTGAGAGATGATTGGCGTCATCGCACCCATCGCGCCGCAGGACAGATACCGTCAAAGTTTTGGGAAATGCATGCCGGACGGGCTTGCCACGGCGCGAAAGACTTATATAGTCAGGAAATAAATATTCCGTAGAGGAAATAAAAGGGAACGGACAATGGCTTTATCATGGCGTTTCTCCGTCTTGGCGGATCGGCATCGTGCTCTGGGATCGAAGCTCGAGGACTGGAGCGGCATGGGCACCGCCTGGACCTACGACAAGGACATGTCGGAAGAACATGTCGCCGTCCGCACCAAGGCCGGCATCATGGATGTCTCGGGCCTGAAGAAGGTGCACCTGGTCGGGCCGCACGCCATCGCCGTGCTCGACTATATTACCAGCCGCGACCTGACGAAGATCTACCCCGGCCGCTCGGTCTATGCGACCATGCTGAACGAGCGCGGCCACTTCACCGACGACTGCATCGTCTATCGCACCGGCCCGAATTCGTGGATGCTGGTGCATGGCTCCGGCTCCGGCCACGAGGAACTCGTCAAGCAGGCGGCCGGCCGCAATTGCGCCGTGCTCTTCGATGACGACCTGCATGACCTGTCGCTGCAGGGGCCGATTGCGGTCGATTATCTCGCCAAATATGTGCCCGGCATCCGCGATCTCAAATATTTCCACCACATGCAGACGACACTGTTCGGCGCGCCGGTGATGATCTCGCGCACCGGCTATACCGGCGAACGCGGCTACGAGATCTTCGTGCGCGGCCAGGACGCCGTCATGGTCTGGGACCGGATCGTCGAGGAAGGCAAGGAGATGGGCATCATCCCCTGCTGCTTCTCGGTTCTCGACATGCTGCGGGTCGAAAGCTACCTGCTCTTCTACCCCTACGACAATTCGCAAATGTATCCCTTCGCCGATCAGCCGCCCGGCGACAGTCTCTGGGAACTCGGCCTCGACTTTACCGTCAGCCCCGGCAAGACGGGTTTCCGTGGCGCCGAGGAACATGACCGCCTCAAAGGCAAGGAACGCTTCAAGATCTTCGGCATGCTGATCGATGCCGACGGACCGGCCGATCTCGGCGACGACGTCTTTGCCGACGGCAAAAAGGTCGGCGTCATTACCTGCCCGAGCTATTCGTCGCTGACGAAGAAATCCATGGCGATTGCCCGCCTGGACGTTGACAAGGCGGTGCATGGGACGAAACTCGAAGTCCGCGGCAAGACAGTGCAGGCAAGCGCCACCGCCCATACACTTCCCTTCGACGATCCGGAGAAGAAAAAGAGGATTGCCGTAGGTTAGGGAGCACGGAAATGCTCGTTGCAGGCATCAAGAGCCGACCAGTCTACACGGGCCTGACCATCCAGCCGCGCGCCCGGCGGCACATTTTCGCGCTCGAAGGGGAGGGCGCCAAGGCTCTGCTCGATCAGCAGCCGGCGCTTGACGAAACGGCGCTTTCCCGCAGCGAGATCCTCTATGTCGCCCGCGGCTCGCAAGGCACCGGCCTGGACGAGGCGCTGGCCCGCCTCGGCGCCGACATGTTCTTCACGGCGCCGACGATCGCCACGCTGCTCTTCCGATTGAAGGGGTCGCTCGCCACCGCCCATATGGGCACGCGGCTTTATCTGTCGGGCACGGAAGGCTTCATCGGCCAGGCAATGCTGGTGGCGCTCGATTACGGCATGGACCATGCCTCCGTCATCACCGAGCATCGCGGTTCGCTCGCCCGGCGTGTGCAATGCGTCCATTGCAAGGGCATCACCGACGACGTCACCACCAGCCCTTTCACTTGTAGCCATTGCGGGCTGCCGCTTCTGGTGCGCGACCATTATTCGCGCCGGCTCGCCGCCTTCCAGGGCGTCAATATCGATGCGGAAGAACCGGGCAGCGCGCCTGACCCGGAGGAGTTGTTCCTTTGAGCGGTGGTACTGAAATTCCTGTCCGCGTGACGCGGATCACGCCGATCGCCGAGCGCGTCAAGCGCTTCCGTTTCGAGCGCCTTGACGGCAAGCCGATGCCTTATTTCTCCGGCGGCGCCCACGTCATCGTTTTGACGAACGATGGCGGCCATATGCGCCGCAATGCCTATTCGCTGATGTCGCCGCCGCATGATTGCGCAGCCTATGAAATCAGCGTGCTGCACGTCGAGGATTCGCGCGGCGGCTCGACCTTCATGCATGAGAAGCTCAGCGAAGGCGACGAGCTCAAGGTCAGTTATCCCGTCAACCTCTTCCAGCCGGACTGGCGCGGGCGCAAGCACCTTCTGATCGCCGGCGGCATCGGCATTACCCCGTTCATCGCGATGATGGAGCAGTTTTCCCGCGAGGGCGCCAATTTCGAGCTGCATTACGCCATCCGCACGCGCGACCGCGGCGCCTATTGGCGGGAACTCACCGAGCGCTATGGCGGACATCGCATCAAGATCTATTGCGATGCCGAAGGCGACGCCATGCCCCTGACGAGCCTGCTCGGCACCCAGCCGCTTGGCACGCATCTTTATGTCTGCGGCCCATCCGGGATGATCGACGGCGTGCTGAAGGCGGGACTGGACGCCGGCTGGCCGGAACAGAACCTGCACTCGGAACGGTTCCTGTCGTCGCTGCCCGGCAAGCCCTTCGCGATCGATCTGCTGCGGTCCGGCAAGACCGTGAAGGTTGGCCATCACGAGAGCATGCTGGAAGCAATCGAGGCGGCGGGTGTCGACGCGCCCTTCCTTTGTCGCGGCGGCGCCTGCGGTCAATGCGAGACCGGGGTCGTCACCTGCGACGGCAAGCTGCTGCACCATGACGTCTATCTGACGAACGAAGAAAAAGCATCCGGCCGCAAGGTGATGATCTGCGTTTCCCGCTTCGAGGGAAACACGCTGCATCTTGATCTCTAGCGGCATCGGAAGCGGAACAAGGAGACCGGACATGGCAATCGTCTTCAAGCAGGAAACCTTCCGGAACGATTTCAGCTATCGGAACAGCCCCGAGAACATTCGGCGTTTCCCGTTTCCCTTCGACCGCGACGAATACATGTATTCCGTCAATATGGAGCCGCATGTGCACGGTCGGGCGGGAACCGTCTACGAAAGCCTCATCGACGTCGACGAGCATTACGTCGCCGAGATGCATGACCGGGCGCTGGTCCTGAAGGAAGATCCGCTACGCTACCAGGCGCTGCCGCACATGATGAGCGCGCAATGGGATACGCTCGAACTTTTGATGGAAGAGCAGGCGGCGGGTTACCCCGATCATTTCACGCTGATCCGCAACGGCGACCAGTGGCGCTGGATCAACCGCCCGCTCGGCATCGACGACAGCTTCACCTTTGGCGATGCCTCGACGCTGCCCTATGAGCCCTTCGAATATATCACCCGCCAGGCCCAGGGCGATTTCTGCATCGTCGATCAACGCGACGGCAATCTCTGGATGGACGCCGGCATGGTGACGACGCAGGCCGACTGGTCGCTCGACTTCGATATCGGCATGAATTTCATGGAATGGCACGGGCCGGTGCCGCTCGCCCATCAGATCGGCGTCTTCGACCGGGCGCTGAAATTCCTGCTGAACCTGCAGCAGGGCAAGCCGACACGGCGCTTCAACTGGACGATGACAATCAATCCGCGGCTCGACACCAGCCCGGAGAATTATCACAAATGGGGTCCTGACCGCACCACGGTGACGCCGGAAAATGTCGGCGAGAAGGTGCATCTGCGCGTCGAAGTGCAGAGCCTGTGGCGCCTGCCGCGCTCGAACGCCATCCTTTTCGTCATCCGCTGCTACCTGATGAACATGGAAGAGCTCGTCACCGTGCCGAAATGGGCGCGCCGCTTCCCGCGCGTGCTGAAGACGCTGCCGCCCGAGCTCATCGACTACAAGGGCCTCACCCGCTTCCGCGAGACGACGATCGAGTGGCTTTCCAAATATGACGACGGGGCGCCGACCAGCCCCGGCATCTATCCGGACTGACACGCAGGACAATGCGATATAATCAAGAGGGGAATGCTTCATGACAAGAGTAGCCGTCATCGGTGCCGGGCCTTCCGGGCTGGCGCAGCTGCGCGCCTTTCAATCGGCCGCCCAGAAGGGCGCCGAGATCCCGGAGATCGTCTGCTTCGAAAAGCAGTCGGACTGGGGCGGGCTCTGGAACTATACCTGGCGCACCGGGCTCGACGAATATGGCGAGCCGGTCCACGGCAGCATGTATCGTTACCTCTGGTCGAACGGACCGAAGGAATGCCTCGAATTTGCCGACTATTCCTTCGAGGAGCATTTCGGCAAGCCGATCGCTTCCTATCCGCCGCGCGCCGTGCTCTGGGATTATATCAAGGGCCGCGTCGAGAAGGCGAATGTTCGCCACTGGGTGCGCTTCAGCACGCCGGTTCGCATGGTCCGCTTCGACGATCAGACGAAGAAATTCACGGTGACGGCGCATAACCGCATCGAGGACCGGATGTATGACGAGGAGTTCGACTATGTCGTCGTGGCATCGGGTCACTTCTCGACGCCGAACGTGCCCTATTTCGAGGGTGTGAGGACCTTCAACGGCCGCGTGCTGCACGCCCACGACTTCCGCGACGCGCTGGAGTTCAAGGGCAAGGACATCCTGCTCGTCGGCCGCAGCTATTCGGCCGAGGACATCGGCTCACAATGCTGGAAATACGGAGCGAAATCGGTGACGACGAGCTACCGCTCGAAGCCGATGGGCTTCAAGTGGCCGGAGAATTTCGAAGAACGGCCGCTGTTGGTGAAGCTCGAAAACCGCACCGCCCACTTCCTCGACGGCTCGACCAAGGAGGTCGATGCGGTGATCCTCTGCACCGGATACCAGCACCATTTCCCCTTCCTGCCGGACGATCTCCGGCTGAAGACGGCCAACCGCCTCTGGGCTGACAGCCTCTACAAGGGGGTGGTCTTCGACAAGAACCCGCAGCTTTTCTATATCGGCATGCAGGACCAGTTCTACACCTTCAACATGTTCGACGTGCAGGCCTGGTGGACGCGTGACGTGATGATGGGCCGCATCGCCCTGCCGCCGGAAGAGGAACTGAAGGCCAATTTCGACATGTGGCGCGCCCGCGAGGAGACGCTCGAAGATGCCGAGCAGATGATCTGGTATCAGGGCGACTATGTGAAGGAACTGCTCGCCGAAACCGATTATCCCTCCTTCGACATCGAGGGGACCAACCAGACTTTCATGGAGTGGGAACATCACAAGGCCCACAACATCATGGGCTTCCGCGACCATGCCTACCGATCGCTGATGACCGGCAACCTGTCGCCGACGCACCACACGCCCTGGGTCGAGGCGCTCGACGATTCCATGGAAGAATATCTGCGCAACTGATGAGGCGGGCCTGCATTGCCGGAGGAGTGTGTTCGCGCTCTCTTCCGGCATTGTGACATGCGCCTTTCATCTGCAACTCTTCTCTTCGAATGTGGCCTTCATGGATTTTCAAACGAGCATTCTCGGGCGCATGAGCGGTTTTCTCTATCGCTGCCGTGCCGATGAAAACTATACGATGCTTGAGATGACCAATGGAATCGAGCGCATCTTCGGTTATCCCGTCGACGAAATCATCGGCAATCGCACGCGGACCTTTACCTCGATCATGTACGAGGAAGACGTGCCTCTGATGGACGAGATCGTCGGACGGGCGCTGGAGAAGCGCACAGACTGGACGATGGAATACCGCATCCGCCATGCCATGGGTCATCTCATCTGGGTCACCGAGACCGGCGGCGGCATCTGGGACGAGAAGGGTGAGCTTCTCTATCTCGAAGGCAGCATCATCAACATCGAATCACTCTACCAGCGAATCGATGACCAGACTGCCGACATGCGCATCACCGCCTCGAAGACCAATGAAATCCTGCAATCGCTGCGTTACCTGAAGCTGCTGGCCGTCAATGCCGGCATCGAGGCCGCCCGCGCCGGCACGGCCGGATCGGGATTTGCCGTGCTGGCCGCCGAGATGCGCACGCTCGCCAACTCCTCGGAAGAGGCCGCGCGCGCCATTTCCAACGCACAACGCAAGGCGGAAGGCTGAGCGTTAACCCGATTTGCGGCCCAAGTTCAAAGCCGCATTATTAACCGTTCCGTTCTTCCGGAGATTGCATCGCTTTTCCAATGGCTTACGGCAGTCCGGCGCTTGAAGAATCGGCTGTGATTGTGGGGAATATTAAGGCCGCGTTAACTTATTGTTAACCATAGCAGCGGTAGACATGGTCAACGATTTCTTCACATAGATGACCAAAGTGCTAACAGACGCTCGCTCCATCCGCATCAAGGGCCGCTCTTTCCTCGCGGTCATGCTGTCTCCGGATCTTCCGATCGATGATTGGTTGATCCGGCTGGACGATCTGGCCGCGCGTTCGGCCGGCTTCTTCCTCGGACGGCCTGTCGTGCTCGACCTCACGGACCTGCAAATCGACCGACCGCAGCTGAAGGACCTGATTGCCGAACTTGCCAAGCGCAATGTCAGCATCATGGGCATCGAGGGCGCACGGCCTTCGATCCTCGGGTCCGGCATGCCGCCGGCACTCAAAGGCGGTCGTTCGGTTTCCGATATCGAGGTTCAGGCAAAGGAGCCTGCCGATCAGCCCGGCAAACCGGTAGTGGCAGAGACCCGCCCAACCATGCAATCGATCGTCATCAGGGAGCCGGTGCGCTCCGGGCAATCGGTGATCTTTCCGGAAGGCGACGTCACCGTCATCGGTTCGGTCGCCTCGGGTGCCGAGGTCATCGCCGGCGGGTCCGTCCATATCTACGGCGCCTTGCGTGGCCGAGCCATGGCGGGGTCCATCGGAAACGCATCGGCGCGGATCTTTTGCCGCAAGCTCGAGGCCGAGCTGGTTGCAATCGACGGTATCTACAAGATGGCGGAAGACATGGCGCCCAATCTTCGCGGACAGGCTGTTCAGCTCTGGCTCGAAGACGACGCGATCATGGCAGAGAAACTGATCTGACAACAGCGCCGCGCGTCTCATCGAGAGCCGCAAAGGACGCTTCAACACTTCGAATTACTGGGGCCACGGCAAAGGAGAGACAATGATGGGGAAAGTGATCGTCGTCACGTCAGGCAAGGGTGGGGTTGGCAAGACGACCTCGACCGCCGCATTGGGAGCGGCGCTGGCGCAACGCAATGAAAAAGTCGTCGTCGTCGATTTCGACGTGGGCCTGCGCAATCTCGACCTCGTGATGGGCGCCGAGCGCAGGGTCGTCTACGACCTGATCAATGTCATCCAGGGCGACGCCAAGCTTACCCAGGCGCTGATCCGCGACAAGCGGCTGGAGACCCTGTTCCTGCTGCCGGCCTCGCAGACGCGAGACAAGGACAACCTGACGGCCGAGGGCGTCGAGCGCGTCATCAACGACCTGAAGCGCTATTTCGACTGGATCATCTGCGATAGCCCCGCCGGGATCGAGCGCGGTGCGACGCTTGCCATGCGCCACGCCGATGTTGCCGTGGTCGTCACAAATCCCGAGGTCTCGTCGGTGCGCGATTCGGATCGCATCATCGGCCTGCTGGATGCCAAGACCGCCAAGGCCGAACGCGGCGAACGGATGGAAAAGCACCTGCTGCTCACCCGCTACGACGCCAACCGCGCCGAACGCGGCGACATGCTCAAGGTCGACGACGTCCTGGAAATCCTGTCCATCCCGCTGCTCGGCATCATACCCGAAAGCATGGATGTTCTGCGTGCATCCAATATCGGTGCGCCGGTCACGCTGGCAGACAGCCGCAGCGCGGCTGCGATGGCCTATTTCGACGCCGCTCGCCGGCTCGCTGGTGAAGTCGTGCCGATCGCCATCCCAGAGGAAAAGCGCAATATCTTCGGTAAGATCTTCGGACGGAGGGCGGCATGAATATTTTCCGTCTTTTCAACAAGCAGAGAACCGCACCGGCCGCCCGCGAACGGTTGCAGGTCCTTCTCGCCCATGAACGTTCCTCGGCGGGGTCGGACCTGGTCTCCCTGCTGCGCGAGGAAATCCTTGCGGTGATCGCAAAGCACGTGCAGCTCGATCACGACAAGGTGCAGGTGACGATCGATCGCAACGAGTACGTTTCGACGCTCGAAATCGACGTCGAAATCCCGCTGAATGCAGCCGTGCAGGCTGCCTGAAAGACAGCGCTGCCTGTCCTGACGACAGGCGGCGCTGACGATCAGGACTGTCTGGCTTTGCGATTGGCGTAGCGCCGGTCGCGCTCGGCCTTTCGGGCGGCTTCGTCGGCAATCACGCGAGCGATCCGGTCTTTGTCAGCCGCTTCGCGGGCATCGGCATCGGCGCGTGCTGCGGCTTCGGCGGCAGCCTGACGTTCGGCTTCCGCGGCCCGTGCCCGCTCCTGCTCTTCGAGCTTGACCCGTTCTCGCTGAGCGCGACGTTCTTCCCTGGCCGCGGCAATGGCTTGACGCTCCGCCTGCTTTGCCAGCCTTGTGGGTTCGGCTGAATCCTTGGCGTTACGATACGCGTTGAGGAGAGCCGCCTTGGCTTCGGCAGCGGCGCTGCGGCGATCGGAAAGCTCGTTGTTTTTGGCGTTTTTCAAATCTGTTTCCTGACTGTTTGACTTCGACCCTAGAGCATGATGCCGAAAAATCTGCGCGGTTTTCGGACGAAATCATGTTCTAACTCTTTAATTTAGGACAAGATTCAGAGTTTAGGCCGATCCGGCGTAAACTCATCTTGTTCCGTGGCGCCGCACGCCATCAGACGCGCAAAGGCGCTGTAATACCTTGAACTGCACATGGCTTTATCCTGAAATCGAATCCGATTTAAGGAATTATGCCATAGGGGTCAGATTTTCTTTTTTCGCTTCGCGACAGGAGCAGTAACCCCTGTCAAGCGATCCTGCAATTCCTTGGCCTCACGCGCTTCGCGTAACCGCAAGGTTTTTTCCTCGCGGGCACGTACGGTCGGATCGATCTCTTCGACCGCGCGGCTTCGCGCCAGGAACTGCGATTGCACGTTTCCGAAGGCAATCTCCGCCTGCTTGCGTGATTTGCTATGTGACTCTGTCATATCAATCCTGGATTTTGTCACAGCGCCGCACGTCTTTCAGACGCGCAAAGGACGCTGTAACGCTTTGAATTACTGCACAATTCGTTAAACGGATTCCGCGTTTAAGAAATTGTGCAGCAGCCCGCTGGCCGACTCAGCAAAAAAGGCCAGGCAACGTGCCTGACCTTGATAGTATCATACTTTCGACAGTGCCGGTACATCCGCGGTCAAAGGAAAGCAGATTTCAGTTTAAGCAGCTTGGAGATTGCAAGCGGACATTTTGCCCGACTTGTTATCGCGCTCAAGCTCGTAGCCGATCTTCTGGCCTTCGACGATTTCGCGCATGCCAGCGCGTTCGACGGCAGAAATGTGAACGAAGGCGTCAGCGCCGCCGTCGTCAGGCTGAATGAAGCCGAAGCCCTTGGTGGAATTGAACCATTTAACTGTGCCAGTGGTCATAACAAACCCTTTCATAGCAATTGAACGACCGCACGTGCGGAAGCACGACGGATGATGATCTCGATTTTGAAGAGGGAAGTTCGTCCAGGGCACGTTGCCAGCGTGCGATAACAAAAGTCAAACAAGCAATATCGACTACCGAGATATAGTCACTCAACCCGAATTTGTCAACTTTTAGTTTTTCAGGGCCGTTCACTCATCATCAGGTTGCATCTCGGCCGCCTTGCATGCCGGGACGCCGATCGCCGGCCTCGACCTCAAAAGCAGGCATTACGAGCGCGGCCGCGTCTTCTGCGGGTCATAATGCGAAAGCGGCACGACCGTCGCCGGCAGGCGCTTCTGGTGGCCGTCAAGCTTGCCGATCTCGACCTCGGTGCCGGGGCTCGCATGCATCACGTCGATGCGGGCGAGCGCGATCGTCTTGCCGAGGATCGGCGAGCGCGTGGCGCTGGTGACAACGCCCACTTGGGCCCGGCCGATATGGATGCAATCGCCATGGCCGACGGCCTCGTTGGCCTTGATGTCGAGCCCGACGAGCAGATGGCGCGGATGCTCCTTGCGCCGGATCAGCGCCTCGCGGCCGATGAATTCGTCCTGCTTGGATTTCAGCGGCACCGTGAAGCCGATCCCGGCCTCGAACGGGTCGGTCTGATCGGTGAATTCGTGATGGGCAAAGATCAGACCCGCCTCGATGCGGACCATGTCGAGCGCCTCCAGCCCCATCGGCTTCAATCCGTGCGGCTGGCCCGCCTTCCAGACGGCGTCGAACACCGTCAGCGCATCCTTCGGATGACAGAAAATCTCGTAGCCGAGTTCGCCGGTGTAACCAGTACGCGAGACGACGATCGGGGTACCCTCGAAGCCGCCGATGCGGCCGACAGTGAAGCGAAACCATTCGAGCTCGCCGATGTCAGGCTGGCGCGGCGCCGTCCAGACGATTTCCTTGAGGATATCGCGGCTCTTCGGACCTTGCAGAGCGATATTGTGCATCTGGTCGGTCGAAGAGCGGACCCAAGCCTTGAAGCCCTTCTTCTCCGCCTGCTGACGCAGCCATATGCCGCTGAAATCATCGCCGCCGATCCAGCGGAAGTTCTTGTCGCCGAGCCGGAACAGCGTGCCATCATCGATCATGCCGCCGTTTTCGTAGCACATGGCGGAATAGACGACCTGGCCGGTCGACAGCTTGCGCACATCGCGCGTCAGGCAATATTGCAGCAACTCCTCGGCATCCGGCCCCGTCACCTCGAATTTCCGCAAGGGTGAGAGATCGATGACGGCGGCGCGCTCGCGGCAGGCCCAGTATTCCTCGACCGGCCCTTCGCTGGAAAAGCGGTTCGGCAGCCAGAAGCCGCGATATTCGGTGTAGTCCCGCGTCAACGCGGAGAGGCGAGGATGGAAGGCGGTTTCGCGTGTCAGTTCGGCGTCGGCATCTGGGGTCATGCGATAGGCTACCGCTCGTGAGAATTTCTCTTTTCCGGAAAAGGTGCGGACGTGGATATCCGTCGGATCCCAGCCGTTCGCCGCGTCGATATCGTCAGGGCAGGACGAGGAGACGCAGACGAGGTCGGTCAGCGCCCGCATCAGCACGTAATCGCCCGGGCGCGACCAGGGCTCGTCGAGATAGAGCTGGTTGTTGTGGTCGATATTGGTGTTGTAGAAATAGTTCAGCGCTTCCCACCCCTTGCGGCTGGCAATGCCGTAAGGTGCCAGCGCCGCGTTGAAATTATCCGTGCAATTGACGTGGCCGGGATAACCCATGTCGTCGTAATAGCGCGAATTGCAGGCGGTCGCGAAAGCGTCGTGACGTCCGACCGTATCCTGGACGATTTCGACCAGCGGCTCGAAGTCGCGGTCGAAGGCCTTGGAGGGGAGACCCGGCATTGGATAGCTGCGGCCGAGCAGCGTGCGGGTGACGGTGGAATCAAGCGCGAGGTCGAGACCCTTGTCGACCTTGCGGGCGGCAAAAGCCTGGAAATCGGTGCACTGGCGTCCATAGACGTCGATGATCTGGATGAATTCGCCGGCCCGCACGAAATAGGCTGCCGCGCTCGCCGCCCGGATGCGGATATCCTCGATCGGATCGGCGGCCGGTTCCGGCAAAGCGGAGGCATAATCGCGGATCAGCAGGCTGCGCTTGATCCTGATCTCGATCGGCGTCGCCGTATCCTGCGCCTCCGGCGACATGGCGCTGGCCGGTGCTGCGACGATCAACAGGCCCTTCATGGAAATCGTGAAATCCGCCTGGCTGCCCGGGGTCGATCCCGCCCCGAAGATGCAGAGCCCGCCGGCAACTGCCAGATCGGCGCCGCGACGCTGAAGCGCAGCACGCGTGCGGGCAGCACTCTCATCCTCCGCTTGAAGAATGGCCTTCAAACCATCGGCTGAATTGCTGAATGCGGTCCCGAGACCGGCCGCCAGGAAGCGACCTTTCTCGTCGAGGAAGGAGATCTCGCAGACCTGCCCGCCCTCGCTGTCGATGACGCTGACCCGGTCGCCCGGCTCGACGCGCATAACGACCGATCCGCCGCCCTTTGCCCTGTAGCGCTCAGTTCCCTCCGGCAGGGTGGGAATGCCGGGATAATGCACGAGGCTCGGAGCGGCCGGCCGCAGGCCTGTCATAGCAGGATGAAGTTCTCGCATTCTGCCCTCATGGGGATCGGGCATGCCCTCCGGCATGCGGACACAGGTTTACAAAATGGCTGTGGAAAGTAAAGCGATGTTGACTAAAAAGAAAATATCTTCACTATGCATAAAGAGTTGAGACTCGGGAATCCGTCGGGAACACGGATCGTCAAAATTATCCGGGCGGGCTTGAGACTGTCAGGGAGACACGTTCAGGGAGACGTACAAAGATACGTCCGGAACAAATAGAATGGGGAATTTCACTGATGACAGATATTGTGGAGGCCGGGATTGCATCCGGCACCGAAGGTAAGCTTGTACGCGCGCTCGACTGGAAGGGCGCATTCTGGGTGGCTGCGGGCGTGCCGCCGCTTGTTCTTTTCTCCATCGGCGGGATTGCGGGCACGACGGGCAAGCTCGCCTTCGTCGTCTGGATCATCTCGATGGTGATGGGTTTCCTGCAATCCTTCACCTATGCCGAGATCGCCGGCATGTTCGCCAACAAATCCGGCGGCGCCTCGGTCTATGGCGCCACCGCCTGGTTGCGTTATTCGAAATTCATCGCGCCGCTGTCCGTCTGGTGCAACTGGTTTGCCTGGTCGCCGGTGCTGTCGCTCGGCTGCGCCATCGCCGCCGGTTACATCCTCAACGCATTCTATCCGATTCCCGCGGCGGATTCACAAATGGTCCTCGACTGGATCTCAGCGCATGCCGCTTCCATCACGGCCGACAGCCCCCGCGTCGCCGAATATATTGCAGCCCATGCCGGCACGACGCCGGATGACGCCGTCAAGGCATTGCTCGGCACCGACGGTGTCGCCGCCCTGACGCCGGCGATCCGCAGCTGGTCGCTCTTGAGCTTCAACATTCCCTTCCTTGCCACCGCCAATATCAACGCCACCTTCTTCATCGGCGGCATCCTGATGCTGGTCATCTTCGCGATCCAGCATCGCGGCATTTCCGAAACGGCAAGCGTGCAGAAGTGGCTGGCCATCATTGTGCTGGTGCCGCTGCTCATCATCGGCCTCTATCCGATCGTCAGCGGCCATATCCTTGCCACCAACGTCACCGGTCTCGTGCCGCCGACAGCCGCCTATGCCGCTGTCGACGGCACCTGGAGCAACGGCGGCTGGACACTCTTCCTCGGCGGCCTCTATATCGCCGCCTGGTCGACCTACGGCTTCGAGACGGCCGTCTGCTACACCCGCGAACTCAAGAACCCGAAGACCGACACCTTCAAGGCGATCTTCTATTCCGGCCTTGCCTGCTGCCTGTTCTTCTTCCTCGTGCCCTTCGCCTTCCAGGGCGTTCTTGGCCACGCAGGCATGCTGGCCCCCGGCATCGTCGATGGCACCGGTGTTGCCGAAGCGCTCGGCGGCCTGATCGGCGCCGGCCGCGTGGTTACCCAATTGCTTGTCGTACTGATGATCATGGCACTCTTCCTCGCCATCATGACGGCGATGGCCGGTTCCTCGCGCACGCTCTACCAGGGCTCGAAAGATGGCTGGCTGCCGAAATATCTCGACCACGTCAACGAGCACGGCGCGCCGACCCGGGCGATGTGGACCGATTTCGCCTTCAATCTCTTCCTGCTGGCGATCGCCTCGGATGCCGGCGGCTACTTCTTCGTGCTCGCCGTCTCGAATGTCGGCTACATTATCTTCAACTTCCTGAACCTCAATTCCGGCTGGATCCACCGGATGGATTCCGGTCATATCGAACGCCCCTGGAAGGCGCCGACCTGGCTGATCGGCCTCAACACCGTGCTGGCCTTCGTCAACGCGCTCTTCCTCGGTGCGGGTGCCAAGGTCTGGGGTTATTCCAATGCCCTCTGGGTCGGCTTCATCTTCGCCGCCCTGATCCTGCCGGTCTTCGCCTATCGCCACTATGTGCGCGACGGCGGCAAATTCCCCGCAGGCGCGATGGAGGATCTCGGACTCGTCGGCCAGGATCTCGGCATCAAGAAAGCCGGCATCCTGCCCTATCTCGCACTCGCCGGCGGCCTGGCGATCGTTCTGATCGCCAACGTGATCTTCCAGCTTCCGGCCTAAAATCGCCTCCCAAGCAGATAGGCCGCCAAGCCGCCATGGAAACATGGCGGCTTTTTGCGTGGAAGCGGGGATCGAGCGATCGTCTCGCCGCCATCAACGGAGATCTGTCCGCTTCGGCGAGAAGCGGACAGGGTTTGTTCGGAGACAGAAGGAGGGCTCAGCGGCCGCCCTCGATCTTGCGATGGCGCTGGTTGATGCCACCCTTGCCATAGGGATAGTCGAAAGGCTGGGGCGCACTCACCTCGTTGAGCCGCGCCATGTCGTCGTCGGAGAGCTTCAGTTTCATCGCGCCGAGGTTGTCGGCGAGCTGTTCCGTCGTGCGGGCGCCGAGGATGACGGATGTGACCGCCGGCCGTGCCGCCGTCCAGCCGAGCGCCACCTGCGCCATGCTGACGCCATGCGCCTTGGCGATCTCCTCGACGACGGCGATGATCGCCCAGGTTCGTTCCAGCGCATTGCGCGGCGCATAGGATTCGCCGCCGCGATTGGGGTTTTCGCCGAGGCGGGTGGCGCCGGTCGGCATCTCATCGCGCTTGTACTTGCCGGTCAGCCAGCCGCCGCCGAGCGGCGACCACGGCAGCAGGCCCATGCCGGCATCCTGGCAGGCCGCGACAATCTCAAGCTCGATATCGCGCACCAGCAGGTTATATTGCGGCTGCAGCGTCACCGGACGGGTATAACCGCGCGCCTTGGCGATCTCCGAGGCCTTGGCAATATGCCAGCCGACATAGTTGGAGAAGCCGTAATAGCCGATCTTGCCGGAGGAAACCGCATCGTCGAGAAAACGCAGCGTCTCCTCGATCGGCGTCAGCGCGTCCCAGGCATGCATCTGGTAGAGGTCGATCTGCTCGAGACCGAGGCGGCGGAGCGAATCGTCGAGCGCCTGGCTAAGATGCCGGCGCGACAGGCCGATATCGTTGGGGCCGTTGCCCATCGGGAACCGCCCCTTGGTGGCAACGATCGCCTGGCGGGCCTCAGTCGGACGCGCCTTCAGCCAGCGTCCGATGATCTCTTCCGACTTGCCGGCACTATAGACATCCGCGGTGTCGATGAAATTGCCGCCCCAGGCGAAATAATCGTCGAGCAGCTTGTGTGAGGCGGCCTCATCGGCCTCTGCGCCAAAGGTCATGGTGCCGAGGCAATAGGCGGTGACGACGGTCCCGCTGGGACCGAGCTTGCGATAATCCATTTCTTCCTCCTCATGCGGATACCCGTAGCCGACACGCAAACGTCGGGGTAGAAGCCGGGGCTCCTGCAATCAATGACAATGACAATATTGTGCTTGAGGCGGCCGCTCGCCGCCGGATGACGTATAGCGCCCTGGGCTGGGAGCACAGGGGCGAGGGGGAGCATAACCAATCCCGTTCGCGCGACCAAGTGAGAAAAAAATATTCCTGCCTGCCATCGCGGCCGGCGAAGGTTACGGACTTTGCGAAAAAGACGCTGCGATCAGCTCGGCTGCAGCAACGCCGGTCTCGTAGGCGCCGTGCGCCGTCGAATAACGCGATGTCGAACAGGCTTCGCCGGCAAAGAAGATCCGCCCGTCATGCGGCGCAGCGAGACGGCCGCGTTGATCGGAGGCGCCGGGTTCGGCGTAGGAATAGGAGCCGCCGATATGGGGCGCTGCTGCCCAGGCCGACATCGCGGCGACCGACAGCTCCTTGCGGATGTCCGCGCCGAAATGTGCCGCCAGTTCTTCTCCAGCGAAGGAGAAGGCAGCCTCTCTACCTTGCCCCTCCAGATCATGTGCGAGGTCGCCGGCAAAATAAGCCTCGACGACGGGAGCGCCGAACGGCCGGAGCTGATAGGTGCCGGTCGCACCACGACGGGTAGAGCCCAACATATGCGTGTCCGCCGGCAGCACCTCCTGATTTGCGAGCTTCAAGAACAGCTTGTCGGCGAGCCCGAGCGGCAAACGGGCCGCTGCCTCGATCTTGTCAGGCAAAGGCGGGTCGAAGGCGATTTTGCCGGCGGCAAGCACGTTCGTCGAAACCGTCACCAGAACCGCACGGGCACTGAGCACACCCTGGTTCGTCTCGATGGCAATACGGCCGGCATGACGATGGTCGATGCGCATGACCTCGGTGCTGAGCCTTGCCCGAACCGGCTTGCCGTAAAGCGAGACCAGCGTTCCATAGCCCTCGCGCACCCGCCAGTCAGGGCCAGGGCCGGGATCGTATCTGTTGTAATCGACGACCGACGACCGCTCCAGTTCGGCGCCGGTGATATAGGTGCCGACCGCCCGGATCTGGCGGTTCCAGGGATTGCCGGGCTCGAGCATATCGGCCATGGCTGCGTCATTCCCCTCATGGCTCTCGAGACGCTCGAAATAGGCGCCCATCGCCTGCCTTGCGGCGCGCGCCGCCGCGTCATCCCGCAGAAGCCGCCGTCCGCCATCGTTCCAGGGCGCGGGCGTGCGGTCGACCGTCAGTCCGACCTCGCCGGCGATCGCAGTCCAGGCATTGGTCCTTGCGCCATGCAGCCAGCCGCAGCCGAGATCGAGCCCGATATCGGCGGCTTCAGGCAGTGCGACCGTCCAGGCGCGACCGCCGAGACGATCGCCGGCTTCAAGCAGGAGGATGGAAAGATCCGGGCGGATTGCCTGCAGGCGGCGGGCGGCGGCAATGCCGGCGGCACCGGCGCCGATGACGACGACATCCTCGTCGGCACCTTTGCTGTTGTCACCAGGCATACATTCTCCTTCGGTCGCGCGACGGTTAAGTGGAATGGGTCGCTCTCATGCCAGCCCCGCTTCGCTATTGCAGCTGTTCCAGCAGCCGCCGGAGTGCTGTTCGCAAATCGTCCATCTGCTGCTGGCTGGTCAGGGCCGCCCAGCTTTCATCGACGCGCCGGCCCGCCGCCATCGCTATCGGCCTGACCCCCTGGCCTTTTTCCGTCAGAAACACCAGCCGGCCACGCCGGTCATTCGGATCGGGCCGACGCTCGACATAACCCAAGCGCTCGAGTTCTTCCACGGCCTGCGTCATCGTCTGCTTGCGAACACGGGCGAGCCTGGTCAGCTCGCTGACCTGGATGCCCTCCGGCCGCGCGAAGGTGAAGACGTTGGCGTGCGGCGGGCGGATATCGCCGTAGCCGGCCTCATCGAGTGCCGCTTCGACGGCCTGCGTCCAATGCTGATGGACCAGACGCAACAACAGGCCAAGGGAAGAAGACGGCATGAAACCCCGCGCAGCGATATAGACAGCTACCTGTCTATATGATAAATGGACGTTACCTGTCTATATGATAAATGGACAGTCACCTGCCTATATAGCACGAAAGCGTGGAGCTCCATATGCCGACCATCGATATTCTCACCTCGTTCATCTCCTACGAGGAACTGGGGGAGGGCGACCCGATCGTCTTCCTTCACGGCAATCCCACCTCATCGCATCTCTGGCGGAACATCATGCCCGGCATCGGGCCTGGCCGCTGCCTGGCGCCCGATCTCATCGGCATGGGACGCTCCGGCAAACCCGATATCGGCTACCGCTATGGCGATCACATCGCCTATCTCGACGCCTGGTTCGATGCGCTTGACCTCGACGACGTCGTGCTCGTCGGCCACGACTGGGGCGGCGCCCTGGCATTCGACTGGGCCTCGCGCCACGCCGAGCGGGTGCGTGGCATCGCCTTCATGGAAACCATCCTGCGGCCGATGGACTGGGAGGATCTGCCGGGTGGAGGAAAGGCGCGTTATGAACTGTTGCGGAGTGCGGGAACCGGCGAGGCCAAGGTCCTCGACGAAAATTTCTTCATCGAACAGGCCTTGCGCGCGACCACGCTGAAAGGGCTCGGCGATTTCGACTGGGATGTCTACCGCGCACCCTATCCCGACCGTAACAGCCGACGCCCGCTGCTGGAATGGCCGCGCGCCATGCCGATCAACGGCGAGCCGGCCGACGTGGTCGCCAGGATCGAGGCCTATGACCGCTGGCTTTCCGCCAGTCCTGAGGTCCCCAAGCTGTTGCTGACCTTCGACGGTCCCTCCGAAACGCTGTTGATCGGCAGCGAGATGATTTCGTGGTGCCGCGACAACGTCGCCAGCCTGGAGATCAGAGGGTGCGGGCCGGCGCGCCACATTGCCCCCGAGGACCAGCCCGAGGCGATTGCCGCCGAAATCAAAAGCTGGATCGACAGGAGGGGGCTGAGAGCAACGCAGCGGAAGGTCGCGTCTCAGGCATAAAAATCTGTGTCTGCGTCACCGTGACTGCGACATGACAGACTGTTGCAATGTTGAGCCGGTTCATGGGCGGGATCAATCAGCCACCGTGAAGGTCCCATGCCACGTTTCGATCGCCGACCGAGCAGCGCCGTGCGTGACGATGAAATTATCCTCGGCCATGAGGGGGCGATCTTGCATTCGACGAACGACTGGCACCGCGGACATGCTTAGGTGATATGGTCCGCCTACGGACCGACCGTCGATAGGAATGGAGATGCGCATATTACTGATCGAGGATGAACCTCAAATGGCCGTGGCGCTCCGGGGTGCCCTGACCAGGCACGACATGGTGATGGACCACGTCTCGACCCTATGCGACGCCGAGCTAGTGATCGGCGACGGCGCTTACGACGCCGTGCTTCTGGATCGGCAACTGCCCGACGGCGATGGCCTCGAACTCATTCCGAAGATCCGTAAAGAGGGGCTGACGCTGCCGATCATCGTCATCACCGCCAAGGGAGAGGTTCCAGACAGGATCACCGGCCTTGAGACCGGCGCAGACGATTACCTCGCCAAACCCTTTGTCTTCGACGAACTTCTGGCGCGGTTGCGTGCCGTCATGCGCCGCTCCGAAACCTTGCGCCCGGCGCTGATCTCGATCGGCCGTCTTTCGTTCGATCCGACCTATTGCGACATCATCGTCTCCGGCCTGCGTCTGGAAATGCCGCGCCGGGAGGCGCTGGTGCTCGAATGCCTCATGCGCCGTGCCGGTCGTATGGTGCCGCGACCGGCCTTGATGGAAGCAGTTTTCGGCTTCGACGACGAGATCCAGTCGAATGCGCTCGATTCCCATATATCGCGGCTGCGTCGCAAGCTGCAAGCGTCGCAGGCGGGCGTGGTCATCAACGTTATCCGGGGCGTGGGTTATCTCCTGCGTGAAGCATCATGAGCAAACGATGCTCCTATTCGCTGCGCAAGCGCCTGTTCTGGCGGCTTCTTGCCGTGCAATCGGTCGTGCTCATCCTGGTGATGATCGTGCTGATTTCGGTTGGCAAGATATCCGAATTCAGATCGACGGAGGGCACGATCGAGATCCTGCGCCAGGCCGTCTTCCGCCAGCCCACCGGAGAGTTGAGCCTGAGGGAGACCGAGGATCTGCGACAGCTGCGGAAAGATGCGCCCGATCTCTGGTACACCATTCGCGACATGCAGGGACATGTTTTGACCGAGGGCCGGATTCCGGAAGAATATGCCACCATCGGCAATACGCTCGATCATGTCGGCCAGGCAAAGTTCGGCTCGGATCTCGGCGATCACGACCGTCCGGCTGCCCGGATGAAGTGGATTGCGACGGATTGGGGACGGGTGCAGTTTCTGACGGGCACCGACGGCCCGAACTCACTCGCCTTCATCCTGTTCCGCGTCTCATTGATCCTTGTGAAAATTGTTATCCCCATCGTCGCGGTGATGGCACTGGGCGCGCTGATCGCAACGCCGCTCGTCGTGCGACGATCGCTGGTCGGGATCGACCAGGCCGCGCTTCAGGCCGATACGATCGATATCGACCAGCGTGGCGGCCGGCTGTCGGAAAACGATATTCCCGAAGAGATCGCGCCGCTGGTGCACGCCGTCAACCGCGCGCTCGGCCGTCTCGACGAGGGTTATGAGCGGCAGGAACGGTTTCTGACCGATGCCGCCCATGAGTTGCGCACGCCGATCGCCATTCTGAATACGAGAATTGGATCCCTGCCGCACAGTTCGATCAAGACCGACCTCTTGGAAGATGCGGCGAGGCTTGCCGTTCTCACCGAGCAGATGCTCGACCTTCAGCGGCTGAAACAGGGCAAGGTCCAGTTCACCAAGGTCGATCTCGGCCAGCTGGCGAGGAAGGTCATCATCGAGATGGCGCCGCTGGCCTTTGCCGCCGGTTATACGGTGCAGTTCGATGTCGACGGCGCCGGCGAGATCGAGGGCGATCCTCTGGCGCTGCAGCGCGCCCTGATGAACATCCTGCAGAACGCAATCAACCACGGCGGCAGGAAAGGCACCATCTCGCTGACATCAGGCTGCAACTGGATCGAGGTCAGGGACGAGGGACCGGGCATCTCCGCCGATATGCGAGATCGCATATTCGAGCCGTTCTTCAAGCGCCATCACGACGGACGCGGCGCCGGCCTCGGCCTCAATCTCGTTCGCGACATCCTGCGCATGCACGGCGGCGAGGTGACCATCGACAACCACAGTCGCGGGGCGGTCTGCCGGCTGAGCTTCCCGACGGATAGGGCCGCAGGCGAGGATAGTCCACAGCGCCCGGCGCGAGTGATGGATTCAATCGCGTCTCCGTGACATATAGATTCGATGAGCGTGCACAGAGATTTGCAACTCGACATGTTTGCCAAAGCATCGCCCGCGACGCCCAAGGCCCGCGGTCCATCGCATCGGCGGCCGTCGCAGCCGGTCGTCCATTCCGATGAAGACATGGCGCGGGCGCTCGAAGAGAGCGGCAACTATCGCATCTTGAGAAAGCTGGCTGCCCGGCCGGTTGCGTCAGTCAGACGGCCGGGGTTTTCGCAACTCGGCGTCATTCTCGACACGGAGACCACCGGTCTCAACCACCGCAGCGACGAGATCATCGAAATCGGCGCTGTCGCCTTTACCTTCGACGATGACGGCGCGATCGGCGATATCGTCGGCATTTACGGCGGCCTGCAACAGCCGTCCCGGCCGATCCCGCCCGAGATCACCCGGCTGACTGGTATTACCGATGCGATGGTCGAAGGACAGCTTATCGATATCCAATCGCTGCGTACGCTGATCGAGCCGGCGGATCTGATCATTGCCCACAATGCCGGTTTCGACCGGCCGTTCTGCGAGGCCTTCTCGACGATTTTCACCGGCAAGGCCTGGGCATGCTCGGTTTCGGAGATCGACTGGAGCGCCCGCGGCTTCGAGGGTACGAAGCTCGGCTATCTCGTCGGCCAGGCCGGGTATTTCCACGAAGGCCATCGCGCCGTGGACGACTGCCACGCGCTGCTGGAAATCCTCGATCGAGAGCAGCGCGACGGTGAAAGCCCGTTCACCGAACTCTACCGTGCCAGCCAGCGCTCGCGCATCCGTATCTTTGCCGAACACAGCCCGTTCGAGATGAAGGATCATCTGAAGGCGAGGGGTTATCGCTGGTCGGACGGAAGCGACGGTCGCCTGAAGTCCTGGTGGATCGAAGTCGGCGAAGAGGATCTCGGCGACGAGCTTTCCTATCTGCGCTCGGATATTTACCGGTGGGCCGAGGCGGAGCCGCCGATGGTGCGGCTGACGGCCTTCGATCGTTTCAAACTCTGACCGCGAAGCGGTTCGGATCCAAAACATCGCGACCCATGCAAGCGCCGCATAGGTGCACTGATGCATTGGCGCTGCAATAATCGGCGGTCTCATATTATATACACCTCATCGAAGCGAACGAAGCGCCAAGGACTGGCAGCTAAGCTTCGAAAGCCCACGAAAGGGGATCATCATGAACGTAGCACGCTCTTTCAATAACTGGCGCAAGTATCGTCAGACGGTCGCTGAACTGGGTCGTATGTCCGCACGCGAACTGGACGACCTCGGCATCGGCCGCGGCGACATCCGCAACGTCGCCCGCGCAGCCATCGCCCGCTAACGGCAGCTTAGACCAAGCATCTTCAAGACCATGCCAGCGCCTGCTTCCTCCCGAGCGGGCGCTTTGCTTTTGTGCTTCCGGCAGATGGACCAGGTGAATCGAGCCTCCCGCTTTTCGCATAACGCATAGCTGCCCTGCAAAGAAATGCCTATCAACTGAGCAAGAAATAAGTATGATTATTTCTATCGAAGCGATGCACCTCCTCCCGCGTCCCTTCGATGTACAGGCGCCCCGTCCTCCTCCCAGGGTCGTCTGTGGAATGACAGCACTCCTCCTCCCAGCTGTCGTTCGGTTTTTTACGAAAGCCTGCCGCACCTCCTCCCGCGGCAGGCTTTTTCGTTTTGGCCAATAGCACTGCCGGATCGCGCCAAGAACGACCGCTTGCGATCCATTGCTTGGATGATGGCGTCATCATTTCCAGAAATTCTCCTGTCTATTCCCAGATTTTCTTTCGTGCTCTTGCGGACCTTGCGTCTCCTCGAGCGCCCACCGACAAACCTGTTGACACCAAACTTGTCGTACAACTATGTAACCAACTGGATACCGCCGCGGCGGGACCGGCCGGACAAGACTGGCTCCCGAGATAGAGACGACCCCTGGCGACAATGAAGCGGAAGGAAAATTGACATGCAGATCGACGTGAGGCACGCCTCCCATCCCGAGGCCGTGCGCAATTTCGACACGGAGACGCTGCGGCGTCATTTTCTGGTGGAAACCGTCTTCGCGAGTGGCGAGATCCGGCTCACCTATTCGCATTACGACCGGATGGTCATCGGCGGCGCGACGCCGCTCGGCCCCGGGCTAACGCTGACGGCTCCGACAGCGATCGGACAGGAAACCTTCCTTGCTGAGCGTGAACTCGGCGCCCTGAACATCGGCGGTGCCGGCCGCATCATCGTCGACGGCACGAATTACGATCTTGCCAAATATGATTGCCTCTATGTCGGCAAGGGCGCCAAGGACATCAGGTTCGAGAGCGCGGATGCTGCCAATCCGGCAAAATTCTATCTGGTCTCGACGCCGGCGCATCAAGCGCACCCGACCGTGTTGCTCACCCGCGAAAAGGCCCGTCACCTGACGCCGGGCGAAGCCGCAACGGCCAACAAGCGGTCGATCTACCAGTTCATCCATCCGGACGTCTGCCAGTCTTGCCAACTCACGCTGGGCTTCACCATGATCGAACCGGGCAGCGTTTGGAACACTATGCCTGCCCATACGCATGACCGCCGCATGGAAGCCTATCTCTATTTCGATCTGGAAGCGGAGCAGCGTGTGTTCCACTTCATGGGCGAGCCGCAACAGACCCGGCATATGCTTGTCGCCAACGAACAGGCGGTCATCTCGCCGCCCTGGTCGATCCATTCGGGCGCCGGCACCAAGAATTACAGCTTCATCTGGGCGATGGCCGGCGACAATAAGAGCTTCACCGACATGGACCATATCGCCATTGCGGATCTGAGGTGAGCGTCGTGGCAAATCCCTTCGACCTTTCCGGCCGGGTTGCCGTCGTCACCGGCGCCAATACCGGTATCGGCCAAGCCATCGCGGCCGCACTGGCAGAGGCTGGTGCGTCGATCGTCGCCGTCGGACGCTCCTCGATGGACGAAACCGAGGCGCTGGTGAAGGAAGCGGGAAGCCGCTTCCATGTCATCAAGGCCGATCTTGCCAGCATCGAACCGGTCAAGCGGATTGTCACTGAGACCATCCAGACCTTCGGCGGCCTCGACATCCTCGTCAACAATGCCGGCATCATCCGCCGCGCCGATGCGCTCGACTTCACCGAGGAAGACTGGGACGCGGTGATCGACGTCAACCTGAAGACGGCTTTCTTCCTGTCGCAGGCGGCCGGCCGCCACATGGTCGACAAGGGCAGGGGCAAGATCATCAACATCGCCTCGCTGCTCTCCTTCCAGGGCGGCATCCGCATTCCCTCCTATACCGCCTCGAAAAGCGGCCTCGCGGGACTGACGAAGCTGCTTGCTTGCGAATGGGCCGGCAAGGGCGTCAACGTCAATGCCATCGCCCCCGGTTATTTCGTCACCAACAACACCACGGCGCTGCGCGAGGATGCCGACCGCAATGCCGCCATCCTTGGCCGCATCCCGGCCGGTCGCTGGGGAACGCCTGATGAACTCGGCGGCGCGGCCGTATTCCTGGCATCATCGGCATCCGACTACGTGCATGGAACGGTGCTGCCCGTCGATGGCGGTTGGCTGGCGCGATAATCGCTCTTGGCGCAGCCGCCTCGACACCAGGATTTCGAAACAGGATGGAAAATAAGGACAACGCAGTCTTCAATACCATTCAGCAGGCGCCGAACCTGCGCAGCAACCTTGCCGATATGTTGACGGCGCAAATCGAGTCCGGCGACCTGAAGCCCGGCCAGCGTCTGCCGACCGAACAGGCGATCATGGCAACGACCGGCGTCAGCCGGACGATCGTTCGCGAAGCGCTCGCCGCGCTGCGGGCAAAGGGTTTGATCACCACGCGGCAAGGCCTTGGAGCTTTCGTCTCGAACGATCCGACGCCCAGATCCTTCTCCATCATTCCAGACGACCTGCAGTCGATCGACGAGGTTCTGCGCGTGCTGGAGCTGCGCATGGGGATCGAATACGAAGCCGCCGGCCTTGCGGCGCTGCGGCGCACGCAGGAGGACATCGACCGCATGCAGGACCGTCTCGATGCCCTCGACAAGGCGCTCGAGGAGGGCGGATACGGTGCGCAAGAGGATTACGCCTTCCACAGATCCATTCTGGTCGCGACGCACAACTCCTATTACGGCCGCCTCTTCGATACGTTCGGCAACATCATGGTGCCGCGGCAATGGGCGCGCTTGGACAAGATGACATCAGCCGAGCGCAAGCGCCATGCGGCGCGCATGCGCAGGGAACACCATGCCATCTTCGCGGCGATCCGCGACCGTGACGAGCCCGCCGCGCGCCGCGCCATCCGAAGCCACCTGTCGAAGAGCGCCGCGCGCTTCGAGGAGCTGCGCGACGCTACTGCATAGACAGCGCCTCGTCCTGAACTGTTACGCCTTGGGTTTCGGCTTCATCAGCCGCCGCCAGGCGGCGTGGTCGGTGTGCAGATCGGCCGAGGCATGGATTGCGGGCAGAAGCGGTTTGTGTTTGCGCCGGCCGAAGCGCCTTTTGAAGCCCAGGATATTTTCGACGAAGCTTCTGGTATAGAGCCCCGGGCCGCTTGAATAGATGCGCCATCCGCCGTCGACGGCGATCTCTCCCGCCTTGACGTGCTCCCATTCGGCCGCCGCCTGATAACGGTCATGAAAAGCCGCATCGCTGCTGCTGAAATAGGTATTGCGCTGGCGCAGCGATGCATGCGGCAGCGCTGATGTGACTGAAATCGGATTGACGACGGCGATCGCCTTCCAGAGCTCTTCCGCCTCGGCTTGGAGCGCCAACGTCTCGCAATAACGTAGATGCGCGTGCACATACATCAGCCCGATCTCGCGGCCGAAGAAGGAGGAGGATTCGGCGCGGCGAAACAGCGTCTCAGGCCCGCCGGCATAGGTCGCGGGCTTCTCCATCAGCCGCACGCCGTCGGGGAAGAGCAGATGCTCTCTAATCAGCTTCATATGATCGCGTCTCTGCGTCGGCGTGAACAGCCCGCCAAGCATCGCCTGCGTCATCGAGATCAGCGAGAAATGCAGGCCGGTGCGCTGGTCGCTCGGGTGCAACAGCAATTCGACGCCGTCATGGCTGGGATCGAAGATACCGTAGCCGGCAACGACGCCGCCACGCACGAGATGGCGGTTGAAATCCCGGCGCATCGCCGTTGCGATCTTCCTCAAGCCCTTGGCCTTGTTGCCATGACCGAGGCGGCGCAGGATCGCGGAATAACGGACGATCTGCTCGTAGAGCAGGGCAACGGTCCAACTGCTGACCATCCAATCGCGCAGATGCGGATCGGCCGGCTGCAGGGAATCGTTCCAGTCTCCCTCGCCATAACGGATCAGATGCGTTCCAGGGATGAAAGCTTCGCGAACGGTATCAAGCAGCTTCTCGACGTGGATGGCGATGGTGTCGGCCTGCAGCGTCCTGGCCTTCGTCTTTTCGTCGCGCCAGGAGACCTTCTCGTCGAGGATGGCGAGATCGCCGGTCGCTTCGATATAGTCGCAGAGCGCCTTCAGCGGCCAGACGACGATGTCGCCGTGCCTATCGCCCGCCCGGATGTTGGCATAGGGCTCCAGCATGAACCATTGCGGCCAGTCGCCTTTCTCCAGGTATTGTTCGCTGAAGACGGTCTTCAGCACCTCCTTGGCTTCGCGATCATGCTCATAGGCGAGCAGGAATTCGATCGGTCCTTGGCAGGCGTCGCGTGTGCCCCAGGCCGCACCGGTATATTGCTCGAGGCCGTGCGGCACGCTCAGATGCACGATCGCGTCATGCGCCAGCCACGGCAGCAAGGTCGTCTGCGCGGCAAGGTCGGGCGAGGTGCTGCCGATCGTCAGGCCGCGCACGGCGTTCCGCCAGAATTTCGATGCCGGGGCAAGCATGGCTTCATCGGTGACGCCGGCCTCATAACGCTGCGCCAGTCGGTCGGCCTCCGCCGCATCGGTCATCGAGCCGACGACAGCGAAGCAGAGCACCTGCGTCGGGCGGGATCTAAGCGCGACGAAGGGGCCGTTGCGCGCAATCCCATCACTGTAGAGCAGTTCGTCGCCGCCGATCTCATCGATGGCATCGGGCGTCGAACTCACCAGCCAATAGCCGGCATCGGGATAGCGCTCGCCCCAGAGCCAGGCCGGGTCCGGCCGGAAAAGCATGCGTTTGCCCGACGGATGGAATTCGATCTGCCCGCCCGCGTCATATTCGCGCTCGCCGAGGACGACGTGACCGAACACCAGAAAGCGGCACGGCTTGCCCTCGACGGAGACGGTCCACTGCATCGCTGCATCGTCGCCGGAGGCGACCGCCGACACGATGATCGTGCGTCCCGCGCAATGATAGATCCAGCGGCAATCGCTGAGCCCCATTTCGAAAGCCGACGGCACCGCCAGAAGCTGCCAGCCAACGCCGACATCCGCCATGATGCGCAGCCCGCTGGCGCGCGTCAGATTGTAGGGGTCGCGGGAGACGGAAAAGAGCTTGTGAAAGGACGTATTGCCAATCGTCAACTGGGCCGCGAAAATGCCCTGCATCCAGCAGGTCGCGGCAAGCGTCGCGTCGTCGAGCAGCATATTCTCACCGCTTCTGACGATCGCACCGTGGCGGCGCGCCACCAGGAGCTCCTTGTCGCGCAGGACCACGTGGCGGTTCAGAACGCCGTCCGGCACGAAAAACGAAAGAAGCTTTCCGTCGACGCGCTCTTCCAGGCTCCGCTCCGGATAGAGCTTGCCCATCGCCTTCTTTTTCAGCGCCTCGGCCTTCAGCAGGGCGGCATCCTGGAGCAGGCTGCGGACCGGCGCCGCCTCTGCTATGTCGGCTGCCGCACCTTTTATCGTTGCCAGCCCGTCGAGCCGCGAAAGGTCGGCATCGCTCGACGCTTCGGGATGATCGGCTGCGAAGACGGCAAAGAAAGTCGCGGTCGCGCCGCTTGCCAGGACGGAGATCGGTCTCGACTGGATGGCGGGACAGGCGGTCTCCTGCTGGCGCCGTTTGCTCGGCAGGCTGGTGCCGAAGGGGCCGACCAGCAGGTCGTCGAGGCGGTCGCTCGCCTGCACCAGCTGGATCGCGTCCGTGGCATAGGCCGCCGCCCCGTCGAGACAGCCCTGCACGAGCCAGGGGTTGCGGGCGCCCGACTGCTTCAGATTTTGACGGTGCATCACGACAGGGCCGAATGTCCCGTGATCGGCGATATGGTGGTCGACATATTGCGAGGCATAGGCTTCGCTGTTCATCAGGAAGCCGCGATCGCCGAGACCGACGTCCTGGACCAGCACCAGATCGGCCGGCAGCGTTCCATGCTTTCGATGCCGGATGGAGACACGCCAGAACCAAGCCGTTTCGGAAGGATGAAGCTCGAGGCGGACATTGTAGCCGATATCGCCTCTCTTGCCGCTCCAGGAGAAGCTCGTCGCATCGTGCCCGAAGCTGCCATCGGCACGAGGCCCGACGATCTCGACGACATCAGGTGCCGCACCGCCGATGCGCAGATAAAGGCGACTGACGCCGCCGGTGAGCGGCGAGCCCTGGATCTGGTTGATCTGCACCGATCCCTTGTCGTCGGCATATTCGATGGCAAACAGCGTGCCGTTCGGCAGGGCCGCTATCGACAGGCCGGACCCGTTGCTGATGGTGAAGAGGCCAAGCTCTTCGCGTCGTGGCATTTGAAAACTGCGCTTGAGGACCGGGGCCATTAAGATCTCGTCGATTGGCTTCAGAGGGGAACTGGAGGATGACGCAAAATGATTGAGAGAAATCTTACCGGCGACCGGAAGATCGGCAACTTGTCACCATGGCTTTCACGTTGACGCCGGCCGCCTGGCGAAGGGCACTGAGAGCAGGGCGCAGCCGGTCAGGGCGGCGACGATCATCCAGGCTTCGTTGATCGCCTGGACGCTGGCCGCGGTCTGGACCAGCGGATCGAGCATCGCCGTGGTATCCGCATCGAAGCCGCCACTATGCCCCGATATGGTTTGAAGAGGGGCGCCGACGAATGTCGCAGCCTCGATGTCGCCGGCTTGAAGGCGGGTCCAGAGGGTTTGTCCAAGCGGTTCCGAGCGCGTGTAGATAATGGTATCGATGAGGGCGATGCCGATCGCCCCGCCGAGATTGCGCATCAGGTTGAAAAGCCCGCTCGCATCGGGAATGCGCTCTGGCGGAAGTGTGCCGAGCGCCAGCCGCGTCGGCGGCAATAGGCAGAACATGATGGCGACGCCGCGCACGACCTGCGGCCAGAACATCGCGTCATAATCCGTACGAGGATCCTGAAAGGCGCTCATTCCGACACCGATCGCAAAGAGCGCGAAACCGACGGCCGACAGCAGGCGAGCATCCAAGCGCTTTTCCAGCGCGACCGCGATCGGCGCGGTGACCAGCTGCGCGATGCCGGTGACCAGCATCGTCATGCCGATTTCGAGGGCGTCGTGTCCCCTGATGAAAGCGAGAAAGACCGGCATGAGATAGACCGAGCCGAAGAGGCCGATGCCAAGGACAAAGCTCAGAACCGAGCCGACGAGAAAGTTCCGGTCGCCGAAATTGCCGAGATCGACGACGGGCCGGCGGCGGCGAAGCGTTCGCCAGACGAAGACGCCTCCCGCTGCAAGGCAAACCGTTAGCAGGCTGAGCACATAGGCCGAGATCCAGCCGCTCGTCGGCGCCTCTTTCAGGCTGAGTTCCAGGCTCGTCAGCGCAGTTGCCATCAGCAGAAGCGACAGCCCGTCAAGATGCTTGAGTTCGGACGGATCGGACGCCTGCCGCGGCAGGAACCGCGCAGCGACGATTGCCGAGACGATGCCCGGGATGACGTTGATCAGAAACAGCCAGTGCCAGGAATAGGTCTGCGTCAACCACCCGCCAACGATCGGTCCGACGGTCGGCGCCAGCACCGCCAGCACACCGGCGATCGTCGTCGCAAGCGCCTGCCGCTCGTTCGGGAACAGGATGAAGACGGCTGAAAACACCGATGGGATCAGGGTCCCGCCGGAAAAACCTTGCAGCACCCGCCAGGCCACCAACTCGCCGAAGCTGCCGCTCGCCGCACAGCCGGCGGAGGCCGCGACGAACAGGCCGATGGCGGTAACGAACAGCCATCGCATCGTCAGAAGTCGCGTCAAGAAGCCGGTGAGCGGGATCGCCACCACTTCGGCGATGAGATAGGCCGTTTGTATCCAGCTCATCTGATCCGGATCGATATCGAGCGCCGACTGGATGGTCGGCAGCGATGTCGCCACCACCTGGACGTCGAGGATCGCCATGAACATGCCGACGCACATCGCCATGAAGCCGAGCCAGACGATGGCGGGCGTTTCATCAGGGCGGGCAGATTCAAGTCGTTCCGACATGCGATATCCCGCGCGCTGCGTTCTCCGCCTCGGCTGCGAAGACTAAGGCCGATCGTGGTTGCGATCGAGACGACGGACAGCATGGCTCGGAAGTGAACCGCGATTTCGCCGATTGCGACACCATAGTTCGGATGAGGATGGAAGCGATAGGGACCCGCCGGCACAAATTTGCAGGAGTGAGTTGAACGCGATCGAGCCTGACCGGGAAGGCCAGGCTCGATCGTGATCAAAGGACTTGGTCCGGAAGAGCATGCCTAGCTAATGTCTGCCGAGAGCCGATCCGGAGGGCGCTACAGAAATTTCCAATCGGCAATTGACCTGTCGGCGGGAAACTGACTATCACTCTTAAATCAATTTGATTGACTTCAAAAACGATGGAATCGCGGGCGGCCTTCGACCAAAAGGCGGTTTGCGCCATGCTTACCCAAAATTGCGCTCCCGGTTATTACGCCGGGATACTCGTGATCCGATCTCCAAGAGGAATGAGCGACCATGTCCATACCGCGACCAAAAGCCCTGCGGCTTGAAACCCTTTGGAACCCGCCTGCGGACGGCAAGGAGTTTTCCTACGTCCTGCGCCTCAAGAACCTCGGCACCGAGTCGCTTTCGAATTTCTCGCTGTGCGTCAGTGGCCCGGGTCGTGTCGATCCGGCCGGGCGCGTCGACGGCGCCACAGTTTCGCAGCGGCTGTCGAATTTCACCGAGTTCCAGCCACCTGCCAATTTCGTTCTCGGCGCGGGCGAGACGTGGACGATCGCGGTCTATGCGTTGAGTTGGCAGTTTCGTCACTGGACGGACGGCGCAACCAGCGGCTATCTCGCGCTTTCCGACGGCAGCACGATCGTGCTCACCATAGAGCCGACGCGATCTTCGGTCAGCAACGCGCCATTGAAGCGTGGCGCGGAGATCTATCCGGTTCCCGTCAATGCGCCTGTTCAAGTGTCGATCATCCCCTGGCCGAACCATGTGTCCGTCACTTCCCGACGGCCGCTGCCGGCCGGTTTTGCGCCGCAGGCGCAGAGCGTGGAAGGAGAGGCGGCATCAAGAAGTTTCGCAACGCTGGTCGGGCATCTCTTCGCCGTCGAAGGCATCGTGCGGAGCGAGGCGGAAGGCGCGGTTCCGGTTGCCCTGAAGGATGCCGCCGGCCTCGGGTCGGAGGCCTATCGACTGAGCTTCGAGGGTGAGACGATCGTGATCGAAGCCAGCAGCCAGACCGGCTTCCTCTACGGCCTCGTCACGCTCGGCCAGATCTGGCGCGGTGCAAGGCTGCATCCCGAGGTCTTCCAGTTTCCGGCCGCAGGCGAGATCGTCGATGAGCCGTCGATGGGTTGGCGCGGCCTGCATCTCGACGTCGCCCGCCAGTTCTACGGCGCTGCCGAGGTCAAGAAATTGCTGGCGGTGCTGGCTTGGAACAAGCTCAACCGATTCCACTGGCACCTTTCCGACGACGAAGCATGGCGCGTCGAGATCGACGCCTATCCTGATTTGACCGCTGTCGGCGCCTGGCGCGGTCACGGTCTTGCCGTTCCGCCGCTGCTCGGTTCGAGCCCGGCCCGCACCGGCGGTTATTACACCAAGGCTGCGATCCGCGAGATCGTCGCGCATGCCAAGAGCTTCGGCGTGGAGATCGTGCCGGAGATTGATGTTCCAGGCCATTGCTACGCCATGCTGCAGGCGATCCCGGAGCTGCGCGATCCGGCCGAGGTCGGCAGCTACTATTCGGTTCAGGGCTTTCCCGACAATTGCATCAATCCGGCCCGCGAGAAGACCTATGAGATCATCGAGACGATCCTCTTAGAACTCATCGAGCTCTTTCCGTTCAAGACCGTCCATCTCGGCGCCGATGAAGTTCCGCTCGGCGCGTGGTCCGGTTCGCCGGAAGCGCTCGAGCGCCTGCGTAGGGTGGCGGGGACCGAGGTTGCCGATGCGCATGCCAAGCGGCTGAACGTCGTCACCAATACCCATGGCGCCGACGACATCCACGGCTCCGGCGCCGCCATCCTGCAAGCGGAGTTCCTGAACCGCGTCCAGCGCTTCCTTGCCAGCAAGGGCTGCATCACCGGCGGCTGGGAAGAGGCGGCCCACGGCGATGTCATCGACAAATCGAAGAGCTATCTCTGCAGCTGGCGCAATGTCGAGGTCTCGGCCGAACTCGCCGAGCGCGGCTATGACATGGTCGTCTGCCCCGGACAGGTCTATTACCTCGACATGGCGCTCAGGCCCGACTGGGACGAGCCCGGAGCCAGCTGGGCGGGGACTTCGGATGCCGAGAAGCTCTACAAATTCGATCCCATCGGCGGCTGGACGGCAGCTCAGAAACAGAAACTCCTCGGCATCCAGGCCTGCATCTGGTCCGAGCCGATGACGGATCGTACCGTTTTCGACCGCCTCGTCTTTCCCCGCCTTTCCGCGCTTGCCGAAACCGGCTGGACGAAGCCGTCATCCAAGTCGTGGGAGCGCTTCAGGGCGCTGGCAGGGCTGATGCCGCTGCTCTACGGGCTGCAGCAGTCGTAAGGTTCGGATCGGAACCCACAGGGTTGATCTGAGCATCATCTCTGCCATCGCTGGGCGGCGATGGCAGACAATGCTCAATCCGAGTTGGGAGCGGCGCTAGAGACCCTTGCCATTATCCTCGATTGCCAAAGCTTCATTTCTGAATGGGAGTTGCAGCGTTTGATTATATGGCGGCAAAACACGATCCAGCTTTTGCAAAAAGTCATACCATCCATCACTAAGCTGCATAACCGCAACATTTTTTGAAATCACGTCCCGAAGTCGGGGGTCTCCAACGTCGCTAGTTAGGAATCTATGCAGATGTGGTCTGCTAATTTCTGTTCCACTAGCTTTTACCTTCTTCTTCAACTCTGCCCATACGCCTGGAGCTAGTCGGTGATAGATAATGCTATTCGTAAGATGTCCGAAGTATGCTGGTCTTTTGACCGATGTCGGATCGTATGGAATGTCGCGGAGACGGCAGATTTCCTTGTAAAACTCTGGCGGGAATTTTGGAATATAAGGCTGCATTTCCTTGGCTACAAATTGCTCCAGTATGTGCCCAAAATCACGGGCCTTCTTTAGATCGTCGTAGCCTGTGACCCTATCTACAAGCTGGATAATTCCAAGTGTCGCGAAGCCGTGTTGAAGCATCGCTGCCTTTTCGGCAACATGTGCGTATCGCCTATCAAGTTTGCGCTTCCGGTCAGCGTGGATAAGAACTGCGCATATGTCGGGAAGAACGGTAGCATCATAGCCGTCCGCGATTACGCCGCTGGGCGTAATAAATCTAGTTGGTTCATTTGCGCGCACATCTAAGCCCATGATATCTATTCCACTTTGGGCCAATCTTGCCATCAATGCGGGGATTTTGCGCACGCCTCCCTTTCCCCCACCTTCCGACATTCCAATGCCCGATTGCAGCGATCTCAGGCTCAACACGCGCGTTTCATCGTCAAGCACGTAACACTGGATCTCTATTTGCCCTAGTACAAGCTTACGATCGTCTGATCCGCAAATAGCCTTGGGAAGCGCAGCCCTCTCTCTTTGGCCTGGACAGCACGCAACGAAATCTCTTTTCGCCGTTCAGCTGTTAGAGACTCGGCGCGCGCGTTAGCGCCGATTGCCTTTCCTGTCGCGTTCTTTCCGGATTTCATAACGAATCTCCTTGCAATCCGCATTTTGCAAGTAATTACCTTGCAAAATCTACGAATGCAAGCGCCATCTTATGAAGCCCCGCTGCCAATAACCTTTCCATATACGGCTGACTGGATGAGCAAGCGAACCGCCAAGCAGTGAGAAGGCATTCGCGCCATTCGAGCGGCGGCGGTGGTCTTCCATCCAAGCTGCGTGGTTTGGGTACTGGTGAAGGTATTTGTGCGTCTTTCGGCGCTTGCCGAAACGGGCTGGACAAACAAGTCATGGGAACGCTTCAAGGCACTCGCGGGACTGATGCCGCTGCTCTACGGCTGCCACAGTCGTAGGTTTGATCTGAGGACGATCTTGGCCATCGCCGGAGGCGGCGATGGCTGCGGGCGCGCCAGCTTTCAATGAGAGCTGTCAGGTGCTGCTTCATCGGCCGCGGGCAGCGCACATTCGGGTGCAGCGATACGAATAGGACGAGTTCCAATCGGCGCGCCGGTTGCGCGGTCGATGGTGACGGGATCGACCTCGGTTCCGGTCTCTGCGTCGAAGAAACGAGTGACTGCGCCGCCGCCGCGGTGCTTGCGGCCCCAGGCGCCGATTGCAAACAGCACCGGCAGAAAGTCGCGGCCGGCTTCCGTCAGCAGATATTCGTCGCGCGGCGGACGCTCGGAATAGCGGCGTTTCTCCAGCAATCCTTCCTCGGTCAGCGATGACAGCCGCCCCGTCAGCATTGTCGGGACGATGCCGAGGCTTTTGCGAAATTCATCGAAGCGGGTCAGCCCCGCATGGGCGTCGCGCATGATCAGCATGCTCCACGCGTCGCCGACGAGCGCTAGGCTGCGGGCGATCAGGCAGGGCTGTTCGGAAAGATTCTTCATGTCGATATCTTTTTAGTAGTGACTTGCTATCTTTTTGATAGTAACAGAATGCGCATGGATGTTCCACGACAAAAACGCAGGCAGACGTCAATGAGCAAGAAAGAACGCGGCATTGCCCTGGTCACCGGGGCTTCCTCCGGCATCGGGCTGGTAACGGCCAAGGCGCTGCGGCGGGATGGTTACCGGGTGTTCGGCACGAGCCGAAAGCCGATGGCCGACACCGCCGACGGCATCACCATGCTGGTCTGCGACGTCATCGACGATCAATCGGTGCAGAGCGTCGTCGACGAGGTTCTGAAACGCACGGGGCGGATCGATCTTCTCGTCAACAATGCCGGGATCGGCCTGCTCGGCGGCGCCGAGGAATCGACGACGGCACAGGCCAAAGCCATATTCGACGTCAACGTCTTCGGCACGATGCGTATGACCAATGCCGTGCTGCCGGTGATGCGGCGGCAGCGCAGCGGCCGGATCATCAACCTGAGCTCGATCCTCGGGCTGATCCCGGCGCCCTTCAACGCGCTTTACGCGGCGACCAAGCACGCGATCGAAGGCTATTCGGAATCCCTCGATCATGAGGTCCGCACGCAGGGCATCCGTGTCGTGCTCGTGGAACCGGGCATCACCCGCACCTCCTTCGAGGAGAACATCACGCGGCCGGACCGGCCGCTTGCCGTCTATGATGCGGTGCGCGCCGACGCGGAGAAGCTGATGCGCGAGATCATCTCGACGGGCGATGCGCCCGAGGTGGTCGCCGCAACCGTCATCCGGGCTGCCAATGCGGCCTCGCCCAAGAGACGTTACACAGCCGGGAAAGCAGCAGGGCAGATCCGTTTCATCCGCCGCTTCCTGCCCGAGTCCTTCGTCGACAAGAGCCTCCGGAAATTCAACAAACTTCCCGGTTAAGCCAGCGCCGGCGTTATCGGCCAAGAGATCAAGGCTGCCGTCCCGCCCGCCCAAAGCGAACAAACACGTGCCGAGCGAAGGCGCTTCACTGCCGTTGCCGGTAGGCGGAGGGTGTGACGCCTGTGCCCAATCTAAATGCCCGTGTCATATGGCTCTGGCTGCTGAAGCCGCAGGCCGAAGCGATCTGCGCGATCGGGTCACTGCCTGATAACATCGATTTGGCGCGCTCGATACGCCGGTGAGCCACCCAGCCATGTGGGGACACACCGTAGCTTGCCCGGAACATCCGCTGAAAATGAAAGGCGCTGAGCTGCCCGATCGCCGCCAGATCCTGCAAGCGGATTGTCTCACCGAGATGGCACTCGATATATTCCAGGATCCGGCGCCGCACGTGAGGAGCGAGCCCGCCGCTGATCGCACAGGGACGCATCCCTCCGTAACGTGGATCCACGAAGAAATCGTCGATCGTCTGCATCATGGCTTCTTCAGCCAGCAGATGATCACCCGCCAACATCGCTTCGGTCAGTTGCCGAAGCGTATGCGCCAAGACGGGTGCATCGGCGAAGGTCGCTTCGGCAAGAGCCATAAGCCTGGAATCGCGGTCGAACGTCTCGGCAAACATCCGGCGCATCTGGTCATCGGGAACGTAGAGATGGACGAATTCGAACGGATCGGTGATTTCCCATTCGGACGAGTGCCCCTGCGGCATGACGCACAAGGCGCCGGGCCGGCCTCGAGCGGTGGGGCTGCCATCCAGACGGCGGGTTCCGGCGCCACCGTTGAGATAAAGGCTGAACGTATGTCCGTCCGGGCGCTCATAGCTCATCCTGTCGCTGCCATTGCTCCAGAGGGCCGCAGATCGCCCGAACCCCAAATCGATGGTTTGCGACATCCGTGCAGAGGGAGATGCGGACAAAAATCTGAAAACCGAGAGACGGCTATCTTGCACCAATTCTTCCCCGCACCTGGCCACGCCTTGCGAACAATACCGGTGGGTGGCCCGCATGGCGAGCAGGGAAGTCCGGGCAAATCAATTTCATAGCAAGAATCTGCAAGAGACCTGTTCACGGTTCGCCTATCGGTCGGGAAAACGAGGATCACGCCATGGCAAATGCCGCTCTCTTCATCGCCACCGTCCTGATATGGGGAACGACTTGGATCGCCATTGCGATGCAGGTCGGTCCCGTGCCGGTCCTGGTCTCGGTCTTTTACAGATTTGCGGCCGCAGCAGTGATCCTCGTCGCCATCCTGGCTGTCATGCGGCGGCTCAAGCTCCCTGCCTTGCGCGATCAACCTTTCATCCTTGCCCAAGCGCTCTGCCTGTTCAGCCTCAATTTCATCTGTTTCTACAACGCCGCCGCCTCTATCCCGTCCGGGCTGATCTCGGTGATCTTCTCGCTCGCAACGATCTACAATGCGGTCAATGCGCGCCTCTTCTTCGGCGACCGCATTACCGGCCGCACGCTTCTCGCAGCGGCGCTCGGAGCAACCGGGCTCCTCCTCCTTTTTGGACAGGACGTTGTCGTCGATTTCGATATCGGCACGTTGAAAGGGATCGGACTCGCAGCACTTGGCACGCTGTTCTTCTCGCTGGGCAACATGGCATCGCGTCGAAACAGCGCGGCCGGAATCTCACCGCTGACCGCCAATGCCTGGGGCATGACCTATGGCACGATCATCCTCCTCTTCCTGATTGCCGTGACGCAAACGCCGATCGTGGCGCCGCCTGACATCACCTATCTTGCCGCGCTGCTCTATCTCGCGGCAATCGGATCGGTGATCGGCTTCACCACCTATCTCATGCTGGTGTCGCGCATCGGCTCCTCACGCGCGGCCTATGCCACCGTCCTGTTCCCGATCGTCGCCCTGTCATTGTCGACGGTCTTCGAGGGCTACCATTGGAGTGGTCTGGGCCTGATCGGCCTGGCGCTGACGCTTCTCGGCAACGTGGTCATCTTTGCGCGACCTCTAGCCCGTCGCCCGCCACAAGCAGAGGCGCGATTGCCGGCGCGCGGCTCAAGGATGGGCGAGGTTCGCTAAAGCGCGTCGCGATCTTTCAGATGGATCGCGCGGTCTTCGACCTTCTTCTTCCTGCGCATCTCAGGGCTTCCCGAAACCGGGTGGACGAAGCCGTCGGCAAAGTCATGGCTGCAACAGTCTTGAGGGCGATGATGCTGGTGTGGGAGTCTTAGACGAGTTGACTCTTCTGACGATCCGTTAACCACCTTCAATGGCGTAGAAGAGGAAGCAGAGGAAAACGCCTCATTCCACTTGCACGAGGATAAATTCGCGAGAAGGTGGGGGTATAAATGGACTGTTTTCTGGGGGCTGGGGCAAGGAATGACGCACGGTGAAATCAATTTTGCGATCCGCGTCACGCTGGGAATTGATTGTGTAATCATCTGCGCGCTGACCGCTTACTTTTATATGCGTAACGAAATGCTCGCGGCACGCGCTGCCCGCGTAGCGTACATAACTTACTACGCCGGAACTATTTTCACGGGAATCGCCTATGGTCATCCCGATTGCCCGCCCGAGATTTCCACAGAGTATCTATCACTAAGGCGTAAATTTCTCATAATAACTACAATCGCTTCTTCCCCAATAATACTCTACATCATTTTTCTTCCGCAATACTTTCACTAAATCAAATTTTCCGCGACCGTTGACCGACTCGCTAAGTTAATAGTTGAACTATCGGCCAACCTTTTAGCCCAGCGGCTTTTGCAGGACGTCGAAGCGCGGATTGGTTTCGGAAAAGATCGGCAGGGCAGCGGCGCCGAGGATCGCGGTATCTTTGCCGGTCATGCCGATCATCACGCGGGGGATGGTGCGCTGCTGGCTGGGGTCGATCGGAACGTGCAGCGGCTCCAGCCGTTCCGCAAGCCGAAGCATCAGCGATGTCGATATGCTGCCGCCGAGCACGATGGTCTGCGGATCGAAGGCCAGTTCCAGAAAATCGATGGTCTGCCGCAGCGGCTGCATGGCCTGATCCAGCCAGGCACCGAGTCCTTCGCCGCCCTTGGCTATCAGTGCATCGAGATCGTCGGGCGACAGCTCCTCGGCATTGGCAATGCCCATGAATTCGTAGGCGACCGCCGGTGACACATAGCGATCCAGACAGCCGCGCTTGCCGCAGCTGCAGAGCTTGCCATGCGGTTCGACGATGATGTGCCCGATCTCGCCGGCATTGTTGCGGCTGCCCTTGTAGAGGTGGCCGTCAAGGAATATCCCGGCACCGATGCCGCCGCCGCCGGCGAGGAACAGATAGACGAAGCTGCCCAAACCGCGGGCGACGCCATGCAGGCGCTCGCCGATCGCCGCTGCCGTCGCGTCGTTTTCGACGAGCACCGGCACCTTTACCCGCTGTTCCAGCTCATGCCCTACAGGAAAACCCTGCCAGCCGGGCAGGTTCAGCGGACCGAGCGACGTGGTGCCGCCATCGGCATAGCGGCCGGGCAGGGCCATGCCGACGCCGAGCAGCCTGTTCCGGTCGAAGGTGAAGGCCTGCTGAAGATCCTCGACGATGGACTGGAGAGCCGGAAGGGCCTGTTGCGGATCGGGATGTTCGACATGGCGCTCGATGCGCGCGCAAACGGCGCCGGAGAGATCCGTCAAGACCCCGCTTGCGCGCTGCCGGCCAAGTTCGAGGCCTATCGAATAGGCGCCGCGCGGATTGATGGTGTAAGGGATGATTGGTTGGCCGCGCGCCAGCTTCTGCGCCTCGGACGGAACGAGAAGGTGCGATCTCTCCAGTTCCTCGACGATGTTCGATACCGTCTGGGCGGTCAGCGCCGTCATCCGGGCGATCGCCGCGCGCGACAAGGGACCGTGCGTGCGGACAGCCTCGATCACCACACGCCGGTTGTGAGACTTGGCCTGCTCGAGATTCGTGCCGGAGATCGCCTTCATGTCGCCTTCAAAGGAAATGCAGCGTCACCCTTGTCACAAGACGAACACCGATGAAAGCTCCATTCTTCGCAACGTCTTATTTGCTCAATGGGCGCTGCGTTTTTGCAGGAGCCCGAGCAGCGTTATGCCCGACAATCCGGTGACGGCGCTGAGGATCGCGGTTCCCGAATAGCCAGTCACATAGGTGCCGGCGGCAAAGACCAGCGCGCCGATCCCGGCGCTGGCAAAGATATTGACGGAGATCAGTGCACTGCCGAGCCCCGGCCGGTCGGCGATGAGATCCTGCAGATAGGTGATGGGAAAGCTGATGATCGCCGCCGCACCGATGCCCGCGAGCATGGTGAGGGAATAGAGGTGCCAGGGCTCGGAGGCAAAGCCGAGCAGGCTGAGGAACACGGCGTAGATGATGGTGCCGGCGGCAAGTGCCGTCATCTGGCCGGTCTTCCGGGCGATCCGAGACCAGACGATGATGAAGACGACCTCGAGCAATGCGACGATGCCGACCAGAATGCCGACATCGCTCAGCCTGCCATGCGCAGCACCGGTGGCGATCAACGGCAGCAGGGCGTCATTGAGATGCAGCGTGCTGGTGATCAGCGCCACGCCGCAAATATGCGCCGATATGCGCGGCGAAACCACCTGGCGAAGCGCGCCGAGATAGGTGAGATGATGAACTGCAGCCATCTCCGTCGCCGCCCGCTTCGGCAGGGCGAAGATGATGATGCCTTGGCAGAGCAGACATGAGAGGCCGGCAAAGAGGTAGGCCGGCAGCATGCTCGATGCGCCGGACAGCAGCAGGCCGGTGATGCCGGGGATCAGCACCCAGGACAATGAGATCATGGCGCGCACGCCGGAGTTGGCCATCACCATGTCGCTTCGGCTCATGCCCTGCATCGCCGCACGCGCATTGGCAAACAGCAGCGAGTTCAGCGCCCCGTAGATCGGCAGGGGAAGCAAGCCGGCGATGACGAAGACGGCGGCGCTGGGAAAGGCGTAGACCATGCCGTAGCCGACGATGCCGAACAGGCAGGCGCCGATCATCGTCGACCGGTACTCGCCCAACCGGTCGGCGAGATTGCCGAGCAGGATGCTGATGACGACGTTCACCGCTGCGGAGAGGAAACTCAGGAAGGAATAGAGGCCATCGCTCAAGCCCAATTCGCGGATACCCACGACCGAACGATAGGGTGCAGTCATCGCCCCCGCCATGCCGAAGGTGAAAATGGCGATCATGCTGGCGCGGATCGCCGGATTGCGGAAGACGTCGGGGAAAAGGCGGCTCATGCGGGCATCTGAAGGTCAGTAGTGCTCCGATTGGGAGAAGGTCCGCGCGAGCTCGGCCTGGCCTGCCGTGAGGCCGCAATCGACGGGCAGGCAGACGCCGGTGATGGAAGCGGCCTGGGGACCGGCAAGGAAGGCCACGGCATTGGCAACATCTTTCGGATCGACGACCCGCTGCAGCGGATACCAGCGGCGTGCTTCCTCGAAAACGTTGGGGTTGACTGCCGCGCGCGCTTCCCAGGCCTGCGTCTTCACCGTGCCGGGTGCAACCGCGTTGGAGCGGATGCCGAACTTGCCGTATTCCACGGCGACCAGCCGGGTGAAATGCAGAAGGCCGGCCTTGGCGGCGCTATAGGCCGGATGCCCGAAGACATGCATGCCGTTGACCGAGGCGATGTTGACGACGGACCCCTTCGAAACCGTCAGCATCGGCTCGAACGCGCGGAAACATAAGAATGCCGCCTCGAGATTAAGCGCATTGTCCGCCCGCCAGATCTCGGGCGTCGTCTCGTGCAGGCTGGTGGCGCGGGCAGCACCCGCATTGTTGACCAGGGTTCGAACGACGCCGACGTCGGCGGCGCGTCTTGCCAATGCCGCAATGCTCGTCTCGCTGGTCACATCGCATTGGACGGCGACGAAGCGGTTGCCCGGTCCGAGCTTCGACGCCACCGCAGCCGCGGCCTTCGCATCGATATCGGCGAGCAACACGACGTCGTGGTCATCGGCGAGCCGTGCGGCGATCGCCGCGCCGATATCACCTGCAGCGCCGGTAACGATGGCTATCGACTGCGTCATTTTCCGTCGCTCCCATTCATGAACCTCAATCTCCAAGCAATTGCCGGTCATCGCCGTCGCGGTGAATGACCAGCTGCTGCTTGATGCGCCGAAGCGTGGTCGTCGCCTTCGGCTGAACGGCATAGGCGACCAGGCTCGACAGGATATCGACCGTGGCGATGTAGGCGATGCGCGTCGAGGTCGGGCGATAGATATTGCTGCCTTCGGGTAGATCGATCGGCACGACGATTTCGGCAGCCTTGGCGACCGGGCTTGCCGTCTGTGTCAAAGCGATCGTCTTCACCTTCGCGTGGCGGGCAAGCTCGAAAGCCCGCACCAGCTCCGTATTGCGCCCGGAGAAGGACGAACCGATCAACACGTCGCCCGGCCTTGCCGCGGCCGCCATCATCAGCTGCATGCTGTGGTCGGAACTTGCCGTGATGCGAAGCCCAAGACGGAAGAGGCGGTTCTGGAGCTCGTCGGCGATCATCGACGAATTGCCGCCTGACCCGAACGCATAGATCATATCGGCCTTGGCGATATGCGAAACGGCAGCTTCGATCGCGGCAAGATCGAGCGACCGATGCAGCAGGAAGAGCGCGTTCTGGGCCTTGGTGATGATATCCTGGGCGACATCGGCCGGATCGGTGCTTTTCGACTCTGGTTTCAGATAACGCACGCCGATATGGGCAGTGCGGGCGAGTTGCACCTTGAAGTCGGAAAAGCTCTCGCAACCGAGCCGCCGGCAAAAACGGGTGACGGTCGGCGGCGATACCTCGGCCCGTTCAGCGAGCTCGATGATCGAGGCATTCACGGCAAACTCGAAGTCGTTGACGATGATTTCCGCGATGCGGCTCTCGGAGGGAGAGAGCCGGCCCCTATCTTCCTGCAACGTCGAAAAGATATCCAAACCCGTCCCCCCGATGGCTCGCTATGCGTCCTTCTTCTTATAGGCCACGCAATCGATCTCAACCTTGCAATCGACCATCATCGACGATTGCACACAGGCGCGTGCCGGCGGATGTTCGCCGAAATACTCCTGATAGATTTTGTTGAAGGTCCAGAAGTCGCGCGAATCGTCGAGCCAGACGCCGACGCGCACCACATCCTCGACGCCGTATCCGGCCTCATCGAGAATCGAAAGGACATTGGCGATCGTCTTGTGGGTCTGGGCAATGATGTTGCCGTCGATGATTTCGCCATCCTCCATCGCAACCTGGCCGGAAACATACAGCCATCCGTCGGCCTCGACCGCACGCGCGAAAGGCAGCGCCTTGCCGCCGGCGCCCGTTTGAACAGTGCCATAGCGCTTGATCGGCATGCTGAAGTCCTTGCAAATTATTTTCTTGATAAGTTGACAAGTGACCATAGAAAGCAGAATTTGGCCAGTGAAAAACGCCGTTTATGAAAAGAATTTCAATCCGGGGCTGATATGCGCGATCCTTTCCAGAATCCTTTCCCGTCAGACAGCGCCCGGCATGCCATCTGGGAAATGCTCGTTCCGCGCGATGTCGATGCGTTTCTGGCCGCCGACTGGTCGAAGGTGGAGCATGACTTCGTCGAAGAGGGCTTCATCGGTATCGATGCCCAGAAGCAGGTCAGCCCCGACAGGTGGCGTCTGGCATTTCCGACGCTGTCGGCTTATCGCCAGGAATGGCTGAGGCAGGCAAAGGATTTCGCCGAGCAGAGTTTCGCAGAAGATGCGCGCACGGCGATCTTCACCACGACGACGCTTGAGGATATCGAGATCGAAGGCGACATGGCGCTGGTTCGCAAGAAATTCGACGGCAGCATTTCCAAGCCTGACGGCACCCGGGATGTCCTGCAATGGCAGACGCTCTATTATTGCAGGCTTCACCAAGGACGCTGGAAAATCTCAGGTTTCACCGGCTACCTGCCGAACCCGATGGGTTGACGCGGGGTCGACATCACGAAGGCCACTTTCTTGCGCATTTTCACGGCAGCATTGGCGACCGAGACCAACACCTTTTCCCCGATCTGCGTGGATCGTCGCGCATTCGAAGCCTCTCTTTATGCCCCGCCTGGCCAGCATCCCGAAACACCAACGCTTTGCACCGCGCCGATCACCGTGGGAAGACGCGTCACCCGAGAAAAGGGTTGGGAACTGATTGAGGGAACGGCCACCTGGGCCGACCCAGCAGGCCTCGTCAACCGGGCAACCTACGAGGAGTTACGTGACGAAATCCTCGAGCAACTCAGCGGGGCAATGCCTGTCGACGCCGTCGTCATGGGCCTGCATGGCGCCATGGTGGCTGCCGGATACGAGGATACCGAAGGCGATCTTCTCTCACGCATCCGCGAGATCGTCGGGCCCGAGGTCCTCATCTGCGCTGAGCTCGATCCGCACAGCCATCTCACCGCAAAACGCGTCGCTGCGCTCGATTTCGCTGTCTATTTCAAGGAGTTTCCGCATACGGACTTCGTCGACCGCGCCGAGGATCTCTGGCGCATTGCGGTCGAGACGCTCGAAGGCCGCATCAAGCCTGATATGTCGGCGTTCGACTGCAAGATGATCGACGTCTTCCCGACATCGCGCGAACCGATGCGTTCCTTCGTCGACAAGATCATGCGGATAGAAAAGGATGATCCGGACGTCTTGTCGATCTCGGTGATCCACGGTTTCATGGTCGGCGACGTTCCCGAAATGGGAACGAAGCTGCTTGTCGTGACGGATAATAAGCCCGAAAAGGGCGCGGCTTTGGCGCGCGAACTCGGCCTCGAGCTGTTTTCCAAGCGCGGTACCTTCATGGTTCCTCAGATCGACGAGAAGGAAGCCGTCACGCGCGCGCTTGCCGCAACCGCATGGCCGGTAGTCATCGCCGATGTCTGGGATAATCCGGGCGGCGGCACGGCAGGGGACGCGACCGTCATTCTCGCGGAGCTGATCGCCCGCGGCGTCACCAGTGCTGCGATCGGCACCATCTGGGATCCGGTGGCCGTCCAGATTTGTTTTGCGGCGGGCGAGGGGGCAGAAATTCCGTTGCGCTTCGGCGCCAAGTCGGCGCCTGGCACCGGCAATCCCGTCGATGGCACCGTGAAAATCGTCAAGCTGGTCAAGAATGCCGAGATGCAGTTCGGCGAGAGCCTCGCGCCTTTCGGCGATGCCGCCCATATCGTGCTTGACGGCATCGACATCATCCTCAATTCGACGCGCGCTCAAAGCTTCGATCCCAGCCTGTTTTCGGCGATGGGCATCGATCCCGCCCGGCAGAAGATCCTGGTGATCAAATCCACCAACCACTTCTTCGCGTCCTTCTCGAAGATCGCGGCCGAGATCCTTTACTGCTCGGCCGGAACGCCATATCCCAATAATCCGGCGACGACGCCGTACCGGCGGGCACCGAAGACCATATGGCCGATCGTCGCCGATCCACATGGGTTAGAACGCGGAGCCGCCTAGATGCATGACAACAGGTTTGCCGTCATCGCCAAGGCAGGCGACAGGATCGCCGATCTCTCGACGCCGCGTCCCGTGATCGACGAAGACCGGCTGGCTGCAAACATCAACCGCGTTCAATCCTATATGGATCAGCACGGGCTGAATTTTCGCCCGCATATCAAGACGCACAAGATCTCGGCCTTGGCCGTCGCGCAGATTGCCGCCGGCGCCAAGGGCATCAATTGCCAGAAGGTCACGGAAGCCGAAGTCTTTGCCGAAGCCGGCTTCGAGGACATCCTCATCACCTTCAATATCCTCGGACAGCAGAAGCTCGAGCGGCTGGGAAAATTGAACGAGAGAATTTCGGCCCTCAAGGTCGTCGCCGACAGCGAAGTGACGGTCGACGGGCTCGCGGCACATTTCTCCGGCCACAAGCCCCTGAACGTGCTTGTGGAATGCGATACCGGCGGCGGCCGCTGCGGCGTGCAGACGCCTGAGGAGGCCGCCTCGCTCGCCAAACGCATCGCCGCTGCCGACGGCCTCACCTTCGGCGGCATCGTCACCTATCCGAAGCCGCATTCGGCCGCCGCCGTCGAAGCTTTCATCACAGAGGCGCTCGCACAGCTGACATCGGAAGGCATAAGCTGCCCGATCGTCAGCAATGGCGGAACGCCAAGCCTCTTCGAGGCGCATCTCGTCAAATCGGCCACCGAGCACCGCGCCGGCACCTATATCTACAACGACCGCCAGATGGTGCGCATGGGCCATTGCACCGAGGACGATTGCGCCATGCACGTGCTGGCAACCGTCGTCTCCCGCCCCAACGCCGGCCGCGCCGTCATCGATGCCGGCTCGAAGGCGCTGACATCGGATCTTCAGGGTTTCAGCGATTACGGCCTGGTCGTCGGCTATCCCGAAGCGCGGATCAGCAGCCTCTCGGAAGAACATGGCGTGATCGACCTGTCGAACTGCACCGGCCCCCGGCCGCAAATTGGCGAGAAGCTCTTCATCATTCCGAACCACACCTGCGTGGTCTCCAACCTGTTCGATACGATGGTCTTTCATCGGGGCGGCATCGTCACCCGCGTCGAGAACGTCGCGGCCCGCGGTCTCGTCTGGTAGGGGCTGGTTCCGGTTGAGGGCGAAATGGCCTGACCGCCGAAGGCCACGATTGTCGGTGGATTGCTCGCGATCACCTATCAGCACGAATGCAGTCGCTGATATCGCACGACGTGCGTGAGGGGTGGCTCCCTTGCGCCAATCGCGCACATAGGCTCTATGGCGAACGTCCTCTTTGGGCCGAGCAGACGGAAGCGAATCCGGAACCGTTGAGCCAGCAGCAACCGGTATCGCTCCCACGCCATCCGGGTTACGATGGTAGCTGAGAATGGGCGCGGGCGCCCCGTCGGACCACCTGCGTCAGGAGGGCAGAATGAAATCTCCAACAGTGAGAGTGATGGCCGCGGCCGAGGAAGATCTGGCGATCGAAACGGTCATGCTAGCGTTTGCAGCGGATCCTATGGCGCGATGGACCTGGCCGCATGCACACCAGTACCTTGCGGCCATGGCGCGAATGATCCGAGCGTTTGGGAGCAGCGCATTTTCTAACGGAAGCGCCTTTTGCACCGACGACTACGCCGGAACGGCGCTATGGCTATCGCCCGGGGTGCATTCCGACGAGGAAGGGCTTGGTGCGGTGCTCGAGAGCACGGTTGTGGGCGCTCTTGCCCCCGAAACCACGGCCATATTCGAGCAGATGGCCGCGTACCACCCGACCGAACCACATTGGTACCTGCCCCTGATCGGCGTCGACCCGGCACATCAAGGCAAAGGACACGGCGACGCCTTGATGGCGTACGCACTCGCACGGTGCGATCGCGATCACGCACCAGCCTATTTGGTATCCTCGAACCCGCGTAACATTCCGTTCTACCGACGCTACGATTTCGAACCGCTCGGCGCGATCCAGGCCGGTTCGTCGCCGACGCTCGTCCCGATGCTGCGGCGGCCGCGTTGAGCAACTGACCCAAAGTCTGTCGTTCGGCGTGTGTCCGCACCGGAAAACAGGCGTGCTCGCCGTGTTCAGTGCGCTGCTGTGCCGAGCGCTGCGGCTAATACGTCGGCCAGGCCGCGCCCAGCGCTGCCGTCCTCATCAAGGCGCGGATTGTAGATGGTGATCTCGATACCGACTGCCTTGCCGCTCGCCAAGGCAACCCGAAGCGCGGTTCCTAGCTCGTCCCATGACAACCCGTCCGGCACGCGGAAATCGACAGCCGGCATGATGACGTCGTCGAGGCAATCGACGTCGAGATGGATGAAGAAGCCGTCCAATTCCTCTCGCGTCAGGTGGTCGACCGCTTCGCGCGCGGCGGCCTCGATGCCGATTGCGCGCACGGCGGGAAGGTCAATCGCCCTGAGTTCTTTGGGAAGCGACTGGCTTCCGTACTCCTCCTGATCCTTATGATCGCGATATGCGAACGCGACAGCGTCTTCGGGACGGACCAGAGGACCTCCACCTTCGAGGTCGGTCAGGAGCGACGGGCCGTGGCCGGTGACCAAGGCAAGATCCATCGAGGCGCCTTCACCATTGGGTTCCGCCTCGGGTTGAAAGAAATCGGCGTTGCCGTCGATGAAGAACAGGCCGTAGCGACCGCGCCGTCGAAACGCGAGCATCGAGCCCATTAGGATCGTGCAATCGCCGCCGAGTACAACCGGAAAACTGCCCGAGTCAAGCACCGCTTCTACCGCGTCGGCGAGCTTGGGCGACCACGTCGCGATTGCCCTGGCATTCAGGATGCCGGTCTCGGGATCGGGCACAGGGTCCTTCGGAGGCACCGCCAGCCGCTCGGCTCGGTGCGCATGGATGCGCTCCGCAAGTCCGAGGCCCAACAGTTGGTTGGGCAAGCGCTCCACACCATCGGTCGCCAAGCCCAGCGTAGATGGGGCTTCGAGAATTGCATAGGGAAGGGTCGGCATGAGCGCCTCCGTTAGCGGGTCATTTTGCGGAGTAGGTCACGGCCTCGATCTTGTGACCGTCCGGATCGCGGACGAACGCTCCATAATAGTTCGCATCGTAATTCGTCCGCAGCCCCGGAGCGCCATCGTCGCTGCCACCATATTTTAGTGCTGCTGCGTAAAATCGATTGACCATCGAACGGTCCTCGACGGCAAAGGCGATATGAGTGCCATTGCCCACGGTCGCTGGTTTTCCATCAATCGGAACCTGGACACTGAAATGAAACGTACCACTGCCGTAACCAAGTCCACCCTCGTCCTCGGCCATCGGCACAATTCCGACGATGGGTAAAACGGCGTCGTAGAAGCGCTTCGAACGCGCAACATCATTCGTCCCAACCGAGACATGGTGGATCACAACTACCTCCGAGCTTTGTCCCCCTAGAGCGGGATTGTTTTAGTCGGAATCGGAACAGGGATTCCCTTTCTGGTGCAAATCAGATTCACCATTCTGGCCGGTGCAGGAGGCCGGTCTGGATGGCGAAACCTTTTTCGGATGATCTTCGGGAACGCGTTGTTGGCGCAGTAACGCGCGAGGGCCTGTCGTGTCGAGCGGCGGCAAAGCGCTTCGGCATTGGCATCAGCACCGCGATCGACTGGGTCCGGCGCTTGCGTGAGACGGGCAGCGCGGCTCCCGGCCAGATGGGCGGGCACAAGCCACGGGCGATCTCAGGTAAACATCGGGTCTGGTTGATCGATCGCTGCCACATGCAGGCGTTCACCTTGCGCGGGTTGGTGGCGGAACTCGGAGAGCGCGGCCTGAAAGTGGATTACAGCGCCGTCCGGACCTTCGTGCATGAGGAAGGGCTGAGTTATAAAAAAAGACGTTGGTCGCCAGCGAGCGCGAGCGGCCCGATGTTGCCGCCCGGCGGGCGCGCTGGCTGAAGCATCGCCATCGCATCGATCCATCTCGCCTTGTCTTTATCGACGAAACCTGGACGAAGACGAATATGACGCCGCTCAGGGGCTGGGCGCCGCGCGGCGAACGGCTGTTGGGCCATGCGCCCTTCGGCCACTGGAATACCATGACTTTTGTCGCAGCCCTCAGGGCCGACCGCGTCAGCGCACCGTGGATCATCGACGGCCCGATCAATGGCGAACGCTTTCGCATCTATGTCGAGAGGGTGCTGGTACCGGAGCTCAAACCCGGCGACATCGTCGTCATGGATAATCTCGGCTCGCACAAGGCCGGCGCTATCCGTGCCGCCATCCGCAAGGCCGGCGCCAGATTGTTCTTCCTGCCGCAGTATTCCCCCGATCTCAATCCGATCGAAAAACTCTTCGCCAAGATCAAGCACGAGCTGCGCAAGGCGCAGGCTCGAACCCGACAGGCCATCGACGACGCGCTGGCAGCCACCCTTCAAACCGTCTCGCCGAAAGAGTGCCAAAACTACTTCAAGGAAGCCGGATATGAACGGACATAAAACAATCCCGCTCTAACGGCAGCTTTTGGTCATTGTTCCCTCAAAGCCAACCGTTGTTTGTTCGGAAACTGGTGGCACCGACAACCAACATGAGGACGCAATGGGCCGGACTCTGGTATCTGGAGAGATGATTGCCCAACGACGTTCGTTGACTGAAAATTACCCGAACTCTACTGGCGGGCGGGCGCAATCGCTTCGCGTGGCATGTCGCCCCATGGAACCGACCCTGGCAGGACGAACCGCTGAAACGGAGCAGGTCGGTTCAAGCCGCCGTCGGGTTGATCACGTTCATATCGATTTCGGTCAGTTCGACGCGCCGCTCAAACGCCATGCCCGCCTCGTCGAAGAGATGGCAGTCCGCAGCATTGATGCCGGTCGCGACAGGCGCGTCCGCGCGGATGCCGACGCTGCCAGGCAGCATGGCGCAGAAATTCTCGGCCTCTCCGTTGAGCGAGGCGTAAGCGACCGTATTGGCCCCGAGCCGCTCGATCACCGTCGGCGTCACGGTAAAGACGATATCGCCGCCGCCAAGCTGGATATGCTCCGGCCGGATGCCGAGCGTCAAAGCCTTGCCGACGATGCCGTCGCGTGGTGTCACGGGCAAAAGGCCTGTCTGGCCCTGATAATCCACCTCGACGCCATTGGCGCTGACGCTTTTACAGGTCACAGGCAGAAAATTCATTTTCGGATTGCCGATGAAGCCGGCGACGAACTGGTTCGCGGGCTTGTGGTAAAGCTCCAGCGGCGCGCCCGTCTGGGAGATATCGCCGGCGTCAAGCACGACGATACGGTCGGCCATGGTCATCGCCTCGACCTGGTCGTGCGTTACATAGATCATCGTCGCCTTCAGCTGCCGGTGCAGCTTGGCAAGCTCGATGCGCATGTCGGCTCGGAGTGCTGCGTCAAGGTTGGACAGCGGCTCATCGAACAGGAAGATCTTCGGCTCGCGCACGATGGCGCGGCCGATCGCGACGCGCTGGCGCTGGCCGCCGGACAACATGCCGGGTTTCTGCTGCAGCCGCTGTTCGAGATGCAGGATGCGCGCCGCGTTTTCGACCTTGGCCTTGAGCTTTTCCTCTTCCATCTTTTCGACGCGAAGCGGGAAGGCAATGTTCTCGAAGACTGTCATATGCGGATAGAGCGCGTAGGACTGGAAAACCATAGCGATGCCGCGCTTGACCGGCGGTAGGTCGTTGACCCTGACGCCATTAATGACGATGTCGCCGGCGGTCGTCGCGTCGAGACCGGCGATCATCCGCAGCAGGGTGGATTTGCCGCAGCCCGACGGGCCGACGAAGACGACGAATTCGCCGTTCCTCACTTCGAGCTGCACGCCCTTCAGAACTTCGTAGTCGCCGTAGAATTTCTGAACTTTGTTGAGAAGGAGCTGTCCCAAAAATCTGTCTCCGCCGGCGGTCTTCGCACATTCGATATAGGGGAGGGGTCGCAGCTTATGCCGCGACCCCAGGAGCCTCGGGAGAGTTTACTTGAAGGCCTCGATTTCGCCGGCAGCCTTCTTGAGTGCGGCTTCTGGCTCGGCCTTGCCTGTTACAACCGACTGGATCATTTCGATCATCGAATTCTGGAAGCCCTTATAGTCGGTGAAGAGCGGCTCGGGACCACCATAGCTGATGCCGTCGATCAAGGGCTTCCAGTAGGGATCCTTGGCGACGAACTCGTCGACCTTTGCCGAGGGGCGCAACGGGGTGAGGCCGGCGCCGCCCTGCAACTCGTATTCCGACTGGACATCCGGAGAGGTGATGAACTTGGCGAATTCCGTCGCCTTGTCCTCGACGCCCGAACCCTTGAAGATCGCCAGGCTGTCGGTGATCAGCAGCGTGCCCGGACCCTTGGCGTTCGGACCGAGCGGCAGCGTCGTAATACCCCAGCTGATCTGCGTCTTCTTCAGACGGTCGGCGGCACCCGAACCGGCCTGGATCATGGCGACCTTGCCATCGAGGAAGATGGCGCGGACTTCGTTCTGCTCATAGGCCGTCGGGCCTTCTTCAGCGTAGGGGACGATGTCCTTGTAGGCCTTCAGCGCAGCGAGGATTTCGGGGCTATCCAGCGTGACCTTGCCTTCAGCATCGGTCACCGCACCATTATTGGTGTAAACCCAATGCATGAACTGGTGCATCGTGTTGTCGAAGGTCTTGGCGGAGAGACCGAAGCCCGGAATGCCGGTCTTTTCCTTGATGGTCTTTGCCATCTGGATTTCTTCGGCCCAGGTCTTCGGCGGCGTCTCGGGGTCGAGGCCGGCCTTCTTGAAGAGATCCTTGTTCCAATAAAGCGCCTTGGTGGAGAAGGCGATCGGAACGCCCCACTGGTTGCCCTCGAAGGTCACCGTGTCGACGATGTGGGGGTAATAGGTCTTCTTTTCATCGTCGGTCATCGGCACCGGGACGATAAGATCGTTCTGGGCGAATTCCTTCAGCGTGCGCGAGCCGACATAGGCCATCGCCACCGGCGTGCCGGCGGCGGCGAGCGTCGTTGCCTTGTCCTGGCACTGTGCCCATCCGACGACCTCAGGAGTGATCTTCCAGCCTGTGTTCTTTTCTTCCCACTGCTTGATATATTTCGTGTGGACCGGGTCGATCGTGTCGCCGCAATAGATCCAGCTGATTTCCTTGTCGGCCGCCTGGACAGTGACCGTGGTCAGTGCCGTCGAACCGAGCAGGGCGAGCGCCATAAGGCCTGTCTTGATTGATATGCTCACGTCGTGACTCCCATTCTTGTGTTAGCTGTTCACTCGTTTTTTGGTCTTATTGTTTCACCGCACCGGCGGTCAGTCCGCCGACAAGGTAGCGCTGAAGGAAGAAGATGACGACCATAGCCGGCGCGATACCGACGAAGGAAGCCGCCATCAGTTCGTTCCAGATGACCTCCTGCTTGCCGAAGTAAGCAAAGAGCCCCACCGGCAAGGGCATGTATTCGGTCTTCGAGTTGAACGTCAGCGCGAAGATGAATTGCTGGGCGTAGGCGCCGATGAAGGTGGTGATGGCGACGACGATGATCCCCGGCATCGCAATCGGCAGGATGACCCGGCGCAGCGTGTAGAAATGGCTGGCGCCGTCCATGTAGGCCGCTTCGTTGAGTTCCTGCGGAATACGGATCATGTAGGTGCGCAGCAGCCAGATCGCCGAAGGGATCAGGAAGGCGACGCCAGGCACGATCATGGCGAGATAGGTATTGAGCACGCCGATGCTGCGCATCAGCCGGAAGAGCGGGATCAACAGCACCGCGCCGGAGAACATGTTCACCGTCAGGAAGGCGCCGAGCAGGATGCCCATGCCCTTGAATTCGAACTTCGCGAAGGCATAGGCCGCCGGAATGACCAGACCGAGCACGATCAGCGTGACGATGACCGAGATGAAGAACGAGTTGAAGATATAACGCCCGAAGCCCGGCACGCTGATCCACATCGTCCGATAGGCTTCGAACGAGCCGTTCTCCGGCCAGAAGCGGTAGGGCGAGGAGAAGAGTTGGCTGAGCGGCTTCAGCGACACCAGGAAACCTTCGACGAAGGGCGACAGCACGAAAAAAAGAAACAGCGCGATGCCGCAATAGATCAGGATGATTTCCCACCAGCGGTAACGGTCGATCATGGCTGCATTGCTCATGCGCGCTTCTCCGGGTTGAGACGGCGGGTGACGCGGAAATAGGCGAAGCAGAAGAGCGACAGGAAGATGCAGATCAAAACGGCGCGCGCTGCACCTTCACCGTATTTCTTCGAGCCGATCGCGGTCTGGTAGGTATCGATGATCATCGTCGTCGTCTCGCCGCTCGGTCCGCCCTGCGTCAGGATCCAGATGATGTCGAACGAGTTGAAGGTGGCGATCAGCGACAGCATCGACATGGTGATGATCGCCGGAACCATCAGCGGCAGCGTGATGCGGCGGAAGCGGTACCAGCGGCCGGCGCCGTCGGTCCAGGCGGCCTCGTAGAGATCCTTCGGAATGGATTGGATCGCCGCCAGGAAGTAGATCGTCACCAGCGGCACGCCGATCCACACGTCGGTGACGATCGTGGCCCAGAAGGCGGTGCTTCCATAAGCGAGGAAGGCGACCGGGCCGTCGACCAGACCGAAGCGCTGCAACATGCCGGAGATCATCCCGAACTGGCCGTTATACATCCAGCCCCACATGAAGATGCCGATCGCCATCGGCACGATCCATGGCGGCATGGTCAGCAGCCGAAACAATGAGCGGCCGGGGACCGCGGCGTTCAGCATCGTCGCCCCGAAGGTGCCGATCACCATTTTCAGGGCGACCGAGAAGAAAGTCCAGATGAAGGTGCGGATGATGACTTCCGCAAACCGCTCGTTGAAGATCTTCTCGTAATTGACCCAGCCGACCCAATTTGTGGTCTTCCTGAGGGACGCGTCGGTGAAGGAGAGAATGAAGGTATCGACCAGCGGATAGGCGACGATCGCCAGAACATAGAGCACAGCCGGAAGAAGAAGGATGCAAGCGAAGATGAAGGTGCTTCTTTGAACACTCATCCTGCCGCCCTCCTCAAGCCGCTCTTGCGTGAAGGGCTTCGTCGAAGCGGTCCCAGATGGGTCTGAGATCGACGACCGCCTTCTTCATCCTCGCTTCGTCCATCGCCAAGGCGAGGATGCCGGCTTCGAGCGCATTCAGCGTGGACACGGGAAGTTCGAGCCCGGTGCGCACGCTTTCAAGCAGGTCGCTCGCCATCTGTTCGTCGGCGCCGTAATGCTGGGAGAGCTCGGTGGCGGCATATTTGTTTTCGACAATCTTGCTGCCGGTCAGTTGTTCGTGCACATCGAGATAACCGCGAACGAAATCGCCTTCGGCCATGCCGCGCGAGCCCATGATGGCGAAGCGGCGGAATTGGTCGGGCACATTCAGATTGGTGTGGAAGTTCATGCCGACGCCATTGGCATATTCGACGATCGCCACCTGATAATCGATAATATCGGCGTCGCTGTCGAACACCTTGTCCGAGCCCATCCAGCCGCTTGGCTTGCGATGGAAAAGCTCGAGGTCGTTGATGCCTTCGCGTGCTGGATCGTTCGCAGGAATGAAGCTCTTGCGGCCGCCGAAACTTGCGACCCGCTCCGGCCGCGCACCGACGACGCCATTATAGAGGTCGAGGTCGTGGCAGCATTTTTCCAGCATGAAGCTGCCGGAATAGCGTTCATAGCGGCGCCAGTCGCGCATGAAGAAGGCACCGTGATAAGGCTCGATATGTTCGGAGGCCTCGATCGATACGATCTGACCAAGCTTGCCCTCGGCCTGGATGGCGCGCAGATCCTTGTAGAGCGGAGAATAACGCAAGACGAGACCGACCATCAGTCGCTCGTGGCCGAATTTCGCCATGAGATGGGCAAGTTCGATGCTTTCAGCGATCGTCGTGACGATCGGCTTTTCGCAGAAGACCTTGAGACCGGCTTGAAGTCCGAGCCTGATATGGTCGAGATGCATGTGATTGGGGGAGCCGATCATCAGCAGATCGAGCTTTTCGGAGGCGAGCAATTCTTCCGGCGAACCATAGGCCTTGCCGACTGAAATGCCCTTTTCCGTCAATCCAGGAAGTCCGGCGGGTTCCGGATCCACATAGCCGACAATGTCGAAGCTGCTATCGATTGCCTTGAAAACATAGCCGAGATAGCCGAGCCGGAATCCTAGCCCGATGATTCCCACTTTCATGCCGATCAAGTTCCCATTTAGTAATTTATTTTCTTTAAGTTGGGACAAAAATCGGGAGGCGTCAATAGAAAACGGGCCTCGAAGCGCCAGTATGAAATTAATTTTCATAGATCGGTAGCCGGCGGTCGATTGCTGGCTGCGACCGGCCGGACGCCGATTGCAAAAGGGAAGAAGGCGCATCTCTTGACGCCGGGGCAGCGAATTCAGCGACTGTTGGCGCAGCCAATGATCGCCCCGGCAAGCTCACGCAGAACTCGCGAAATGTTGAAAAGAGCCGCGAGTTTACGTGTGTAGGATAGTGCGAGACCCGAAGGCAAGGAGGAGCCATCATGACCCGCATGACAGCCAAGGATTTCCCTCAGGAACTTCTCGAACTCTACGATTATTACGCGCACGGGAAAATTACCAAGCGCGAGTTTCTCGACCGAGCCGGCAAATTCGCTGTCGGCGGCGTGACGGCAGCCACCATTCTTTCTTCGCTGAGCCCTGATTATGCGCTGGCGACACAGGTCGAGTTCACCGATCCCGATATATTAGCCGAATACATCACCTATCCCTCTCCAAAGGGAAATGGCGATGTCCGCGGCTATCTCGTCCGCCCCGCAAAAGCGGCCGGCAAAGTCGCGGCCGTGGTGGTCGTTCACGAGAATAGAGGTCTGAACCCCTACATCGAGGATGTGGCGCGGCGCGTGGCAAAGGCAGGTTTCATTGCACTTGCGCCGGATGGACTGACGTCGGTCGGAGGCTACCCTGGCAACGATGAAAAGGGGCGGGAACTCCAGCAAAAGGTCGACCCGGAAAAGCTGATGAACGATTTCTTCGCAGCCGTGGAATTCCTGATGCATAGCGAACTCACCACCGGCAAAGTCGGCATCACCGGCTTCTGCTATGGCGGCGGCGTGGCCAACGCGGCGGCAGTGGCCTATCCGGAACTTGCCGCGGCCGTGCCCTTTTACGGCAGGCAGCCGCGCTCCGAAGACGTGCCGAAGATCAAGGCGCCGCTGCTTCTCCATTATGCCGGGCTGGACAAGGACATCAACGAAGGCTGGCCGGCCTATGAAGCTGCACTGAAGTCAGCGGGAAAGACATTCGAGGCCTACATCTACCCTAACGTCAATCACGGCTTCCACAATGATTCCACGCCCCGCTACGACGAAGCAGCAGCCAAGCTCGCCTGGCAGCGAACGGTCGACTGGTTTACGAAATACCTCGCCTGAGATTGCAGTTAACGGGGGCCGGGGGTGATCACCGCCGACGGGCAAATGTCCTGTCCGGCTATTGCGAGCGGCCGGTTTTGCGTCGTCCCCGACTGACCATCATTCCGCCGACGATGAGAACAATTCCGGCCGCGTTCGCCCAAAATGATGCTGGAACGGCGCTGATATAATCAAACGCCACCCCTGTCACCATCTGGCCACCGATGATCAGCAGAGCCGAATTGACCGCGCCTATTCGAGCAATGACCCAACTGCCCGCCGCCACGAAGATGACGCCGATGGGACCACCCAGATAGGCATACCAAGGCGCATCGGCAGCGCCTGCAGGAAGCAGGCCCCCGACAAAGAGACCAAGGCAGGTGAGGACGGCAAAGCCCACGGCATGGTTCCAGAAGGATGCGATCAGCGGTGTGGTGGATATGCTCAACCGCCCATTGAGCTGACGACTGAGACCGACGAGCACACCGCCCAGGCAAGCCAGGAGAATGAACACCGTCATGCCGCACCTCGCCCAAGCAGGATAATCAGCGCAGCCCCCATGACGACCAAGCCGAGTGCTACGATGTCTCGTCTATCTGGACGGCGCCTTGGCAGACCAAACAATCCCCAACTGTCGGCTGCGACGCTGAAGGCGACCTGGCCTGCCAAACCCAAAGCCAAGGTGCCTGAGAGCCCGAGCGGTGAGTTGACCGCGGTCGAGGTCAGCATGACCGTTGCCGCGCCGGATATCCCACCGAAATAGGCCCATAAAGGCGCGCGCAAGGTTTGTTCCGGCTTAGGTCTGCGGCGCCGGTGGATCAGCAAAAGAAGAATGACGGCTGCGATGATGCCCGTGCCGTGGGCGGTCCAAGATGAGAACAGGGGATTCCCATAACGGGCCAACTCGCCGTTGAGGTGCACCATAAAAGTCAGGAGCCCGCCCGTGGCAAAAGCTCCGGCAAAATAGATCGGATGCGGATTTCGTGAGGCTTCGATGGTCATGAAGATCCCGTCAAAGAATCGATTGCAGCGGATATTTTCAGATTGTCACTACCGCATCGCGCGTCTTTTGAGAGCCGCAAAAGACGCTGTGCACTTTGAATGGCCGCATAATTCCTGAAATCGATTCCGATTTCAGGAATTGTCCGGTAAGACCATTCATCGACATTTCCAGCAACATGATTAGCACTGCGTGTCTGTTAGACCGGCCTCTTCTTGACGGTGTTCAGGAAGCTCGTTTCGATCGACGCACGGTTGGTATATTTGACAGGCTTAATTCGAGCGATATCCCATAATGCAAGATGATGCCACATCCGCAAACCTCAACGGCCCAGGCGACCCCATGATGCCAAAAGCCGAATTGTCGGAAATCCTCACTCCTGGCCTTTCCGTGGTATTCTGCGGATTGAATCCTGCTCTGTCCGCGGTTCGCGACGGCCATAATTTCTCGAACCCGAGCAACCGTTTTTGGCGCGTCCTGCATCTGGCCGGATTTACACCGCGCCTGCTGCGGGCGGATGAAGAGCGCGCGTTGTTGCAATATGGCTGTGGTCTGACATCCGCGGTTTCACGTCCGACAAAAAGCGCAAGCGAGCTTAAGAAGCAGGATTACCTTAGCGCCGCGCCCGTCCTGGAAACCAAGATACGAAAGTTCGCGCCAGCCAATCTGGCTTTTCTTGGAAAGGCGGCATACGCGGCTATCAGTCTTCGAGCCAATGTTGAATGGGGTCGACAGCCGGAGGAATTTGCCGGCGCAGGTGTCTGGCTGTTGCCAAATCCGAGCGGCCTCAACAGAGCCTTCACCTTGACGACTTTGACCGAACACTATCTCGAACTGAGATTGACGCTGTAGTCATCCTGCGCCGATCTGGAAATTGCGATCATCGTCATTCGGGAGAAATGTCATGGTACGCTTGCTTTCGGTCAATGTGGGCCTGCCGCGCGACGTCACCTGGCAAGGCAAGATCGTCAACACTGCCATTTGGAAGACGCCGGTCGACGGCCCGCGCATGGTGCGGCGCCTGAACGTCGACGGCGATGGACAGGGCGATCTGGCTGGCCACGGCGGCGAACGCCGCGCAGTCTTTGTCTATCAGATCGATTCCTATCGGTACTGGCAGGAGCAATTGCGCCGAGACGACTTCGTTTACGGTCAGTTCGGCGAGAATTTCACCGTCGATGGGTTGCCGGATGCAGAGGTTTGCATTGGAGACCGTTACAGGATCGGCGGCGCTTTGTTCGAGGCGACGCAACCGCGCGTCACCTGCTACCGGCTCGGCATACGCATGGACGAGCCAGAGATGGCCGCGCTGGTGGTCAAACATGGTCGACCTGGTTTCTATTTCCGTGTGCTGGAGGAAGGCGAAGTGCAGGCCGGCGACGAGATCACGAAGGTGGCGTCCGGGCCCGAGGGCATGAGCGTTTTCGAGATCAACGCGCTGCTTTATATGCCGGGTCACCCGCGCGATCAGTTGGAGCGAGCGCTGCGCGTCCCAGCGCTGAGCCCAGGCTGGCGTCATTCTTTCGAGGCCCTGCTCAAGCAGGAGCGGAAGGAGGGCGCGACGACAGGAAATGCCGGGCTGACAGCCGCGCCCGGCCCACCTCCGGCATGGCGCGGGTTCCGCCCGCTGCGCGTGTCGCGCAAAGTGCGCGAAAGCGGCAGTGTGGTCTCCCTCGTGCTCGAACCGGCAGATGGCCAGCCTGTTGCCGCCGCACTCCCCGGGCAGTTCGTGGTGCTGCGGCTCGGACTGGATTCGGCGCCTGCGCTGATGCGCAGCTATTCGCTGTCGGGCGAGCCCAGCGCCACGCATTATCGCGTCAGCGTCAAGCGGGAGGTCCATGGCGCAGCCAGCGGCTACATCGACGACGAGCTACAGGTCGGCGACATCGTGCAGGCAAGTGCGGCGCGCGGCAGTTTCATATTGCGGCCGGGCGATACACCGGTTGTTCTGTTGAGTGCCGGGATCGGAGTGACGCCGGTGCTGGCGATGCTTCATGTTTTGGCGGCCGAAGCATCGCCCCGGGAAGTCTGGTGGTTGTATGGAACCCGCAATGGCCGCGAGCATCCCTTTGCCGAGGAGGCGCGCGGGCTGCTTAAGGCGCTCGCTCACCATCACAGCCACATTTGCTACAGCTCTCCCGACCCCAAGGATCGGCCCGATATCGATTTCGACGCTCGCGGCCATCTGGATGCGGAGGCGCTCAAATCGCTCAACCTACCGCGCAATTGTGACGTCTATGTCTGCGGACCATCGAGCTTCATGGGCGATCTCACCGTCGGCCTTGCAGGCTTGGGCATCGCGCCGGATCGCATCCACACCGAGATGTTCGGCGCCGGTCCGTCGATCACACCCGGCATAGCTGCCTCGCCCCGCCGGCCACCACATTTGCCGGCAGGGCTTCCAGGCTCGGGGCCGCTGGTGTCGTTTGCCCGCACCGGTCTCAATGTGCGCTGGGAGCCGACATTCCAGAGCTTGCTCGAACTGGCCGAGGCCTGCGACGTGCCGGTGCGATGGTCGTGCCGAACCGGCGTCTGTCACACTTGCGAGACCGGACTTGTGGAAGGAAACGTCGGCTACCGGCCGGACCCTGTCGATGCGCCGGCGGATGGCAATGTGCTGATTTGCTGCGCAAAACCTGAGGGCGATATCGTGATTGATTTGTAATGCCTGGACGAACGCGCCGACGGTGATTCTTGCTCACCACGCACGGCGCGGTGATGGCTTGGAGGCGAGCAGGGGCTGCATTTATTGGATGACAAGCTCGAAGTAGAGGCGCAGAGTGCAAGCACGTTGGTCGCGTTTCTGCTCGACCCGAACGCATCTATCACCAGACAGGGGACTGTCGGCGACCACAAGAAGATCCCGCCGGCAATTATCATTCGCGCGTTCCTGCGATGGAGGAAATTTCGCCATATATGTGGCGTCATTCTTTCGCTTGGCCGCTCGAAGACCGAAAAGGCGATATGAATGGAACAAGGATGCCCCTAACGGGTTTCGAACCTTAGCGTTCAATAGGAGGAGCATTTCATGCCTACGGTTGCCGCCACACCCATCACCCCACCAGACCAGCACGTTGTAACAGCGCGCGAAGCCATCGAGCCGCTTTATGAGAAGCTCGAGCTTCAAACGGAATCGCTGGTCCTGTCTGCGGCGTTGGAAGCGGGATGGTCTTCGGATGAGGCAACCGAAGCATTGGCGGCACTCAGACTGCAGGATGCACTTTCGACGCTTGGACGAACGACCTGACCGAGAAAGCTCCGAGAAACCGGTGCGCGGGGCAGATTCACCTGAATTCGGTGAATGTCTGGGCGCCTCCGGCAACGCGTGGCATCATTGCAGACAACGTGCCATCATGAATGATTGGCGGGGTTTATTAGAGAGGCGGTTCTCGGTGGTTGTAAAGCACCTTTTTGTTCCATAATGTTGATTACGCCACTTTTACAATCATAAGTTGCTCAACTATAAACGCGCCCTCACGGTTGGTGCCGATGCGTGGGAGGTCAAATACCGTTTGATGACCGCAGTTCATAGAGCACGTGATGGCGCAACGGATGCCCTTCGGCGAAATTGGGATGGTCGAACTCACCGATCCGGTTCATCCCCAGTCGTCTCATCAAACCCCAGGAATTGCTGTTTGCGGGCACCGTGAAGCTGACGATGCGGTCAAGCTTCAGATCGTTGAATGCAAAATCGAGAGAGCGTTCCGCGGCCTCGCGCGCATATCCGGCGCCGTGCCGCGACGCTGAAAGCCGCCAACCGATTTCGACTGCAGGCGCAAACGGCAAAGCCGGCGAAACCTTGGCGAGGCCGCACATACCGATCAACGCGCCGCTTTCCTTCTCCTCCAGCGCCCAAAACCCCCAGCCATGGTCCTCGAAGTGCCGGTCGATGCGGTCGAGCATCGCATTCGACTGTTCGTCGGTCAGAGGATTGAGATATCTGACGACGTCGGGCTCGGCATTGATCGCAGCGAAGGGTTTGCGATCCTGCTGTCGCCAGGGTCTCAAAATCAGACGTTCGCTTTCGAGCTTCATCGTTCCTTCGCCCAAGCAATTCCAGGAAGAGTGCAAAGCGGTTTTCCGTCCGGAATTGCGATAAAACAAAAGGTTAGAGCGGTTCTGCATTTCCATGAAAAGCTGAACCGCTCCAGATCCTACCAGAGCGTCATGTGACGGTTGACGTCCTTGTAGAGCAGGTAGCGGAAACGGCCGGGGCCACCGGCGTAACATGCCTGCGGGCAGAAGGAGCGCAGCCACATGAAGTCGCCGGCCTCGACCTCGACCCAATCCTGGTTCAGCCGATAGACCGCCTTGCCCTCCAGCACATAGAGACCATGCTCCATGACATGGGTTTCCATGAAGGGGATCACGGCGCCCGGCTCCAGAGTCACGATATTCACGTGCATGTCGTAGCGGACATCGGCTGGATCGATGAACCGGGTCGTCCCCCAGCGTCCATCGGTATCGGGCATTGCCGAGATGGGGTGCTGGTCCTCATGCGTGAAGATAGCCGGCGGCGGCTCCAGCCCCTCGACCTCCTGAAAGGCCTTTCGAATCCAGTGGAATTTTGCCGCCGTCGAGCCGCTATTTTTCAGGCGCCAGACCGAGCCCGCCGGAAGATAGGCGAACGAACCGGCGCGCAGCGCATGACTGTTGCCGTCGAGCTCCACCGTCATCTCGCCTTCGACGACGAACAGGACCGCTTCGGCCCGTTTGTTGGGCTCCGGCCGGTCGCTTCCGCCGCCGGGCTGGACCTCCATCACATATTGCGAGAAGGTCTCGGAGAAACCGGAGAGCGGCCGGGAGAGAACCCAAGCCCGCGTTCCCGTCCAGTGAGGAAGGACGCTGGTGACGATATCGGTCATGACGCTGCGCGGGATGACCGCGTAGGCTGTGGTGAAAACGGCTTTGCTGGAAAGCAGCTCGGTTTGCGGCGGCAGTCCGCCGAGTTTGGAATAATAATCTCTGTTCATTGGTCCAGATTTCGCGGCATGTAGCACTGCATCTGATTTATGCGCCGCTCACCTTGCAGGCAACTCTTAATTCGTCGCGTGAAAGTCGATGCGGAGCCGCACCGCCGCGTTCCGGTCAGAACTCGACTTCCAACTCGACGATCTCATCCGGCTCGACCATCGCTCCCTCCGTCCATTCACCCATCAGCGGCCAGGACAGCACCGTCTCGACATAGGCTTCGAGCTGCGGTTCGAGTTCCACCGCGTAGGTGCGGAATCGGGTGCAGACCGGCGCAAACATCGCATCGGCCACGGTCGGCGTGATCCCGAACAGCCACGGGCCGCCGCTTGCCTCGAGGCATTCGGTCCAGATCGCCTTGACACGCTCGACATCGGGCCGCGCGCCCGAAAATATCTTGAAGCTCGCATGCCGCGCCTTGAGGTTCATCGGCAATGCCGAGCGCAGATTGTGGAAACCCGAATGCATCTCGCCCGAAACCGACCGGCAGCGGGCGCGCGCCGCGCGCTCGGTGGGCCAGAGCCCGGCAGTGGGCGCGACCTCATGGAGATATTCGGCGATCGCCAACGTGTCCCAGACCGTCACATCGTCATGGGTCAGCCTCGGCACCAGAACCGACGGTGAAAGCAGAAGCAGTTCCTGGCGCGCCTCGTCATCCAGTTCCACAAGGACTTCGGCGAAGTCCAGCCCGGCCATCCGGCACAGCAGCCAGCCGCGCAGAGACCATGATGAGTAGTTTTTCGAGGAAATCGTCAGTGCCGCCTGCGACATCGGGCTCGTATCCTTGTCGGACAATGTTGCTTCTTCCTCGATAATCTTCTCGCATGGCAGGAGATATTCCACTAGCATTTTTTGCACTGCCGCATCGATGCGGCAGTGCGGGAGATTTCGGCCATGCTCTACCAGGCCTATCAGTTCCAGGATGATCTCATCGCGCCGCTCCGCGATCTGGCGCGCCGCCTGCAGATCTTCTCCGCGACAGCGCTCTGGGGATCCGGCAGCGAAATGGGACGGCACTTCGCCGCCGCGCTGGAGATGATCTCACGCTTCGAGATCACTCACCAACGTCCGGATTTCGCTATTACGTCGGTCATGATCGGCAATCGCGTGAGGCCCGTCACTGTCGAGACCGTGCTCGACATGCCCTTCGGCACGCTGCTGCGCTTTGCAACGGACACCGATGCAAAGCGGCCGCGGGTGCTGGTCGTCGCACCGCTGTCCGGCCATTTTTCGACGCTGCTGCGCGGCACCGTGCAGACCCTGCTGCGCGACCACGACGTCTATATCACCGACTGGGCCAACGCCCGTGACGTGCCGCTGTCGGCCGGACGCTTCGGCATGGACGACTATGTCGATTATATCATGCATTTCCTGGAGGAGATCGGTCCGGGCGCTCATATCCTTGCCGTCTGCCAACCCTGCGTGCAGGCGCTGGCCGCCGTCGCCGTGATGTCGGAAGAGCGGCATCCGGCCACCCCGCGGACCATGACGCTGATGGCCGGTCCGATCGATCCGCGCGAGAGCCCGACGAAGGTCAACGAGCTTGCCGTATCGCAATCGCTCGCCTGGTTCGAAAACTCGCTGATCACGGACGTCCCCTGGCGTTATCGGGGTGCGGGACGGCGCGTCTATCCCGGTTTCCTCCAGCTTGTCGCCTTCATGTCGATGAACATGCAGCGCCACCAGGACGCCCATCGCAAGCTCTACGACCATCTGGCGAAGGGCGAGACGGCCGAGGCCAGCAAGATCAAGAATTTCTACGACGAATATTTCGCCGTGCTCGACCTCACCGAAGAATTCTACATCGAAACCATCGAACGCGTCTTCCAGAAGGCGGAAATCGCGACCGGCGACCTGACCCATCATGGCCGCAAGGTCGATCCCGGCCAGATCCGCAACACGGCGCTTTTGACCGTCGAGGGCGGGCGCGACGATATCTGCGCACTCGGCCAGACCTCGGCCGCGCACGATCTCTGTCGGGCGCTACGCCCACATCTGAAGCGCCATCATCTTCAGGCCAATGTCGGACATTACGGCGTCTTCAGCGGCCGCCGCTGGGAGGGGGAAATCTACCCCGTCGTGCGCAACATGATCCTGGCGATGGAATAGCGCCCGTCAGATCCGAAACGCGATGGCAAGTCTAGCGATCCGCCATGACCAGGTGGCCCGGCCCGACTTCGCGATAAGACGTGCTTGCAGGCTGATAGTCGACCGGGCGCATTGGGCTCTTGATCTCGTCATTCGCCACCATCCGCTTTTCGTGGCGACGGTTGGGATCCGGCACCGGCACTGCCGCGATGAGTTTTTTCGTATAGGGATGCTGCGGATTTTCGAAGACCGCGGATCGCGGGCCGATCTCGACGATCTCGCCGAGATACATCACCGCTACGCGATGGCTGACGCGCTCGACCACCGCCATGTCGTGCGAGATGAACAGGAAGGCGAGGTTGAGGCTCTGCTGCAGGTCGAGCATCAGGTTGATGACCTGCGCCTTGATCGAGACGTCGAGCGCCGAGACGCTTTCGTCGGCGACAATGACCTTCGGCTGCAAGGCGAGCGCGCGGGCGATGCAGATGCGTTGGCGCTGGCCGCCGGAAAACTCATGCGGATAACGGGCGGCCATATCCGAGGACAGACCGACCTTCACCAGCAGATCGGCGACGACATCCTTTGCCTGTTTCGCGTTGCCCATCCTGTGCTCGAGATAGGGTTCGGCGATAGCTGCGCCGACCGTCATGCGCGGATTGAGGCTGGCAAAGGGATCCTGGAAGATCATCTGCACGGATTTGCGCATCTCGCGCAGGTCCTTCCGGTCGAGGCCGAGCACCTCCCTGCCCTCGACGAGAACGGAACCGGCCTGCGGCTCGATGAGGCGCATGATGGCGCGGCCGGTCGTCGATTTGCCGCAACCGGATTCGCCGACGAGCGACAGCGTCTCGCCAGCGTGAAGATCGAATGAGACGTTTTCGACGGCATGCACCCGGCTGGTCAGCCGGCCGAACAGGCCGGAATGAATATCGAAGCGCTTGGTGAGGTTCTTCACCTGCAGGACTGGCGTCAATGCCACCGTATCGGTGACCTCGGCGGGAATGTCCGATTCACCCGTTGAGGTATTGACCACGGGAAAGCGCAGCGGCCTTTGCCTGCCCTGCATCGAGCCGAGCACCGGCACGGCTGACAGTAGCGCTCTCGTATACGGATGTTTGCCGCGGTGGAAGATATCGGCGGTAACGCCGCTTTCCACCTGTTCGCCGCGATACATCACCACCGTCCGGTCGGCGATCTCGGCAACGACGCCCATGTCATGGGTGATGAACAGAACGGAGGTTCCCTCCTCGTCCTGCAGCATCTTGATGAGATCGAGGATCTGGCCCTGGATCGTCACATCCAGCGCCGTTGTCGGCTCGTCGGCGATCAACAGTTTCGGCCGGCTGGCAAGCGCCATGGCGATCATCACCCGCTGGCGCATGCCGCCGGAGAAACGATGCGGATATTCGCCGAAGCGCGAGGCGGCCGAGGGAATGCGGACCTTTTCCAGCAGCCTTATCGTCTCGGCTTTGGCATCGGCCCTGCTCATATCGGAATGGCAGAGCAGCGCTTCGGATATCTGGTCGCCGATGGTGAAGAGCGGATTGAGCGATGTCATCGGCTCCTGGAAGATCATCGCCACCTCGTTGCCGCGAACCTGCCGCATGGCATTTTCCGGCAATGCCAGAAGGTCGCGTCCACCGAGCATGACGCGGCCCTCGACGCGGCTCGTATCCGCCTGCAGCAGCCGCATGATCGAGAGCGAGGTGACGCTCTTGCCCGAGCCCGATTCGCCGACGATCGCCACCGTTTCCGCCGGAGCGACGGTGAAGGAGACGTCGCGCACCACCGGTTTCCAGACGCCGTCCACCAGGAAGGATGTCGTCAGCCCTTCGACGGAAAGAACGTCGGTGGTCGTCTGGATCGGTTGCGTTTGGGCGCTGGCCATGGTGGTTCCTCTTGCGGGTAAGCGGTGGTTCAATCCGGCCAGCGCAGCGCACCGTCGAAGCGGTGCCTGCTACGGTTCTCGATCGGCGTTGCGATGATCTCGTTGGAGGCGCGCGCCTTATCGAGTTCCTGCGCCAGGCGCTGCGCGACAATCGTCTCTTCGCCCGGGTGCAGATTGCACGGGTCGAGGTAGAAATAGCGGTGCTCCACCTCGTGATCGCGCGCGATGATCGGCGGGCTGCCCTTGGCGAGCGCATCGGCCAAATCCCAGGCGGTGATATGGGCTTGCTCAGGATCGACGATCAGGCGCAGCCGATCGAGCGGATTGTTGGTCGGGTCGGGCTCGATCAGCGCGGTGACGCCCGGGCGACCGTCGAGCGTGCGCTTCCACAGGTTGAGATAGCCGGTCTCGCGTTCCCGGATGCCGGCATGGTCGCGGTTTTCCCATGCTTCAAGTGCTGCCATGACTCCGAAGATGCTCTCCTTGCCGACCTTCATGCCGCGGCCGATGCCCATGTTCTGCAGGAAGGCGTGGCGCACCAGCTCCTTTCTGCCGGCAACGATGCCCGAGGTCGGGCCGCCGAGGAATTTGTGGCCGGAGTAAAGGGCGATGTCGGCCCCCTGCTCCAGGAAAATCCTGAGATCATATTCCGAGGCGGCATCGACGATGACGGGCACGCCCTTGGCATGGGCAATCTCGACGAATTCCTTGAGGTTCAGCAGGCCGTAATCGACAACATGGTGGGAGACGACATAGACGGCAGCGGCGGTCTTGTCGGTGATGGCGTTTTCCATGTGGAAGCGATGCGTCGAGGTCGCCTGCCCGACAAGCACGACCTTGCCGCCGGCAAGCCGGATCGCCTGGTCGACCGGGGCGCCGTAGCTGACCACATGGCCCATCTGCACCAGCACTTCGTTCTTCTCCGGCACGACATCCGGCAGCTTCTCGATCGCCAGCAGGTTATTGCCGGTGATCGCGCCGGCGACGGCGAGCGAAATACCGGCCGAGCAGGAGGCAGTGACGAAGCCCGCCTCGCCGCCGGTCAGCCTTGCGATGACGGCGCTTGCCTTGCGCTGCAGGTCGTTGATCTCGACGAAGTGCGGAAGGATCGATGCCATCGCGCTGATCGCTTCGGGAACGACGATCGAGGCGCCGAGGCTGGTCATGGTGCCCGATACATTGATGACAGGGCGAAGGCCAAGCGACGGGCGGATATCAGTGAACATGGAGATCTCCAGGATTCTGGGTCGAAAAACGAAACATGGGGCGGTCGATCAAATGTGTCGAGCTTCCATCAGCCGTGCAAGGCGACGATCGCCTCGATCTCGACGGTGATGTTGCCGGGCAGCGAGCCGAAGCCGACGGCCGAGCGGGCATGTTCGCCGGCCGGCCCGAAGACTGCGATCAGCAGATCCGAGCAGCCGTTGATGACGCTCGGATGATCCTCGAAATCAGGCACGGCATTGACCATGCCGAGCAGCTTGACCACCCGCTTGACCCGGGAGAGATCGCCGAGCGCATCCTGCATGACGGCAAGCAGGTTGATGCCGGTCAGCCGCGCATGGCCATAGGCCCCCTCGACACTGATGCCACCGCCGACCTTGCCGGCATGCAGGAAGCCGTCGGCCTCGCGCGGGCCCTGGCCGGAGAGGTAGAGCATATTGCCTTCGATCACGTGCGTGACGAAATTGGCGATCGGCGGCGGCGGCGGCGGAAGCGTTATGCCGAGGGCAGCAAGCCGTTCGTAAGGCGAGTTCTCGACCTTGCCGGCGGCGGTGGGAAACTGATTCACGCAAACTCCTGTCATGCAATTTTCGATTTAGCGAATTTCGATTGGGCCGACGCTTGGTCGGCGGATTAAAGATCCTTGCGAAGTCTCGGATCGAGCATGTCCCTGAGGCCGTCGCCGACCATCTGCAGCGACAGCACGGAGAGGATGATGGCGACGCCCGGAAACAGCGTCATCCAGTCGGCCTGGCCGATATACTGGCGGCCGGCGGCGATCATCGTTCCCCAGGTCGGGATTTCGGGGCTGACGCCGAGGCCGAGGAAAGACAGGCCGGCTTCGGCAAGCATGGCGCTGGCGAAAAGGAACGTCGCCTGCACCAGGATCGGCGACAGCAGATTGCGCAGCACATGCCGGGTCATGATATGGAAGGTCGAAATGCCAAGCGCCCTCGCCGCCTCGACATAGGGCAGCTCGCGAATGACCAGCGTCGAAGCGCGCACGATCCGGGCAAGGCGCGGCGCATAGACGATCGACAGCGCGATGATCACCGTCGTCAACGACGGGCCGAGGGCGGCGACGAGCGCGATCGCCAGCAGAATATCGGGGAATGCCATCATCGCATCGATCAGCCGGGCGATCGGCGTATCGAGCTTCTGGAAGAAGCCGGCAAGCAGACCGAGCGTTACGCCGATCACGGCCGACAAGGTCACGACCGCAACACCGACGAGCAGCGACAGGCGGCCGGCGAAGATCGTGCGCGAGAAGACGTCGCGGCCGAACTCGTCGGTGCCGAAGACAAAGGTGCCGCTCGGCGGTTTCAGCCGGTTGACGATGGAAAGCTTCGACGGCGAATAGGGCGCGACAAGAGCCGCCAAGATCGCCAGAAGCACGAAGATCGTCAGGATCAGCAGGCCCAAGGCGACCGTCTTGCGCTTCAGCAGCCGCCTGGCGAATTTGCTGCCCTCGCCTTCCGCGGGTTTGATTGCGATATCGGCCATCAGTAGCGCACCCTTGGATCGATCAGCAGATAGAGCATGTCGATCGCAAAATTGATCAGCACATAGAGGGCGGCGATGACGAGCAGCGCCCCCTGGATGACGGGATAGTCGCGGCGCAGGACCGCCGAGACGACGAGATTGCCGACACCCGGCAGGCCGAAGACGGTCTCGGTGACGACGGCGCCCGAAATCAGCACCGCTGCCGTCAGACCGATCACCGTCAGAATCGGGATCAGCGCATTCTTCAGAGCGTGCTTGAGAATGACCCGGCGCTCGATCAGCCCCTTGGCGCGGGCCGTGCGGATATAATCGTCGCCAAGCACATCGAGCATCGACGCGCGGGTGAAGCGCAGGATCAGCGCCGAAGAGACAATGCCGAGCGCAAAGGCAGGCAGCGTCAGGTGATACATGCGCTCGAAGAAGGTCGAGCCGGGACCGCCATAACCCGAGACCGGGAAGAGGTTCAGCCTGACGGCGAAGGACTGCATCAGGATCAGGCCGAGCCAGAAGCTTGGAATGCTGGCGGCAAACATCGCGAGCGTCGTTGCCGCCTGATCGATGAAGGAACCGCGCCGATAGGCGGCATAGATGCCGATCGGCAGGGCGATGATGCTGGCGATTGCGAGCGAAAACAAAGTCAGGAAGAAGGTCGGCTCGGCGCGGTCGAGCAAGGCCGAGGTGACGGGCATGTTGAGGAAGATCGACTGGCCGAGATCACCTCTCAGCATCTGGCCGATATAATAGACATATTGCAGGCCGAGCGACTGATCGAGGCCGAGCCGGGACCTGAGGTCGGCAATATCCTGCGGCGTCGCATCCGGCCCGAGCATGACGGCGGCCGGATCTCCCGGTGTCACACGCACGATGACGAAGACGATCGTGACGACGAGAAACATCACGACGATCATGCCGAACAGGCGCTGGAGGATGTAGCGTATCATGAACGTCTGGCAAACCCTTGCAGATGCTGCAAAAAGAAGACTGATACCGGCCACGACGGGCCGGTATCGCTGGCGATGTTTACTTCTTGATCGAAGCATTCCAGAAATACGGCCACGGAGCCGGATCGACGCCTTCGAGCTTGGTCGATTCCGCCGAAACCGCGTTGAAGTCGCCGATCTTCATGAAGGGTGCATCGGCATAGATCACCTTCTGGACATCGGCCCAGAGCGCCACGCGCTTCTTCGGATCGACTTCCGATGTAAAGGCATCGACGGCGGCCTTGCGGGCCGGCGTATCCCACCAGCCCGGCGAACTGGTCGAGAGCGAGCCGATCAGCGCCGGCTCCGGCAGGAAGGGGCTATGGGTGATGTAGATATCCCAGAGCTTCGGATCGGTGCGCCGCTGCGTCAGCGTCGCCCAATCCACAACCTGCATATCGACGGTGAAGCCGGCAAGCTTCAGATATTCGGCGGCGACCTGCGCCATCTTGTAATGGAATTCGTACTGGCGGCTGGTCAGGATGCGGATCGGCTCGCCATTATAGCCGGCCTTCTTGGCGGCGGCCGCCGCCCCTTCCGGATCGGCGACATTATAAGCGCCTTCGACGCCGGCATCGGTCGACCAGGCAAAGGTCTTCGGATAGATCGCGCCGTCGAGCGCATAGAAATCCTTGCTGCCGAAGGCGGCGGCCAGCATGTCTTCCATGCTGAGCGCCTGGCGGATCGCCTTGCGGACCTCGACATTCCCGGCAATACCTTCCTTCGTGTTGAAGACGAAGACCGGATAACCGAAGGGCTTGAGGATGATCGGCTGCGAGGCGGTCGAAGCCTTCAGCTTGTCGTAGGATTCGACGGGGATCGAGTCGACATAATCATACTGGCCGGAAACAGCGGCTTCGACGCGGGTGTTCGGATCCGGCACCGGCACGAAGCGGATCTCATCGAGATATTGATGACGGGCGCCGCCATAACCATTGCTGTCGCCTTCGCGTGACTTATAGGCATCGAAACGGACGAGCTGGATATACTGGTCGGCCTTGCGCTCCTTCAGCATGTAGGGACCGGTGCCGATGAAGTCCTTCATCGGCTCGTCCTGCTTTTCCGACGGGATGATGATCGCGGCCGAATTGTTGAAGGCAAGCAGCGAGGTCAGCGGCGCATAGGGCTGCTTCAGCGCAATCTTGACGGTCGCCGGATCGACGGCGGTGACGGATTCGATGAAGCCAGCCACCTGCTTGCCGCGCGAAGCGATCTTCATCCAGCGGCCAAGCGAGGCGACGACATCTTCCGAGGTCATATCGGTATTGTCGTGGAACTTGATGCCGGTTCTGAGCTTGATCGTATAGGTTTTGCCGTCGGCGCTGATCTCAGGCAGGCTTTCGGCCAGAAGCGGCGTGACGTTCCAGCTCTTGTCGAAGGTGTAGAGCGTTTCGAAAATGTGCTGCGTGACGATGCCGACCAGATCGGCCGTCGACGACATCGGATCGAGCGTCGGCGGTTCGCCAATCGTCGCGACGTTGATGACGCCACCCTTTTCCTGGGCAAGGAGTGTCGAAGGCAGGGCGACGAGTGCAGTGCCGAGAAGGAATGCGACCAGTCTTTTCATGTGAGAGCTCCCGTTTAGTTCCACAATTATGTAATTCATCTTTTTGTAACAGAATAGGAGATGGATCGATCCTGTCAAGCACGAGCGACGGATTATGCTAGGGCGGATAGCCGGACGCCGGAAAAACACACAATCTTCGGCTGCGCCGGCCTGCACCACGGCCGCGCATTATGCCAAGGTGAGGCGATCGCCCTGCGGTGAGGCTTCAACGGAACGGGAGAACAGGATGAGCATCGACTTCAATGACGGCAAATGGCTGAACGAGCCCGCACACTGGCAGGCGAACGAAGCCGGCCTTACCTTGACCACCGATGAGAAAACCGATTTCTGGCGAGAAACCCATTACGGCTTCACCCGCGACAGCGGCCATTTCCTCGCCTTTCCCACCACCGACGGCTTCACCGCGCAGATCCGCGTCCAGGGCGAATTCCGCACCCTCTACGACCAGGCCGGCCTGATGGTGCGCATCGACGAGAAACGCTGGATGAAAACAGGCGTCGAGTTCACCGACGGCGAAGCCTTCCTCAGCACCGTCGTCACCGACGGCAAATCCGACTGGTCCGTCGCTCAGCCCTTCCGCGAATTGGAAGATTTCCGCATCCGCGTGACGGTCGCCAACGGCGCGATGCGCATCCAGGCTTCACGCGACGGACGCCGCTGGCCGCTACTGCGGTTAGCGCCCCTCCCGGCTGCCGAGCGCTACGAAGTCGGCCCGACCGCCTGCACGCCGGAGCGCAGCGGGCTGAGGGTGCGGTTTTCGGAGTTTTCGATTGGGCCGGCGATTACCACCGATCTTCATGACTTGAGCTAGCGGATTTCGATGTCGTATTCTCGACGGCAATATACGAATCCAGATAGTGGAGTCCAAGAGGCACCCCGGCAGAGATTATCCGCGGGGTGCGCATCTCTTAAAATCGTTCATCGTCATCGCGCGGCGCAGCCGCAGGACTGTCATTTTCGAGATGACATCCGCCCCGTTCTCTGCGAAAAAGGGCGTGATGAGAGACAGGGGCGTTCGTCGACAGACGGGCTGAGAAGCACCCTTCGAACCTGAACCGGATAATGCCGGCGGAGGGAGTCGCTCGGGGCCGCGGCACCGTCCGCATGAACCGCCCCGTGCCCGCCCCCGCCTGAAAGGGGCCATATGCAGACCAGGACCACACCAGGAGCGATGCTGAAGGCGATGCGCGAGAAGCCGCCGCTCGTTCAGTGCATCACCAATTACGTCGCCATGAACATCGCCGCGAATGTCCTGCTTGCATCAGGCGCCTCGCCCGCCATGGTGCATGCCGCGGAAGAAGCCGGCGAATTCGCCGCGATCGCCAGCGCTGTGACAATCAATATCGGCACGCTGTCGACGCAATGGATCGACGGCATGCAGGCGGCTGCGAAGGCGGCGACATCAGCCGGCAAACCCTGGGTGCTCGATCCGGTCGCCCATTATGCCACCGCCTTCCGCCGCAATGCGGTCGCCGAACTGCTGGCGCTGCGCCCAACCATCATCCGCGGCAACGCGTCCGAGATCATCGCGCTTGCCGGCGGAGAAAGCCGCGGCCAGGGGGTCGACAGCCGCGACCCGGTCGAGCAAGCGGAAGGTTCGGCGCGATGGCTTGCCGAGCGGCAGCGGGCGGTCATCGCCGTAACCGGCGCCGTGGATTTCGTCACCGACGGCGAGCGGGCCGTGCGCATCGAAGGCGGATCGGTCCTGATGCCGCAGGTCACGGCACTCGGCTGCTCGCTCACCTGCCTCGTCGGCGCCTTTGCCGCGACGGCACCTCAGGATATCTTCGGCGCGACGGTCGCAGCCCTTGCAACCTTCGCCATCGCCGGCGAGGAGGCCGCCCTTGGGGCGGCCGGCCCCGGCTCCTTCTCCTGGCGCTTCCTCGATGCGCTGGCCGCGCTCGACGCCGAAACGCTGGATGCCCGGGCAAGGATATCAGCCGCATGAAGGCTTTCGACCTTTCGCTCTATCTCGTCCTCGACCCCGATCTCTGCGCCGGGATCGGCATGGTCGAAACAGCGCGCCTTGCCGTTGCCGGCGGCGCCACCATGGTGCAGTTGCGTGACAAAAATGCCGGCACCATCAGGATGATCGAGACCGGCCGCGCCTTGAAACAGGCGCTGGATGGGACGGGCGCGCTTCTCATCGTCAACGATGACGTCGAGGCGGCCATCGCCATCGGCGCCGATGGCCTGCACATCGGCCAGGAGGATATGGATGCGCGCAGAGCGCGGGCCATGGTCGGTGCCGAGATGATCCTTGGCCTGTCGGTCGAGAGCGAGGCGCTTGCGAACGCCGTCGATCCTGGCTTGGTCGACTATACCGGCGTCGGGCCGGTGTTTGCGACACCGACCAAGGCCGATCACAAGCAGCCGATCGGCTTTGACGGCCTTGCAAGGCTGGTCAAGGCCTCGCCGGTGCCATCCGTCGCGATCGGCGGGCTCAAGGTAGATCATGTCGGCCAGGTGTTCGCCGCCGGCGCCCGGGGGCTTGCCGTCGTCTCCGCCATCTGCGGTTCGCCCGACCCCGAAGCGGCCACCCGCCGCATCGCCGCAGAAATTCGAAAGGCCCGCGCATGATCCGCAACGTTCTCTCGATCGCCGGCTCCGATCCCTCCGGCGGCGCCGGCATCCAGGCCGACCTCAAGGCCTTTTCCGCCCGCGGCGTCTACGGCATGGCGGTGCTGACCGCGCTGACGGCGCAGAACACGCAAGGGGTGAGCGGCGTGCATCTGGTGCCGCCGCAATTCGTCGCCGATCAGATCAATGCCGTCTTTGCCGATGTGCGCGTCGATGCCGTCAAGATCGGCATGATCGCCAATGCCGGCATCGCCGACGCCGTTGCCGGTGCGCTGACCGACCACCGCGACATTCCGATCGTCATCGACCCTGTCATGATCGCCAAGGGTGGAGCCGCCCTACTGGCGCCCGAAGCGGTCGACGTCCTGACCCGCCGGCTGCTGCCGCTTGCCACGCTTCTGACCCCGAACCTGCCGGAAGCCGCCGCCCTGCTGCACCAGCCGGTCGCGACAAACCGCGCTGACATGGCGGCGCAGGCCGAGCGCCTGCTGGCGCTTGGCCCGGTCGCGGTGCTGGTCAAGGGCGGCCATCTCGACAGCGACGAGAGCCCTGACGTGCTTGCTACCGCCGCCGGTCTGCACTGGTTCGAAGCCAGGCGCGTGCCGACCAAGAACACCCACGGCACCGGCTGCACGCTGTCCAGCGCGCTGGCGGCCGAGCTTGCCAAGGGCGCTTCGGCGCGGGAGGCCGTCGCCATCGCCAAGGATTACCTCGCCGGCGCGGTCGCGGCTGCCGGCTACCTCACCGTCGGCTCCGGCCATGGACCTGTCCAGCATTTTCATGCACTCTGGAAAGGCGGCGAATAGGCACTCGCTCAACCAAACATGCCGACCGAAACGGCCGGCCATTGGGCGAGCTTTACAAGAGCTGGGCGGACCCGTCGGTGCGGATGATCTGAAGCCGGCTTGCTGGCCTCGTCGCCTGCCCTATGCTAGGGGACAGTCCCTTTCATAAGAGGCGAAGCCGTCATGCTGCCATGGATCCAGCTCGATTCCGCGACCATTCCCGGTGAATACGGCGAATTGCGGCTGAAGCGGCGCGGCAGCGAGTTCTCGATCATGCTCGGCGCCAACGAGCTGATGAACAGCCGTCTCAGCGGCTCGGAGGAGGCACTGGCGACCCTTTCCTGGGATCGGATCAAGGCGCACCCGAAGCCGCGGATCCTGATCGGCGGCCTCGGCATGGGCTTCACCCTGCGCGCCGCCCTCGCCGTCCTTCCCGAAGATGCCGGCGTCACCGTCGCCGAACTGGTGCCGGCCGTCGTCGCCTGGGCACGCGGGCCGATGACCGAGGTCTTCAAGGGCTGTCTCGACGATCCGCGGGTCGGCATCCATCAGGGCGATGTCGGCGACGCGATCCGCACCGGCAAGGCCGCCTATGACGCCATTCTGCTCGATGTCGATAACGGTCCTGATGGCCTGACCCGCAAATCCAACGACCGGCTCTACGATTTTGCCGGCCTTCGCGCCGCCGGCGACGCGTTGCGCCCAGGCGGCGTGCTCGCCGTTTGGTCGTCCGGTCCGGACCCGGATTTCACGCGGCGTCTCAAGGATAGCGGTTTTTCCGTCGATGCGGTCAACACGCGCGCCAACGGCAAACGCGGCGGCGCCCGCCACGTCATCTGGCTGGCCGTCAAATCGGTGAAATGACGCTCAAGCAGAAGCGATCCTGCGGGCGGCATTGATGGCGCGGCGGGCGCCGGAGCGCAACTGCGCGGTCTCGGCGCCGGCAATGACCAGATCGAAGCCGAACTTCAGCAGTTCGCCAGCCCGCTCGCCGTCACCGGCGAAGGCGCAGGCGAATTTGCCATGGGCACGGCAGCGCGAAACCGCATGCTGCATGGCGCTGTCGATCTCGGCGGCGTTCGGCGCCACCTGATCGCCGTTCGACAGCGCGATCGAAAGGTCGGAAGGGCCGATGAAAATGCCATCGATGCCGGCAACGCCGAGGATGCCGTCAATCGCCTCGAGGGCTGCCCGGGTCTCGATCATGGCGACGGCGACGGTGAGCGCATTGGCGTTCTTCAGATAATCATCGGCCGACAGGCCTGTATGGTTGAGCGCCAGCGACGGTCCCCAGCTGCGTTCGCCGAGAGGCGGGTATTTGGTGGTCTTGACGAAGGCTTGCGCGTCTTCGGCCGAATTGATCATTGGCGCGATGATGCCAGAGGCGCCGGCATCGAGCAGGCGCGAGGCGGACGCGAAATCACCGACCGGAATGCGCGCCAGCGCCGGCTTGCCGGCAAGGCGCACCTGGGCAACGGCGTTCGCTGCCGAGGGCATGTCCCACATGCCGTGCTGCATATCCAGCACGATGGTGTCGAAGGCCTCCTGCGCCAGGTGATTGGCGAGCGTAGCGTCGGGAATACCGATCCAGGCGGAGATCATGCCGCCCCGGTGCTGCCTGATCCTGTCCGCAAATCCGTCGATATCAGCTGCGCTCATGCCATTCTCCTCAATTCGACAGGCCGCCAGCGGCCAGATATTTCACCTCGAGGAACTCGTCGATGCCGAATTCCCTCAAAGCCGTGCACGGGTTGCCGGCTCATCCTCTCCGGCGCAGCCGTGAAATAATAATTGTCACAGCGAGCCCGGCGACGACCATGATGCTTCCCCAGAGAACCCAGATGCTTTGGTTGATCATGAAACTGGACGCGGGATAGGGAAAATAGCCGCTTCCCTGGGCGATCCAGATCAGTCCCAGGAGGATCATGAGCAGTCCAACGATGTATCCGACGGTTCGCGACATGTTTCGGCCCTTCCTTATGAATCGATGCCACAATGTCGATCGACGCCAGTCATGACAAGGCTTCTCTCCTGAGCGCTAGCATATTCGCGATGCAATGACGCGCCGGCCTCGGTCCGAATGTCATGTCCTGCCGACTTCATCCACCAGCCAGGTGCTGAGCCTCTCGCTGTGAATATTTGCCGATCGCGGCGGTATCAGCCAGTATCCGCGGTCGGGTGCCTCGAGCGGCCGCCCGGCTTCCACCAGCATATGTGTGGAGAGAAGCGTATCGACCAGGCCCATCCAGCCGATCGCCACGCCCTGCTCGCTGAGAGCGGCCTGGACGACCAGCGAATAGGTGTTGAAACTGACATCGCCGCGGCCGGCATGGAGATCGCGAATGACGGAGAATTCGGCAAAATAGCTTCGCCAGTCGAACCAGGGCGATGGCATTGGCGAGTCGAGATGGATCAGGATCGCTTTGGCAAGCTGCTGCGGATCGTCGAACGGGCCGTTGCGATCGAGAAAGCCTCGCGTGCAGACGGGCACGACCTTTTCCTGCAGCAGAAGCGATCCGATGGCGCCGAATTCCGCCCGCGTCCCGAAAACCACAACCACATCGGCGTCGTCACGAAGGCCGGGCTCAAGCCTCTGGGTGGCGACGATCTGTATATCCGTTTCGGGGTGAAGCAGGCGAAAGCCGTGCATGCGCGGGATCAGCCAAAGCGCTGAAAAAGCATAGTCGGTTCTCAGTCTGACGACCGGCCTTTGAGCCTCAGTGCGGAAACTGCGCGCCAGGGCATCGATGTCACCGACCGCCTTGGCCGCGACCTGGAAAAGCCGCTCCCCCTCCGCGGTCAACTCGACGCCGCGGTGTTGGCGGCGCAGCAGGGCAACGCCGAACTGCTCTTCCAGCCGCCGAATCTGATAGCTGACGGCCGGCTGCGTAAGGCCGAGACCTGCCGCTGCGGCCGAAAAGCTGCCGAGCCTTGCGACCTCCGTAAAGATGCGCATCGATCCCAGCTCAGGCGGGCGATCTCGCATAAAAATTCCTTTTGGCAACTATCGAAAAAAGCCAGCTTTACAGGCATGACAATACTGGCTTTGATAAGATCTGCAAATAGCAAGGGGCGACGTGCGCCTCAGCGGGACCTTCCCGGCCTTTGAGACCACAGGAGACAATTTCACATGGCGCGTCCGAATATTCTCATCCTGATGGTCGATCAGTTGAATGGCACTTTCTTTCCCGATGGCCCGGCCGATTTTCTGCATGCGCCGCATCTGAAATCATTGGCGGAGCGTTCCGTGCGTTTCACCAACGCCTATACCGCAAGCCCGCTCTGCGCACCGGCGCGGGCCTCCTTCATGTCCGGACAATTGCCAAGCCGAACCCGCGTCTATGACAATGCGGCGGAATTTGCCTCTGACATGCCGACCTATGCGCATCACCTGCGCGCGGCCGGGTACCAGACCGCACTTTCCGGCAAGATGCATTTCGTCGGCCCCGACCAGTTGCATGGTTTCGAGGAGCGTCTGACGACGGACATCTACCCGGCCGACTTCGGCTGGACGCCGGATTATAGCAAGCCCGGCGAACGCATAGACTGGTGGTATCACAATCTGGGTTCGGTCACCGGCGCCGGCATTGCCGAGATCACCAACCAGATGGAGTATGACGACGAGGTCGCCTACCACGCCGCCCGCAAGCTGTTCGATCTCTCGCGCGGACACGACGAGCGCCCCTGGTGCCTGACCGTCAGCTTCACCCATCCGCACGACCCCTATGTCGCGCGCCGCAAATTCTGGGACCTCTATGAGGATTGCCCGGCACTTGACCCGGCGGTAGCGCCGATTGCCTTCGAGCGCCAGGACCCGCACTCTCAGCGCCTGATGATAGCCTGCGATCACGATGCTTTCGACATCAGCGATGAGCAGATCAGGCGGGCAAGGCGCGGCTATTTCGCCAATATCTCCTATGTCGACGAGAAGATCGGCGACATTCTTGGCGTCCTGGAACGGAGCCGCATGGCTGAAAACACCATCGTCCTCTTCGCCTCCGACCATGGCGACATGCTCGGCGATCGCGGCCTCTGGTTCAAGATGAACTTCTTCGAAGGATCGGCCCGCGTTCCGCTGATGATTGCAGCACCCGGCTGGAAGGCCAGACGGATCGACCAGCCCGTCTCCACGCTCGACGTGACGCCGACGCTGGCAGGACTTGCCGGGATCGATATCGCCTCGCTGAAGCCATGGACCGAGGGCGAGAATCTCGCAGCGCTTGCCCAAGGCACCGGCAGCCGCGGCCCGGTCCCGATGGAATATGCCGCAGAGGGTTCCGAGGCGCCGCTCGTCTGTATCCGGGACGGACGATACAAACTCTCGCTTTGCGAGAAGGACCCGCCGATGCTGTTTAATCTCGAGGCCGATCCGCAGGAGCTCGACAATCTGGCGGCCGATCCGGCGCATGCCGAGATTTTGGCAAGGCTTGTCGAACAGGCCGGCCGGCGCTGGAACCTTGCCGATTTCGACGCAGCCGTGCGCGAAAGCCAGGCGCGCCGCTGGGTGGTTTACGCGGCGCTGCGCAATGGGGCCTATTATCCATGGGACTATCAGCCGTTGCAGAAAGCCTCGGAACGCTACATGCGCAATCACATGGATCTGAACGTGCTGGAGGAAAACCAAAGGTTCCCGCGCTAGAACAGGATGATTTTAGGCCGGGTCGGCCTAAAATCTGAATCCTGTTCTACATTATGTCGTTAGAGCATGATGTCGTCCGAAAACCGCTCATACTTTTCGGCATCATGCTCTAGGGATGAGCGAGAAGTGCTTCTGATTTAAGCCGTCCTGCGCGCCGGCGACTCGCGCAGGAAATCCTCGATGAACGTCTTTTGCAGCAGGATGCCGTCCCATTCATCCGGGAAGAAGGACGAGTCGTAGATCAGCGTGAAGGGACCGGCATAACCGGCCCTCTCGCACATCTCCAGGCACGTGCGGTAGTCCTCGGCGTCGAGGCCGCTAACGCCGTAATCGGCCTTGGCATGGCAGATTTCCGCCCGGCCCATGATATCGGCAAGGCCCTGATATTTCGCCGGCGCCGCCCAGTTGCCGAGGTCACCGTTGAGGCCGACCCTGCCATCCAGCCGGTCCAGCAGCCAGTTCATCTCGACGGGTGACGGCAGCAGGTCGAACCAGTTCTCGACGACGACACGCACGCCGCTGCCTTCCGCCTTTTCGGCCAGCCAGTTCAGATGGCGGGCGGCGCGGGCGAGGTTTTCTTCCGTCGGCTTCTGCTTGCCGGCTATGACGCGCATCCTCTGCGCCCCGAGGGCTGCAGCGATGTCGATCCACTCCGCCATCCATCTGACGTCGCGTTCGGCGGTCTCGGGATGGCTCGGATCGCCGTCCTCGACCAGCAGCGTCTGGAACAACACGTTCGAGGCCGCCATCGCCTCGCGCAATTCGCTTATATAGGCGGCGTCGAGGCTCGGCAGATGGAAGGAACAGACCTCCAGCCGGTTGACGCCACGTGCCGTAAGCGCCGCCGGCACGTCGATCAGCACCGCGCCGCCTGGGCCATAGGGCTCTTTCGGCGCAGCGCTTTTGTCGGGATCGGGACTATAGGCGTGAACGGCGCCAAGCAGCCGATGCAGCGACCATGTCGAAACCGCGAAACGTCCGTTTTGCAAAACCTGCACTTGCTTTCCTCCGGGATCTCCTCACGCCATCAATGGCAACTAATTCCCGGCGGTTCAATTGCCAATTCAGGCAAAGTCGTCGCGGATGACCGGCTCGGCGGCAAGGGCGATCCCCAGGAGCGCCTCATCGCGATGGGCCGTGGCGGAAAGCAGCAGTCCAACAGGCATGCCAGCCTCGCCGGTGCCGCACGGAATGGAAACGCCGCACCAGTCGAGGAAATTGCCGAGCGCGGTGTTGCGCAACATCTTGTTGTTCGTCGCGAAGAACAGCTCGTCATCCTGCACCAGCGGCCCGATCGGCGGCGCGACATGGGCGACAGTGGGAAAGGCGAGCAGCCGGTCGCCGACCAGGAGCTCGACATCGGCGATCAGGCGGCTGCGCGCCTCGAGGATTCTGAGGTAATCGGGCAGCGTCGTCTTGCTTCCGAGACGGGTACGCAAGACGACACGGTGATCCATCCTGTCCGCGTCCGGTCCGGCCAAGCGTTCCTGATGAAGTGCGAAAGCCTCCGCCGTGACCAGCGGACCATATCTCGTCATCAGCTCGAAGATTTCGTCGAAGGCGGGGATGACGGTGCGGGCAACCTTGGCGCCGGCCTTTTGAAGACGTTCCAAAGCCGCCTCGAACGCGGCGACGACGCCGGGTTCCGCTCCGTCGAAGACGACATTTTCAGGCACGATGAGTTCCAGCCCTTGCAGGGGATGCGCAACGACATCAGGCGCGGTCAGGCCACGCATCGCCGCATCGATCCAGACCGCGTCCGTGACGTTGCGGCAGAGCGGTCCTAGCGAATCCAGGCTCTTTGCCAACGGATAGACGCCTGCCATCGCGTGGCGGCCACGCGTCGCCTTGTAGCCGACGATGCCGTTCAAGGCGGCGGGAATACGCACCGAGCCGCCAGTATCGGTGCCAATGGCGACCGGAACCAATCCGGCAGCGACGACGACACCAGCGCCCGAGGACGAGCCGCCCGGAATGCGCGGGAGATCAGTGCCGCGCGGATTTACCGGCGTGCCGTAATGCGGATTGATGCCGAGGCCGGAAAAGGCGAATTCGCTCATATTGGTGCGTCCGACGGCGACCATGCCCGCCTGCCTGAGCAAAGCGACGACAGCCGCATCGCGCTTGGCCGGCATATCCTTTGCCAGTACGACGGAACCGGCCGTCGTCGGCAAGCCTTCCATGTCGAAAAGATCCTTCCAGGCGATCGGAATGCCGTCCAGCAATCCAAGCGAGCGCCCCTCCCGCAGACGTCGCGACGAAGCGCGTGCCTCCGCCATCGCCCGGCTTTCGAGCAGTGTGGTGAAGACGGCCTTGTCGGCATAATGCGCGATGGAATCGAAGACCGCCTCCGCCACCTCGACCGGATCGGCCGCGCCAGCTTGAATGAGGACGGAAAGCTGCGCGACCGACATCGCGCCGAAGGATTTGCTCATGGGACTATCCAGAAAAAAGATGTTCCTCTCTGGACTACCCCGGATCATTCCGGTGAACCAGAGGTTCACGATATTTTGCATTTATTGGTACGATTTTTTGAACACTGAGTTTGAATATCGCCCCTTCAATTACCACGATCGAAGACACACATGCTGCACGCATGCGGAAGCGGTTCGGCGCGAGGGTAAGAGTCTGCTCTTAAGAGACCGGCTCCGCATGTGTTGCAGGAGTAATTAAAATGACAGATTGTGAAACTTTGACCCGTCGCCAGGATATGGTGACCCTTCATGTAAAAGAAGACGAAACAGCCGGTTTAGGCGAGCGTGATTATGTAGACCATGTCAGCGCCCAGAAACTTTCGGCCTTCGAGCGCATTGTCGTGGTCGGAGCGCTGGTTCTCTTGAGCTTTGCGGGTTTTGCCGCCTATTCTTCCGGCAATACGGACCCGATGACGACATCGGCCATTGCCGTCACGGGCGGCGATAACATGCCGCCGCATCCGGCCTACGGCCATTGCCGCGACAGCAGCCCCTACGCTGAGAGGGTCTGCTAACAGGAAAGCTAGCTCGCCGGGCATGGAGACCTTGGCCCAGGCTGCATCGACAGCAGGAAAAGGGAAAAGGACCATGGCCGGTGAAATTGACTATAATCTCGATCGGTTCATCGATGCCCAAAACGGCGTCTACGAACAGGCGCTTTTAGAGCTGAAAGCCGGACGCAAGACGTCCCACTGGATGTGGTTCATCTTCCCGCAGATCGCCGGTCTCGGCACGTCGGCGATGGCCGAAAAATATGCGATCCGCTCGGCCGAGGAAGCCGCCGCCTATCTCGCCGATCCCATTCTCTCAAGCCGGCTGCTGCGCTGCGTCGAGGCGATCCTGTCCGTGAACGGCCGATCGGCGCACGAAATCCTGGGCTCACCCGACGACCTCAAGCTGCGCTCGTCGATGACCTTGTTTGCCGCGATCAGCGACCATGGTTCGCCCTTCCACCGGGTGATCGAGCATTTCTATCAGGGAAAATTCGACGCTCGGACGATGGAAATCCTTAGCGCCAGCACAGGATGATTTTAGGCCAGGCCGGCCTGGAATCTGAACACGTTCCAAAATGAAACAGTTAGCGGCCCGGCCTGCTCTCCAGCGTAGCGATTTCCTCGGAAATCTCGCTCAACCGCTGACGCAGATCGCTGTCGGTGCCATCATCGACTTCTTCCTCGCCGAAACAATAGCGCGCATCATGGAGCTCCAGCTTGGCTTCGAGCTCGGCGCGTTTGGCATACAGGCGTTTGAGATAGACGTAGTTCATCTCCCTGCCTCCACATCGCTCTCGGGTTAGTGTGAAAACGGCATGGAAGCAGTAAGGTTCCCCTCCCACACACTTGCGGTGGTCAGGCGAAAGAAGCGATTGCCGCATGGCAGGCCTTGGCGAAATGGCCGCAGCAGCCGGCAGCACCCATAGCCTGGCGGCTGACACGCGCGCCTTCGAGCAGCAGCGTCAACGTATCGGCAAGAAGCTGGGGTTCGCGCGCGCCGGCCGCCGAACAGAGCGCGGCCAGGCGATCACGCTGTTCGGCCTTGTGCCGCTCGATCATTTCATGGGCGGGATGGCCCTCGCCCTTCAGCTCGATGGCAGCATTGGCAAGATCGCAACCGGCGGGCTCGCCGTTCAGACATTGCGCCCGCAACTCCACCCAGGCGTCCAGCTGGGCGCGCGGATTGCCGGGATAGGCCGCTTCCAGATCGCGCCAGATGGTACCCGCCTTTTCGGAGGCCCGGCGCAGCGTCTCACAGACGAGTTCGTCCTTCGAGCCGAAATGCCGGTAGAGCGTCATCTTGTTGGTCAGAGCCGCGTCGGCAATGGCATCGACGCCGATACCGCGGATGCCGCGCTCGCGGAAAAGCTCCGAGGCGGTCGAGACGATACGCTCCCGCGGCGGGATGCGATCTTCTGGAACGGCTGCGGAGATTTCATTCGAAGTTTCTGATTTTTTTGCGGACGTAGTCCTTGACATCAATGTGACCGATCGGTAACAAATGCATTGTTACTTACCGGTAACACCACAAAACGCGAAAGTCAATGCCGAGGGCATGGCAGCGGAAAGTGGAACACGGGCGACCGCCCACGAAAGGAGGACAACCATGAGAAAGACCAGAGACGACCTGACGATATCCGAAGCCCTTCACGACCCCCTGATCGCCATGGTGTTGCGCGCCGACGGCGTAAAGCTTGAAGACTTCAAGCAACTCCTGGAGACGGCCGCCCGCAAACGCGAACCGCGCTCGACTTCGGTGGGCAATATGATCGGAGCGCTTGCAAGCCGCGCCAATCTGCCGGCAATGCCCTGCTTCGGCTGAAGAAGCCGCCTGAACAGCTTGGGGATCTCTCCCTGCCCCCGTCAAGGGCTGCCGTCACAACCAGACGGCGGCCCTTGCCGCTTTAAAGCATGTCGCGCAGAAGGATCGCGACGCGCTTTAGAGGATCGGCTTGCCGCCGGTGACCGCGATCGTCGTGCCGGAGATATAGCTCGACAAGGGATCGGCCAGCATCACATAGGCTGTCGCAAGCTCGGCCGGCTGTCCCGGCCGTTTCATCGGCACTTGCTTGCCGAAATTGCTGACGCTTTCTTCAGGCAGTGTCGAAGGGATGAGCGGCGTCCAGATTGGCCCGGGCGCCACCGCATTGGCGCGAATGCCTTTCTCGGCCAGAAGCTGAGCAAGGCCGGCGGTGAAATTCTGGATCGCACCCTTGGTCGTCGCATAGGCAAGCAGCGTCGGGTTCGGATTGTCCGAATTGATCGAAGCCGTATTGATGATGGCGCTGCCGGGCTTCATATGGGCGACGGCTGCCTTGGTCAGGTAGAACATCGAATGAATATTGACCTTGAAAGTCAATTCCCATTCCTCGTCGCTGATTTCGTCGATGCTCTTGAAGCTTGCCTGATGCGCGGCGTTGTTGACGAGAATGTCAATGCCGCCGAGCTCCTTGACCGCCGTCTCGACGATCTGCCTGCAGTGGGCGGGATCCTGGATGTCGCCGCTGACGAGAATGGCCTTGCGCCCAGCCTGCTCGACGAGCCGCTTGGTCTCGTCGGCATCCTCGTCCTCGTCGAGGTAGGAGATCACCAGATCGGCCCCTTCACGGGCATAAGCGATCGCCACGGCCCGGCCGATGCCGCTATCGCCGCCGGTGATAATCGCACGCTTGCCCTTCAGCCGCTCGGAACCGCGATAACTTTTTTCGCCATGATCGGGAACGGGGTCCATCTGTGCCGTGAAACCCGGCATCGGCTGTTTCTGAGAGGGAAAAGGTGGTGTGGGATAATTTGGCATCATGACCTCCTGGGTTGAGGGGGTCAAACTCGGACTGCGGCTTGTTGTTCCACGCCGAGCTGTCGCATCTGCCCACACGATCAACCTACAAGATGTTGCGATTTGCCATAGCCACCTCTATGCCATAGTAATGTAACATAACGGCGTTTTTCATGAGGTGCGTGGAATTGGACGGAAAGACATCCCCCCCGGTTTACTCCGAAGATGAGGGCGTTGCCGACGAGGCTGCTGGCAAGGGCGCGCGCCGCGCGCGTGTCAGCGGTATCGACCGGGCGCTTCAAGTGATCGACCATCTTTACGAGACCGGATCGCCTGCCGGCGTCTATGCCATCGCCAAGGCGGTGAAGGCGCCGCTATCGACCGTTTACGTCATCGTTGACGATCTCGTCGAGAAGAACATGCTGACACGTCAGGCGGACGGCTCGATCTGGCTCGGCGCGCGGCTCTACCATTACGGCCTTGCGTATGCCAGGTCGCTGGATTTCATGAGCATCGCCACCCACGAAATGCACGATCTCTGCCGCCAGGCCGGCGAAACCGTGCAGGTCTGCGGCCGCGACGGCGACTATATGCTGGTGCTGGCCATGGCCGACGGCCCGAGCCATTTTCAGGTGGCGTCCCGCGTCGGCACAAGGGTGCCGCTGAACTGGACGGCCTCCGGCCGCCTGCTCGTCGGCCACCTGGCGGAGGAGGAGCGCATCGAACTGTTCAAGCGCTGCGCCCGCTCTTCACCGACCGGCCGCGCCGAGATCGATCCGGGCACGTTGTCGGAAGCCGCCGGCAAGGCCTTCGAGTCTCGCCTGTCGATCCAGGCGGGGAATCCGATTATGCGGTTGCCTGCATCGCCTCGCCGATCTGCGATCGCGACGGCCAGTGCGTCGCCACCATTTCCATCGTGCTGCCGGAACAGAAGGCCTTTTCCGACGAAAACCACTATACCGCCCATGTCCGCAGTTCAGCGGAACGGATCGAAAAGCTGATGGGCTGGCGCAACCGCTGAGCATTGCGCCCTTCGGTGGATCCTACCTATAGGAATAGCCGTGGCTGTGCCGCACCAGCTTGCGCGCCCGCGGCACATAGCGGCTGGCGGTAAAGGCATCCGCGCCCATCACCGCATAGCGCGGCTCGAACAGCTTGTTGAGGACCGACACGTCGCCGTTGGAATCCGTCGCCTCAAGATCGGAATCGACCAGGTCGAAAATGGTGAACTCCGCTTGCGAGCCGACCGAAAGCCCGTTCTCCATCGACAGCTTGATGACGGATGCCGGCGCATGGGTGACGGCTTCCACCACCTTGACGAAAGGCATGCCGACGCTGAGCAGCTTCGACATCGTGGTCGCCAGGTCCCAGACCGGGAAATTCATCGAGTGGCCGTGCAGGTCGGTCGAAATCGAGAACGGCAGAAGCCCGCGTGCGATCGCCGCCTCGGCGACCTTGAAGGAGAAGGAGGCGCCGCCATGGCCGATGTCGAGACGGATGCCCTCGGAGGCACAGCGCTCGGCGAGGTTGAAGAGGTCCTCGTCTTCCATGATGCTCGACCCGGCCTTGCCGTTGAAGCAATGGGTGACGACGTCGCCGGGTCGGAGGATCTCAAGCACCTCGTCATAAAGCGCCGGCGGCTCGCCGACATGCACCATCATCGGCACTTTCAAGATCTTGGCGATCTTCTTGCCGAGCTTGACCGGGGTGACGCCCCAGGACCCGGTGATGACATGGCTGGCGCGCACCTTGATGCCGACAATGTGCTCGCTGTTTGCCGCATAGACTTCGAGAATGCGGTCGAGATCGATATCACGGATATCCCGCAATTCCGCGACGCGGTTGCACGCGACGAGGCCGATCGAGCCGAGATTGAGGAAGGCCTTGATGCGCTCGCGCGAGGGCTCGATGATATATTCGCGGAAGCCATGGAAATTCGCCTCACCGGCCGAACCGGCATCGACCAGCGTGGTGACGCCGCGCTCGACGCCGCATTCGGACGGACGTATAGAAATATCGGTGCCGCCGTGCCAGATATGCACGTGCAGGTCGACCCAGCCGGGCGAAATGAAGGCGCCCTTGCCGTCGATGCGCACAACATCCTGCGAGACAGAAAGCGACGGACCGGTCTCGGCGATCCTGCCGTCGGCATTGACGAGAATGTCGATTGCCCCCTCTTGTGTGCCCGCACCAAAAGCCATCGGTTTGACATTGGTGAGGAGAAGCGGCTTCTTCGCCTGGTCGCCGGGCATGATATGCATTCCTTTCGAAGTCTCGGACCGGGATCACGCCTCGGCCATCCGTGCGGGTCATTATGGAAGAGCAATGGGGAAGCTAGAGATGGCCTCTCAGGGCGCCGTATCGGAAATTCCATAACTATGATACATAAGGCTTTATAATAGAATAAAGCCGAAGAGGAAGCTGTCAAGGAAAATGACGCGGTCGTCGCGATAGACGAAACGTAAGCGGTGCGCTCCTTGCGAAGCGCGCCTTTTTCGAAGATCCGGTAAATTCGCCTTTATTTTCAATCCCGAAGAATCGAATAGTCAAGCCGTTCCAAGTGATCCGGATCGGCGATGGCGTCGATTGCGGCGATCCTGCCCTCGGCGATCGTCAGCGCCACCACCACGCGGAGCTGGCCCTTGATCTCCACGACGAATCCGAGCTCGCCGTCGACCATGGCGATTTCTGCCGCCTGCGCCCGCCCCTTGAAGGCTTCGGCCACGTGAGCCGCTCCGCGCGTTTCGCCAATGGTGCCGAAGCGGGCCGCCGTCGCATCCGGCCGGAAGACGACGTCAGGGGCAAGCACTGCGATCAATCCCTCCAGATCGCCGTTGCGCGACGCCGTGAGGAAGGCTTCGGCGATCGTCCGTTTGCGGCCGAAATCGACATCAGGCGTTTCGTCCACCCCCTGCACCCGGCGACGGGCGCGGCTTGCGAGCTGGCGGGTGGCGCCGGACGAGCGGCCGATGATCGGCGCGATCTCGTCGAAGGGCAGATCGAACATGTCGTGCAGCACGAAGGCGACACGTTCGGCGGGCGCCAGCGTCTGCAGCACGACGACCAGCGCCAGACCGACCGAATCGGCAAAGGCGGCTTCGCGCTCGGGATCGTTCGCGGGATCGGCGATCCCGCCATGAACAGGCGCCTCCAGCGGCTCCTCGCGCCGGGTCTTGCGGGTGCGCAGCATGTCGAGACAGATGCGCGCCACCACCGTCGTCAGCCAGCCGCCGAGATTGCCGACCCCTGTCGTGTCCGTGCGGCTGAGCCGCAGCCAGGCCTCCTGAACGGCGTCCTCCGCCTCGCTGCGCGAGCCGAGCATGCGATAGGCTGCGGCCCTCAGATGCGCTCTGTTCGCCTCGAACTCATCGGCCAGCCATTTTTTCTCGTCCATTTGTCACATTCCTCCGCTGCGTTCCGTCAAGGCCATGACGAATGAAACCCGGCCGATGTGACAACGCCGCCGGATCGTCGAACCATAAACGCATCAAGGAGACATACCATGCAGGAAAAAATGGTCATGCAGGAGCGAATGGGAAATCCCGCCCTCGTCCTTCCCGCAGCCATGCAGGCGCTCAATGCTCTCAGCAAGGTGCCGGCCGAAACCGGCCTTTCACCGAAGCTGCTCGAACTCGTCAACCTGCGCGCCAGCCAGATCAACGGCTGCAGCGTCTGTGTCGACGGTCATCCCCGTATCGCAAAGAAGCTCGGCGAAACCGACGAAAGGCTCTTTGCCATCGGCGCCTGGCGCGACTCGCCCTATTTCAGCGATGCCGAGCGGGCAGCCCTTGCGCTGACCGAGGCGGTGACCCGCATCAGCGACCGCGCCGACCCGGTGCCGGATGATATCTGGGACGAGGCGACCCGACATTATAACGGCAGGAGCCTTGCGGCACTCGTCATCGCCATCGCCAACATCAATGTCTGGAACCGGCTGAACATCGCCACCCGCCAGATCGCCGGGGCCTGGAAGCCGTAAACGGCGAGGTTGCCGGCAGCGCGTCACCCCTGCGCTGCCGGCAACCCACATCCCTAATCAGCATGGCTTCAGGCCATGCGAGACAATCAGCCGTTCAAATGATGCCGCCGCCGCCGGCAGCGGATGCCGGACGTTCGGCCGCCACTTGTCTGCGATAGCCGCTGGCGCGGTAGACGGCGATCGGGTCGATCGCGCCGCCGGCCCTGCGGCGGGCTTCGGCCAGAATCGGTTCGACATCGGCGCGATAGGCGCGCTTCAGAGTTTCCGACGCCATCAGCGCGTCGTTGTCGTCCTGGTAACCGGAGAGCGCCTTGCGATCGACGAGCAGCGCCTGCGCATAGGCGCGGCGGATTTCGTTGGCGCTGTTGATCAGGCTTTCGATCGGGTCGGTGACATTGTGCGACTGGTCGATCATATGGGCCGGGTTGAAGTCGTTGACGCCGCGCTGCTCGGCGTCGACCAGCTCGTTGAAGACGAGGAACAGCCGGTAGGGATCGATTGAGCCGGCGTCGAGATCGTCATCGCCATATTTCGAATCGTTGAAGTGGAAACCGCCGAGCTTGCCGAACTGGATCAGCCGGGCGACTATCATCTCGATATTAGTGTTCGGCGCATGGTGGCCGAGATCGACGAGGCAATAGGCCTTGGGACCGAGCGTCTGGGCGATCAGGTAGTTGGTGCCCCAATCCTGGACGATGGTGGAATAGAAGGCCGGCTCGTACATCTTGTGCTCGGAGAACAGCTTCCAATCATCGGGCAACGCCTTGTAAATGTCAGCCATCGAGGCGAGGTAACGCTCGAAAGCCTTGGTGAAATGGCTCTGGCCGGGGAAGTTCGAGCCGTCGCCGATCCAGACCGTCAGCGCCTTGGAGCCGAGCGCCTTGCCGATCTCGATACATTCGAGATTGTGCTCGACCGCCTGCGCCCGTGTCGCCGCGTCGGTGTGGCTCAGCGAGCCGTATTTGTAGGAATGGGCCTGGCCGGGCGCATCGGAAAAGGTGTTGGAATTTATCGCGTCGAAGCCGAGGCCGAGCGCGTCGCCCTTGGCCTTCAATTCGCTAGCATCCGCCTTGTCCCAGGGGATATGCAGCGAGACGTTCGGCGTCGCCTGCGTCAGCTGGTTGATGACGGCGCAATCGTCGAGCTTGTCGAAGATGCCGCGCGGCTCGCCGGTGCCGGGGAAACGGGCAAAACGCGTGCCGCCGGTGCCGACACCCCAGGAGGGAACGGCAACGAAGAATTCCGCAACCTTGCGGGTGACCGCCTCGATATCGACGCCGCGACGGGCAAGCGTCGCGCCCAGCGCTTCATAGTCGGCTTTCAGCGCCGCTACCCGCTTGTCGTTATCCGTCGCAACCAGATCCTGCGCGATCCTGAATTCGGCCATGTCTTCCTCCCGATTATGCAATTTAAACATTGGGACTTTGTCGTGGGACAGCCCCTCATCCGCCTGCCGGCACCTTCTCTCCGTTCAGACGGGGAGAAGGGGATATGCCGCACCGTCTCCGTCTCACTCCAACATTTCGTTGGGCAAATCCCCTCTCCCCGTCATGACGGGGAGAGGGTTAGGATGAGGGGCAGACGCACCCGCCCCATCAAAAATCACCGCGTAAAACTCTGCACGTTGCCGGCATCGACGTTGATGATGTTGCCGGTCGATTTTGCCGAGAGGTCCGATGCGAGGAAATAGATCGCCTCGGCGATATCTTCCGGAAACACGTTGAGTTTCAGCATCGAACGCTTGCGGTAATGCTCCTCGAGATCGTCCACCTCGATCTTGGACGAGGCGGCGCGCTGCTCGCGCCATTCGCCGCTCCAGATCTTCGAACCGCGCAGGACGGCATCCGGGTTGACGGTGTTGACACGGATGCCGGCATCCGCACCTTCCAGCGCCAGGCAGCGGGCAAGATGGATTTCGGCAGCCTTTGCCGTGCAATAGGCAGATGCATTCGGCGAGGCGGCAAGACCGTTTTTCGAAGCGACGAAGACGACGTTGCCGCCGAGCGCCTGGCGGCGGAAGAGCCGGAAGGCTTCGCGCGAGACGAGGAAATAGCCGGTCGCGAGAATATCGATATTGCGGTTCCACGTCGACAGTTCGGTCGCTTCGATCGGTGCGGAGGAGGCAATGCCGGCATTCGAGACGAGGATATCGATGCCGCCGAATTCGACGCAGGCTTCCGCGAAGGAGGCGATCACCGCATCTTCCTTGGTGACGTCGAGCCGGACGCTACGCACGGCGTCAGCGCCGAACTTCTTGACGAAATCGGCTTCGGTGCCTTCGAGCGCTGCCTGGTCGATATCGGCAAGCACCACGCAGGCGCCTTCGCCGACGAGGCGCGCGGCCGTCGCGCGGCCGATGCCACCGGCGCCGCCGGTGACGAAGGCGACGCGGCCGGCAAGGCCCTTCGGCTTCGGCATGCGCTGCAGCTTGGCTTCTTCGAGCAGCCAATATTCGATGTCGAAAGCTTCCTGCTCGGGCAGTCCCTGATATTCGGAGACCGTCGAGGCGCCACGCATGACGTTGATGGCGTTGACGTAGAATTCGCTGGCAATGCGGGCCGTCGCCTTGTCGCGGGCAAAAGACAGCATACCGACGCCGGGTACCAGGAAGATGACGGGATTGGCGTCGCGCATGGCGGGCGAATTGTCATGCTTGCAGTCGTTGTAGTAGCGGGCGTAGTCGGCGCGGTAGTCCTCCAGCGCCTTGTCGAGACCGGCGACGATCGCGTCGACATCCGGCTTGGCCGGGTCGAAATCGACGATCAGCGGGCGGATCTTGGTGCGCAGGAAATGGTCAGGGCAGCTGGTGCCGAGCGCGCCGAGCGGGCGCAGATCGCTGGAATTGACGAATTCGAGCACGGCGTCCTGATCGTCGAAATGACCAAGCTTGCGCTCCTGCTTGCCGATGCGGCCGCGGATCTCCGGCATCAGCCGGGCGGCGATGGCGCGGCGTTCGGCTACAGCCAAGCTCTGCGTGACCGCGCCGCCGAAAATCGTCTTGCCTTCGGTCTTTTCAGCGAACCAGACGATCGCCTTGTTGATGATATCGAGCGTTAGCTCGTAGCAGGCTTTCGCATCGTTCGCCCAGGTAAAGAGGCCATGGCTTTCGAGCACCACGCCCTTGGCATTCGGATTTGCGGCAACGAAAGCGCCGAGATCGAGGCCGAGCTGGAAGCCCGGACGGCGCCAGGGCAGCCAGCCGATCTCGTCGCCGAAGATCTGCTGCGTCAATTCCTTCGAATTCCTCGATGCAGCGATCGCGATGATCGCATCGGGATGCATGTGGTCGACATGGGTGAAAGGCACGAAACCGTGCAGCGGCGTGTCGATTGAGGCAGCGCGGGCATTCAGGTTGAAGGTGCAGTGCGGCAGGAAGCCGACCATGCGGTCCTCGTCCTCGACACCCTTGTAGATGCCCTTTAGCGATTCCAGCTTGTCTTGGTAGAGCGTCGCGAAACCGTCGAGCTTGATCGTGCCGACGTCGCCGCCCGAGCCCTTGACCCAGAGCACCTTGACCTTGCCGCCGGTCAGCGGATCGGTTTCCATCACCTTCGCCGAGGTGTTGCCGCCGCCATAATTGGTGATGCGCTTGTCGGCGCCGAGCAGGTTGGAGCGATAGAGCAGTTTGCCAGGCTCATCGAGGCCTGCCGCGTAAGCCTCATCCCACCGGTTTTCCAGAAGCCGGACGTTCGCCGCCATGTCATCCTCCCATATGAAATCTTCATCGAGACGCAAAGTTCGCGCCGCTTTTCGCTCACGGTATCGCGCATTAAAATGGAGGTTGTCAATCGAAAACGATCAAATTCGATTATTGTGCAGCGCAATATGAAAATTTATGATCGTTTTTGATTGACACATTGTCATATGTGCGAAATAAACGGTTCAAGGAGGAGCCCCATGCACGAACGCGAACGCCATCGCATCATACTGAGCGCCGTTCAGGAAAAGTCCGTCGTGACGGTTCAGGATATTTCCGAACTGACCGAGGCTTCCGAGGCGACGATTCGGCGCGACATCGCGGCTCTTCATGTCCAGGGCAAGATCCGGCGTGTGCGCGGCGGCGCCGAAGCGGTGCATCCGCCGCAGCTCGGAAATCTCGCCGGGCGCCCCTTCCGCGTTTCGGAATCGGTCAATATCGATAAGAAGCGCGCAATCGCACGCCAGGCGGTCGAGCTTTGCGATCCGGGCGACGCGATCATCATCAACGGTGGCACGACCACCTTCCAGATGGTGCATTTCATGGCGGCGCACCGCCTGCAGGTGATGACCAATTCTTTCGCGATCGCCGAACATCTGGTCAAGCACTCGAAGAACACGGTGACGGTGCCGGGCGGCGCGATCTATCGCGAGCAGAGCCTGATCCTCTCCCCCTTCGACAATGACGCGATCCGCAATTTCTACGCCCGCCGCTTCTTCATCGGCGCGCAGGGCATCGGCCCGCTCGGCATCATGGAAGCCGACGCGCTGATCATCCAGAGCGAGCAGAAGCTGATGCATCAGGCCGACGAACTGGTCGTCATGGCCGATTCCAGCAAATTCCATCGCCGGTCGAGCCTCATTCTGTGCCCGCTCGAGCGTGTGTCTACCATCATCACCGATGACGGCATTCCAGAGGAAGCCGCCAGGATGATCGAGAATGCCGGCATCAGGCTCATTGTCGCGAGCCCGGTCGCCCAGGCAATCAAGGAGGATTCCTCGTCGGTCGCATAAGGCGCCGGGGAGGTGTGAAGAGTGTCAATCAAGTGGGAGGATGAAAGCATGAAACTCGCAAAGAAACTCGCAATAGGCGTGGCATTTGCCGTCGGCATGATGGCCGGAACGGCAAGTGCTGCCGACATCAAGATCGGTCTCGTCGTCAAGTCGCTCGGCAACGGCTTCTTCGATGCCGCCAACAAGGGTGCGCAGGAAGCCGCCAAGGAACTCGGCGGCGTCGAGGTCATCTATACCGGTCCGACGACGACGACGGCCGAAGGCCAGATCGAAGTCATCAACTCGCTGATCGCCCAGGGCGTCAGCGCCATCGCGGTCTCGGCCAACGATCCCGACGCGCTCGTTCCGGCGCTGAAGAAGGCTACACAGCGCGGCATCAAGGTCATCTCCTGGGATTCCGGCGTCGCACCTGAAGGCCGTATCCTGCAGCTCAACCCGTCGTCCAACGAGTTGATAGGCAAGATGTGCCTGACGCTGGTCAAGGACCATCTCGACGGCGGCAAGGGTGACTTCGCCATCCTGTCAGCCACGACCACCTCGACCAACCAGAACATCTGGATCGACCAGATGAAGAAGCAGCTCAAGGATTTCCCGGGCCTCAACCTCGTCACCACCGTCTATGGCGACGACCTTTCGGACAAGTCCTATCGTGAAGCCGAAGGCCTGTTGAAGGCGAACCCGAACATCAAGGTCATCGTCGCTCCGACGACGGTCGGCGTTCTCGCCGCGTCCAAGGTCGTCGAAGACAAGGGCCTTATCGGCAAGGTCTACGTCACCGGTCTCGGCCTGCCATCCGAAATGGCCGGCGCGATCAAGTCGGGCGCGACGAAGGAATTCGCCATCTGGAACCCGATCGATCTCGGTTACTCCGCAACGCAGATCGCCTATCGCCTCGTCAAGGGCGAGACCGACGGCAAGCCGGGCAGCGAGATCGAAGCCGGCCGCATGGGCAAGATCAAGGTCGGCGCCAATGGTGAAGCCGCCATGGCCGATCCCTTCGTCTATAATGCTTCGAATATCGACCAGTTCTCCAAGGTCTTCTGATCTAGAGCCATCGCATAAAAGCCCGGCGGCTTGATGGCCGCCGGGATTCTCATTCGACACTGGTAGAAGCTTGATGAACGCCGCCTTTCAACAAACCGCCACGGACAGCAAAACCGGTGATGCGCCCGCCATTCTGGAAATGCGTTGCATCTCCCAGATCTTTCCGGGCGTGAAGGCGCTCGACAATGTCAGCATCGCGCTGCATCCCGGCACGGTGACCGCGCTGATCGGCGAAAACGGCGCCGGCAAATCGACGCTGGTCAAGATCCTCACCGGCATCTACAGGCCGAACGAAGGCGAGATCCTGGTCGACGGCCAGCCGGTGACCTTTGCCAGCGCCCAGGCCGCAATCGACGCCGGCGTCACCGCCATCCATCAGGAAACCGTGCTGTTTGACGAACTGACGGTTGCCGAAAACATTTTCCTCGGCCATGCGCCGCGCACGCGTCTGCGCACCATCGACTGGCAGGCGATGAACAGCCGCGCCAAAGCGCTGCTGACCGCGCTCGAAAGCAATATCGACCCGACGATCCGCCTGAAGGACCTTTCGATCGCGCAGCGCCACCTGGTGGCGATTGCGCGCGCTCTGTCGATCGAGGCCCGCATCGTCATCATGGACGAGCCGACGGCAGCGCTTTCCCGCAAGGAGATCGACGATCTCTTCCGCATCGTCCGGGGCCTGAAGGAAAAGGGCAAGGCGATCCTCTTCATCAGCCACAAGTTCGACGAAGTCTACGAGATCGCCGATGATTTCGTCGTCTTCCGCGACGGCCGCGCCGTCGGCCAGGGCCGGCTCAAGGAAACGCCGCAGGACGAGATCGTCCGCATGATGGTCGGCCGCGACGTCGAGAACGCTTTTCCCAAGGTCGACGTCGCCATCGGCGGCCCAGTTCTGGAGATCCGCAACTACACCCATCGCACCGAATTCCGCGACATCTCCTTCACCCTGCGCCAGGGCGAGATTCTCGGCATATACGGCCTGATCGGTGCCGGCCGTTCGGAACTGTCCCAATCGCTCTTCGGCATCACCAGGCCGCTCTCCGGCACCATGATGCTCGAAGGCCGCGAAATCACCATCCATTCGCCGCAGGACGCGATCCGCGCCGGCATCGTCTATGTGCCGGAGGAGCGCGGCCGCCACGGCTTAGCGCTGCCGATGCCGATCTTCCAGAACATGACGCTGCCTTCGCTTAGCCGCACCTCGCGCCGGGGCTTCCTCAGGGTGGCAGAAGAATTCGCCCTCGCCCGCAAATATGCCGAGCGCCTGGATCTGCGCGCAGCCGCCCTTTCCGTCCCGGTCGGCACGCTGTCGGGCGGCAACCAGCAGAAGGTCGTCATCGGCAAATGGCTGGCGACGGCGCCGAAGGTCATCATCCTCGATGAACCCACAAAGGGCATCGACATTGGCTCGAAGGCAGCCGTGCACGGCTTCATCAGCGAACTCGCCGCCGAGGGCCTGTCGATCATCATGGTCTCGTCCGAACTGCCCGAAATCATCGGCATGTCGGACCGCGTCCTGGTGATGAAGGAGGGTCTCGCCGCCGGGATATTCGACCGCGCCGAGCTATCGCCGGAAGCGCTGGTGCGCGCCGCCACCGGCAATGCATAAGGTAAAAGCATGGCAAGACTGATCAGAAAACGCGAAACCCTGCTGTTCCTCATCATCGTGGTGATGATCGCGATCTTTTCGACGCGCGCCGCCGATTTCGCAACGCCGGAGAATCTCGCCGGCATTTTCAACGATACCTCCATCCTGATCATCCTGGCGCTCGCGCAGATGACGGTCATCCTGACGAAATCGATCGACCTGTCGGTTGCCGCCAATCTCGCCTTCACCGGCATGGCGATCGCGATGATGAATGCCGCCTATCCCGACCTGCCGCTCATCGTGCTCATCCTTGCCGCGATCGTCATCGGCGCCTGCCTCGGCGCCATCAACGGCTTTCTCGTCTGGGCGCTCGAAATCCCGCCGATCGTCGTCACACTCGGCACGCTTACCATCTATCGCGGCATGGCCTTCGTGCTTTCGGGCGGGGCATGGGTCAACGCCCACCAGATGACGCCGATCTTTCTGTCGGTGCCGCGCACGCCGATCCTCGGCCTGCCGGTTCTCGGCTGGGTGGGCATCGTCATCGTGCTTCTGATGTATGTCCTGCTCAGATACACCCAGTTCGGCCGCTCGGCCTATGCGACCGGCGGCAATCCGACCGCGGCCGTCTATGCCGGCATCGATACCGGCTGGACGAAATTTTTGGCGTTTGTTCTGTCGGGCGCGCTGGCCGGCCTCTCGAGCTATCTCTGGGTGTCGCGTTATGCCGTCGCCTATGTCGATATCGCCAACGGCTTCGAGCTCGACAGCGTCGCGGCCTGTGTCATCGGCGGCATTTCGATTGCCGGCGGCGTCGGCTCGGTCGCCGGCACCGTGCTCGGCGCGCTCTTCCTCGGCGTCATCAAGAATGCGCTGCCGGTGATCGGAATTTCACCCTTCACGCAAATGGCGATCTCCGGAACCGTCATCATTCTCGCAGTCGCCTTCAACGCCAGGCGTGAGCGCAACCGCGGCCGAATCATCCTGCGCGACCGCGCCGCGGCCGAGATCAGAACGGAGGCCGCAGCATGAGCGCCGTGTCCACACACGAAAAGCGGGTCATTCCCGACCGCCTCGGCACGCCCTTCCGCCGCATCCTCGCGAGCTGGGAAGTGCTGCTCTTTGCCGTCGCCGTGCTGATCTTCATCTTCAATTCGCTCGCCTCGCCCTATTTCCTCGATGCCTGGAACCTCTCGGACGCTACCTTCAACTTCACCGAAAAGGCAATGATTGCCTTCGCCATGGCGCTGCTCGTCATATCAGGCGAAATCGACCTCTCGGTCGCCGCGATCATCGCGCTCGCCTCGACGGCGATGGGCGCGGCAGCGCAGGTCGGCATCGGCACACCGGGGCTGGTCGCGATCGGCATCGGCACCGGCCTTGCCTGCGGCATCTTCAACGGCGTGCTGGTCTCGGTGCTGAAACTGCCGTCGATCGTCGTCACCATCGGTACGATGAGCCTTTTCCGCGGCATTTCCTATATCGTGCTTGGCGACCAGGCCTATGGCAAATACCCGGCGGATTTCGCCTATTTCGGCCAGGGCTATGTCGTCTGGGTATTCTCCTTCGAATTCGTGCTCTTCATTGTGCTGGCGATCCTCTTCGCCATCCTGCTGCATGCGACGAATTTTGGCCGGCAGGTCTATGCGATCGGCAACAACGACTTCGCCGCCCGCTTTTCCGGCATTCCGGTCGAACGCGTCAAATTCATCCTCTTCCTGCTGACCGGCGTCATGAGCGGCATCGCCGCCGTCTGCCTGACCTCACGCCTCGGCTCGACCCGGCCGTCGATCGCCCAGGGCTGGGAACTCGAGGTCGTCACCATGGTCGTGCTCGGCGGCATCTCGATCCTCGGCGGCTCCGGCACCATCGTCGGCGTCGTCATCGCCGCCTTCGTCATGGGTCTCGTCACCTTCGGCCTCGGCCTGTTGAACGTGCCCGGCATCGTCATGTCGATCTTCATCGGCCTGCTTCTGATCATCACCATCGCCATCCCGATCATCGCCCGCCGTATCAAGCTCATGAGCTCCCGATGACATCAGAAAAACACGCCTTCAAGATGCAGCTCAACCCCGGCATGGAAGCCGAATACCGCAGGCGGCATGACGAGATCTGGCCGGAACTGGTCGATCTCCTGCGCAAGTCAGGCGCCAGCGACTATTCCATCCATCTCGACCGCGAGACCAACACGCTGTTCGGCGTGTTGACGCGGTCCACTGATCACACGATGGCGAGCCTGCCGGAGCATCCCGTCGTGAAAAAATGGTGGGCTTATATGGCCGATATCATGGCGACCAATCCCGATAATTCACCGGTCCAGAGCGACCTGGTCACCGTCTTCCATATGCCATGAACGCCACCTCCTATCGCCGCATCGCCGTCCTCGACATCGGTAAGACCAATGCCAAGGTCGTCGTGCTCGACAGCGAGACGGGCGCTGAGATCGCCGTGTTGAAACGGCCGAATATCACGATCAAAACCGGCCTCTATCCGCATTACGACGTAGAGGCTCTCTGGTCCTTTGCGCTCGATGCGCTGAAGAACCTTGCGCGCGCGCCCGGCTTCGACGCCATTTCGATCACCACCCATGGCGCCTCTGCAGCACTGCTTGCCCGGGACGGCACGCTTGCCATGCCGGTGATCGACTATGAACACGAATATCCGCAGGACATCCGCGATGCCTATACGCGGCTGCGCCCCTCCTTCGATGAAACCTTCTCGCCGCGCCTCGCGATGGGTCTCAATGTCGGCGCGCAGCTGCACTACCAGAAGAGCGCCTTTCCCGAGGAATTCGCCGAGGTGGCGACCATCCTCACCTATGCGCAATACTGGACGGCGCGGCTGACCGGTGTTGCCGCCAATGAGCTGACTTCGCTCGGCTGCCACACCGACCTCTGGAACCCGAGGGCCGGCCGCTATTCCTCACTCGTCGACAGGCTCGCCATCCGCGGCCTCATGGCGCCGATCCGCTCCGCCTTCGATGCGCTCGGCCCGGTCCTGCCCGACATCGCCGCTGAGCTCGGCCTTGCCGCGCCCGTGCCGGTCTATTGCGGCATTCACGATTCCAATGCCTCGCTGCTGCCGCATCTGGTTCATCGGGAGGCACCCTTTGCCGTCGTCTCCACAGGCACATGGGTCATCAATTTCGGCGTCGGCGGCGATCTCGATCATCTCGATCCGAAACGCGATACCCTCGCCAATGTCGATGCCTATGGCCGGGCCGTCCCCTCTTCCCGTTTCATGGGTGGGCGGGAATTCGAGATCCTTTCGGCCGAGATCGGCCCTGTCGACGCAGAAGCCGCTCAGGCAGCAATCGGTCCAGTCATCGCCAAGGGCATGATGCTGCTGCCAAATATCGCCCTCGGTTCCGGGCCTTTCCCAGGAAAGGCAAGCCGCTGGATCGGTGCCGAAGAAGCAAGCCGCGAGGAGCGCTTTGCCGCTGCCTGCCTCTATCTCGCTTTGATGACCGATGCCTGCCTCGGACTGATCGGCGCCAAAGGCCCGGCTATCGTCGAAGGGCCGTTTGCGCTGAATGAGACCTATCTCCAACTGCTGGCGGTCCTGACCGGCCGCGAGGTCATGGCGCTTCCAGGTTCGACCGGCACCAGCCAGGGTGCCGCCCTTCTGACCGGCATCCGGCCGGTGTCGAGCGCCGAGACGCATATTCCGCCGACCGATATCCCCGGACTGACCGCCTATCGCACCCGCTGGCACGCGGCGATGGAATAGGAGCTTTTCCAAGAACAGACCTTGTTCATCCCTGTCTTGTGATTAGTGTGCACCTCGAAAATCAGGTCGAGGAGATAGCATGACAGAGACATTCGATCCGCGCGCGCTTGCAGCCGGGCTTCACAGCCTGCGACAGGCCGGTCGTCAGGAGGCAACGGACACTTTCGCGCTGCCAGCCGATCTCCATCAGGCGATGGAGGCGCAGGACTTGCTTGCCGCCGCGAACGGTATTTCGAGCAATGCCTGGAAGGTGACGGTCTCGCCGCAGGGCCAGGCGGTCACCGGCCCGCTGCATCCCTATGCCGAAGCCGTCTCAGGCGCTGACATTCCCTGGTATCCGGGCCTGAAATTCGAAACCGAGATCGCCGTCCGTCTTGGCAGGGACCTGCCGATCCGCACAGGCGTTCCCTACAGCCGCGCCGAGGTGGTCGAGGCGATCTCCGCTGTCTATCTCGGCGCCGAACTGTTGATCAGCGCTGTCAAGGAAAGCGGCAGCGTATCGTTTCTGCTGTTCCTCGCCGACCGGCTCGGCAATAGCGGCTATGTGCTCGGCCCGGAGGTCGAAAAAAGCGTCGTCGACACCGTCGCCGGCACGCCGCTCAAGGTCACCCATGCCGGCCGCACGATCTATGATGGTCCAGCACAGCATCCGAAGGGCGACGTTCTCACCTGGCTCGTCGATTACGCGAATGACGGCTTGCGCCCTGAGACATCGCTGAAGACGGGTGCGCTCATCACCACAGGCACGTTGAGCGGCGCGATCGAACTGACCGAACCCGGCGAGATCGACATCCTGCTCGGCAATAGCAGCCTCAGCTTCTCGGTGTCGAAGGTCTGATTTGACGCCGCGGTGCCTACGCCTTGTCGCGGAACATCTCGATGATAGCGGAAAAATCCCTTCCGCCATTGCCCTGCTTTTCGAAAAGCGCATAAAGCTGTGCTGCTTCCGCGCCGAGCGGGGTGGAGGCGCCGCTCGCCAGGGCCGCCTCCTGCGAGAGCCTGAGATCCTTCAGCATCAGTGCCGCGGCAAAACCCGGTTTGTAGCCATTGTTCGCAGGCGAGTTCGGCACCGGTCCGGGCACCGGACAATAGGTATTGATCGACCAACACTGGCCTGACGAGGTCGAGGCAACGTCAAACAATGCCTGATGCGAGAGCCCAAGTTTCTCGGCGAGCACGAAGGCTTCGCAGACGCCCACCATCGAGATACCGAGGATCATGTTGTTGCAGATCTTCGCCGCCTGGCCGGCGCCGGCCTCGCCGCAATGGACGATCTTCTTTCCCATGGCCTCGAGGATTGGTTTTGCCCTGGCGAAGGCGTCTTCCGTGCCGCCGGCCATGAAGGTCAGCGTGCCCGCGGTCGCCCCGCCCGTGCCGCCGGAGACGGGAGCGTCGAGCGACAGGCAGCTGGCGGCCTTGGCCATTTCATGCGCCTTGCGGCTGCTTTCGACATCGATGGTCGAGCAATCGATGACCAGCGTGCCTTGCGCCGCGGACTGCAGGATATCGGTCCAGGCCGTCAGCACGTGCCTGCCCTGCGGCAGCATTGATATGACAATGTCGGCGTCCTTGACCGCCTGGCTGGCATGGCTTGCCGGCTTGACGCCACTCTCCTCGGCCGCCTTCAGCACCGAAGCCGCGAGGTCGAAGCCGAAAACCTCATGACCTGATTTGACCAGATTGGCGGCCATCGGCCCGCCCATGTTGCCGAGGCCGATGAATGCGATCTTTGCCATGGTCTTCTCCTATCAATTGTCTTCGAGGATCATCGCTGCCGCCTTTTCGGCGATCATGATGGTCGGCGAATTTGTGTTGCCCGAAGTGATCGACGGCATCACCGAGGCGTCGGCGATCCTGAGCTTGCCGAGCGCCCGGAGTCTCAGCCTGGGATCGACGACGCTGTCCCTGTCGGCACCCATGCGGCAGGTGCCGACGGGATGGAAGATCGTCGTGCCGATCTCGCCTGCCGCCCGCTCCAGATCGGCCTCCGTCTGATAGGCTGGCCCCGGCTTGAATTCCTCCGGCCTGAAACGGGCAAACGAAGGCTGCGCGACGATCTTGCGCGTCAACCGTATTGAACGGACAGCTATGTCACGATCGCGCTGCGTCGAGAGGTATCTAGGGCTGATCGTCGGCTGGGCGGCGAAATCCGGGCTCGACAGGTGGACAGAACCGCGGCTTTCCGGCCTGAGGTTGCAGACGCTCGCGGTGATCGCCGGAAAAGGATGGATGGGATCGCCGAACTTTTCCAGCGAGACCGGCTGCACATGATATTGCAGGTCGGGCGTTTCCCGGTCCGGGCCCGATCGGGTGAAAATGCCGAGTTGGCTCGGCGCCATCGCCATCGGTCCGGAGCGACGGACGAGATATTCGAGCCCGATCGCCGCCTTGCCAATCAGCTTCGTCGCCTTCTCGTTCAGCGTCGGAACGCCCGTGACTTTGTAGGCCAGACGCAGTTGCAGATGGTCCTGCAGGTTCTCGCCAATGCCCTTGACCTCGGTGACGACATCGACGCCCGCTTGGCTGAGAACCTCGCCCCGGCCGATGCCCGACAGTTCCAGGATATGCGGAGAGCCGATCGAACCGGCCGAAAGGACGGTTTCTTTCGCGGCATAGGCGCGTTTCGCCAAGCCCCGATGCTGGAATTCGACGCCGGCAACGGCGCCTTCCTCCACCAGCAGCCGCCGGACCTGCGCCTTGGTGAGCACGGTCAGGTTGGAGCGTTTCATCGCCGGGCGCAGGAAGGCCTTCGACGTGTTCCAGCGAATGCCGGAACGCTGATTGACGTCGAAATAGCCGGAGCCCTCATTGCTGCCGCGGTTGAAATCCGCGGTCTCCGGAATGCCGGCTTCCTTGGCAGCCTGCTGGAAGGCATCGAGCACGGCCCAGCGCACGCGCGCCTTCTCGATGCGCCATTCGCCGCCGGCACCATGCATCTCGTCTTCGCCGCGATAAAAATCTTCGGACTTGCGGAAGAAGGGCAGAACATCGTCCCAGCCCCAGCCGCTGCATCCCATCTGCCGCCAGAGGTCGTAGTCGCGCGCCTGACCGCGCATGTAGATCATGCCGTTGATCGACGAACAGCCGCCGAGCACCTTGCCGCGCGGATAGCTCAGCGCCCGGCCGTTCAGCCCCGCTTCCGGCGCCGTGGTGAAGCACCAGTCGGTGCGCGGATTGTTGATGCAATAGAGATAACCGACTGGAATATGGATCCAGTGATAATTGTCGCTGCCGCCGGCTTCGAGCAGCAGTACCCGGCTCCGGCCATCGGCCGACAGCCGGTTGGCGAGCACGCAGCCGGCGCTGCCTGCCCCGATGATGATATAGTCGTAACGATCCATGCCCCGACGAGACTCCAGATGCTTGCCGCTTCCCCCTCCCCGCAGCCCGGGGAGAGGAAGAGTCGCAGCGTCGCCGCCCGTCTCTTTTCTGGGGAAAGAGTAATTCTTCCCGGAAAGAGAGAGGTCCGCCCGTTCAGCGGCGATAGACGAAGCCCAGTTTCCGCCCCAGCCGAGAGGCGTAGAATTCACCGATGATCCCACGGCGGAAGATCAGCACGCAGACCATGAAGACGATGCCGGTGATGATCGTCACCGGGAATTCCGACGTGGCGAGGTAGTTTTCCAGCGCCACCACCAGCCCGGCGCCGAAGAGCGGGCCGATCAGCGTGCCGATGCCGCCGAGCAGCGTCATCAGGATCACCTCGCCCGACATCTGCCAGGCGACGTCGGTCAGCGTTGCAAACTGGAAAACGATCGATTTCACCGCGCCCGCGAGCCCGGCAAGCGCTGCCGACATGACGAAGGCGCCGAGCTTGTAGCGCGCCACGGAATAGCCAAGCGAGATCGCCCGTTGCTCGTTCTCACGGATCGATTTCAGGATCATGCCGAAGGGTGAATTGATGAAGCGCCAGATGATCAGCACGCCGATGATGAACACGGCCAGCACGAAATAATACATGTTGGTCGAGCTGTTCAGATCGATGAAGCCGAAGAGATGACCGCGTGGCACGGACTGGATGCCGTCCTCGCCCTCGGTGAACTTCGCCTGCAGGCAGAAGAAGAAGAACATCTGCGACAGCGCCAGCGTGATCATCGCGAAATAGATGCCCTGCCGGCGGATGGCGAAGAAACCCATGACGAGCCCCAGAAACGCCGCCCCCGCCACGCCGATCAGGATGCCGAGTTCCGGCGGCAAGCCCCATGCCTTCACCGTATAGGCGGTGAAATAGGCAGCACCGCCGAAGAATGTGGCGTGGCCGAAGGAAAGCAGGCCGGTATAGCCGAGCAGCAGGTTGAAGGCGCAGGCAAAGAGCGCGAAGCAGAGCAGCTTCATCAGGAAGATCGGATAGAAGAAAAACGGCGCCAGTAGCAGGAGCAGCAGCCCGGCCAGCAGGAAACCCGCCTGCACCGAAAGGGCGGTTCTGTTTTTTTCCGTTCGGATGGTGTCGGTGATGTCGGCCATGTCAAGCATCCCGTCCGAAGAGGCCCGCGGGCCTGATGAGAAGCACGATCGCCATGATGACGAAGATCACGATGTTCGACGCCTCGGGATAGAAGACCTTGGTGAGGCCCTCGGCGATGCCGAGCACATAACCGGTGATGATCGCGCCCATGATCGATCCCATGCCGCCGACGACGACGACGGCGAAAACGACGATGATCATATTCGAGCCCATCAGCGGCGAGACCTGGTAGATCGGCGCCGCCAGCACGCCGGCAAAGGCGGCGAGACCGGCGCCGAGCGCATAGGTGAGCGTCAACAGCACCGGCACGTTGACGCCGAAGACCTGCACCAAAACGGCATTTTCGGTGGCGGCCCTGAGATAGGCGCCGAGCTTGGTCTTTTCGATCAGCAGCCATGTGCCAAGGCAGACGACGAGCGAGACGACGACCACCCAGCCGCGATAGATCGGCAGGAACATGAAGCCGAGATTGGCCCCGCCGGCAAGGGCCGCCGGTGTCGCATAGGGCTGGCCGGAAGAGCCGTAGAGATAACGGAAGGTGCCCTCGACCGCGAGCGCCAGTCCGAAGGTGAAGAGCAGGCCGTAGAGCGGATCGAGATCATAGAGCCGCCGCAGGAACAGCCGCTCGATGATAGCGCCGGCAAGGCCAACGATAACGGGCGCCAGGATCAGTGACGGCCAGTAGCCGATGCCGGCATAGGTCAGCAGCAGGTAGGCGACGAAGGCGCCGAGCATATATTGCGCGCCATGGGCGAAGTTGATCACCCTAAGCAGGCCGAAGATGATGGCGAGGCCGAGGCTGAGCAGCGCGTAGAACGAGCCGTTGATCAGGCCGATCAGCAGCTGGCCGAGCAGCGCCTGCAGGGGAATGCCGAAGATCATCGTCATCTGGTCACACTCCCAGAACCTTGTGCAGCGTATCCATGCGCTGCGGCAGTTCACCGACCGGGAATTCCGACACCATCTGCCCATGATCCATCAGATAGAAGCGATCGGCAATACGGCTGGCGAAGCGGAAATTCTGCTCGACCAGCAGGATCGTCATGCCGCGCTCCTTCAGCGTCTTCAGCACCTCGCCGATGCGCTGGACGATCACGGGGGCAAGCCCCTCCGTCGGTTCGTCGAGAATGAGCAGCCTGACGCCGGTACGCAGGATCCGGGCGATCGCCAGCATCTGCTGCTCGCCGCCGGATAGTTTGGTGCCCGGGCTGCCGCGGCGCTCGTGGAGATTGGGGAAGAGCTCATAGATCTCGTCGAGCGTCATGCCGCCCGCTGCCACGACAGGCGGCAGCAGCAGGTTTTCCGAAACGGTCAGCGTCGAGAAGATGCCGCGTTCCTCCGGCACGAAGCCGATGCCCCGATGCGCCGTCTTGTGCAGCGGCACCTGCATCATATCGCTGCCGGCAAAGCTGATCTTGCCCCTGCGGGCCCCCACGATGCCGGTGATGGTGCGCAGCGTCGTCGTTTTGCCGACGCCGTTGCGGCCGAGAATGGTGATCGTCTCGCCTTCGGCCACACGCATGTCGACGCCGTGCAGGACGTGGCTTTCGCCGTACCAGGCATTGAGCCCCTGGACTTCGAGGAGAGCGGCCATCAATGCTCCTCCGTGCCCATATAGGCCACGCGCACGCGCTCGTCCTGGCTGACGGTGGCATAGTCGCCCTCGGCGAGGATCTCGCCGCGCTGGAGCACGGTGACATGCTGGCAGATATCGGCGACGACGGAGAGATTGTGTTCGACCATCAGCACCGCCCGGTCGCGGGCGACGTCGCGTATGATCGACGAGACGACGCCGACATCCTCCTGCCCCATGCCGGCCATCGGCTCGTCGAGCAGCAGCACTTTCGGATCCAATGCCAGCGTGGTGGCGATCTCCAGAACGCGCTTGCGGCCATAGGAAAGATCGGCGGCGATGTGATCGCGCTCCTTGGACAGCCCGACGCTCGCCAGCAGTTCGTCGGCGCGCTCGTTCAGCCGGCCGAGCGCGGACAGCGGCTGCCAGAACTGCGTGGAAAGATTGTTCGGCCGCTGCAGCGCCACGCGGACATTGTCGAGAACGGTCAGGTGCGGAAAGACCGCCGAGATCTGGAAGGAGCGAACGAGCCCCATGCGCGCCACTCTGTCGGGCGGCGTCTTGGTGATGTCGGTGCCCATCAGCGTGATGGTGCCGGAGGTCGGCTGCAGGAACTTGGTCAGCAGGTTGAAGACCGTCGTCTTGCCGGCGCCGTTCGGGCCGATCAGTGCATGCACGCTCGCGTCATGCACGTCGAGATCGACGTTCTTGACGGCCGTGAAGCCACCGAAATCGCGGCGCAAGCCGCGGGCGGACAATACCACCCGCGGCTTTTCCTGAGTTTCAATTGCGGAGACCGCCATCGTGCTTACTTCACCAGATCGCAGCCGCTCTTGGCGGGATCGATATAGGCTTCCTTGCCGGGAATGGTGGCGAGAACGTTGAAGTAATCCCACGGCTCCTTGCTTTCGGCAGGCTTCTTGACCTGCAGCAGGTACATGTCGTGGATCATGCGGCCATTGGCGCCGACCGTGCCGCCGCGGCCGAAGACGTCGTCGACCGGCAGTTCATGCAGCTGCTTGGCGACGGCTTCCGTCTCGTCGGTGCCGGCCTTCTGCACCGCCTTCAGATATTGCGTCACTGCTGAATAGGTACCGGTGTGGATCATGTTCGGCATCTTGCCGGTGCGGGCGAAGAATTTCTTGGCGAAGGCGCGGCTTTCGTCGTCGCGGTTCCAGTAATAACCTTCCGTCAGCGTTAGCCCCTGCGCCGCATCGAGGCCGAGACCGTGGACTTCGGCCAATGTGAAGAGTAGTGCCGCCAGATGCTGGCCGCCTTGGGTGATGCCGAATTCGGCCGCCTGCTTGATGGCGTTCGAGGTGTCGAGGCCGGCATTGGCAAGGCCGATCACCTTGGCGCCGGACGATTGCGCCTGCAGCAGGAAGGACGAAAAGTCCTGGGTCGACAGTGGGTGGCGGACGGCGCCGACGACCTTGCCGCCACTCGCCTTGACGTAATCACTGGTCTGCTGCTCCAGCGAATAGCCGAAGGCATAGTCGGCAGTCAGGAAGAACCAGCTGTCGCCGCCCTGCTTGACGAGCGCGCCGCCGGTGCCGACAGCTAGCGCATGGGTGTCGTAGGCCCAATGGAATCCATAAGGCGAGCAGGCCTTGCCGGTGAGATCCGTAGTGGCCGCACCTGTGACGATGTCGATCTTCTTCTTCTCCTTGGCGATCGCCTGCACGGCGAGCGCCACCGACGAGGTCGTCAGTTCCATGATCGCATCCACCTGCTCGGTGTCGTACCACTGGCGGGCGATGTTGGAGGCTATATCCGGCTTGTTCTGGTGGTCGGCATCGACGATCTCGACCGGCACATCAAGCACCTTGCCGCCGAAATCTTCGACCGCCATCTTGGCGGCTTCGACAGAAGACTTGCCGCCGAAATCGGCATAGACACCCGACTGATCGTTCAGGATGCCGATCTTGACCTTGCCGTCGGTCGCGCTCTGCGCGAGTACCGCAGTGCTGCTCGCGAGCAGAAATGCAACTGATACAATGAAATTCTTACGCATATTCTCTCCTCCCAGAGATTGGCCAGATTGCGGATCTGTTCAGATTTGGCCAGCCGCACTCCTCAGAGCGGCGGACCCTGCCCTTACGATCACGGAAATTCCCCGTTGAAGCAACGGGTGGTTTACAACTAATTCCAAACAGTATCTGTTCGTTTTTGAACAGATGAGGATCGCGATGAAGAATCCACCGCAGTTTACTTGGGACGATCTGCAGTTTTTTCTAGCCGTCGCCCGCACCGGACAGCTGTCGACCGCCGCCAGGCAACTGCGCTCCAGCCATGCCACCGTCTCGCGCCGCATCGACCGGCTGGAGTTCACCCTCAAGGTCAAGCTGTTCGAGCGCAATCCCCGCGGCTACGTGCTAACCGCCATGGGCACGCGCTTCGTCGAGACGGCCGAGAGGATGGAGCAGGAGACCGAACGGCTGCGCGCCGACCTCGCCGACGGCTCGATGGCGCAGCGCGGCCTTGTGCGGCTCAGCGCGCCGGAGGGTTTTGCCAATTTCTTCTTCGCAACCGTGCTGCCGCAGTTTGCCGCCCAGCATCCGCACCTGGCGCTGGAACTGGTGACGATCCAGCAGATCATGTCGCTGTCGCGCAAGGAGGCCGATCTTTCCGTCGTGCTCGACGAACCGAAGGGCGGGGCGTATTTCGCCGAGAAGCTGACGGATTACCACCTGCAGGTATACGGCTCGTGCGATTATCTGGCCAAGGCGCCTGACATCAACTCCCGCGAAGACCTGCTCAGCCATCCCTTCGTCAGCTATATCGAGGAAATGATCTTCGCGCCGGGCCTGGATTATCTGGGCGATGTGCACCCGCGCATCAAGCCGCAGTTCCAGAGCTCCAGCATCTTCGCGCAGCTGACTGCCACGAGAAACGGCCTCGGCCTCTGCATCCTGCCCTATTTCTTCGCCAGCCGTTATCCCGAACTCGTGCGCGTGCTGCCAGACGAGATCGACCTCAAGCGCCATTACTGGATCACCTGCCATCGCGACCTGAAACAGGCGCCCCGCGTGCGCGCCGTCATCGATTTCCTCCGTGAGGCGGTGCGCGGCGAGGATGCGCGCTTCGTCCCGCCCTATGTCACCGCCGCCGGCCCCGCGCGCCGGGCAAGAGCGGATGTTTAGATCATGAGTGGCATGATGCCAGCTCTTTCAGGAATTCGGCCCGGTGCGGGGTGAATGCATCGATCAGTCGGCCCTTTTCCAGCGCCTTGACGCCATGGACCAGATTGGGGGGCACGATGAAGCTGCCGCCCTGCTTGAGCACCTCGGTCCGGCCATCGATCGTCACTTCGAAACTGCCTTCGGCGACATAGCTCGCCTGGATGTGCGGATGCGAATGGGCGGCACCCACGGCACCGCTTTCGAAGGCCACTTCCACCATCATCATCTCGGGCAGGTAGGTCATGATGCGCCGGACGACGCCGGGCTCGGGATTGACCCATTCGGCGCCTTCGGCCGATACGAACAGATCGCTTGACGACATTTCCGCCTCCTCGTTCCAGAATCGATCGCGGGCAAAGTGGATCATGCCGACGCTTTTGAAAAGATGGCGTGGCCCGTCTTTTCGGCGCGACGACCTTCTGTTGACGCGGTCGGCTGGCGGGTCTATGGCCAACTTGAGCGAGGCAAGCCTGAACCATGAGGAGACGCCGCCATGCAGCATACGCGCGAAGTTTTCGACTGGGCCGATCCGTTCCGCCTGGTGGAGCAACTGACCAGCGAAGAGCGCATGGTGCAGGATACTGCCCACGCCTATGCGCAGGAAAAGCTTGCGCCCCGCGTTCTCGACGCCTTCCGTAACGAAAAGACCGATCCTGAGATCTTCCGCGAAATGGGCGAACTCGGCCTGCTCGGCCCGACGGTCTCGCCGGATTATGGCGGCGCCGGCCTCGGTTACACCGCCTACGGCCTGATCGCCCGCGAGGTCGAAAAGGTCGATAGTGGTTATCGTTCGATGATGAGCGTCCAGTCATCACTCGTAATGGTGCCGATCGAAACCTTCGGGTCGCAGGCACAGAAGCTGAAATACCTGCCGAAACTCGCCACCGGCGAATGGATCGGCTGCTTCGGGCTGACCGAACCGGATCACGGCTCCGACCCCGGCTCGATGGCTACACGTGCCAAAAAGGTCGACGGCGGCTACAGCCTGACCGGCTCGAAGACCTGGATCTCCAACGCACCGATCGCCGATGTCTTCGTCGTCTGGGCAAAGACCGAGGATGGCCTCATCCGCGGCTTCATCCTCGAAAAGGGCTGGAAAGGGCTTTCGGCTCCCGCCATCCACGGCAAGGTGGGCTTACGCGCCTCGATCACCGGTGAAGTGGTGATGGACGGGGTCTTCGTGCCTGAGGAAAACCTTCTGCCTGATGTGACAGGCCTCAAAGGGCCGTTCACCTGCCTCAACTCGGCCCGCTTCGGCATCGCCTGGGGCGCACTCGGTGCTGCCGAGGATTGTTATGCGAGAGCCCGGCAATATACGCTCGAGCGCAAGCAGTTCGGACGGCCGCTTGCCGCCAACCAGCTGATCCAGAAGAAGCTCGCCGACATGGCGGCGGAAATCGCGCTCGGCCTTCAGGGTTGTCTGCGGCTTGGCCGCATGAAGGAGGAAGGCCATCCGCCGGTGGAACTGACCTCGATCCTCAAGCGCAACAGCTGCGGCAAGGCGCTGGAGATTGCGCGGGCGGCCCGCGACATGCTCGGCGGCAACGGCATCTCCGACGAATTCGGCATCGCCCGTCACCTCGTCAACCTCGAAGTGGTCAACACCTATGAGGGCACGCACGACATCCACGCGCTGATCATCGGCCGGGCGATCACCGGCATTGCCGCCTTTGCGAACTAGCCTCTTGGCGCGAAAGGGCGAATTGCCACGCGCCTGACAATGTGCAACCTTCGCTGAAGGCGGCAAGAGCCGGCAAAAAGGGGGACCATGCATGTTTCTGCTTGTTGCATTGCTGATTGGTGTCATTGCCGGGCTTCGCGCCATGACCGCGCCCGCCGCCGTCGCCTGGGGCGCGGCGCTTGGCTGGTTTGATGTCTCGCAGACGCCGCTTGCGTTCATGGCTTACCAATGGACGCCGTGGATCTTCACGCTTCTCGCCGTCGTCGAACTGATTACCGACCAGCTGCCATCTACGCCTTCGCGCAAGGTGCCGGTGCAATTCGGCGCTCGCATTGTCATGGGCGGGCTGGCAGGTGCCACGATCGGCGCCGCCAACAGCCTGCTCTTCGGCGGGCTGATTGTCGGGGTGATCGGCGCCGTCATCGGCACATATGGCGGTGCTGCCGTCCGCGGCAGGCTCGCAGCGTCCTTCGGCAAGGATCTGCCGGCTGCTCTCATCGAGGATGCCGTCGCCGTCATCGGCGCGCTGCTGATCGTGGCCGTGTCATGAAGAGCTTCGACGCCATCGTTATCGGCGCCGGTCAGTCCGGCCCCTTCCTCGCTGCCCGGATGGTCGAAAAGGGCATGAAGGTGGCGCTGATCGAGCGCAAATTCCTCGGCGGCACCTGCGTCAATGCCGGCTGCATGCCGACGAAGACGCTGGTCGCCAGCGCCCGCGCCGCCCATGTCGCGAGAAACGGCGCCGTTTACGGCGTGAATCTCCAGGGCGAGATCGCCATCGACATGAAGGTGGTCAAAGCCCGTGCCGAAACCGTGACCATGAACGCCCGCAACGGCTTGATCAGCTGGTTCGCCGGCATGGACGGTATGACCGTGATTTACGGCCACGCCCGTTTCGAGGGCCCGAAGACCGTCAGCGTCAACGGCGAGACGCTGACCGCACCGCGCATCTTCCTCAATGTCGGCGCGCGGCCCGTCATCCCCGACCTGCCCGGGATCAACGATATCGACTATCTCACCAGCACCTCGATCATCCATCTCGACACGCTGCCGCGGCATCTGGCCGTCATCGGCGGCAGTTATATCGGGTTGGAATTCGCACAGATGTATCGCCGCTTCGGCGCCGAAGTCAGCGTCATCGAGCATGGCCCGAAGCTCGCATCGCGCGAGGACGAGGATATATCCGACGCGATCGCTGATGTCCTGCGCTCGGAGGGCATCGACATTCATACCGGCGCCAGCGACATCGCCTTCGCCAAGAGCAGCGACGGAATAACGGTCGCCACCGATTCAGCGAGAATCGATGCGAGCCATGTGCTGATCGCCACGGGCCGCAAGCCGAATACCGACGATCTCGGCCTCGATACCGCCGGCGTCATCACCGACAAGCACGGCTATATCACAGTCGACGACAGGCTTGCCACCAATGTCGACGGCATCTTAGCGCTCGGCGACTGCAACGGCCGCGGCGCCTTCACCCACACTTCCTACAATGATTTCGAGATCGCCGCCGCCAACCTGCTCGACGGCGACGATCGCAAGGTCTCGAGCCGCATCCTGGCCTATGCCCTTTATATCGACCCGCCGCTTGGCCGCGTCGGCATGACGGAGAAGCAGGCGCGTGCCTCGGGACGCAAGATCATGATCTCGACCCGGCCGATGAGCCGCGTCGGCCGCGCCAACGAGCGCGGCGAGACCAAAGGCTTCATGAAGGTGATCGCCGACGCCGAGACCAAAAAAATCCTCGGTGCGGCGATCCTCGGCATCGAAGGCGACGAGGTGATCCACGGCATCATAGACGCGATGAATGCGGGAACGACCTATCCGGCCTTGCAATGGTCGGTGCCGATCCATCCGACGGTGTCGGAGCTGATCCCGACGCTGCTTGGGGATTTGAAGCCAGTTTAGCTGTAGAAACCCCGGGCCGAGGACAGCTGCGTGTCTATCGAACTGCTGATCGAGCACTACGGCCTGTTGGCGATATTTCTGGGTTCAGCCTTCGAAGGCGAAACAGCCGCCTTCCTTGGCGGCGTGATTTCCCACCGCGGGCTGCTGACCTATTGGTCGGCGTCGCTTGCGGCAACGGCAGGATCGTTCGCCGGCGATCAGTTCTGGTTCTTCGCCGGCCGTTATGCGGCTCGATGGGGTCTCGTCCGCCGGCTGATGGAGACACCGGCGCTGGCGCGTGCAACCCGGCTCCTGGAAAGATATCCCACAGGCTTCATCCTTGCGTTTCGTTTCCTGGTGGGATTGCGGACGATCAGCCCGATCGTCATCGGCACGACGCGAATAGCGACCGGGAAATTCATGATCCTGAATGCCGTGGCCGCGCTGGTGTGGGGGCAGCTCTTCACGGCGCTGGGCTATTTGTTTGGGCACGGCCTTGAACAGACATTGGGCCGCCTTCCGCTTCACCGCCATCTCCTGATCGCAGTCGGAGCCGCGGCTGTCGTCGCAGCCGCGGCTCTTGCCTTTCGCAAGATGAAACTGAACGCCAAGCACTCATAGAGGTATGGCGTCCTATTCCATCACAATCTGCAGCTTCACGTCGCTCGGCCGCGCCTCGACGGCGCGGTCAAACGCCTTGATGGAATCCTCGAACTTGAACGTCTCTGATATCAGCGGCTTCAGATCCACGCGACCCGAGCCGAGCAGCGCGATCGAGCGCTCATACTGGTGCGCGTAGCGGAACACCGTCTCGATGCGGATTTCCTTGGTGGATGCCGTCGAGACGTCGAAGCCGATCGGGTTGACCGGCAGGCCGACGACGACGATGACGCCGCCCGGGCGCGGCAGCGCCATGATCGTCTCCCAGGCCTTTGGCGAACCGGAGCATTCGAAGACGACATCGGCGCCCCAGCCGTCGGTCAGCCGGGCAACTTCTTCGGCCAGGTTCTTCTCGCGGATATTGACCGGGATGACGCCCTGGTATTGTGCGGCGATATCGAGCTTCGGCTGGGCAAGATCAGCCACGATCGCGCGGGCGCAGCCGCCGGCAAGCGCCGCGATCGCCACCATCGTGCCGATCGGCCCGGCGCCGAGAACGACGGCAGTATCACCAGGCGTAATCTTCGCCTTGGCAGCCGCCTGCATGCCGACGGCGAAGGGCTCGACCATGGCGCCTTCGGCAAAGCTGACACTGTCGGGCAGCTTGAAGGTGTAGTTGGCGGGATGCACGACCTCTGGCGTCAGCACGCCATGGATCGGCGGGGTCGCCCAGAAGGTGACAGCCGGGTCGATATTGTACATGCCGAGCCGGCTTGCCTTCGAATTCGGATCGGGAATGCCGGGCTCCATGCAGACGCGGTCGCCCACTTTCAGATGCGTGACGCCGGTACCGACCTCGACCACCGTGCCCGCCGCCTCATGGCCGAGCACCATCGGCGCGTTGACGATGAAGGGGCCGATCTTGCCGTGGGTGTAATAATGCACGTCCGAACCACAGACGCCGACCGTGTGGATCCTGATCTTCACCTCGCCGGGGCCGGTTTCGAGCGGCAGATCGATATCGCGGAGCGCAAGCTCATGCTGGCGCTCGAGGACAAGCGCGCGGACTTTGGTCATCGTCGGTTTCCTTCCCTAATGGCTTGCCCATGACTCCATCGGGCAGCGTTGCAGCCGACTATAAAGCCCGAAGCCTTCCCAATTCAACCAGATTGCGAAGGCTTTTGCTCAACAAATGAAAAAATGCTCACTCGTACTTGCCGAGGCTCAGTGCCGGCAGCGGCCCGTCCGAAAACTGCGCCAACCTGGTCCGATGGTGAGCGGCCTCGCAAGCGCATTTATAAGATTTTTATATTGATGGCCTGTCGTCCGTCTCGAACCTTTATGCTCTTCGGCTCCATATTGACGTCCGAGAGATCGAAAGATCGTCTCCACGCCAGAAAGCATGAAAGGCGGCCTCCCAGCGCCCTTTGTCTTGTCTGACTCCAAGAAGAACGACAGGAGTCACGATCATAATGGATATCATTCTACTCGGCACGGCGATCATATTCTTTGCGCTGTGCTTTGCCTACACCCGAGCCTGCGACAGGCTTTGACAGGAGAAACGACGATGACCCTCGATTATGTCTTGAGCGGTGCCGTAACCGTGTTTCTCACCGTTTACCTCACCTACGCTCTCCTTCGCCCAGAACGCTTCTGAAGAGAACTGGCGCTTCTGGGGTCGCGCATGCGCGACCGAGAAGCAGCCGGGTATTGAAAGTTTACCTCCATGACCCTCAACGGATGGCTTCAGATCCTGCTTTACTGCGGGATCGTCCTCGTGCTCGTCAAACCGCTCGGCGGTTATATGACGCGTGTCTATAACGGAGAGCGCACATTCCTCTCCCCGGTCCTCGTCCCGATCGAACAGGGGCTTTACCGTATTGCCGGCACCAGCGAGCGCGAAGAGCAGCACTGGACCTCCTATGCCTTCGCGATGCTGATGTTCAACCTCCTCGGCGTCCTCGTCCTCTACGCGCTCCTGCGCCTGCAGGACGTCCTGCCCTATAATCCGGCCGGCATGGCCGCCGTCCCGCCGGAGCTTTCGTTCAACACCGCCGTCAGCTTTCCCACAAATACCAATTGGCAGAATTATGGCGGCGAAAGCACCATGTCGTATCTGACCCAGATGGCCGGCTTCACGGTGCAGAACTTCCTGTCGGCCGCGACCGGCATGGCGATCGCGGTCGCCTTCATCCGTGCCTTCGCACGGGCGTCGGGCAAGGCGATCGGCAATTTCTGGGTCGATATGATCCGCGGCACGTTCTATATCCTGCTGCCGATCTGCATCGTGCTGACCATCGTCTACGTCTATCTCGGCGTGCCGCAGACGCTTGGCGCTTATGTCAATGCGACCACGCTCGAAGGTGCGCAGCAGACGATTGCCGTCGGCCCGGTCGCCTCGCAGCTTGCGATCAAGATGCTCGGCACCAACGGCGGCGGCTTCTTCAACGCCAATTCGGCCCATCCGTTCGAAAATCCCAACGCGATCTCCAATCTCATCCAGATGGTCTCAATCTTCGCGATCGGCGCGGCTTTGACCAACGTCTTCGGCCGCATGGTCGGCAACCAGCGCCAGGGCTGGGCGATCCTTGCCACGATGGGCGTGCTGTTCCTCGCAGGTGTCGGTGTCACATATTGGGCGGAAGCTGCCGGCAACCCGCTGATGCACGTTTTCGGTCTCGGCGGCGGCAATATGGAAGGCAAGGAAGTCCGCTTCGGCGTTGCCTTGTCTTCGCTCTTTGCGGTCATTACGACGGCCGCTTCCTGTGGCGCGGTCAATGCCATGCACGGCAGCTTCACCGCGCTTGGTGGCCTGATCCCTTTGATCAACATGCAGCTCGGCGAAATCATTGTCGGCGGTGTCGGCGCGGGTTTCTACGGCATCCTTCTCTTCATCATCGTCGCCGTCTTCGTCGCCGGCCTGATGGTCGGCCGGACGCCGGAATATCTCGGCAAGAAGATCGAGGCGAAGGAAATGAAGATGGCCGTTCTCGCCATTCTCTGCCTGCCGCTCGCCATGCTGGTCTTTACCGCAATCGCCACCGTGCTGCCCTCCGCCGTCGCCTCGATCGGCACCGCCGGTCCGCACGGCTTCTCCGAAATCCTCTATGCCTATACCTCGGCTGCGGCCAACAACGGTTCGGCTTTCGGCGGCCTGACCGGCAACACGCCCTGGTACAACGTGACGCTCGGCATCGGCATGCTCGCCGGCCGCTTCCTGGTCATCATCCCGGCGCTTGCCATCGCCGGCTCGCTGATCGCCAAAAAGACGGTTCCGGCTTCGGCAGGCACCTTCCCGACGGATGGACCGCTCTTCGTCGGCCTGCTGGTCGGCACGATCCTGATCGTCGGCGGCCTGACCTTCTTTCCGGCCTTGGCGCTCGGCCCTATCGTCGAGCACTTGGTCATGATCGCCGGCCAGACCTTCTGAGGTGATGCCATGATCCTCCGTCACAGGCTTCGCAACGCCTCCCACCCTCGTCCCGGTGCGCCGGGACGAGGGAATGGCCCGACGACCCGCGCCCCCGACGTCATCCTGGTGATGATGGCAGGCCTCCTCGTCATCGCCGCCATCTTCAAAATCCTACAGGGCTGACCGGCCGCCGGTTCGCCATCCTCGTTTCAAAGCTGGAGTCTCTTATGAGCCAGGCAAAATCCGCGAGCATCATGGATTCTCGCATCCTCATTCCGGCCGTGGGCGCCGCTTTCAAGAAGCTGAACCCGCGCGCGCTTGCCAGAAACCCGGTCATGTTCGTCGTGGCCACGGTCTCCGTGCTGACCACCGTCCTCTTCCTGCGCGATTTCGTAGCAGGCAACGGTAATCTCGGCTTCTCGTTTCAGATCAATCTTTGGCTCTGGTTCACCGCCCTCTTCGCCAACTTCGCCGAAGCCGTCGCCGAAGGCCGCGGCAAAGCGCAGGCGGATTCGCTGCGCAAAGCGCGCACCGAAACCCAGGCGAAGCTACTCACCGCCAACAACGGCAGCGGCTACCGCATGGTGCCGGGCACCAGCCTTAAGGTCGGCGATATCGTGCTCGTCGAGGCCGGCGACATCATCCCGTCGGATGGCGAAGTGATCGAAGGTGTAGCCTCCGTCAACGAAGCGGCGATAACAGGCGAATCCGCCCCTGTCATCCGCAGATCCGGCGGCGACCGCTCGGCCGTCACCGGCGGCACGCAGGTACTCTCCGACTGGATCCGTGTCCGCATCACCGCCGCTGCCGGCTCGACCTTCATCGACCGGATGATTGCGCTCGTCGAAGGCGCCGAACGCCAGAAGACGCCGAATGAGATCGCACTCAACATCCTGCTTGCCGGCATGACGCTGATCTTCGTGCTTGCCACCGCGACGATCCCGAGCTTTGCCATCTATGCCGGCGGCTCGATCCCGATCATCGTGCTCGTCGCCCTCTTCGTCACCCTGATCCCGACGACGATCGGCGCACTGCTCTCGGCAATCGGCATCGCCGGCATGGACCGCCTCGTCCGCTTCAACGTGCTCGCCATGTCCGGCCGCGCGGTCGAAGCTGCCGGCGACGTCGACACGCTGCTGCTCGACAAGACGGGCACGATCACGCTCGGCAATCGCCAGGCAACGACCTTCCGTCCGGTCCGCGGCGTTTCCGAACAGGATCTCGCCGATGCCGCCCAGCTCGCCTCGCTTGCCGACGAAACGCCGGAAGGTCGTTCGATCGTCGTGCTCGCCAAGGAGAAATACGCGATCCGCGGCCGCGACATGGCAAGCCTGAAAGCAACCTTCGTGCCCTTCACCGCCCAGACCCGCATGAGCGGCGTCGATCTCGAAGGAGCCTCGATCCGCAAAGGTGCGGTCGATGCCGTGCTGGCCTATGTCAACGGCGATTCATCCTCGAAAAACGGCAGCGAGGTCGTGCGCGAACTGCAGTCGATCGCCGACGAAGTCGCCAAATCAGGCGGCACACCGCTGGCAGTTGCCCGCGACGGCAGGCTGCTCGGCGTCATCCAGCTGAAGGATATCGTCAAGGGCGGTATCCGCGAGCGCTTCACCGAGCTGCGCCGCATGGGCATTCGCACCGTGATGATCACAGGCGATAACCCGCTGACGGCAGCCGCCATTGCCGCCGAGGCCGGCGTCGACGACTTCCTCGCCCAGGCAACGCCGGAAATGAAGCTGGCGCTGATGCGCGAGGAACAGTCGAAGGGCAAGCTCGTCGCCATGTGCGGCGACGGCACCAACGATGCGCCGGCGCTCGCCCAGGCCGATGTCGGCGTCGCCATGAACACCGGCACGGTCGCCGCCCGCGAGGCCGGCAACATGGTCGATCTCGATAGCGATCCGACGAAGCTCATCGAGATCGTCGAGATCGGCAAGCAGCTCCTGATGACGCGCGGCGCGCTGACGACGTTTTCGATCGCCAACGACATTGCCAAGTATTTCGCCATCATCCCGGCGATGTTCCTGACCTTCTACCCGCAGCTCGGCGTGCTCAACGTCATGGGATTGTCGACGCCGCAAAGCGCCATCCTCTCGGCGATCATCTTCAATGCCCTGATCATCATCGCGCTGATCCCGCTGTCGCTGAAAGGTGTCCGCTACCGTCCGATCGGCGCCGGCGCGCTACTGTCGCGCAACCTGCTGATCTACGGTGCCGGCGGCATCATCGTCCCCTTCATCGGCATCAAGGCGATCGACATGGCCGTCGCAGCCCTCGGACTCGCCTGAACACTCCAAGGAGTAAGACAATGTTCAAAGAACTTCGTCCGGCAATCGTCATGATCGTCGCCACCACCGCCATCACCGGTCTTCTCTATCCCCTCGCCATGACGGGTGCTGCCCAGGCCCTCTTCCCGACCCAGGCGAACGGCAGCCTGATCGAGAAGAACGGCCAGGTGATCGGCTCGACGCTGATCGGCCAGGCCTTCACCAGCGACAAGTATTTCCACGGCCGCCCTTCGGCCGCCGGCGACGGCTACAATGCGGCTGCCTCCAGCGGTTCGAATCTCGGCCCGACCAGCCAGAAGCTGATCGACCGCGTCAAGGGCGACTACGAGACCGCCAAGGCGACGAACCCGAACGCGGAGGTGCCCGCCGACCTCGTCACCGCTTCGGGCAGTGGCCTTGATCCCGATATCTCGCCGGAGGCTGCCTACTTTCAAGTGGCGCGCGTCGCCAAGGCACGTGGTGTTGATGAGGCCAAGGTCAAGGCGCTGGTCGACGGTGTGGTTTATGCCCGCGAAATCGGCATTCTCGGCGAACCCACAGTCAATGTTCTGGCGTTGAACCAGAGCCTTGATGCTTCTATGACTCGGTAACCCTGGCAGGCTGGGCGCCCTTTTTCTTCCCATCGCTGCGCGCGTCGCAGGGACGAAGGATAGGAAGACATAGCGCCCCTCCTCGGCAGCCATCTGCAGAAAGACCACACGCATGCCAGACGACAATCGCGACCAGGCCGGCAGGCCCTCGCCCGATGCGCTTCTTGAAAAAGCCCGGGCGGAGTCGCGCGGCCGTCTGAAGATCTTCCTCGGTGCCGCCCCCGGTGTCGGCAAGACCTACGAGATGCTCGTCTCCGGCCGCGCCAAGATGGCCGACGGTCTCGATGTCGTCATCGGCGTTGTCGAAACTCATGGCCGGAAGGAGACCGAGGCGCTCGTCGCCGGCTTCGAGATCATCCCCCGCGTTGAAATCAGCTACAAGGGCCGGCCGCTCGAGGAAATGGACCTCGACGGCATCCTCGCCCGCCGGCCGGATCTTGTGCTGGTCGACGAACTCGCCCACACCAATGCCGAGGGCAGCCGCCATCCGAAGCGCTATCTCGATGTCAAGGAATTGCTCGATCGCGGCATCGACGTTTATACGACGCTGAATATCCAGCATGTCGAAAGCCTGAACGACGTCGTCTCGCAGATCACCCGCATCCGCGTGCGCGAGACGGTGCCGGACTCGATTATCGACCTTGCCGACGACGTCGAGATCATCGACCTGACGCCGGATGATCTGATCAAGCGTCTGCATGACGGCAAGGTCTACATGCCGCGCACCGCCGAACGTGCGCTGAGCAATTATTTCACCCCCGGCAACCTGACGGCACTGCGAGAGCTTGCGCTCCGCAAGACTGCCCAGCGCGTCGACGACCAGCTGCTCACGCATATGCAGGCCCATGCCATATCGGGCCCCTGGGCGGCGGGCGAACGCGTTCTCGTCTCGGTCGACCACCATCCGCGCTCCGCCTCGCTGGTGCGTTATGCCGCCCGCATGGCCTCGCGGCTGCGCGCACCCTGGGCGGCCGTCTATATCGAGACCAACCGCTCGATCAATCTGACGGAAGCCGAGCGCGATATCGTCGCCGCCACGCTGCGCCTTGCCGAGCAGCTCGGCGGCGAAGCGATCACCATTCCCGGCCGCGAGGTAGCCGAAGAGCTCGTCCGCCACGCCACCGCCAATAACGTCACCCATATCGTCATCGGCGCCCCGAAGAAGCCGACATGGCGCGACTGGTGGAGCCGCTCGATCACCGACGAGCTGATCCGCAAGACCGGCGAGATCAGCGTCCATGTCATTTCAGGCAATGAGAAGGACGGCACCACCGCGCGCGGCGTCAGGGCGGCCGCCACCCCGCCGCCACTGGATTTCAGAGCTTACCTGCTGGCGACCAGCTATGTCGCCATCGCGCTCGGCGTCAGCATCGTGCTCGACCAGGTGCTCGACGTGCGCAACCTCGCCCTCGTCTTCCTGATGGCGGTGCTGACCTCCGCCGTCCTCCACGGCCTGCGGCCGGCCCTTTACAGCTGCATCCTCAGCGCGCTTTCCTTCAATTTCTTCTTCCTGCCGCCGCGCTACACGTTGACGATAAGCGATCCGGAAAGCGTACTTGCGCTCTTCTTCTTCCTGGGCGTCGCCATCATCGCCAGCAACCTGACCGCGACCGTGCAGCGCCAGGCGGCCGCCGCCCGCCAGCGGGCGCGCACGACCGAGGACCTCTATCTCTTCTCTAAAAAACTCGCCGGCACCGGCACGCTCGACGACGTGCTCTGGGCGACGGCCTTCCAGCTCGCCTCGATGCTGAAGGTCCGCGTCGTGCTGCTGCTGCCGGAAGAGGGCGGTATCGCCGTCAAGGCCGGTTATCCCCCTGATGACACGCTCGACGATGCCGATATCGCCGCGGCCCGCTGGGCCTGGGAGCACAATCATGCCGCCGGCCGCGGCGCCGACACCCTGCCCGGCGCCAAGCGCCTCTATGTGCCGCTCCGAACCGGGCGCACCGCCGTCGGCGTCATCGGCCTCGACAGCGACCGCCGCGACGGGCCGCTGCTGACGCCGGAGCAACAGCGGCTGCTGGATGCGCTGGCCGATCAGGCGGCCCTTGCCATCGAACGCATCCAGCTTGTTGCCGATGTCGACCGGGCACGGCTTGCGGCCGAAGCGGACCGGCTGCGCTCGGCCCTGCTGACGTCGATCTCGCACGACCTGAAGACACCGCTGGCCGCCATCCTCGGCGCCGCCGGCACGCTGCGCGACTATTTCGCCTCGATGCCGGAGGAGGACCGCAGCGACCTGCTGTCGACCGTCGTCGACGAATCCGAACGCCTCAACCGCTTCATCGCCAACCTGCTCGACATGACCAAGATCGAATCCGGCGCGATGGAGCCGAACCATGCGCTGCATTATGCCGGCGATATCGTCGGCAGCGCGCTGCGCCGCGCGGCAAAGATCCTCGACGGCCATAAGACCGAGATGAGCATTCCTGCCGAGCTGCCGATGGTGCGCGTCGATCCTGTCCTGTTCGAGCAGGTGATCTTCAACCTGCTCGACAATGCCGCGAAATACGCGCCCGAGGGATCGGTGATCCATATCGGCGGCTGGGCCGATGCCGACAACGTCGTCGTGCAGATTTCGGACGAAGGCCCAGGCATTCCGCCGGCGGATCTTACCCGCGTCTTCGACACCTTCTACCGCGTGCGCAAGGGCGATCAGGTGCGCGCCGGCACCGGGCTTGGCCTTTCCATCTGTCGCGGCTTCATCGAAGCGATGGGGGGCACGATCACCGCCGGCAACCGCACGGGCCGTCCGGGCGCTGTCTTCACCATCCGCCTGCCGAAACCCACCGACATTCCAAAACTGGATGAACTCAAATGACCGGTTCAGCCGTCAAAATCCTCGTCGTCGACGACGAGCCTCCGATCCGCAAGCTGCTCCGCGTCGGCCTGACCGCGCAAGGCTACGAGGTGCAGGAGGCGCCGAACGCCAGCGCCGCCCGTCAGTCGGTCGCCGCCGACATGCCCGACCTCATCGTGCTCGACCTCGGCCTGCCCGATACATCAGGCCACGACTTGCTGCAGGCGTGGCGCGACGAAGGGCTTTCCATGCCGGTCGTCATTCTCTCCAGCCGCACTGACGAGGCCGGTATCGTCAAGGCGCTGGAAAGCGGCGCCGACGATTACGTCACCAAGCCCTTCGGCATCAACGAGCTCGGCGCCCGCATCCGCGTGGCGCTGCGCCACCGCCTGCAGCAGCAGGGCGAAAAGGCAATCTTCCAGACCGGCGGGCTGTCGATCGATCTCGTCAAGCGCATCGTCAAGGTCGACGGCCAGGAAATAAAGCTGTCGCCGAAGGAATACGACATCCTGCGCGTGCTCGCCCAGCACGCCGGTAAGGTGCTGACACACCCGTTTCTTTTAAAGCAGGTATGGGGGCCGGCGGCGGATGTGCAGTATCTGCGCGTCTATATCCGGCAGCTGCGGCAAAAGGTCGAGCAGCTTCCGGACCAGCCGCACTATATCACCACCGAGACCGGCGTCGGCTACCGGCTCAGGGAACCGGATTGACATCCCCTCCCTCCCGCTGCCCGAGCAGTATTGAGCCGAACAGTATTGAGAATGACATGAACCTTCTGAACATCATCCGGCCGGAACACACCTTCATCGGCGTGTCGGCGCCGACCAAATGGCGCGCGCTGCAGACCATCGCGGACAAGGCGGCCAAGGCATTCTCCGTCGATGGCCAGACCATCCTGAAGGCGCTCGAAGCGCGTGAGAAGCTCGGTTCCACCGGCATCGGCAACGGTATCGCCATTCCACATGCGGCGATCGACGGCATGACCAGCCCGCGCGGCCTTCTCATCCGCTTCGCCCAACCACTGAATTTCGAAGCGATCGACGATATCCCGACCGACATCGCCTTCGTGCTGCTCTTCGGAGAAAACAATCGCGGCGAATATCTGAACGTGCTGTCTGCCATCGCCAGGCGGCTGCAATCGGACGGCGTGCTTGCCGCCATGCGCAAGGCAAGAACGGGCGACGAATTCTATTCCGATTTCATCGCCGATTCACGGGTGTGACGTCCAAATTCAATAGCGAGAGCATGATGTCGTCCGAAGATCGCTCACACTTGTCGGCATCATAAAAAGGCGCGGCCCGAAGGTCGCGCCCGCTCATCTGCAATCAGACTATCTTAGAAATCGCGCTGGAAGCGCAGGAAGCCGAACACTTCGTCGTCGCCTTCGTCCTCATCGTGATATTGCACGCTGAGCTTCGTACGCAGGTCTTCGACGATCTGGTAGTCGATGGTGACACCTGTGGTATAGGCGCTGCCGCCGGTGAAGCCGTTGCCGTCAGCCTCGAGAGCGATGTTTTCGAAGTACTGGAAGCCGGGAGTGACCTTCCACTTGTCGTTGATCTTCAAGGCATACTCAGCTGCGATCGTCCATTCGGACTCTTCGTAGTAGTAGTTGGCGCCGCTTGCCCATACGCCGGCGATGCCGAGCGTGCCCGGGCCGATATCGGCATAGACGATGCCGCGGACAGCGACTTCGCTGGTGTCGGTGTCATAACCGGCAAGCAGGTAAGCGCTGATGGCGCCGGCCTTGTAGGAGACCTGGCCTGCGACACCAAAGTTGTTCGGGCCGTCGCCCGGCTTGGTGGCGTAGTCGTCTTCCAGTTCGTCGACCGAGATGCCGGCCGCGAAAGCGCCGGCCTCGTACTGATAACGGATCGAGTTGTGGGTCGTCTCGTTGCTGGCGAGCGTATCGGTCTCCCCGCTCATGTCGTCATCCCACCAGCTGTACAGCTTACCGACGCGGAAACCGGCAATGTCGATATAGCCTTCATCGAGCAATGCTTCCTGGTCGGTGGCATTGTCGACATTGTAACGCAGCGTGATGACGCCGGTGAGCGTGCCGTACTCGGTGTCGTTCTTGGCCTGGAAGGTGACCTGACCGCGAGTCCAGAAGTCTACGTCGGAGTCGCCGGAAATATGGTCACCGAAACGCACTTCAGTACGGATGTAACCGCCGATCGAAAGGCATGTTTCCGTCCCCGGAATATAAAAATAGCCGGTACCGTAGGCGTCGCAAACGCGAACATATTCCACGGGCTCGGGTTCCGCCGCCACGATGGCGTCGGCTGCACGGGCTCCGGAGGCCGCGGCAAGGGCGGCAACGGAGGCAAAAAGGATCGTCCTGATATTCATTTTGAATGGCCCTTAACAGGTTTGGAATGCGAGGCGCACTTCAAGGGTTGCCCCCGCGTTGCGGTCGGCGAATACGACCGCAACGGAGGCCATATAGGAATCCGCAAGTGCCATCGCGGCAAAATCTTGGCAAAAATCAGCACCATCATGTCGCTTTCGTGGAGGAACTGTGGCCAAAAAAACACGCTCCCGCGACACGACGGCGGGCGACGATCGATTGGCCGCGGCCAACTTCGGCACGTCCATTTCAAAACCGCCTCTTAAATGGAATGACGTTCTAACAGTCCGACTGGAACGGGAAGAAACTTCGTTTCATTATACGACTGAATTGATAGAGTTAAGACACAAAACAGGAGGGTTCCCATGCAGACACAACGGTTCACCCGGCTCCTCGCGGCGGCGGTCATGGCAGGCAGCTTCGCAATCGGGGGCATCGCTCCGGCATTCGCGGATCAGACGCTTCTTAACGTTTCCTACGATCCGACTCGCGAATTGTACAAGGATTTCAATGCCGCCTTTGCCGCCAAGTGGCAAAAGGACAGCGGTGAAACCGTGACGATCCAGGCATCGCATGGCGGCTCCGGCGCCCAGGCCCGCTCCGTCATCGACGGCCTCGACGCCGATGTCGTGACACTTGCCCTCGAAGGCGATATCGACGCCATCGCCAAGGCGACCGGCAAGATCCCGGCCGACTGGAAGACCAAGTTCCCCAACAATTCGACGCCTTATACGTCGACGATCGTCTTCCTCGTCCGCAAGGGCAACCCGAAGGGCATCAAGGATTGGGGCGATCTGGTCAAGGACGACGTGCAGGTCATCACCCCGAACCCAAAGACATCGGGCGGCGCGCGCTGGAACTTCCTTGCCGCCTGGGCATGGGCCAAGCAGGCCAACGGCGGCGACGAAGCCAAGGCGCAGGATTACGTTGCGAAACTGCTGCAGCACGTTCCGGTTCTCGACATTGGCGCCCGCGGCGCCACGACCACCTTCGTCCAGCGCGGCCTCGGCGATGTGCTGCTTGCCTGGGAAAACGAAGCCTATCTTTCGCTCGAGGAACTCGGTCCCGACCAGTTCGAGATCGTGACACCGACCTTCTCCATCCGCGCCGACCCGCCGGTCGCCATCGTCGACGGCAATGTCGACAAGAAGGGAACACGCAAGGTCGCCGAAGCCTATCTCAACTACCTCTATTCGGACGAAGGCCAGAAGATCGCTGCCAAGCATTACTACCGGCCGTTCAAGCCGGAAGCCGCCGATCCGGCTGACATCGCCCGCTTCCCGAAGCTGACGCTGGCGACCATCGACGACTTCGGCGGCTGGAAGAGCGCACAGCCGAAATTCTTTGGCGACGGCGGCGTATTTGACCAAATCTACAAGCCGGCCCAATAATAGACTTCATGAAAGCACATAGCCCCACGCGGTGGCGGTTCAAACGGCCGAGCGTCATTCCGGGTTTCGGAATGGCGCTCGGCCTTACCTTGACCTGGCTCACCCTTCTGATCCTCATCCCGCTTTCGGGCCTTGCCGTCCGGTCGAGCGCGCTCGGCTGGGAGAAATTCTGGTCGATCGCGGTCGATCCCCGCACGTTGAACGCACTGCGTATCAGCTTCGGCAGCGCCTTCATCGCCGCGATCGTCAACGCCGTCTTCGGCATCATCCTCGCCTGGGTGCTGGTGCGTTACCGCTTCCCCGGCAAACGCATCATCGATGCCATGGTCGACCTGCCCTTCGCGCTGCCGACCGCCGTTGCCGGCATCGCACTGGCGACACTCTATGCGCCGAACGGCTGGATCGGTCAGTTCCTGACGCCGCTCGGCATCAAGATCGCCTTTACGCCAGCCGGCATCGTCGTGGCGCTGATCTTCGTCGGCCTGCCCTTCGTGGTGCGCACCGTGCAGCCCGTCATGGAGGAGATCGACAAGGAAGTGGAGGAGGCTGCGGCAACGCTCGGCGCCAACCGCTTCCAGACGATTTTCCGCGTGCTGCTGCCGGGGCTGGCGCCGGCCGTGCTCACCGGCTTCGCGCTCGCCTTTGCCCGCGGCGTCGGCGAATACGGCTCGGTCATCTTCATCGCCGGCAACCTGCCGTTCAAATCGGAGATTGCGCCGCTGCTGATCATCATCAAACTCGAAGAGTATAATTACGCGGCAGCCACCGGCATAGCGGCGATCATGCTGGTCCTCTCGTTCGCCCTGCTGCTGGTCATCAACCTCATCCAGAGCTGGAGCAGGCGGAGGTATGGCTATGGCGCTTGATGCGACCGTTCGACCGGCAAAGCTGCGTTCGGTGACGACTGAACATCGGATCGCACGCTACAGCCTGATTGTCCTTTCACTCGTCTTCCTGCTGCTGATCCTGCTGCTGCCCCTCGCGGCCGTTTTCGTAGAGGCCTTCCGCAAGGGCACCGGCCCCTTCCTCGAGGCGCTCGGCGATGCGGAGACATTTTCGGCAATCCGCCTCACATTGATCGTCGCGGGGATCAGCGTGCCGCTCAACCTCGCCTTCGGGGTCACCGCCGCCTGGGCAATCGCCAAATTCGAGTTCAAAGGCAAAGCCTTCCTGACGACGCTGATCGACCTGCCCTTCTCGGTCTCACCCGTGATATCGGGCCTGGTCTTCGTTCTGCTGTTCGGCGCCAATACCTGGCTCGGCCAGTGGTTCAGCGCTCACGACATCAAGATCCTGTTTGCGGTGCCGGGGCTGATCCTCGCCACCATGTTCGTAACCTTCCCCTTCGTCGCCCGCGAACTGATTCCGCTGATGCAGGAACAGGGAACGGCCGACGAGGAGGCGGCCCTTTCGCTCGGCGCCAGCGGCTGGCAGACCTTCTGGCACGTGACCTTGCCGAATATCAAATGGGGCCTGCTCTACGGCGTGCTTCTCTGCAACGCCCGCGCCATGGGTGAATTCGGCGCCGTCTCAGTGGTATCAGGCCACATCCGCGGCCAGACCAATACCATGCCGCTGCAGGTGGAAATCCTCTATAACGAGTATAATTTCACCGGCGCTTTTGCCGTCGCCACGCTTTTGGCCTTGCTCGCGCTCCTGACTCTTGTTTTGAAGACGTTGCTGGAAATGCGCTATAGCGCCGAAATCGCCGCCAGCCGGCGGCACTGAAGGAATTGGAATGGAAGTACGCGTTCAAAACATTCGCAAGGAATTCGATCGTTTTCCGGCGCTGCACGATGTCTCGCTCGACATCCGCTCCGGCGAGCTGATCGCACTGCTCGGCCCTTCGGGTTCCGGCAAGACGACATTGCTGCGCCTGATCGCCGGGCTGGAAAGCCCGACGGAGGGGCTGATCTTCTTCGGCGACGAGGATGCCTCGAAGAAATCAGTGCAGCAGCGCAATATCGGCTTCGTCTTCCAGCATTATGCCCTCTTCCGCTACATGACGGTGCTCGATAACGTCACCTTCGGCCTGAGGTCAGAAAGGGTGCGCGGCGGCCTGCGAAGGCCGACATCCGCCGGCGGGCGCTGGAACTGCTCGACCTTGTCCAGCTTTCCGGTCTTGAAAAACGCTATCCCGCCCAGCTTTCCGGCGGTCAGCGCCAGCGCGTGGCCCTCGCCCGCGCTATGGCCGTCGAGCCGAACGTGCTGCTGCTCGACGAACCCTTCGGGGCGCTCGACGCCCAGGTTCGCAAGGACCTGCGCAAATGGCTGCGCGAGATCCACGACCGCACCGGCCACACCACCGTTTTCGTCACGCACGACCAAGACGAGGCCCTAGAACTCGCCGACCGTGTCGTCGTTATGAGCCAGGGGGCGATCGAGCAGGTCGGCACGCCCGATCAGGTCTACGATTATCCGAACTCGCCCTTCGTCTTCGGCTTCATCGGCCAATCGAACTGCCTGCAGGTCGAGATATCAGGCGGTGACATCCTCTTCGAAGGCCGTTCGCTCGGTCTTAATGCCGATGGTGAGCCCGAGGGACCCGCGCAACTCTATTTCCGCCCGCATGACGTCAGGCTCTGCGAATCAGCCGAAAACTGCATAGCCGGCCAGCCGGTCTCCAGCCGCCGCGTGGCAGGCACCCGCCATATCGAATTGGATATCGGCAACGACCGCCCGCATATCGAGATCGAATTGCCGCCGAGCGAGGCCGACAGGCTTGACCGCAACCGGGTAGCTTTCAAGCCAACCCGCTGGAAACTGTTCCGCAGTTGATGGAGATTGGGGCAGCGCCGCGCGTCTTTTCGGGAGCTGCAAAAGACGCTGTAACACTTTGAATTGCTGCATAATTTTATCCTTGGATCGATTCCGATCTCGGGAATCATGGAATGGCTCATCGCCGGAATCGTATTTGGCGAGAGGCCCTTAAGGTTTTTGTTATCTAAGGTTGTTTGTATTTCAGTCATATGACGAGTAAAACGTTTTCGCTTAATCATGAAGGGCTGAACTAATTCCGTAGGAGGCACCTGGCGTTGAGGGCGGAGATTTCCTTTGGAAAATCCCTGATCGGGATTTTGTTTGTAGGACTGGCAGCGGCAAGCTGCACGACGACATCGAAACCGGCGGCAACGGCGGCGAACACCAAGACGAAGCAGGGCCAAGCGGCGAAAGTCACGTTCAATTATACGGCCAAAGACCGCGAGTGCCTGCAACGCGCGATGTATTTCAGATCGCAGCATTCGGACGAGGACGGCTACATGGCTGTCGGGACCGTCGTCATGAACAGGCTCACCTCTGGCGCCTATTCCACATCGATCTGCGGCGTCGTGGCCCAGAAAAGGCAGTTCGCGCCCGGCGTGATGACGCGCGAAGTCAAACCGCAGGCGGAAACTGAGCTTGCGAGCGCGGCCGATGCGATTCTTATCAAGGGCGCACGCCATCCTGCGGTGAAGGATGCGATGTTCTTCCACACCGATGGCCTGAAATTCCCTTACGACAACATGCACTATGTGACGGTTGCCGGCGGTAACGCCTTCTACGAGAAGCGCGATTCCAACGGCATGCTTGAAACGCCGCCGCCGCTGCCCTCCTACGAGGTGGCGATGAACTATGTGCCCGGCGAAAGCATGCTGCCGCCGCAATTCGAGGCATTGATACCCTCGGCAGTTCCCGTTCCTCTGCCGGCTCCGGACCCCATGGCGACGGCGAGCACGGGGCAGATGCGGATAACGGCGCCGGTGACTTCGCCGGAAACATCACCGGTAACATCGGTCGAGCCGGAGCCGGGAATGCCCATCGCGATCCCTATTCCCCGGCCCGCCTATGACAGCGTGATGCTGCGTGAAAGCCTTCCGACGAACGGTGGTTAAACCGTCCTTCCGGTATGAGTTAGATGGAAGCGCGCCTAAAGCGCGTCGCAATCTTTCAGATCCGCTGACCGCACTTCAGGTCTTTGATTTCCGCATGTCGCGATCTCAAAACCGCTGCACACTTTTGCGCGACATGCTTTAGGCGCGCTCTTCCCAGACCCTCGCCAATTCCACGATCGTTTTGACGGCCTTTTCCATGTCCTGACGGCTCACCCATTCTAGCGGCGAGTGGAAAGCATGGCCGCCGGCGAAGATGTTCGGGCACGGCAGTCCCATGAAGGAAAGGCGAGAGCCATCCGTGCCGCCGCGGATGCTGCCGCGCACCGGCGTCATGCCGGCCCGGCGCACCGCCTCGATGGCGTTCTCGACGATCTCCGGGTGACGATCGAGCACCACCTTCATGTTGCGATATTGCTCCTTCACCTCAAAACGATAGGTCGAGCCGGGATAGCCAGCCAACACCTCCTCAACGATGGCTTCGAGCATCGTTTCCTTTTCCGTCAGCCCCTTGTCGGTGAAGTCACGGATGATGAGGCTCAGCGACGCCTTCTCCATCGAGCCGGTCACGCCTGTCGGATGGATGAAGCCCTGCTTTCCTTCGGTGGTCTCGGGGGCAAGATGCCTCGGCAGCCGGTCGATGATGGCGCCTGCGATCTTGATGGCGTTTTCCATGCGGTCCTTGGCAAAGCCGGGATGGATTGCAACACCTGATATACTAATCTCGACGCCATCGGCCGAGAAGGTCTCATCCTCGATATGGCCGGCCGTCTCGCCGTCCATCGTATAGGCGAAGTCGGCACCGAGTTTCTTCAGGTCGACTTTGTTGACGCCGCGCCCGACTTCCTCGTCGGGCGTGAATAGGATCTTGATCGTCCCGTGCCTGATATCGGGACTGCCGACGAGCATCTCAGCCGCGGTCGTGATTTCGGCCAGTCCGGCCTTGTCGTCGGCACCGAGCAATGTCGTGCCGTCGGTCGTGACGATATCGTTGCCGATCTGGTTCTTCAGTTCGGGATGATCGCTGGCGCGGATCACCCGGCTCGTATCATTGGCAAGCTTGATATCACCGCCGGCATAGTTCCTGACGATCTGCGGCTTGACATCGGTGCCGCTGAAATCGGGTGCGGTATCCATATGCGAGCAGAAACAGATGACCGGCACCGTCTTGTCGCTGTTGGCCGGAATGGTCGCGTAGACATAGCCGTGTTCATCGAGATGCGCGTCGGCGAGACCGATCTTCAGCAGTTCATCGACCAGAACCCGTCCGAGATCCTTCTGCTTTCCCGTGGTCGGCTGCATCGACGAGGCAGGATCGGATTGCGTGTCGATAACGACATAACGGAGAAAGCGGTCGAGAACAGTGTCGGTCATAGCATCCAGTCCAGCAAGATCACACGGACGATATAGCCCTCATGGGCGATGCGGCAAAAGATTTTTCCGCTCGCAGCGCGTGAGGGTTCCACCATCCAATACGTCTCTCAGCCACCACCGCGGCAGCAAGCAACCCACCTCAACCCCTCAGTCGACGCGTTTTCCCTCGGCGTCGAACACATGCAGATACTGGGCCGGGAAGGCCACATTGATTTTCGGACCTGCCTTCAGCGCTTCGCGGTTCAGCGTGAAGATCTTGAACGGCAGACCATGCAGGGCAAGGTGCAGGATGATGCCGAAGCCTGTGGGCTCGACGAGTTCCACATCGGTGGCGAGCCCTGCCCCGCCGTCGCTCACCAGCACATGCTCCGGCCGGATGCCGAGCGTCACCTTTGCGCCGTCGACAAGCGGCAGCGGCTTTGCAAGCGGCACGATCGTGCCGTCCTTCAACTTCACGCCGCCGGCATCATAGGTGGCCTCGAGGAAATTCATCCCCGGCGAGCCGATGAAGCCGGCGACAAAGAGATTGGCGGGGCGGTCGTAGAGTTCCAGGGGACTGCCGACCTGCTGGACCACCCCGCCATGCATGGCGACGATCCGGTCCGCCAGCGTCATTGCCTCGATCTGGTCGTGGGTCACGTAGATTGAGGTCGCCTTCAGGTCGCCATGCAGTTTCTTGATTTCGGCGCGCATCTGTTCGCGCAGGCGCGCATCGAGGTTCGACAGCGGTTCGTCGAACAGAAAGGCCTTCGGCTGGCGCACGATGGCGCGGCCCATGGCGACGCGCTGGCGCTGGCCGCCGGAAAGCGCCTTCGGCCTTCGTTCGAGCAAAGGGTCGAGGCCGAGCTTGGCAGCGGCTGCGGCCACCGCGCCTGCAATCTTCTCCTTCGCCACCTTCCGGAGCCTGAGGCTGTAGCTCATATTGCCGGCGACGTTCATATGCGGGTAAAGCGCGTAGGACTGGAACACCATGGCGATGTCGCGATCCTTGGGATGCAGCTCGTTGACCCTATTGCCGGCGATGCTGATCTCGCCTGATGTGACCTCCTCCAGCCCGGCGATCATCCGCAGCAGCGTGGACTTGCCACAGCCGGACGGGCCGACGAGCACGACGAACTCGCCGTCCCGGATTTCGAGGTCGACGCCGTGCAGCACCCGCACATGGCCATAGGCTTTGTGAATATTCCGGATATCGATCGATGCCATTTGTTTAACCCTTGACCGCGCCGGCCGTCAGCCCCTGGACGAGATAGCGCTGGATAAGCAGGAAGAAGAGGCCGGCCGGAATGAGCGCCATGACGCCCGCCGCCATCATCTGCCCGAAATCCACCGAGAATTTCGAAACGAAGGTGAGAAGGCCGACCGGGAAGGTCGCCGCATCATTGCCGTTGATCAGCATCAGCGCGAAGAGCAGTTCGCTCCAGGCGGCGGTGAAGACGAAACCGAGGGTGGCGGCGATCCCCGGCAGCGTCAGCGGCAGGATGATCTGGCGAAACGCCGTGAACTGCGTCGCCCCGTCGATCTTCGCCGCCTCTTCGAGATCCCTCGGGATGCCGTCGAAGAAGGACTGCATCAGGAAGGTGGCGAAAGGCACGTTGAAGGCGGTGTAGACGACGACGAGCCCGGTCAGGCTGTTGGTCAGGTGCAGCGGCGACAGGATCTTGAAGATCGGCGCCACCAGCATGACCAGCGGGAACATCTGGGTCAGCAGCATCAGGGCGACGATCCAGTATTTTGCCCGGAAATTGAAGCGCGACAGCGCATATCCCGAGAGCGAGGCGCAGATGGTCACGGTGACCGCCGTCGAGGCCGAGACGATCAGGCTGTTCTTGAAGAAGGTCGGAAAGGCGCTGTGGCGCAGCACGAAGGCATAGTGATCCCATGTCATGCGCGATGGCCACATGCGCACGCCCTCGCTATAGAGCAGGTCATTCGGCGTCACCGAGACCTTGAGCAGCCAGAACAGCGGAAAAAGTGCGAAGGCGATGTAGCAGAGGATCGCCAGACGGTGTGCGATGGTGGGAATGACGGATCGTCTCATGATCTCAATCCTTGTTCAGCAGCGTCTGCCGGAGCAGGATGATCAGCATCGAATAGGCAAGCAGCAGCACGAGCAGCACCAGCGCGATCGCCGAGGCATAGCCGAAATCGAGCCGCCTGAAGGCCGTCGTGAAGATGTAGCTGGCGACGATCTGCGTCCGGTCGGCCGGCCCGCCACTGGTCATGACGACGATGAGATCGGCGAAATTGGAAATCCATACGGTGCGCAGCAGCACCGTGATGGCGATCGTCGGCGCCAGAAACGGCAGGGTGATCGAGCGGAAGCGCTGGAACCAGCCGGCGCCGTCGATCGATGCCGCCTCATAGAGATCGCGCGGGATCGCCTGCAGCGCCGCAAGCAGGGTGATGGCGAAGAACGGAATGCCCCACCAGACATTGGCGACGATCGGCCCCCACATCGCATAATTGGGATCGGAGAGGATGTTGCCCGGCTCATGCATCAGCCCGAGGGCGAAGAGCCAGTGCGGGATCGGCCCGATGACGGGATTGAACAGCCAGGCCCAGTTGAGGCCGGCGAGAAAGGACGGCACGGCCCAGGGCAGGAACACCAGCGCCTGGGCGATCGCCCTGCCCTTAAAGGGCTTGTCGAGCAGCAGCGCCAGGATCAGCCCGAAGACGAACTGCAGGACGACGGAAGCGCCGGTCCACCAGAGCGTATTCCGCAGCGCGCCATAGAAGGCGGCATCGCCGGCAAGCTCGCGGAAATGATCGAGCCCGATGAAGCCGCCGGAAAACGGATTGAGCAGCTGGATATCGCGGAACGCATAGGAAATGCCGACCGTCAGCGGCACCAGCATCACCGCAATGATCAGGATCAGCGACGGCGCGCTGTAGAGATAGGGCTCCGAAGCATCGGCAACCCGACGCAGCCATGGCCTGCGGTCGCGACGCATGTCGAGCGTATCGGCGGAAATGGTCATCGGTCTGCAATTTCCATTGTCTTACCCGGTTGGGAATTTGTGGTGCTTTTGAATGGAGAGACCGGAGCCCCCTCATCCGCCTGCCGGCACCTTCTCCCCGCTGGGGAGAAGGGAATATGCCGCAACGTTTCCGTTCCCTCCTCCCCTCGGGGAGAAGGTGGCCCGTAGGGTCGGATGAGGGGGCTTTTGGCTCAAAGCCCGCTATCCGCTATTTCTTGGCAAGGAACTTCTGCTGCGCCTTGGTGAGGTAGTCAGCCCACTGGTCGGCCAGATCCTTTGCCGAGATATCGCCGAGCAATGCCTGCTGCGAGGTCTTGATCGCCAGCGAATCCTTGAAGAAGGCGAATTCCTCGAGGTACGTCGGCATCACGGTTGGTACCGTGTTCGGGTCCGCCAGTTCCTCGAACCAGCCCTTGAACTGGTCACCGGCATAGAAGGGATCCTTCTCGGCCGCCGTATAGGCCGGGAGGGCGCCGATGCGCTTGTTCCACTCGATATTGCCTTCCGGCCCTTCGAGGGTGGCGATCAGCTTCCAGGAGAGATCCTTGTTGCCGCTGGTCGTGAACATCGACCAACCGCCATAGCCGATCGTCGGGAAGGACTTTCCGTCAGGACCCTTCGGCAACGGCATCACGCCGAAATCATCCTTATTCATGCGTTCGGCGATGGCGATCAGCGCATCCGGATCCTGGTCGAGGAAAGCGCAGGTGCCGGAGTAGAAGCCGGCGACGACTTCGTTGAAGCCCCAGTTGACGCTATCCTTCGGCGCATAGCCCTTCTTGTAGAGATCGACCATCCATTCGATGCCCTTGGCCCAGCCGGGGCTGTTCATCGTCGAGGTGCCGTCGTCGTTGAAGTACTTGTTCGAGCCGGCCATCGAGGCGGCAAAGATCATCCAGCCGTTGAGGCCGCCTGGTCCGCCGCGCATGCAGTAGCCGTATTTGCCGGACAGTTTGGAAACTTTCTCCGAAGCGGCGGTGAATTCCTCCATCGTCTTCGGCGGCGCGGCGACGCCGGCTTCGGCAAGCAGTTTCTTGTTGTAGAACATCGCCCTCAGATAGAAGCCGTAGGGCAGCATATAGGCTGTGTTCTTGATGTCGCGGCCGAGTTCGAGCGCGCGCGGCGTCAGCTCCTTGGTATGTTCCCACTTTTCGAGGTAGGGCTCCAGGCTCTCGAGCATACCGTTATTGGCATAGAGCGACAGCCAGGTATCGGGCATTTCCATCACATCGGGCACGTCGCCGGCCGACACCATGGTCGCGAACTTCTGGAAGGCTTCGTTCCAGGGCAGCGAGATGATGTCGACCTTGGTGCCGGGATTGGCGGCTTCGAATTTGCCGACGATCGATTTCAGCGTTTCGGTGCGCTCCGGGCTGGTGATGACTTCGACAAGCTTGAGCGTCGTATCGGCAAAGGCCGTACCCGCCATCATCGAAGCAAAGAGCGTCGAGACTATTAGTTTTTTCATGGCTCAGTTCCCCCTTATTAGGTTTCTCTCGGGTTTCAGGATTGTGAGGCGGCGGCGAGCGCCTCCTCGATGTCTCTCCACAGAGCCTCGGTTCCTTCGAGGCCGACATGGAGACGTACGGATCGCGCATGGATGCCGAAGGCATGTGCGGAATTCGGCTGTGCCTTCTGCTGAAGCACCACCTCGCCCGGTACGATCAGGCTTTCATGTCCACCCCAGCTTACGCCCAGTTTGAAGAGCTTGAGGTGATCGGCGAAGGTGCGGATATCGACGTCTTCGCGGAAGATGAAGGAAAACAGGCCCGAGGTGCCGATGAGGCCGGCGGGCAGGCGGTTGGCGAGCCCCGGATGGCAGACCGTCTCCACCACGTCGAGCTTCTGCAGGCGCCTGGCGATTTCAAGCGCCGATGTCTCGTGGGCTTTCATGCGCAGCGGCAGCGTGCGCAGGCCGCGGATCAGCAGCCAGGCGTCGAACGGCGAAAGCTTGCCGCCGAGATAGGGATAGGCCTCCGCCTTGATGCGTGCGATCATCGCCTTCGAGCCGGCGATGACGCCCGCCACCACATCGCTGTGGCCGCCGAGATATTTCGAGGCCGAATGGATGACGAGATCGACGCCGAGCGTCAGCGGCCGCTGGAAGAACGGGCTTGCCCAGCTGTTGTCGATCATCGAGACAACACCGTGCCGCTTGGCGAGGGCTGCGAGCGCACCGACGTCATGGGCCTCCATCACCCAGCTCGTCGGGCTTTCCAGGTACAGAAGCTTGGCGCCGGGCAGCGCCCTGGCGACCGCTTCCTCGTCGCGCCCGTCGACATAGGTCACCTCGATCTTCATCCGTTTCAGGATGGTGCCGAACAGGCGGAAGGCGTCGGGATAGACATGATTGACGGCGACGATGCGATCGCCCGGCTCGACAAAGCTCAGCACCGAGGACGAGATTGCCGCCATGCCGCTGGCAAAACCCAGCGCATCCTCGGCACCTTCGAGCTTGGCGAGCATTTCCTCGAAGGCGCGTACCGTCGGGTTCAGGCCGCGCGTATAGATCGGCCGCACCTTCTCGCCGCGATAGGAGGCGATCATGTCCTCGTAATCGGAAAAGGTGAAAAGCGAGGTCTGGAAAATCGGCGGCACGACGGCGTCAGCGACGTTGCTCTCGTCGTGCGCGGTGATGAGGGAAGCAAGATCGAACGGTTCTGCGCCGTTGCTCATTTGGACATTTCCTTGATGTCTTCCTCGACGATATCGAGAATTTTCAGTGTTTCGGCGCGCGCCGCCTCGGGATCCCCGGCAGCGATCGCGTTGAAAAGGGTGCGGTGAAAGGGAAAGGATCGGCGGGCGAAATCCTGCCGGTCGAACGGATGTTCCCAGAAGCGCTCGAAGGTCTCGCGCATCTGCTCGAGAAGCTGGCGAAACAGCGGATTGTGGGTGGCGTCGTAGACGGCGAGATGGAAGGCGAGGTCCTCCGGTCCGGAAGTGCCTTTCTCCAAGTGCACCCGCTCCATCGCATTGAGCTTTTCCTCGATGACGCCGAGATCCGTGTTCGTGCGCCGCCGCGCCGCGACCATGCCTGCCTCGCATTCGATGCCGCGGCGAACCTCCAGCGTCTGCAGCAGCGCGTCGCGCAGATGCACCGCATCAAACGACAGCGGCATGTGGATCGTCGCCCTGGAAACCGGCTTCAGCAGATAAGTGCCGCTGCCCTTGCGCGTCTCGATGACGCCGAGCGCCTGGAAGTGGCGGATCGCTTCGCGAATGGTCGAGCGGCCGACGGCAAGGGCTGCCATCAACTCGCGCTCGGCCGGCAGCCGATCGCCCGCCTTCAACCTGGCTTCCTCGACATAATCCGCCAGCGCATCGGTCACCTGACGCGCGCGGTCCATGACCGGAAGCGGCCGGATGACCGGCCTGTCGCTACGATTTGCCTTCATGGTTCCCCATTTTCTTATCAGGCAGTCAGGCCTTGAAATTGGTCTGACATCTTAGCATTTCTCAAAGAGGGGAAGGCGTCAAGGGTGTTTGTTGGGAACGAACTCGCGTTGGTTCAGCCAACATGCATGGTGGCAAGCCCGTTCTCCGTTCTTATTGGGAGGTTGCGGGTGTCATAGTGCATTCGTGCCAATGTGCGGGTTGGGCGCCGGGCCAAAAAGCGGCTTAGCTGGACATCACGCGGAGAGCGCTACCATCCTGTCAATTGCCAATTTGTACGCCCGCTGACCGAGAATCGGCGTCCGATCCCGAGATTTGGCGGACGCAACGGTGCGTTCACGGCGACGTAATCATCGCGTGAACTTTTAGTCCGATCGATAACAGGTGAATTATGCAGTCTTGCGGAAAGCATAGGCTTGGTGTCCCGTTCCGTCACCCACTTTGAATTGTCCAATCAGCTCGCGTAGCGTAACGGTCTCGTTCGCCAGCGACGTGGAGGCGGCACTCGCCTCCTCGACCATCGCAGCATTCTGTTGGGTCGTCTGATCGAGGCTGTTAACTGCCGTGTTTATCTCAGCGAGACCTGTCGACTGCTCGCGCGACGATACTGCGATCGCTTCGACGTGTTGATTCATTGCTACCACGAGCTCACCGATCTGCTTCAAGGCACTGCCGGTTTTCGAGACCAGCTCGACACCTGTTGCCACCTCCCCACTCGATGTTTGAATGAGCGATTTGATTTCCTTTGCCGCCTTTGCCGAGCGCTGCGCCAGCTCGCGTACCTCCTGGGCAACGACCGCGAAGCCCTTGCCAGCTTCGCCCGCGCGTGCAGCTTCAACACCTGCGTTCAACGCGAGGAGATTCGTCTGAAAGGCGATTTCGTCAATGACACCGATAATGGTCGATATCTCGTTGGAAGATTGCTCGATGCGGCTCATTGCTTCGACTGCTTGTGTGACAATCTGGCCGGACGTCATTGCGCTGGCGTTGGCCTCAGCGGCAACCTTCCGGGCTTCCTCGGCGCGTTTGGAAGATGAGGCGACGTTTGCTGTGATTTCGTCCAGCGCGGCCGCCGTTTGTTCCAAAGCCGCCGCCTGCTGCTCGGTGCGTCTTGCGAGGTCGTTCGCACTGTTGGCGATCTCGTTCGATCCGCTGTCGATACCCACTGTCGAGCCGGCCACTTTGGTCAGCGTGCGACAGAGCTGGGCCACTGCACTGTTGAAGTCGCTCCTTAGCGCCTCAAAATCAGCATCGAATGGCTCGCTGATCTGGATTGTGAGATCGCCGTCAGCCAGCTTCTTCAAGTTTCCGGCCAATCCGTTCGTCGCCTGAGCCATCGCCGCCGCTCGCGCACGGTCAATCTCCTCACGTCTCTGGCGTTCACCTTCTGAAAGGGCGCGACTTACCTCAATTTCCTGATCGGCTTTGATCTTGGCCAATGCCGTCTGCCTGAAAACTTCGACCGCCCCAGCCATCGAGCCGATTTCGTCGGTTCGGCTGGCATAAGGAATGATTGCCGCCGTGTTGCCTGCAGCAAGCCCGGTCATCGAACCCGTAATCGCATTGATTGGACGGGCGATCTGCGCGGCAACGTAGACAATCGCGCCAGCGACAATCGCCAAGACTAAGGCAATAAGGCCCCAGGTGCTCCAGAGGATCGCACTATAGGTTAGCTCGCTGCTCTCGTATGAGGCATCCGAACCCTTCACGTTGATGTAAAGCAGCTCGCCAGCGTCCTTGTCGGCTTCTTGGATAATGGGCTCCATATCATTGTAGAAAATGACCTTCGCCGCATCGTTGTCGTTCTTACGAGATTTCTCGAGCATCGGCTCGGCTGCATTCGCGTAGTCGGTTGCGCCTTTTGCGATCTGTCCCAGTAATTCTTTCTCGTGAGGCGATGATATCAACGCGTTATAGGCTTCGATCGCTTTTGCCAGTTCTTCCCTCTGTGCGGTAACCTGCTTTTCAGCCGCCGCGATCGCTTCGTCACTGAGGGACATGATGTGATTGGCATATGCGAACTTCATCTTCTGAAGTTGGAGTTGAATGTTCCTGACGACGGAAACGCTTGGCAGCCAATTCCTGGCAATGGCAGTAGTGTCCTCATTTACCGCTCGCACGCTACTCAGCGAGAACATTGCGAAGCCGAGAAAAATGGACGCAAACGTCAGATTGATGACGATCAGGGAGGTTCGGACGGTAGGCCTGCGCATGTATTCACTCCTTGGAACGATGTCAGGCCAGGTCACAAACTTGGCTCTTGGTAAGTATTGTATGAATTTTAGGGATTTCTGTTTAATTAAACGTCAAACCCGCAGTTAGTGTGCTTGACTTTGGCACTCGCCAAAAGGCGGTATTAATGCGCGTGTCTAGCAATCTGCCGAAGGCCATTCGGCCAGCAAAGCTGGACCGATTATGCGCAGCCGATTGACCCGAGTTGAGTATTCCTCGAGCCAGTCACCGGAACATGGCCATCATCGCCTCTGGGCTACTGGCGGTGGCACCCGAAACCTTCAAGGACAAAGCACTCAGGCTTTCCCAAAGGGCCAACAAACTTCGGATCATCGGGCTCGGTGCGGAGATCGGGATGGCACGGCATGCCGACCTTTGATCTTCTGTCGCGTATGCTCGCCTGCGTCCATGACGCGTATAACGACAACGCCAACGAGGACGACGCGGACGCGATCAAGGATGGTGCGAGAGAAGCGTTCAAGAAGGCCAGAGGCCTTTTCGAAAAGAAGGTGACGTGCCCACCTTACCTTAGGCCATTTTGAACTGGAATTTTCCACTCCATGAAGCCCCGAGGTTTTGGAAGCGTAGATCGTGTTCGTTTTGAAGCACGCGGAGTGGCAAAGGGCTCGGCATCGCCTATGCCTCGGATCGCACGGTCCGGCCCTTTCTCGAAAGTGGCGGGCTCGTCACCCGGCTGGACTGGTGTTCCGCCATTCCGGGCCTGTGTCTCGAGTGTCCCGGTCACAGTCACGTGCCGCAGGGTTTGGGGGCCTTCATCACGGTGCCGACCGAGGTCGTGCGGCACAGACAATAGATCGCCCTCGCCCACCCAGTTCAGACTCCCCCAATCCGGGACCCGATCCAGCGCACGAAGAGCGAGGCAAATGGGCTGAGCCGTTCGAAACTGCGCGCAACGAGCCAGTAGCCGCCGTGAGGAATGGCAAGATCGAAGAGGCGAAGCAGCCGGCCTGCTTTGATCTCCTCCTCGGCGAAGATCTCGTCCATCAGCGCTACGCCCTGCCCGCGCAGGACAGCCTGCATCACCAGGCCACCATCGGCATAGATCGGCCCCCGCGCCGTCTCCGGCATGGCGATGCCAGCAGCTTCGAACCAGCGCGACCACACGTCCCGGTTTTCCTCATGCAGCAGCGTGTGGCGCAGAATGTCCTCCGGCCGTTTGATCGCCGGCCCCATCTTGAGAAAGGCAGGCGCTGCGACCGCTGTCATTCTGACATCGGCGAGATGCCTGCTCTCGGTTCTCGGCCAGGCGGTGGCGACCGCGCTATGGCGGATGGCGATGTCGGCCTGGCCACTGCGGAATTCGACGAGGTGAGGGTCGGAGTCGATCGTCACCTCGATCTCGGGATGCCGCTCGCGAAACTCCGGCAGGCGGGGAACGAGCCAGCATGCCGCGAAGGAAGGTTCCGCGCTGATCGTGATCGCGGCAGCCGTCGACCGGCCACGGATCTCCTCCAAGCATTCATCGATCCGGTCGAAGGATAACGTCAGGATCGCCAGCAGCCTGGCCCCGGAAGCGGTGAGATGGACCCTGCGATGGCGGCGCTCGAAGAGCGCTTCGCCCAGCGACGTCTCAAGCTCGCGGATCTGCCGGCTGACCGCTGCCTGCGAGATGAACAGCTCCTGCGCCGCCAGCGTGAAGCTTTCGAGGCGGCCGGCGACCTCGAAACTCCGCAAAGCCGTCAATGGCAGGCGTCCACGCTTCATCCATAACCTCAAGTCATTCGAGGGCGACGATAAGCTCGTTTGAAGGCGCCAGGCAAGAGGCGGCATATGATCGCGAAGGAGAGATTTCAATGCGCAGGCGGATATTCGAGATCATATTGAACGTCATCCGACTGGTGACGTTTCAGCCATGCCTGAGTGAAAGCGCCGGGCGAAGTGAGAATGGCGACAGCACCCACTGTCGCCATGACATCAGACCGGCACCGGCTCCAGATCGACAAGTGCCTTGATCGGCAGGTGGTCGGAGGCGATGCGCGCCAGTGGCGTATCATGCGCTTCCACCTCCGAAATAATCCCCTTGCGGTTGGCGATGATCCGGTCGAGGGCCAGAAGCGGCAGGCCGGCAGGGAAACTCGGTACGGCGGCCGGCAGCTCGCCGAAGGCGGATTGGAAGGTGTTGAGCGAAGACCGGTCGCCGAGCCGCCATTCGTTGAGGTCGCCGAGCAGGATGGTCGGCATCTCGTGCCTGTCGTTGATCAGTTCGACCAACGTGCGGGCCTGCTGGGCTCTGCTATGGCGCAGCAATCCGAAATGCGCGGCGATGATGCGCAGCACCCCGCCCTGCTCGAGTTCGATTTCGGCAACCAGCGCCCCGCGCGGCTCCAGCCCCGGCAGCTTGACCTGATGCACGTCATGCACCAGCCCCTTCTTGAAGAGCACGACATTACCGTGCCAGCCATGCGCCTTCGCCATGCCGGCAATCGGCACCGGGATCAGTCCCGTCTCCCGTTCCAGCCGGCCGAGATCGAGAATGCCCGTGCGTTCGCCAAAGCGCGTATCGGCCTCCTGCAGCGCGATCACGTCGGCGCCGATTTCATGGATCACCCGGCTGGTGCGCTCCGGATCGAAGCGGCGGTCGGTGCCGATGCACTTGTGTACGTTGTAGGAGGCGATCAGCGTTCCCGAACTGCGCGGCCTTGCCTCGGTATAGGCTGGGTCGAGCCGCTTTTTCCTGCTCCTGATCGAGGCGAGAATGCTGGCGGGAAGGCTGTCTTTTCTGGCGTGCATCGGCAGGCGCACTCGTCCCGTTGATCGAAAATGCTTGTCTCAGCAGTATAGGCAGGCAAGCCGAACTTACCACGTCCGATCACAAAAAATCCGTCAGAGATAGGGCGACCCCAGCCATAGCACCTTTTCGATCAGCCGCACCGCGAAGGGTCGCGCCTGCAGGCCCTTAAGCGTCACCGGCGCTGCCGTTTTCAAGGTTTCCTCGATGTGCTCGTCGATCTCGGCGGCGAAGCCCTCGTTCAGTACTTCGAGATCGACCTCGAAATTCAGCCGCAGCGAACGCGGGTCGAGATTGGAAGAGCCGACATAGGCCCAGGTGCCGTCGATCGTCAGCAGCTTCGAATGGCTGAAGTTGCCGGTGGAGCGCCAGATGCGGCAATAATTCTTGAGGATCTGGTCGAATTGCGCCGTCATCGCCCGGTCGACCAGGACGAGGTTGTTGACCGCAGGCACGACGATATCGACTTCGACGCCGCGCCGCGCCGCCGTCACCAGCGCGCTGATGAGTTCGCGGTCCGGCAGGAAATAGGGCGACATGATGCGGATCGATTGGCGCGCCACGGAAAAAGCGCCCATCAGCATCTTATGGTTGGTCTCGACGCTGCGGTCCGGGCCGGAGGCGACGACACGCATCAGTATGGGATCACCGGCGCTGCGCTCTGGCGGTTCGATGCGCCACGGCTCGTCGTTCAACAACTCCTGCGTCGAGAAGCGCCAGTCTTCGGCGGCGAGGTCGAAGAGGTCGGCCACGACAGGGCCCGTGACGCTAAAATGCGTGTCGTGGGCAAAGTTTTCGCCTGTCGCCTCCTCGCTGAAGCCCGCCCTGATGTTCATCCCGCCTGTCAGCGCAATTTTCCCGTCGACGATCAGGATCTTGCGGTGGGTGCGCAGATTGGCATAAGGCAGCCGCAAGCCCATGATGACGTTGCCGTTGAAGACGGCAACAGTGACGCCGCTCTCCCTGAGATGGCCGAGAATGCTCGGCACCGAATAACGCGCCCCGACCGCGTCGATCAGGACCCGGACCTCCACACCACGCCTGACCGCGGCAATCAGCGCATCGGCGATGCGAAGGCCAACCGCATCTCGGTCGAAAATATAGGTTTCGAGCAGGATGCTGCGCGTCGCCTCGTCGATGGCTGATTTCATCGCGGCATAGGCCTCGTCGCCGGTCTCCAGCACGTCGATCGTATTGCCTGTCGTCAACGGATTGCGAGTCACCCGGTCGCCCAGCGTCTGCAGCGCGGCAAAACGGCGGCCGAACTGGCTGATCACCGTCTCGGCCTCGGCATCGAATGTCTCCAGTTCGTCGAATTCGGCCGCAAGCAGCAGCGCGTCGCGGCGGACGCTCAACGATTTGCGGCGGATGCGGTTGATGCCGGCAATCGCGTAAAGCACCGCGCCGATGATCGGAGACAGAATGATGACGCCGACCCAGCCGATCGCGGCACGCACCTCCTCCTTGGTCATGGCGGCATGGATCGCCGCCGCGGCCCCCATGGCGATCGAAACGACAAAGAGGATATGCGGCCAGTAGGTTGATAGGAGATAGAACATCGCTGGCGAATATAGCCGCGAAACCGCGACGTTCAATCACACTGCCGCTCTCCCATGAGGCGAAATTTTTCACCGTGACCATTGTGCCAGCCCGGGGACCGATCGTGAAAGGTTCCGGAATGGGCCTGCAGATTGCAAAGCGCGCGGCTCATTCCCGAACGGGAACAATCCCGGCACAGATCGATTGACCCCAAGGAAATGAGGATCGCCATCATGAACATAGCCGCAAACGTCGGTCCCGCCTTGGCGCTCGAAGTCGCGGATGCTGACAGCATTGCCGAACTCCGGCATCAGGCCGAAGACTGCACCCGCTGTGATCTCTACAAAAATGCCACGCAGATCGTCTTCGGCGAAGGTCTGGGGAAAGCCGAGATCGTCCTGGTCGGCGAGCAGCCGGGCGATCAGGAGGATCTGACCGGCAGGCCCTTTGTCGGCCCCGCCGGCCGGCTGCTCGATCGCTGCCTCGAAGAGGCCGGTCTCGATCGTCAACGCTGTTATGTCACCAATGCGGTCAAGCATTTCAAGTTCACGCCACGCGGCAAACGGCGGCTGCATTCGAAACCGAATGCCGGCGAGATCAGGCGGTGCGCCTGGTGGCTCGGCGCAGAGATCAATATCCTGCAGCCGAAACTCGTCGTGACGCTCGGCGCAACCGCTCTTTATGCGCTGCTCGGCCCGAAAGCAAAGCTGACGCCAGAGCGCGGCCATATCCTGCATCCGACAAATCGTCCGCCTGTTCTGGTCACCATCCACCCCTCCTATCTCTTGCGCATTCGCGACGAAGAAGAGCAACAGCGGCAGCGCCGGGAGTTCGTGTCAGATCTGCACAAGGCGGCAGCGTTTCGGCCCGCTTGAGTGCCGATTCTCAACCCTAATATGCTGCGATGCGAATTATTTCGGGTTGCGGCGCGATTTCGCTTGAAACAGTTCCCCACCTCTGGAACCATCTCAGCAGTATCGCGTTCGAACGACGGCATCATGTGACTGGAGATCAGCGATGGCAGAAACTCGGGAAGAGTGGATCAAAAAACGTGCATACACTCTCTGGGAAGAAGAGGGATATCCGATAGGGCGAGATTCCATTCATTGGGAACAGGCACGACACGAGCGCGACACGCTCGATGGCTCTGCCGCGTCTTCCAACCGCAAGGAAGTCAAGTCCAAGGCGAAACGCAGCGTGACGGGCAGCAAGACGAACGGCGTCGTGACACCGGCAGCGAAACGGACTGCGAGCCGCAAGACGGCGTCCTGAACACTGAAATACCGAGCATGTCGATTAAAAGGGCGTCGTCGCGACGCCCTTTGATCCCTCTTTGTCATATGCCTGAATTAGTTGTGCTTTATGGAATTTGAGAGGTGGGCTTCCATGCGGGGGTGAACAGAGGCCGGATGACGCTGCAAGCTTTGAGGCTTCAAAATAAAGCTGTTCCCCCGCCCGACAACCGGGAACAAGAACATCCAATGGCTGTTAATGGCGAAACCGGGGAGGTTGCCATGAACGACGGCCGTATCGAAATCCTTTCCATCCCGCTCTTCGCAGCCAGCGGCTGCGCTTCGACCACGATCGTGTGAGGGATGGAGATGTCGCTCCTCATCATCGCCGCGCTGCTCTATCTCGGTCTCGCGCTTGGGTTCATCCTTGTCGTCGACAATCTCGTCGGGCTGGTTTTCCGCGATCCGCGCGCGCCGGTGCAGCGGCCCTCCTTCGACATCGGCCGCGCCTTCGCCGCATCGCAAAAACTCTATCGAAAATAACAGCCCGCAGGCGCCGTCCGCAGACTGCTAAAAGTGTTGAACGCCCGGCGGTTAAGGATATTTCGACCGGGCCCTTTCCCTCCTATCGGAAGCCTCTATGTTGACGGTTTGGAAGGGCTGATCCCGAGGTGGCCAATCACCCGGCGCGGCTGACGACAAGAAAGCGATTTTGAATGGGAAGCGTCGCGAACGGCTGGCCGACAGGCGGCGGCGAAATCGGCGAATTGTTACGGCATCCGGCTTTCCATGCCGTCGGTCTCGGTCCGGTCGAAAGCTGGCCTGCGTCTCTCAAGCATATCGCCGAAATGGTGTTGAATTCCCGCCAGCCCAAATTCGTCGCCTGGGGTCCGGATCTCGCTTTTCTCTACAATGACGCCTATGTGCCTGTTTTCCCGGAGCGACATCCCGATGCCCTCGGAAGACCCTTCCGCGAGGTCTGGGCAGACATCTGGGAACAGTTCTCGCCAATCATCGCCAGCACTCTGGAAGGCGGTTCGCAGCTCTTCAAGGAACTGCTCATCCCGATGCGCCGCGACGGCCGCACCGAGGACACCTGGTTCACCTTCTCCTACACCCCGCTGCGCGACGATGACGGCATGGTCGCCGGCATCCTCTGTGCGGCCCTTGATGTCACAGACCAGGTGTCGGCCAAGCGCGGCGAACAGATTGCGCTGGAAGAGCTGCGTGCAAAATCGGACGCGCTTGCAGTCGTCAACCAGGCGGGCGCCGCGATCACCGCTGAGCCCAATGTCGAACGCCTCACCCAGATTGTCGTCGATGCCGGCGTGACGCTGACCGGCGCGGAATTCGGCGCCTTCTTCTACAATGTCGATGACGGTGAGCGCGGCAGCTACATGCTCTACGCGCTCTCAGGCGTCGATCGGAAGAACTTCGAGAAATTCCCGATGCCACGCAATACCAAGGTCTTCGCGCCGACTTTCAACGGCGAAGGCATCGTGCGCTCCGACGACATCCTGCTCGACCCGCGCTACGGGCAGAATGCGCCGCATGCAGGCATGCCGAAGGGGCATCTGCCGGTCAGGAGCTATCTTGCCGTGCCGGTGAAATCACGCGACGGCAGTGTCATCGGCGGTTTGTTCTTTGGCCACGGCCAGCCCGGCCGTTTTTCCCAAGCAGCCGAGGCGAGCCTCGTCAGCCTCGCCGGCCAATCGGCCGTCGCGATCGACAATATCCGGCTCTTCCGTGCCGCCAAAGTCGAAATCGACCAGCGCCGCGATATGGAAGATCAGCTGCGGAAACTCAATGAAATGCTCGAGGTCCGCGTCGCGGCAGAGATTGCCGAGCGCCAGCAAGCCGAAGCAGCACTCCAGCAATCGCAGAAGATGGAATCGATCGGCAAGCTTACCGGCGGCGTCGCCCATGATTTCAACAATCTGCTGCAAGTGATCTCCGGTAACCTGCAGCTTCTCGGCAAGGACGTGGCTGATAACGGCCGGGGCAAGGAACGCATTTCCAACGCGCTTGCCGCCGTCGGACGCGGCTCGCGACTGGCAAGCCAGTTGCTCGCCTTCGGCCGCCGCCAACCGCTGGAACCGAAGGTCGTCAATATCGGCCGCCTCGTCACCGGCATGGACGACATGCTGCGCCGCGCGCTTGGCGAAGAGATCGAAGTCGAGACCATGGTCTCCGGTGGCCTCTGGAACAGCTTTGCCGATCCGACCCAGATCGAGAACGCCCTGCTCAATCTTGCGATCAACTCCCGGGACGCGATGGATGGCGCCGGCAAGTTGACAATCGAGGTCGGCAACGCCTTCCTCGACGATTCCTACAGCCGCGCCCATCCTGAAGTCACCGCCGGCCAATATGTCGTGCTGGCGGTCACCGATACCGGCTCCGGCATGATACAGGAGGTAATAGAACAGGCATTCGAGCCCTTTTTCTCGACCAAGCCGGAAGGCAAGGGTACCGGGCTTGGCCTGTCGATGGTCTATGGCTTCGTCAAGCAGTCCGGCGGTCATGTGAAGATCTACAGTGAGATCGGCGAAGGCACGACCGTCAAGCTCTACCTGCCCCGCTCGTTCCAGAGCGAGGATGGCATCACCAAAGTCGACAACGTGCCGGCAACCGGGGGCACGGAAACCATCCTTGTCGCCGAGGATGACGAGGGTGTGCGCACGACTGTCGTTGAGATGCTGACGGATCTCGGCTATTACGTGCTGAAGTCCAAGGATGCGCAAAGCGCGCTCACCGTTATCGAAAGCGGCGCCCATATCGATCTGCTCTTTACCGATGTCATCATGCCCGGCCCGTTGAGGAGCCCGGAGCTTGCGCGCATGGCGCGAGAGCGCCTGCCCGATATCGCCGTGCTCTACACATCGGGCTATACCGAAAATTCGATCGTCCATGGCGGCAGGCTCGATCCCGGCCTCGAACTGCTCTCCAAGCCCTATACACGCGAGGAACTCGCCCGCAAGATCAGCCACGTGCTTGCCAACCGGAGCCAACGCCGCCAAGGGGCGAGCAATGCCGCAGCACCGGTTGCCCAGCCCGATATCGCCGGTGAAAAGCTGAAGCTGCTGCTCGTGGAAGATGACGCCTTCATCCGCATGGATACTGCCGAGATTCTGCAGGATCTCGGCTATGACGTCATCGAGGCTGATAGCGGTGAGCGGGGCGTGGAAATCCTCCGACACACCATCATCGACATCATCGTCGCCGATGTCGGCTTGCCCGGCATGTCGGGTCCGGCCTTTGCCGCCAAGGCGCGGGAGGCCTTTCCGTCGGTCGGCCTGGTCTTTGCCACCGGCAACAGCAGCCTGCCGGATGCAAACCGTTTCCCCGGCTCGGTACTGCTGTCAAAACCTTTCAGCAGCTCGGCGCTCGACCAGGCGGTCAGGAACGCCGTCCAGCAGCGACCTGTCGGCTAAGGCATTTCTGTTCTCTGCCAGTCGTGGAAATGCTGTAACTTCTGCTTTATGCGTCGGCGCCGTGGAACTCGGGATATTTGCGCATCAGATCCACCTCACTGATGCAGCTGTCGTCACGCGCCATCAGTTCGATCGAGATCGTGTCGGCAGGATCGGGGTATAGGTGACCGGCATGCCTGACCGTTCACGTCGATCGCGCCGTTCCATCGGCTTTGACGATGTGTTTTTCCATGTTCTCGGCTCCTTCCTATGTGCAGGCTCATGCAGACTTTTCCCATCGGATACCTGATAAAATCGGCTTTTGTTCCGAATCCTGGGCCTGCGGACCATGATCGTATGACCGGAACTTTTGGCCTCCGTATCGGTTCACTCCCTTTGAAAGCCAGAGGAGGCAAAAATGCCGAGAGGTGACAAATCCGACTATACCGACAAGCAGAAACGCAAGGCCGAGCATATCGAGGAGGGCTACGAGGATCGCGGCGTCTCCGAGAAGGAAGCCGAACGGCGTGCCTGGGCGACCGTCAACAAGGAAAGCGGAGGCGGCAACAAATCCGGTTCCGGCCGCGGCAAGAAGGATACGCATGAATCTTCTGAAAAGGGCGGCCGCATCGGCGGCGCGGCCTCCGCCGCACGCTCGAAGGAGGAACGTTCCGCTTCCGCGAAGAAGGCCGCTGCAACGCGCAAGCGCAACGAACACCACAGCCACCATTGAAGAGGATGCGGCAAGCGGAGGCTTTCCGCCAGCCGCACAGGGAGTTTGACCCATGGCCAAATCGAGGAAGAAATGGTCGCAGGACGTCACCGAACACAGCGATGCGTTGGACCTAAAAGAAGGCGTGTTCAAATCGGACGATCCGAAGAAGATTGCCCGCTCCGTCAAGCACTCAGCCGAAGAGAGCGACCGCCGCAAGTCGAGTCCCTTTCGTGCCGCCATGTCGATGCTGACCTTCTACATCAACCGCGCCGGCAACCAGCTGACGAAAAAGCGGCGCGGTACCCTTGAAAAAGCCAAGGACGAACTGCGAAAAGACTTCGGTCGCCAACCGAAGGATTGAGCAGCCATGGCATATGAGCTTTATTATTGGGACGGCATTCAAGGCCGCGGCGAATTCGTGCGATTGGCGCTGGAAGAGGCCGGCGCCGACTATATCGACATCACCCGCCAGCCCGGGCGTGGCACCGGCGCCATGTTCGACATCATGGAGAGCGAAAGCGAACCGCACATTCCTTTCGCCCCGCCCTTCCTGAAGGACGGTGACCTCATTATCCCGCATGTCGCCAACATCCTGCTTTATCTCGGTCCGAAGCTCGGCCTTGCGCCCGAGGATGAAGGCCTTCGCCATGTCGTCAATGGCCTGCAGCTGACCGTCACCGATTTTGTCGCCGAAGTGCACGATACGCACCATCCGATCGACATGTCGCTTTATTACGAGGACCAGAAGCCAGAGGCAAAAGCCCGCTCAGCTGCCTTCATCCGCGAACGCATTCCGAAATTCCTCGGCTATTTCGAGCGTGTGCTGCGGCAAAATCCGAAAGGCCCCAACCATCTGGTCGGCGAAGCGCTCACCTATGTCGACCTCTCGCTCTTCCAGGTGATCGAGGGCCTGAGCTACGCCTTCCCGAGAGCCATGACAAACTGCAAGGCGGAATATCCCGCTCTGCTAGCTCTGCATGATGCGGCGGCTAAGCGTCCAAACATCGTCCGCTATCTCGCCTCCCCCCGCCGCCTCGCCTTCAACGAGGAAGGGATTTTCAGGCACTATCCTGAGCTCGACAGTGCGGGCTGAGTTAAGAGCCGTTCATTCCAGTGGCACGGCCGCATCGAAGAAGTTTCCCCATGGGTCCTTCGGCCGGGTCTCCAATCGCCGCGGCACGTTGCCGAGCGTGAAAGCGGCGGGACCGCTCACCTCGTTCAATTCTGACCAATCCAGCGGCATCGAAACCGGTGCACCCAGTCGTGCCCGCGTGGAATAGGCCGCGACCGCCGTGTTGCCGCGGCCGTTGCGGAGATAATCGATGTAGATATGTCCACCGCGTTTTGCCTTTGTCGCGGTTGCCAGATATTTGTCCGGCGCGTCGGCCGACATGCTTTCGGCCAATGAATGGGCGAAATCCTTCACCTCCGCCCAGCCGGCCTTCGGCGCAAGCGGCGTCACCACATGCAGCCCCTTGCCGCCCGACGTCTTGACGAAGGCGGCCAGCCCACGTGCTTCCAGCCGCGACTTCAACTCAAGCGCTGCCGTTATCGCCGCGCCCCAGGCAACGTCCTCGCCGGGATCGAGGTCCATGGTGATCATATCGGGTCGTTCCCAATCGTCGGTCGTCGCACCCCAGGGATGGATTTCGAGCACGGCCGACTGCACCAGCGCCACGAGACCGTTGAAATCGACGATGCGCAGCAGCTTTTCGCCGTCCGCATCCTGCGGATCGGCAATCTCTTCGATATGCGGGTTCATGCCCTTCCAGGCATGTTTCTGGAAAAACCGTTGGTGGCTTTTTATCCCGTCCGGCAAACGCAGCAGCGCCAACGGCCGATTGACGACATAAGGCGCCATGAACGGCCAGACCGCCGCGTAATAATCCGCGAGCTGCTGCTTGGTCACGCCCTCGTCCGGCCAGTAGAGCCGGTCGGGATGTGTCAAAGATACGTCCGATGCCGGCGGATGTCTGGGGCTCATTCTTCGATCTCGCTTGTGAGGAAATCAAGTAGCCTGTTTTCCTCGGCCCGCAAGCCCCGCAGCGGTTCGTTGCCGCTCTCCGTCAGCGGATGATCGTTGCCGGCGAGCGCGATGATCGCGGGATGGATATAGCTCGAGCGCGAAATCGCCGGTGTGTTGTGCAGCGTCTCGGCCGCGGCCTCCGACATTTGCTTTACCGTCGGCCGGCCGCCGCCGGCAATTGTCTCGCGCGCCACACCGAAGGCCGCCAGCGAGCCCGCCCAGGTGCGGAAGGTTTTCGCCGAAATCGGAACCCCCGATATCTCGGCCAGATAGGCGTTCAGCCGGCCGGAATCGATCGGCTTCAGCGTCCCGCTTTCGTCCTTCCAGACGAAGAGCTGGCGGCCGGGCAGGTCGGCTATCTCCTCCAGGATCTTCTGGAGCCTGGGATGCTTGAGGCTGCGCTGGACGCGCTTGCCACCCTTGGCGCGAAATTTCAGCTCTATCTGACCGGCGACGATCTTCAAGTGGCGCTTCAGCAGCGTCGTTGCGCCATAGGTGCCGTTCTCCCTGACATAGGCCTGGTTGCCGACGCGTAAGTGCGCCTCGTCGAGCAGCGTCGTCAAAGCCGCAAGTACGCCATTGACATCCTCCGCACCGGTGTCGAGATGGCGCAGCACGGTCCGGCGGATCCGAGGCAGCGCCCGGCCGAACTCGATCAACTGATGGAATTTTCCCGCACTTCGAAAGGATTGCCAGTCCTTGTGATAGCGGTATTGCTTGCGGCCGCGCGCATCGAAGCCCGTCGCCTGCAGATGACCGTTTTCGTAGAGACAGATCCAGACATTCTCGTAGGCCGGCGGCAATCCAAGTGCCCTGATGCGCGCCCGCTGCGATTCATCAGTGAGCGTCGTGCCGTCGGGCATGACGTAGCTGAAGCCCTTGCCCTTCCTTCGTCTTCGGATGCCAGGTTCGGTGTCGCTGACATAAACGAGACCAAGTTCGGTGATGGCTTCGGCATTCATGCTTTCTGAGACCTACTTGCTCCAGCGGCCGAACTGGAACCAGCGACGACGCTCGGCCTTTGTCGCGCCTTGCGGCGGTTCGGTTTGTCCCTTCGGTGCGAAGACTGCGACGCTCTGGGCATAGACCATCACCGGATTGTCCTCATCGTGCACCTCGAAAGCCTCCGTCTCTGATCCCGTGTCGAGAACCCTCGACCACTGTTTCAGCCCGTTCACGACAGGCAGATGGACCTCGCAATCGCCGCCTGCATTGAAGACGAGGAAGAGGTCGTCCATCCTCTCGGTATCCGGAGCATGCACGCTCCTCGAGAGATAGACGCCAATGACCTGCAATCCGTCGTCATTCCAGGCGCCGTCATCCATGAAACTGCCGTCGGGCTTGTACCAGGCGATCTCGATGCGCCCGTCCTCGGCTGTCTCTCCGGTCAGGAACCGCTCCTGCCGCAGGACGGGGTGGGCCTTGCGGAAGGCGACTGCCTGCCGGCAGAAATCGAGGAAGGGGTCGTCGAGCCCTGTCCAATCCGTCCAGCCGATTTCGTTGTCCTGGCAATAGGCGTTGTTGTTGCCGCCCTGACTGTTGCCGAGTTCGTCGCCGGCAAGGATCATCGGCACGCCCTGGGAGAGCATCAGCGTCGCCATCATGTTGCGCCGCCGCCGTGACCGCGCGGCGTTGATATCGGCATTATCCGTCGCACCCTCGGCACCCATATTGTCGGAATGATTATCCGAATGGCCGTCCCGGTTATCCTCGCCGTTCGCCTCGTTGTGCTTGTCGTTGAAGGAGACCGTGTCCATCAGCGTGAAGCCGTCATGGGCCGACAGAAGATTGATCGAGGAGGTCGCTCCCCGGTCCGAATGGTTGAACTGCGGCGCCGAGCCGGTGACACGCGCCGCCACCTCCGACACCATGCCGCCATCGCCCTTCCAGAAACGGCGAACGTCGTCGCGGAATTTGTCGTTCCATTCGCGGAAGGGATGCGGGAAGCCGCCGACCTGATATCCGCCCTCACCGATATCCCAGGGTTCGGCGATCAGCTTGACCCCCGATAGCATCGGATCCTGCCGGATGGCGCCGAAGAAGCCGCCCTGGCGGTCGAACTCCAGATCCTGCCGGCCGAGCGTACTGGCAAGATCGAAGCGGAAGCCGTCGATATGCATGACGCCCACCCAGTAACGCAGGCTGTCGAGCACCATGCGCATCACCATGGGGTTGGCGACGTTCAGCGTATTGCCGGTACCCGTCGTATCGAAGGTATGGCGCGGATCATCGGGGGAGAGAATGTAATAGCTCGCATTGTCGAGCCCGCGGAAGGACAGTGTCGGGCCTTTTTCGCTGCCTTCGGCGGTGTGGTTATAGACCACGTCCATGATGACTTCGATGCCGGCGGCATGGAACCTTTTCACCATGGTCTTGATCTCGGTGATCTTGTCGCCGGACATGTAGCGGGATTGCGGCGCAAAGAAGCCGAGCGTCTGGTAGCCCCAGTAATTGCGTAAGTTCTTTTCCAGGAGATAACGGTCGTCGAGGAAATATTGGATCGGCAGAAGCTCGATCGCTGAGATGCCGAGCTTGACGAGATGGTCGATGATCGGATCGCTGCACATGCCGAGAAATGTGCCGCGCAGCCGGTCAGGCACTTTCGGATGCGTCATCGTCAGGCCGCGCACATGCGCCTCATAGATGATCGTGTCGGGCCAAGGGCGGCGGATCGCCTCTTCACCCGCCCAGTCGAAGTCCGGATCCTGCACCACGCCCTTAACCGTGAAGGGCGCGCTGTCGCGCTCGTCGAAGGAAAGGTCATCCTCGCCGATCTGGTAGCCGAACAGCGCATCGTCCCACGTCAACTCGCCCGTCACCTGTTTGGCATAGGGATCGAGCAGCAGCTTGTTCGGATTGAAGCGATGGCCGGCGGCAGGCTCGTAGGGACCATGAGCGCGATAACCGTAGACGGTGCCGGGGCCGATGCCGGCAATATAGCCCGACCAGATATCGCCTTCGCGTTTCGGCAACGGCAGCCGGGCGATCTCATTCTTTCCATCAGGCGAGAAGAGACAGAGCTCCATCTGTTCCGCATGCGCGGAGAATACCGCGAAATGGGTGCCAGAACCCGTATACTCCGCCCCCAGCTCCGGCTTGAGGAAGTCGAGTTCCGAAAATGAAAAGCTCATGGTGCCCCGCTTGCTGAAAAGACCAAGCAGGAAACGTCACGGCGGTTCGAAAGTTCCCTTTTAAAAGGGAAAGCGAAGGATCTTGCTCGCCGATCGAAGCGTCTACGGCATCAGCTGGCCGCCATTGACCTCGATGATCTGGCCGGTGATGTAGCCCGACAGCGTCGGCGAGGCGAGGAAGAGATAGGCGCCGACGCAATCTTCCGACGTGCCGACGAAACCCATCGGGATCGACTTGCGCTGCAGCTCCATCTGCTCGTCATTGGTATAACGCTCGTGGAAGGGCGTGGCGATAACACCCGGCGCCACCGCGTTGACGCGGATCCTGTCGGCGACGAATTCCTTGGCATGACCGCGGGTGATCGTCGAGACGAAGCCTTTGGACGCCGCATAAAGGATCGCACCATTGCCGCCGCCATTGCGCGCAGCGATCGAAGTGGTGTTGATGATGAAGCCGCCCTGCTTCTTCAGCCAGGGATGGGCCGCACGCGTTGCCGCCAGTACAGAGCGTGCGTTGAGATCCATGACCGCGGCATAATGCGCATCGGTATATTCTGCGGTCGGCTTGCGCCCCAGCATGCCGCCGGCATTGTTGATGAGCCCGTCGAGATGACCGAAGGTCTTCGCCGTCTCCTCGACGACACGCTCGGTCTCGCCTTCCCTCGACACGTCGCCCTGGACCAGATGCACCGTGCCGCCGGTAGCCCGGATCTCGTCGGCAAGCTTCTCCGCCGGTTCGCGGCTGGCATTATAATGGACGCCGACCTTGGCCCCTTGGGCCGCGAAGGCGCGGGCGAGTGCCGCGCCGATGCCGGTCGAGGCACCGGTGATCAGCACGGCCTTGCCGGACAGGTCCGGCAGCTTGATGGATGCGAGCGACTGCGCAAGTTCGACCATGGCGACGATTGCCTCCCGAAAAACCAAGGACATAGGTGATGAAACGAATAGGGGAAGTCTTATCAGTGGAAATCGACGTTGGGCAATCCACGAAAGGGAGATTTCATTGTGGGCGAATGCAAGGGATCGAAAAGTCCCCTCCCCAACCCCTCCCCACAAGGGGGAGGGGCTAAGCTGCGATGACCGACGGTGACCAAAAGGTAGCTCTTGCCCGCTGCTACCGTTCGGCAGACTGATACGATTGATGGCTGCGTGAGGCGGTGCTGCACGTAGCCCCTCCCCCTTGTGGGGAGGGTTGGGGAGGGGTAAGCGGCAGAATGAAAGGCTGACCGCGCCAAGCGCCATCTCATCAAGAAGTTACGCCAAAGACCGGCTGCGGCTCCCGGCGGGTAAGAGGCGGGAATGCGAGCGCTATCGCCGCAGCTCCCAGCCCGACCATTGCGGAGCCGATGAACAACCAGGAATAATTGGCGAATGTGTCGAATACCCAGCCGCCGATCAGAGGGCCAAACGCCATGCCGAGACTGGAGAGCATCGTTGCCGCACCGAAGACGGTGCCGATGATCCGCGGCCCGAAATATTCCCGCGCCAGCACGGCATAGAGCGGCATTACGCCGCCATAGGCGCTGCCGAAGACGATGGCGAGCGCGTAGAATTCGCCGAGCTGGCTGACCAAGAGATAGGTCGCCAGCGCTGCCGCCTGCACCAGCAGGCCGGCGACCAGCACAGGCTTCACCCCGATCCTGTCGGCAAGGCTGCCATAGAGCAGCCGGCCGCCCAGTCCCGCCAGACCCTCAACGCTGTAGATGCTGACGGCCGCCATAGGTGCTACGCCGCAGATCGTCGCATAGTTCACCATGTGGAAGATCGGCCCGGAATGCGCCGCGCAGCAGGCAAAGAAGGTCAGGCCAAGCACGATGAATTGCGGCGATCGAAATACTTTCGACAGTTGCGGCCGGGCGCCGTCGGCCGCGAACGCGGTTCCGGTGTCGGTGGTCTCGGCAGGTCGGCGCCTGACGAGAAGCGCGGCCGGCACGAGCAGCATCCAGGCAGCAATGCCGATGATCAGCATGGCCGGGCGCCATTCATAGGCCGAGATCAGCCAGCGCGCGAAGGGTGAGATGGTCATCGGCGCGACGCCCATGCCGGCGGAGACGAGCGACACCGCAAGTCCGCGATTTTCGTCGAACCAGGCGGTCGTCGCCGCGATCATCGGCGCGAAGAACGTGCTGGCGGCCAATCCGACAAGGATGCCGTAAGTCAGTTGGAACTGCAGCAGTGTCTCGGCGCGGCTCGCCAGCACCAGCGCCAGGCCGAGCAGCACGGAGCCTATCAGCACGACCGCGCGCGGGCCGAAGCGGTCGCTTGCCGCCCCCCAGAAGAAACCGCCGAAGCCCATGACGATGAAATTCAGCGTCATCGCGCTGGCGATCCCGACATGCGACCAGCCGGTCGCGGATGCGATCGGCTCCTGAAAAATCGCCAGCGAGAACATCGCGCCGATTGCCACGCATGACATCAGAGCGCCGACGGCGACGATGACCCAACGATAAGAAACACTCATGGCTTCATAACCTCCATGCCGGACAGAGTGATCGCGAGGCATGCGGCAAGCCTACCGCATTTCGCGCCTGCGATCTCAAGACGTTTGAACCGCCGCGATTTCGACAGCGCATTCACATCTTTTTTCGCCGAGCGATCTGGCCGCTAAAGCGTGCGAAACATCACACAATGCGTCGACATAGCCCTGCTTGGGATGAAGGAAGACACCAGGAAGCCGGCCGACGATATCGAAGCCGAGAGATTGCCACAGCCCAACCGCGCGTTCATTGCTGCTGACGACGAAATTGAACTGCATCGCCCGAAAGCCAAGCAAGCGGGCATGGCCCAGGGAATGCTCATGCATCAGCCGTGCGACGCCGCGGCCGCTTGCGGCAGCATCGGTCATGTAGCCGCAATTGCAGACATGCCGGCCGCCACCTGCCTGATTGGCCTTGATGTAATATGTGCCGAGGATCACGCCATTTTCTTCGGCGACGAAGGTCTCGCGGTCCGGTCCCATCCAGTAGGCCACCGCATCGGCTTCGCTGAGATCGCGATCGAGCGCATAGGTTTCGCCGGCGCGGATCGTCGGACCGATGATCCTCCAGATCGCGCTTCGATCCTTCTTGTCTGCGGGTCGGATCAGCATGCCCGATCTCTAACCAAACCGGACACACCGCGCAACGGGTCGGCAGCCTCCGGCAAAAGCTGGAAGCGTCCCGGCCTCAAACCCTTTCAAGTGCTATCGCGATCCCCTGCCCGACGCCGATGCACATGGTCGATAGCGAGTATTTTCCGCCGGTCTCCAGAAGCTCGAGGGCCGCCGTGCCGGTGATTCGTGCGCCCGACATGCCAAGCGGATGGCCGAGTGCGATCGCGCCGCCATTGCGGTTCACGCGTGCGTCATCATCGGCAATGCCCAGCGCGCGCAGCACCGCCAGCCCCTGGCTGGCAAAGGCCTCGTTGAGTTCGATCACGTCGAACTGCTCAGCGGTCATGCCGAGCCGTGCCATCAGCTTGCGCGAGGCCGGGATCGGCCCGACACCCATCACCCTTGGCGGAACGGCGGCAGCCGCGCCGCCGAGGATGCGGGCGATCGGCGTCAGGCCGTATTTTCGCGCCGCCGCTTCCGACGCGACGATCAGTGCCGCCGCCCCGTCATTGACGCCGGAGGCATTGCCGGCCGTCACCGTACCGCCTTCCTTTTTGAAAGGTGTCGCGAGTTTCGCCAGCGTTTCGATCGTCGTCGCGCGCGGATTCTCGTCCTTGTCGACGACAACAGCATCACCTTTGCGCTGCGGGATCGTCACCGGGGTGATCTCCTTCGCCAGCCGTCCGTTTGCCTGGGCAGCGGCCGCCTTCGCCTGGCTTCGCACCGCAAACGCATCCTGGTCTTGGCGGCTGACATGATAGTCTTCGGCGACGTTCTCGCCGGTCTCCGGCATGGAATCGACGCCGTACTGCTTCTTCATCAACGGGTTGACGAAGCGCCAGCCGATCGTCGTGTCATGGATTTCGGCCGCGCGCGAAAAGGCCGTCTCGGCCTTCGGCATGACGAAGGGCGCGCGTGACATGCTCTCGACGCCGCCGGCGACCATCAGCTCGGCCTCGCCGGAGCGGATGGCGCGCGCCGCCGTGATCACCGCATCCATGCCGGAGCCGCAGAGCCGGTTGATCGTCGTGCCGGGAACCGTGATCGGCAGGCCGGCCAGCAGGGCCGACATGCGCGCGACATTGCGGTTGTCCTCGCCCGCCTGGTTGGCGCAGCCGAAGATCACATCGTCAACGGCTTCCCAATCGACGGCGGCATTTCGTTGCATCAGCGCCTTCAGCGGGATTGCGCCGAGATCGTCGGCCCGCACCTGGGATAGCGAGCCGGCGAAGCGGCCGATCGGCGTTCTGACATAGTCGCAGATAAAGGCTTCGGTCATGGCTTTTCCTCAGAGTTGGGGGACGACGAGGTCCGCAACCGGCCCGTCGACATGCAGCGGCGCGCCGGTCATCGCCTGCAATTCCTCTTGCGACATCGCGGCCAGCTTCTCGCGCAGGACGAAGCGTCCCTTGACGATGTCGATGACGGCATGGCTGGTATAGATCCTGGTGATGCAGGCGACGCCGGTCAGCGGGAAGGTGCATTTCTCCACCAGCTTCGGCTCGCCTGTCTTGGTGACGTGTTCGGTGATGACGCAGACCTGCTTGGCGCCGTGCACCAGGTCCATGGCACCGCCGACGGCCGGCACGCCCTTGCTGCCCACCCGCCAGTTCGCAAGGTCGCCGCTTTGGGCAACCTGATAGGCGCCGAGGATCGCGACGTCGAGATGACCGCCGCGCACCATGGCGAAGCTGTCGGCGTGATGGAAGAAGGCAGCACCCGGCTTCAGCGTCACCGCCTTCTTGCCGGCATTGATCAGATCCCAGTCTTCTTCGCCTGCCGCCGGCGGCTCGCCAAAGTTCAGGATGCCGTTTTCGGTGTGGAAAATCGCCTGACGGCCAGGCGGCTGATAACGGGCGACCATTTCCGGAAAGCCGATGCCGAGGTTCACATAGGCGCCGTCGGCGATGTCCTGCGCGGCGCGCCAGGCGATCTGCGCATTGGAAAGCTTGATGTCTTCGCGGGTGTTGATGCGGCTGATATCGATCGTCATACGTAGGCCACTCCGGCTCGAATGAGCTCTTCTTCCTGCTGGGGATGGGGAACGGCAACGACGCGGTCGACGAAGATGCCTGGTGTCACCACCTGCTCGGGATCGATGCCGCCGGCCGGCACGATGGATGAGACCTGGACGATGGTCTTCGCCGCCGCCATGCACATCAGCGGATTGAAGTTGCGGCCGGCCTTGTTGTAGGTGAGATTGCCCTGGATGTCGCCGATCGCAGCCTTGACGATTGCGAAGTCGGCCTTCAGCCAGCGCTCCTGCACGTAATGGCGGCCGTCGAATTCGGCGATGACCTTGCCGTTGGCCAGTTCGGTGCCGTAGGCCGTCGGCGTGTAGAAAGCCGGGATGCCGGCCCCGCCGGCGCGGATGCGCTCGGCAAGCGTTCCCTGCGGCACCAGCTCGAGCTCGATTTCGCCGGCCAGATATTTATCGGTAAAGGCGCGGGGATCCGACGAACGCGGGAAAGAACAGATCATCTTTCTGACCATGCCGGCATCGATCATCGCAGCGATACCGATGCGCCCGTTGCCGGCATTGTTGTTGATCACGGTGAGGCCTTTGGAGCCCTTGTCGATCAACGCATGAATGAGCTCGATCGGTGCGCCTGAGCCACCAAAACCACCGATCATGACGGTCGCGCCATCACCGATCTCAGAGACAGCTTCCGCCGTGCTCCCGACTGTCTTGTCCATGCGGGATCTCTCCTTGGCTGATGCGGTCGGGAACTCTCCATCCCGTCCGCTGGCGTAGACATAAAGCGCGGCAAGCCAGCCGGCAACGAATTTGTGCGATATTTGATATTTGTTCATATATCGCACAATAAGGAGCGGTCGGGCGCAGCCCGAGCAATCGATCCAGTGAATCGATTGCAGCGACCAATGCCCGAAGCGCAAGCGAAGGGCGAAGCGTCATGGAATGTGTAGACAGGCAGCCCCAACACAGGAGCCTTACATGCGCGAAACGGATTTTGTCAGCGGCTTTGCCCGCGGCCTCAAAGTCATCGAAGCTTTCGGTGAAACGCGGCAGCGGCTTTCCATCGCCGAGGCCGCCAAGCTGACGGAGCTTGACCGCGCCACCGTGCGCCGCTCGCTGCTGACGCTCGCCGAGCTCGGCTATGCCGATTACGACGGCAAGTTCTTCACGCTGACGCCGAAGATCCTGCGCCTTGGCCATGCCTATCTCGCAGCGACGCCGCTGCCGGCGCTGCTGCAGCCGCATCTCGATCAACTCTCGCAGAAAGCCGGCCAGAGCGCCTCGGCCTCGGTGCTCGACGGCACCGACATCGTCTATATCGCCCGCGCCTCGCAGCGCCGCGTCATGTCGATCAACTTGACCCCCGGCAGCCGCCTGCCCGCCTACTGCGCCTCGATGGGCCGCGTGCTGCTTGCTGCCCTGGCCGAAAGCGAGGCACGTGCCATCCTCGCCCGCAGCGAGCTGAAGCAAAACACGGCGAATACGAAGACCGATCCGGACGAGCTCATCGCCGAATTCCGTCGGGTCCGCGCCGAGGGTTACGCCATCATCGATCAGGAGCTGGAGATCGGCCTCTGCTCCATTGCCGTGCCCATCGACAACGACCGCGGTGAAACGGTCGCAGCAATCAACATCGGCGCGCCGGCCGCCCTCGTCCCCGCCGCCGAGATGAAGGAACGCTATCTGCCGCTGCTGAAGGAAACACAGGCCGCGTTGCGGCCGCTGCTGCGTCGATGACGATAGACTTCGTTGCAGAGCGACCCCGGTCAGCGCCGGGGCCGCTCATGATCGGTCAATGCGTCAGGTCGAGCGCGGCAGTCAGGTCGCCCATCGGCGGCCGGTCGTTATTGCCAAGCGCCTTGTCGCGGGCGAGGATGCCGGGCAAAACCGGCAGATCGTAGCGCGCGGTGATGAAGCGGATGATCGAGGTCGTGTCGTACTGGGTATGATCGACCATGCCGCCCTTGGCGAAGGGCGAGATGATGAAGGCGGGAATACGGTTGCCCGGACCCCAGCGGTCGGCCTTCGGCGGTGCGACGTGATCCCAGAAGCCGCCATTCTCGTCATAGGTGACGATAACGAGCATATGGGCCCATTGCGGGCTGTTCTCGAGATGGGAAACGATATCGGCAAGATGCTGGTCGCCGCTCGAAACATCGGCGTAACCGCCATGTTCGTTGAGGTTGCCCTGCGGCTTGTAGAAGGAAACTGCCGGCAGCTTGCCATCGTCGATATCCTTCAAGAAGGCTTCGCCGCCAAGGCCGCCGTCTTTCAGGTGTTCGGCGCGCGCCGGCGTACCGGGCGCAAAATTGGCGAAATAGTTGAACGGCTGGTGATGAAACTGGAAGTTCGGCACCGGCGTGGCGTTCTTGCCGTCCAGGGCTGCCTGCCAGGCGCCGCTATACCAGCTCCAGCTGACACCCTTCAGCGACATGAGGTCGCCGATGGTGATTTCATGCTGCGGCGGCAGCGTCGTTGCGGCCGCCGGATCGGCAAAGGCCGGATCGCCGTCCTTGGCCGGCGGATTGGCGCTCGGCTGGTAGGGTGGCTGCATGGTGTTGACGGCGTAGAAGTCGGGCGTCAGCGTGCCGTCGGAGACGAATTTCGGTGCGCCCTCCAGCGCCGACTTCGGGGCATTCTCCGCGACCGTCAGCGATGTCCCATCCGCATCCACCTTGGCGATGGTCGGCTTGGCCGGGCTCTTGTCGGCATCCGGATAATAGGGCGCGCAGGCGCAGACCAACGCGAAGTGGTTGAGGAACGAACCGCCGAAGGCGGTCTGGAAGAAATTGTCGGCAATGACGTATTTCTTGGCGACCTGCCACATCGGCAGGATGGAGCCGTCGTAGTGACCCATGACCAGATTGCCGGAATCGGCCCAGGCGACGAACTTGTCGTTCTTGCCGCCGTCGATCTGCATCTGCTCCTGATAGAAGCGATGCCAGAGGTCGCGGGTGATGACCGAAGGCGCCTGCGCGAAGCCCTTCGGATCGTCGATCGCGAAGGAGGCGTTGGCAAGATGGGCCGACTGCGCCTCAGTGACAGCAGGCGAGACACCCTTGGCAGTCAGGCCGCCCCAGGCCGGCGGCAGTTCGGGCAGCGGCTGGCCGTCGCGGTCGAGCTGGCGGGCGCGATCGGCTGTCGCGTTCGAGAGCCCGTCGGCGCCGGGAAAGCTGCCGTAGAGATTATCGAAGCTGCGGTTTTCGGCATAGATGACGACGACATTGTCGATCTTGTCGTAGCCGGCGGGCGCCGCATGGGCTGCCGTCGCCATGGCAAACGGCACCATGGCCGATCCGGCGAGACGGATGGAATGGAGGAGTTTCAGTCTTTTCACGGGAAGTACCTCATGGCTAGGGGGCGTTGGCTAGAGGGAGCGGAGAACGCTCGGGGGCGCGCTGAGGCTATTCCCGCCGTCTATCAACTTTGTGACATCAGGACTTGCCGTGATGCCGCACGAGGATGGCCGTCATCAATTTGTTGCAGCGGGGTTCGATCATAGCGGAAACCGGCCCGAACTTATTGGAATCCTTATGATGACGACGAAGATCATCTGGCTTGTGCGGTCCGGCCTGGCCGTCAGCATGGGTGCCGTGGCGCTTGGTCTTGCCCTTCTTCCCCTGCGGCAAAGCAGCGCGGCAGCTGCCGCCGGCGTGCATCCGGGGCCGATGTCGCGCACGGAAGCCTTCGCCCGGGCCGAAACGCTCACAGCGCTCGGCCGCAAGATATTCTCAGATACCTCGCTGTCGGCCTCGGAGCTTCAAGCCTGCGCGTCCTGCCATGATCCGGCTCACGCCTTCGGCCCGGCATCGGCCATGCCGGTTGAGATGGGCGGCGAGCATCGGGACCAGCCGGGGCTGCGCGCCGTTCCGACCCTGCGCTATCTGCAATCGGTGCCTGCTTTCACCGAGCATTATTACGATTCAGAGGACGAAGGCGACGAGAGCGTCGACAACGGCCCGACGGGCGGTTTGACCTGGGACGGCCGGGTCGATCACGGCGCCGATCAGGCAAAGATCCCGCTGCTCTCACCCTTCGAGATGGGCGACAGGGATGTGGCCGAGGTGGTGGCGAAGCTGCAGACGGCAGCCTATGCTGACGACATCAAGGCGGCATTCGGCGAGGCCGTGTTCGACCATCCTAAGGATGCCTTCGATGCCGCGGCCGAGGCGCTCGCCACCTTCGAACAGAGCGGCCCGGATTTCTATCCCTATTCCAGCCGCTACGATGCCTTCCTCGCCGGCAAGGCGACGCTGACGGCGCAGGAACTGCATGGGCGCCAACTGTTCGAGGATCCGGCCAAGGGCAACTGTTCGAGCTGTCACTTGAGCGAACCCGCCAATGACGGCGAGCCGCCGCAATTTTCCGATTTCGGCTTCCTCGGGCTTGCCGTACCGCGCAACATGGCGATCCCCGCCAACAGTGATCCGAACTATCACGATCTCGGTCTTTGCGGCCCTCAGCGCACCGATTTTGCCGGACGCAGCGAATATTGCGGCCTGTTCCGCACCCCGACGCTGCGCAATGTCGCGCTGAAGCAGAGCTTCTTCCACAACGGCTATTTCCACTCGTTGCGAGACGTCGTCTCCTTCTATGCGACGCGCGACAGCGAACCCGGCCGCTGGTATCCGAAAAATTCCGACGGCACGGTTCGCCGCTATGACGACCTGCCGCAGGCCTATTGGGACAATCTCAACCAGGATCCGCCCTTCGGCAGGAAGCCGGGCGACGCGCCTGCCCTCACCGATCCCGAGATCGACGACATCGTCGCTTTCCTCAGAACCCTGACCGATGCCGATCTGCAGGCCGAGGCGACCGGGCATTGACCCGTGCCGCTACCGTAGCCACTCGTCGAAGCATTCCCACTTGCTGTATCATAATTTACGATATACATCATTCCATCGGAAATAGTGGGGGAATGATGGAACGCTCGTTTTTGACGATTGCCGCCGGCGAGAATAATGATGCGATACGCGCGCTTTCGGCGCCGGCGCGGCTTGAGATGCTCAGGCTGCTCTGCGCCAGGGGGCCGATGAATATCAACGACATCGCGCGTGCTCTTTCTCTTCCTCAATCGACTGTCGCCACCGGGATCCAGATTTTGGAAGACGCCCGGCTTGTCGATTCCCAGCTGACGAAGGCGCGCAAGGGAAACCAGAAGATCTGCTCTGCGATCTACAGCGAAATTTTGATCAGCTTTGAGGAAAGTGCCGCGCAAAGGGCCAACAATATCATCGAAGTCGAGATGCCGGTCGGGCTCTACACCAGCTGTGACGTCCATGCGCCATGTGGTCTTTGCTCCACCGAGAGCGTCATCGGCCCTCTCGATGTTCCCGACTATTTCCTCGATCCGCAGCGCATGCAGGCCGGACTCGTCTGGTTCGGCAGGGGATATGTGGAATATAAATTCCCCAACAACGCCAAGGTGTTGAACAAGGATATCCGCGCCATCGAGTTTTCGATGGAGCTGTCGTCTGAGGTGCCCGGCACCAACCCGGACTGGCCCTCTGATATAACGCTCTGGGTCAATGGCATGGCGATCGGCACCTGGACGTCGCCCGGCGACTACGGCGACAAGCGGGGCGCCTTCACGCCGGCATGGTGGAAGCTCGAGGGGTCGCAATATGGTATGATGAAGACTTGGCGGATCTCGACGCGCGGAACCTTCATCGACGGTATCGCCGCATCGAATGTCACGCTCAGCGATCTCGCGCTTGCCCAGCACTCTTCCATCCGGCTCCGGGTCGGCATCGCGGAGAATGCCGGCCATACCGGCGGCGTCAACATTTTCGGCCGCGGCTTCGGAAACCACGGACGCGATATCATCATGCGGCTGCATGTCTGAAAATTAAAAATCGGAAATCTTGATTTAAATATCGCGCTTTTTTCCGGTTTTGATGAGCGATCAATTACAACAACAGGCTGGAATAAAACAATTTTCTCGGAAATCCACATTAGTATGATTAAAAACGCAACTCGGTTGACAGAACAACATTCCTGATATCAAGTTAGGGGCAAGAAAACAAAAAATCTGATATATAAACGGGAGGATCCGTTGAAGACGAACATCGTTGTCCACCGCGATTTCCGCATCGCGACCATTGACTCCAGGCTCTACAGCTCATTTCTCGAGCACCTCGGCAGGGCGATCTACGGCGGCATTTATGAGCCCGGACACCCCACGGCCGATGAGGACGGATTCCGCCAGGATGTCCTCGATCTGGTCCGTGAGCTCGACACGCCATATTGCCGTTATCCCGGCGGCAACTTCGTCTCGGCCTATAATTGGGAAGACGGCGTCGGCCCCCGTTCGGAGCGCCCGGTGCGCCTCGACCTTGCCTGGCGCACCCGTGAAGCCAACCAGATCGGCGTGAATGAATTCGTCGACTGGTGCAAGAAGGCGAATACCAAGCCGATGCTTGCCGTCAATCTTGGATCACGCGGCCTGGATGCCGCCCGCAATTTCCTCGAATATTGCAATCATCCCGGCGGCACCTACTGGTCGGATCTGCGTCGCAAGCACGGCTGGTCCAATCCGCACGATGTGAAACTGTGGTGCCTCGGCAACGAGATGGATGGTCCCTGGCAGGTCGGCCACAAATCGGCCTATGAATATGGCCGGCTGGCGGACGAGACGGCGAAGGCCATGCGCGGCTTTGACAAGTCGCTTGAACTCGTGGTCTGCGGCTCGTCCAATTCCGACATGAAGACCTATCCCGAGTGGGAGGCGCAGGTTCTCGAGCAGTGCTATGACAGCGCCGATCATATTTCGCTGCATATGTATTTTGCCAACCGCGAGAAAAATACCCTCAACTATCTTGCCCGCGCGACGAAGCTCGACCGCTACATCACCACGATCGGCGGCGTGATCGACTACATCAAGGAGAAAAAACGCTCGAAGAAGACGATCGGCATTTCCTTCGATGAATGGAATGTCTGGTATCATTCCAACCAGCAGGACAAGGAGATCCTGGCGCGCGATGAATGGCCGGATGCGCCGCATCTCTTGGAAGACATCTACAATTTCGAAGACGTGCTGCAGGTCGGCGGCATCTTGAACACCTTCATCCGTCGCTCCGACCGGGTGCGCATCGCCTGCATCGCACAGCTCGTCAACGTCATCGCCCCGATCATGACCGAAGACGGCGGCGCGGCGTGGCGCCAGACTATCTATTACCCCTTCTATTACGCCTCCAGGTATGGCCGTGGAACGGCGCTGCAGCTGGTCCTAGATGGCCCGACCTATGACAGCGACGAGGAGAACGACGTCCCCTATCTCGACGTATCGGCCGTGCATTCAGAGGACGGCAAGACCCTGACCTTCTTTGCCGTCAACCGCCATCCGAGCACGTCGCTCGATCTCGATGTGCGGCTGGAAGGTTTCGGAAATGCGCGGGTGGTCGAGCAGGTGGAGATGACCCACGGGGACCTCGAGGCCGTCAACACGGCTGCGCGGCCGAAGACGGTCGCCCCCGTCAATGTCGAGAGTGGAAAGATCGAGGATGGACGGCTGCGCGCGGCGCTGAAACCGTTCTCCTACAACGTCATTCGGCTGTCGGTGTGACAGTCACCGCCGGGTAGCCCATTGGGCCGCCCCGGCTGAGATATTCGGCTCACTGCGAGGAGGCAGGGAGCCGGAGAGATGGTTCACCGAGGTCCTGGACCTGACTGTTCAAGTCCTGAGGCTTCTGCGAACCGACAACCGCGACGTGCCCATGCGTGCCTTTACGGCCGCCGTATCGTCGCTTTCTAGGGAGGAGTTCATGCAACAGTGGAAGAGGCTCGCATTTGGCGTCGCACTGGCCGCACTCGGCCTGACAGCGACGGCCAAGGCCGATGACTACACCTCCTTGCCGCGCAAGGAGACGCTCATCGTCGAAAACCCGGAAGGGACGATCAAAAATCCCGGCTGGTTCAACATCTGGGTCAATGGCGGCGGCGGCGTATCGACCGGCCTGCAGCAACTGACCATGGATACGCTCTGGTATATCGACCCCGAACAAGGACTTGGCGGCGCGACCTGGGATAATTCGCTGGCTGCCGACAAGCCGCAATATAATGCCGACTTCACCGAGATGACCGTGAAACTGCGCAAGGGGCTCTTCTGGAGCGACGGCGTGGAGTTCACGGCAGACGACGTGGTCTATACCGTCAAGACGCAGATGGATCATCCCGGCATGGTCTGGAGTGCTGCCTTCTCGGTGCAGGTGGCAAGCGTCGAGGCGACCGACCCTTCGACTGTGGTGTTCAAGCTGAAGAAGCCCAATTCGCGCTTCCACGCCATTTTCACCGTTCGCTGGAACGGCGCCTGGATCATGCCCAAGCATGTCTTCGAGAAAGTCGAAGATCCGCTTCGCTATGATTTCGCCAATCCCGTTTCGCTCGGCGCCTATAAGCTGAAGGCATTCGACCCCCAGGGCAAGTGGTATACCTGGGAGAAGCGTGACGACTGGCAGCGGACATCGCTTGCCCGCTTCGGCGAGCCGGCCCCGAAATACGTGACCTATACCGATCCCGGCCCGCCGGATAAGCGGACGATCGCCCAGCTCGAGCACAATCTCGATATCATCCACGACAACACGCCGGAGGGCATGTTCACCCTCAAGGAGAAATCCAAGTCGATCGAAACCTGGTTCCCGGGCTTCCCCTTCGCCCATCCGGACCCGACGCTTCCGGCCGTGATCTTCAACACCCAGAATCCGCCCTTCGACAACGCCGATGTACGCTGGGCGCTTGCCCTGCTGATCGACGTCAAGGCGGTTGACATGGCGAGCTACCGCGGCGCTGCGACGCTGTCGGCGCTCGGCGTGCCGCCGACGGCGGCGACGATGAAGGACTATCAGGCGCCGATGCAGGATTGGCTGAAGAATTTCGAGGTCGATACCGGCAAGAGCAAGATCAAGCCCTATGATCCGACAGTCGGGCAACAGATCGCCGATATCCTGCGCAAACAGCCGAAGTTCAAGGACCAGATCCCGACCGATCCTGAGGCAATCAGCGGTGCCTTCGGCTATGGCTGGTGGAAACCGAACCCGAAAGCGGCCGGCGAACTGCTGGAGAAGGCAGGCTTCAAGAAATCCGGCGGCAAATGGCTGACCCCTGATGGACAGCCCTTCAAGATTCGGATGACGGTGGAAGGCGACACACGCTCGGTCTTCACTCGCGCCGGGACGCTGATCGCACAGCAATGGGCGGCATTCGGCATCGACGCCAAAGCCGTGCCGGCCGCGAAACTTTGGCAGACGGCGCTACAGCCCGGCGATTTCCAGGTGGCGATCGCCTGGAGCGTCGAAACCTGGGGCGGCGATCCCGATCTGTCGTTCTTCCTCGACAGCTGGCATTCGCAGTTCGTGGCCAAGAAGGGTGACAATCAGCCGCCGCGCAACTGGCAGCGCTGGAGCAATCCGGAGCTCGACAAGATCATCGAAAGCATCCGCGGCATCAGCGCCGACGATCCCAAGGGCGTCGAGCTCGGCAAGGATTATCTGAAGCTGGTTGCCCGCGAAATGCCGACGATCCCGCTGATGTCGTATAACGTCTTCACCTCGATGGATACGACCTATTGGACCGGTTATCCGACGATATCCGATCCCTATACCGATCCGGTGCCGAATTGGGCCAACTCCAGGCTGATGATGGTCAAGCTGAAGCCGGCACAACCGAAATAATCCTCCCAACGCCGGCGCGAGTGTTGCGCGCCGGCCCCCTAATCGGCGGGCATGTGGCATGTCCGTCGATCCTTTCCACTCGATGAAGGGAACCAGAGAGGAACCACTGCCCTATGACGTCCTATCTGATCTTTGTGCTGAAGCGGTTCGGTCAGTTTCTGCTTGTCGTATTTCTTGGCGTGACCATCACATTCTTCGTCACCCACCTGACCCCGATCGATCCGGTCGAAGAAAGCATAGGCGCGATAACGCAGATGGGTCAGTCCGATCCCAACGCGATCGAGCTGATGCGCCAGTCGCTTCGCGAGCTTTACGGCATGGAGGGCTCGATCTGGCAGCAATACCTGCATTTCTGGCTTCGGCTTGCGACCGGTGATCTCGGTCCCTCGCTGTCGGCTTTTCCCACACCCGTTTCCACCATCATCCTGCGATCCCTGCCCTGGACCATCGGGCTGATGACCGTGTCGACCCTCATCACCTTCGTGCTCGGCAATGCCATCGGCGCGCTCGCCGGCTATTACCGCAAGGACATGGTGCTGAAGGCCGTCAGCCTCGTCTTCATCGCCCTGCTTCCCATTCCCTATTATATTCTGGCCTTCGTGCTGCTGATTGTCTTCGGTTATCTCTGGCCGGTGCTGCCGATCAACGGTGGCTACGAGATGAACGCCAATCTGGACCTCTCCTTTGCCCTGGTCTTCGATATCCTGAAACACTCGATCCTGCCGGCCTTGTCGCTGATCATGGTTGGAGCCGGCAGCTGGCTGATCGGGATGCGCGCGCTCGTTTCCAACATCATCACCGAGGATTACGTCGTCTTCGCCGAGCTTGGCGGCGTTCCGAAGCGAAAGATCCTGCGCTCCTATATCGCCCGCAATGCCATGGTGCCGCAGTTCACCGGACTTGCCATGTCGCTCGGCGCGATCTTCAACGGCACGGTCATCACCGAAATCGTCTTCGGCTATCCGGGCATCGGCAACCTGCTGATCGAAGCGGTGCATGCCGGCGATTACAGCCTGGTGCTCGGCCTCAGCGCATTGTCGATCGTCGGCGTCGCCGCCGCCGTGTTCATCATCGACATTCTGAGCCCGCTGATCGATCCGCGCATCAAGGTGGAATAGAGCATGTTTACGATCGTCCGCGACCTCGCGCGCCAGAATATGGAATTCCTCTGCGGCCTGCTGCTCTTTGCCGTTATCGTCGGCTTCGTCATCTTGTCCTATTTCTCGCCCTACGGCGCGACCGACATCTATCTGCTGCCGCCGGACATGCCGCCCGACGGCGAATACTGGCTCGGCACGACCTCACGCGGCCAGGACGTTTTCTGGCAACTGACGACCGCGCTTCGCAACACCTTGTTTTTCGGCATCGGCGTCGCCTTCATTTCACGCATCATCTCGTTGGTCGTCGGCCTCGTCGCCGGCTATGCCGGCGGCGCGGTCGACCGGGTGCTGATGGCCATCAACGACAGCGTCATGGTCATCCCGCAATTTCCGCTGCTGATCCTTTTCTACTTCGTGCTGAAGGACAGCATGACTTGGACGGCGCTGATCCTCATCATGGCCTCGCTCGGCTGGTCCTACGATGCACGCCTCATCCGTTCGGTCGCAATCAGCCTAAAGACGAGATCCTTCACCACCCAGAGCGTCTATTCCGGCATGAGCATGCGCAAGATCCTCGTCGAGGAGCACCTGCCCTATGTTCTGCCGATCGTCTTCGCCACCACGATGAACAACATGATCTGGTCGATCGGCATGGAGATCACCCTGTCGGTGCTCGGCTTCACCGATATCGAGACGCCGACCATGGGCATGATGATCTATTGGGCCAATGCGCATTCGGCACTGATATCGGGCATATGGTGGTGGGTGGCCGCACCCGTCGCCGTCATCGTCGTCCTCTTCCTGGCGCTGTTCCTGCTGTCCATGTCGATGAACGAATACAATGATCCGCGCAGCCGGCTGAACCGGATGGGAAGTTAGTATGGACCCTTTGGTCGAAATCCAGAATCTGAAAGCCTATTACCGTGCCTTTCTCTTTGGCGTCGATCGCGAGGTGCGCGCCGTCGACGATATCAGCCTGACCATCGCCCGCGGCGAGGTCTATGGCGTCGCCGGCGAATCGAGCAGCGGCAAGACGACCCTGATCAAGACCATCGCCGGCGCGATCCGGCCGCCGCTACGGGTGGTGTCGGGAAAAGTAACATTCCATTTCGCCGGCGGCACCCAGGACATCTATGCGATGAGCCCGGAAGAGCGCATGGCGCTGCGCTGGCGCCACCTTTCCTATATCATGCAGGGCTCGATGAATGTGCTCAATCCGGTGCGCCGGATCCGGCATTCCTTCACCGATTTCGCCTTTCGCCACATGAACGTCAGCAGGGCGATTTTTCTCGAGAAGGTCGCCACCCACCTGCAGCGGCTGAAGCTCGATCCGCAGCTGCTCGACGCCTATCCCCACGAACTCTCCGGCGGCATGCGGCAGCGCATGACCATTGCGCTGGCGACGATCCTGACGCCGGAATTCATCATCGCCGACGAACCGACGACCGCGCTTGACGTCATCGTTCAGCGCGACGTGCTGTCGATGATCCGCGAAATCCAGCGCGAGATGGGCTCGTCCTTCCTGTTCGTCACCCATGACATGGGGGTGCATGCGACCGTCTCCGACCGCATCGGCATCGTCTATGCCGGGCGTCTTGTCGAGGAAGCGCCGACCCCCAAGCTCTTCAGCAAACCGCTCCACCCCTATACGCAGCATCTCGTCGGCAGCCTGCCGCGCATCGGCGATGCGACGGCCCGCCCTTCGCTAGAGGGACGTCCGCCGAACCTCGCCATGCCGCCGGAAGGCTGCCGGTTTCACCCGCGCTGTCCGAAGCGCATGGACATCTGCTCGCAGAAGGTTCCGCCGCTCGTCACCGTCGAGCCGGGGCGGCGGGTGGCGTGTTTTGCCGTTACGGGAGATCAGGTTTGAGCGCCCTTCTTAGCCTCTCGCATGTCACCAAAGTCTACCGACAGGGCGGCATGCTCGGCCGGCGGCTGATCACGGCGGTCAAGGACGTCAGCTTTGAACTCGGAGCGGAGCCGGAGATCCTCTCGATCGTCGGCGAATCCGGATCGGGAAAATCGACGATCGCGGCGATGATCCTCGGCCAGACCGAACCAACGGAAGGCGAGCTTCAATTCAGCGGCAAGACCGTCGCCATCCATAGCCGATCCGAACGCAAGGCTTTCATGAAAGAGGTGCAGCCGGTTCTGCAGAACCCCTTCGAAGCCTTCAATCCGCTGAAACGTGTCGATCGTTATCTCTTCGAGACCGCCCGCAATTTTTCCTTCTCGGGAAACCGGCCGGACCGCCAGCAGGCGGAGAAGATGGCGGATGCAGCACTCGTCCATGTCGGCCTGACTCTTGAAGAAGTGAAAGGCCGGTTTCCCCACGAATTGTCCGGTGGCCAGCTGCAGCGCGTCGCCATCGCCCGCGCGCTGATCCCGCAACCCCGCCTGCTGGTGGCCGATGAACCGGTCTCAATGGTCGACGCATCGTTGCGCATGGCCATCGTCAACCTCTTCGGCCGGCTGAAAGCTGAGCTCGGGCTTTCGATCGTCTACATCACCCACGACCTCGCCACCGCCTATTACATCAGCGACAACATCATCATCATGCGCAAAGGCGAAATCGTCGAGCGAGGACGGGCGCGGGCGGTGTTGGATGATCCGCAGCATCCCTATTCGCGGGCGCTCAAGGACGCGGTGCTGGCGGCGGATTTTAGTGCGGCGGTGTGAGTGGGGGAGGATAAGGCAAATGATGCGTCTGTCCTGAGGGACCTAATTCTTTTGAGTGGCTTTCGCACATGCTCCACGCGTTCTACTATCTGAGCGGGAAATCTGGAGAGGGGCATGCACTATCGCCAAAGGTCGGTGCTGTTTGCAGCACCTGGACTTATTATCGGGGCTGCCGCACTAGGCGCTTCGGGCGCTTTAACGATTGCAGATTTCGATGAGCCAGAACTGCTGATTGCCGTCCTGTTTGTCGGTCTCATCATCGGTATGGCCATTGAGCAGATCTTAGGCACGACGAGAAAGCAGGCGTGGCGGGAGAGAAACAGGTCGCGCTGGGAGGAAAAGCGCAGCACCGAGCGCATCGTCCCGGGACCTCCGCTTCAGACGCCAGCTGCGGAACCATTGCGACCATTGGACGCCACGGATCAACTGCGTATCGTGATGCGCTCGTCTTTCACCGTTCAACCATTGCTGAACAAAAGCGAAGCCCGGGTATTTCGGGAGCTGGACAGCATCGTGATCGGCTGCAATTCTTCCTGGCAGGTAATGGCGCAGGTGTCGTTGGGCGAAATCCTCCGAAGCACCGATGCGGACGCCTACAGGTGCATCAACTCCAAGCGGGTCGACTTACTGCTCGTAGACAGCAATTGCCAACCGCGGCACGCAATCGAATATCAGGGCGGAGCACACCATCAAGGCACCGCGGCCGCACGCGATGCGGTAAAGAAGGAGGCGCTGCGACGCGCCGGTATAGGCTACCACGAGGTGGTGGCCGGCCATACGACCCCGTCGGAACTCAGGCGAATAGTCGAAACGCTGGTGGACAAACCAATTGCCAGCTAACGCGCTCCCGTCACTCATGCCTATGCCGCCGAGCCACTTCCATCAGAAGAAACCACCGCCTCGTCTTGATGGTATGGAGACGCAACTGCGATGACATCCGATTTCCAGGCAGTTCGCGAAAATCTGTTTCCGGCCAGCCACGGAGCCATCGAGCACTGGGAAGCATTCCCCTGGCATCGTGACCGAACCAACCGGATTCAGGCGCATAAGGCACATTCATCTCAAGCCATCGCAATCGATGTGTTCGGCACGGTCAAGATGAGCACGGATCGCGACCGCATCTTCGATGCCATCGCCGCAAGAGTTGGCGTGGCACCGGGCGGCCCGTGGGCGATAACACTCGAGTGGACGGACACCGATCGGCTGCTGGGAGAACCGAGGCCTACGCAAGTCGATGCACTTGCTGTTGGCTCACTGGCTGCGCTCGTCATCGAGTGCAAATTCACCGAACCCGGAGGACAATGTAGCCAAACGGCCATGTTGAGCTCGGGCGAGCGCCAATGCAACGGAAGCTATGCCGACCAAATCAATCCGGTTAACGGCTTGCGCGCGCGCTGTGCTCTTACAGGCAAGGGCATTCGTTACTGGGAGTATATCCCAAGGGTCTTCGCGCTCGATCCGGCTGTCGACCACACGCCCTGCCCTTTTAAGGCGGACTCCTATCAGTGGATGCGCAACGCCGTGCTGGCAGCAGCGTTTGGCAAGCACCACAAGCTTCAAGCGGCCGCCCTCGCAGCCTTTGCCGATCATCCTAGTTTTCCGACGGCACGGAAAGCGAAGCGAGGCCTGCTAGACGCGAGTCTCGGTGGCCACGCTGCCATTACACCCATTTCCTACCAGCAGATCACTGCGATCGCTTGTCATGTCGGCCTCGACCAAGAACTTTGGACCGGCCTTTCTGCATGGGTTGATCGAAAGATCGCAGGCGCGGCGTTACGAAGATCGGAACTCCAAGAGGTTTGAAATGGATGCTGATATCTGGGATCGAGCCTTTTATGACGACGGCGAATGGGTTTCCTGGTCCGATGTGGAAGAACAGCTCCGATATCATGAGTGGCGCGCCAAATATCCGAATGCGGTCACATCTTTGATACCGTATTTTCAGGAGCTCTTGTCGCTGGCACAAGACTACCATCTTGCGACTGGTCGCCATCTCAATGCATACGGCGACATTGGGGAACTCTTCGGCGCCATCACCTACGGAATAAGGCTGAACAAGAATTACGCGCAGGGCGCCGATGGTAGGCTTGGCAACGATCACATTGAGATCAAAACCATCACGCCATTCAAGTCCAATGACGAGGTTTCCGTAAAGGTGTCAGGCAATTTCAGCAAGCTGCTCGTCGTGAAGATCAATGCCGACTTTGAAGTCTCATCCCGGATGGTCGATCGCTCGAAGCTTCCTAAAACGGCTAAACCTCTCTTGAGGATAAGGTGGAGTGATCTGCCTCACATCGGATGACGACTTCATCAGCAACCAACGGATCGGTTCTTTCGTGAGCGGATTTTCAGTGATCATAGCAGAGATCGCGGAGGGTCCGTACCGGAAGAGATGATGGCCGACGTAGCCTTGGTGCATGTCGGCCTGACCCTTGAAGAGTGAAAGGCCGGTTTCCCCACGAATTGTCCGGTGGCCAGCTGCAGCGCGTCGCCATCGCCCGCGCGCTGATCCCGCAACCCCGCCTGCTGGTGGCCGATGAACCGGTCTCAATGGTCGATGCATCGCTGCGCATGGCCATCGTCAACCTCTTCGGCCGGCTGAAAGCTGAGCTTGGGCTTTCCATCGTCTACATCACCCACGACCTCGCCACCGCCTATTACATCAGCGACAACATTATCATCATGCGCAAAGGCGAAATCGTCGAGCGAGGACAGGCGCGCAGTGTCTTGGACAACCCGCAGCATCCCTATTCGCGGGCGTTGAAGGATGCGGTGCTGGCGGCGGACTTCAGCGCGGCGACATAAGCGCTGCGGGCAAGATGCGGGAATGCTACGTCTGTTACCCCGGATCCAGGACGAACAGGCAATTTTCCTTTATAGGACGCCGGCAGGTTTAGCGTTGCCTTAAAGAAACCGTGCAAGGATGAGGGCTTCTCATCCACGCCGGCAACCTGATGAAACTTCGAAGAAATCTCGCTCGCTCTGTCATAAGCCATATCAGCGCATTCGCTCCGGCAATATTTGCGGCCATTATTGCGGCAATCGTCGTCTGGATGGCAACGAACTGGCGGCTGGAGCGATCGCTGGCCGATGAACGCTCGATCGTTGCCGGCGAGCTTGCCACCATATCCTCACGGCTTCAGACAAACCTCAACAGCAATGTGAAGCTGTTGCAGGGGCTGGCGGCTGGCATCGCAGTCAATCCGGCGATGGACCAGAACGGATTTTCCAAACTTGCCGCTGAGATCCTGAAGCCCGATTCACAATTGCGAAGCTTCGCCGCCGCGCCCGGCATGGTGGTCAGGTGGGTTTATCCGGAGAAAGGAAACGAAAAGGCCATCGGGCTCGACTACCGAACCAATGAGAAGCAACGGGCTGCCGCGATGCTGGCGCGCAACACGCACAATATTGTTCTGACAGGCCCGGTGGAGCTTATCCAAGGTGGAACCGGTTTTGTGGTCAGGTACCCTATCTACATCAATGACGGAAAAAGCCAGAATTTTTGGGGCCTGCTTTCCGGGATAGTCGACATACCCAAGCTTTACCAGGAAAGTGGCCTTGCTTCGACCGAGCTCGAGATTGCTATCAGCACCGTACCGGAGCCGAATGCGCCCAAACAGGTTTTCTTCGGCAGCCTGGCAACGTTTTCCAGGAAACCGGTCCAGGCATCCGTCGATATAACCTATGGCCGATGGGCTCTCGCCGCACTGCCAAAGCAGGGTTGGGGCCAAAATAATGGGATCGGCATTTTTGAATTCTACGCGAGCCTGTTGGCATTATGTGTCGTTGCGCCGATTGTCTGGATCGGCTTTCTGACAAAATCGCGCCAAAGAACGATCGAAAAGCTTCGCCTTCACAAGAAAAAGCTCGTTCGCGCACGACAGCGGCTGGAGTACCTGTCATTGCATGACGCATTGACAGGGCTTCCCAACCGACGATTTGTCGACCGGATGATCTCGCAACCGCCGAGACCCAGTCCACAAGATTGTCTGATATTCATTCATATCGACCTGGATCGATTTAAAGAGATCAACGACACCAAAGGGCATGCCGGCGGTGACGCGGTCTTGCAAGCAACGGCTTCGCGCCTTGCCGATTTGGCTGGTCCCAACGACGTAGCGGCTCGCATCGGTGGAGATGAATTCATCTTCGCCAGCTGGAGTACCGATCCGGAGCCGAAGGCAAACGCGTTGGCCCGGCAAATTGTCGATACGCTCGACCAACCCCTGTTCATTGACGGTGCGGCCTGTGTTGTCGGGGCAAGTGTCGGGGTCGCCTGGGAGAGTGAAGGTGCCCTCGGGCGGGACCTCGGCCAATTGCTTCTTAATGCCGATTTGGCTCTGTACGAGGCGAAGAAGGCGGGCCGCGGCCGCGCGGCGGTTTTTACGGAAGAGCTTCGCAGCGCCGCGATCCATGCGAAAGAATTGGCGGACGAATTCAACCATGCGCTCGATCGCGATGAGCTCGTTGCATTCTTCCAACCGCAGTTCGATGCAGACACATTGGATATTGTCGGCGTCGAGACACTTGCCCGTTGGGATCACCCGCAAAAAGGTCTGCTCGCCCCGGACAAATTTCTTGAGGTCGCGGAAAGGCTGGGGCGCACCGGCGACATGGATAGGCTGATCCTGCAAAAGGCCCTGTTTGAGCTGACAAGATGGGACAGCTTGGGAATGCAAATTCCCCGTGTTTCGGTCAACATTTCAGCGCGTCGACTGGCGCAGGCAAATCTGCTTGCCGAACTGTCCGAGCTTCCCATAGCGAAGGGTCGCTTGTGTTTCGAGCTGCTCGAGACAATCTCCTTTAATGCTCTTCAACCTGTTCTCAACGAGATCATTCCCGCCGTCAAAAAGCTTGGCATCGAAATCGAGATCGATGACTTCGGCACCGAACATGCCAGTATCGTCAGCCTGCTTCGATTTGAGCCGCGACGGCTGAAGATCGATCGCGAAATTATCAAGCCGATCATCGCGTCTCCATCGCAGCGCCGCCTGGTCTCCTCCATTATCGAAATCGGCCGATCGCAGAACATCGACATCGTTGCAGAGGGCGTGGAGACCATGGAGCATGCGAAAATCCTGAAAGACCTCGGTTGCCATATACTGCAAGGTTACGCTCTGGCACGACCAATGCCCTCGGGGCAGTTGATCGAATTTTGCCGTATAAAGGACAAAGGAATGACAGAGGCAGGCCGATAGCCAAACCCTGTATTCCGGGTATGAGTATTTTTCGTCCGTGTTTCTCTATTGTTTTGTGGCCGCCTTTAGCACGCACTGCGGGAAAGATGCGGCAATGTCTGTCACCCGGCGCGATCTTTTTTCGGGCGCACCGAAATACGATCGATCCGGGCTTCACCTTCCAAAGACTTTACAGTTGCGCCGAAAGCTCTTCCGCGGATATCACCCCTGACCATGACGGGCGCGATATTCGATCTCAATCTGGTTCATGTGATTTTCTCAAGTTTCTCTCTGACGACCGTTCCAGGCAGTAGAAACGTTGTTCATTCTAACATCCGAGTTTGTTCGAGCCGGCACTGCGCAGCTTATGAATGTACATTTTGAGATACAACTAAGAGTTCAATATTTGCTTATTTTTCTCAAGTGGGACGAAAAATATCGGGCGTTCATTCGAAATGACTATCGTCTACTGAGGCCATTCCGGTGAATGCCGGTCCTTGCCACAGATTTCAGCCGGCGATGTAAGCGCCGCATGGAAGATGCGGCGAGTGCGGGCGTCTGCCACCGGATTGGTAGTCAATCGACGAGGATCGGTTCTGCAAAGTTTCAATTGACCGTTTCCGATGGCGAGGCGACACTCGCAACCTGTAGCGAGGCAGGAGGAAAACGATGGACGACACAGACCGCTGGCGCGACATGGTAAGCGCACCGAGAGACGGTAGCCGGATCCTCGTCACGATTCGCCCGTCCGAACAGGGGCCGGCAGAAGTTGACCTCGCCTACTGGTCGCATGGCGATCAGTTCGGTGCAGAAGGCTGGCGCGCTTCTGATTCCTCGCCCGGGCACATCATCGAATATGCCGAGCCGGAATTGAAGTGTTGGATGCCGATGCCATCGGCCAACCTCAACCGCACCTCGATGCCCTCCCCCTGGGAAGGCGACGATGACCAGGAGCTCTACGGGTCAGGGATCTGAGAACGCGCGCGATGGTGCGTTGTTGCGATACGCGGCGGGTGACAAATCCAGTTGAAAATGACCCGAGGCCGCCAACTCAGCGGCGCCTTAAGGCAGCCGCGCGAACGGCGTGTCGTCGATTCCGGCTTCCGTTCCACTTCAACGCAGGTGCCGTTTTCAATCGTGATTGGACATCGGCTGCGACCTGAGCGACGCTGTCTTCGGGAGGCGGACCATCTATTTTTCCGGAGATAGGAGGCCGAAATGGAACAGTACGCATTAGACCAGTTGAAAAGCATCGCAACTGTCAGCCCGACCTGCAAGCGCCTTGAAATGACTTGGCGCGAACGGCTTGAACGCTGGGCCGAAAGTCTCGAAGGCAGCCCCAGACCGTTTCTCAAGACACTTCACGAAACCGAGTATCAGCCGATGGCCGATCGGCTTGCTCTCAGGGCTGACGGCACGCCGATCTCTGTTGCATTCGCTGATCCCATGCTGCGGGCGGCAGGAATGGAAAACGACAGTTATGGAGAGGCCAAACGGTTCTTCGAACTCGGCGATGAGCAATTGCATGATCTTGTGTGCTTCTGCCATTTCGGTGAACGCGTCAGCGCGGCAGTCGTCGCTCGCCGTTTGCGAAAGATGGCAGGCTGCAAACCAAGCGGGTTTTTCGCTCAACTTCGTGCGTTCTTTGGTTGATTGAGGCGAAAGGCCACCATCTGACGTGCTGGTCGGAGATGCATCGATCCCCGTCGCGGGTGGCACGCGCGACGCCCCACGCCGGATCGGTCGGGTCGTCGCTCCTGCGGCATAGACTATCGCTGACATTTTGAGGGGGCAGATTTCTGGAGCAGTTGGCTCCCGCAGGTCAACTGGCGGGTCCAGGGTTTCTGCCCTGGCCGACCACGCCCCCAAGGGACTTGGGTCAGGGCGTCCACCAACAGCACCCACATTCTATGTCAGCGTGCCGTGAAAGATGCCTCGCCGAGCGACTATCCAGTCAGGCAGACGCTTGAAGAGGCCGTATCGCTACTTACCGCAAGCTAACCACGCGCTTGCCATTGTAGGTGATTTAACGGAAAGTCCTCGGCGTGGCCCTTGAGGCCTGGGCAGCCTGCCATGAACGGAGAACGCCGTGCCTCTGAAAAACATTTTTGCCGCAGCAGCAATCGTCTTCATGACACTCTCAGGATGCGCAACCAGTGGATCGGACAACACGACCTATGCACAGCCGCTGGGGATTGGCCCAGTTCGCGGCAATATCGGCGGTTACTAGCCGATAGAGGGTGTTTCGACCGCTTTAGAAACACAGCCTGGCTGTTTACGACGAACCAACCTCGGCGCTCGATCCGATGTCATGGTCGCTGTCGCGCAGGAAGGCGTGACGATGATGATGGTGACCCACGAAATGGGCTTTGCCCGCGAGGTCGCGCAACGCGTGGTGTTCATGGATGCCGGCGGCAAGATCCTGCGCCACTCGTTCCGCCCGTTACGTGACTCGGTCACGGCTCCGACGAGACCTCACCGCGTTTACCACCCAAGGATCGCAGGTGACAGTCTCGATGGGGGATATCTGGAATGTCGATCTTGCTCAGAGGTTTGTCGTCCCTATTGGTCGGACTAACATTGGCGGCGCCCGCCTCTGGCAATTGCTTGAGCGCTAAAGAAACCAGGCAGGGCGTGCTGCTTACCAGAGAAGTGCCTTTCTTTTCCGCGTTCTACAAGCCGGACGGTCCGGGCCTCACCGAACAACGGCTGATGGAGCGTAACCGTTCACTGCAGCCGGTGTCGGCTGTATATTTGCACCCCTTGCTCGTCGAAAAGAGAGTTAGTGCCAGCGGGACGCATGAGCTGAAATACGCGAATGCGATTACGTTAGACGATCTACCACAGAAGAAGAACTGGCAATCCGAGACTACGCTTTTCATCAATGGCAAAAAATCCGTTTCGGGCGCGACTATTATTAGGTTCGACGGCTGGGGAGAAGAAACGATCGCGTCTTGTTCCTACAAAGTTTGGGCCGTCAACAGCCGTCTCGAACTGACGGGATTGCCTCCGATTATTTTTGAACAATACTATTCCCCCGAGCTCCGTCTCGTTCTTCGTTCGGTAAGGCTGGGCCCCTCCAACCAGCCGTTGAGCGAGGTTCGATTTGATCGGTTCCAAATTGGCTGGGGCAACTGATTGATCGTGAGGTCAGACTGCCAGTACGAAAGCAGCTTCGCATCAATTTCCTGAATGCTGAGCGACCGCCTCCGAACTAAACTGATCTTCGGGAGACGGCCATGAGCTATCGAGTAGATCCGATCGACAAAGCCAACCACGTGCGGGACCAACTCCGACTGATCGAAACGGCATCACACGTCTTTGGTCAAAGAAACTGTGTCGGCCGCGTGGACACCACGTCGATTTGTTCTCTCGGATCTCGCACTGCCAACCTTCTTAGCACCACTCGTCATTCTTAAGGTCAAGTTGTTCGTGAGCGCGGTTCCTTTAAATCAGTCGGCTTCATCGCCTGTCTTTGGAAATAGGTACAGGACATTCGATCCGTTCGCGCGTGACAGTCCCAGTCGTTCGACGGCCGGAGCTTCGTTCTCCCACGCTTTGGATCGCCGATACGAGCCCCTCACGCTGGCGATAGTAGTCAGGCTTGGTAGGCAGCGTCAGACCGAACTGTTCGAGCATGCGCTCAATCAGGTCCATGGCCTCGGCTGCAAGACCCGCATAACCTTCCTGGCGCTTTTCAAAGAAGCCATCGTACCCGGGCCTAGAGAGATCGAGGCTATCCAACGCATAGTTGAGGTTCTTGACCCGGTTCGACAGCCACAAGATTTCGTCTGACAACTCGGTAGCGAAAAGCTTCCAATCGGCGTCCTTCGGAAGCGAAAGGACAGGATCCGGAACGTGAAACACGAATTCGCCTTCATCCATCGGATTGAATTCTGGGATGTCCCGGACTGCCGCATAGCTCGCTCCGGCGAAGTCGTCGAGCGCCAACACCGTCATCATTGCCAGATTTCTCGCCTCGCTTCTGGGGCGTCGATTGATCTGCTTTTTTGCGAGCTGAATTACCGTGGGGATGCAGGCGCCAGCTGTTAAGCCAGCGGCAGCAATCAGCGCTCCCATTACCATTATTCCTTGAGTAGTTTCGAAGAATTGCGTCAAAAGTCACCTCATTCGATTGGAGATGCGGGTCACGTCAAAAGCACGCGCAGACGGAATCAGAGCTGGTTTCCCTGACGTCACTAGGCGTCTTTGCTGAGCACCGGCGGCAGCTTCTTTGGCAAGGAGCTGTCAGTTCAAAATTGAAGTCAGCATATCAAGTGAGATCGAACGGTATCGCTTTCAAGGACCATTTGTTGATTGAGTAGATCGGCTTCATCCTCACGCAAAGAGCCCCGCGGTTGTTGCGACCGCGGGGCTCCTTGACGCCTTACCCGGGAGAGGGGATCAGGCGGCCTGTACCTTGCGGGCCGTGCGCGCCCATTCGGGCAGCCAGTCGCCGTGGGTGGCGAGCAGATCGTCGACCAGCGACCAGATCTGGTCGAGGTCGAGTTCGGCGGCCGTATGCGGGTCCATCATCGCGGCGTGATAGATGTGCTCGCGATTCTCGGTCGTCAGCGCCTGCACCGTCAGCTCCTGGACGTTGATATTGGTGCCCCCTCCAACGCTCGATCTGCTCGATGCAGCGCTTCGGATATTCGTTGAGCGGAATACTGAATTTCTCGATCAGGTCCTCGCGGCCCTCCTTGATGAAGAGCATACGCCAAACAGCATGGTGAGCCAGAAGCGATGCGGCCGGGCATGCGTCGCGGGTTTGAAGAGCGCATGATTATCAAGCCGCAGTCCAACAACCGATTCATAAATTAGCATCGCCGCACGAAAAGCTTGCATGCAAGCTATAAATCGGATGTCCTGAGAAAGGCTTCTGTGGTGTTGGGCGACCCGGCATGAAAAACCTCGACGCGCGAATTCGGTTTACAGGTGAGCGGCGACAGGTCACTGCCCTTTTCTATGACATCGTCGGCTCGACGGAGCTCTTGTTGCGGAGCGAGCCGGAGAAATTCTTTCGCTCCGTGTCGGCTTTACATCAGAGCGCCGAGACGATCATAAAAAAGCATGGAGGCTTTCTTCATCAGCGGCTCGGTGATGGGGGATGCTGTTTCTTCGGATATCCCGATCAATCCGAAGATGCGGCTGAAAGTGCGGTACAGGCTTCGTTGGAATTGTTGGGCATTGCAACGAGCACCAAGGGCAAGGCGCGCACCGCTTTCAGGCTGCGGATCGGGGTTGCCACAGGTCTTGTCGTATTCTCCACGCAAGGAGACGAGATCGTCGGCACAGCACCGATCCTGGCGGCTCGCTTGCAAGCAGAGGCCGAACCGAATTCGGTCCTGGTCGCAGATTCGACCGTTCAGCTCACGCGACACAAGTTCAACTATAGCCTGGTGCGGAAGGCCAAACTCAAAGGCTTCGAAGAGCCGTTTGCGCTCTGGCGCCCGCAGGAACTCGATCGATCAACGGCCGCGCTGTCGCCATCCAATGAATGGGACCGGCCGATAAGAGGCAGGGAAAGAGAGCTTGCCGCTCTTTCGAGCGCCTGGAATTCAGCTCTCGACGGCAAAGGCAGTTCGATCACCGTGGTCGGAGAGGCAGGCATCGGCAAATCCAGACTGATGGGCGAATTCGCCCGCAGTCTATCGCAAACTTCGCACGAGACCCTGATCTTTCAGTGCGGCAGGCGCCTCGAGAGCCAGCCTCTGCACCCTTTTATGTCGTTTCTTGAGAGGCTTGTGGCCGAACCTTCGGTTCTGAAGGATGGCGACAGGGGCGCTTTCATGCAGGCTCTTGAAGCATCCGGCCGAGACGTCGACGCAGGCATCGTCGACACCATTCTCTCATTTACGTCAGACCGATCGCCGGCGACCTCGCGCAATATTCGCGTGTCGGATCTGTCGGGGCGGGCATTCAGACGGAAGGTCATCGAAGCCGCTGCCGACATCCTGACGTGCAAAGCGACTGGCATTCCGACGCTCCTCGTCTTCGAGGATGTGCACTGGGCTGACGGCATGACGTTGGAACTGATCGATCGGCTTGGGTTGCTCGCAGGCAGGTTGCCGATCCTCGTCGTTCAGACATCGAGGATCAGACGATCCCTGGCACTGGCGACCGAGATAGAATTATCCGGATTGGCATCTGCGGCGGTTCGCGATCTCGTCGCCTCGGTCTGGCGTGAGCGTCCCCCGCCGGGCCTGTCCGATTTCATTCTGGATCAATGCGATGGCATGCCGCTCTACGCGGAAGAACTGGCCAACTTCTTCCTGGGAAGGCAACCCTTGGGCAAGGCCGCATCCGAATGGAAAGGGCTGCTTCTGGAAGGTGGCGTCAGCTCGCTGAATGATCTGCTTTCCGCCAGACTCGCGGCGACCGGATCCGCACGACGGGCGGCGCAATTTGCGAGCGTCATCGGCCGCGAATTCAACATCTCGCTGCTCGCCTACCTTCTCGAAGGGGTCAGCCGGCAGACGGTGGAGGTCGCGGTCGAGCGGCTTGTTTCCCAAGGCATCATCGAGCCTTCATCCGCCACGCCCGGCTCCTTTCAGTTCCGGCACGTACTCACTCAGGAAGCGGCCTACAGCAGCCTTCTCAAAAGCGACAGACGACGCATACACAGGCGGATCGCCGAACTCCTGATCGGAGAAGCAAAACCCAGTCTGCCGGCTGCCATCGCGGCCTGGCAATGCGCCGAAGCAGGCTTGCACGACGCCGCGGCCAGGTTTGCCCTGGCGGCGGCCGAGGCGAGCGTTCTGCGCTCCGCCATGCACGAGGCGAACGTGTCGCTCGAGCTCGGCACGCAGGAGGTCGACAGCCTTTCGCGGCGCCATCCCGATCACACCGAACTGGCATTGGGCCTGCTCGAACTTCAGGGGGTCGTTGCGACCGCACTGGAGGGAGAGGGCTCGGAAAGCGCGCGCCGGGCCTACTCCCGCGCAATGCAGCTTTTGAGGAAACAGGCCTCGGCTGTCCGGTCGAAACATTTCCCGGTCTATTGGGGATGGTGGTTCACGGCGCCCAATATTCTGACGCAGCAGTCTCGTGCGCGCATCCTCGTCGGCGACATGCAAGCGGTCGAAGATCAGGAGACGCGGCTGCAATCCTATCACTGCGGATGGGCGACGAGCTTCCATGCCGGCGAGCACGAATTCTGCCTCGATTGCGTCGCCAGAGGCCTTGATCTTTACGACCCAGAAAGCGCGGTCAGAAATCGCGCCTTCTTCGGCGGACATGATGCCAAGGTCTGCGGCTTGGGCGAGAGCGCCCTGTCCTACCTGCTTCTCAACGATGCCGATGCCAGTGAACATGCGATCAGACAGTGCCTGGACTGGGCGGCCTCGACCGATCATGCCGGGAGCATGGTTCACGCGCTTTATTACGCCATCGTCCTTCGCCGCTGCCAAAGCAGATATGACGATGTCCATGACCTCGGCGAACAAATGCTGGCGCTTGCCGAGCGACACGGCCTCGCCGCCAGCCAGGCGCGCGCCAACATGTATTGCGGCTGGGCGGAGCTGATGACGTCGTTTGCCGAACGGGGTGAAGAGCGATTCCAACACGGTCTGCTGCTCCAGCAGCAGTTGGGCACCGACGATAATTTTTCCATGCACAGCGACATGCATGCGCAGGTGCTGCAGCGGCTCGGCAAGCCTGCTGAAGCCCTGGCGACCATTCACAATGCGATCAATGTCGGCCGCAACAGCGGTCAACGGTTCTGGCTGGCCGAACTCTACCGCCTCAGCGCAAGACTGAGACGAGATCTGAACGACCCTCCATCCTTGATAAGGAGAGACCTGATGAGGGCGGTGCAGATTGCCGAAGGACAAAAAGCCGCCTGGCTGGCCGAAAGGGCAAAGCGCGCCTTAGACGGACTGCCAAGGTCGTAGGGCCAGGAGGAGGCGATGGACCACGGGGTGCTAGACAACATCTTTGATGCCCCTACCCTCTCGCCCCCTGATCCCTGGCAGACGGTGCGGCGCATCCTGGCGCGCAAGCACGAATACGGGATCACCAGGCTGGGCTCGGTAACAGAGCTCGACCGGATCGGCATCCCCGTCGTCCAAGTTATCAGGCCGCGCTCCCTTTCCGTCGCAGTCAGCCAAGGAAAGGGTTTGACCCTTCCGCTTGCGGCGATATCGGGCCTGATGGAATCCCTGGAGGGATGGGCCTCGGAGCGGAATGCCCCAGAGCGCGTCTTCAAAGCGGCTTTCCGCGAGATGAACGAGCAGAAATTCTGGTCGCACCTCGGCTTCGGGCGAGAGGCGGAGAGGCTTTCCTGGATCGACGGGCTGGATCTCGCTTCGGGCCGGAGAACCCCTGTCCCGCTTGCCCTTGTCGACTCCGCCTACACCGTCCCCTCGCCTCATCCGCATTGGATGCCCAGAGACACAACGGGTCTGGCAGCCGGCACCAGCCTGCAAAGCGCGGCCTTGCATGCCTGCCGGGAGATTCTGGAGCGACAGGCGCGATGCACGGCGATGAAAACGCCGCATTTCTTCGACCGCTTCCAGATCGACTCCCGGTCGGTCCACTCAGGCAGCGCCGGGGAAATCATGCGACGGCTGGCCAAGGCGGGGTTTGTCGTCGGCATCTGGAAAATCCCGGCGCCGCACGCGCTGCCGATCTACTGGTGCCACGTGATGGAAGATGCAAGCAGAGCCCCCTTTGCGCCCTTGCCGGCAGAAGGCTTCGGCTGCGACTTCAGCCATGATCGCGCGCTGACGAGCGCATTGCTCGAAGCGTGTCAATCGCGGCTGGGGGTGATCTCGGCTGCGCGCGACGATATTAGCAGCGAAGTCTACGCATATGCCGATGCTTCGGAGCTTGCCGCATGGCGCGCGCAACTCGTAAAGGGCGGCAGCTCCTACCGCCCCGATGAAGGTCCTGTCGCCAGCGGCCGCTCCATCCTGGCGATCGCCGAGGCGTTGAAGCTGGCCGGCGCAAAGGCGGCGATCCTTGTGGTTCTTCATTCGGATGATCGCATCCCTCTTCACATCGTCCGGGTGGTTGCTCCTCCGCTGGAAACAAATCCGGAGGCGGATCTTGCGTGACGATGTCGTAGTCTTTCTCGGCCCCACCCTCTCCACGACGGAAGCGCGGAAATACCTGGAGGCGATCTATCTACCTCCGGTCGGCTGCGGTGATGTCGTGCGCGCCGTGGCGGACTACGCTCCGTCGGCGATCGTGCTGATCGACGGCGTCTTCGCGCAGCGCCCCGCCGTTCGCCACCAGGAAATTCTCTGGGCGATGGCCCGAGGGCTCCGCATATACGGCGCGGCCAGCATAGGCGCGCTCAGAGCAGCGGAGCTCGCTCCCCAGGGAATGCTCGGGCATGGGCTGATCTACCGGTGGTACCGACGGCAGCCGCTCGCCGACGATGCCGATGTCACGGTGCCGATGGCTCCCGTCGAGCTGGGCTCGCGCGCATTTGGTGATGCTCTCATCGACATCAGGCTGAGCCTGAAAGAAGCGGAACGCGTCGGGATCATCGAAAGACGGCTGAGACATCAGCTTGAGTTCCTGGCACGCTCGCTGCACTTCAGCGAAAGGTCGTTCGCCAGGCTTTTCGCAGCGGCAGAAAACAATCTCAGCGATGTGGACCAGCTCGCAGTTCTAAAGGCGTGGTTGAAAGCCGGAGCCATAAACCAGAAGCAAACCGACGCTGTAAATCTCCTGATATATCTGGCCGATCACAAGATCAATGTTCTGAACGAGCCTCTTTCCTTCGAGTTTGAACTTACGGAATCATTCGCCAACGACATGGAGTACTACGGAATGCTCGACATGCTATTGTCGAAATGCCAGTAGTACTGGTATAGTTCAAGATCGCTCGGCGCTGGGCAACGAGCGGTGGGGGCAGCTTTGGATGCCATCGCACATTCACGGGGAGCAGGCGACAGGTCGGCTTTGGAGCGGCCGCTCGGAACGCGTTTCCTTGTCTTTCCGCAGCCATCCTTCATTTCCGGTTACGAAAAGCCTGAAGTGGTATGGATCGGACCTTCAGCGGGACCCATCCTGGCAGGGCCGTCCGACAGCCGGATCTATGTGGCAAATCCCATCGAACCGAAATCGCCCTATGCCGCGCCTTATATCCCTCCCTATCCCGGCCTTTTGCAGCCGCCTGCAGAGCCCGGCCCCGACGGGCATTTCGATCACATAGGGCCTGGCTCACCGGCATTTCTTTCGACACACAGCTATGCCTGCGCCCGCCGGATTCTCGATATCTGCGAGAGCTATGCTGGGCGCCCGATTGCCTGGTTCTTCGAGCCGACGCTGGAACGGCTGGAAATCGTTCCCCGCATTCCCCATTGGCAGAATGCGCAATCCGGCTTCGGCTTTCTGGAACTCGGCGAGAGCGAGCCGGAAAGCCCGACATCCTGTTTCGCGCTGAATTTCGACGCGGTTGCCCATGAAATGGGGCATCTCATTCTGCTGAGTGAACTTGGGATCCTCGAAGGCGACGGATCCGGCAGCGACTTCTTTTCCTACCACGAAGCGATCGCCGATTTCATATCGCTCTTGGGATTGCTGCAATTCGATACCGCGCTCGACCGGCTGCTTCGGCGCACAAGAGGCAATCTGCTCCTGCACAACGAACTCGACAAATTTGCCGAACTCAGCGACGAAAAGCAGCTTAGATCGCTCAACAACTCGCTTCGCATCGGCGATGTCAGCCAGGAAGTGCACGACCGATCGAAGCCCTTTGCGGCGGGCCTGTTCGACTGCCTCATCGAGGTCTACCAGTCGCTGCTGTTCGAGCGCGGACTGTCGAAGATCAATCCCAGGAAGTTCAGCGATCTTCGCCAGCAGATGGCGCCGGCGCTGATAGAAGAAGGATTTCGGGCATCGGCGACATCCTATGACGTCACGCATTTCGCCACGAAAGCCGCTCTGCAGGAGGCACGGGACGTGGTGGGCGAAGCTGTGACGCGCTCCTGGACGTATCTCGACCCCGATAGCCTGACCTTCGAGGCTGCGGCTTCGGCCTTGCTCGAGGCCGCCTGGCGGGGGCGCGGGCGGACTTATATCGACCAGCTGGAAGATTGCATGAGGTGGCGCGGCATTCTTTAACCAAACGACGGGAGGCATCGATGATAGACGACAGCGTTCCAGCACCTTCACTTCCTGGACTCCCCTATGTGGCGGGCCAGATCATACTCTACGGCATAGACTTGAACGACGCCCACGGCATTACCCACCTGGATGTCGGGATGGCGGGAAAGGCGGAACTGCAGATAAAACTCGCAAGCGGAGTCGGCATCACCGGATCGACAGTCCTTGCTTACGGCTATGCGTTTGAGGGTCACTGCTACAGGCTGGATTCCAACCGCATTTTCGTTGTCACAGGTCCGCATGCCGAGCCGGCTGCCGGCTGCGGCTTTGACCCCACGTTGGGGTACAAAATGTGGCGGCTGACGGCATCCTCGCAAATCCTCGAGATCTCGACGGCTTTCGGCGACGCCAGGACGCTTATTCTGGATGCCCAGTTGCCCGGCAAGAGGTCTCCGAGCTCCTACGCTATCACACTCAGAATGGCCCATCGCAATGGTCGCCTCAGCAACGATTAAACTTCCAACGGGGGAGAACAATCATGCCATGTGACGTGACAATAGACGTGACGGAAGCCTTCACCGCTTTCACAGTGGACGATGGGCTTAGTCCCTACGTGGACAAAAAGGGTCAAAAGCTCGAGAACTTAGCTGTGAGCCCCGGAACTTTCGACATGTCGGTTGCGCTAGATAGCAACAACGAAGCTATGGTCTTCGTCCGGGCGACGGATGCCAAATCAGCACAGCGAATATTCAAATACAACATTCCCGATGAACGCGATGCCGGCGGGAAGATCTATGTTCCCAAGATAGTGGCGACATCGCAAGCGGCATCGCAAAGCGATCTCGACGAGCTGGCCGAAGAGGTCGAGAGCTTGAAGGAGCGTATGGCAGGCGGTCCAAGGTAGACAATTGCTGATCCCGGCCGTCCCGCCCATCCTCACGCAAAGAGCCCCGCGGTTGTTGCCACCGCGGGGCTCCTTGACGCCTTGCCCGGGAGAGGGGGTCAGGCGGCCTGTACTTTGCGGGTCGTGCGTGCCCATTCGGGCAGCCAGTCGCCGTGGGTGGCGAGCAGATCGTCGACCAGCGACCAGATCTGGTCGAGGTCGAGTTCGGCTGCCGTATGCGGGTCCATCATCGCGGCATGATAGATATGCTCGCGATTCTCGGTCATCAGCGCCTGCACCGTCAGCTCCTGGACGTTGATATTGGTGCGGATCAGCGCCGTCAGCTGCGGCGGCAGGTCGCCGATAAAGGTCGGCTGGATGCCGGAAGCATCGACGAGGCAGGGCACCTCGGCGGCGCAATTGGTCGGCAGCGAAGTGATGCAGCCATTGTTGCGGACATTGCCGTAGATCACCGAGGGCTCGCCGGTCCAGACCGAGTTGATGATCGAGGAGGCATATTCCTTCGACGGCGCGACCTCGATCTTGTCGGCCGAACGATAGGCCTCCGCCTGCCCTTTCCAGCGCTCGATCTGCTCGATGCAACGCTTCGGATATTCGTCGAGCGGAATACCGAATTTCTCGATCAGGTCGTCGCGACCCTCCTTAATGAAATAGGGCGTGTATTCGGCGAAATGCTCCGAGCTTTCGGTGACGAAATAGCCGAGCCGCGTCAGCATCTCGTAGCGCACCTTGTTCGGGCAGCGCGGGTTCCAGCCGGGCTTCGGCGCCCTACCCTCGCGATAGGCGCGAAGCAGGTCGGGATAGAGATTGCGGTAGGAACCGTCCGGCTGGCGATGCTCGAATTTGAGATAGAAGGCCATGTGGTTGATGCCGGCCGCACGGTAGCGGATTTCCTCGTAGGGAATGTCGAGGTCATGCGCCAGTTCCATCGCCGTGCCCTGCACCGAGTGGCAGAGTCCGACCTGGCGAATGGTCGGATATTTCTCCGATATCGCCCAGGTGTTGATCGCCATCGGGTTGACATATTGCAGCATGATCGCCTCGGGGCAGACGGCGAGCATGTCCTCGCAGACCTTCCAGAGATGCGGCACGGTGCGAAGCCCGCGCATGATGCCGCCGACGCCGAGCGTATCGGCGATCGTCTGGCGCAGCCCGTATTTCTTCGGGACTTCGAAATCGGTGACCGTGCAGGGCTCATAGCCGCCGATCTGGAAGGCGACGACGACGAAATCGGCGCCCGAAAGCGCCTTGCGCTGGTCGGAATAGGTTTCCGCCTTCGCCTTCACGCCAAGCGTCGAGATCAGCTTGTTGACGACGACGGCGCTTTCCTCCAGCCGCTGCGGGTTGAGATCCATCAAGGCGATCGTCGCACCCGACAGCGCCGGGCGCTGCAGCACGTCGCCGACGATGTTCTTCATGAAGACGGTGGAGCCTGCTCCGATAAAGGTGATTTTGGGATTTCTTGCCATTATAGCCTCCGGCATTCGGTAATCATGCTACCTCGAAAGCGGCCTTGACGAGCCGTTCGGTGTAGGCGGTCTTGGGATGGGTGAGAACCTCGTTGACAGGACCCTCTTCGACGATCTTGCCATGCTGCATGACGATGACGCGATGGCAGAGCGCCCTGACGACCTTGAGATCGTGGGAGATGAAAAGGTAGCTCAGGCCGCGCTCGTCCTGCAGCTTGCGCAGGAGTTCGATGATCTGCGCCTGTACGGAAAGATCGAGCGCCGATGTCGGCTCGTCGAGCAGGATGAACTCCGGCTCCAGCGCGATGGCGCGGGCAATGGCGATGCGCTGGCGCTGGCCGCCGGAAAATTCGTGCGGGAAGCGCGACAGGATATTGCCCGGCATGCCGGCGGCGACAAGCGCCTCACGCACCCGGTCCTGGCGTTCGGCCTTGGTCGCGCCCAGCCTGTTGACGACGAGCCCCTCCTCGATGATCTGGCCGATCGTCATGCGCGGATTGAGCGATGAGAAAGGATCCTGGAACACCACCTGCATGCGGGCGCGCAAGGGCCGCATCTCGGCTCTGGAAAGGCCATGGATCGGCTGGTGGTCGAAATGGATCTCGCCGCTGTCGGGCGTGTTCAGCCGCAGGATCGCCTGGCCGAACGTCGTCTTGCCGGAGCCGGATTCGCCCACCAGCCCCAGAGTCTCGTGACGGCGAAGCGTCAGGTCGAGGCTGTCGACGGCGACAAGCTCGCGCATCGCCGGCTTCAGAAAAGTACCGTGACGCATCATGAAGGAGACCCGCACGCCCTTGGCATCGAGGATGACGTCAGACCCTTCGGGCAGCGGATTCGCCTGGCCACGCGGCTCGGAGGCAAGCAGATGCTTGGTATAGGCGTCCTGCGGATTGGCAAACAGCGCTTCGGTGGTGTTGTGCTCGCGCACTTCGCCGTACTGCATCACATAGACGTAATCGGAAAACTGCCGCACCACGGTCAGGTCGTGAGTGATGAGGATGACGGCCATCCCCAGCTCCTTCTGCAGGTTGCGGATCAGGTTCAGGATCTGCGCCTGCACGGTGACGTCGAGCGCCGTCGTCGGCTCGTCGGCAATCAAAACGTCGGGATCGTTGGCAAGCGCCATGGCGATCATCACGCGCTGGCGCTGGCCGCCGGAAAGCTGATGCGGATATTGCATGAGCCGCGCGGCGGGATCAGGGATCTGAACATGTTCGAGCAGCTCGAGCGCCCGCTTTTGCGCATCCCTCTTGCTGATCCGGCGATGCACGCGGATTGCCTCGACGATCTGGCTGCCGATCGTATAGATCGGGTTCAGCGAGCTCATCGGCTCCTGGAAGATCATCGAGATGCGGTCGCCGCGCAGCTTGCGGCGCGCCCGCTCGGAAAATTTCAGGATGTTGCTGCCGTCATAGGCAACCGTCGATTTCTCGGAGACGACGGCGCGCTTCGACAACAGTCCCATCACCGTTCGCGCCGTTACCGATTTGCCCGAACCGGATTCGCCGACGATTGCGATCGTCTCGCCGCGATAGAGCTGAAACGAGACATCCTTGACGGCTTCGACCATGCCGTCTTCGACCTTGAAATTCACCGCCACATTGCGGGCGTCGATGATCGGCGTGTCCGAACGGCCATCATGGTCGTGGCGGACGGGCGGGGCGAAGGAATTGACCAGTGCAAGAGCCATCTTCATCACCTCAATAAGGATCGACCGCGTCGCGCAATCCGTCGCCGAGCGCATTGAATGCGAAGACGGTGACAAGCACGAAGCCGACTGGGGAGAGAATCCAAGGATAGGAGCCGATGACAGAATAGGTCGCCGTATCCTGCAGCATCAGCCCCCAGGAAATCAGCGGCGGCTTGACCGCGAAGCCGAGGAACCCGAGGAAGGATTCCAAGAGCACGACGCTCGGTATATGCAGCGTCACCGCGACGATGACATGGCTCATCACGTTCGGGAAGATGTGCTGCATGATGATGCGCGTGTCGGTGGCGCCGACGGCCATTGCTGCCCTGACATAATCGATGCGGGCAAGTGCTAAGGTCTTGCCGCGCACCTCGCGCGACATCTGCGCCCAGCCGAGCGCCGACATCACGGCGATGACGAAGGCCAGGAAGACGTTGGTCGGCGCCGTCACCGGAATTAGTGATGTCAGCGCCAGATAGAGCGGCAGTTGCGGGAAGGCGAGCACCAGTTCGACGAAACGCTGCAACCAGATATCGAATGTGCCACCGAAATAGCCCGACACCATGCCGACGGTCGTGCCGATGATGGTGACGATGAAGACCACCGTCAGGGCAATGGTCAGCGAAATGCGCGAGCCGATGATGGCGCGCGACAGCACGTCGCGGCCGAACTTGTCGGTGCCGAGGAAATGCACCGGCTGGCCGTCGGTCGAGCCGAAGAAGTGCCGGCTGGCCGGGATTAGGCCGAAAAGCCGGTATTCCGCGCCCTTGACGAAGAAGCCGAGCAGCCGCGGATTGTCGTAATCCATGCCGACGATCGGCTGGAAGGTGACGGGGTCGAGCTCTTCGGAATCGGAGAGCGCATAGACGCGCGGCTGGAAGACGAAATTGCCGTCCTTGTCGTGGAAGCTCATCATCTGCGGCGGCGCGAAGCCGACATCGGTCGCCTTCGGGTCCATCGGCGCAAAGAAATCGGCGAAGATCGCCATGACGATCAGCAGCACGACGAGCACGAGCCCTGCCATGCCGGTCCAGGAGCGTCTCAGCCGGCGCCAGACAAGGGCGATATAGCTTTCATGCCCACGCGATGGCTTGTTGATGGAAAGTTCTGTCGTCGGCGGAGGCGGCGCGGAGTCGAAAGCCAGCATCTCAGGCTCCTCCATATTGGCGGACACGGGGATCGAGCAGGGCGAGCAGCATGTCGGCGATGATGTTGCCGACGATCAGCGTCGCCGACAGCACCATCATGAAGGTGGCGGTGACATAGACGTCGCCGACCGCCATCGAGCCGACGATCGCCGGGCCGACGGTCGGCAATGCGAAAATGATCGCGGTTTCGATCTCGCCGGTCAGCATGTAGGGCAGCACGACGCCTTGGTACATCACCAGCGGGTGCAGCGCGTTCGGCACCGCATGGCGCATCACCACGGCTGCGCCCGAAAGCCCCTTGGCCTTGGCCGTCTCGACATATTGGGCATTCAGCGTATCAAGCAGATTGCCGCGCATGACGCGCATATTGTAGGCGAGCCCGCCGAAGGTGGCGATCGCCACGACCGGCCAGACATGGTGAACCAGATCGGCGAACTTCGCCCAGGACCAGGGCGCTCCGCCATATTGCGGGGAGAAGAAGCTGCCGATTTCGGAGACGTTAAGCTGGAAAACCAGGAGATAGACGATGATCAGCGCCATCAGGAAGCGCGGCACCGTCATGCCGAGGAAAGAAATTCCCGAAAGCAGGCTGTCGATCCAGCTATATTGTCGCGTCGCCGCCCAGATGCCGAAGCCGATGCCGAGCACCGAGGCAAGGAGATGGCAGACGAGCGCCAGAAGCAATGTCCGCGGCAGGCGTTCGCCGACGACATCGGCGACCGGCTTGTTGTAAAACATGCTGTAGCCGAAATCACCGCGGGTCACTATCCCGCCGATCCAGTTGACGTATTGAACGACCATCGGCTTATCGAGGCCGTGTTCGACCCGGTAGAGCTGCGCCTGCGCTTCGGCCTGGGCATAGGACGCGCCGCCCTGGTTGATCAGCTGGGATCTTATATAATCGGCGTAGTCGCCGGGCGGGGCCTGGATGATCGCGAAGGTCACCACGCTCAGGATGAAGAGAATGGGAATCGCTGAGGCTATGCGCACGAGCAGGAATCGTAACATCGAACGGTTCGCTTCTCCTTGCCGCCAGTCGCTCCTTGTCAGCGCGGCCGGCTTGTTGGTCATGTCAGGCCGCGCGCAGCACGCGCGGCCTGGAGCTCACTTCAGCTGGGAGGGAGCTTAGTTGATCGGGCCCTTTTCGCCGGGCTTGCCGGGCAGTTGTTCAGGGAACAGCTCGTATTTGCCCTGCTTGTCCGCAGCCACCCACAGGCGTTCGCGGATCACCGAATCTTCAGCCCAGTTGAACATCATGATTGGCGTACCCTGGGGCACGTTGGAGAACCGCTTGTTGACGATCAGGGCGCCCGGATACTCCGTCAGGCCGACGGTGTTGACGTGCTCCGTCGAGATCTTCTGATACTGCTTCATCAGATCGACGCGTTCGTCGTTGTTCTGGCTCGTCCTGAACTTGTTGACGACATCGACAAGCTCCTTTTCGAAGGGCATCAGATCAAGCTGGTCATCCTTGCCGGCGCGATGGTGCCAGCTGGTGCGCGGACCGACAGGGGCGAGCTGCTCGGTGTTCTGCACCACCGACGACAGCTCCGTCGTGTTGCGCTGGATCAGCCAGTCGAAGCGGCCGGCATAATGGGCGTCGTCACGCTTGGCACCGTCGAGCGCATTGATGACGATCTTCAGCCCGAGCTTCTCCATCTGGCCGACGACACCTTCGGCAAGGCTCTTGTCGGTCGTGTACTGATTGTTGATCAGCATGACGATTTCGACATCCTTGCCGCCCGCCGTGCCGGCCGGGAAGTTCACGATGCCATTGCCATCCGTATCCTTGAGGCCGGCTTTGGCGAGTTCCGCCTTGGCGCCCTTAAGATCAAAGGGATAGTAGACGGTGGAATTGCGGTCGTAGAAGCTGGTGCCGGAGGAAAGCCCGCCTGGATAGATCGCGGTGAACGGCCCCTTGACCAGCGAGTCGCCGATCGCCTTGCGGTCGAGCGCCATGGTGACGGCCTTCCGGAAGTCTTCGTTGCGGTTCAATTCGCGGATCGCCTCACCGCGCTCGTCCGGGTTGCCCCAGCCGTTGGCGGAGAAGTTCATGCGCAAGTTATAGCCGATCAGGCGCGGGCCGAAGGCAAGCCGGGCGGGCGCCGTTTTTTCGGCGGCGCGCTTCAGCGACGCGACGAAGTTTTCCGGCTGCTCGAGGTTGGAGAAATCGGCGGATCCTGCGACGGCCTGAACGTCACGGTCGGCCCAGGTCGAGAGCTTGTAGTGCAGCTCATTGAGATAAGGCAGTTGATCGCCCTTCTCGTCGACCTTCCAATAATAGGGGTTGCGGCGCATGACGATGATGTCGTCCGGGCGATATTCCACCGGTACCCAAGCGCCCATGACCGGCATGTTCATGAACTCTGGCGGGAAGGCGTTCTTGAACTGGTCGTAGGTGTTCTTCGAGTATTTCGGATGCTGCGCCTTCAGGATGTGCGACGGACCCGGGCAGAAATTCGGGTAGGACATGGTGTAGAGATATTGCTTCGGGAAGGCCTCCTTGAAGGTCCATTCGACGGTGTAATCGTCGACCTTCTTCAGCGTCGTCCCGGCGCCGAAGGCTTCCGGCGAGGCGCCGCCGCCGAGCGGCGAGACGTTCGGGTCGATGACTTCATCATCCCAGTAGAACATGATGTCGTCGGCGTTGAACGGCGCGCCGTCGGACCATTTGGCGCCTTCGATCAGGTGCATGGTCAGCTTGTGGCCGTCTTGCGACCAATCCCAGCTCTTGGCAAGGTTCGGCAGCGGCTCGGTGTCGGAGGCCTGCACCTGGAACAGCGGCGCGGTGCGCGTCAGGCATTCGGAAAGGCCGATATCGATGCCGCCCCAGCCCTGCGTCTGGCCGGCGCCGTAGTTCCAGCCTTCCGGCCGGCCGCCGATGACGTGGCGCATGGTATCGCCGTAGACGCCAATGCCGTCGGGCATATTGCCGGTCTTGAAGACCAGCGGTTCCTTCGGCAGCCGGTCCTTGACCGGCGGCAGCTTGCCGGTGGCGACGAAATTCTTCGTGACCCAGTCGGGCTCGTGATATTCGGGCAGCGCCTTGAACTCCAGGATGGAGTCGCGCGCGACATAGTTGATCTTGCCTTCGGCCGGAAAGTCCGCCGGTTTCGGTGGAACGGTTGGCTCGGAGGCATATGCATTCAGCGCCGCGGCTGAGACGCTGAGCGCCAGTCCGGCCAGAATGCCTGCGTTACGAAAATTCATCATCGTTTCTCCCTCTTGTTCCGGAGCGCGATCACGCGGCTCCTTTCTCCTCGAACACACGAAACCGGGCCGGACGCCGCGGATTTCCCTCCCGGAAACCCCCGGCAACCCGTGCTTCACGAAAATCAGACGGCCTTTTTCAGCGCCGCCTTTTCCGCCCGCAGCTCCTCGATCGAGCGAACGTTGCGGCGTGCGGCCCCCGCCCAGTCGCGGGTCTGCACCTTCGATTTCGACAGCCGCTCCTTGGCGGCCGGCACGGCATGGGCATATTGCGGCAGCCAGGGCGCCTGGGCAACGACCATCTCGTCGACCATCTGCCAGACCTCTTCCGGCGTCGAGACGGCGCCGACCAGCGGATCGTGCAGCACGGCAAGCTTCAGAAGGTCGATATCGCCCGATATGGCGGCATGCACCGACATGCGCTGGACGTTGATCGAGGAAATGCAGGTGGCCGCACAGGCTTCCGGCAGGGTGACGCCGGAGACCATGTTGATCCCGAAGCGATCGACGAAGCCGGGCGATTCGATGATCGCATCTGACGGCAGATTGGTGATAACACCATTGTTCTTGACGTTGAAATGGCCGCGATAGACCCGGTTCGTCTCCAGCGCCTCGAGGATGTGGCTCGCATGTTCGTTCGAGCGCTTGGCAGGATCGATCGGCTGCGAGGCGGATTCCAGGAATTGCGGATATTCCGTCTCGAACCAGTTGCGCGTTTCCGTCGAATGACGAAGGTAGCCGCCGGTCTCGCCGTGTATCCAGTCGGACATGTCGATCCAGCGGGTGATTTCATCCGGCCGCTTACGATACCACGGCAGATACTCCGAGAGATGGCCGTTGCTTTCGGTGGAATAGACGCCGAAACGCTTCAGCACGTCGATGCGCAGCTTCTCCTGCTGCGAATAGACCGGATGCGCCTCGAAGGCGGCGATCAGCTCGTCCTTGCCGATCTTGCGGCCGTTGAGGCGAAGGTCGATGAACCAGGTCTGGTGGTTGATGCCGGAGCAGATATAGTCGAGCTCGCTCACCGACTTCGCGCCGAGCACCTCGGCGATCTGCTCGGCGCCGTGCTGGACGCCGTGGCACAGGCCGACGGTGTCGACCTTGCCGTATTCGATCGCCGCCCAGGTGTTCATCGCCATCGGGTTGGCATAGTTCAGGAATTTCGCGCCGGGCTCCGCCACTTCGCGGATATCCTTGCAGAAGTCGAGAATGACCGGGATGTTGCGCTGACCATAGAGGATGCCGCCGGCGCAGATCGTATCGCCGACGCACTGATCGATGCCGTATTTCAATGGAATGCGGATATCATCGGCATAGGCCTCGAGCCCACCGACCCGGACGCAGCTGATGATGTAGCGTGCGCCTTCCAGCGCCTGGCGCCGGTTGGTCGTCGCCGTCACCTTCGTCGGCAGTCCGTTCGCCTCGACGACGCGATCGAGGATCGCCTTGATCATTTCCAGATTGTGTTCGCTGATATCGGTCAGTGCAAACTCGATGTCGCGAAACTCCGGAACGCACAATATGTCGGTGAACAGCTTCTTGGTGAAACCGACGCTGCCCGCACCGATGATAGCGATTTTGAAACTCATGATCTTCACCTCGACCCAATCGAATGCTAAGGAAAAGAAGGCCATGGAGGATCAGGCCGCATGCCGACGCATGTGGCTGAAAACGCCGCAAAATCTGCCTTTTTCCTCCCGGCCGCTCTGTCGGCCGTGGTCTCTTCCTCTTGTCGAGCGGGATTATGCCCGAAATCGACAGGGCGACCAGAGAAGGATTATGCTTTCAGGGGTAATTTTGTGCTGCAGAATTTGATCGCAAACGGACAGTCGATGAGGACGGTGTCGCTGCCCCGCGGCCGCCAGCGTTTGCATGCCATGCCGACCAGCGCCGGCTATGAAGTGCGCGAAAACGAGAGCTATGACTGGGACGGTCGTCGGCGCGGCCAGACCCCCTTCACCGTGCTGCAGCACACGATCAGCGGCAGCGGCCAGTTGCGCTACCAGAACCGCAACTATCGCCTTCAGGGCGGCGACACGCTGCTCGTTCTGGTGCCGCACAATCATCGCTACTGGCTGGAGAAGGGCGACCGCTGGGAATATTTCTGGCTCTCGATGAATGGCGAGGAAACACTGCGCATCCACCAGATGGTGCTGTCGACCGCCGGCCCGGTGCTGAAGCTGCAGCCCTCGACCATTGATCATCTTGCCGATTGCAGCCTGCGCCTGGTCAAGGGCGCGACATCGCCGGGTGCCGCCTCGGCGATCGCCTACGAAGCGGCGATGGCGCTTTACGACGACGTCTTCGGCTCGCCGGCCTTTGCCGCCGAGCTCAGCCTCATGCAGCCGGTGATCGACCATATCAACACCAATCTCGAAAAGCCGCTGCCGGTCAGCGAGCTTGCCGGCATCATCGGCCTCAGCCGCGCGCATTTCTCGCGCAGCTTTGCCGAGAGCGAGGGTATGCCGCCAGCCGAATTCGTGCTGCAGCAGCGCCTGCAGCGTGCCGTCAAGCTTTTAACCAAGGCGGATTTCCTGCCGGTCAAGGAAGTCGCCATCATGTGCGGCTTCGAAGACCCCAACTATTTCTCAAAGGTCTTCCGCCGCGTCTACGGCACCAACCCAACCGAATTCCGCACGACCGGCATGTATGCCAGCATCGGAAAACTGAGATAGCCTGCCACCTGCTAAACCAGTTGCGTCAGGCCCGCACCTCGAACACCATGTTGAACGGCGTTTCCGTGGCGCGACGGAAATGGGTGAACCCGGCGTCGAGCGCGACCTTTCGGAGTTTCATTTCTCCCGCCTGCGCGCCAAGCCCAAGCCCCACCTCCTGGGAGAGCGATGCCGGCGTGCAGATCATCGTCGACGCGCCGTAATAGACGCGTCCCACAGGATTGAGATTGTCCTTGAGATGGTCATGGGCAAAAGGCTCAACGATCAGCCATGTCCCGTTCGGCCCAAGCGTTTCCTTGACATGCCGGCCGGCGCCGACCGGATCGCCCATGTCGTGAAGGCAGTCGAACATGGCGACCATGTCATAGCCGCGCCCCGGAAATTCCGCCGCCGAGCCCTGCTGGAAGGTCACACGACCGGCGACACCGGCATATTTTGCGGCCACCTTTGCTCTTTCGATCGACGGGCCGTGATAGTCGAAGCCGGTAAAGCGGGACGCGGGATAGGCCTGCGCCATCAGGATGGTCGAGGCGCCATGGCCGCAGCCGACATCGGCGACACTGGCGCCGGCCTTGAGCTTTTCTTCGACCCCGGCAAGAGCCGGTATCCATTCGTTGACGAGATGGCTGTTGTAGCCAGGTCGAAAGAACCGCTCGGTTCCCCGAAAGAGGCAGGTGCTGTGCTCATGCCAGCCGAGACCCTTGCCGGTGCGGAAGGCATCGGCGACCTTCGGCTCGTCCATCCACATGGATTGGACGACCTCGAAGGCGCCGACGAAAAAGGCGGGGCTGTTTTCCTCGGCAAATACCATCGCCTGTTCCGGCGTCAGGCTGAAACGATCCGTCTTTTCATCGTAAGCGACATAGTCCGCGGCCGCCTGGGCGCTTAGCCACTCCCTGAGATAACGCTCCTTTATCCCTGTCTTCTTGGCAAGATCCTGGACGCTCATCGGCGTTCCGTCGGCCATCGCCTTGAAGATTCCGACCTTATCGCCAAGCACGACCAATACACCGGAAACGGCCGCGCCGACGTCGCCAACAAGACGACCGACAAGTGCATCGAGTTTTTGCATATCTGGCTCACGCATTATAACCTCCCGAGTGCGTGATAAAGACAATCTAAATTAGACTCTAATAATATTCAGTCAATCAATCTTCCCTTTCGCCAGATGTTAAAGGTCGAAAGGATGGAATAGGCAGGTCCATTCAAAGGCTCACAACGTCCTATCCCGTCATGCACCTGCTCTCGTCATCGCTTGTATCGAGATTGCATTTTTAATATAATCTGCCCGAGGCAGAATCACACTTTTGATGCAAGGTTATTGGTTTGTATCTATCCTCCGCTCAATGCCGCGCGGCTCGGGCCCTTTTGGCATGGTCTCAGGATGATCTCTCATCCGCCTCGAAAGTCGCCAAAGCGACGATTGCTAATTTCGAGGCCGGCAAGCGCGCTCCCTATGATCGGACCCTTCAGGATGTGAAGCACGCGCTGGAAGTCGCAGGCGTTGTTTTCATCCCTGAAAATGGTGGGGGTGCGGGCGTTCGCCTTGCAAAGCGCGCGGATGCCTCGATCGACACGAATGAGACCGAGACGGTTCAATATGAAGAATATCTCAAAAACGACGCACCGCCCGGTGCAGGTGGCTGAATGATGGCGAAAAAGAAAAAGCTCGAACACTCCGAACTGGCGGGAGAATTCACCGACGACGGGATCACCGTGCTCGTCGATATCTTCCGCACATCGGGCAGCAATGAAGACTGGACGATGGAAGTGGTCACGCAAACGGAAGACCTGATCCGCTGGGACGAGCCATTTGCGACTGACCGGGATGCCTTCGACGAATTCATGGCCGTCGTCGCGCGCGACGGCATTCGATCGTTTCTCGAAGACGACGAGCCATCCGTCCATTGAGGGTATCCCGTGAAAAGCATCAATGATCTCGTCGCATCAGCGAAAACCGTCTGCGACCGATACCGGGCGGGGCGGATGGAGCGCGAAACGGTGCGCGAATGGGTTCTCGGACTCGGCGCCTATCCGTCGCCGCATGGAGAGCGTGTACGCGAAGCGGCGGAATGGTTCCGCTTGCACAATCGTGAGCCCGTTTCCGAAGACATCGTGTTGGTGGACATCGACCGGCTTGCGGCGATTTCAGCGCCGTGATCCCGGGGCGCGCGAGCGGAAAGGCCGGTTGCAAGGGCTCGCCCATATCCGATTTTAGTCAGTCATTGCCAGACCGTTCGATGCGGAATGGATCACAGCAGTGCCGGCGCTGTTTGGCGGTTGCCTCGCCGCCTCGATCCGGACTGGCGCAATTACGCCGGTACTAGGCGGCGTAGGACCAATGACGATCATGAGCCTTATGCATAATACCCTCATCGCAGCTGCCATGCGGAGCGGTCTGGGGGTTCCGCAGCTTCGGCAAATGTGACACTCCTTACGAGGCTGGCATGACTGCTGCATCTCGCGCGCGAAGCGTACGTCAAGCGCGGCTAGGGTATTTTAATTCGTGCGATAAATAGAAGGAACAGCACGTGGCAGCATTTCCGGAAAAGGCGAAGGTCGTCATCATCGGGCTCGGCGGTATCGTCGGCGCCTCCATCGCGCATCATCTCGTCGAGCGGGGATGGGACGATATCGTCGGCATCGATAAGTCGGGCATACCGACGGATATCGGCTCGACAGCCCATGCCTCGGACTTCTGTTACACCACCAGCCACGACTACCTGTCCGTCTGGACCACGCAATATTCGATCGATTTCTACGAGAAGATGGGCCATTACGCCCGCATCGGCGGCCTCGAAGTGGCGCGCACCGGCGACCATGCCTGGATGGAGGAAATCAAGCGCAAGCTTTCCTCGGCGCGGGCTTTCGGCACGCGCGCCCAGTATGTCAGCCCCTCCGAGATCAAGGAGAAGTTCCCGCTGATCGAGGAAGATCAGGTGATGGGCGGCCTTTTCGATCCGGATGCCGGCCTCGTCATTCCGCGCTCGCAGACCGTTGCCGGCAAGCTGGTCGATGCTGCCGAAAAGGCCGGCAAGCTCAAGGTATTCGGCAACACGCCGGCGAAGTCGCTGATCGTCGAAGGCGGCCGCATCAAGGGCGTCGTCACCCATCGCGGCACCATCATGGCCGACCACGTCATCGTCTGTGCCGGCCTTTGGGGGCGCCTGATCGCGGAGATGGTCGGCGAAGACCTGCCGGTCATGCCGGTCGACCATCCGCTCACATTCTTCGGTCCCTATAACGAATTTGAAGGCACCGGCAAGGAAATCGGCTTCCCGCTGCTGCGCGACCAGGGCAACTCGGCCTATATGCGCGATACCGGCGACCCGGCGACGACGGAGGGCGGTCAGATCGAGTGGGGCTACTACGAAGCCACCAATCCGCGCATGTGCCATCCGCGCGATCTTCTCGAAAAACACGAAGCGCGCCTTTCGCCCTCGCAGCGTGATCTCGAAATGGAACAGATCATCGAGCCGCTCGAACGCGCCATGGAACTGACGCCGATTCTCGGCGAACTCGGCTATAACGAAGGTCACTCCTTCAACGGCCTGCTGCAAGTTTCCGCCGGCGGCGGCGCATCCTGCGGCGAGAGCCAGAAGGTGCGCGGCCTCTGGTATTGCGTTGCCATCTGGGTCAAAGACGGCCCGGGCTACGGCAAGCTGATCGCCGACTGGATGACCGATGGCCGTACTGAAATCGATCACAACAGCATCGACTACGCCCGCTTCTATCCGCATCAGTTGACGGAAGAGTTCATCGAGGGCCGGTGCTTTGAAGCCGCCCAGAAGATCTATTTCCCGGCCGTTCACACCCGCGAACCCTATGCATCCGGCCGCAACGCCAAACGCTCGCCCTTCTACGAGCGCGAAAAGGAGCTTGGCGGCTACTTCATGGAACTTGGCGGCTGGGAGCGTGCGCATGGCTACGCCGCCAACGAGCACCTTCTGGAGAAATACGCCGACCGCGTCCCGGTTCGCGAGAATGAATGGGACAGCCGCCATTTCTGGCGCGTATCGAATGCCGAGCATCTGGCGATGAGCGAGGATTGCGGCATCGTCAATCTCAGCCACTTCCACATGGTCGATATCGAGGGCCCTGACCACGTCGAACTGATGGAATGGCTTTGCGCCGCCAAGATCGGCGGCGACGCAAACATCGGCAAGGGCATTTACACCCACTTCCTCGACGACGAAGGCATGGTGCGCGCTGACTTCACGGTCTTCCGCATGGCCGACCGGTGCCGTCTCGTCAACGGCGCCGATGCCGGCCCGCGCGACTTGCACTACATGAAGCGCGTCGCCGAAGACCGCGGCCTTGACGTCATCATCACAGACGTCTCGGAAAAATTCGTGACGATCGGCATCTGGGGTCCGAACGCGCGCGACACGCTGAAGAAGGCTGTGGCCGATCCGGCTGGGCTCGATCAGGAAAACTTCGCCTTCGGGGCGATCAAGCCGATCGAAATCGCTGGCAAGCCTGTCACCGCCTTCCGCATCTCCTATGTCGGCGAGCAGGGCTGGGAATTGCATATGAAGTACGAAGACGGCCTCGCCGTCTGGGATGCGCTGCGCGCGACCGGTGTGATGGCTTTCGGCGTCGAGACCTATGCGAACTCGCGCCGCATGGAAAAGAGCCTGCGCCTGCAGAACGCCGACCTCCTGACCCAGTACAACCTGATCGAAGCCGATCTCGCCCGTCCGAAGGTCAAGGAAGCCGATTTCCGCGGCAAGGCAAAACATCTGGAATACAAGGCGCGTGAGCACCAGCCGGCCATGCTCTGCACGCTTGTGATGACCGAGAATACCGACAAGTCGGGCGTGAAGCGTTATCCCGTCGGAAACCTGCCGGTTGTCGATCTCGCCACGGGAGAGGTTCTGGTCGACGAGCTCGGCCGCCGGTCCTACACGACCTCGATCGCCTATGGCCCGACGGTCGGCAAGAACATTGCCTTGGCCTATCTGCCCTGGTCGCATTGCCAGGTCGGACGCAAGTTGAATGTCGAGTATTTTGCCGAGAGCTATCCGGTGGAGGTCGTCGGCGTCGGCTACAAGCCGATCTATGACCCAGAAAATCTGAAGCCGCGCAGCTAACGCGTCGGCGCGAAGATCGGACTCGATTTTCGGGAAAGCCGATGCGAGGATTGAATGTGTTACAGCGCCGCCCGTCTGAAGAGACGCGCGGCGCTGTAAGCGCTCAAGTGGGTAGACGATGCTCGATAATCTCACATGGTCCGGAGTGCTTGCCGATCCTGTCGTCCAGGCCGGGACGCTGGCCGTGGTCGGCGCGGTGATCACCCGAATAGCCCTTCGGCCCTTCCCAAGCTGGAAGCTCGCCGGCCAGGTGTTCTTCTTCGCGGCGCTGACCGTCCTGCTGCTCTATCACGACATCGTACCCTACGAAGTCGGGCCGGCGCCGGCTTCGACCTTCGAACGCGTCTTCATCGCCCTTGCCAAGGTGGTCTGGTGGATCAATGCCGCCTGGGCGTTGATCGCCTTCGTCCGCGTCTTCCTGATCTTCGAGCGTCAACCACGCGAAGGACGCCTCGTTCAGGATCTGGTCATCGGCCTGATCTACCTCGGCGCGATTCTCTCGGTGGTCGCCTATGTCTTCAGCTTTCCCGTCGGCACGCTGATCGCCACATCAGGCGTCCTTGCCGTCATCCTCGGCCTGGCGATGCAAAGCACCCTGAGCGACGTCTTTTCCGGCATCGCGCTCAATCTCGGCCGGCCCTATACGATCGGCGACTGGATCGTCCTGAATGACGGCATTGAAGGCCGTGTCGTCGAAACCAACTGGCGCTCCACCCATCTGCTGAACGGCTCCAACGACCTCGTCATCTTGCCCAACAGTTTTCTGGCCAAGGTCGGGCTGACCAATCTCAGCAGTCCCGACCGAAGTCACGGCGCGACGCTGACGGTCCGCGTCGTGCCGACGATCGGGCCGTCGGCGATCATCGACGTCATGCGCGCCGTGCTATTGAGCAGCGACTCGATCCTGGCCGAGCCGAAACCCGGCGTTCAGATAAAATCGCTGACATCGGATGCAGTGGAGCTGGAACTCTCCTTCCGCGTCAGGGATATCGGCCAGACGGGACCGGCAAAGAACGAGATATTCGATCTCATTTACCGCCATATCAAGGCCGCCGGCCTCATCTTGGCACGACCGCTCGACGCCGCAGGCCCTCCGCCCGACCAGTTGCAGTCGGAAGAGGTGATGAGGCCGCACCGGCCGACGCCGCTCAAGCTTCTCGACGCCATCCCGTTGTTTTCCTCACTGACCGAGGACGAGAAGGAAACGCTCGCGGCCTCGATGACGCGGCGGACCTTCAAGAAGGATGCCATCCTCATCGAACAGGGCGATACGGTTGCATCGCTGATGATCGTGCGCAGCGGTGCGCTCATCGCGACAAGGCAGGAAGGCCATAAGGAAATCGAACTCGGCCGGCTGGCGCCGGGCGATTATTTCGGCGAAAGCGGACTGCTGATCGGCGTCGGCGAGGCCGCCAGCCTGCGGGCGCTGACCTTCGTCGTTGTCTACGAGATTGCCCAGGCAAGCCTGACGCCGCTGCTGCACGACCGACCCGCCATCGCCGAAGAGCTTGCCGCCACCCTCGCACACCGGATCGAGACCGGTCAGCATTCCTTCGCGGCCGAGGGCGCGACGTTGCATGGCCGCTCGGTGAGTTCGCTGGTGACGCGTATCCGCCACCTGTTCAAAGTGCCGCAATAGCTGTCCCAGACGCGCGGCGCTGTAGACTAGAGCGTATCCGGATTTAGTTGAATCGGAAGGGATTCCGTTTTTGTGTGTTTTGTGATTCAAGATGCTGGCTGGAGTGGAGGCCAGCATCGAATGACGCGACCTCTTTCCAATGATCTTCGTGAGCGTGTTGTTGCTGCAATCGAAGCCGGTGAGAGCTGCCGGTCGGTTGCGGCGCGGTTCGGTATTGCCGTGTCTTCAGCGGTAAAGTGGTCGCAGCGTTATCGTTCGAGCGGATCTGTCGCGCCTGGGAAGATGGGCGGCCACCGCAAGCGGGTTCTGGAGCCGCATCGGGCGTTTATCGTGGAGCGGATCAACCAGACGCCGCATGTGTCACTGCACAGGTTGAAGGAAGAGCTGGCCGCGCGAGGGGTGAAGGTATCCCACGATACGGTATGGCAGTTCCTGCGGCGTGAGGGATTGCGGTTCAAAAAAAACACTGTTCGCCCTTGAGCAGGCGCGCGCTGACGTCGCGCGACGGCGACAGCGCTGGCGATCCTGGCAGGCTGGCCTCGATCCAAGACGGCTGGTCTTCATCGATGAAACCTGGATCAAGACCAACATGGCGCCGCTTCGAGGGTGGGGGCCGAAGGGCAAACGCCTGCGCAGCTTCGCGCCGCACGGACATTGGCGCACCCTGACTTTCCTCGGCGCGTTGCGCTGCGATCGGCTTACCGCACCCTGTGTCTTCGATGGACCGATCAACGGTGAGTGCTTTCGCGCCTATGTCGAGCAGCAACTCGTACCGGTGCTCAAACCCGGCGACATCGTCGTGATGGATAATCTCGGCTCCCACAAGTCGGCCGCCATCCGTCAGATGATCCGCAACGCTGGTGCTCGGCTCTGGTACTTGCCGCCATACTCCCCCGACCTCAATCCGATCGAACAGGCTTTCGCCAAAATCAAGCACTGGATGCGCCTGGCTCAGAAGCGAACCATCGATGACACCTGGCGCCACATCGGACACCTCGTCACAACCATCGAGCCCAGCGAATGCAGCAACTACTTCGACAATGCCGGATACGCTTCCGTCAAAACCTGAAACGCTCTATTTCCGCTGAAACTTCTTCCGTGCCGCGCGCGCCAGGCTCTCGGCAAGGATCAGCAGGCAGGCGAGCAGAAAAAGAACGGCAACAAGCAGCGCGTCGACGTGGACGAATATCACCAGAACGGCGACGGCGGCGATCAGCAGCAGCGCCAACAGCGCCAGGGCGCCGTCGTCGATGAACATGCCGAGGAGTTCCTTGAGCGCGATGGTAAGAATATTCATCACGCGGTGACCTCGGCGCGGGTATTGAAATACTGGCGCAGCATCCGGACTGCAGCGAAGGAAAAGACGGCGAGGACGGCAAGAATCGCCAGGAGCGAAAGGTCGGCGCCCGGCCAGTCGGCGCCCACCCCCTCGCCAACCCAGAATATGCCGAAGGCGCTGAGCAGCAGGCCGACGACGAATTTCAGGCTGTTTTCCGGAACCGCAGAGAGCGGTTTGTGCACGAAGATGCCGATGACGAGTACCAACAGGCAGGCTGCGGCCGCACCGAGGCTGGCATAGCCGATCATGCCGTGCCCGGCGCCGGTGGCGATGACGATGAACACCACTTCGATCCCCTCCAGCAGCACGGCCTTGAAAGCCGCGGTCCCCGCCAGGAAATTGGCACGGCGCTCGGCGGATTGGCGCCGCAGGCTATCGGCCTCGGCCGCGAAGGCCTTCTCCTCGTCGTGCAGCGCGATGAAGCCTGAAGCCCGCAGGATCGCCTTGCGCAACCAGCGCAGGCCGAAAAGAACGAGCAGCGTCCCGATCACGAACTGCATCAGCTCGATCGGAATAAGGCCGAGCAGCGGACCGAGCGCCAGCACGAGAAGGGCGAGAAGGGCAAGCGCAAGACCGGTGCCGATGAAGGCCGGACGCCAGCTCTGCGTGACGCCGACGGCGAGGATGATGGTGAAGGCTTCAACGACCTCGACGAAGGAGCCGAGAAACGCGGCCGTGACCGTCGAGGTGATCGTTGTCAAAGTCGTCATGGTGCTTGTCCGCTATGCCGGGGAATCACGTATCGGCCCTACTTTTCTTACTGTTTTCCCGCTTCCGCAACATCATCTGGCACGCGGCTCGGAACGAACCGCTTCGAAATCAGCCAGCAGCCGAGCGCCCAGAGCGCGCCGGCGCACCATCCTGCCAAGACGTCAGTGGGGTAATGGACACCGAGATAGATCCGACTCAAACCGATGATGACGGCGAGAAAGACGCCGGTGCCCATAACGAAAATTCGTGTCGACTTGTAACGCTGCGTTCGCGCCAGCAGCGCGCCCAGCGTCAGATAGGTCACTGCCGAGACCATCGCATGTCCGGAGGGAAAACTGAGATCGCTCACCTCGACCAGGTGCGGCACGATATCGGGGCGCGGCCGAGCGACGAGGATCTTCAGGAGCGTGCTCGCGAGCCAGCCGGTCAGCACGGAGGAAAAGACAAAGATCGCGATCGGCCAGCGCCGGTCGAGCAGAAGATAGACGGTAACGAGAACGGTCATTAGCGAGAGAACGGTGATGCCGCCGAGGCTGGTGATATCGTCGACGGCATGCGTCAGCCAGCCAGGCCCAATCGGCACGGCAAGTTCGCCCGGCCGTCGCAAAGCCAACAGGATCGCCTCGTCGAAGCGGAATGTCTCACCCTCCAGGACTTCGCTCGTCAGCCGCTGGAGCACGAACAGTCCACCGGCGATCGATGCCACCATGATCAGTGTCAGCGGCTCATATGCATTGAGCCTCGCCAAGAATCCCCGTCGTTGAACCTCACTCATGCCTGCCGTAGAACCTCCCTTATATTAACGTCGGTCCTCGCCAGATTGGCAATGCAGAACGAGGATTCAAGGCCTTACTGCCATCAAGGCGCTCCCGAGAGGAGTTTTTCGGTTGGCGAGGCCAGCGATTATGCTTCATCAACGCCATTGGCGAGATGGTGATCGCCCTGAATCGGTCGCGGTCCGGCAAAGGACTGCTGCCGATGCAACGCCGACCGTCGTTCTTCGAGCGCGCATGGTCTTCGGCCCTATCAGGTCACAATCCCAACGCCTTGTTGATGGCCGCAATCAGCGCGGCTCCGGAAAACTGCTTCTGCAGATAAGCAACGCATCCCACCTTTTCCGCCTCTGCCTTCACGGAGGCGGTTTCCAGTGCCGTGATGAAAATCACCGGAAGGGTTGTCCCCTCGGCCTTCAGCCTGCGTTGCAGATCGATGCCGGACATGCCACCGAGGTCGATATCAAGGACAAGGCAGTCTATCGCGGTTTTGGGATCGCGAGCGAGAAAGGCCTCGGCGGATGCAAACTCCATGGCCAGAAAACCGTAGGCGTTGAGCAACCGCCCCAGGCTGCGCCGCAGGCTTGCGTCATCGTCGACGACAGCGACCGTGCGGCGAAGGTTCTCCACCTCATGCCCCCTCTTTCGAACATATGAGAGACTAACGGTTGCCGGTCAAATTAGCCCGCTTGGAAGCCGATTGATATTGTCCTAAGGGGAAGGAGCCCGATCACCCCAGCGGCGATGCCGTTTCCTGGTCGGTGAGACCGATATTTGCCGCGATCGACACCGCCTCAGCCAGCGAGCGCACGCCGAGCTTTTCCATGACCTGATGGCGATGCACCTTCACCGTCCGCTCGGAGATGCCGAGTGCATAAGCGATCTGCTTGTTGAGACGGCCGCGAATGACGAGCTGGAACACTTCGGCCTCACGCGGACTGAGGCCCGCCACCAGGGCCTGCTGGGCTTGAAGACGGTCGTGTCCGGCCCGCTGTCTTTCGTATTGGATGAGCGCCCGATCGATCGCCTCCATCAATGTCGCCGCGGTCGATCCCTTCTCCAGAAAATCCTTGGCACCCGTCTTCATCGCCTCGACGCTTGCCTTTATGTCTCCTTCCCCTGTGAGGAACACGACCGGCAATTGCGGTGCCAGCTCGCACAGGCGGCGTTGTATCTGCAGGCCGGACTGGCCGGGCATCTGCAGGTCGAGGAGAACGCAGCCCGGCTCGCAAGCGGAAAGCCGGGCGAGAAACTCGTCTCCGGATTCATAGACTTCGACCCTCAGACCATGTGCGGAAAGCAGCCTTGCGGTCGCCGTCCGATAGGATTTGTCGTCATCGACGATATGGATAACCGGTTTCATCTCGATCGCTCCTGTCGGCGGGCAAGCGGCAGGGCCACACGAAAGACCGCGCCGCCTTCCGGGCGGTTGTCGGCACGGATGGTGCCGCCATAGGTCTCGACAATGGCGCGGGCTATGGAGAGCCCGAGGCCCGTGCCTGCTTTCTTGGTGGTGTAGAATGGCTCGAAGATGTTATTCAGTCTCTCTCTGGGAATACCGTCGCCGGTATCGGAGACCCGCAGCTCCGCCTTCTCGTTCGCCAGTTCCGTTGCAAAGGTGAGCGTTCTCCCGGCCGGGACGGCGTCCAGCATGGAATCCATCGCGTTGATCGCCAGGTTGAGGATGACCTGCTGCACATGAACTTTGTCGGCACGCACCGGCAGCCCGCCGGGCAGTTGGTTCGACGTCAGCTTGATTCCGCGTCGTTCCGCCTCGCCATGAATGATGTGGATCGCGCTCGACGTGACATCGTTCAGGTCGAACTCCTGCCAATCGATCTCGTCTCTCTTCTTGAGCAATCCTCTCATCCGGCTGATAATATCGCCTGCGCGCTGATCGTCCTCCTGGATGTCGAGAAGAATCTGCTGGATCAGTTCGTGATCCGGGTTCTCGTTTCGAAGCAGCACCGACGCTGCCTCGGCATTGTTGCGAATAGCCGAGAGGGGCTGGTTCAGTTCGTGAGCGATCGACGAGGACAATGCGCCGGCTGTCGCGGACTGGTTGAGATGAACGGCTTCGAGTAAATGCAGACGCGAGCTGCGCTCGGCGTCGCGGCGGCGCCTCCGCTCGAGCAGAAGCACCGAGATGATGCTGGCCTGCGCCAGCACGAGGCCACCCCCCGCTACCAACACGACCCAATGTTCCGCCCAGAGGCTCCTCTCCTTGTGCATCTGGATCGTGCCCGGTGGCAGATCCTTTTCGGCAAGCCCCCAGCGCTGGAGTTGCCGGGCATCGGCAATGTAGGTCTGCGGCGCTTCGAGATCCGACACCGGCTTGCCGGCAATCGCATCGATGACGAGGTCGCCGACGGTCCGGCCCAGCGCTTCGAATGTGACGGTGTTGCCCCCGACGACGCCATGATCGATGTAAGTCTCGTAGGGGCCGTAGACAGGCGCGCTGGCGGTCGCAGCGATCTGACCGATCGCGTCGCGCGGAACGAAATTGCGCCCTGCCCGATCCTTAAACACCGTCAATGCCAGGATGATGCTGTCGGGCGGCACTCGGGATGCCCGCTCGGCGAATTCGTCGATCGTCAAATCTTCCAGATAGGTCGTCTCGTAGGATTTCGAGAACTGCTCGAGAGCCGCGCGGGCCGTCGTCAGCCAGCCGCGGTCGAAGTCGGACGAACCGCCGACAATGTAGAGGTGGCGCGCATTGGGCTGCAGGCTGCGGGCCATCTCGGCGGTCTTCAGAATGTCGAATGTCGTGAAGGCTCCGATCACGTCATCCGGCAAGCTGATCTTCTCGGCGGTGGCTGTGCCGAAACCGGCAGCGACGATCTTTGCGCCAGGCGCTATCGTGCCGCGGTTCGCGGTTACGAAGCTCGCCGATTCCTTGCCGAGGGCCACAACCACGTCCGGACGGCGCGACGCGTATTTCTCGCCGAGATACCGTGCCATGCGCGCGACATGGTCGCCTTCCGGAAACCGCGAAAGATCCAGGAACTCTGAAAACAAGTCGATCTTGCCGTTTGTCGCCTCCAGCAAACGGCTCCGCAGCGCCTCTCCGGCAGCGGTCGTCGCCGCGATCCTCTCATCATAGGGATAGAGGACGAGCACGCGGGGAACCCGGTCGACGATGGCAATCGAGGTGTCGTAGGCTGCGACATGGCGACTGGGCACACTCAGGGCGACCACCGCCAACAAAAAGGCAGTGCAGCACAATCGACCTGACCATTCGCCCAAGCCCATCCGCTTTCCCCCCAAAGCCGTGCGACAATAACAGCTTCTCGCTGCGCCGTCATCTGCGCATCACTACTTTCGATTGCTTACTGTGAGAAGGATTCCCCAAAGTACAATATCGGGCGAAGACCGTATTGGCTAAGGTCCAGCACGCCGCGGCAGAGATGCCGTCGGCTTCGCAAACCCCACCGGAGGCAGCTCCGGCAGGATCGTCATTTTCAAAGCAGCCCGTTTGAGCTGACGCAGGCGATCGCAGGCCTTTGCCGCGAGCGACACCGTCATCAACCGGACTCCAATGGAGGGATTTGACATGAACGGCAGAATCCTTGTCCGCTGCATCGGAGCCTTGGCTTCATCCACCATTCTCTGGTGTGCGGCCTCGCCCCTGCAAGCGCAGGACTCCCAACGAAAGCCCAACATCCTGTTCATCGTGTCGGACGATACCGGCTACGGCGATCTCGGCCCCTATGGCGGCGGTGAAGGTCGCGGGATGCCGACCCCAAACATCGACAAGCTCGCCGACGAAGGCATGACCTTCTTTTCCTTTTACGCGCAGCCAAGCTGCACACCTGGGCGTGCGGCCATGCAGACCGGGCGCATTCCGAACCGCAGCGGCATGACCACGGTGGCGTTTCAGGGTCAGGGCGGCGGCCTTCCGGCGGCCGAATGGACATTGGGATCAGTGCTGAAGCGCGGCGGATATCACACCTACTTCACGGGCAAGTGGCATCTTGGCGAGGCGGACTACGCGCTGCCGACCGCACAGGGCTACGACGAGATGAAATATGCCGGTCTCTACCATCTCAACGCCTACACCTACGCTGATCCGACCTGGTTTCCGGATATGGATCCGAAGCTGCGGGAGATGTTCCAAAGGGTGACGAAGGGCGCGCTTTCCGGCAAGGCCGGGGGACCTGTCACTGAAGATTTCAAGGTCAACGGTCAATATGTCGACACCCCGATTATCGACGGCAAGGAAGGCGTCGTCGGCATCCCCTACTTCGACAGCTATGTCGAAAAGGCAGCCGTCGAATTTCTCGACGAAGCCGCAAAGAAGCCGGATGAGCCCTTCTATATCAACGTGAACTTCATGAAGGTGCACCAGCCAAATATGCCGGCGCCGGAATTCGAGCACAAGTCACTGTCGAAGAGCAAGTATGCCGACTCGATCGTGGAACTGGACACCCGTATCGGCCGGATCATGGACAAATTGCGGGAAACCGGAATGGACCGGAACACACTGGTCTTCTACACCACGGACAATGGCGCCTGGCAGGACGTCTATCCGGACGCTGGGTACACGCCGTTTCGTGGCACGAAGGGTACGTTGCGCGAGGGCGGCAATCGCGTCCCTGCGATCGCCGTCTGGCCGGGTAAGATCAAACCCCGCACCAAGAACCACGACATCGTCGGCGGTCTCGATCTGATGGCAACATTCGCTGCCGTCGGCGCGGTCCCCCTTCCGACCGAGGACCGCGAAAACAAGCCGATCATTTTCGACAGCTACGACATGTCGCCGATCCTCCTCGGCACGGGGAAATCGGAACGGAAATCCTGGTTCTATTTCACCGAAAATGAGCTGTCGCCAGGTGCCATCAGGGTCAATAACTACAAGTTTGCGTTCAATCTTCGCGGCGACGACGGAGCGCAGACCGGCGGACTGGCAGTCGATTCCAATCTCGGCTGGAAAGGCCCGGACAAATACGTGGCAACGGTTCCCCAGGTGTTCGACCTCTGGCAGGATCCGCAGGAACGCTACGACATTTTCATGAACAACTTCACCGAACGTACATGGATGGGCGTTGTCATGGGCGAAGAACTCCAGAAAATCATGGCGACCTACGTCAAGTATCCTCCGAGAAAGATGCAAAGCGTCGGCTACACGGGTCCGATCACGCTCTCGAACTACGAGCGCTTTCAGTGGGTGCGTGATCAGCTCGCCAAGGAAGGTGTGACGCTCACCCTCCCGACCGGGAACTGACCGAAGAGCGGCGGCTCTGCGAGGGGCCGCCGCCCGTATTCTTTTTCTCCCTGTTGCCAACCCCGGAGGATGACCGATGTCTTTTGTCCGCTCGGCGCCGCGATTGATCTGCCTGATGATCATTGCGCTCGGTGTCGCACTGGTTCATGCCACTTCTGCATTCTCTCAAAGCGATCCTTTGCCCTCCTGGAACGATACAGCTTCGAAGGTTGCCATCGTCTCTTTCGTCGAAAAGGTCACTGGCCAGGGATCGCCCGACTTCGTCCCGGAAACCGAACGGATTGCCGTATTCGACAATGACGGTACCCTGTGGGTGGAGCATCCCATGTACGTCCAATTGGCCTTCGCTTTGGACCGCGTGAAGACGCTTGCTCCGCAGCATCCGGAATGGAAGGAGACGCAGCCATTCAAGGCTGTGCTTGACGGCGACATGAAGACGCTTGCGGCGTCGGGCGAAAAGGGCCTCGTCGAGCTCATCATGACCACGCATGCCGGAATGACCAGCAGCGATTTCCAGAAGATCGTCACCGATTGGCTGGCGGCGGCCCGTGACCCAAAATTCAAGCGGCCTTACACAGAACTCGTCTATCAGCCGATGGTCGAGCTTCTCGCCTATCTCCGCGCCAACGGTTTCAAGACCTTCATCGTTTCAGGCGGAGGCATAGAGTTCATGCGGCCATGGGCGGAAAAAGTCTACGGCGTCCCGCCCGAGCAGGTAATCGGCTCGTCGATCAAGACCGAGTTCAGGATGCAGGACGACATGCCAACCCTCTACCGCCTCCCCGAAGTCAACTTCATCGACGACAAGGCCGGCAAACCCGTCGGGATCAACCAGCAGATCGGCCGGCGGCCGATTGCCGCCTTCGGCAATTCCGACGGAGATTTCCAAATGCTGCAATGGACGACCATGGCAGGCGCCCCGGCCAGACTCGGCGTGCTGATTCATCACACCGATGCGGAGCGTGAATATGCCTACGACCGCGATACCGAATTCGGCCGCCTCGACAAGGCGCTCGATGCGGCCGCAATCACCGGCTGGACCGTCGTCGATATGAAGGCTGACTGGAAACAAGTTTTCAAGGATTAGGAATGCGCCTCACGCCAGAAGTTTGAACAATGGCGACCCCGACCTTCTAAAACGTCAACAGGGAGCGATTGAGTGGCAGCATCTGTTCGGCCAGCAGCAGTGGGACGAATAGCTGTCCTGCTTTTCCTGTTGCTCGCGCCTGCCGGGCGCAGCCTTGCGACTGACGACATCTCGACATCCAGGGCCGACCCGCAGATATCGATCCATGAGGGCTTCGTGGATGAAAGGACGTGCACATCCTGCCACGCCGATCAGGCCGCGGCCTTTTCGAAGTCCCACCATGCAAAGGCCATGGCATTGGCCGACGACGAAACGGTGCGCGGCAAATTCGACAATACCAGGTTCGATCATGACGGCGTCGTCACGACCCTCACCCGCCGCGATGGCCACTTCTTCGTCAACACCGAAGGAGCGGACGGCGGCCAGGCCGAGTTCAAAGTCAAATATACCTTTGCCTACGAGCCCCTGCAGCAATACCTCGTCGACATCGGAGGCGGACGGCTGCAGGCGCTCGATATTGCCTGGGATACGGCCAAAGGGCAGTGGTTCTGGCTCGGCGACGGCACCCCGACCAAGCCCGGATCGACCTATCATTGGACAGGTCCTTTCTATCGCTGGAACCGCACCTGCATCGATTGTCATTCGACCGATCCCCAGGCGAAGTTTCAACCGCAGACGAACGAATACAAGTCGAGCTACGTCGCCACCAGCATCGGCTGTCAGTCCTGTCACGGCCCCGGAGCCAAGCACGTCGCTTCGGCGCAATCGGGCAATCTCTCATCCTCGATACCGGATATCGGTCTGCCGAAAGTCGATGCGGGCATCTGCTTTGCCTGCCATGCCAGGCGCACCAAGCTGCTGAACGGCTACCAGCCGGGAAAGCCCTTTCTCGACTATTTCTCCCCTGCCCTGCTCCGGCAGGATCTCTATTTCCCCGACGGGCAGATCCTTGACGAGGTCTTCGAGTATGGCTCGTTTCAGCAAAGCAAGATGGCAAGGGCGGGCGTGACCTGTCTCGACTGTCATCGGCCGCACGAGGCCGGGCTTAAGGCCGAGGGCAATGCGCTGTGCACGCAATGCCACACCGAAAGGAAGCCGGAGCGCTTCGTCCGGCAGGATCCAAGTGGGCTGTTCGACACTCCCGCCCATACCCGCCATCAGGCCGGTTCGACCGGAGCGCAATGCGCCAACTGCCATATGCCGGAACGCACCTACATGAAGGTCGACCCGCGCCGCGACCACTCCTTCGTCATCCCCCGGCCGGACCTGTCGGCAACGCTTGGAACGCCGAATGCGTGCACGACCTGCCATGTCGGCAGAACGAATGATTGGGCAGCCGAGACAATGGACAAATGGTACGGGACGCAGTGGCGCAAACGCCCGTCGATCGCCCATGCCTTCGCCGGAGCTGCGAACGGCGATGAGGCCGCGATAGAGGCTTTGCGCACGCTTGTCAGCGATCAGGACCAGGCGGGAATTGTCAGGGGCAGCGCCATCGCCGCAATGAGTGGCATCGACGGCATGGATATCACCACCGACATCCGCACTGCCGCAGTCGATGCAGATCCGCTCGTCAGGCTCGGCGCTGCGGAAGCGGCGGGCAACATACCGCCTGAACGCAGGCTGGAGGCGGTCGGCAATCTGCTCGGCGATCAAACGCGCGCGGTCCGCGTTGCTGCCGCCAACGCACTCGCCGGCACTCCTCCCCACCTCTTTGGCGATCAGCAAGGCAATTTCGAAGCCGCTGTCGCGGACCTGCGCGCCTACGTCGAGGCGAACGCCGACGTCGCGGAAACACAAAGCAATTACGGCTTCTTCCTGTTCGCCCGGCAGCGTACGGCCGAGGCCGAAGCCGCGTTCCGGCGGGCGATTTCGCTCGATCCGACACTGGAGGGAATGCGCGTTAATCTCGCCGAGTTCTACCGCGCTTCCGGCCAGAAGGATAGGTCGGAGCAGACTTATGCCGAAGCGATCGCCATGGCGCCCGAACGCGCGGATCTGCGCTACGGCCATGCGTTGTCTCTGGTGCGGAAACAGGCATTGACCGATGCTATTACGGAACTCGAAGAGGCCGTGCGGCTCGATCCGCAGAACTCCCAGTACAAAACGACCTTTGCCGTCGCTCTCGATTCGGCTGGCCGGACGGGGGAGGCATTGGACAGGCTCGATGGTTGGGCAGCGGGTAAAGACGCCGACATCATAGGCCTTGCATTGCAATACAGTCTCAAGCTTCGACGCTTGCCCGAGGCGCTGAAACACGCGGAGGTCCTAGCGCGACTGAGACCTGAGGACCAGCAGATTTCAGGCCTCATCGGGCAGTTGACGCAGGCGATCAACGAAAAATAGGTATTTTAGCTTGTCGAAATCTACTTCTCGCTGCACAGTGCCGACTCGGGACAGCAGTGCCGAGGCGAAACGAGATCGGGGGATTCTCATGAAGGCCATATACTTGCGTGCCATTCTATTGGTGACGGGCATTTGCGCGGCGTCGGCCGGCAACGCCGCCGATATTACGCCGCTCACGCCGGAAGCAAAAACAATCGAGAGCCAGAGCGGCTGGGAATTCACCTTCGCGCCATATTTCTGGGCTGCCGGCATATCCGGCGATATTGGGCAATTTGGGCTGCCGGAAGTTCATGTCGACGCGGATTTCGGCGATATCCTCAATAACCTCGACTTCGCTTTCATGGCGGCAGGTGAAGCAAGATACGACCGTTTCAGCATCGTTGGTGACGTGATCTACACCAAGCTCGGTGCCGACGCCGACACACCTGCCGGCGTCCTTGCCGATAGCGTCGATGTGACATCGAAGACCTTCGCGGGATTACTTGGCGTCGGTTACGCCGTGCTCGAAGATCAAAATGGCCACCTCGACGTGGTCGGTGGCATGAGGGTCTGGTCGGCCAAGACCGAGATCTCCTTCAATGGCGGCATTCTGGACGGAGTGGATGTCGAAGACAGCGCCACATGGGTCGATGCCGTCGCTGGCGTCCGAGGAAACTACTTCTTCACGCCGGAAATCTATGTCACCGGGTGGGGCCTGCTGGGCGCCGGCGGCGCCGATATCGACTGGGATGTGGCGTTGGGCCTCGGCTACAAGTTCAACGACACCATCTCAGCGGTCGCCGGATATCGTGCACTCGGCGTCAATTACGATAATGACGGGTTCGTCTTCGACGTCGTCCAGCAGGGGCCGATTATCGGAGTCGCCATCCGGTTCTAACGGGCGGACTGGCGAACTTCGTACTGTTGGCGATTATCCTTCCAGTATGCTCGCCTTTTGAAGACCTGGTGTCCTCGAGGAGCCGGAACAACGACCTCTCCCAGGAAGCAGAGAGCCGCCGTGACAGCGGCTCACAGTTCGGTATCCAACAGGATCGACCGGGGGGATATCGTTTCGTTTCGGAGGAACCCTGCCTTGCGGGCTGGATTCAATCGGATCATGGAGGCATTGGTGAAGAAAGTCGCTTCTTGGGTAGTACTGGTTGTCGCGCCGCTCGGTGTCTGGACAGGGACGGCAGCCGCCCAGTCGAGTGAAGACCTGGCGAAGAAGCTGTCGAACCCGATCGCCTCGCTGATCAGCGTGCCGTTCCAGTTCAACTACGATCACGGCTATGGTCCAGACGACGGCGACAAGGCGACGCTGAACATTCAGCCGGTCATTCCCTTCAAGATAAACGAGGACTGGAACGTCATCTCGCGCACCATCCTGCCAGTGACATGGCAGAACGACATTGCCGGACCGTCGGGAACGCAGTTCGGTCTGGGCGACACCACGCAAAGCTTCTTCTTCTCGCCGTCCAAGCCGACCGAGAGCGGCATCGTCTGGGGCGTCGGCCCGGTGTTCCTGCTGCCAACGGCGACGGACGAGCTCCTCGGAAGCGGCAAGTGGGGCGCGGGTCCGACAGCGGTCGTCCTCAAGCAACAAGGCCCGTGGACTTACGGCTTTCTCGGGAACCACATCTGGTCCTTCGCTGGTCAAAGCGACCGGGAGGATGTGAGTTCGACGTTCCTCCAGCCGTTCCTCTCCTACACGACCAAGGACGCCTGGACGTTCTCGCTGAATACGGAATCCACCTATAACTGGGAAACGAACGACTGGTCGGTGCCGATCAACTTCGCCGTCGCCAAGCTGATCACCATCGACAAGCAGCCAATCAGCCTGACGGCGGGCATACGATATTGGGCGGCGGCTCCAGACAATGGGCCGGAAGGACTGGGCTTTCGCGTCGCGGTCACGTTCCTCTTCCCGAAGTGAATCCGCAGTCGACGACGCGCGCGGCGGCTGTAGTAGCAAAAGCTCAACCTTCTTTTGCTATCGCTAGAGCCGATTGTGTTGGAGATGATGTTGGCGATGAAAATTCTCGCGGCTATGGTTTTGATGGCGGCCATCGTGCAGCCGGTCTGCGCCTTCGGCGAGACCGAATGGATGGGCGGGGCGAGACAATGGTCGGTCGGCTTTGCGAATGAGGGCCCACATCCCTATTGCCGCCTGCTGTGGGACAGCGAGATCGGCAAGACCATGGAATTCCGCCAGAACGCGACCGAGACGTTCTGGCTGGTTTCAAAGAACACGTGGGACATTCTGGCCAATACCAAGACCGAGGTGACGCTGACCAACCGGACAGTGACGAAAGTGGTCGCCGCCGAATACTTCGACAAGTACACGCTTCGCCTCTGGGGTCCGGCCAGCAAGGGGAGCGGCGGACTGAAGAAGATCATCAAGAATTCCTTTGCCGGAACACCTGACGTGCAGCTTACCTTTGCCGGCGACGAAGGCGACTGGACGCTTCCGCTCTCGCGGGTCGATCAACTCTACCCGACTTATCTCCAGTGCCTCAAACGTCTCGAGGCCGGCGAAAGGCCCAAGCGGAATTCCGAAACCAGCAAGCCGTTCTGACAGCGGTCTTCGGTTCAACCAATCGGCGGCGGCGCGGTATCACGGATCAGGCTGCGCACGGCTTCGATATCGCTGTTGAGCGGGCGCTCGTCGCCATAATGGGAAACATGTTCCCGCACTGCCTTATAGACCAGGTCCGTGCCTGCCGCCCGCGGCGCCGTCGCTGCCAGGAAATCATGCGCCTGGGCAGCAGCCATCAGCTCGATCGCCAGGATATATTCGGCGTTGTCAATGACGGCGAGCAGCTTGCCGGCGGCAGCCGTCGGATGCGCGAGGAAATCCTCCTGCAGGCCGGAGGTCAGCCCGCCGTCCATGGCCGCGGGTGCGGCAAGGCGGCGGTTCTCGTTGCTCAGTGCGGCTGCGGTATATTGGGCAATCATGAAGCCGGAATGGCTGCCGGCATCGCTCGCCAAAAAGGGCGGCAGACCGCTCACCAGCGGATTAACGAGCCGGTCCATGCGCCGTTCGCTGATCGCGCCGATCTGTGCCAGCGCAATCGCCAGGCTATCGGCCGCCTGCCCGAGTGCCGGGGCAACGGCATGGGCCTCGGAGGAGACGATCGGATGTTCCGGCGTGCCTGAGACCGCCGGATTGTCCGTCACCGAAGCAAGTTCCTGATTGACGACGCGGGCGGAATTGTCGAAGACGTCGCGGGCGGCCCCATGCGCATGCGGCACCGCACGAAGGCTGAGCGCATCCTGCGTGCGCCGGCCGAAGGCGGCGGCGACAAGACCGCTGCCTTGAAGCCGCGCGCGCAGGCTCGCTCCGACTTTCTCGATTCCCGCCGATGGGCGCAGCGCCAGCACCGCCGCGTCGAAGGCGGCAATCTGGCAGCCAGCCGCTTCCAGCGTCAGTGCTGAGATCGCATCGGCCCAGTCGAGCAGCCGTTCGGCGCGGGAAAGCGCCACAGCGGTCAGGCCGGTGGCGCAGGCCGTTCCGTTGACAAGGCTCAAGCCTTCCTTGGCGCCAAGCACCAGTGGTTCGAGGCCGATCGCGGCGAGCGCCTCGCGACCGCTCATGCGCCGGCCGTCCAGGTGAGCGCTGCCTTCGCCGATCAAAACAAGGGCGATATGGGCATTGTGGACGAGGTAACCGGCAGAGCCCTTGGAGGGCACGTCGGGAATACAATCATGTTCCAGCATGGCCGCAAGATGCTGGACGATCTCGTCCCGCACGCCGGAATGACCATGGGCGAAATTGGCAATCTGTGTGGCGATGATGGCGCGCACCTCGCGGGCGGCCAGCGATGGCCCGACGCCGCAGGCATGGCTGAGCACGATGCTGCGCGACAACAGGCTCTGCGAGGCACGATCGACCACCGTATCCGCCAGTGCCCCGACGCCGGTGTTGACGCCGTAGGCGCGCACGCCTGTCTCGACGATGCGCGCAACGATGCGGCTTGCCTGCTCGACGCGGGCCGAGGCGGCCGGCGACAGCGCCAGCGCTTCCCCTGCCCCGACGCGGGCGACATCGCGCCAGGTCAACACGGACTCGATGGCGATTGTCATTGACCGCTTCCGAAATGGCCGATGAATTGGCGAAAGGCGGGTGTGGCGCCGCCGGTGAACATTTCGTCGGGCTTGCCGCTGCTTTCGATCAGCCCTTCGCGCATGAAGACGACGCGGTTCGAGACGTTGCGGGCAAAGCTCATCTCATGGGTGACGACGAGCATGGTCATCCCCTCCTCGGCCAGCGCACGCATGACGCGCAGCACTTCGCCGACAAGCTCCGGATCGAGCGCCGAGGTCGGTTCGTCGAAGAGCATCACCTTCGGCTTCATCGCCAGCGCACGGGCGATTGCGGCACGCTGCTGCTGGCCGCCGGAGAGATGGGCCGGATAGGCATGGCGCTTATCTGATATGCCGACCTTTTCGAGCAGGGCTTCGGCCTCGGCGATGCAGTCGGCGCGCGGGCGCTTCAGCACATGGATCGGCCCTTCGATGACGTTCTGCAGGATCGTCATGTGGGACCAGAGATTGAAGGACTGGAACACCATGCCGAGTTCAGAGCGGATATGGTCCACCTGCTTCTGGCTGGCCGGCTTGCTTCGCCCGCCCTTGTGCACCATGCGGACCTCCTCGCCGTCGACCCAGATCTCGCCGTCGCTGGCGGTTTCGAGCATGTTGATACAGCGCAGAAACGTCGACTTGCCGGAGCCGGAGGCCCCCAGCAGCGAGATCACATCGCCGTCTTCCGCATCGAGGGAAATGCCGCGCAAGACCTCGTGCGTACCGAAGCTCTTGCGGATATTGCGGACCGATAGTCGGGTTACGCCTGGCATGGGTGCTCCAATCGGGTCAAAAGCTACTACGCTTTCAGCGGCTGCGGGGCCGCGCGGCGGTGTCGGGAGAGCGAATATTCGAGCAAGGCCATGCCCTGCAGGATGATGAAGTTGAGGACGAGATAGATGATCGCCGCACAGAGAAAGACTTCCATTGTGCGGTAGGTCTGCGAGATCAGCCGCTGCGCCACGCCGGTGACCTCCCAGACGGTGACGAGGCTTGCGAGCGCCGTCGACTTCATCATCAGCACGATCTCGGTGGAATAGGCCGGCAGCGCGTGGCGGAAGGCGATCGGCGCCAGGATACGGCGCACCAGCAGGAAGCCGGACATGCCGATCGAGCGCGCCGCTTCGATCTCCTTCGGCGAGACGGCACGAATGCCGCCACGGAAGATCTCCGCCGAGTAGCCGGCGGTGCAGAGCGCCAGCGACAGTACGGCGCAGACCATCGGCTCACGCAGGAACGGCCACAGGAAGGAATAGCGGATGAAGCCGAACTGGCCGAGGCCGTAGAATACCAGGAACATCTGGATCAAAAGCGGCGAGCCGCGGAAGACGAAGATATAGCCTTTGGCAAAGCCCGAAAGCACTTTGTTGCCACTGGTCCGCATCCAGACGATGACAAGCGCCAGCAGGCCGCCGGAGACGATCGACAGGGAAAACAGGATGAGCGTCGTCGGCACGGCCTTGAGCAGAGTGACCATGGTCGAGGCGATGAAGGTGAAATCCATTGTCGCCTCCTTACGCCTGGCCCATGGCGGATGCCGGCATGCTGCGATTGGCGCGGCGCTCCGCCCCGTTGAAGATGCGGTCCGAAAGGCTGGTCAGGATGAGATAGAGGCAGCCGCCGGCGATGAAGAACAGGAAATATTGCCGGGTCGAGCCCGCCGCCACCTGGCTGGTGCGCATCAGCTCGGCAAGACCGGTGACGGAGATCAGCGCCGAATCCTTGAGACTGAGCTGCCAGACGTTACCGAGGCCGGGGATGGCGAGGCGAAACACCTGCGGCATGATGATGCGGCGAAGGCGCATGCCGCGATGCATGCCGATCGCCGAGGCGGCCTCAAGCTCGCCCTTGGAGATGGCAAGAAAAGAGCCGCGAAACACCTCCGCCTGGTAGGCGCCGGAGATGATGCCGACGGCTAGCGCGCCGGCGACAAAGGAAGGCAAGCCGAGGAACCCTTCGTAACCCAACGACTGGCCGATCGAGGTGACGGCCGACGAACCGCCGAAATAGATGAGATAGATGATCAGCAGTTCCGGCACGCCGCGAAACACGGTCGTGTAGACATTGCCGAGCGTGACAAGGACAAGATTGCCGGAGAGTTTCGCGGCCGCGACGATCGCGCCCAGCACCGCGCCGATCGCCAGTGCCGTCGCCGTGACAGCCAGCGTCATCAAGGCGGCGGCAACGAGCAGCGCGCCCCATCCGGTCGAGCCGAAGCCGAGAAGTTCCAAGCTTGCCATATCGTCCGTTCCCCGTCCGTGGCAGTGTTTTGCGGATTGACAATACCAGAGCATGATGCCGAAAAGTACCAGCGGTTTTCGGATGACATCATGCTCTAACTCTTTATTTAGAACAGGATTCAGTTTTAGGCCGACCGGGCCAAAAATCATCCTGTTCGTGCATGCGGTCTCCGGCGATAAAGCCGGAGACCGGCGTTTGCGGCCGAAAGGCCGAAATGCTTATTGCGGGCTGACGTCGACCTTGAACCACTTCATCGAGAGGTTCTTGACGGTGCCGTCGGCAAGTGCGGACTTGATTGCTTCGCTGAACTTGTCGCGCAGGTCCGTATCCGCCTTGCGGACACCCAGGCCTTCGCCCTCGCCCCAGATCGAACCGGCGATCTCGGGACCGGTGAAGTCGAGTGCGCCGTTGGCGGACGCAAAGGCATTGGCGAAATAGACGGCGTCATCGAAGCCGAGGTCGATGCGGCCGTTCTGTAGGTCGAGGTCGCGGTCGGCACCGGTCTTGTATTCGCGGATCTCGGCAATATCGCCGAAATTGTCATAGACGAACTTGGCGTAAACGGTCGCCGCCTGAATGCCGATCGTCTTTCCCTTGAAGGCCGCCTTCAGCGCGTCGATCTCCTTCACGCCGGTCTGGCCGGGCGTCATCTTGATCGTGGTGCCGGTGCCGGCGGCCTTTGCCAGCGGGCTGTCCTTGGCGGTGGCAAAGGCGGCAGGCGTGGCGGCATAGGGAATGGTGAAGTCGATGACCTGCTTGCGCTCCTCGGTGATCGACAGCGCATCCATGATGACGTCAAACTTGCCGGCGTTGAGCGCCGGGATCATGCCGTCCCAATCGGAGGCGACCAGCGTGCATTCGATCTTGGCGCGTTCGCACAGCACCTTGGCGAGTTCCGGTTCGAAGCCGCCGAGCGTGCCGTCGGCATTGGTGAGGTTCCAGGGCGCATAGGCGCCTTCGAGTGTGATGGTCGCCTTCGTCCAGTCTTTGGAAAAGGCAGGCGCGGCGAAGGCGGAAAAAGCCGCCACGCCACAAAGCAGGATTGCGCTGAATTTCATTTGTGAATTCTCCTCTGGAGTTGAAACAGACCTTGCGGCACCACGGCCGATCTTCGCCGGCTTGCCCTTTCCTGTCCTATTTCTGTTTCAAGGACCGATTGGGAGGTTGTATATGGTACCATATGAGATATTTTGTGATATGCAAGGGGAAAGTCGAATTATGTGGCGAATTCCATTTGTGCAAAAGGAATAGGCAATGAAGCGTCCCGGCGAGATGAAGCGCGAACTGGCGCAGAATGATAGCACCCCTCTCTATGCCGGCGTCAAGCAGGTGATCCTCGACCGCATCCACAGCGGCGAGTGGCCGCCGAAATATCGCGTGCCCTCGGAAAACGAACTGGTGGTCGAGCTCGGCGTCAGCAAGATGACTGCCAACCGGGCGCTGCGCGAACTTGCCAACGAGGGCGAACTCATCCGCATCCAGGGCGTCGGCTCCTTCGTTGCCGAGCGCAAGGGCTATTCGGCGCTGTTCGAGGTCCGCAACATCGCCGAGGAAATTGCCGAACGCGGTCATACCCATGAGGCCTCCGTCATTGTTCTCGCCCAGGAAACCGCCTCTCCGGAGATTGCCGACGCGCTCGAACTGCCGATCGGTGCTGCGGTTTTCCACTCGCTGATCGTCCACAGCGAAAACGGTGTTCCCGTGCAGATCGAGGACCGTTTCGTCCATCCGGAGGCCGCCCCTGAATATCTCGACCAGGATTTTTCGACGCTGACGCCGAACGCTTATCTGACGGCCGCAGCCCCGCTCAGCGGCTCCGAGCACGTTGTCGAAGCGGCGATGCCACAGGCCTGGGAATGCAAGCTGCTGACCATCATGAAGACCGAACCGTGCCTGACGATCCGCCGGCGTACCTGGTCGGCAAAGCAGGTGGTCTCGACCGCTCGCCTCGTCTATCCTGGCCACCGCTACCGGCTGGAAGCGCGCAGCGGCAAGATGTTCGAGGAATGAAAACACTGCTCACGTTGTATATGGAACATGGGCGACTTATTGTGATGCTGGCGTGAAACGCGCCACCAATGCATGACGATCGCCCGGATAGGTGAAACGCACATGCGTCACCGGGCCGGCGCCGCTCCAGGTGCGGCGTTCGACGACGAGGCAGGCGGTATTGCGCGCTATGTCGAGGACGGCTGCCACTTCTGCATTGGCGGAGACGGCGTGGATCCGGTGTTCGGCCGTGCTCCACGGCACCTGGTTGAGCAACCATGGCCCCGGCGCCATCGTCAGGAAATCGGCATTGGCGGCCTCCGGCACCGTCGCAAGGCTGATCAGCCGCTCCTCCAGGCAAAAGGGCCGCATGCCGGCATTGTGGATGCAGACGACCTCGACGACAGAGGACGCCACCGGCAGCTCCAGCCTTCGGCTGTCTTCCGCCTTGGCCTTACGGCTCGTCTTCTTCGATACCGCATAGGAATAGGGCAGGTTCAGCGACTGCACCTCGGCCTTGATGTCGTGGATTTCGAGAACAGCCGATTGCGCCTTCGGCTGGGTGACGAAGCTGCCGGACTTCTTGCGGCGCTCGATCAGGCCGGCCTTTGCGAGCTGGGTCAGCACCTTGTTCACCGTCATGCGCGAGCAGTCATACTGCATGGCGAGATCGACTTCGAAGGGAATGCGGTACCCCGGCGGCCAATCGCCCGAGACGATACGGCCCTCGATGTCGCTGAGGATGCGCTGATGCAAGGTGGGATCCCTGCTTTGGTTCATCGCCACGTTCCGACTGGTCTCCCGTTATCTCTTTGTTTTTACTAAAATCCAGACGAAAGACCACTACACATTTTTGCTGGAATTGCTCTAATTCGAATGGCCGGACAGGAAAAGCTCTTTCTCAGGCGCTCAGCAATTCGCTCATGACCGCCAGGAAACGCCGGTCGATGGCATCGCGCCTGAGATGGCGTCCACCCTCCACTTGCTTGCGGCCATGCGCCCAGACGCAATCGACGGCGACGCCGCCGGCAAACACCCAATGGTCGAGGATCTGGTCGCCTGCGAGATAAGGAACGGCCGTCGTATCGAGCGAAACGATATCGGCGGAATGGCCCACGGCGAGCCCGGCCGGCGCCTTTAGCGCGGCGCCACCACCGGCCAGTGCATGTGTGAACAGCGAAAGCGCCGTCGAACCACCGGGTGCAGCCACGACGTTGCGAGCGCGAAGCGCCAGGCGCTGCGAATATTCGAGCTGGCGCAGTTCCTCCGGCACGGAGATCAGCACGTTGGAATCCGAGCCGATGCCGTAAAGCCCGCCGTCTTCGAGGAAAAGCGGCGCGGCAAAGGCACCGTCGCCGAGATTGGCTTCGGTGATCGGGCAGAGGCCAGCGATCGCACCGCTTTTCGCCATCCGCCGCGTTTCGTCCTCGGTCATGTGCGTTGCATGGATCAGGCACCAGCGCTCATCCACAGGCGCATGATCGAGCAGCCATTCCACAGGCCGCGCGCCGGACCAGGCGACGCAGTCCTCGACCTCCTTCACCTGCTCGGCGACATGGATATGGATGGGACCGTCGCCGGCCATCGGCACGAGCTTTATAAGCTCGTCCGGTGTCGCCGCGCGCAGGCTGTGCGGCGCCAGCCCGAGCTCGGCGCCGTCGAGCCGGCCAGTGACTGCCCGGCATCCCTCCATCAGCCTTTCGAAGCTTTCGAGCGAATTGATGAAACGCCGCTGACCATCGATGGGGGCAGCTCCGCCGAAGCCGGAATGAGCATAGAAGACCGGCAGCAACGTCAGGCCGATACCGGTCTCTTCGCTTGCCGCGCCGATGCGTTCGGCAAGCTCGGCGATATTGGCGTAAGTGCTGCCGTCCCTGTCATGGTGAAGATAGTGGAACTCGCCGACGCGGGAAAACCCGGCCTCCAGCATTTCCGCATAAAGCTTGGCCGCGACCGCTTCGACATGCTCCGGCGTCATCGCCAGGGCAAACTTGTACATGACCGTGCGCCAGCTCCAGAAGCTGTCATTGGCCGGGCCGCGCACTTCGGCAAGGCCGGCCATCGCCCGCTGGAAGGCATGGCTGTGCAGGTTCGCCATGGCGGGAACGAGGAGAGCGTGGCATTCATCGCTCGGTCCCGGAGAAGTCCCGATTTCGACCCGCGCGATGCGCCCGGCTTCAAGCATCAGCCGCACATCTTTATGCCAGCCTTGCGGCGTCAGCGCCGTGCCTGCGTGAAGTGTGGTCATGGCCTTCCCTCTCCTTTTGCCGCGTCGCCGATCTTTCTTTTCCAGAAAAGCGCGCAAAATTTCTCTTGTCACCCGCCGATTATGTATATACATGTTATTGGCATAAGGAAAGGCGCAAAGCTGATGCCCGGGAACAATTTTTCAGAGGAAACCTCATCCGCCGACCCCCGTCCGGCGCTTTGGCGCAATGCGCGGCTGGCCACGCTTACGCCTGGTAAAGAAGGACTCGGCATCGTCGAAAAGGGCGCCGTGCTGACCGAAAATGGCCGCATCGCCTTTGCCGGCGCCGAAAGCGACCTGCCGGCATCGGCCATCGAACACTCCGAAATCGTCGATCTCGAAGGCCGCTGGGTGACGCCCGGCCTCGTCGACTGCCACACCCATATCGTCCACGGCGGGAACCGCGCCCGCGAGTTCGAAATGCGCCTTGCAGGCGCCACCTATGAGGAGGTCGCCCGCGCCGGCGGCGGCATCGTCTCCTCGGTGAAGGCGACCAACGCGCTGTCGGTCGAAGAGCTCGTCGCCGAGGCTCTGCCGCGGCTCGATACGCTGCTTGCCGAAGGTGTGACGACGATCGAGGTCAAGTCCGGTTATGGGCTGAACCGAACCGGCGAAGTGAAGATGCTGCAGAGCGCCCGCCTGCTCGGCCATATCAGACCGGTCCGCGTCGCCACCAGCTATCTCGGCGCCCATGCGACGCCGGTGGAATATAAGGGTCGCAACGGTGATTATCTCGATGATGTCGTCCTGCCCGGTCTCGACGACATGCACAATCTCGGTCTTGCCGATGCGGTCGACGGCTTCTGCGAGGGCATCGCCTTTTCCACGGCCGAGATCGCCCGCGTCTTCGACAAGGCGAAGGCGCTCGGCCTACCGGTCAAGCTGCATGCCGAGCAGCTCTCCAATCTTGGCGGCGCCAGGCTCGCCGCGTCATACGGCGCGCTATCGGCCGATCATCTCGAATATCTCGACGAAGATGGCGTTGCGGCGATGGCCGCAGCCGGCACCGTCGCCGTGCTGCTGCCCGGCGCCTTCTACGCTATCCATGAAAAGCAGAAGCCGCCGGTAGAGGCGTTGCGGCGGGCAGGTGTGCCGATTGCGATTGCCACCGATTGCAATCCCGGCACCTCGCCGCTCACCTCGATGCTGCTCACCATGAACATGGCGGCCACGCTTTTCGGCCTCACCGTCGAGGAATGCATCGCCGGCGCCACCCGCGAAGGCGCCCGCGCGCTCGGTCTGCTCGACAAGACGGGAACGCTCGAACCCGGCAAATTCGCCGATCTCGCCATATGGAATATCGAAAGCCTCGCCGAGCTCGTCTACCGCATCGGCTTCAATCCGCTTCACACACGCGTCTTCAAGGGCGAAAGGAACGGTCGATGACCATCACGCTCCACCCGGGCTCCGTCTCGCTCAAAGATTTGGAAACCATCTACTGGACGGGCGCACCGGCAAGGCTCGATCCCGCCTTCGATGCCGGCATCACCAAGGCCGCTGCCCGTATCGCCGAGATCGCCGCCGGCAATGCGCCGGTCTACGGTATCAATACCGGCTTCGGCAAACTCGCCTCGATCAAGATCGACAGCGCCGATGTGACCACCTTGCAGCGCAATCTCATCCTGTCGCATTGCTGCGGCGTCGGCGCGCCACTGCCTAAGAATATCGTGCGGCTGATCATGGCGCTGAAACTGGTCTCGCTCGGGCGCGGCGCCTCCGGCGTGCGGCTGGAGCTGGTGCGGCTGATCGAAGGCATGCTGGATAAGGGCGTCATCCCGCTGATCCCGGAAAAGGGCTCGGTCGGCGCCTCCGGCGATCTTGCGCCCCTTGCCCATATGGCGGCGGTGATGATGGGCGAGGCCGAAGCCTTCTTCGCCGGCGAACGCCTCTCAGGCGCGCAAGCCCTCGAAAGGGCCGGCCTCAGACCGGTCGTGCTCGCCGCCAAGGAGGGCCTGGCGCTGATCAACGGCACCCAGACCTCGACGGCGCTGGCGCTTGCCGGCCTCTTCCGCGCCCATCGTGCGGCACAGGCAGCGCTCATCACCGGCGCGATGTCCACCGATGCCGCCATGGGCTCTTCGGCGCCCTTTCATCCGGATATTCACACATTGCGTGGCCACAAGGGTCAGATCGACACGGCTGCCGCGCTTCGCGCCCTGCTCGAAAACTCCATCATTCGCCAAAGCCACATCGAGGGCGATGAGCGTGTGCAGGATCCCTATTGCATTCGCTGCCAGCCGCAGGTCGACGGCGCCTGCCTCGATCTGCTGCGCTCGGTTGCCCGCACGCTTGAAATCGAGGCTAATGCGGTCACCGACAATCCGCTGGTGCTGTCGGACAATTCCGTCGTCTCCGGCGGCAATTTCCACGCCGAACCCGTGGCCTTCGCCGCCGACCAGATCGCACTTGCCGTCTGCGAGATCGGCGCGATTTCGCAGCGCCGCATCGCGCTGCTGGTCGATCCGACCCTTTCCTACGGCCTGCCGGCCTTCCTCGCCAAGAAGCCGGGCTTGAACTCCGGCCTGATGATCGCCGAGGTGACGTCTGCGGCGCTGATGTCGGAAAACAAGCAGATGTCGCACCCGGCCTCGGTCGATTCGACGCCGACATCGGCCAACCAGGAAGACCATGTCTCCATGGCCTGCCATGGTGCCCGCCGCCTGCTTGGCATGACCGAGAACCTGTTCGGCATCATCGGCATCGAGGCGCTGACCGCCGCCCAAGGCGTCGAACTGCGCGCACCGCTATCGACCAGCCCGGAACTTTCGAAGGCCATCGCCGCAATCCGCAGCAAGGTGCCGAGCCTCGACAGCGACCGCTATATGGCCAATGACCTCGCCGCGGCGGCCGAACTGGTGGCGACGGGCGCGCTGAACGCCGCCGTTTCGGATGGCATTCTGCCGGTTTTGGAAGGTTGAGATGATGATGGAAAAAGTCCCCTCCCCAACCCCTCCCCACAAGGGGGAGGGGCTTAACCTGCGGCCCCGGCTGCATTCAATCTTGAACGCAGAGCGTGCGGCTGGCTCTAGCCCCTCCCCCTTGTGGGGAGGGGTTGGGGAGGGGTTTTTGCCATGACCGCACCATACGAAATCCATCGGGGCACCTCCCCCGTCATCCTCGGTTTCCCCCATACCGGCACCAACGTGCCGGCTGAGATTGCCGACCGCCTCAACGACAACGGCAGGATGCTGGCCGACACCGACTGGCACATCCATCGGCTCTATGACGGGCTGCTCGACAATGTCACGACCGTGCGCGCCACCTTCCACCGCTATGTGATCGACGCCAATCGCGATCCGGCCGGCGTCAGCCTCTATCCCGGCCAAAACACCACCGGCCTTATTCCCCAGACGGATTTCGACGGCAAGGCGATCTGGAGGGATGGGCAGGCGCCTGACGAAGCTGACGTCGCGGCGCGGCTGCGGGACTTTCATGCCCCCTATCATGCGGCACTTGCCGCCGAGATCGAGCGCGTGAGAGCAATCCATGGCGTCGCAATTCTCTACGACTGCCACTCGATCCGCTCCCACATTCCCTTCCTCTTCGAAGGCAAGTTGCCGGATTTCAATATCGGCACCGACATGGGCAAGACGTGCGACAGCGCCATCGAGCAGGCGACGCTCACCGTCGTCGAAGCCGCCGAAGGTTACGACAGTGTGCTCAACGGTCGTTTCAAGGGCGGCTGGACGACACGCCACTATGGTCAGCCCGATACCGGTGTGCACGCGATCCAGATGGAGCTTGCGCAATCGACCCATCTCCAGACCGAGGCGGCGCCCTTCGCCTACAATGCCGCCAAAGCAGACAGACTCCGCGTCCATCTCAAAAACATTCTGGTGCGCATCGAACAGATCGCGCCCGACCTGAAACGCTGACGCCCGAAACCTGAGAACAGGGGAACCGCCATGAACAATCCACGCCACAATATCCGCGAAATCCGCGCGCCCCGCGGCAACGATCTCAATGCCAAGAGCTGGATGACCGAAGCGCCGCTGCGCATGCTGATGAACAATCTCGACCCTGACGTTGCCGAAAATCCGAACGAACTCGTCGTTTATGGCGGCATCGGCCGCGCCGCCCGCACCTGGGAGGATTTCGACCGCATTGTCGCGACGCTGAAGACGCTGACGGAAGAAGAAACGCTACTCGTGCAGTCCGGCAAGCCGGTCGGCGTCTTCCGCACCCACAAGGATGCGCCGCGGGTGCTGATCGCCAACTCCAACCTCGTGCCGCACTGGGCGACCTGGGATCATTTCAACGAACTGGATAAGAAGGGCCTTGCCATGTACGGCCAGATGACGGCCGGCTCGTGGATCTATATCGGCACGCAGGGCATCGTGCAGGGCACCTACGAGACCTTCGTCGAGGCCGGCCGCCAGCATTACGGCGGCAATCTCAAGGGCAAATGGATCCTGACCGGCGGCCTCGGCGGCATGGGCGGCGCCCAGCCGCTCGCCGCCGTCATGGCCGGCGCCTGCTGCCTGGCCGTTGAATGCAATCCCGATTCGATCGATTTCCGCCTGCGCACCCGCTATGTCGACGCCAAGGCAGAGACGCTGGATGAAGCGCTTGAGATGATCGACCGCTGGACCAAGGCCGGCGAGGCAAAGTCCGTCGGCCTCCTCGGCAATGCTGCCGAAATCCTGCCGGAGATGGTCCGTCGCGGCATCCGCCCCGATATCGTCACCGACCAGACCTCGGCCCACGACCCGATCAACGGCTACCTGCCGAAAGGCTGGACGATGGGTGAGTGGAAGGCAAAGCGCGAAAGTGATCCGAAGGCGGTGGAAAAAGCGGCGCGCGCCTCGATGCGCGAGCATGTCGAAGCGATGATCGCCTTCTGGAACGCCGGCGTGCCGACACTCGACTACGGCAACAACATCCGCCAGGTCGCCAAGGACGAAGGCCTCGAAAACGCCTTTGCCTTCCCGGGCTTCGTGCCGGCCTATATCCGCCCGCTGTTTTGCCGCGGCATCGGCCCCTTCCGTTGGGCGGCTCTTTCCGGCGATCCGGAGGATATCTACAAGACGGATGCCAAGGTGAAGGAGCTGCTGCCTGACAACAAGCACCTGCACAACTGGCTCGACATGGCCAGGGAGCGCATCGCCTTCCAAGGCCTGCCGGCACGCATCTGCTGGGTAGGTCTTGGCGACCGCCACAAACTCGGCCTCGCCTTCAACGAGATGGTGAGAACAGGCGAACTCTCCGCCCCGATCGTCATCGGCCGCGACCATCTGGACTCCGGCTCCGTCGCCTCGCCGAACCGCGAGACCGAAGCTATGAAGGACGGTTCTGACGCCGTTTCCGACTGGCCGCTGCTCAATGCCCTGCTCAACACGGCATCGGGCGCCACCTGGGTGTCGCTGCATCACGGCGGCGGCGTCGGCATGGGCTTCTCGCAGCATTCCGGCATGGTCATCTGCGCCGATGGCACGGACGATGCCGCAAGACGCCTCGAGCGCGTGCTGTGGAACGATCCGGCGACCGGCGTCATGCGCCACGCCGATGCCGGCTACGAGATCGCCATCGACTGCGCCAAGGAAAAGGGCCTGCGCTTGCCCGGCATTCTCGGGAACTGAGCCCGGTGAAGATCCTGCGCGCCGGCGATCACAAACGCATGCCCTGGAAAAACGGCAAGGGAGAGACGGTGGAGATCGCCGTCTTTCCACCTGACGCCTCGATCGACGACTTCGACTGGCGCATCAGCATGGCGACGGTCGCAGAAGACGGCCCGTTTTCGATCTTTCCCGGCATCGACCGGACGCTGGCGATCCTTAATGGCAACGGCATGGTGCTCGATGTGGAAGGCAGATCTTCGGTGCTGCTGACAACGGCAAGCGATCCGCTGGCCTTCCCGGCGGATATCCCGGTCGCCGCCAGGCTCGAGGACGGAACAATCACCGATCTCAACGTGATGACGCGCCGTGACGGGTTTAGCCATACGCTGATCCGCATCGACGTCGATGGCAGCAAAACCGTGCCGCTGCCGCCCTCGACATGCCTGTTGCTTTGCCATCGCGGCGCATTGTCATTCCGCCGCGACGGCGAGACCGGCGCGCTTGCGGCCGGCGATGCGCTGCTGATCGACGACGCGGCTGCAACCGTGCTGGAAATCGATGGCGAAGCCAGATGTTATCTCGCTTTGATCACCACAGGCTGATCTTCGAACAACATACTGAAAACATTAAGCAATCGAGGATTTGGCGAAGCGTGTGCATAAACCATCGCCATCTCGGGCCATGGACGTCATTCGTCGTTTCGGTCTAAACTTCGCCCTTCTGATGCAGAAGAAGACCTAGACTGCCCGCAACGTGCCGGGGAGCAAGGGAGCAGGCGTGACGGATCCATACGATATTCTCGGCGTTGAACGCGATGCGGACGAGGCGCAGCTGAAGGCCGCCTATCGGCGCCTGGCGAAGGTCGCCCACCCCGATTCGGGTGGCGATTCGGAAGCCTTTGCCCATCTGCAGAAAGCCTATGGGCTGCTTCTCGATCCGGTCCGGCGCAAGGTCTACGACGATACCGGCTACGACGTCGAATTCGCCGATGCGGCCGAATTGCAGGCGCTCATGATGATCGAGAAGCTCGTCACCGATGCAGTGCTCGACGAGCGCGCACCCGGAAGTTTCGATCCCGTGGCCGTCATGCAGGACAGTCTTTCCGAAGAACTGCGAAAGGCGCGTTTCAGCAAGAGCGAACTGGAGCGCCACGCCTCGCGCATCGGACTGCATCTGGAACGGCTGGAAAAGCAGTCCGGCCGCGATGTGCTCGCCCACATGTTCCGCGCCCGCATCGAAGCGATCTCCAAGGCGGTCGCGGAAACCGAGGCGAAGATCAAGGCGGCGGAACGCGCCGCCGACATGCTCTCCGGCTATGTCTACGACATCGATCCGCCGCCGCTGTCTGATGACGCGGTTACCAGCATCGAATGGGTCGAAGCCTCAAGAAACCGCTCCACCGGCTGACGGCGTACGACGCGGCTGATCTTAATAAGCCAGCTTCGGATACCAGTCCGGTGCCCGACCTTCGGGCGTCGCATCGAGCACGGTCCAGAGCGGCATCAGGTCGGGCGCGCCGCGCGGATCCTCACCGGGATCGGCCGTCACACCGCCCATCTCCTGGCTCCAGAAATGGCGGATGGTGCCGTCGCGCCGCGTGAATACGTTGAAGGCGGCGTCATCGCTGCCATCCCTGCCGATTGCGTGATAGTCGCGGCTGTAGTCGTCCGTCATGTCGGAATAAAGCGGCAGATGATGCCAGCCGCGCTCCTTCTTGAAGGCGAGCAGCCTTTCGATCGGCGAGCGGGCGACGACGGCAAGGGCGGCGCGCTGCTGGATGTCAGGCACTTCGCCGTCCCAGGCCGACAGCAGCGAGGTGCACATCGGGCACGGGCGCTCGCGTTGCGGGCCGAACATGTAGCTGTAGACGATCAGCGTATCCTTGTCGGCGAAGAACTCGGCAAAGGAGATCGGCCCATCGCTGCCTTGGAAGCGGTAGTCTTTCGTCACCTCGCCGCCCGGCGGCAGCGCTCGGCGTTGTCTTGCCACGCGCTCGATGTGCCGGCGCAATTCGATCTCTTCGGCCAGCAGCGCGTCGCGGGCGCTGCGATACACCTCGCTCTCATTGGGAAACCGGACGCCGTTCTTGGCCGCAAGCACGGCGGCGGGCACCAGATGTTGATTATCCATGATGATATCCTCCTTCTATTGCCGCGCGTCTCAGACGCGCCAAGGACGTGCTGAAGCCACGACCGCGGTCGCAGCACATCATTACAAGGACGATCGGCCGATGCGAAAATCGACAGAGCCGACGGAAAATATTTGCCCCGCGCTTTGGCCGGCTCAGCGCCCGGATCGCCAAAGTCCAGCCGATCAAGATCGCGCGTTCCGAAATGCGGACCATCGAACCAGCTCATGATCCGCATTGCGCCCTTCCGAGAGGACGCCGCCCCGTGAACTCATTTCACCGTCGGCTGCGAAACTCAGTGAACGGTGATCACCGGAATGCCAGCTTCGTCGGCGGCACGGATAAGCGCTGCTCGCGCGTCCTGAGCCGGAATTTCCCCATGAATTGCATTTCGGCACGCTCTAATCGCTATAAGATATTCTTCTCCGTCGTCGATCGGCCAGCCAACGGTCAGCATCTCGGCAGCCTGGAAAAGGGTTGCGACAAGCTTGTATTTTTCCGACCCACTCACAACGAGCATCAGAGGGGCAAACTCTTCGGATGTGCGCCACTTCATGACATTAGGTCTCCCCACAGTAAACATATTAGTAACCGTGCAAGAACCGTTCCGTGATCTTCGCTGGCATGCCGAAGCTCGTTTCTGAGGCCGCATAATGGAAAGGAGAACGTTTCTTAATGGCCGCTCTAGCCGCCCCAGCATCGCCAGCGTTAGCATGGGCACCTGTTTGCAGGGAAACGGTCGCGCAAGATTGCCTTGACACGTCGCGATAAGCAATATATCTATCCGGTTATATAGCTACATGGTGATATATGGATAGCAGCCTCGATGCGATTTTCTCCGCACTCTCAGACCCAACAAGGAGAGCAATCCTTGAGCGGCTTGCTCACGGCAAGGCGACCGTGGCCGAACTCGCAGATCCCTTCGAGTTGTCTCAGCCTGCCATCTCAAAGCATCTCAAGGTCCTGGAACAGGCCGGATTGATCCGCTCCGGCCGTGAAGCGACTTCGCGTCCCCGCGAACTTCAGCCGGACGCGTTGAAGAAAATTTCTGATTGGATTGGCGATTACAGACGCTTCTGGGATCAGAGCTTCGATCGTCTCGATGGCTATTTGTCCAAGGTACAAGGATACGAAGATGACAAATCCGAAGACTGATACTGACAATGCTCGCGATCTGGTTTTTGTACGAAGGTTCAATGCCCCATGCGATCTCGTTTTCAGGGCATGGACCGACCCGAAAGCGCTAGCGCAATGGAGCGGTCCTCACGGTTTCAAGGCGGTGGGCGACCAGCTTGAAGTTTGGCCCGGTGGTAGACACCGCGCCTGTCTGATAGCGCCAGATGGAGAGGAGCACTGGGTTAGCGGAAAATACCTTGAGGTCGAGCCTCCGCACAGGCTTGTCTTCACACATGCCTGGGAAATCGGAACCGGCGAAACGAGCCCGGAAACGGTGGTCACGATTGCGCTAAAGGAAAGCGACGGAGGCACGGAAATGACGTTTCGGCAAAGTGGATTTGAAAGCGCATCGTCACTTGAGGGTCATGAAGGTGGTTGGTCGCAAAGCTTCGAGCGACTTGGCGTTTTTCTGGGGGCTGAATCCGAAAGGCCGGACCATGAATAAGGCGGCGATGAAGCTTTACTATTGCGAGACGCTCAATCCTCGGAAGGCCTGCGCCGCTGCCCGTTTTCTTAAAGCCGACGTCGAGTTCATAAGGATTGACCTGGCAAGCGGAGAACAGCGCACCACTGAATTCCTGGCTCTTAACCCGAACGGGAAAGTCCCTGTGCTGCAGGATGATGGCGGAACCTTGTGGGAAGCGAATGCCATCATGTGCCGGTTGTCTGACAGCGTTGCCTCGGATTTCTGGCCGCATGACCACCGGCAGATCGACGTCCTCCGGTGGCTGAGCTGGGACGCCAGTCATTTCACCCGGCATGGGGCAACGCTGTGGTTTGAAACCTTGATCAAGCCGTTGTTCGGCGGAGAGCCTGACGTCGCCGTGATCGAAGATGCGAAGACGAGCTTCCGACTCCATGCTCGCGTGCTCGACGACCACTTGGCCACGAAGATCGTCGCTGTCGGAAAGACACTGACTATCGCAGATTTTGCATTGGCCGCTGCACTTCCTTATGCGACTTCTGCTGAGATTCCACTTTCCGAGTTCAGGCATATACAGGCGTGGTACGAACGGCTTGAACAACTAGATGCGTGGCGAAACCCCTTCCCGGCCTAAAAAGGTGCGGCCGTCTCCGCTTGGCTGGCGTGTCTGCTTCGCCGGTATTTTCTAACTAATCCGCTTCACGGGGCCTCGCTTCTCCGCCGCTGGAATCCCTTCGCCCGTCAAACGACAAGACGAAAGCGGCGGTATGCGCAAGGGCTGCAAAGCAAAAAGGGCGCTCGACCCTTGCGGGGAGCGCCCTTATCCTGTCGGACAACGAACAATTCGACGACGTCGATACCGCGCGCGTCCATTTTTCAGGCAGGACGGGTATATGGACCCTTCCCGCCGGGGTTTCAAGAGGCTGTTCAGCGGTTCTACACTATAATCGACCGTAGTCGATCAGGAGGCGACCCCGGTGATTGGATTGACCACAGGTCGTTCGCTTTTGTCCCTGACCCCAGCCGGCTGCAACGCCGGCGGCGCCATCGATTCTGCGTCGGCGGGCTCCGGCTTTTCAGGAACGACGCCGACATCCTTGGGTCGCCGCTGCTCGGGCTTTACGTTTTGATCATTCGTCGACATTGTCAGTCTCCTTTTCAGGAAGAAGTCATGGCCGTCGACATGGTTCCGGCGATGGGATGGAGGATTTACCGATGCTTGACAGGTTTCTGCTGCAGGGCCCTCAGGATGCGCACTTCACCATCCTTCTTGCGCATGGCGCCGGCGCGCCGATGGATTCGGCATCGATGACAGCAGCCGCAAATGCGCTCGCCGGCGTCGGCTTCCGTGTGGCCCGTTTCGAATTCGCCTATATGGCTGCCCGCCGCACCTCGGAAGGCCGCAAGCCGCCGCCACGGGCCGAAACGCTCAATCCCGAATACGAGGCGGCCATTGCCGAGCTCGGCGCCAGCGGTCCTCTAATCATCGGCGGCAAGTCGATGGGCGGCCGGGTCGCCAGCATGATCGCCGACGGTCTTCATCGTCGGGGTAAGATCGCCGGCCTGCTCTGCCTCGGCTATCCCTTCCATCCGCCCGGCCAGCCGGAGAAGCTGCGCACCGGCCATCTCACAGGGCTGGCGACGCCCGCCCTGATCTGCCAGGGAACGCGTGACGAATTCGGCACGCGGGACGAGGTGCCAGGCTACGATCTGTCCGACAGGATCGAGATCCTCTGGCTCGAGGATGGCGACCACGACCTCAAGCCGCGCAAGACGATCTCCGGTTTCTCCAGTGCCGATCACCTCGCTACGATGGCGACGGCGGTGAAGACATGGGCCGAACGACTGCCGGTTTGAGCATCACCCTTGTCCCGGTGCCGGCCCGCGGCTGCCGCCATCAGGCTGCAAGCTTCCTGACATCGATGCGTCGGTCGGTGGCCGAAACGGTGATTTCGAAGTGGTCGGCCTGCACCACGCCCTGAATATTGCGCGGCCGGTGGGCGACGATGGCCACTCCGCCTTTAAGCCGGACACTGTCATAGAGGATACCGGCGCCGCCGCTCGAGCGGACCTCTTCCCCCAGCACCTGCGACGCCGCATAGCTGGTGGCGTCATAAACATCGGGCCGCAGACTCTCTTCACCGCGAATGTCGAGGTAATCACCAATCAGATTGGCCGCATAGCTTCGATAGGTGCGCGCCATCGTCGCCACGCTGCGCGCGTAAGCTTCGCGCCTGAGATGATGGCCAACCTCCGCGGCGGCGGTTCTGAGATCGTCGGCGGCATACCAGGCGCCGAGATCCGGGCCGTTGAAGCGCATTCCTCCCGGCGCGACATGCAGGAATGCCGCCATCACAATACTGGCATTGGCAATGCCATAAACCCATTGGTCCTCGGGAAGCCGTTGGATGCGGTCGGCGACCAGACGGTCGTTGGTCCAGCCGACGAGCTCCATCACGGCTTCGAGATCGGCCGCCCGCGTCACCGTCTCAAAAAGCCCGATGGGCGGAAACTGCGAAGGGATCAAGCGGTACGATGGACGTGGCGCCTGGGCAAACCGATCCCTCACCGGAAGACGATGTCCGCGTCTTCGTAGGGCGTGAACGCTTCGTCGAGCGCATTCGGCTGCATATAGAGACCGCCTCGCGCGCCATCGAGAAAGCGGCGGACAGTCATCAACCCGTCCTGGGTTCCGTTCGTCGCGACATCAAGCGGCGGACGCCCGCTGAAAACGAGCGCCTGATGCGGTGTGCGCAGCCAGGCGACGCCGGCGCGTTCATCGGAAAACAGCACGCCGAGCGCCTGATGGATGCCGAGCACGGCCGAGATGCGGGTTAGCGTATCGACATCGAGCGTGAAGGCACCGTGCTCGCGCGCCTGTTTGGCCCAATTGTGGTAGGTCGACCTAGAGGGATAACCGAGCACGAGCAGACGCTGCTCTTCCGTCAGTCCCCAGAGATCGGCGATCGCCAGAAAGGTTCGCAATGCCGGGGCGCTGAGCCTCCTGCGGTTTGCCGGAGCAAACCGCTCCATTTCCAGCCGCTGTGGCCCCTGGCCCTTCCGCTGCTCCCGTCGTGCATGCTGCATAAGAGCCTCCTGTCTTGAATTAGACATAGTCCAAATCTGGGCATACATCAAGCAAATTTAAAGACCGGTCCTGCCGACCGCCGGCTTAGCCGTCACCATAGTCCCGGCAGCAGCCGGTAGCGGACCTTGCGGCGGTATTCGGCGTAACCCGGCAGGTCTCTGGTCAGATGTTTCTCCTCATCCAGCAGCCGCGCAGCAAGTCCGCCAAAGGCAGGAGGGATGGCAAGCAGGCCCCAATAGGAGCCGAGCGATAGCGGCATGCCTGAGAAGAGCACCAGCGCCGCCGCATACATAGGATGGCGCACGATGCTGTAGAGCCCGCTGGAAATGACCCGTTGGCCCCTCTGGATCTCGACTGTCGCCGAGGCGAAGCTGTTCTGACGCAGGACGAGGAAGCAGCCGTAAAAACCGGCCGCGACCAGGAGATTACCGAATATCACCATCGGCACCGGAACGGCCGACCAGCCGAACCGATGATCGAGGGCCGAGCCGATGAAGAGCGCAATCAGCGCGACACTGTTGAAAAGCTGAATACGCTTTTGCGCCGGCAGCCGCTCCGCGCCCGGCCCGACATGCAACCGCTGTTCCAGCAAAGCGCGGTCATACTTCAGGAAATAGGCCGTCGTCGCGATGATCCAGCCGCAAAAATTGAGAATGAACAGCCAGCCCTGCCAATAAGTCAGCGAGCCCGCGGCAACGAAGATCATCACCGCCAGCACCACGACGAATTTCACCGTCGCTTCCGTCGCCCGCCTGCCCAGATCCTTGTTCTGACTCTCCATCGGTCCGACCTCCGTTACCTCAGGAAACCTCGCCAGCCGCCTCGCGGATCGTCTGCATGAGGATCGATTGCGGCAGAGACTGCACGGCATCGGCGCGCATCGTCAACCCGACCGGCCCCCTGGTCTCGCCGGTATCGACCGGCAGAAGCGCCAGCCGCCCGTCGGCGACATCGGCGGCCACCACGCCGTTGGAAATGATCCAGATCGCATCACTTGCCCTGAGGAAAGCGCGGCCGAACGGATCCGACACCGTCTCGATCTGGTTCGGCAGGCTGGAGACGCCGTTGACGATGAGGAAATTTTCAACTACCGGCCGGATGATCGAACCCCGCGTCGGCATCAGCACCGTATAGTTGCCGAAGCTGGCAAAGAGCGATTGCCTGCCGTCGAGCAGCGGATGGCCGGCGCGCACGGCAAACACCACCTGTTCGGAATAAAGATGCTCAAAGGAAAAACCCGCCATCTTCTCGGCGCCTGCTAAGCGCCCGACGACGATATCGAGATCGCCGACACGAAGCTGTTCCAAGAGCACCGCGTTCTCGCCGGTGACGATCTTCACCCGGCTCCAGGTCTTCTCCTTGAGGAAGAGTTCCATCGCCCGCGGCATGATGCGCGATGAAACCGTCGGCAGCGCACCGATCCGGATCGGCGGCGCATCGGAAAACTGCTCCTGCGAGACGGAATCGAGACCCTGTCGCAGCGCCGTCAGCGCAGCGCCAGCGTGCCGCAGGAAGACCTCGCCGTAGCGGGTGATCTTGATGCCGCGGCCGTCGCGCTCGAAAACATCGACGCCCAGCGCCTGTTCCAGTTCGCGGATCGTCTTGGTGACCGCCGGCTGGCTGACATGCAGCAATTCGGCGGCCTTCATGACGCTCTTCTGCCGCGCTACCTCGACAAAGGTTTGCAGATGGCGGAACTTGACCCGGCTGTCGATCATCGCTCGCATAACTCCATGGTTATCGAAACGCCAATAAATATCATTTTACTTAACCGGATCAACCATTCAATTTCCCAGCCGGAACGCTGCCTGTCCCGTTGGATGGGCGGTGAGAACTCTAAAATTTTGAAGCGCGCATCATTCTTTGTGAAATCCTCTATAATCCAGGGAGGCTTAGTGAAGCACCGGATGTGGTTTGCCTCGATAGGCCGGGGCAAGTTTGGCAAGAGGGCTAACCCCACTCTCCGTCATCCTCGGGCTTGACCCGAGGATCCATGCCCGCTGCTGCTCGGGTCAAGCCCGAGCATGACGGAGGGTGAGGCAGGCGGGAGGAGCCATTCATGGCGCAGACGCCTGAGTCAGGAATGCCGTCCGTCAGTTGAACCAAATGCCGGTCCTCCGGCTGAACTGATTTGATGAGGAGGAGAGTGACGTGCAGTTCGCCCGCATAAACGACGTGACGATCCATTATCAGGTCATCGGTGCCCCTGCCGACAGGCCGGTGATCGTCTTCACCAATTCGCTGGGCACGGATTTCCGCATCTGGCGCGACGTCGTGGTGCGGCTCGCCGGCGAATTCGCCATCGTGCTTTACGACAAACGCGGCCACGGCCTTTCCGATGTCGGCCAACTTCCCTCATCGATCGAGGACCATGCGACGGATCTCGCTGGCCTTCTCGATCTGCTGTCGGTCAAGGATGCCGTCATCTGCGGCCTGTCGGTCGGCGGTCTCATTGCCCAGTCGCTCTATCACCGCCGGCCGGACTTGATCCGCGCGCTCATCCTCTGCGACACCGCCCACAAGATCGGCACGGCGCAGAGCTGGAATGCCCGCATCGCCGCCGTCGAAAAAAACGGCATCGCAAGCATCGTCGACGCCATCATGGAACGTTGGTTCACGCCCGCCTTCCGGCGGCCAGAGAGCACCGCCTATGCCGGCTATTGCAACATGCTGACGCGCCAGTCCGTCGAGGGCTATCTCGCCGCCTGCGCCGCGATCCGCGATGCCGATTTCACCGAAATCGCAAGGACGATCACTGTCCCGACGATCTGCATCGTCGGCGACCAGGATGGCTCGACGCCGCCCGATCTCGTGCTTTCGACCGCGAAGCTGATATCAGGCGCGCGTTACGAGGTCATCCCTGATTGCGCGCACATTCCCTGCGTCGAGCAGCCGGAGGCGCTGACGGCGATCATCCGCGCCTTCCTCACATCCATTCCGTCTGGAGAAGTCAGCCCATGAATGAGACCGCGTCCTCCTCCGAGCGCTATCGGCAGGGCATGGCGACCCGCCGCGCCGTGCTCGGCGACGCCCATGTCGACCGCGCCGCCACCGCGTCGACGGAGTTCGACCGCCCTTTCCAGGAGTTGATCACCGAAGCCGCCTGGGGCCATGTCTGGTCGCGCCCGGCGCTGACCAAGCGCGAGCGCTCGATCGTCACGATCGCTCTGCTTGCCGCGCTTGGCCAGGACGACGAGGTTGCCATGCATGTGCGCGCCACCGCCAATACGGGGGCGACCCGCGAGGATATCTGCGAGGCGCTGCTGCATGTGGCGATCTATGCCGGCGTTCCCGCTGCCAATCACGCGATCAAGATCGCAAAACAGGCTTTTGAACAGATGGACGCCGAAAAGGCGGCCTGAGGGAGGAACATGTCCGAACGACCGAACCGCAAGCCCGAGACCGGCGGCTTCTTCGCCCGCGACCGCGCCTGGCATGCGCCGGCGCTGACCCCCGGCTACAAGACCTCCGTGCTGCGCGCGCCACAGCGCGCACTGCTGTCGCTCGACGGCACGATTTCCGAAACCACGGGTCCGGTCTTCGGCCATTCGATGATCGGCGAACTCGACAACGACCTGATCCTGAACTACGCGCAGCCCGGCGAAAGCGCCATCGGCGAACGCATCATCGTCCATGGCCGCGTGCTCGACGAGCGCGCCAGGCCGGTCGCCGGCGCCTTGGTCGAATTCTGGCAGGCCAATGCCGGCGGCCGCTATCGCCACAAGAAGGAAACCTATCTGGCGGCGATCGACCCGAATTTCGGCGGCTGCGGCCGCGCCATCACCGACGAGGACGGCCACTACCATTTCCGCACCATCCGTCCCGGCGCCTATCCCTGGCCGAACGGCATCAACGATTGGCGTCCCGCCCATATCCATTTTTCGATCTTCGGGCATGGTTTTGCCCAACGCCTGATCACCCAGATGTATTTCGAGGGCGATCCGATGATCTGGAAATGTCCGATCGTCGGAACGATCCCCGACAAGGCGGCGATCGAGCAACTGATCGCGCCGCTCGACTGGGGCAACACCATCCCGATGGATTCACGCGCCTATAAATTCGACATTGTGCTGCGCGGCCGCCGCTCGACGATGTTCGAAAACAAATTGGAGGGCAACTGACCATGCAGCAGCTCGGCTATCTCAAGGAAACTCCGTCGCAGACGGCAGGCCCCTATGTCCATATCGGCCTGACGCCGAATTTCTGCGACATCTCGGGCGTCTACGACACCGATCTCGGCATCGGGATGGTCAACGACAAGACGCTCGGCGAGCGTATCACCGTCACCGGCCGGATCTTCGACGGCGCCGGCGCATTGGTGCGCGATGCGGTCATCGAGATCTGGCAAGCCGACAGCGCCGGCCTCTACAACAGCCCGTCGGAAATGCGCGGCGCCGCCGATCCCAATTTCACCGGCTGGGGCCGCTGCCCGACCCGTGCCGAAGACGGCGTCTACAGCTTCGAGACCGTCAAGCCCGGCCGCGTTCCCTTCAAGGACGGCCGCAGACAAGCCCCGCACATCACTTTCTGGATCGTCGCCCGCGGCATCAATATCGGCCTGCATACGCGCATGTATTTTCCGGAGGAGACGGAGGCCAATGCCGCCGACCCGCTGCTTTCCCGCATCGAACATCGCGAGCGCGTCGCAACGATGATCGCCACCCGCGACGGCGCGACCTGTCATTTCGACATCTACCTGCAGGGCCCGAAGGAAACGGTGTTTCTCGATATCTGAGGGCATGGTGGCGGCTTGTTTGCCGGCCACTCTGCAAGTAGCCTCCATAAATCGCGGACGCCGCCTCGAGTCCCTTCTCCCCAGTGGGGAGAAGGTGGCGGCAGCCGGATGAGGGGGCCGCCACCACAAACCGAGACGATCATGACCGCATCGCCGTTCGACCACCCCTTCCTTTCCAGCCTGCTCGGCGACGATGAAATCGCGCCCTATGTCTCCGCCGAGGCGGATATACGGGCCATGCTCTCCTTCGAGGCCGCGCTCGCCAAGGCTGAAGCCGCTCACGGCCTCATTCCTGCCGAAGCCGCAAGGCGCATCGCTGACACCTGCGCCGCCTTCTCGCCGGATATGTCCAGTCTTCGATCGGCAACGGCAAGGGACGGTGTCGTCGTTCCCGATCTCGTGAAGCAGCTGCGCGCCGATGTCGGCGAGGAAGCGGCAAAAAGCCTGCATCTCGGCGCCACCAGCCAGGATGTCATCGATACCAGCCTGATGATCCGCCTGAAGACCGTCGTCTTCCTGTTTGCCGGTCGGCTTTCCACCATTGCCGAACGGCTCGATGCGCTGGACCGCCAGTTCGGCCGGAACCGGCTGATGGGTCACACACGTATGCAGGCGGCGATCCCGATTACTGTTGCTGATCGCCTCAACGCGTGGCGCGCACCGTTGACGACCTATCGCGATCGCCTGACCGAGCAGAGTTTTCCCGTCCAGTTCGGTGGTGCGGCCGGCACCCTGGACAAGCTCGGATCGCAGGCCGCAGCCATCCGCGCTTCGCTCGCCCAGGAACTCGGCCTCACCGATGCATCGCAATGGCAGAGCGGGCGTCTGCCGATCGCCGATATTGCCGGCCTGTTTGCGTCGATATCGGGCAGTCTCGGCAAGATGGGGCAGGATATCGCACTGCTTGCCCAGGCCGGTGACGAGATCGAAATTTCAGGCGGCGGCACCTCGTCGGCCATGGCACACAAGCAAAACCCCGTTTCCGCCGAAGTCCTCGTTTCGCTCGCCCGCTTCAACGCCACGGCGCTCTCGGGCATCCATCATTCCTTCGTCCATGAACAGGAACGCTCCGGCGCTGCCTGGACGCTCGAATGGCTGCTGCTGCCGCAAATGACGATGGCGACCGCCGCCAGCCTGCGGCTCGCTGGGGAGCTTGCAGGAAATATCAAGAGGCTTGGAACGGCCTGATCCGGCACCTTTGCATGTAATGCCGGAAACCGGCTATGCACAGTGCAATGAAATCAGGAGCAGCCCCGTGACCTTTCCCCTCTTCGATCTCTCGGGCCGTCGTGCCCTCGTCACCGGCTCCAGTCAGGGCATCGGCCGCGCATTGGCGGTCGGGCTTGCCGAGCATGGCGCTTCGATCATCATCAACGGCCGCAACGCGCAGAAGGCGGAGGCCGCCGCCGAGGATATCCGTCGCAGCCATCGCCATGCCGTCAGCGCCGCCTTCGACGTCACCGATGCGGAGGCCAGCCGCACCGCCATCGCCTATATCGAGGCGGAGATCGGCCCGATCGACATCCTCGTCAACAATGCCGGCATGCAGTTTCGCACACCGTTGGAGAACTTCCCGGTCGACAAGTGGGACGAGATCTTCAAGACCAATGTCTCCAGCCTGTTCTATGTCAGCCAGCCGGTCGCCCAGGCGATGATATCGCGCGGCTGCGGCAAGATCATCAACATCGCCTCCGTCCAGGCCGAACTCGCCCGTCCCGGTATCGCGCCCTATACCGCGACCAAAGGCGCGGTGAAGAACCTCACGCGCGGCATGGCCACCGACTGGGCGAAATACGGCCTGCAGGTCAATGCGATCGCGCCCGGCTATTTCCGCACGCCGCTCAACCAGGCGCTTGTCGACGATCCGAAGTTTTCTGGCTGGCTGGAAACCCGCACGCCGGCGGGCCGCTGGGGCGAGGTCAAGGAGCTCGTCGGCGCCGCCGTCTTCCTCGCCTCGGGTGCCTCTTCCTTCGTCAACGGCCATATGCTGACGGTCGATGGCGGCATCACCGCCTCGCTCTAGCAGGCTGCTGCCGCCTCCGTACAGATGCCGCCAGTTCCGGCGGTTTTGGCGGCCGAGCAAGCGCTGTCCGAGGCGCAGATTATTCGCCGCTGGACTTCAGGAAGGCGACCGTCGCCGAAATCAGCTTGTCCACTGTCTCAGCGCTCTGTTCGACGCCGAAACCATGATCAACGGGTTCAGTCCACAGTTCCTCCGGACCATCGTGATAAGAAAGCAGCGACTTGGCGAGAACGGGCTGGGGAAAGACGATGCTATCACGTGTTCCGACCGCCAGGAACAGCGGACCCTTATAGCGCGAGATCTCGCCAGCAGGCTGCACTGCGTATAGGCTCTCGAAGAAGCGGCCTTTCAACGGGATATCTTTCCCATCGCCGAGGCGCTTGGTAGGATAGACGTTATCGCCAGCTTTCACAGCTTCAGCCATTTGCTTTTCGCCGAAGATCGAAATGAATGCCGCGGGAAGATTGATACCGGGGTTCCAGAGCACCACAGATTTTAAAGGTGTTTTTGTCCGGCCGGCGACGGCGGTCGTGACAGCGCCGCCCAGGCTCATTCCCATCACCGAAATCCGCTTGCCATCGACGCCGTCATTCGTCGATAGGAAGTCGAGCGCCGCTTGCGCGTCCGTTATCTCGGTTTCGACCGTCATGTCTTCGAATTTGCCGTCGCTCTCCCCGCTGCCGCGAAAATCGATCCGAAGCGAAGCGATGCCGTTCTTTGCGAGCACCGGCGCAGCACGCCCGAATAGGCCTTCCTTCACTGCGTCCGAACTCCATTCGTTGCGGCTGCCAGTGAAGCCGTGAAGCATCAGGACGACAGGGGGATTGGCAACATCATCCGGCGTAACCATCGTCGCTACGATTGTCTGGCCTTCGACTTTAAGTTTGACGATGGTCTCCTCGGCTTGCGCGGAAACTAAAAAGGTTGTCATCAGCACTCCCAGTGACGCGGCAACGGTTCGGTATAGCTGTTTCATAGCTGCTCTCTTTCTTGTTTGAATTTGCGCTCGGCCGGTCAAAGTTGGTGGCGCGGCCGTATCGGATTGGCATCGGGCGTTGATGTCCTTTCACCGCCGCGGATGCCTGATTCAGCGAAGTTCGCCGGTTATGAATTGAGCTCGACCAAGGCCGAAGGACCAATCCGCGTCGCCATTCTCCACGATGCTGACTACGACATCTGCAGGGTCGATCGCACACGCATCCAGAAGCCCCGTGGTAACAAAACGGTAGAAGGCCTGCTTATCTTCGGCGGACCGTGCTCGCGAGATCACCTCGATAATGATCAGCCTGTCACTGCGAGAAATTCCGAGGCCAGTGTCCTCTGCACGGACATGGGTTGGCTCGTGCTCATACAGAATCTGATAACGATCTGCCGTCGGCACATTGAAAGCCCTGACGACTGCCTCATGTATGCAGTTGAGTATCCTCTCATGATCGTTTGGCGATCGGCCCTTCAGAAGATTGATTTTTATCAGCGGCATGGGTCGTCCTCGGGGGAAAGGAGAGCGGAGAACGGCCCTATGCCGTTCCCCGCCTGCACTTAGTTTGCATCCGCCGGGAGGGCGGCTATGGCGGGTCGGGTATCGACAGACAGGGCACGGGGGAAGCAGAGCAGGTTCACGACCGCGCTCATAATCGCGATCGCGATGGGATAGGCCAGGCCGGCATAGATGTTGCCCGTATAGGCAACGAGCGACAGACTGATGAGGGGAACGAACCCGCCAAACACGCCTGTTCCGATGTGATAGGGAAGCGAGAGCGAGGTGTAGCGCAGTTTCGCCGGGAAGAGCTCGACGAGGAAGGCTGCCATCGGCCCGTAGACCAGGCCGACGAAGACGAGTTGGGCGACGATGAGGGCCGTGACCAGAACGAAATTTTGCGCTGCGACGGCGGCGGCGATGCCCTGATAGATCGGGACATAGAACACGGCTGCGAGAATAAAGCCGGTGACAATCAACTTGCGGCGGCCGACCCGGTCGGACAAGGCGCCGAAGAAAACGATGAGCGGCGTTCCGATCACCAGAGCAGCCGCAAGGCAAAGGTTCGCCGTCAGGAAGTCCAGCTTCAGCACGCTCTGCAAGAAATAGAGGGCGTAGAACTGCCCTGTATACCACACGCATCCGAGGCCCGCGGTTGCCCCAAACAGCGCGAAGGCTGCATAGCGCGCACCATGACCGGTGGCGAAACTCTCGCAGATCGGGCTCTTTGCGGTCTTTCCGCCCTTGCGGAGTTCCTCGAAAACCGGAGATTCGCTGAGCTTGAGGCGCAAATAAAGCGACAGGACGATCAAAACCGACGAAAGCAGGAAGGGGATTCTCCAACCCCATAGCTTGAAGATTTCTTCGCCGAGCGACAGCCGGCACGTAAGAACGACGACAATCGCCAGGAAAAAGCCGACGGTTGCCGTTGTCTGGATAAAGCTCGTAAAGAAACCACGTCTGTTTTCGGGAGCGTGTTCCGCAACGTAAACGGCGGCGCCGCCGTATTCGCCGCCGATTGCCAATCCCTGGATCAGCCGGAGGACGACAAGGGCGATCGGTGCAAAATACCCGGCAGTCTCGAAGGTTGGCAAGATGCCGACAAGCGCGGTCGCGATGCCCATCAGAATGAGCGTCATCAAGAAGGTGCTCTTGCGTCCGAAGCGATCGCCGATGCTGCCGAACAGCAGGGCTCCCAATGGCCGCACGACAAATCCCGTGGCGAAAGTCGCGACGCTGATCAGAACGGCTGCCGTCGGCTCATTGGCTGGGTAGAAGAGTGTCGAGAAAAAGATTGCCAGGCTTCCGTAGAGATAGAAGTCGTACCATTCTATGACCGTGCCGGCGCTTGACGCGAGAACGACGGTCCAGATGCCCGGTTTGCGGACGGAATCGTCCCTTTCCTGTAGCTGTTGCATGCTGCAGTCCCCTTTTTTGTTTTTGAAGCGATCGGCCCTTTTGGGCCGTGGTAAATCAGCTGGCGATGCGCTGATCGAATGCGTAGAGGCCAAGCCTTTCGCTTGCTTCGCGCACCGTTCGGCGGACGATGTCCTTCGCCGACGGCAGATCGTTGATGAGGCCAACCGCCTCACCGACGGTCACGTTGGCCGTGTCATAGTCGCCAGAGGCCCAAGCCGTCTCGACCTTTGACAATTCTTCGGAATGCAGCATACGCAGCTCTTCCTCGCGGCCATGCCATTTGTCGATGAAGCCGTTTTTGAGCAGGCGACCGGTATAGCCAGCGGGCCAGGCTTTCTGACGGACGATGTCGTAAACGGACGTCCGGATCGTCTCGTCGCCAGAGGCGGCGACAACCTTGTCCTTGGCTGCCGGATGGATGAGCGACTCGCGCGTAGCCCAGAACCTGGTTCCCATCAGGACCCCGTCCGCTCCAAGCATCAGCGAAGCGGCCAGGCCTCTTCCGTCGGCAATGCCGCCTGCCGCCACAATGATGACAGACGGGGAAATCTTCGCCACCAGATCCACGACCGCGGGAACGAAGGGCATGGTCGAGCGCGCGACCAGGCCATGGCCACCGGCCTCGGTCCCCTGAACGATAAGCACGTCGGCGCCGACGTCGATCGCATGCCGGGCATGTTCGAGCGTGTGGATCATACAAATCAGCGGAACACCCGCCTGCTTGACGCGGGCTGCGAGCCTGGCCGGATCGGAAAAGGACAGCATCATCGCGGATGGACGCTCCGCAAGCGCACGGTCAAACAGATCAAGGTCGTGCTCAACCGCCCATGTAATGAACCCGCAGCCAACGCGTTCGTTGGTGATCAGCGATGACTCGGTCTCGTACCATGAACGATCAGCATATCCGCCGCCCAAAAGACCCAAACCGCCGGCATCGGCGACGGCGGACGCAAGCGCGCCACCCGCTGCCGGCGTCATCGGTGCCAGGATGATCGGGTGCTCAATATTGAAAAACTCTGTCAGACGCGTCCGTATCGTCATCGTACTTCTCCCAGTTGGAGGAATGTTCCCGGTTAATTTTCTTTGACGCTATGGTGACGCTTGACGAATGACAAACGATTAGATCAGATGTTTTCCATCAGAAAAGGAGATGGCTGATGAACAGCGTCGATCTCAAGTTTTTCCAGGCGGTGGTGAGAGCAAACAGCATTGGAGGGGCGGCCGGTGTGCTGCACACTGTCCAATCCAACGTCACCGCACGTATAAAGTCGCTTGAGGAAGAAATCGGCGCGCCGCTTTTTCATCGCTCCAGGCGAGGGGTTACGCTGACGGCCACCGGCCTTCAGCTCGTACCCTATGCCGAGCGCGTCGGAGAGCTTCTGGACGAAGCCATGCGCGTCGTCACGGACCACGGTACGCCGAGCGGTTTACTCAGGATCGGCTCGATGGAGACCACTGCAGCGCTTCGCCTTCCGCCCATCCTGATACGTTATGCTGAAGAATATCCGGAAGTCGATGTCTTGATGGAGGCTGCACCGACGGAACAGCTCGTGAGCGACGTCGTCGCACGCAAACTGGATGGCGCGTTCGTCTCCGGCCCCATTGCTCATCCCGAACTGCAGAGCCTGTCCATCATCGAGGAGGAGCTCGTGGTCATCTCCTCGCCGCGGGTTCGCGAGCTTGCGGATCTGAAGGCATTGGCTGCATCGCCGGCCCTGAAGGTCCTCGCCTTCCGATCGGGCTGTTCCTATCGCCGGCGCATGGACATGTTCCTTGCGGCATGTGGGGTAACGAATGTCCGCTGGATGGAACTCGGAACCATGGACGGGATCATCGGCTGTGTTGCAGCCGGTGTCGGCGTGGCCATGTTGCCTCGCGGTGTCGTTCAGGCAGCGGCGGCCGACGGACGGGTCATGATACACCAGCTTCCCGACAATCTGCGAACGGCGCCGACTGTTTTCGTGACGCGGAGCGACCAATATCTTTCTGCGGCACTTCAGACGTTCATGAAGGTAGCCTCTGAGGTGCATTCACAGCCTCAGCCGACAAGGCCAGAGACGATCAGACAGCTGCAGCAGGCCTAAGAAGCGCGCCGCAAAAGAGCTAAACGAGATCCTTCGCGGATCTTGACCGCAGATCTTGCGTCTTCATTTGCCTCAAAAAATGGCTATAGCGTTCCAAGCCGCAAGCATCAGGGCCAAAGCCGCCAGCTCAAGCGGCAGATAAAATCTGCCTGTTATTGTGGGGATCTAAAATCCCGAATCGCAAACGCTCACACATTTCGCATCATCCGAGTTTGGCGATTGCCCGCAGATTGTCGGCCGTCGTCGTCGGGAAATCGAAGAATTCGAGATAGGCGGGGATCTGTTCGAACAACATGTCCGTTCCCACCTGAAATGCGCAGCCGCGCGCCCGCACGGCCTCAAGAAAAGGGGTTATCTCCTTCGTCAACACGACTTCGCCGACGAAGGTCGATGGCGAGATGCGGTCGATATCGATCGGCAGCGGGTCACCTCGCCGCATGCCGAGAGGCGTCGCATTGACGACAATGTCGAAACCTTCAGGATCGGCGGAGCCGACCGTCACTTCAAGATGCGGATAATATTTCTTCAGCCTGTCCAGCAGCGCGGTCGCGGTCGTCTGGTTGGCATCGAAGATGGCGAGGTGGTCCACACCCGCCTGTGCCAATGACGCGGCGATCGCCGAGCCGACGCCGCCGGCGCCCGCAATGAGCGCATGGGCTCCTTCAACCTTTTTACCCTTGCGCAACACGCCGCGAACGAAGCCCTCGCCATCGAACATGTCACCGATCAGCCTGCCGTCCGAACCGAGACGCACGGCATTGCACGAGCCGGCGACTTTTGCGTTGGTCGATGTTTCGTCGAGCAGTGCCATTGTCGAAACCTTGTGCGGCATCGTGATCAGAGCACCGTGGATGTTGGACAACCGGAACAGAAGCTTCAGAAATGCCGGATAATCCTCCGGCCTGCAGCCCATCGGCACGACGACGGCATCAATTCCGTTCTTCTGAAAGTAAGGATTGTAGATCAGCGGGGCCTTGAAGGACTCCGTGGGATAGCCGAGGTGAGCGATGAGTTTGGTCGTCCCGGTGATCATGTGGTCAGACTTTCTGGGGATCGGAAGAGGCGCTGCCATTGGAGAGGTGGATCATCTGCCCTAAGCGTGCCGATCTCTTGATCGCTTCGACGACCCTGAGCGTAGCAAGGCCCTCCCGGCCACTCACCAGAGGCGTGGCACCGCCACGAATGACGTCGCAAAAGTGTCTGAGCTGAACGCAAAGGGGATCGGCGGCTTGGTAAGGCACGCGCTCCTGGGCAAGCGGCTCCAGCCAATCGGGCTTCGAAGGGCTCGTCCAAAGCGTCAGATCGGGAATTCCGAGCGAACCCTTGGTGCCGCCGATCTGGTAGCAGAATTGATCGTAACGGGGAAAAGCGGGGTTTTCGCCGGTGGTCGTCTCCCAGCTCCAGGGCGCGGCCACGGCATCGCTGCCGTTGAGGGTTGCAAGCACCCCGCTTGCGAAACGCAGCGTGACGACAGCCGTATCCTCGACGGCATGGTTCCGCACGGCGTGGGATTCCATCGCATGGACGGCTTCGACCTCGCCGAAGAAATATCGGAAGAGATCGACATCGTGGATCAGGTTGACGAAGACCGGGCCGGCGCCCGCCTCGCGCCGCCAGGGGATGTCGAAATAGTCGTCGGGCTTGGCGACCCAGAACGTGCCGTGCACCGTGAGGATCCGGCCAAGCCTTCCGCCGTCGACGATCTGTTTGACCGTCTTGATCACCGGATTGTGGCGCCTGTGATGGCCGACTAGGAGCGGTATGCCTGCCTTCTCGCCGGCGCCAACCAGTGCTGCGGCAGCATCGACATCGTCGGCGATAGGTTTCTCGATCAGGACAGGGATGCCGGCAGCGACGATCTCCATTCCGTTCTCAACGTGGAGCTGGTTCGGCGTTGCCACGATGACGCCGTCAGGCCTGTCCTCAACGCGGATGTCTAAGAAGCTCCGGTACCATCGGGCGCCGACATTCTCGGCAAAGTTGCGACCGGCGGCAGAAGGATCGATCACCGCCGAGAGAACGGTTCCGGGCTCGGACATGACACGCTCGACGTGGCGCCTGCCGATGAGGCCAGCTCCCATGACTGCAATCTCCAGCGGCTTCATTGCCTGCTCCCATAATTTGCCAGAGGCATCGACCTTGAAACGCATTACTTCCGCAGGATCTCTCCGAGGAATTTCCTGGTTCGCTCATGCTGTGGGTTTGTGAAGAACTCGGCCGGCGGGGCTTCCTCGACGATCGCGCCACTGGCCATGAAAATCACGCGATCTGCGACCTGGCGGGCAAAGCCCATTTCGTGGGTGACGCAGATCATCGTCATGCCCTCGTCGGCGAGCGCAATCATCGTATCCAGCACCTCCTTGACCATCTCCGGATCAAGCGCCGACGTCGGCTCGTCGAACAGCATCACCTTCGGCCGCATGCAAAGCGCGCGGGCAATGGCCACGCGCTGCTGCTGGCCACCCGAAAGCTGCACCGGATATTTGTCGGCCTGCTCCAGGATCTTGACCCGCTCGAGCAGCCCGCGTGCCCGTTCCTCGGCCTCCGCCTTGCCGACGCCGGCAGCCTTCATCGGCGCCAGCATGCAGTTCTGCAGCACCGTCAGATGCGGAAACAGATTGAACTGCTGGAAGACCATGCCGACCTCACGACGGATCGCATCGATGGTCTTGGCCTGATTGCCGAGAAGAATTCCGCCGACGCGGATTTCACCTTTCTCGTAGGTCTCGAGATGGTTGATGCAGCGGATGAGCGTCGACTTCCCACTGCCGGAAGGTCCGCACAACACGATCCTCTCGCCGCTGCGAACCGATATGTTGATGTCGTGCAGGGCTTGAAAAGCACCATACCACTTCTCCACCCGCTCCATGGTGATCATGGTCTCTGCGCCTTGAGCAGGACTGGGACTGGTCATCGGTAGAACTCCACTTTGGCGGGCTGGACCGCGTCGAAGAATGGGGATGCGGATCAGCGCGCAGAGGCGGCAAACTTTCGTTCGAGGCGCGCGCCAAGGATCGTCAGTGGGCAGCACATCAGGAAGTAGAGAGCGCCGACGATGCCGAAGACCGTCAGCGGTTGGAAGATCTGGTTGGAGATGATGTTGCCGGCCCGCGTCAGCTCGGTGAAGCCGACGATCGATGCAAGCGAGGTGCCTTTGATCAGCTGCACGAGGAAACCGACCGTGGCTGGCAGCGAGATGCGCAGCGCCTGCGGCAGGATGACATCCCTCATACGCGAGACGTATCTGAGGCTGAGAGCCTTGGCCGCTTCCGTCTGGCCGCGCGGCACCGCTTCGATCGATCCGCGCCAGATCTCGCCGAGATAGGCGCTGGCATGCAGGGTCAGGCCGATGGCAACGGCCACCCAGGCGTCGAGCATCAGCCCCACCAGCGCCAGCCCGTAATAGACGACGAAAAGCTGCATGAGCAGCGGTGTACCCTGGAAGACGGCGATATAAGCGGCCGTGACGCGTTCCAGCAGCGGTATGCCCGAGGCGCGCGCAAGGGCGACGCCGAGCCCTGCAATGCCGCCGCAGACGAAGCCGACGGCGGACAGGACCACGGTCCACTTCAGGCCGATCAGGAGGAAGACGAATTCGTCGTGACCCATGGAATTCCTCCTACTTGACCGGATATTTGAAGTAGCGCGCCGAAAACAGCGCGAAGATGCGCATCATCAGCCAGGAGATCACGAAATAGAAAACCGTGACCGTGAAGTAGACCTCGAAGCTGCGGAAGCTCTCCGACTCGATGCGCTGCGATACGGAGGTCAGCTCGTAGGCCGAAATCGCCGATGCAATGCTGGTGGTCAGCGTCAGGAGGACGAACTGGCTTGTCAGCGACGGATAAATCGCCCGCAATGCCGGCTTGAGAATGATCAGCCGGAAAACCTGAGCCTTGTGCAGACCAAGGGCCAGCCCCGCTTCCATCTGTCCCCTAGGGATCGACTGAACGCCGCCGCGAATGATCTCGATGGCGTAGGCACCACCGTTGATGCCGAGCGCGATAATCGCCGTCGGCGTCGGATCCAGCCTGATGCCCGTGAGCGGAAGCGCAAAATAGATGAAGAAGATCTGGACCAGGAACGGCGTGTTGCGGATCAGTTCGACGAAGGCGATGACCAGCCATCGCGCCGGCTTGAGCGCAGAGTCGCGCAGCGCAACGCCGCCAATTCCGATGATGATCGCCAGCAACATCCCACAAATGGCAAGCAAGAATGTCCCGAGACAGCCAAGCAGAAGGCTCGGCAGGCCATCTATGACCGGGGTGAAATCCAACTTATAATTCATGGCGACCCTTCCGGTCCGTCTTCCTGAAAGTTCAGTCCCGCTTGACCATTCCAACCATCGCCTGGATAGCCAGTTCGTAGCCGTCGGCTCCAAAGCCGATCATGATGGCGGTGGCAACGCGCGAGATCAGCGAATTGTGGTAGATGCTCTCGCGCGCATGAACATTCGAAATGTGCAGCTCGATCTTCGGCGGGTCGAACATTTTCAACGCATCCAGAAGAGCGATCGATGTGAAGGTATAACCGGCAGGATTGATGATGATGCCACAGGCGTCTGTCCTGGCCTGATGCACGCTCTCCACCAGTTCGCCCTCGAAATTGGTCTGCCGGAAGTCGATGGCAAAGCCGAGACTGTCAGCCTTTGCGAGGCACTTGTCCTTGATATTGGCCAGCGTCACCGAGCCGTAGATGGCGGGCTCGCGCTCACCGAGCAGATTCAGGTTCGGTCCGTTGAGCACAAAAATGGTTCTGGTCATGTCGCGCACCTCAGGGCCGTGGGTATGGCGGTTGCGTTGACGGGCATGGCTGCCCGCCTTCATTGGTAAGGGCTTCGTCTGGACCTCAATATTCCCGCGCCAGGAGATGGCCGCCTGCCCCTCATCCGGCTGCCGCCACCTTCTCCCCGTAAACGGGGCGAAGGGATCAAGCCGTGACCTCTCCGTCCCTCGCCAGCGTCCCGTGGAGCACGTCCCCTCTCCCCGTCCTTACGGGGAGAGGGTTAGGGTGAGGGGCAATCGGGCGGCCACCGACGCGAAAGCCAGCCATCCTTTGCCGTTCGCTCAGTTCGCCGCGAATGGAATGCCTTCCAGCTTTTCCGGGAATTCCGGTACCGGAACCTTCATCCACTTGTCGTAGACTGCCTTGAGGTCGCCGTTGGCCTTGATCTTGTCGATGAAGGTGTTGAGCGCCGCATTGATTTCCTTTTCGCCGAGACGCGTGCAAGCACCGTTGTAGAGCTTCTGGAATTCAAGCTTGTTTTCGAATTCGCCCGGACGGGCCTTCTCCACCCGGTCCATGTAGAAGATATTGCCCCCGAGTGTCTCGACCTGGCCGGACACCAGCGCTTGGACACTCGCGGCGTCTCCATCATAGCGCCGGATGGTCGTGCTCGGCGGCGCGTTCTTGGTCACCTGCGTGTCTTGAGCCGCACCCTTGGCGACGCCGACAGTGAACTTGGCCATGTCGGCATTCGTCTTGATCTCAGCCGATTTCGGACCAATCAGAACGATCGCGTTGGCAACATAGGGCTTGCTGAACTGCACGGCCTTTGCGCGATCCGGCAGCATCGCCATCGTTGCGAAGAGAACGTCGACACGGCCGGCCGTCAGTGCGGGAATGCGATTGTTGACTTCAAGCGGCACGAACTCGACGGATACACCCAGTTCCTTGGCAAACAGCGTTGCGATGTCGGCGTCGAGGCCGTCCTGTTTGCCGCCGCTGGTCACGAAACCCCAGGGCGGGTTGTCACCCTGAATTCCGACGATGATCTTGCCGCGAGCCTTGATTTCATCAGGCGTGATGGCGGCGGCCGGTTGCGCCAGGGTGACGGCAGCCACCAGGGCCGCGGCTCCGAGCATCGCGTTTCCACGCGTTAGCAAAGACTTGAACATGTAACTCCTCCTCCTTTGGCGGTCATTCGACCGGACAGCCACCTCACCTTTTGACTGTGTGAGGAATGATTGCCAGAGACGAGCGCTGAAATCAACAGAGTTTTTAAAAATCATATGAGAGTTTATAATAAGACACGCTATTTGAATTCCTCACGACATTTGCCATAATAGTAACGAGCGGTTTTCTGGAATGCATCTTTGTGTTCGGCGCTCGTTCAATCCCGCACGGATATCGGAAGGGCTTTGACATGAGGACCTCGATTGCGACTGTAACGATCAGCGGCGAACTGCCGGAGAAGCTCGAGGCGATCGCCCGAGCGGGCTTCGACGGCGTCGAGATCTTCGAGAATGACTTCCTCGCCTTCGACGGCAGCCCGGCCGATGTCGGAAAACTCGTCCGCGACCACGGCCTGGAGATTACCCTGTTTCAGCCATTTCGTGATTTCGAGGGCATGCCGGAGCCGCTGCGGAGCCGCACGTTTGACCGCGCGGAACGGAAGTTCGACGTCATGCAGCAGCTGGGAACGGACCTGGTGCTCGTCTGTTCAAACGTCTCGCCGGCCGCGATCGGCGGCATCGACCGGGCGGCAGAGGACTTTCATGAACTCGGCGAGCGTGCCGCCAGGCGAGGACTGAGGGTGGGCTACGAGGCGCTTGCCTGGGGTCGCCATATCAGCGACCACCGCGACGCCTGGGAGATCGTCCGTCGCGCCGATCATCCGAATGTCGGTCTTATCCTCGACAGCTTCCACACTTTGTCGCGCAAGATCGACGTCAATTCCATCCGCTCGATTCTCAAGGAGAAGATCTTCATCGTCCAGCTTGCCGATGCGCCGCTGATTGACATGGACCTGCTCTATTGGAGCCGCCACTTCCGAAACATGCCGGGGGAAGGCGACCTTCCCGTCACGGCGTTCACCGAAGCCGTCGCGGCAACAGGTTATGACGGGTATTTCTCCCTGGAGATCTTCAACGACCAGTTTCGAGGCGGTTTGTCGCGGGCGATTGCCGCCGATGGCCACCGCTCGCTGATCTATCTTGGCGATCAGGTGCGCCGCCATCTCGGCATCGGCAGCATGACCGGGGCGGCGATGCCGGAAAGGCCTTCCGTCAAGGGCGTCGGCTTCGTCGAGTTTGCCACGGACGAGGAAGACGAAGTCGAACTGGTTGCATTGCTGCGCACTCTCGGGTTCAAAAAGACGGCGGTCCACCGCACGAAAAAGGTCTCCCTCTTCGAGCAGGGCGAGATCCGGATCCTCGTCAATGTCGATCAGGCAGGATTTGCCAACGCGGCCTACGCCGTTCACGGTACTTTTGCCTATGCCATGGCCCTGATCGTCGACGATGCGACAAAGGCCTATGAGCGGGCGCTCGCCTTGGATGCCGAGCCATTCACCCAGCCTGTCGCAGACGGTGAGCTCGAGCTGCCTGCCATTCGGAGCGTGGGAGGCGGGATCATCTATCTCATCGACGAGAAGAGCGCATTGGGTCGTTTCTCCGAAATCGACTTTCAGCCGGTCACGGACGACAGCGACGCGCCGTCTGCTGGTCTTTTGCGCATTGATCACGTCGCCCAGACGGTCGGCTACGATGAAATGCTCACCTGGCTTTTGTTCTACACCTCCATTTTCGAGACGCGGAAGACCCCGATGGTCGATATCATCGATCCGGCCGGGGTGGTCCGCAGCCAAGTCGTCGAGAACGACACCGGGGCGCTGCGCATCACCATGAACGGCGCCGAGAACCGCCGCACCTTGGCGGGACATTTCATGGCCGAGAAATTCGGGGCCGGCATCCAGCACCTGGCGTTCCTGACCGACGACATCTTTGCAACCGCCGAAAACCTTCGTGCCTGTGGTTTCAGATCGCTGCACATTTCGCCGAACTACTACGATGACGTCGAAGCACGCTTCGGCCTCGATCCTGCCCTGACCGAGCGGCTGAAGGCGGAGAACATCCTCTATGATCGGGACGAGCATGGCGAATATTTCCAGCTCTATAGCGGAACCTATGGAGAGGGTTTCTTTTTCGAGATCGTCGAGCGCCGCGGCTACCGCGGCTACGGCGCGCCGAACGCAATTTTCCGGATCGCCGCCCTGAAGAAACAGATGCGTCCGGAAGGAATTCCGAAAGACGCCTCCTGAGGCCCTGGTTTAGAGCGGTTCAGTTTTTCATCGAGAGCAGAGCCACTCTAAGCTTTTGTTTTGAAAAACTGCTTCGCACTTTCCCGGAATTGCTCTAGCGAATCCGGCCGCTCTTCAGCACATGCTCCACGCCGCTTTGAACGTGCGTTCTGACGACGTCGGTCGCGCCAGCGACGTCGCGCTGAATGGAAAGTTCAAACAGAAGCCTGTGGTCATCGACGACTGGCTTGCCGCGAAAACTCTCAGCCAGCATATGGTAACGAAGAAAGCGGTCGAAGACAGACGACAATGTCGCCATCAGCGTCGCTGAATTGCAGGCCGAGACGATCGCCTGATGGAACTCCCAGTCGTATCGAACCCAGTCGACGGTCCGCGAGACGTCACCCGCAAGGAGCTTGCGTTCGGCGGCAGCCAGCCGGTGATGGGCAGCGACGATGCGCCCCTCCCATTCAAGATTTCCCGCAGCGAATGCAAGGCCGATCGCATGCGTTTCAAGAACAATCCGGAGGTCGGCGAGCTCCAGAAGTTCGCGGCGCGAAGCAGGGCTGACTTCAAAGCCGCGCTGCCCCTCGGCGACAACGAGGTTTTCCGTCGTCAGGCGGCTTAGAATTTCACGCAGCGATGAAATGCCGATGGAGTAGCGCTCCTTTGCCTGCTCCAGCTTGATCTTGGCCCCCGGCGGCAATGTCCCAGATATAATATCCTGGCGGATCTGCCGGAAGACGACATCGCTTACTGTTTCAGCCGGATCATGGATTTGCTTGAGCATGGCTTTTCCTGGTTTTGCCGAAATGTCACCTGTGTTGGTGGACCTAAAGCTCGAAGAGCAACATCCGGATCATTTCTATTTCAGCGTCCCTCTTGCCAGCGCATGTTCGACCCCGCCTTGGATATGCAGCACAAGCACGCGCTTGGCCGTCTCCGCATCACGTCGCAGCGCCGCATCCAAAAGCTGCTGGTGTTCATTGGCGGCGACATCGCCTCGATAGGACAAGGCAACCATCTGATATCTGAGATATCTGTCGAAGATCACCGAATGCGTTTCCATCAGCAGCTTCGACCCGCAGGCGGATATCAGGGCCTGGTGGAACTCCCAGTCGTAGCGCTTCCAGTCCTCGGCCCTGCTGGTGTCGCCGGATGCCATCACCCGTTCCATCCGCGCCAATTTGTAATGCGCCGATACCAGGGGAGCCTCCCACTCTACGTCGCCATGCACGAACGACTGTTCCAGCGCATGTGTTTCCAGCAGAAGCCTCAGCGCCGCTGTCTCCTTGAGGTCCGAAACGGATACCGGAGACACTTCGAAACCCTTTTGTCCCTCGGCAACGACGAGCCCCTCGGAGGACAGCCGGTTCAGCACCTCCCGAAGTGTACTGATGCTGGTCTCGTAGGACTCCTTCAGGCTTTCCAGCTTCAATTTTTGTCCTGGAGCCAGCCGGCCAAAAATGATGTCGGCCCGAATGCGCCTGTAGCTGGTCTCGGCAATGGTCTCGTTGATAACCGGCTGCAACATGGCGAGTCTCTTATATTTTCTGTATCGTCGGATATATCGCTTTCTGGCATTCTCAATCAAGAAAACATTCGCAGAACAGGAATTAGAATTTTCTCATATGATGCTGCCGGAGAACGTGGAAGCGGCCGGCAGGGCCTGACCATAACACCGTGCCCCATGCGTGTTGGGCGAAGCCCTTTCACGGGGCTTTCGTGCTGCTCTTAAAACCGGATTTTTCGGCTCAACAGGGCGGCAATTGTTTTTTCAATCGCGCGCAACCATCTAATAGGCATGACGTACGGGAAAATGTCCCGCCCTCAGCAGCCCGTTTACCGAAAACCAACCATACTGGGTTGCTTTCCGAAGCGAAAGCCGATTGCTTAGGAAAATCTACTTCTTCTTCCGCTAGCGGTTAGGAGAATGAAAGGGGCCGCAGGCAAACCCGTGGAATTCTACTGCTTCGCATCGGGATGAACAATGACTACGATGGCGATGCGGGAAGGCCGGTTTGAAGAACGATGACGACAGATTTATTTCAGGTAAAATTTTGGGGCGTCCGCGGCAGTATTCCCGTGTCGGGCCCCGAGTTCGATCGCTACGGCGGTAACACTTCCTGCATCGAAATTCGCTGCGGAGAACATCGGATGATCTTCGACGCGGGCTCCGGCCTGCGCGAGGCTGGGCTCTCGCTGCTCGCCGACAGCGTCAGCGACGTCGATCTGTTCTTCAGCCACTGCCACTACGACCACATCATCGGCCTGCCCTTCTTCAAGGCGATCTATTATCCCTCGATCAACGTCAACATCTGGTCCGGCCATCTCCATGGCAAGATGAGCACGCGGGAAATGGTCGAGCAGTTCATCAGCCCGCCCTGGTTTCCGGTTAAGACCGACATCTGCCAGGCGACGATGAACTTCCGCGATTTCCATGCCGGTCAGGTGCTGACGCCCCATGCGGGCATTGAGATCAAGACCTTCATGCTGAACCATCCGGGCGGCGCCATCGGCTACCGCATCGAATGGCAGGGCCGTTCGGTCGCTCTCGTCTATGACATCGAGCATATTCCAGGCAGCTACGATCCGGTTTCGCTGGAGATGATGCAGGGCGCCGATCTCGTCGTCTACGACTGCACTTACAATGAAGACGAGATGCAGCGTTTCAAGGGCTTCGGCCATTCGACCTGGCAGCACGGCACCGAGCTTGCGAAAATGGCCGGCGCGAAGCGCTTCGCCTTGTTCCACCACGCGCCCTCCCGCACGGACGAACAGCTGGCGCAGATGGAAGCACAGGCGCAGGACGCTTTCCCCGGCGCCTTCGCCGCCCGCGACAACCAGACTATGGTGGTCTAGAACCGACAAGTCTCCTGTACCCGCCCGCAAGTGGGCGCGCCCGGCAGCTTGCGCCTTGCTGACGGAACAGATGTCGGATCCGACCGTTTTCCCGGCAGCGCAAGATCGATGAAACGGGGTATCAGCCATGACCGTGCTTTCCGGACAATGCCTTTGCGGGCAGGTGCAGCTTTCTGTGCGGGGCGAACCGCTGCGCGTCGGCATCTGTCATTGTACCGACTGCAGAAAAGAAAGCGGTTCGGCCTTCACCTTCTACGGGGTCTGGCGCGCCGGCCAGTTTGAACATTCCGGCGAAACCGGCGAATTCCACGGCCGACGCTTCTGCACCGGCTGCGGCGCGCGGCTGTTTTCCGCCGATGACCAGGAGGCGGAAATCAAGCTCGGCATCCTCTCGCAGGCGCCGACGCCACTGGTGCCACGCTACGAACTCTGGATCAAGCGCCGCGAAGCGTGGCTGCGACCGGTGGAGGGCGCCGAGCAGTATGAGGAGGACCGAACGTGAATGTGGCCACGCTCGTCCGACATCACTTCGTTACGGTTGCAGGCGTCGAGACTTTTTACCGCGAGGCCGGCCGAGAAGATGCTCCGGTCTTGTTGCTGCCGCACGGATATCCCTGCTCATCCTATGAATTTCGCAATCTCATGCCACGCCTTGCCGACCATTGGCGCCTGATTGCGCCGGATTTCCCGGGTGCGGGCTACAGCGGCACGCCTGATGATTTCGACTACAGCTTCGACGGATACGCTGCCTGGCTGGAGGCCTTCGTCAGCGCGATGAATGTCGACCGGTTTGTCCTCTACCTCCACGACTTCGGGTCGCCTATCGGTGCGCGGTTGGCGATCAAGGACCCCCAGCGCATCTTGGCGCTGATCATCCAGAACGGCGACATCCCCTATGATGATGCCCTCGGGCCGAAGTATGCGGAGATCGAGGCGACATGGACGCTTCCGAGATCCGAGATGAAGAAGGTGCTGGCGGAGACAGTCAGCGAGGAGACCTTCAAGGAGGAATTCCTCAACGATCTGCCGCCGCTTCTGGCCGACACGGTCCCGCCGGATCTCTGGAAGCTGCACTGGTCGCTGATCACGCCGCGGCGCAAGGAAATCGCCATCGACCTGATCGCCGGACTGAAGGAGAACCGGGCGTGGTTCCCGGAACACCGCAAATATCTGCGCGAATATCGGCCTCCGACTTTAATCGTCTGGGGTCCGAATGATCACTACATGCCGGAAAAATCGGCGCGAGCCTACATGCGCGATCTGCCGGATGCCGAACTGCATCTGCTCGGCGGCGGCCACTGGCTGCTCGAGACGCATCTCGATGACGTCGTAGCACTCATGCGAGAGTTTCTCGGGCGAGTTTCACGCCGCCTGATCGGCAATGTCTAAGGCTCTAGCAATTCCGACGCCGATGACCAGCGGACGGCGGGATGCCGGCCCGTCGCTGCAAACAAGGCGGACAGAAAATCCCAGGCGGCCGCATCATGAACCAGATGGTGAGTGAGCACGCCGATCGGCTCGTCGCTGCCGGCAAGCCGGTCGCGGAGTTCAGCGACCAGTTCGGCCACCAGTTCCCCCTCGCTGCGGCCGCCGCGCGTGCCGTGCCAGTCAATAATGTCGACGTGGGTGTTGAGCAGCGGGATTGGTCCGCCCTCTCTTGCCCGCCCGTAAGTCGAAAGCGCGGCAAAGCCGAGTTCGGGCAATGCAGGAATCAGGGCGGCATCGATCCGGTTCCACGGCGGCACCAGCACCGGCAGGAAGCGAGCCGGATGGAGCCGCTTCAGGCGCTGTAATCCCTCACGCAACTCGCCGAGCACCACCTCGGACGCCCGTTCGCCGCCGAGTTCCTGCTTCTTGCGCTCAGGTCCGGCGTGATTGGTGTGGGACCAGCCGTGCACGGCGACAGCGACGCCTGCTCCCCCCGCCAGCCGCGCGGCCAATGCCTCACCCGTCAGGGCGGGAATGACGGCAAGCGTCAGCGGAATTCCGTTGTCGCCGGTCAGCGACAGCAGCTTTTCCAGATCAGGCGTCGGCTCGACGGCGTCGTCGTCCCTGAGCCAGAACCGCACCACGCGGCCGGCGGCACGCCAGCGTTCAAGCTCGCGGCCCAACGGTTCCCAGTTCATCACCTCACTCCTGTTCCTGCGCTTCTGCGCAAAATCCCGTCCAAGACACGGGCAGCCCTCGCAAGCGAACGCTCCTCGAGCACGAAGCATCGTGCCGCCTGCCCCATCGCGTCACGCTTTTGACCGTCGCCGAGCAGGGTTGCGATCGCCCTTGCATAGGCAGCGACATCACCCTCCGGCGTCAGCAGGCCGGTCACGCCAGCCTCGACCACCGCTGGCACGCCTGCCGTTGCCTGCGCCACGACAGGAAGACCGGCTGCCTGGGCCTCGAGATAGGCGAGACCGTAGGCTTCGCCGCAGCCGGGCCAGACATAGATGCCGCCATGTCCGAGCAATTCGGCGATCTCGACGACATTCCGCTCGCCCAGCCATTCGATGCGGCCGGGAAAGCCGGCAAACAGCGCCTCCACCTCTTGCCGCAACGGACCATCGCCGATGACGGCCAGCGTCCAGAGCCGGTCTTCGATCAGCCGCAACGCTTTTGCAAGCATGACATAACTGTCCATCTTGTCGCCGGCCCGCATCATCGCGACCGTCATCAGCCGGCGCTGATCGGGCGCTGGCGACACCGTCTCGAACAACGCCGTGTCGATGAAGGGGTTAAGCCTGGCAAGGCGCGCCTGCGCAAAGGCGGCGGCAAGTCCGGCCTGGTCGCGCCCGGTGAAGCTGATATTGACCGCCGCCCGCATGATCGCCTCGCCCACCAGCTTCTGTGAAGCTGCCCAGCCGGTTCGATCGCGTTTTGCCGCATAGGAGGATTCGGCGGTGACGTAGGGAATTGCGAATTCGGCTGATATCGCCGGCCCGAAGGGATCGGGCGATTTGTAATAGGGGTGGTAGCAGAACCAGAGTTCCGGCCGCGGCGCGGATTTCCATCTTAGCCGCAGCCGCTCCAGTTCGGCGCCGATGGCGGGTTCAAGCGCCGCTGCGGCTTGCGGTGTCGAGGCATAGGTACGGAATTCGGAGGCGACGTCGACCTGATGCCCGCCAAGCTCCAGTGCCCGGATCAGCAGTCGCGCCATCAGCCGGTCGCCCGACGGCACCGGATGGTTCGGCGATTTCATCGGCGCGTAGAAAGCCACCCGCATTGGGACACCTCACGTGAGACAGACTGTTTACAACTTTCGCGCCCGTCGGAAAAATTCCGCTCTTGTCCCTTTGCCGGAAACTTGCGCATAAGCATATGGAATGTGATCGCGATCGAAGCAATTCCGCCTCTTTCTCAATCTCTATGGGCCTGCGGTTACATCGACAAGAACGGGAATGAATGACGACGGTCTCGGCCACAGGGATTTTTTCGGAGCGTACGATCAGAAGGGCGAGGCTCGGTTCCGGCCTCGTCATTTTCATCTTCGTCCTCTTCCATTTGTCGAACCATGCGATTGGCCTGATTTCCGTCGCTGCCGCCGATAAAGCCGCCCACCTCTTCCTGGCGATCTGGCGCAATCCTCTGGGGACCGCCATCTTCTATTCGTCGGTCCTCATCCATATCGCGCTGGTGCTGCGCGCCATCTACATGCGCCGCAGCCTCGTCATGCCGAAGGGGGAAATGGCGCAGATCGTGCTCGGCTTGATGATCCCGCTGCTGCTCCTCGATCATGTCATCGGTACGCGCATCGCCCACGAATTCTACGGCTACATCGATGACTACGAGACGGTCGTCGGAATGCTCTGGATCAGGAACCCGACAAACGGCGTTCGGCAGGTGTTCGCCGTTGTCGCCGTCTGGATCCACGGCTGCATCGGCATCCATTTCTGGCTGCGCTACCGCTCCTGGTATCCGGACTTCGCTCCGCTAATGCTGGCGCTTGCTATCCTCGTGCCGGTGCTCGCGCTGCTGGGCTTCGTCGAAATGGGCCGGGCGCTCGCCGACCCTTCCTACCAGCAGTCAATGACGGTCAGCGCCTACAAGGAGGGGGTCAACACCCGCTACGCCTCGAACCCGGACGTTCACCGTCAGGTCGCCGTGATCCGCGCCGGGCTCTACGGCGCCTTCTCGGCCTCGCTGCTCATCGTCGTCGTCGCCCGCGCCCGGCGCAAGCTGAAGGAGCGGCTCGATCAGGTCGCCGTGAATTATCCGGGCGGCGAGGTGATCCGGGTGCCGCGCGGCTTCTCGGTGCTGGAAGCGAGCCGGCTCGGTGGCCTGCCGCATTATGCCGTCTGCGGCGGCAAGGGCCAGTGCTCCACCTGCCGCGTGCAGATCTTTGGCGATTACGAAAGCCTGCCGGCCCCCGACAAGATGGAGCAGACGACGCTGAAGCGCATCAATGCCGGCCCGGATGTCCGGCTCGCCTGCCAGCTTCGTCCGAACCGCGACGTTGCGGTCGCGCCGCTTCTCGTCCCGGCGGTCGAGGCAGCCCTTCCTGCCAACAGCCAGGAAACGAGCCCCGGCCGCGAGCGTGAAATCGCCGTGCTCTTCGTCGATATCCGCCATTTCACCACGCTGACGGAAACCCGCCTGCCCTTCGACGTCGTCTTCCTGCTGAACCGCTATTTCGCCATCATCGGCAAGGCGGTGGAGCAGGCGGGCGGGCGGCTCGACAAGTTCATCGGCGACGGCGCCATGGCGCTCTTCGGCCTCAATACCGCGCCGGAGGAAGCCTGCCGCCAGGCGCTCAACGCAGCAGCCGCGATCGTCGCCGAGGTCGAGAAACTCGCTGCCGAGTTGGCCGATGAACTGGCGCTGCCGCTGCGCATCGCCATCGGAATTCACACCGGTCCCGCCGTCGTCGGCACGATGGGATACGGCCGGGTGCGCAGCATGACGGCGATCGGCGATACCGTCAATGTCGCGAGCCGGTTGGAAAGCGCTGCAAAAGAGTTCGAAGCGGCGATCGTCATCTCCGAACCGGTGGCGACCCTTTCGGGTGCTGATCTTTCCGGCATCGAAAGCCGTGAAATCAGTGTGCGCGGCCGGGCCCTGCCCTTGAAAGTCTACGTCATTCCGAGAGAGAAAGCAGCAGAACCGCTCGAAGGAAAAGACTGATGCCCGGCAAGCCCTGGCTGACCACCAAATACTGGAGCCGCCGGCTGCGCAAGGCGCGCAATAGAGCCGCTTCGCGCTTCTTCGACACCCGCTTCGGCCGCCGCTTGCTGATCGAAAATATCGGCCCGCGCGTCGTCTCGATGACGATCGACGCCGGCGACCACCTGATGACCTTCTCGCCCGCCGACTATATCGGCCGCAAGGTCTTCCGAAAGGGCCATTTCGAGCGCGAGGCCGTCGACCGGCTGATCGCCATCCTGCGCGAGCGCGGCCTCTTGCGAAAGGACGCGACGCTGCTGGAGATCGGCGGCAATATCGGCACCCAGACCGTCTATTTCGCCCTCAGCGACACCTACGCCCATGTTGTCAGCATCGAGCCCGATCCGCGCAATTTCCCGCTGCTTGCCCTCAATATTCGCCAGAACCGGCTGGAGGAGAAAGTCCGCCTCGTCAACTGCGCCGCCGGCGAGAGCGAAGGCGAGATCGACTTTTTCCTCAACCTCAACAATCACGGCAAGAGCAGCGCCATCCGTCAAAGCCCGACAGACAGGAAGATCAGCGTGCCGGTGAAGCCGGTTTCCGAGATCCTTGCCGGTCTTTCGGTCGATCCGGCCGCAATCGGCCTCGTCTGGATGGATATCGAAGGCTACGAGCCGGTCGCCTGCCGCTCGATGCGGCCGCTGCTTGCCCGCCGCGTGCCGCTCTATATGGAATTCACGCCGCTCTTCTACGGCCCGGAGGGAACGAAAGCCTTCATATCGATGCTGTCGGGGTTCTACGAGGATTGCCTCGTCGTCTTCGAGGACCGCGAAGAGGAAATGAAGGTCCGCGACCTGCCGGGCAATTTCGGACAGTACAACGTGCTGTTTCTGCCTTAAATGTTCGGCCATGCATGCCGGAGAGACTCTTTCCCCTGCGTCAATTGAAATTCACCAGACACGCGGTGAAGATGCAGCACTTGTCACTTGCTTCGGTATCCGGCGGTTACAGCGGGTTTGTCATCTCCGCCAAGCGCTGCCGCCCTTATCATGCTTGCCACCACTTGGCTCTTTCAATCATGACTTTCCGCAGCACTTTGCGGTTGTCGGGAACCTGGATTACAATGGTTTTGCTTTTGTTTCCCTTTTTTACTTCTCCACAAATTGCAAACACCGCCGAAAGCAATGGCTCGCTAATAAGACCCGACATTCCAAGAGTGGTTGCAGCTTTTAACGCCGACTCTGGCGTCATCTTGAAACCGCATGTCGATTTCGTCACATCATGAAAGAAGATTGCTGATGCGGCGGCGCGTTCGTCGGCCTGAGCGTGACCCGTAGCAGCAAGAACAAGCGCGAAAGCGCCTAAAATACGTAGCTTCATTACATTATCCCTAAAGTACAATCTATGGGCATAGTACAACCCGGCGGATTTCCGAAGTAACTTCTCTCCAACTCAAAACCACAATTCCTTCAGAGTTCGATCGGTAGGAGGGCTCTAACAACAGCCAAACTGGCATCCAATCACCTGTCGTCGAGCTCAAGCCTTCTCAATGCTTCAAAAAAGACGTTCATCAATTGGTGGCGGTGACTTGCCACTTTCGTCCCAAAGCATTCACCCCATCAAACGAGCTTCTTCGCCTCTGATCGCGAATGCTCATGATATTTGTTTTCGCGAAGCGTGCCGAAAAGCTTCAAGCTCTCGAGATGCTCGCGTTGGGCGCGATAGAACTCATTCAGGAAAACCAGTCCCCGGCCGGGCTTCACCGTGTCTTCATACCGGATCCTCCGGGTAATGGTTCGCACGATCTGTTCGATCTCTTTATGGTTGGCTGTCTTCGTCGAGTCGCGAAGCACGTCCTCCAGCGTCTGCAGCTCATATTTGCCGTAGATATCGAGATGTTCCGGCAGGAATTCGAATTCCGCCTGCGACGAGACGGCGGCAGGAGCAGACAGCGCAAGGTCGGACAAGAGCACGGAACGCGGAGTGTCGACCACCAGGGTGCCGGCAATGATGTCGCCAAGCCTTTGCCGGCGTCGGTTGGTGAAGGGGACGACGACCACCGCTAGAAGCCAGAGGCTCGTCAGACCGTTTTCCCAGACCGACTGCGTGCCGACCGAAGCCAAAAGGCCCATGGGGGCGAAAATCTCCACCTGTTTCATCAGGTTGCGTGCGGTCACCTGGTGCGGCGTGAGCCGCCGTCCGTCCATGTTGATGACGCGGATGCCCGTGATTCTCTTTCCGAGCGTGCGTCCGTTCCAGATGAGCTCCGAGAGAATGTAATAGGGGGTCTGCACCAAAAAACCGAGCATCACCATGAGCATCGCCTCCGCCGTCATAGGCAGCACGCCTGTGAAGAGGATGGCCACAGCGCAGATGAATATGATGATCGAGGTGAAGACGATGTCGAGGAATTGCGCGCCGAAACGGGTTCCGATCGAGGCAATGGCGAAGCTGATCGGGACGCCCTCAGGCGGTATGAACTGCTCGACGTGGCTGCCGTCCGTGACTGTCTGGCTCATCGCATGGCCTCACGCGAAACCTTGCTTTGGCGACCTCCAAGCAGCAGCCAGCCTACCCAGAAGAGGCCCATCCCCCAACCGATGACGATGCGCCAGAGCGGATCCTGGATCAGCTGACGCAGGAAGCCTTCGATGAAGGCTGCCGCGACAAGCATCAGCGCCGCCAGGATGGCGAGCTTGACGGCATCATGCGCCTGGTGGCGCAAGGCTTCCTTTCGCGTTCTGGCACCGGGAAGGAGAACGGCAAGTCCGAGCCTTGCCCCACCGGCGCAGGCAATGGCGATGGCCGCAAGCTCGGTGACGCCGTGGATCGAGAGCCAGGCGAAGACGTCGTAGCCTAGCCCTCTGCGATAAAACATCGCGAAGAACGCGCCGAGGATCAGACCATTGTAAAAGGTCAGGATGAAGCTCGGCACCGACAGGAAAACACCAAGGGTGAAGATCAGGATGACGATGGTGGTGTTGTGGGAAAAGAGAAAGCTGGAAAATGCGGCCAACTGGTCGCTGTCATGCCCTTCATTGCCATAGATGGTCGAGCGGAGGTAATCGGTCGAGGCATCGGGCGTGCGCTGGTCGGCCATCTCCGGCGGCACCAAGGTATAGAACCAGCTCGGGTCGTTGGCGCAAAGTCTGTATCCGGCCAGCGCGCCCAGAATGAGCGCCAGGAAGCCGATGAACAAAGGCAGGACCGAGCGCCGCACCGCCTGGGGAATGCCGTGCAACAGCAAGCGCCTCATTAGGCCGCCAAGGCTTTCCTGAGGAGCGTAGACGACGAGATAGGCCCGGGCGCAGAGGCTTTCCAGATAGGCGATCAAGGCGCGATCGAGGGAAATATCGCGCGCCACGCTCAACGAGTTCATCGCCTGCCTGTATCCGGTGGCGAGATTGCGGACTTCATCATAGCCGAGTGCGGCTGCGCCCCCTTTCTCGGCACGCGTCACCAGTTCGTCCAGTTGGCGCCAGTGTGCCTCGCGCTCCAGCCGGAAGCGGGCCGAACGAAGCGTATCGTTCTGAACGGCGCCGACATTGACTGTCGCGCCCCTATCCATCCTGCCGTCGATACCGATATCCATCATATCATCTCACGGGATTTGATTTCGATGTAGCGCGCAATGAGATCCGAAGTTAGTGCCTCCGGCGTGCTGTCGAGGCAAAGCACCCCGAGACGCGCCAGCTTTTCCATGACGGCGCGCCTCTCCTGAAGGATCTGGCGCGCCGCAACCGAGCGAGCGACGGCATCGAGCGTCGTTTCCTCAGGTTCGATGAGCTTGGCCAGCATCGGATCGCGCAAGGCGACATAGACGACAAAGTGATGCCGGGCGAGCACCTGCATGTTCTCGATCATCAGCTCCGCCGTGATGGTGTCGACGAAATCGGAGAATATCACAATCAGCGACCGTCGCTTCAGGCGTCCTGACAGGTGGCTCAGTCCCAAGGTATGGTTGGTCTCCTGGGTTTCGTAGCGCAGCCCGGCGCACACCGTCTGCAGCCGCGGAAAGGCCGCTCGTCCGGGCAAGGCCGGCACGAACAGACGCGGACGGCTGTCGAAGCTGTAGAAGCCAACAAGATCGCCGGCAAGGCCTGCGCCCCAGCACATGGCGAGCGCCGCATTGATGGCGCGATCGAGCTTCGTGAAGCCGGCAAGCTGCTCGGCCATCAGCCGTCCGGAATCGACGCAGAGGATGATCTGGTGGTTTCGTTCGGCCCTCATCTCGCGCACGACGAGGCTGCGCATGCGCGCCGAGCGCTTCCAATCGATGCTGCGCGGATCCATGCCGCTTACAAATTCACGCAGCTGGTGGAATTCCGATCCCTCGCCGCGCAACCGCAAATCCTTCTGGCCGGCCTCCAGCGGCAGGATCTGGGTCTTGATCGCTCCAGACAGCACCGGCGATATGTCGGGCTGGACAGCGATCTCTTGCCCAACGGGCATCTTTGCGATGATCTCGAGCAGCTTCAATCGCGATGACCACTTCAGCCATAGCTCGTGGACAGCGTATCGTCCCCGCCGGGTCAGATGAAGGTCCAGAGAGGCCTTGACCTCTCCTTCACCGGCACCCGATGCAGGGTCGAGCCATCTGATTTCGTCGACGACCAGCTCGGGAGCGAGATCGAGCCGGATTTCGATTTTCCGGGGCAGCGCGCCCTTCTGCGGCCGGATGCCGACCGTAAACGCGGCGGTGTGGCCGACAAAGCCTTGCGGCGGCAGATCGAAATCGATCGTCATCCTCCCCGCCAGGTTGGAGATGACCAAATCGGCGACGGTCAGGGCTGCAAGCGCAAGCCACATGAGGAGCAAGAAGGAGCTCATGTCGCGCCACCACACGCTGGTGAAGACCGTCACCGCGGCTGATATCAGAACGAGCGCGATCAGAGTGGAGGATGGCCGCATTTAACGGGGCGCGTCCACGCGGTTCATGATATTGCGCAGCACCTCGTCCGGCGTGCGCCCGTCAATTTCCGCCGAGGGCGAAAGTACGATGCGATGGCGCAAGGCAGGCACCAGCAACGCCTGGACATCGTCCGGCAAGCCGTAATCCCTTCCCTCGAAAGCCGCTCGCACGCGCACTGCCGATGCTACCGCGTCGGCCGCGCGGGTGGACGCACCATAGAGAATGTCGGGATCGGAGCGCGTGGCGCGCACCAAGTCGACGATGTAGGTCAGGATCGTGGTGTCCAGATGGATCGCATCGATCAGCGCCCGCCCCGTAGCGAGTGCGGCACTCGTGACCAGCGGACGGATGCCGGCATTGCGCAGGTCTGATTTCAGCGCCTGCGTCGCATGTTTGGAGAGGATGGCAATTTCCGTATCGCGGCTGGGAAATTCGACGACGAGCTTGAACAGAAAGCGATCGAGCTGTGCTTCGGGCAAGGGATAGGTGCCCTGCTGCTCGATCGGGTTTTGCGTGGCAAGCACGAAGAAATCCGGTCCCAGGGAATAATCGGTTCCGTCAAGCGTGACCATCCGCTCGTTCATCGCCTGCAGCAGGGCCGATTGCGTCTTCGGTGGGGCGCGATTGATCTCGTCGGCGAGAAGAATGTCGGTAAAGACCGGGCCCTTGGTCAGGTGGAACTGATTGGTCTGGAAATTGAAGAGATTGACGCCCAGAACATCGCCGGGCATCAGGTCTGGCGTGAACTGGATGCGGCGATATTGCAGCGCCATGGCGGCGGAGACCGACCGGGCAAGCAAGGTTTTGGCTGTGCCGGGCGGACCTTCGACGAGGCAGTGGCCGCCGGCAAAGATCGAGATCAGGACGAGGTCGATGATCGCATCCTGCCCCTGCACCGCTTTGCCGATTTCGCCACGAACCGCGGCGATAAGATTGCGAAATTCACCTAGATCCAAGATCAATGCTCCCTCGAGCATGATGCCGAAATGTGTAAGCGGTTTTCGGACGACATCATGCTCTAACTCTTTAATTTAGAACAGGATTCAGATTTTAGGCCGACCCGGCCTGAAATCATCCTGTTCTAGCGACTTTCTAAATATTTCGAGATTGCGGTGCAGATCCGCCCGCGTCATCCGATGCCCACGATCGATCAGCGCTTGCGCTGACGAGTGCAATGCCTTCGCCGCCGCCTGATCGCGGCGCGCCAGGCGTTGAAACAGCCGCTCTACGCCTGCCTCGTTTCCGGCTCCGGGGCCGAAGACCAGTTGCGCCTTGTCCGCAAGCAGATGGAGCACGAACTGTCCGGTCATCCGGCCATCATTGCCTGACAGGCGCAGCAGACGCGCCGTCGCGTCGATCGCGGCCGTCTTCGACATCTCGGTGTTTGCGGATGCCTCGGGCAAAGCAGGCCCGAAGCGATAGGCGCCGCGCCAGAAACAAATAGCGGCGACGACGAACAGCACTCCCCAGATGACGGACAGCGGATAAGCGAAAAACCGCTTGAAATCGGAGGCAGAGCGCTCGTAGGTCCGGCCTTCATCCGCCGGTTTCTTACTATCCAGAGGCAGGCCGGCCGTATCCAGATAGACCGGCCGCTTCTCGCCCGCGCCGCGCAACAGCGTGACGAGCGACACGGCAAAGGAGGCGTTATCGGCCAGAGCCAGTCCGTGATTGTTCAACAGGTCCGGATCCGACAGCAGATAGACGTTCGGGTCGTCCTCGCCACGCAGTAGCAGCGCGCCCGACGGTGTGCCCGCCAGCTCCTCCCAACCGCTCGGCAGGCCCGACCGTTCGAAGGTTTGCGCCTGATAGAGGGCGATGTTGATGGGCTGGCCCGGTTTCGGCTGCGGCTGCGCCTCTTCAAAATCGGTGCTGCTACGGGCAAAGCCAAAATCTGAATAACCGAGCTTGTCGAGTTCGCCGCCGATATCGGCGAGATCGATCAGTCCCGATGTGCTGGCAACACCATCCGTTGAGACGCTGCCGCGCCATTTCGGCAATATGATCAGCGTCGGCAACGCATAGCGGTTTGACTCCCGGATCGGGCTTTCCGGGCCTGCGTCATCCGCTTCCTCGCTTGCCTGAGGTGCGACAACCATGGCTTGGCGTATCGACAGGGGAATGATGCGCAGCGAGATTTCCGAACGCGCCCGAGCGACATGAGGGTCGGATCGTACGACAGGGATACCCTTGGCTTGCAGCCACGTTTCCAACCCCTTGTTGCCAAGCGGCGAGCGGTCGAAATCGCTGCCGCGCGAAAGCGCAAAGACTGCCAGCGCCGCCAGCGCAAGCAACAGCCCCAGCAACAGAAGAGGCCCCGCGTTACGCATTGGCTACTCTGCCCGATGACAGCAAGCCGCGCGCGGTCGTCAGAAGGATGCCGAAATGGCTTTCCGCAAGCGTGCGGCCACCGTAATGAACGAGCTCCACTGCGGTCAGAAAATTTTCAAGCCGATCGCGGTCGGGCATATTGTCCGGCAGACGGGCGAAAACGGCCCGTTCCGTATCCGAGCGGAAAAGCCGTGTTCCCGTCACATCTGCCGCGTGCAGCAGGCAATGTCTGAGCAGCAGGACAAGCGCCTGCCTGCGATCCGCCATGGCGGCAATGCGCTGCAGAAAGTCGCTCGGCTTTTCCTCGGCCTCGGCTGCTGACGTGCGCCAGCTTTCCGGCGCCTCCCCCTGCCGTTTAATGTCGCGTGGCGCAGATGAAAGCAAGACGCCGCCATTACCGAAGCGTATCCATAAACCGATGACCACGATGAGACCGACAAGCACGACGGCAACCGCCAGAGGACCGTTGACGACCGGCTCCCGCGGGCTCATCAACGGCTTGCGTTGAGGCGACGATTTTGTCGTATTCGATGCCGGTTCGACCTTTGCAGAGGCATCGGCATAGACGAGCGTGCAGCGCAATCCGTTCTGCTGACACTGCGCGGCATATTCGGCTCCGACGGCGCTCTTTCGATGATCACCGCCCACAACCTGCCGAGTGTCGCTGTCCTGCGCCCACGCAGACGAAATCTGAGCCGAAGCGGCGAGCAACAGAGCCACCAGCAGGCTGACAGTGCGGATGGTCATGCTGCTAGGCAAAGACCTCTGCTCTTGCTTCGGGACGCAGCGGATCCGGCCCGAACCTGTTCGGACCATCCGTGCCCCTCATTACGGAAATAACCGTGATCGCGAGACCCGTAATGGTACCGATATACGGAACCATGCCCAGGACGATCAGCGCCAAATACCACCAACCGGAAATGTCGCGATCGTGAAAACGGCGAACCTGAAGGGATAATATTGGTATAAAGATTGCAAGCCCAAACAATCCGCCGATCACCATGATGGCGACCACCGCTGACGAAACTCCACCCTGTTGGTCGGAAAAAGCGCCTACCGCCAAAGCCAAAATTACAAGCGCGAGCCCAACCAAGGTATAGAACAGCACGAACCACCAATATTCCGAGCGGGAGGCCCTGCCGGAAAAGGTTGCGTATTTCTGCGTCAGAACGGTCCGAACAGCATCAGTAAACCCCATATGAAATGCCCCCATTTCAGCTTGCTGCAAGCGCGGTGATCCACGGTTTCACCATCGTCTTGCTTGTTAGTCATTCAGATGAAAACAGCTACAATTCAAACGTAGAAATTGCAATAAGTCGGTTGCATTGGGACCATTATTTTAAAAGCAATGATTAACGCGTTGAGATTTTCACCTTGGTCACGAGGTGGACGTAAAGGTCCCTGACCTGCTGGGGGAAGAATTCAGCCCGTTTAACCTGCTGTTTTGCCTCATGCCGCCGACTGCATCACCAGCGATTGATGGCAGTGCACGCCGGCGAGCATGCCTGAGGCGGAGGCGAGCGTGGCATTATGCATGGCGCTTGCCGCATCACCGGCGGCAAAGACACCCTTGATGGTGGTTTCCTTATTCTCACCGGTCCGAATGATTGGCCCGAACGGGCCGTCGTCGAAGGCGCAGCCGAGCTGTTCGGCAACCGGGCTAGCCATCGTCGTTTTCGGCGCGACGAAGACGGCATCGAGTGGCACGACGCGGCCATCGGCGAGGCGAACCGCCTCAAGCTTCGGATCGTCGCCCAACAATTCCACGATAGGGCTGCGTTCGATCCGGACGCCACGGGCGGTCAGCTTCACCAATTGCTCTTCGTCGAGCTCGAACAGCGCCTGGGTGAAAAAGGTCGTCGCGCCCCAGTCCGGGATCATCATGGCGGAATGGGCCGAATGCGGATGGTTTGCGAGAACGCCGAGCTTGCCGCCGCTGACCTCAAAGCCGTGACAATAGGGGCAGTGCAGCGCGGAACGGCCCCATCGCTCCTTGAGGCCGGGGATCTCGGGCAGTGTGTCGCTGACGCCGGTTGCAAGCACGATGCGCGCGGCTCGTTCTTCGCTGCCGTCTTCGGTGCCGACAATGAACCCGTCACCATCGCTCTGCGCCCGGACGACTTTCCCTTGGCGGATGGTGATGCTCGGATAGAGCGAAAGCTGCCGTTTTCCCTCCCGCATGATCGCCGCCGGCGTCTGGCCGTCCTGGCCGAGGAACCCATGCGACGCTTCAGAAAACCGATTGCGCGGCGCGCCGGCGTCAACGAGCAGCACGCGCCGCCGCGCCCGGGCCAGCTGCATGGCGGCCGACAGGCCGGAAAAATTTCCGCCGATGATCATGGCTTCAAACCACATGGAACTCTCCCTTGATATCGAACTCATGGCTCAACATAAGTTACATGAATTGGCGCCGTCAAGCATCATGTTACTTGTCTTGTTACGATCCGCTTGCGATAATGATCCGTCCGATCGACAGGAAGAGAGCCATGCGCAATGACAGCCGCCTTTCACGCATGCTGCACGTGCTGATCCACATGGATAAGCACCAGCACTCGGCGACCTCCGAAATGATTGCCAAGATGCTGAACACCAATCCGGTCGTCGTCCGCCGCACCATGGCCGGCCTTCGCCAACAGGGCTATGTCCGCTCCGAGAAAGGCCATGGCGGCGGCTGGACACTGGTGCGTCCGCTGTCCGAGATCACCCTGCTCGACGTCTACCGCGCCATCGGCGAACCGCATCTCTTCGCCATCGGCCCAGCCGACGATCAGCCGCAGTGTCTTGTGGAACAGGCGGTGAATGTCGCCCTTGGCGACGCGATGAAGGAAGCCCAGGCGCTGCTGCTGCGACGGTTGGACAGCGTGACGCTGGACAAAATCGCCGCCGACTTCGAGGCGAAACTGACCGCCCGCCCGGCCACATCCTATTCCTGCGCTTCCTGAGCGGGGATTGCGTCCTGCGGTAGAGGAAATAACGGCCCTCCTTGACGTCGGCAGGCAGAGGCAGAACCTCGGGCTGCTCCAGCGGCAGACCACAGACGGCGATGCCGTTACGGGCGAGCACGCCGGCCGAACCGTCACTCGCAAGCGCACAAGGTGTGTCGTTTCCGCATCACTTTCTGTAAGGTTGCAAATATCCGCTTGGCAATGGCGAATTGCTTCGGTACAAAACGCTCACCGCTTTAGTTCAAACATAAGGGAGGCGTTGCATGCCAGCAATCATCGAAACCTTCCCGTGCGGAATGTCCCGACGCTAGGTCATTTCCATTCGCGGCCCGCCTCAAGCGCGCCCGACATGCGGTTTTCCCTTAATTCATAGCCCGATTGATCTGACGGGATTATTTCGTCTCCCGCTTGGGCTGTGCCATCCAACTCTCGATTTTGAGGACCGGCAGCCGACACGGCGCCGAGCGATTAAAATGACTCGCAAGAAGCTCGATTTCCGCGCCGATGCCTATCGCCATGTGCTCGGCTTTGTTTTCCATCATTGGCGCCATCGGCCTGTATTAGTGGGCATTATCATCGTGTTGGTGATAGCAAGCACGCTGGCCGAAGTCATGGTGCCGGTGTTTTCCGGCCAGATCGTCGATGCCATTGCCGGTAGCAACGCGGCTGACCGGGCGCTGCGCGCCTTCGTCATCGTCGTGGCACTGGGCCTGACCAGCGTGGCATTGCGCTGGTTCATCTTCAACGGCATTATCCGGCTGACGCTCCGCACCATGGCGGATGTGACGAACAACGGTTTCCACAAGGTGCAGCGGTTCTCGACCGACTGGCACGCCAACAGCTTTGCCGGTTCGACGGTGCGCAAGATCACCCGCGGCATGTGGGCGCTCGACTCGCTCAACGACCTGCTGCTGGTCGCCTTGCTGCCGTCCATCGTCATGCTGGTCGGCGCCAGTATCGTGCTCGGCAGCTACTGGCCGATCATGGGCCTGATCGTGGCTGCGGGGTCGCTGATCTATATCGGTGTGACCGTGGCGCTTTCCATGGGCTTCGTATCGCCGGCGGCAAGGCTTGCCAACGCCTGGGACACCAAGCTGGGTGGTGCGCTGGCAGATGCCATCAGCTGCAATTCGGTGGTCAAGGCCTTCGGCGCTGAAAGCCGCGAAGAGACGCGACTTGGCCAGGTGCTCGCCAGATGGGACAGCCGCACGCGACGGACCTGGAAGCGCGGCACATTGAGCGGCACGATCCAAGGCTTCATGATGGTTTCGATGCAGGCAGGTATTTTGGGAACGGGCCTGGTGATGTGGCGGCAGGGGCTGGCGACGCCTGGCGACATCACCTTCGTGCTGGCCATGTTCTTCGTTCTGCAAGGTTATCTGCGCAATGTCGGCCAGGACATCCGCAACCTGCAGCGTGCCGTCAACGACATGGAAGAACTGGTGCTGCTCGACAAGATGCCGCTTGATATCGAGGACAAGCTTAGCGCCAAGCCGATCAAGATCCGCGAGGGCGAGATCGTCTTCGATCGCATCACCTTTCAGTACGGCGCTCATCCCACTCCGCTTTATCAGGACTTTTCGGTCACCATCAAGCCGGGCGAACGCGTGGGCCTGGTGGGGCATTCGGGCTCGGGCAAGACGACCTTCGTCAAGCTCATCCAGCGCCTCTATGACGTCAACTCGGGCGCGATCCGCATCGACGGGCAGGATATCGCAGGGGTCAAGCAATCAAGCCTGCGCGGCCAGATCGCCATCGTGCAGCAGGAGCCTATCCTGTTCCACCGCACGCTGGCGGAAAACATCGCCTATTCCAGGCCGAACGCCTCGCGGCGCGAGATCGAGCAGGCGGCGAAACAGGCGAGTGCCCACGACTTCATCATGGACCTTCCCAAGGGCTATGAGACGATGGTGGGGGAACGCGGCGTCAAGCTGTCGGGCGGCGAGCGGCAGCGTGTCGCCATTGCCCGTGCCTTCCTGGCGGATGCGCCGGTGCTGATCCTGGACGAAGCGACGTCGAGCCTCGACAGCGAGAGCGAAGTGCAGATCCAGCAGGCCATGGAACGTCTGATGAACGGCCGCACGACGCTGGTGATCGCCCACCGGCTGTCCACGGTGCGGGCGCTGGACCGGCTGCTGGTCTTCGACAAGGGAAAGATTGTTGAAGAAGGCGACCACCAGGCGCTGATCCGGCTTAATAACGGTATCTATCGCCGGCTGTTCGAACGACAGGCGCTGGAGCTGACCAAGGGTCTGGTGGCGTGAACCGAAACGCTACAGCACCGCGTCTTTTCAGACGCGCGGTGCTGTAGCACTTTGAATTGCCGCATAATTTATCCTTAAAGCGATTCCGGTTTCAGGAATTATGCAGCAGGGCTGATGCTATCCTCTAGGTTCGCCGGTAGAGGAAATAACGGCCTTCCTTGATGCCGTAAGGCAGCGGCAGCGCCACCAGCTCGGGATGCGCAAGCGGCAGCCCGCTGACGGCGACGCCGTTATGGGCGAGCACGCCGGCCATCAGCTGCGGCAGCCAGGTCAGCGTCACCGCGTCGATCTCGTCATGGCCGGTGCCGATATCGGCATGGGCAAGGGCTGCGCCGATGCCGACGAAGGCCTGGCCGGATCGCGGATATTGCCGGTCACCATGTCTTCTGCCTCTGGTGTCGAGGCCGAATAGGAGCGCGCTTCCCAGTCGAAGGCGACGATGCGCCGACCGGGAAAAATCTCGCGCAGATGATCATAAGTGCGGCCGTTGCCGAGGCCGAACTCCAGCACCGGGCCTTCAATTTCCCCCACCAGATCGACAATCGAGTTCAAAATATCGCGTTGAGCCGTCAACCGGCGAATGAAGCTGTCGAGGCGGCTCATCTAATCTCTATCCGTCATGAAATCGTCAGCGGTCCTGGAGGAATTCCAGCAAAAGTGCGAGAGCGGTTTTGCGTCCGGAATTGCGTGAAAACAAAAAGATAAAGCATTTCCGTGCGTCCGAAAAAGCAGGAAATGCTCTAACACATGAAACCTTGGCAAGTCGATTGCCGTAAATGGGAATTGGCGTTGCAGTGGCAACATGGGTTTGTGCTAAGCTCGATGACATGAAAACCTTGACCGACGAAGATTTCTTTGCCGAAGTGCCGCTCTTCAGCGAATTCGAGGGCGTGACCGATGCTGCCAACTACCGGCCGCTGCCCGACGGATGGGTGCTGGCGCTCGCCGACATCGTCGGCTCGACGCAGGCAATCGGCGCCGGCCGTTACAAGGACGTCAACATGGCAGGCGCCAGCGTCATTTCAGCGGTGTTGAATGCCGTCGGCAAGGGCGATTATCCCTTCGTCTTCGGCGGCGACGGCGCGCTGATCGCGCTCCCGGGTTCGCTGGAGGCGGCGGCACGCGACGCCCTTGCGGCCGTGCAGATCTGGGTCGAAGAGGATTTGGGCCTGATGCTGCGCATCGCCATCGTGCCGGTCGCCGACACCCGCGCCGAGGGCCTCGACGTCCGTGTCGCGCGTTACTCCGCAAGCCCCTATGTGACCTATGCGATGTTCTGGGGCGGCGGCACCAGCTGGGCCGAAAGACAGATGAAGCTCGGCCGTTACGGCATCGCCCGCGCGCCCGCTGGAACTCGCCCGAATCTCACCGGTCTCTCCTGCCGCTGGAGCCCGATCGATGCGAGAAACGGCGAGATCGTCTCGATTATCGCCGTGCCCGGCGAAGGCCGGCCAGGCCGGGAATTTCAAGAGCTCGTCGGCGGCATTGTCGCCATCACCACCGAGCAGAACAGGGACAGCCATCCGGTACCGGCCGATGGTCCGGACCTTGCCTTCTCGCTCCATGGCATCAATCGCGAGGCCAAAGCCACCGCGCCACCGCGCCGGCGGTTGTGGCAGAAGCTCTTCATCTTCCTGCAGCTCGCCATCACAGTCGCGTGCTACAGGCTCGGCATTCCGCTCGGCCGCTTCGATGCACGCCGCTACAAGCGCGACGTCGCGGACAATTCCGATTTCCGCAAGTTCGACGACGGGCTGAAAATGACGATCGATGTCGACGCCGAACACCTGAAGCGCATCGAGACCCTGCTGCAACAGGCGAAGGCCAAGGGTGTGGCCCGCTACGGCCTGCATCGACAATCCTCAGCGTTGATGACCTGCTTCGTGCCGACGCCGATCGCGCGCGATCACATCCATTTCATCGATGGCGCCGCCGGCGGTTATGCAGTGGCCGCGAGCCAGATCACCGGCAGGTCGCTTTCTACAGCGCCGAGCGTGATTTAACGCTGTAACCCCGCAATCCTTCGGACGTCGCAATCACCTGCACCACGCATGAACCTACTTTTCGTAATGAAATCGGCACTGAATGATTTCCAACTGCTGGTCGGAACCCTTGCCAGTCACGCAGTAGACGAGCCGATGCTCTCCGAGGATGCGCCTTGACCAAAATCCGGATAGATCGCCCTTCAATGGCTCTGGCTTGTCAAGAACTTTAAAGGGTGACCTTTTCGTATCTTTCAGGAGCTCGTTGATTTTCTCGACCATCTTCTGGTCGCTTTTCTGCCAGTATTCGTACTCTTCCCAGGAATTCGGCGTCCATAGCAATTTCATGTCAGAGGGTGGGATCGCTCTCTACCACCTGCCCCTTGCGAAGCTGTCCGATACTTTCGCGTAGCCGGGCAGAATTAGCAGGCGTCGAGAGCAGGTGCAACATCTCTTGCATACTCTCGTATTCGCCTTCGGCAACCAAGACCATTGCTTCCGAACCTTGACGGGTCACGAGCAGAGGAGCCCGAGAAGAGAGGACTTGATCAAAATAGGTTGCAATATTTTGCCGGAACTCCGTCAAACGAACGTGGGCCATCGACATCCTTTCCCAACTTCCAAGCGTACGGATATATGTACAGATTGCCGGAAAGTCAGTACGGAACATTAGCTCGCCCGCCATCTCGATGGGAGTCGCTGCCAAATAGCAGACTTATGCGGTGACGTTTGCGTCACGCCTTGACGACGTGATCGCCCGAGAGGCCGAGCCGGTTGAAGACGTTGCGCGTGTCGATAATCAGCGCCGCACTTTTCGACAGCCCCGCGTAATCCACCTTGTCGTGGTCGGTCGCCACCAGCACCGCATCGTAGCCGGCAATGGTATCAGGAGTCAGCGTCACCGATTTGCGGCCCTTCAGCGCCTGGTATTCGCGCGTCGGCGGGATCTCGGCGACGAAGGGATCGTGATAATCTGCATGTCCGCCACGCTCCTCGATGATCTCGATCAGCCGCAGCGACGGGCTTTCTCTTATATCGGCGACGTTCTTCTTGTAGGCGAGCCCAAGCACGAGCACCCGGCTGCGGCTCAGCGCCTTGCCGGCGCGGATGTCGAGCGCTTCGGCGAGCTTGCCGACGATATAACGCGGCATTGCCGAATTGATCTCGCCGGCGAGTTCGATGAAGCGGGTCGGCAGCTCATATTCGCGCGATTTCCAGGTGAGATAGAAGGGATCGATCGGGATGCAATGGCCGCCAAGACCGGGGCCGGGATAGAAGGGCATGTAGCCGAAGGGCTTGGTCTTGGCAGCGTCGATGACTTCCCAGACGTCGATACCCATCGCCGCATAGACGGTCTTCAGCTCGTTGACGAGGGCAATATTGACCGAGCGGAAGATGTTTTCGGTGAGCTTCACGGCCTCGGCCGTCGCATTCGAAGAGACCGGAACGACGGATGATACCGTCGCACCATAGAAGGCCTTCATCAGCGCCAGCGCCTCAGGCCCGTCGCCGGCGACGACCTTGGGGATGGTGGCGGTATGATAGTGCTGGTTGCCGGGATCCTCACGCTCCGGGGAGAAGCCGACGAAGAAGTCCGAGCCGGATTTCAGTCCGGTGCCTTCGAGAATGACCTTTACCACGTCATCGGTCGTGCCGGGATAGGTGGTCGATTCCAGCACGACGAGCTGACCGGGGCGCAAATGCGCGGCAATCGAGCGCGACGTCGCCTCGACGAAGGAAAGGTTGGGATCGCGATGTTTGGTGAGCGGCGTCGGCACGCAGATGATGACGACGTCGCACTCGGCAAGGCCGGCGAAATCGGTCGTCGCCTTGAAGCGGCCCGCATCGATCTCGGCAGACAGCGCCTCATCGCTCACCGCGTCGATATAGGAGCGGCGGGCATCGAGCGCCACCATCTTGCCTGGATCGATGTCGAAGCCGGTCACCGCAAAGCCGCTACGCGCCACCGCCATCGCCAGCGGCAGGCCGACATAACCAAGCCCGATGATGCCGGCACGGGCCGCGCGGGTTTCGATCTTCTGCAAAAGCGTATCGAAGGTGGAGGTGGTCAAGGCGGGATCTTTCAAACGGGGAAGGGAAGGCTGATCTAATGCATGATCCAGGCAAATTAAACCCGGGCGCGGATCTTCCTCGTCTTTCCGGCGGCACGGCCGGCCGGTTCTCGCCGATGGCTGCCCCTCAACCTAACCCTCTTGCCGATCTCCTGGGCCGGGATGTCGCGTGGCATTGATGCCCAAATCCCTTAACCTGTGTGGCGGAAATGACTCAGGCCGCGCCGTTTGCTGCAACTTCAGCGCACAAAAAATTGCAGCTCCCATTGTTTCGCATTTGCAGCATCCCTATTTTGACTTTTGATAATGAACCAGCTGGAAAGGACAACCCGTCCGATCCCCGGATATGGGGAGCTGAGGGGCGCCACTGCCGGGCTTTCGGCAGATCCGTTGACACTATATTACCGCTCGTACATCCTGATTTCCCTGTGACCTGCGCATGAAAATGCGGCGGCCGAGGGAATTTTTGGCTCTTAGGGATGGCGTGCCTTATGAGGATCATACCGAGAATGAGCACGATCGAAACCAGCGTCTCCTCCATCCTGTTGGACCGGGTCGCTGAATGGCTGACGAACTCTTCGCTGGCCGGAGACGAGCTTGAAAACATCGTCCGCGGCTTCTGCGAAAGACTTGCGGCCGCCGGCCTGCCGATCGCGCGCGTGCACCTGACCTTTTCGATGCTGCATCCGCTCTACGATGCGCTGAGCTTCACCTGGCGGCGCGCCAGCGGCGTCACCATCGAAGGTTTTCGCATGCCGGCCGGGCAGAAGCCGGACCGCTTCCTGCAGAGCCCCTATTATTACCTGCTCGACAACAACCTGCAGCACATCCGCCGCCGGCTGACCCAAGAAGGCCCGGCCGAATTCCCGATCTTCGAGGACCTGCGCAAGGACGGCATCACCGACTACCTCGCCTTCGTGCAGCCCTTTGGCGACGGCTCGGTGCAGGGCATGATGGGTTCCTGGTCGACGGACCATAATACCGGCTTTTCCGACGACATGATCGATGCGCTGCTCAGGATGCAGAACCATCTGGCGGTCGCTGCCAAGATGGCGGTGCTCGGCAAACTCGCCAACAACATGCTGACCACCTATCTCGGCGGCGACGCCGGCAAGCGGGTGCTGAACGGCCAGATCCGCCGCGGCGACGGAGAGACGATCCGCGCAGCCCTCGTCATGGGCGATATGCGCGAATCCACCATATATGCCGAAAAGGAAGGCCGGCAGGCTTATATCGACACGCTGAACCAGTTCTTCGACGCGATTGCCGCCCCCTTCAACCGCAATGGCGGCGAGATCCTGAGCTTCCTCGGCGATGGCTTCCTCGCCGTCTATCCTTGCGGGCGCCATAAGGACCCATCGAAAATTGCCTGCGAGGCGGCGCTTTCGGCCGTGCATCAGGCGCAGGCGCGGGTCGCCGAGCTCAACAGGGACCGCGAGCAGAAGGGCCTGACCAGGGTCGGCTACGGCATCGGCCTGCATGTCGGCAACGTCATGTTCGGCAATGTCGGCCTCAAGGACCGCCTGACCTTCTCCGCCTTCGGCTCAGCCGTCAACGAGGTCCAACGTTTGCAGATCCTGACCAAGAAATACGGCCGCGAGGTCGTCGCCAGCCAGGCCTTCGCCGGTTATTGCGGCGGCGAATGGACAACGCTCGGCGAGGAGAAGTTGCGCGGCGTCCGCCAGAAGGTGACGGTGCTGCAGCCGCGCGCGCCGGCACCCACAATCAATGTCGACGAGAGCTTCCGCGAGGCCGTACAGAACGGACTTTCGGAAGCCGAGCAGGTCATTCTCCTGCATCGCGACGCCAAGAAACAGGTCAAGCGCACCAGCATGGAGAAATTCATCCAGTAAGAGCTTAGAACCCCTGCCATAATCTTCGCATCTCGCCCGGGGGAACTTCGGCGGGGGACGGCGGTTTTTCTATGATTGTCATCAGCTAGACACCCCGTTTGCGGTACGATAGTGTGCCTTAACGGGAACATAGAAGACTGGGGAATTTCATTGGTATGGCGTCTGCAGCCGATCTGTTGCGTATTGAAAATCTCGACGTCTCCTTCTCGGTTTTCGGTGACCGGTTACGCGTCGTAAAAGAAGCCAATCTTCGCATCCTTCCGGGCAAGGTCACCGCCCTCGTCGGTGAATCCGGCTCCGGCAAATCGGTGATCAGCCAGTCGGTGATGGGCATATTGCCCAATCCGGCCAAGGCCTCCGGCCGCATCCTCTTCACCGATCCGCTCGACGGCAGCACGACCGATATCCTATCCTTTCCGCGCGACAGCGAGGAAATGCGCGACCTGCGCGGCCGGCGCATGGCGACGATCTTCCAGGAGCCGATGACCTCGCTCTCGCCGCTGCATACGATCGGCAATCAGATCAGTGAAGTGCTGCTGATCCATACCGAGGCCGACAAGCAGGAAGCCCGTGAAAGGACCGAGGAGATGCTCGGCCTGGTCGGCTTTTCCAACCCGCATCGCACTTACGACATGTATCCGTTCGAACTGTCCGGCGGCATGCGCCAGCGCGCGATGATCGCCATGGCGCTGATCTGCAAGCCGGCTCTCTTGATCGCCGACGAGCCGACGACGGCGCTCGACGTGACGATCCAGGCGCAGATCCTGGAACTGCTCCGCGAGTTGCAGGCCAAGCTCGGCATGGCGATGCTGCTCATCACCCACGATCTCGGCATCGTCGCCAATATGGCCGACGAGGTGGTCGTCATCTATCACGGCGAGATCATGGAAGCAGGACCCGTCGAGGCGATCTTCCGCAATCCGCAGCATCCTTATCTCAAAGGTCTGATGGCCGCCGTTCCGCATTTCGACATGAAACCCGGCGAGCGGCTGAAAGCGCTGCGCGAGGTAACGGTCAATCTCGAGTCCCTCGTCGGCAAGAAGAAGCCGCTCCAGGCAGAGGCGCCGGGCACCCTGCTGTCCGTTGCCAATCTGTCGAAGACCTACAAGGCGCGCAAGCGCAGTTTCTTCGGCAAGCACGAAGCCACCGTCCTGCGCGCCGTCGACGACGTCAGCTTCGACGTCCGCCGCGGCGAATGTCTTGGCCTGGTCGGGGAATCCGGCTGCGGCAAGACGACACTCAGCAAGATCCTGATGCGCGCCATCACGCCGGACAGCGGCGCGGTGGTATTCAACGACGGCAAGGAGGTCGTCGACGTCCTCTCCGTCAAAGGCGCCGAACTGCAGGACATGCGGACCAAGATCCAGATGGTGTTCCAGGATCCGGTCTCCTCGCTTTCGCCGCGCATGACGGTGCGCAACATCCTGAGCGAACCGCTCGAGATCCATGACCGCGGCGACAGTAACGAGCGCAAGCGCAAGGTCGAGGGATTGATGGCGGCAATCGGCCTCGACAAGCGTTATCTCAGCCGTTACCCGCACAGTTTTTCGGGCGGCCAGCGCCAGCGCATCGGTATTGCGCGCGCACTCGCGCTCGGGCCGAAGCTCGTCATCCTCGACGAGCCGGTCTCGGCTCTCGACGTTTCCGTGCAGGCGCAGATCCTCAACCTGTTGAAGGACCTGCAGAAGGAGCTGGGACTTACCTATCTCTTCATTTCGCACAATCTCGCCGTCGTCGATTACATGGCCGACCGTATCGCGGTGATGTGCAAGGGCCGCATCGTCGAGATCGCGCCGCGCGAGATCATCCTGCGCGATCCGGTGCATCCCTATACGAAATCGCTGCTCGCCGCCGTCCCCTTCCCCGATCTCGACCGGCCGCTCGATTTCAAGGCGCTCAGGGAAAACGGCGCCGCCGACAAGCAGAACTGGGGCGTGACCTTCACCGCCGAGCACGACGACGCTTCCGAACTCGCCTATGCCGACCTCGGCGACGGCCATCTGGTGCGCGCCCGCAAGGGCGCCGATGCCAAGGAGTTGCGTTGATGGTGACGCGTCGCATATTCCTGGGCGGCCTCGTCGGCGCGGCGATCGCGCCCGCGGTGGTGAGGGCGCAACAAGCCGCCGAACCGGAATTCCTGAAGGAGCGGCTGACATCAGGCAGCCTGCCGCCGATGGCCGAGCGCATTCCCGCCCGCCCGCGCATCGTCAACCTGAAGGAATTGGGGCTGGAACCGGGTGCCTACGGCGGCACGGTGCGCACCATTATCGGCGGCCAGCGCGATATCCGCTTCATGACGATCTACGGCTATGCCCGGCTGGTCGGCTACAACAAGCACCTGCAGTTCCAGCCGGATATCCTGGCCGGTTTCCAGTCCGAGGACGACACGGTCTTCACCTTCACGCTGCGCGAAGGCCATAAATGGTCCGACGGCCAGCCGTTCACGGCCGACGATTTCCGCTACTGGTGGGAAGACGTCATCCTGAACGACAAGTTGACACCCGGCGGCGGCGCGCTGGAACTTCGTCCGCATGGAAGCCTGCCGCGCTTCGAGATGCTCGATGCGCTGACCGTGCGCTACACCTGGGAAAAACCCAACCCGATGTTCCTGCCGACATTGGCAGGCCCGCAGCCGCTCGTCATCTTCGGCCCTGGTCATTATCTCAAGCAGTTCCACAAGAAATTCCAGCCGGACCAGGCGAAGATGGACGAGCTGATGAAGACCTACCGCGTCAAGAAATGGCAGGATCTGCACATCAAGATGGCGCGTTCCTATCGTCCGGAAAATCCGAACCTGCCGACGCTCGATCCCTGGCGCAATACGACGCCGCTGCCGTCCGAGCAGTTCGTCTTCGAGCGCAACCCGTTCTTCCACCGCGTCGACGAGACCGGCAGGCAGCTTCCCTATCTCGACCGTTTCATCCTCAACGTCTCCTCCTCGTCGATCATCGCCGCCAAGGCGGGTGCAGGCGAAGCCGACCTGCAGGTGACCGGCATCGATTTCAACGACTACACCTTCCTGAAGGAGGCCGAAAAGCGCTTCCCGGTGAAGGTCAATCTCTGGAAGCTCGCGCGCGGCTCGCGCATCACGCTGCTGCCGAACCTCAACTGCGCCGACGAGGTGTGGCGCGGCCTCTTCCGCGACGTGCGCCTGCGCCGGGCGCTGTCGCTGGCGATCGACCGGCACGAGGTCAACATGGTGGCCTTCTACGGCCTTGGCACGCCAAGCGCCGATACGGTCCTGCCCGACAGCCCGCTCTTCAAGCAGGAATATGCCGACGCCTTCGTGAAGTTCGATCCCGACGAGGCCAACCGCCTGCTCGACGAGCTCGGCTTGACCAAACGCGACGACGACGGCATCCGGCTGCTGCCCGACGGGCGGCGCGCCGAGATCACCGTCGAGACCGCCGGCGAGAGCAATCTCGATACCGACGTGCTGGAGCTGGTGCATGACCACTGGGCCAATATCGGCCTTGCGCTCTATACTCGCACCTCGCAGCGCGACGTCTTCCGCAACCGGGCCATGAGCGGTTCGATCATGATGTCGATCTGGTACGGCCTCGACAATGGCGTGCCAACAGCCGACATGTCGCCCGCAGGCCTTGCGCCGACACTCGACGATCAGCTGCAATGGCCGCTCTGGGGCATGCATTACCTCTCCGCCGGCCAGGAGGGCGTCGCACCCGACCTGCCGGAGGCGGCCGAACTGGTCGACCTGCTTGGCCAATGGGGCTCGACGGCGAAATTCGAGGAGCGCCAGGTGATCTGGCACAAGATGCTGTCGCTCTATACACAGCAGGTGTTCTCGATCGGCCTCATCAACAGCACGCTGCAGCCGATCCTTCGCGCCGCCAAGCTGCAGAACCTGCCGGAGAAAGCGCTCTACGGCTTCGATCCCACCTCCTATCTCGGCGTCTATATGCCGGATGCATTCTGGTACAAGGAGGCCTGAGGCGTGTTCAGATATATACTTTGGCGGATCGCCGCCATGGTGCCGACGCTCTTCGTCATTTCGGCACTGGTCTTCACCATCATCGAGCTGCCGCCGGGCGACTTCTTCGAGAGCCAGATCGCCGAACTGCGCGCCTCTGGCGAAACCGCCAACCTCCAGGAAATCGAGGAGTTGCGCCAGCAATACGGCTTCGATAAGCCGGAGATCGTGCGGTATTTCTACTGGGTCGGCGGCATGCTGCACGGCGATTTCGGCTATTCCTTCGAATACCAGCTGCCGGTCTCCGACGTGGTCGGCGATCGTCTATGGCTGACGATCCTCGTCTCCTTCACGACGATCCTGCTCACCTGGCTGATCGCCTTTCCAATCGGCATCTATTCGGCCACGCACCAGTACAGCTGGGGTGATTACGGGCTGACGTTCCTCGGTCTGATGGGCATCGCCATTCCGAACTTCATGCTGGCGCTGATCCTGATGTATTTCGCCAATATCTGGTTCGGCATCTCGATCGGCCATCTGATGGACCAGCAATATATCTCGGCGCCGATGAGTTGGGCGAAGGCGCAGTCGATCCTCGCCCATCTCTGGATCCCCGTCATCATCGTCGGCACGGCCGGCACGGCCGGCATGATCCGCAGGCTGCGCGCCAACCTGCTCGACGAGATGCAGAAGCAGTATGTCGTCACCGCGCGCGCCAAGGGCCTGCCGCCGCTGAAGGCGCTCATCAAATACCCGCTGCGCATGGCGCTCAACTTCTTCGTCGCCGATATCGGCTCGATCCTGCCGTCGATCATCTCGGGCGCCGAGATCGTCGCGATCGTGCTGTCGCTGGAGACGACGGGTCCGATGCTCATCAAGGCGCTACAGAGCCAGGACATGTACCTTGCCGGCTCCTTCCTGATGTTCCTGGCCTTCCTCAACGTCATCGGCGTGCTGATCTCGGACATCGCGCTCGGCTTCCTCGATCCCCGTATCCGTCTGCAAGGCAGGAGCACCAAATAATGTCGCCCCTTCCCGCACCCGGCGCGCCGCTGCCGCATTACGTCTCGACCGCGCCTTTCGATCCGCTTGCGACCGAAAGCATGACTTCGGCGCAATCGCGCATCCATCTCGCCTCGCAGAAGCAGCTGATGTGGTGGAAGTTCAAGCAGCACAAGCTGGCCTTGATCTCCGGCATCTTTCTCGCCGCCGTCTACCTGATGATCCTGATTGTCGAGTTCCTCGCACCCTATGGCCTGCACACACGCAATGTCGATTTCATCCACGCGCCGCCGCAAACCATCCACTTTTTCGACAAGGGCAGCTTCGTCGGTCCCTTCGTCTACGGCCGCAGCATGACGCTCGATATCGACACGCTGCACCGCGTCTATACCGACAAGACGAATGACGTGCAGCCGATCCGTTTCTTCTGCCGCGGCGACGCCTATAAATTCTGGGGCGCTGTCGCCTCGAACTATCACCTCGTCTGCCCGGCGATCGGCGGCCAGATGTTCCTGCTCGGCACCGACCGGCTCGGCCGCGACGTGCTGTCGCGCATCCTCTACGGCGCGCGGATATCGCTGACCATCGGTCTGATCGGCATTTCGATCAGCTTCGTGCTCGGCATCGTGATCGGCGGCCTTGCCGGTTATCGCGGCGGCTTTTTCGATCTCATCGTCCAGCGCCTGATCGAAGTGTTGCAATCGCTGCCGAGCCTGCCGCTGTGGATGGCGCTGGCCGCCATCATGCCGGTGACGTGGAGCCCGATCGTCATCTATTTCGGCATCACCGTCATCCTCGGCATCATCGACTGGACGGGGCTGGCGCGCGCCGTACGCTCCAAGCTCTTGGCGCTGCGCGAGGAGGATTATGTCCAGGCCGCACAGCTGATGGGCGCCAGCACGCCGCGCATCATCGGCCGGCATCTGGTGCCGGGCTTCATGTCGCATCTCATTGCTTCGGCGACGATTTCAATCCCCGGCATGATCCTTGGAGAGACCGCGCTCTCCTTCCTCGGCCTCGGCCTTCGTCCGCCGATCACCAGCTGGGGCATTCTGCTGACCGAGGCAAAAAGCGTCAGCGTCATCGCCTTCTACCCGTGGCTGCTCTATCCGATCATTCCTGTTGTTCTTGTCATTTTGGCGTTCAACTTTCTGGGAGACGGCTTGCGTGATGCGGCAGATCCCTACAAATAGCAGGAAACGCAGCGGCGCATCTCGGCACCGCCCCCACCTCTTGCCCTCCGGACGGTGGGGGTACTAAGTATGTTGCTCACCCCAGAAGGGATGCCCATGTCCAGACGTCTCGAAGATGCGCGCATCCTCATGTACAGCCACGACACCTTCGGTCTCGGCCATCTCAGGCGCTGTCGCGCCATCGCCCATGCGCTGGTCGAGGATTATCGCGGCCTGAACATTCTGATCATTTCGGGTGCCACGATCGCCGGCGCTTTCGACTACCGAGCCCGCGTCGACTTCGTGAAGATCCCGAGCGTCATCAAGCTGCGCAACGGCGAATATACGTCGCTCGCCAGCCATATCGACCTGCACGAGACGCTGAAGATGCGCGAATCGAGCATTCGCCACACGGCCGAGACCTTCCAGCCCGATATCTTCATCGTCGACAAGGAACCGATGGGACTGAAGGGCGAAGTCGAAGATACGCTCGCCTATCTCAAGGCCCGCGGCACCGTTCTGGTGCTGGGGCTTCGCGAGATCATGGACGCGCCGCATCTGCTCGAGGCCGAGTGGAAGAAGAACAGCATCATGCAGAAGATCGACCAATATTACGATAGCGTCTGGGTCTACGGCCCACCTGACTTTTACGATCCGCTGATCGGCCTCGACGTGCCGGCAAGCCTGCGCCGGAAGATGGATTTCGTCGGCTTCCTGCAGCGCAGCGTCTCCAGGGGCAAGACCTCGATCAACGCCCGCAAGGACAATTACATCCTCGTCACCACAGGCGGCGGCGGCGACGGCTCCGATCTCGTCCACGACGTCATGAACGCCTACGAGGCGGACCCGACCTTGACGCAGAAGGCGCTCGTCGTGCTCGGCCCCTATATGCCGGCCGCCGAGCGCGCCAAGCTGGTGCAGAAGGGGGAAGCCATTCCCTATATCGAGGTGATCGAGTTCGACAATCACATGGAAGAGCTGATCGACAGCGCCACCGGCGTCGTTGCCATGGGCGGCTACAACACCTATTGCGAGATCCTCTCCTTCGACAAACCGGCCCTCATCGTGCCGCGTGTCAAACCACGCGAGGAACAGCTGCTGCGCGCGAAGCGGGCAAGCGAGCTCGGCCTCGTCGACATGCTGCTGCCGGAACAGTCGGTCGACCCCACAATCATGGCGGAAGCGCTGAAGCGTCTGCCCTTCCGCCAGCCGCCGTCAAAGAGCGGCGGCAACATGCGTCTTGAAGGGCTGGACCATATCTCGCAGACCGTCGGCCGGTGGATCGACGGCCGCGGCAGCCACCTTTCCCTCGTCGGCGCGGAATAGGGCAAAGCATTGCCGCCACGCCGCAAGATCCTCGTCGTGCTGAAAGGCTATCCCCGCCTTTCGGAAACCTTCATCGCCCAGGAGTTGCTCGGCCTCGAAAAGGCCGGCTTCGACCTGACGCTGATTTCGATGCGCCGGCCGACCGACAAGAAGCGCCATCCCGTGCATGACGAGATCAGGGCGCGCGTCGTCTATCTGCCGGAATATCTGCACGAGGAGCCGATCCGCGTGTTGAAAGGCCTCATCGCCGGTTTCTCCAAGCCCGGCTTCAAGCCGCTGATGAAACGCTTCCTCGCCGACCTCAAGCGCGATATCTCTCGCAATCGCTTCCGCCGTCTCGGCCAGGCGCTGGTGCTTGGGCGTGAATGGCCGGATGAGGGCGAATGGCTGCATGCCCATTTCATCCACACGCCGGCCTCGGTGACGGAATATGCGAGCATCCTCACGGAAACGCCCTGGACCTGTTCGGCGCACGCCAAGGACATCTGGACGTCACCCGACTGGGAGCTGCAGGAAAAACTCGGCAGCGCCCGCTGGGCGGTCACCTGCACCAGGACGGGCTACGAACACATGCGGGCGTTGACCGACCGAGAGGATGCTGTGCATCTGAGTTATCACGGTCTCGATCTCGCCCGTTTCGGCCATTTTGCCGGCGAGCGTTCGAACCGCACCGGCAGCGACCCCGGCGATCCGGCCTTCATCCTCAGCGTCGGCCGTGCCGTCGAGAAGAAGGGCTACGACGTGTTGCTGCGCGCGCTGGCGCTGCTGCCTGCCGACCTTCACTGGCGCATGGACCATATCGGCGGCGGCGAGGAGCTTGCGAAACTGAAGGCGATGGCCAGCGAACTCGGCATCTCCGGCCGCATCATCTGGAAGGGCGCCATGGCGCAGGAAGACGTGCTCGATCATTACCGCCGCGCCGACCTCTTCGCGCTTGCCTGCCGCATCGCTGCCAACGGCGACCGCGACGGCCTGCCGAACGTCCTGGTCGAAGCCTCGAGCCAGCGGCTCGTCTGCCTCTCGACCGAAGTATCCGGCGTGCCGGAGCTGCTGAAGAACGGTGAAAACGGTCTCGTCGTGCCGCCCGAGGACCCGGCGCGGCTTGCCAGCGCGCTGGAGGCTGCGATCCGCGACCCGGCACTGCGCAAGCGCCTCGGCGACGCCGCCGAAGGCCAGGTGCGCGAACATTTCGACTACCACTCCAGCATCCGACAGCTCACAGGCCTGTTCGAGGCCGAATGGCAGAAGGCGTCATGACGGCACCGCGTATTTTCTTCTACGTCCAGCATCTGCTCGGCATCGGCCACATAGCCCGCGCGAGCCGGATCGCCAATGCGCTGGTCAAGGACGGTTTTGACGTGACCGTCGTGACCGGCGGCCTGCCGGTGCCGGGCTTTCCTAGTGAAGGCGTGAAGACCGTGGCCTTGCCGGCAGTCGTCGCCAGCAATGCCGGTTTCTCCGGCCTCGCCGATGCCGATGGCCGGCCAGCGGGCGAGGATTTCCTCCATGCCCGCTGCCAGCTGCTGCTCGATGCCTTTCATACCGCAAGGCCCGATGCCGTCATCATCGAGGCCTTCCCCTTCGGCCGGCGACAGATGCGCTTCGAACTCCTGCCCCTGCTCGAGGCGATCGACAAGGCCGAACCCCGGCCGAAACTCTTGAGCTCAGTGCGCGACATCCTGCAGGAAAACCGCAAGGCCGGCCGCGACGCCGAGACCGTCACGCTGGTCAAGGACCATTTCGATGCCGTGCTCGTCCACGGCGATCCCGGTTTCGTCAAGCTTGAGGACACCTTTCCGCTGACATCCGAGATCGCCGACAGGCTGCTTTATACCGGCCTCGTCGCACCCCCGTCGGCGCCGGTACCGACGGAGACATTCGACATCATCGCATCGGCGGGCGGCGGCGCGGTCGGCGCTGCGCTGATCGGCGCGGCCAAAGAGGCGGCAGCGCTGCTGCCCGCCGATCTTCGCTGGCTGCTGGTTGCCGGCCCGAACCTGCCGGAGGCAGATTTCGCCGCCCTGTCTGAAGACGCGGCCCCGAATGTGACGCTGGTGCGTTTCCGTAAGGATTTTCCCTCGCTGCTGCGTGGCGCCAAGGTCTCGATCTCGCAAGCAGGCTACAACACGGTCGGCGATCTCCTGCGCACCGAGTGTCGGGCGATCCTCATCCCCTTCGTCGCCGGCGGCGAGACCGAGCAGACGGTGCGCGCCGAACGGCTGCAGGCGCTCGGCCTTGCCGATATTCTGCCGGAAAACGGACTGACCTCGGGCCATCTGAAAGAGGCCGTCGAAAAGGCGCTCACCACACCGCCAAGGGGATCGGTCCTGCTCGACCTCGACGGGGCGGAGAAAACCGCCCTCATCATTCGCTCCATGATTGCCGAATCCCTCGCCCAATCCAAAATTCCTGTGGTATAAGCAATGTTCCGGCGAGAATCGGCACTTTTGCGGCCGGTCGCTTCGCCTTGTTTTCATTGCGATATCGGCGGTCCGGCTGCATGATCCTCTTCTCAGAATTCCTCCCGGACCCGGCGCCCGGATCGCGCCCTCGGAATTTCCCAGCAAGCTGACGGTTAGCCATGGAAAAAAGCCTCGCCCGCTACATCTGGAAGAACACGCGGCTGCAGCAGCTGTGGATTCTGGCTGTCGTCGCCGCTTCTATGGTGCCCTATTTCCTGTCCTTCGACCTGCCGAAGCAGATCGTCAACGGACCGATCCAGGGAGACGGGTTCGAAGGTCCGGGCGCAAGGCAGACCTTCATGCATATTGCCTACGACATTCCGCTGATCGGACATGTCGAATTCTTTCAAGGCTTGCAGCTCAACCGATTCCAGATGTTGATGGCCCTCAGCATGGTGTTTCTGGCACTGGTGGTGCTGAACGGGCTCTTCAAGTTCTATATCAACACCTATAAGGGCCGGCTCGGCGAACGCATGCTACGCCGTATCCGCTTTGAGCTCATCGACCGGGTGCTGCGGTTTCCACCCATCCATTTCAAGCGGGTAAAATCGGCCGAAATCGCCACCATGATCAAGGACGAGGTGGAGCCGATGGGCGGTTTCACCGGTGATGCCTTCGTCTCCCCTGCCCTTCTCGGCGGCCAGGCGATCACGGCGCTCGCCTTCATCATCGTGCAGAATTTCTGGCTTGGCATGATCGCGGCGGGCATCGTCGGCGTGCAGGCGCTCGTCATTCCCCGCATGCGCAAGCGCCTGCTGGATCTCGGCCGGCAGCGGCAGCTGACGGCGCGTGAGCTTTCCGGCCGCGTCGGCGAAATCGTCGAAGGCATCGGCACGATCCACGGCAACGACACGTCGAACCTCGAACGCGCCGACATCGCCTCGCGGCTCGGCCGGATCTTTTCGATCCGCTACGACCTTTATCAGTGGAAGTTCCTGGTGAAGTTCATCAACAATTTCCTGGCCCAGGTCACGCCGTTCCTGTTTTACGCGATCGGCGGCTACCTCGCGCTGCAGGGCAGGCTCGACATCGGCCAGCTCGTCGCCGTCATTTCAGCCTATAAGGACCTGCCCGGCCCGCTGAAGGAACTGATCGACTGGGACCAGATGCGCCAGGACGTGCAGGTGAAGTACCAGCAGGTCTATGAGCAGTTCAACGTCGAGCCGCTGATCGACAGCCGCATCCAGGAACTCGCAACCGCCCCCGTCGGCCCGCTGACGGGCGCGTTCGTCGTCACCAATCTGACGCTCTCCGATGACAGCGGCGCCCGTATCGTCGACCACGTCTCCGTCGAGATCAAACCGAACGAGACGGTGGCGATCGTCGGGCCGAACGGCAGCGGCGCGGAAGCGTTCGCCGAAGCGCTCGGACGCATGGTCTGGCCGGACTCCGGCCGCATCACCATCGACGGGCGCGATCTCCTGGAGATGCCGGAATCGATCACCGGCCGGCGGATCTCCTATGCCTCGTCCGACACCTTCTTCTTTCACGGCACGCTTGCCAGCAATCTGCTCTACGGCCTGAAACATGCGCCGATGACCGATCCCGTTTACGATGAGCGGGAAGCGCTGGAATATAAATGGCATTCCGCCGAAGCGGAGAAGGCCGGCAATCCGACGCTCGACCTCAACAGCGACTGGGTGGACTACAAAGCCGCCGGCGCCAGCGGGCCTGAGGATCTGCTGAAAGCGATCCGCCCGGTGCTCGACGCTGTCCTGATCTCGCAGGACATCCTCGATCTGGCGCTGCGCTCGACCGTCAACACGGACGTGCATGTGGCGCTCGGCGGCCACGTCGTGGCGCTGCGCGCCTCGCTGCGCGACCGGCTGCGCGGCGAGGGTCTCGACACGATCGTCGTGCCTTTCGATTTCGAGGCCTATAACGCCCAGGCGACGGTCGGCGAGAACCTGCTCTTCGGCACGATGAAGCGGCCGTTGATGACCAATCGAAGGCTTGCCGCGCATCCCTATTTCCAGCAGCTCTTCCGTGAGACCGGCCTCAGCACCGATCTCTACGACATGGGCCTCGAGATCGCCGAGAACGCCGTGGAACTCTTCCACGACCTGCCGCCGGACCATCCTTTCTTCCAGCAGCTGACCTTCATGACGGCGGACGACATCCCGGCCTATCAGGCGCTGCTGCAGAAGCTGCAAAGCCGCCGCTTCGAGGACGCCACGCCAGAGGAACGTTCGGCCATCATCCGGCTGAGTTTTGCCTATATCGAGCCGCGCCACCGCTTCGGCTTGCTGACGAACGAGCTCATGGACAAGATCGTCAGTGCCCGCAAGCAGTTCCACGAACATATTCCGGCCGATCTCTCTGAGCTGATCGAGCGCTACGACGCCGAGCGTTTCACTCCGTCGGCTAGCCTGATGGACAATGTGCTCTTCGGTCGTATCGCCTATCAGCAGGCCGACGCCTCCGACCGCATCCGCGGCATCATGGGCGAGCTCTTCGATGCGCTCGACCTTTATGACGACGTGCTGTCGATCGGCCTCGAATTCGATGTCGGCTCCGGCGGCAAGCGACTGACCATGGTGCAGCGGCAGAAGCTGAACCTGGCCCGCGCCCTGTTGAAGCGCTCGGACTATTTCATATTCAACCGGCCACTGTCGGCGCTCGACCAACGCGTTCAGGATCAGATCACCCGCAATATCATCGAGAACCTGCACGAGGAAGGCCATCGGCCAGCGATCATCTGGGTGCTCTCCAATGCCCGGCTGGCAGAAATGTTCGACCGGATTCTGCTCTTCGACCGCGGGGGATTGGCGGAAGCCGGAAACTATCCGGAACTTTCCGAGAAAAACGGGATGTTCAAGGAACTGTTATCGTAATATTCTATAGGGGCGGCGATGGTGGGTGTTCCCGATGGGGAGCGCCTCGGAGTTTGAAGATGCCTGGTCTTATGGACCCTGCGTCAGGGGATTGAAACGCTCATGCTGTTGAGAGACGAAGTCGAAATGCTGCGAAGGGTACCGATCTTTTCAAGGATCGCGCCAGCAAAGCTCAAGCTTTTGGCCTTTACCTCCGATCGCATGACCTACAAAGCCGGGCAGAACCTCTTTCATCAGGGCGATGTCGGTGATGCGGCCTACGTCATCCTCTCGGGTACCGCCGATATCGTTGTCGCCTCGCCAGCGGGCGAGATCAAGGTCGCCGACGTCGAACCCAATTCCATCGTCGGCGAAATCGCCATCCTCTGCGATGTCTCGCGCACGGCAACGGTTCGCGCCACCTCGCCGCTCGAAGTGTTGCGCATCAGCAAGGAGCACTTCCTGAAGCTGCTCAGCGATTTCCCGGAGATGGCCGTGGAAATCATGCGGGTGCTGGCCGACCGCCTGAACCATACCACCGCGGAACTGACCGCGGCTCGGGCGGCGAAACAGCCGCAGATGGCGCAGTAAAACGCATTCAGCGTTTCGGCGGCCATTGCTGCGCGCCATGTAGAAGGCGCAGTATTTCCACCCTCTGTGCTTTTCTGTCGATGCGATAGATCAGCAGAAATGTGGTACGCGGAATGACCAATTCCCGGGTTCCGTCAAGACGGCCGCCGCGTCCTGCTTCGGGGTGATCGGCGAGCATTTTGGCCTGATGTCGGATAACATCATCCAATGCGATTGCAGCCTTTGGATTTTGAGCGAAGACGTGCCGGATCTGGCCTTCCCGATCCAGGAGAGCCTGTTGCAGCCATTTGACGATCAAGAAGCCTTATCTCCGGATTCCAGCTGCGCGAGCAGTTCGGCCCGAAGCTTGTCCATTCGCTCTTCGGCGTCCTGCGCGCTGATCCAGACCGCGTTCGGATCATCGGCCTCCCGGATCGCTTCCTCGACCTGTTCACGGAACCACTTGTCGTATTCCGCCGCCTCATGAGTGCGACGCAGAGCTGCGGCCCGATCCGGCCGCGATGCCGTCCCCGGAGCGTAATCGGCCGCATCGACATCGAACTGCGAGATGCCGACATCCTTGAGATAAGACACCAAGCTATCCATGCGCTTGAACACGCGCACCTGCCGGCTGCGTTGGGCGGCGAGCGGGCGCTCGACCTTGCCATAGCGGATGACGACGGACCAGCCACCGGTCTTGCCGACAACATGAGCCACCTCGACCGCCCCTGCTTCGACAAGGCGGGAAAGGGTCGAATGATCGATAGTTTCCGCGGTCATGGCCTATCCTCGTTCAGGCCGACAAGAATATGCATTTAATTATAGATTGCAATGCATTCAATAATTGAAATTGCGCTGCCCGAAGACGAAAGCCTGCATGGTTTCCCATGCTGGCCCCATGCGTTCAAGTCCACCTATTCGCGCTGCTCCAGCGCCCTGCTGAAGGCGAGGGCCGCAAGCGTGCAGATGGCGCCGGACAGCAGGTAGTAGCCGACGAAAGTCAGCCCGAAGCGGCTCGACAGGCTGAGCGCCACCAGCGGCGCAAAACCCGCGCCGATCAACCAGGCCAGATCCGAGGTGAAGGCGGCGCCCGTATAGCGATAACCGCGGCCGAAGCGCGACGAGATCGAGCCCGTCGCCTGGCCGAAGGAAAGGCCGAGGACGCCGAAGCCGATGATGACGAAAGCGTCATGACCACTGTTGCCGGACGCGATCAGGATCGGCCCGACGAAGCTGAAGATAGCGATGATGACGGCGCAGATGGCAAGCTGGGCGCGCCGGCCGATACGGTCGGCAATCAAGCCCGACGCGATGATGGTGACAATGCCGACCATGGCGCCGACCACCTGCACCACCATGAAGGCGCCGATCGGCTGGTTGCCGTAAAGGCTCATCCAGCCGAGCGGGAAAATGGTGACCAGGTGGAACATGGCAAAACTTGCCAGCGGCACGAAGGCGCCGATCAGGATGTCACGGCCATGGACGCGCAGCACGTCGAGGATGGGGGCGGCTTCAAGCTCGTGCTGTTCCAGCAGCGTGCCGAATTCCTTGGTCATGACCAGGCGCAAACGCGCAAACAGCGCCACGACGTTGATCGCGAAGGCGACGAAGAAGGGATAACGCCAGCCCCAGGAGAGGAAATCCTCACTGGAAAGATTGGCGACGAAATAACCGAACAGGGTACTCGCCAGCGCAAAGCCGATCGGCGCGCCGAGCTGCGGGATCATCGCATACCAGCCACGGTGGTTGGCCGGCGCATTGAGCGCGAGCAGCGAGGCAAGGCCGTCCCAGGCGCCGCCGAGCGCGAAGCCCTGGCCGAGACGGAAGAGCGCCAGCAACGCGATCGACCAGACGCCGATCTCGTCGTAACCCGGCAGGAAGGCGATCGAGGCCGTGGAGCCGCCGAGCAGGAAGAGCGCGATCGTCAGCTTGGTGCCGCGGCCATACAGCCGGTCGATCGTCATGAAGACGACGGAGCCGACCGGGCGGGCCAGGAAGGCCAGCGAGAAGATGGCGAAGGAATAAAGCGTTCCCGTCAGCCTGTCCGGCGCGAAAGGGAAGATCAGCTGCGGAAAGACCAGGACCGAGGCGAGACCGTAGACGAAGAAATCGAAGAATTCCGACATGCGGCCGATCACCACGCCGATGGCGATACTGCCCGGCGAAACCGGCTTGTCGTCGTGAATGCGCCGCGCGTCGCGTTCCAGCGACGACGATGACGGTCCGTAATGCGATGTTGTAGCCATGAAACGCCTCTCTCGTTGAAGCGCTTTCGCCAAGGCGCCTCAACCTGATCTTGATCAAACCTGCAGGCTTATCAAGTCCGTAAGACGTAAATAGTTCATCATCGCGGCTCAAAATGAGGCGTGAACGGAAAAAACAGCGTGATCCGGACCGCGATTTTCCGACGGGATGCTGGCCTGCCCGGTTCTGGCGGATATATTGCTTGGAAACATGCGCTGGCGGAAGAATCCTTCTTGAGTTCATCAGGATTTCAAAGCTGTCGTGCGACATGATTCTTGCCGCAGTGCGGCATGATTGCTGCGCTGCGACCAAACACCTCATGTCGCTATCGCGTCCAGTGCGTTAGTCGCGAACGAACGAAACAACAAGAGCTTAGAGACGTGCTAAAACTCATGAAGTTTTCCCGCCTTCTATCCGTCTTGCCGCTGCTTTTCCTGGCAGGATGCAACATGGTGGTCATGGCGCCTTCCGGCGACATCGCCACGCAACAGCGCGATCTCATCGTCATCTCGACGGTACTGATGCTTTTGATCATCATACCGGTGATTTTCCTGACGCTGTTCTTCGCCTGGCGCTATCGCCGCTCCAATACGGCGGCAACCTACGCGCCGGAATGGCACCATTCGACCCGTCTCGAAATCGTGATCTGGGCAGCACCGCTGGCAATCATCATCGCGCTCGGCGCCGTGACCTGGATTTCCACCCATAAGCTCGATCCCTACCGTCCGCTTGACCGCCTCGATGCGGAGCGGGCCATTCCGGCCGATACCAAGCCGTTGAACGTCGAGGTCGTGGCGCTCGACTGGAAGTGGTTGTTCTTCTATCCCGAGCTCGGTATTGCCACCGTCAACGAACTCGCTGCCCCAGTCGACAGGCCGATCAATTTCAAGATCACCGCCTCCTCGGTGATGAACTCCTTCTATATCCCCGCCCTTGCCGGCCAGATCTATGCCATGCCGGGCATGGAGACAAAGCTGCACGCCGTCATCAACAGGGAAGGCGAATACGAGGGCTTCTCCGCCAATTACAGCGGCGCCGGCTTCTCGCACATGCGCTTCAAGTTCCACGGTCTCACCCAAGAGGGATTTGACCAATGGGTGGCGCAGGTCAAGCAGCAGGGCACCATGCTCAACCGCGACGCCTATCTGAAGCTCGAAAAGCCGAGCGAGAAGGAACCGGTGCGTTATTATGCCGGCACCGATGCCGACCTTTACAACGCCATCCTCAACCTGTGCGCCACGCCAGGCAAGATGTGCATGAACGAGATGATGCACATCGACATGATGGGGGGCGGCGGCAAGGAAAGTGCGGAGAACCGCGAGAAGCTGCGATATGACGGCCGTCACGCCGGCGGAGGTGTCGTCGAGCACGGGGCTACCGTGCCGGCAACGGGTGTTCCGGCACAAGTTGAGCCGCCCAAGAGCACCGATGGCGGCATGCAGCACGACATGCCTGGCATGCCCGGTATGCCTGAAATGGACATGCAGCATGGGGGTCATTCCATGCCAGGCATGAGCAATGGCGCCGATCCGGCGCCGGCGCAGCTCAACAACAACAATTAACCTGGCGCTTTGCGTCGCGAGACATAATGAACGGGTTGTTCCATGTTTTCCAATCCTGACCTCCTGAAGTTCGTCTTCGGCCGGTTGACCCTCGATGCCATCCCCTATCACGAGCCGATCCTGGTCGTGACCTTCCTTGGCGTCATCATCGGCGGTCTCGCCGTGCTCGGCGCCATCACCTATTTCAAGTTCTGGGGTCCGCTCTGGCAGGACTGGATCTGCAGCGTCGATCACAAGAAGATCGGCATCATGTATGTGATCCTCGCGGTCATCATGCTGTTGCGCGGTTTCTCCGACGCGATCCTGATGCGCGTCCAGCAGGCGATCGCCTTCAACGGTTCGGAGGGCTATCTGCCGCCGCACCATTACGACCAGATCTTCACCGCCCACGGCGTCATCATGATCTTCTTCGTGGCGATGCCCTTCGTCACCGGCTTGATGAATTTCGTGGTGCCCCTGCAGATCGGCGCGCGCGACGTCTCCTTCCCCTTCCTGAACAACTTCTCTTTCTGGATGACTACCGCCGGCGCGATCATCATCATGCTGTCGCTGTTCATCGGCGAATTCGCCCAGACCGGCTGGCTCGCCTACCCGCCGCTGTCGGGCGCTGCCTACAGTCCAGGCGTCGGCGTCGACTATTATATCTGGGGCCTGCAGGTGGCCGGGGTGGGAACGACGCTTTCGGGCATCAACCTGATCGCAACGATCGTCAAGATGCGTGCTCCGGGCATGACCTTCATGAAGATGCCGGTCTTCACCTGGACGGCACTCTGCACCAACGTGCTGATCGTCGCCTCCTTCCCCATCCTGACGGCCACGCTCGCGCTGCTGTCGCTCGACCGCTACGCCGGCACGAACTTCTTTACCAACGACCTCGGCGGCAATCCGATGATGTACATCAACCTTATCTGGATCTGGGGTCATCCGGAGGTCTACATTCTCGTGCTGCCGGCCTTCGGCATCTTCTCGGAAGTCGTCGCCACCTTCTCCGGCAAACGCCTCTTCGGCTACGCCTCGATGGTCTACGCAACCTGCGTGATCATGATTCTTTCCTACATCGTCTGGCTGCACCACTTCTTCACGATGGGCTCGGGCGCCAGCGTCAATTCCTTCTTCGGCATCACCACGATGATCATCTCGATCCCGACCGGGGCCAAGATTTTCAACTGGCTCTTCACCATGTATCGCGGCCGCATCCGCTTTGAGGTGCCGATGCTGTGGACGGTCGGCTTCATGGTGACCTTCGTCATCGGCGGCATGACCGGCGTCATGCTTGCCGTGCCGCCGGCCGACTTCGTGCTGCACAATTCGTTGTTCCTCATCGCCCACTTCCACAACGTCATCATCGGCGGCGTTCTCTTCGGTATGTTCGCCGGCGTGAACTACTGGTTCCCGAAAGCCTTCGGCTTCAAGCTCGACGCCTTCTGGGGCAAGATGAGCTTCTGGTTCTGGCAAATCGGCTTCTGGTTCGCCTTCATGCCGCTCTACGTGCTGGGCCTGATGGGCGTCACCCGCCGCATGAGCCAGTTCGAGGACCCGTCGATACAGATCTGGTTCATCATCGCCGCCTTCGGCGTCGGCCTGATCGCGCTTGGCATTGCCGCCTTCCTGATCCAGATCGTGGTCAGCTTCATGAAGCGCGAGGAATTGCGCGACGACAGCGGCGATCCCTGGGACGGCCGCACGCTGGAATGGTCGACCTCCTCGCCGCCACCGGAATACAACTTCGCCTTGACGCCTGTGGTGCACGATCATGACGGCTGGTACGACATGAAGAACCGCGGTTATGCGCGTCCGCTGGAAGGCTTCCGGCCGATCCACATGCCGAAGAACACCGGCACCGGCGCGATCCTCTCGGCCATCAGCATCGCCCTCGCCTTCGGCCTGATCTGGTACATGTGGTGGCTGGTGGTCGTTTCCGTCGTCGCCATGCTCTCTGTGGCGATCGGCCACACCTTCAACTACAGACGCGACTTCTACATCCCCGCCGAAGAGGTGACCGAAACGGAAGGCAAGCGCACCGCATTGCTTGCCGAGCAGGTGTGATGACCATGAGCGATCAGACTATCGACACGGCCGAAAAGCCTGAATTCTACCTGACGGAAGATCATCATCCGGAAAACAGCACCAATCTCGGCTTCTGGCTCTACCTGATGAGCGACTGCCTGATCTTCGCGGTTCTGTTTGCAACGCACGGCGTCCTTGGCCGCAACTATGCCGCCGGCCCCTCGCCCGCCGATCTCTTCGATCTGCCGATCGTTGCCCTCAACACATCGATGCTGCTGTTTTCCTCGATCACCTACGGCTTCGCGATGCTGCAGATGGAGCGGAACGCAAAGGCGGAAACGCTGTTCTGGCTTGCCGTGACCGGCTTGTTCGGCGCAGCTTTCATCGGGCTCGAACTCTACGAGTTCATCCACCTGATCCACGAAGGCGCCGGGCCGACGCGCAGCGCCTTCCTCTCCTCCTTCTTCACCCTGGTCGGCACCCACGGGCTGCACGTCACCTTCGGCATCGTCTGGCTGATCACGCTGATGGTACAGGTGTCGATGCACGGGCTGATCGAGGCCAACCGCCGCCGCCTGATGTGCCTTTCGATGTTCTGGCACTTCCTCGACGTCGTCTGGATCGGCGTCTTTTCCTTCGTCTATCTGCTGGGAGTTGTCGGATGAGTTCGCAAGCACCTGCACATGAGGATGCCCACGAGGCCCACCACGGCCACAGCCACGGCCATCAAGCCGGCCATGGCACGTTCCGCAGCTACATGACGGGCTTCGTGCTCTCCGTCATCCTGACTGCCATTCCCTTCTGGCTGGTCATGTCAGGCGTCTTCGAAAACCCGGCGGTGACGGCGGTGCTGGTGATGGGCCTCGGCGCGATCCAGATCGTCGTCCATATGGTCTTCTTCCTGCATATGAATACCAGGAGCGAGGGCGGCTGGACGATCATGGCGCTGATCTTCACCCTGATCATCGTCGCCATCGCGCTCTCCGGCTCGCTCTGGGTCATGCATCATCTCAACACCAACATGATGCCGATGAGCCCCGAGATGATGAAGAACATGCCGTGACTATGACGAAGGGGCGGCGGCAACGCCGCCCGCAGCGGGTCAGCTCATGAGCGAGGCTCACTCGGAAAAATCGGAAAGACGGCGTTATCAGTTCAAACGCGCGATCTTCGCCGCCTGCCTGATACTACTTGCCGCGGCACTCGCCGCACTCGGCACCTGGCAGGTTGAGCGCCTAGCCTGGAAACGCGACCTCATCGCCCGCGTCGACCAGCGTGTGCATGCGCCACCCGTGCCGGCCCCGGCACGCGCCGACTGGAACAAGGTCAACGCCACTGATGACGAATATCGGCGGGTGACCGCAGTGGGGACGCTGGCGAACGACAAGGAGACGCTGGTCTATGCCTCCACGATGCTCGGTCCAGGTTATTGGGTGATGGCGCCGCTGACGCTTGCCGACGGGACATCAATCCTCGTCAATCGCGGCTTCGTGCCGACCGACCGGCGCGACCAGGCCTCGCGCCGCGAGGGCGAATTGTCAGGCCCTATCGAGATCACCGGTCTGCTGCGGATGACGGAGCCGAAGGGATCGCTGCTGCAATCCAATGACGCCGCGACCGACCGCTGGTATTCGCGCGATATCGCAGCGATCGCTGAAAAGCGCGGCGTCAGTGCGGCCGCGCCCTATTTCATCGATGCCGATGCCAGTGCCAACCCCGGCGGTCTGCCTGTCGGCGGCCTCACGATCATCGAGTTCCCCAACAACCATCTCGTCTACGCGATCACCTGGTACGGGCTGGCGGCGATGGTGCTGGCATTGCTGGTGTTCATTCTTCGCGGCGAGAGGGGGAGCCGGGTTCGGCCAAGGCCTTATCCTCGTCGGCGATCCTTATGAAGCAACCCGGCTGATCGCCTCGGCGAGCTGCGCCTGTGAGAAGGGCTTGCCGAGGCGGGGCAAGTCGACGATGTCGGCCCCTTGCGGGATCTCGGCGTAACCGCTTGCCAGGATGATCGGCATCTCGGGCCATTCGTTGCGGATCGCCTGGGCGAGCTGCGCCCCCGTCATGCGCGGCATGGCATGATCGCAAATTACCAGGTCGACCTGCTGCTTGCGCAGGATGTCAAGTGCCTCGGGACCGGCCATCGCCTCGAACACGGTATGGCCGAGATCCTCCAGCATCAGCGTCGTATTCATCAGGACCAGACCATCGTCGTCGACGGCGACGATGCGCAGCCGGCGCGGCGCATTTTCCTCCTGCTGCGGCCGGTCGGCAGTTGCCTCGGTCGCCCGTTCGACAATTGCGACCGGGAACCACAATTCGGCGGTCGTGCCTTCGCCGAGGCTGCTCTTCATCGTGAGGCGGCCACCGGACTGGGACACAAGGCCCTGCACCATGGAAAGGCCAAGCCCGGTGCCTTTGCCGACACCCTTGGTGGTGAAGAACGGCGTGATCGCCTGCTCTAGCGTCTTTGCGTCCATGCCCTCGCCTTCGTCGATCACTGCGATACGGACATAGCGGCCAGGCGACAGCGGGCCTTTGCCTGATGGCAGCGACTCCTCGGACGCGCGAAGCATGATCCGGCCGCCGGACGGCATGGCGTCGCGGGCGTTGACGACGAGGTTCAGGATCGCCATCTCCAGCTGGTTCGGATCGGTCAGGATCGTCGGCAGCCTGACGGGGAAAGAGGTCTCGATCACGGTCAGCGGTCCGAGCGAACGGCTCAGCATATCCATCATGCCGCGGATCAGGCCGGAGAGGTCGATCGGCTCCATGTGCAGTTCCTGCCGGCGGGAAAAGGCCAGCATGCGTTGCGTCAGCGCCGCACCCCGCTGGGCGCCCTGCATGGCATTGTCGACCAACGATGTCAGCGAGAGATCCTGCGGCATGCGTTTCTTCAGGATTTCGAGACTGCCGAGGACAGCCATCAGCAGATTGTTGAAATCATGGGCGATACCGCCGGTCAATTGACCGATCGCCTCCATCTTCTGCGACTGGAAGAGCTCTTCGCGAGCCTGCTCCAGGGCCCGCTGGGTCTCCATCTTCTCGGTGATATCGCGGGTGATCTTGGCAAAACCGATCACATCGCCTTCGTCGTCCCGGATGGCGTCGATGACGACGCTGGCCCAGAAACGGGTGCCGTCCTTGCGGACGCGCCAACCTTCCCTCTCGAACCGGCCCTCGGTACGCGCGAGGCCGAGCGCGATCTCCGGCAGGCCGGATTCGCGGTCCTCGGGGGTATAGAAGGTTGAGAAATGCCTGCCGATGATTTCTTGCGGCCGATAGCCCTTGATCCGCTCGGCGCCGAAATTCCAGCTGCTGACATTGCCGTCGGGATCGAGCATGTAGATCGCATAGTCCGAGACGCCCTGGACGAGCCGGCGGAACTGTTCCTCGCTCTGGCGGATCGCCTTTTCGGCAGCCATGCGTTCGGTCAGGTCGCGGGTGATCTTGGCATAGCCGATAAGTTCGCCGGAGGGGCGGCGGATCGGATCGATGACCACATGCGCCCAGAAGCGACTGCCATCCTTGCGCTGGCGCCAGCCTTCCCCCTCGAACCGGCCGTCCTCCGATGCCGTGGCAAGCGCGCGCGCTGGTGCACCCGCGGCGCGGTCCTCTTCCAGATAGAAACGGGAAAAATGCTCACCGAGAATTTCGGAAGGCTGGTAACCTTTGAAGCGCTGGGCGCCGGTATTCCAGCTGGTGACGATGCCTTCGGGGCTCAGCATATAGATAGCGTAGTCGGTGATGGCATCGACCAGAAGGTGAAAGCGTCCCCCTTCGTCAAGAGACGTGTCATGTCGATTCAGCAATTCCATCGGCCCCTCTGAGTCACCAGCGCTTTAACGCCGAGGCAGCCAGATGGTTCCGAAACAGCTCCAGATTTTCAGACGGCCTTGACCCTTGGATAGAACCGTTCGCCGACGCGCTCGGCAACGGCATAGGCCTGCGAGACGATCTCGGGCACCAGATCGATATCGGGCAGGCTGCCGAGGCCGAGCGGGCCGACGGCAAAGAGTCCGGCGACCGTCGAACCGTCCTCGAGGAAGGGCTCGCCGCGCGCATTGACGGCTAGCCCGAGCGAGAGTTCGTCCGGCACGGCAAGGCCGGCGGAAAGCAGGCTTTGCATCAGCGGCGCTGAAAGATCCGGCGCCTGACAGCGGCAATCGATGATGCGCTCGGCATGAATGATCTCCTCGGCGGCGGAACCGGCCGGCGTGAAGAACAGGCCGCTCAAGCCGCGGCGGCCGGCCCGGCCGCGGCGCAGCACCGTGCGGCCTTCGGCGAGCTCACGTTTCAGACGCAGGTGCATGGCTTCCGGCAGCCGGTTGCGATGGCTGTCGTAGATTGCCCTGAGGTGCCGGTTGAACTGATGTTTGTCGCGGGCCGGCAGCGAGCGCCAGAGCGAGCGGGCATGTTTCCTCAGGCCGTTCATTACCGATTGCCAGCTTCGCCCCGCCTCCTCCGCCTCGCGACAGGCTTCACGGATGAAGCGCACGATCTCCGGCAGGCTCTGCGGCAGCGTTTCGGCCGGGAACACCGGATCGGCGGAATTCGGCGTATGGCTCTGGGGCAGGAAGCCGCGCCTTGAAATGATCGTCACCTGGCCGGTATAACCGGAATCGCGCAGCTGCAGCAGCTGGTCGACGACGCGGATGCCGCTGCCGAGCAACACCGCATGCGGCCGCGCGACGAGGCGCTGGGCTCTGACCGGCGAAGCATCCTCACCGCCGGCATTCGGCGCAGCCAGGCCGTAGCCGGTGGCGAGGATCACGGTATCGAACAACGGATTGGCGGGATTGGCGCTTTCGAGCAGGAAGCGGTTGCCGTGGCTCCTGCGGATCGCCACGACCGGATCGTTGCAGACCTGGACGGTAATGTCCCTGCGCGCGGCCAGTGCTTCCGAAAAGCGCTGGTAGACATAATCGCTGAAGATTTCCTTCGGCACGAAGATCTGCCGGAATCCGGGGATGGCGGCCGGCACGGCGGCGCGGAAGGCGGCGTTGCTGCAAAGCCAGTCGTTGAAATCGTCATTGTCGCCGACCGAGACCGAGAGGTCCCGCACGCGGGTGTTGAGGATCGTCGAGGAGCGGACTGAGGCCAGCGCCTGCCCACCGCTGACCGACGAATTCGGATCGAACAGCTGCAGGTGGAAGGGCGCGCGCACCGTCTTCATCAGCGCGATGGCCGTCATCATGCCGGAAAAGCCCCGCCCGACGATCGCAATGCGTGGTACGGCTGATATCTGCGCCGTCGCATTGGCCCTCGCGGAAAAAAGTCCCTGAACCGTCATCGCAACTCCTTTGCGGCTTCATCCGCACCGTGGGTCGATCGAGGTTTCAACGCATAAAACAGCGGTTCACGCGTTGATGAGGTTCATGCGGCCATTCACAACATCTGCCGCGGCATCGGGGTCCGAACCAGCGGTCCCGCAAGAGAACTAGGGGAGCAATCACGCTCGTCCATAGTCTATCAAACTAGTAGTGTATGAAAGCGCCAAATGGCGCAGGTGGCAAGAGGTTTGTTGCCGTTTTTTTTAACCTGTTGAAATGCAAAGTAATTTATAGGCAATCTGCGAAAATATGACCGACCTTTGCACCCCAGGCTGCCGGGATTGGCCGTTGGCAAGATTGCTCCCGCCGGGGATGCGAGGAGACCTCACGTAAAAATAACCAACTGGTGAATTCTTTACTTGAACCCCCAAATGGAATCGGCAAAAGTGAAGGCGCTATCAATCCCTTCATGGATTTGCCGTCTTTTCGGGCCAGCGTCCGACCACACATCTACTGGAAAAAATACCGTGAGCAGCGATGCGTTAATACGCGCGACGAAGCCTTCGGCTTCGATGGCGCTTGCAACTGCGGCAGGCTGGGGCCGAGGCCTCTTCACATTGGTGCGCATCACCATGATGGCCTTCCGCCACCCCTGGCAATCCGGCTTTGCGATCGGCGCCACGCTTGTTGCCTCCACCTTCCAGCTGATGATTCCGCGCCTTCTCGGCCGCGCCGTCGACCACACGCAGATGGCGATGAGCGGCGGTGCGGCGGGCCAGGTGGCACAGGACGCGCTTCTGACCACGGCGCTACTGCTGCTTGGCGCCAGCGTGCTGCGCGGCCTCTTCACCATGGTCCAGAACTATTACAGCGAAGCCGTCGGCCATCACATCGGCTACGAACTGCGGCTGGCCTGCTACGAGAAAATCCAGCGTCTCTCTTTCAGCTTTCACGATACCGTGCATTCCGGCGACCTGATCACCGTCGGCCTGCTCGATCTCGAAGGCGTGCGCATGTATTTTTCCACGGCGCTCGTCCGGATGATCCTGCTGTCGATCCTGATCGGCATCGGCGCCTATATGCTGCTGTCGACCGATGTCGTGCTCGGCCTTCTGGCGCTAAGCTTCGTGCCCTTCGTCGGCTGGCGCTCCTCGGTGACGCAGCTCAGGCTACGTGCCACCTGGCTCGACCTGCAGGAGCGGCTTTCGGTGCTGACCCGCATCATGGAGGAGAATCTTGGCGGCATCCGCGTCGTGCGCGCTTTCGCCGCCCACGAACACGAGATTTCGAAATTCGAGGCCGCGTCGAAGAGCGCATTGGCGCTTGCACACCAGCGCGTCGGCATCCGCGTCACCAATACTAGCGCCATGACCTTCTCTTTCTTCGCGGCGATGGGCCTGGTGCTGTGGATCGGCGGCGGCAAGGTGATGTCGGGCGAGATCACCGTCGGCACGCTGGCTTCGTTCCTGACCTTCATGACCATCCTGCAGATGCCGGTGCGCCAGCTCGGCCTGATGGTCAACGCCTTTGCCCGCGCCTCCACTTGCGGCTCGCGGCTCTTTGCCCTTCTCGACCTCGACATCGCGATCAAGGATGCGCCGGACGCGAAGGAGCTCAACCTCACTGACGGCGTGTTGCGCTTCGAGAATGTCAGCTTCGCCTATCCGGGTTCCGAAAAGCGCACCGTGCTCCAGGATATCTCCTTTGAAGCCCGCCGCGGCCAGACGATCGGCATTGTCGGGCCTCCGGGCAGCGGCAAGTCGACGATCGCCCATCTTATTCCCCGCTTCTACGACGTCAGCGGCGGCAAGGTCACGATCGACGGACAGGACATCCGCAAGGCGACGCTGCAATCGCTGCGCCGGACGGTGGCCGTCGTGCAGCAGGATTCCTTCCTGTTCACGACGACGATCGAGAACAACATCGCCTATGGCGACCCGTGGGCGAAGGAAGGCCGCATCGAGCGCGCAAGCGAAAGCGCCCAGCTGCACAACTACGTGCTCGGCCTGCCCACAGGTTACGGCACCGTCGTCGGCGAGCGCGGCGTTTCGCTTTCCGGCGGCCAGCGGCAGCGACTTTCGATCGCCCGCGCGCTGATGCTGAGACCTGCGGTGATGGTGTTCGACGATTCGACGGCGGCGATCGATGCGGCCACCGAACAGCGCATCCGCAGCGCCATGCGCCGCTACGCCGCAGACCGCGTAACCATTATCGTTGCCCACCGCCTGAGCTCGCTGATGCATGCCGACCAGATCCTGTTCGTCGAAGACGGCCGGATCGTCGAACGCGGCACGCATGCGGCGCTGCTTTCGCTCGGCGGGCGTTACAAGGCGCTCTACGACCTTCAGGTGCGACCGGGCGACGAGGCTTTAAGCGCCTAGCGCATACTCCCTCTTCTCCCCAGCGGGGAGAAGAGCGGACAAAATACTGACTATGCAGGCAACCTGAAGTGTTGGCCGCGGGAGGAATGACATGGCCGAGGAACTGGAAACCGAGCGTCCCGACGTTCGCGAGGACGGACGCCGCCCGCCACGGGCAGTCGTCGGTTCACATCGCGTCGAAGAGGAGATGTTCGGCAAGGCCTTCGACGGCAACATCGTCAAGCGCATCTGGGTCTTCGTCAGCCCCTATCGCCGGCAGGTCCTCTGGTCGGTCGTCGCCGTTTTGACCTTCACGATGATGCAGCTGATCATCCCGCTAATCATCCGCTATGCCATCGACCACGGCATGTCGCCGGGCGGCAACGCTTCGGCGCTGATCTGGTCGATCGTCGCCTTCACGATCGCCATCCTCATCAACTATGCGGCGAGCTACGCGCAGGAGACCCTGGTCGGCGGCGTGGCGGAAGACGTGCTCTTCGATATCCGCAAGGCGATGTTTTCGCATCTGCAGCGCGTCTCGCTCTCCTTCATGGACAAGACCGAAGTGGGACGGTTGATGTCGCGCCTGCAGGGCGACGTCAACTCGATGCAGGAATTCCTCGAGACCTCGGTGCTCTCCGTCGGCGACATCATGCTGCTCTTCGGCATCGTCTTCGTGATGCTCTATCTCGACTTCAAGCTGGGGCTGCTGACGCTCTCGGTGCTGCCGGTGCTCTTCATCGTCCGGCTGTTCTGGTTGCCGCTGGCGCGCAAGTCCTTCATGGCCGCGCACGAGACCAATTCGGTCGCAAACGGCGCGCTTGCCGAGGCGATCCACGGCGTGCGCGCCGTCCAGAGCATGGACAGGCAGGGCGTCAACTTCACGCTCTACGACGACAAGGCGCATGCCAACCTCGAGACGCATCTGACGGCGGCGCGTTATGCGCAGGTGATGGTGCCGATCGTCGACAGCCTGACGGGCGTAGCGATGGCACTCGTCATCGTCGTCGGTGGCGCACGCGTTCTCAATCAGGCGCTCGATGTCGGCGTGCTTGTCGCCTTCCTGTTTTATATTCAGCGTTTCTTCGACCCGATCCGTTCGCTGACCCTGCAATACTCGGTGATGCAGCGCGCCATGGCGTCTGGCCAACGGCTGACCGAAGTGCTCGACGTGCCGGTCGACATCAAGGACGCGCCTGGCGCCAAAGCCTTGTCGCGCGACATGGACGGCTCGGTGGAATTCAAAGACGTCGTCTTCGGCTACAATCCGAAAAATCCGGTGCTGAAGCACGTCAGCTTCAAGGTCAATCCCAGCGAGACGGTGGCGCTGGTCGGGCCGACGGGGTCCGGCAAATCTAGCTGCATGTCGCTGATCCACCGCTTCTACGACGTTCAGCAGGGCCAAGTGCTGGTCGGTGGCCATGATGTGCGTGATCTGACGCAGGATCTGCTCGGAGCTCAGATCGCCATGGTGCTACAGGAACCCTTCCTCTTCACCGGCACGGTCTTTGAGAACATTCGCTACCACATGCGCGAGGCGACGCGCGAACAGGTGATCGAGGCGGCGAAGGCCGTTGGCGCGCACGAGTTCATCATGCGCCTGCCGGAGGGCTACGACAGCGTTCTCGGCGAGCGCGGCGGCAATCTCTCGCTCGGCCAGCGCCAGCTTTTAAGCTTTGCTCGCGCGCTGGTGGCGGATGCGAAGATCCTCGTGCTCGACGAAGCGACGGCCAATATCGACAGCTATACCGAGATGCTGATCCAGAAGGCACTGGTGAAGCTGCTCGAAAACCGCACCGGCCTCGTCATCGCCCATCGCCTCGCGACGATCCGCGAGGCGGATCGCATCATCGTGCTGCAGAACGGCGAAATCATCGAAAGCGGGAACCATCAACAGCTGATGAAGAATGGCAAGCTCTATTCGAAGCTCTATAACCTCAACTATGCGTCCTTCGACGATATTCCCGAAGACGTGCTGGAGGAGACGACGGCGACGCAGTCGGCGACTTGATGGTGTGTAATGACTTGAATTAACACTTTTGCAAAGTTTGAACGAACAAACGCGTTGCTGCCGCATTTCCCTTTTATCCGGGGCGAATGCCACTGAGGAGAATGTCATGAAGAGAGTTATTAGCAGCCTGTTGATCGCGACGGCCCTCGTTGGATCGGCTATCCAGCCTGCTGCCGCGCGCGATCACCATCATCACAATAATACCGGCCGAGTCATCGCCGGCGGCGTTGCCGCAGGCGTCGTCGGCGGGCTGATCGGAGGCGCAATCGCCAATAGCGGTCCTCGCTATGTCGATGGCCCTCGTTATGTCGAACCCGCGCCAAGATGCTGGTATGAGGACCGCGACGTCCGTAATCGCTACGATGGCGGTTATCATACCGAAACCGTGCGGGTCTGCGAGTAGCAAGTTCGCACCGGGACCATTTGCGGTCGCCGCTGATTTTTGCCCCTCAACCGAGGCTGCATCTGGGCAGCCTCGGTTTTTCTTTGTGACGACCATTGTTCTGCCTCGGGCCAATGCGATTGGTTCACAGCCATTCTCCGCAGCAATAATTTCTGGCTGCCCTCGGCCGCCTGTCATCCGGCTGTTAGGGGCGACCAATAGCTGAAGCCGATGAATGATGGTCCAGTGAACGGCGGTAAGACGCCAAAGAAAGAACGCATGCGCTTCGTCAGCGCCGAGCAGGTGGCGCAATTGGCGGGGGTTTCGCGCTCCGCCGTCTCGCGCACCTTCACGCCGGGCGCCAGCGTGGCGCCTGCAACGCGCGAAAGGATGCTGCAGGCGGCGCAAGAACTCGGCTACCACATCAACGACTTGGCGCGCGCCGTTCTTGCCAATCAGAGCCGCCTGGTCGGCATCGTCGCGACCCTGCTCATCAAACGCGGCAGCATCTCGATCCTTATCAATACCGGCCAGCCGGAAGACGAGCTGCTCGCCGGCCAACGTGCCGAGGCGACCATCATCCTGTCCGGCTCGCCGCCGGCGAGTTTCTTCGAACTCGCGCAGCGAAATGGCCAGCCGCTCGTCCAGGTTACGAACGCGTCATTCCGGAGCTCGTCATCCGCCAGAGCTTCAGAGCCTAATGCCTCCCCCGGCTTTTCGCAGGCGCCATCCTGTGGCAAGAAAGGATAAACGCGATCCGGTGGGGAGGAAAATCGTCGAACATGAAGGGAATCCGCCAGCTCGCCGAGCATCTCGACATTTCGATCGGAACGGTGTCCCGTGCGCTGAACGGCAAGCCCGACGTCAACGACGAAACGCGCCGGCGCGTGCTCGCCGCCGCCGAGGAGCTCGGTTACGTCGCCAACCAGTCGGGCCGCAGCCTTCGCCAGGGCATGACCAACGTCATCGGGCTGATGCTCGAGGTGAGCCGCGAGACGGTCGAAAACAGCGACGATTTCTTCCTTGGCGTCACTGACGGGCTGCAGAGCGTCTTTTCCCGCCACAAGCTCGATCTCGTCATGCTGCCCTGCCCTGATGACGAGGACCCGCACGAATATCTGAAGCGCATGGTGGCGCGCCGGCTTGTCGACGCGTTGATCATCTCTGCGACACGACGCACCGACCGGCGCATCGAACTTCTGGAGAAGGCCCGCATCCCCTTTGTGGCGCTCGGCCGCAGCGCGTCGGGCGGCAGCTACACCTGGGTGGATCTCGATTTCGAGGGCGTGGCGACGCGCGGCGTCGACCGGCTGGTCGCCAAAGGTCACCGGCGGATCGCCGTGGCTGTCCCCTCCTCCGACATCAATCTCGGCTACCTCTTCCTCGACGCCTACCGCCAGGCACTGCAACGGCACAGCATCCCCTACGACCCGGCCCTCGTCATCCGTGTCAAGTCGAGCGAACAGGGCGGTTATCAGGCCGGCCATGAATTGCTGATGATCGCGCAGCGGCCAACCGCAATCATCCTGATCCATGAACTGATGGCGATCGGGCTTTACCGCCGGCTTGCCGAGGCCGGCATCGTGCCCGGCCGTGACCTCGCCATCGTCGGTTTCCGCGAGGAGCCGCGCACGCTTTTCTTGCAGCCGACGCTGACTTCCTTCCGCATGTCGCTGCGCGATCTCGGCGCGCAGCTTGGCGAAACCCTGCTCGCCACCATGCCGGCCTATGCCGATCATTATCCGCAGGGGGCCCGCAACAGGATCTGGCCGCTGGAACTCGTTCCAGGCGAAAGCGACGCTTTCACGCTGCCGACCTGAAGCCCATCGCGTAGATACTTTTGGGTGTCTGCATCAGACCCGGCTTGGAGCCGCCGGATGCTCCCTCTGTGACAGCTGACGCGTGACGACGAAGACCAGCAAGGCGCCGAACGCAAGACAGGCCGAGAGAAAGAACATCGGCGCGATCGTGCTGCCGCTCTCATCCTTGATCCAGGGCACGACGTTCTGGGCGACGAAACCGCCGAGATTTCCAACCGAATTGATGGCGGCAAGGCCCGCCGCAGCCCCCGCGCCCTTGAGGAAACGGGAGGGGAGGCTCCAGAACACCGGTTGGGGTGCGAAGATCCCTGCAGCGGCGACGCAGAGGAAGGCGAATTGCAAGGTGTGGTTCGGGATCAGCGCCGAGAGCAGCAGGCAGGCGGCGCCAATGACAGCGGGAATGACGATATAGGGTGTCTTGGATTGCGCCTTGTCGGCCATGGCGGGAACGGCATAAAGCGCGATCGCGACCAGCACCCAGGGAATGATGTTGAGGAACCCGTTCACCGTGTTGCTGACGCCGAAAGCCTTGACGATGGTCGGCAGCCAATAGCTGAGGCCATAGGCCGAAAGCGGAAAGGCGACATAGCAGAGTGACATCAGCAGGACGCGCGGGTCGATGAGCGCCTTGAATCCGTTTCCGGCATTCTCGCCCATGCCGGCATTTTCCGAGGCGAGCCTTCGTTCGAGCCAGTTCTTCTCCTCGCTGCTCAGGAAGCTTGCACTTTCAGGCCGGCCGGGAAGATAAAAGAAGGTGACGATGCCGGCGATCACAGCCGGAACACCCGTCGCCAGGAACACCCACTCCCAGCCGGCAAAGCCGTATAGACCATCGAGATCGAGCAGCACGCCGCCGAGCGGTGCACCGACGGCATTGGCGATGGCGCTGAAGATCATGAACAGCCCGACCATCCTGCCGCGATAGGCCGAGGGAAACCAGAGCGTCAGCAGATAGAGGACACCGGGAAAGAAGCCGGCTTCGCAGACGCCGAGCAGAAAGCGCAGGACATAGAACATCATCGCGTTCTGCGTGAAGGCGAGCGCGATGGTGACGATGCCCCAGGAGACCAGGATGCGCGCGAACCAGACACGGGCGCCGAGCCTGTCGAGGAAGAGGTTGCTCGGCACCTCGAAGAGAAAATAGCCGATGAAGAACAGCGAAGCGCCGAGACCATAGGCATATTCGCTCATTGCGAGGGCATCGACCATCTGCAGCTTGGCAAAACTGACGTTCTGCCGGTCGATATAAGCGATGAGATAAAGAATGCCGAGAAATGGCATCAGCTTCCAGGTGATTTTCGAGATCAGCCGCTTCTCGTCGACCATGCGTATCCTCCGGTATGACCATGCTTCGTCATGGCGTAGATAGCGCGGCCTGCCGATAATCAATTGGGCGTTGCATTTTCTCCGGGTGCGGCCTGTCTTGAGATCATTCGGCAGCGGCGACGGCGGCGCGGCGGCCGATCGTTACCTGCGTCAGCACGAAGGCTGAGAAGGCGCAGAGCGCTATGCCGGCGGCCATCGGAACGGCTGTGCCGTCGAAAAAGACGCTCGATATGACCATGGCGACGGCGGCGATCACGAAATGCAGCGTGCCCATAAGCGACGAGGCAGTGCCGGCGATCTCGCCGTGATCCTCAAGCGCAAGCACTGCGCTCGTCGGGATGACGAGGCCGAGGAAGCCGTAGCCGATGAACAGAAAGGTCGCCAGGACGGGCAGCTGGTTGAAGCCGGAGGCCATCACCACCGCCATCACGACCATCGCAAGCGCGTAGGCGCTGACCGCAATCCGCATGACGCGCACGAGGCCGAAACGCTCGCCGAGCCAGCCCGTGGCCTGCGATACCGCAAAGAACGACACGGCGTTGATCGAGAAGGCGAAACTGTATTGTGTCGGCGTCAGCCCGTAATGCTGGATCAGCACGAAGGGCGAGTTGGCGAGATAGACGAGGAAGCTCGAAATGCCGAGGCCGCCGATGAAAGTCAACGTCAGGAAATTGCGGTCGGTTAGCAGCAGACGGTAAGCCGCCATGGCGCTCTTCAGACCGCTGCCATTGCGTTCGTTCGCCGAACGGGTTTCGTCAAGCTGGGTGGCGAGCAGGACGAGGCCGATGAAGGCGGCGATCGTCACGGCCCAGAATACGCCGCGCCAGCCGTAGAACTCGATGACGGCGCTGCCTGTCAGCGGCGCCAGGATCGGCGAGATCGAGAAGACCAGCATCAGCAGCGACATCAGTCGGGCGGCCTGCACGCCAGTGTGCATGTCGCGGACGATGGCGCGCGGAATGACCATGCCGGCAGCACCGCCGATACCCTGAACGAAACGGAAGGCGATCAGCGTTTCGATGTCGGTTGCCAGCGCACAGCCGATCGAGGCGATGGCAAAGAGGCCGATGCCGAGATAGAGCGGCAGCTTGCGGCCCCACATATCCGACAGCGGACCATAGACGAGCTGAGCGAGCGCAAAGGAGATGAAGAAGGCGAGAAGGGTAAGCTGGGTGACGTTGTTATCGGCATGCAGGTCCTGGCCGATCGACGGCAGCGCTGGCAGATACATGTCGATGGCGAAAGGCCCGATGGCCGACAGAAGGCCGAGAATGAGGGCAATGCGAAAGAAGGGAGCCGTCATAATGGTGATCTTTCATAATAGCGCAGCGGAGGTACCGGATTGTCACTCCGCCGCATTGCTCTGAGAGTGCCGCGCGTCCTCTCGGAGGCAAAAGGGATGCTCTAACACTTTAAATCTGCGCATCGTACTTTCCGAAAATCGGTTCCGATTTTCGGGCCGATGCGCCCGTTCAATGATAATCGTTCGCGCGAAGACGAAGTTGGGAGCTCATATCTCAGCCGTTGAACCAGGAGTGTCAACAAATTTGGACACGGATGTAAAAATAGACGCCATTGTCTAATACGTCAAGACGTCTTATCTTCGATCGCATGAAAGATCGCATGACACCGGCAGTCCGGATGACAGGGCATACGCAGCGTGGACAATGCGCCAAGCGCATGTCGATCCTCGATGCCGCGGCCGACGTATTCTGCCGCCAGGGTTTTGCCGGCGCCAGCATCGACGAGATCGCCGCCGTCGCCTGTGTCTCGCGCCAGACGATCTACAATCACTATCGCGAGAAGGAAACGCTGTTCGTCGCCGTCGTCGAGGACGTCATGAACCGCGCCAATGCCATGCTCTTTTCCGTGTTGTCGACCTTTCCTGATCGTCCCGACAATCTGGAAGACGAGCTGACGGCCTTCGCCGTGCGCCTCAACAAGAACTGCATCTGCAACCACGACGGAAAATTTCTGCGCAAGTTGGTGCAGACCGAAGGCGAGCGATATCCGCACCTCTTCGAAGGCTGGCGCCAGCAGGGGCCCGGCAAACTGACCACCGCACTTTCCGCACTTTTCGCGCGGCTTGCCCACAAGCAAGCGCTCGTCATCGATGATTTCGACGTTGCCGCCCGGCAATTCGTGGCGCTCGGCAATGCCGACCTGCAGATGATGATCCTTCTCGGCGCCACGCCCACCGATGAAGAGCTGGAAAAGGCGGCGCGCAACGCCGTGCGTACCTTTCTCAAGGCCTATGGCCGGGCAGAGGCTGAAAAGACCGGCCATCCGCCGCAGCTCGCAGCCATATCAGGCTAACCAGGACTTTCAGATAAAACCGGCAGATCAAGCCGGCCGATCAGGCAAAGATCGTCATCTGCGCGGGCACGACCGCGAACATGCCGACACGGCGCGCGGCAAGATATTTCACCAGCTGCTCGACAACCGAAGGCATCACCGGCTTCTGGACCACGCCGACGGCGCCCTTGACGCCGTCAGCCACCACTTCGGGATTGCCGGTCATGAAGACGACGGCAATGCCATGCTCCTGCGCCAGCCGTCGGCCGATCTCAGGCCCGGTCGGGCCATCGGCGAGATTGACGTCGACGAAGGCGATATCGGCAAGCGGCGCCAGCCGCAGGGCCTGCTCGCGACCATTCGCAAGGCCCGCAACTCGCATGCCCATGCCTTCCACCGTCGCCTCGAGATCGAGCGCGATCAGGAATTCATCTTCGACGATCAATACTCTCTGTTTCATGAGATCATCTCGCTGCCAGCGCCGCACGACATTGGTGGCCATGATACGTCCCTTTGGTTACGCCTATACTTCTAACGAGTGATCCGCTCCGACAGCCTATCCCACGCGAAACTCACGGTGGTAACGGGCAACTCAACGATATGTTCCGCCCTGGAACGCCGTTTTTTGCATTTAAGATATTGTTAACGTTGATAAATTCTTAAGTGCACAGAGGTGGCGCGAAAGGGCGGCACCATTGCCGCCTCGAAAATGCCAGCACCGATAGGGTTAGTCAGCCTTTGACCTTCATCACCAGGACCGGTTTGCCGCGGTAGTCGGCGGGAAACAGTGACTTCAGGTTCTCGATTTTCGGCAGGTCGTTGTAAACGATATAGGGATAGGTCGGATTGAGCGTCAGGAAATCCTGATGATAGGCTTCGGCCGGATAGAAACCTGCGGCTTCAGAGACCTTGGTGACGATCGGCTGCGAGAAGACATGCGCCTTGTCGAGCTGGCTGATATAGCTCTCGGCAACCTTACGCTGCTCTGGATCGGCAACGAACAACGCCGAACGGTACTGCGTTCCCCGGTCCGGGCCCTGAAAATTCAGCTGCGTCGGGTTGTGCGCCACCGAGAAGAAGATCTGCAGCAACTTGCCGTAGCTTACCTGTTTCGGATCGAACTTCACCTGGACGGATTCGGCGTGGCCCGTCGAGCCGGTGCTGACGGTTCGTACTGCGCCGTTTTGGCGTCGCCGCCGGCATAACCGGAGACGGCGCTCTCAACGCCCTTCACGTGCTGGAAGACGCCCTGGACGCCCCAGAAACAGCCGCCGGCGAAAATGGCGGTCTCTGTGCCTGGCCCGGCCGCCTCGTCGACGGCTGGCGGCGGGATGACGACGGCATCTTCGGCCGCGCCTGCAGCACACGTACCGAGCGAGAAAATGGTGGTTGCAAGGAGCGCGGCAAGGCTCCTGCGGTGGGAAGACGGGGACATGGCACTACCTCCTGCGATCATCCAAATCCTTGCTCATCCTTGCAAAAGCCGCAAATCACAAGGCGGTCACTCACGCCGATGTGACAGCCAGACGAAAGCGCCTGTGTGAAGATGAAACAGCGCTCAACCTGAGTTGACAATCTCGCGAGGAGTGAGGAGAGTGCCGCCGGTCAGAGCCAGCATTTCCGGGGGGAACCTATGTCCGTGCGCTCGTTCTTCGCATTCGCGACAATCGCATTTTCCATGATCGCCATCAGCTTTCCCGCCGCCGCTGCGGACACCAAGCGAGACATCCAGACGATCAAGGACGCCGATTTCTTCGGCTTCGATCTTCGCACCGAACAGAACGTCTCGCTCGATCAGTGCAAAACCTCCTGCATCGGCGACAAGAGCTGCAAGGCCTTCACCTACAATCCCAAGGTGAAATGGTGCTTCCTGAAATCCGATTTCAAGACGATGAACGCCTTTCCTGGCGCCATCGCCGGCAAGATCGTCGAAACGGCCGGCCAGCAGGAGCCGGATATCGGCGCCGCGCCGCGCCCCACCTTCCTGACCAACGACCTCATTCAGCAGGCCCGCGACTTCAAGGACAATCTGGAGCTTGCCGACGACCAGCAGGGCCAGAGTGTCGACAGCCTGACGGCCAATGCCCGCATCGACCTTACCGGCAACAACCTGGCCGACGCGCTGAAGTCCTTCCATGGCGCGCTGTCGATCACACCTGACGACGCTGATCTCTGGCTCGAAGCCGCCCGCGCCGCCGCTTCGCTGGGTACCGCCGAGAGCAATACGAGCGGCCAGGCCGTGCTCGACGCGCTGAACGGCTACGAGCTGACTCGCACCAAGCCCAAGCGCGCCGAGGCGCTCGCCGTGCTCGCCGACGCCCTGGACCGAAACGCCAATTACCGTCCGGCGCTCGACGCCTACAAGGCGAGCCTGGCGCTGGTTGCCTCCGAAGATGTGCAGGCGGCCTACCTGCAGCTGAAATCGACGCAGGGCTTCCGCATCACCGAACACACGGTCGATGCCGACAGCGCTACGCCGCGTGCCTGCGTCACCTTCTCAGAAGCGCTCGTCAAGACCACCGACTACACGCCCTTCGTGACGCTGAACGGCCAAGCGCCGAAGGCGCTGGAAACCAAGAACAAGCAGATCTGCATCGAGGGGCTGACGCATGGCCAGACCTACAAGATCGCTTTCCGCAACGGACTGCCGTCGTCCGTCGACGAGCCGCTCGACGCCCCCGTCAGCATCGACGTCTATATCAAGGACCGCAGCCAGATGGTGCGTTTCACCGGCGACAGCTTCGTGCTGCCCTCGACGGCGCGCCGCGGTATCCCGATCGTTTCCGTCAACATGACGTCGGCAAACCTCAAACTCTACCGCATCGGCGATCGCGCCATCGCGCCGCTGCTGACCAATTCGCAGTTCCTGACTCAGCTCGACGGCTACAGCGCTCAGAACATTGAGGACCAGAGCGGCGAGCTCATCTGGCAGGGCTCGATCGACATCGCCAACGAGCTCAACAAGGACATCGTCACCAGCTTTCCGGTCGACGAGGCGCTGCCCGCGCGCAAGCCCGGCATTTACGTGATGACCGCAACGGCAGCAAACGGCCCCGCGCAGGAGTGGGATTCGCAGGCGACGCAATGGTTCCTAGTCTCCGATATCGGTGTCACCACCTATGCCGGTACTGATGGCCTCAACGTCTTCACCCGCTCGCTCGCTTCGGCAAAACCGATATCAGGCGTCGAACTGCAGCTGCTGGCCAAGAACAATGAGGTGCTAGGCACCGCCACCACCGACGAAAACGGCCGAGCCACCTTCACCGCCGGCCTGATCCGCGGCACGGCGGCGCTGACGCCCGCCGTCATTACCGCCAAGAACGGCGCGTCGGACTACGTCTTCCTCGACATGACGCGCGCCGGTTTCGATCTATCCGACCGCGGCGTGATGGGCCGCGCCGCACCCGGCGCGATCGACGTGCTGACGTTTACCGAACGCGGCATCTACCGCGCCGGCGAGACGGTGCATGCCCAGGCACTAGCCCGCGACACCGATGGCAACGCCATCGACAACCTGCCGCTCACCTTCATTTTCAGCCGTCCCGATGGTGTCGAAGACCGGCGGATCGTCAGCCAGACCAGTAATCTCGGCGGCTATAGCGTCGATTTCCCGACCCAGGAAAACGCCATGCGCGGCACCTGGACGATGAACATCTATACCGATCCCAAGGGCAGCGCGATCGCCACCAAGAGCTTCCTCGTCGACGATTTCGTCCCCGATCGCACCGACATGGAGATCAAGACCGAGGCCAAGGAAGTCGGCCCGGACACGCCGGCGACGATCACCGTTTCGGGCAAATATCTCTACGGCGCCCCGGCCGCCGGCCTGACGCTCGAAGGCGACGTCGTCGTCAAGCCGACGCGCGAGAGTGCGGCCTACAAGGGCTTCCTCTTCGGCCTCGCCGACGAAGAGGCGAGCGAAGATCTGCGCCTGCCGATCGACGGCCTGCCGGAACTCGACGAGAACGGCGAAGCCTCGACGGATCTCACCATCAGCGAACTGCCGGCAACGACACAGTTGCTGAACGCCACCGTCTATATGCGCATGCAGGAGGCGGGCGGCCGCGCCATCGAGCGCTCTTTGACCATTCCGGTGAAGAACGAGCGCGCTTCGATCGGCATCAAGCCGGAATTTTCCGACGATCTGCCGGAGAACGCGATCGCCAACTTCACGGTGATCAGCGTCAAGGCCGATGGACAGAAGCAGGAGACGAAGAGCCTGCGCTGGAAATTCTACAGCCTCAACCGCGAATATGAGTGGTATCGCGAGGGAACGGCTTGGAAATACGAGCCTGTTTACACCGCCGAGCAGGTCTCCAACGGCAGCGTCGACGCGACGATGGACGGCGGCAAGATCTCCGTGCCGGTGAGCTGGGGCCGCTATCGTCTCGAAGTGGAAAGCCCGGATGCCGACGGCCCGACTTCCAGCGTCGAATTCGACGCCGGCTGGTTCGTGACCTCGACCTCGACCGAAACGCCCGACGGGCTTGAGATCGCCCTCGACAAGGACAGCTACAAGATCGGCGAAACCGCCAAGCTCAAAGTCACCTCGCGCTATGGCGGCGAGCTGATGGTGACGGCCGGAACCGAAAAGCTGGTGGCGGTGCAGAATGCCACGATCGGCGAGACCGGCGGCGAGGTCGACATCCCCGTCACGGCTGATTGGGGTGCCGGCGCATATGTGACCGCCACGCTCTTCCGCCCCGGCGACGCGCAGGACAGCCACATGCCGATGCGCTCGATCGGCATCAAATGGCTGAAAGTCGATCCTGAACAGCGCGCGCTGCAGGTAACGCTCGACACGCCCGAAAAGATATTGCCGCGCGGACCGCTGAATATTGGCCTGCAGGTGGCGGGCGCCGGCGCCAATGAGGAGGCCTATGTGACGGTTGCCGCCGTCGATGTCGGCATTCTCAACCTGACGCGCTACGAACCGCCGAATCCCGAGGACTGGTATTTCGGCCAGCGCCAGCTCGGCCTTGAAATCCGCGACCTCTATGGCCGCCTGATCGACGGCTCGCTGGGTGCGACTGGCAAGCTCCGCACCGGTGGCGATGGCGGTGCCATCGCGCTGCAGGCAAGCCCGCCGACGCAGAAGCTCGTCGCCTTCTTCTCCGGGCCGGTGAAGCTCGACGCCGAAGGCAAGACCAATGTCTCCTTCGATATTCCGCAATTCAACGGCACGGCGCGCGTCATGGCGGTCGCCTGGTCGAAATCAGGCGTCGGCCACGGCGTCAAGGATGTCATCATCCGCGATCCTGTCGTGGTGACTGCAAGCCTGCCGAAGTTCCTTTCCCCCGGCGACAAGGCTAATCTGCGCCTCGACATCGCCAACACCGATGCGCCAGCCGGCGATTACAAACTGCAGCTGACCGGCAATGACGCGGTCGGCATCGAGCAAGCGTCCGCCTCGCAGACGATCCGTCTCGAGGCCGGTGCGAAATCCGAGTTGACGCTTTCGCTCATCGGCAAACAGCCGGGCGCCGGCAGCGTCTCGATCAACCTCTCCGACGCTTCCGGCCTCTCGCTCGACCAGATCGTCGACGTGCCGGTGCGCCCGGCCTCCTTGCCGATCACCGAACGCAGGGTGCTGGCGCTGAAGCCCGGGGCAACGCTCACCGTCGACAAGAACCTGCTCGCCGACAGCGTGCTGCCCGGCGCCTCGATCAGCGTCAACGTCACCCGTTCTGCCGCCTTCGATATCCCAGCCCTGCTGATGACGCTCGACCGCTATCCCTTCGGCTGCGCCGAGCAGACCACCAGCCGGGCGCTGCCGCTGCTCCATCTCGCCGAGGTGGCGAAGCAGGCCGGCATGGAAAACGACGAGGATGTGAAGAAGCGCGTGCAGGATGCGATCTACCGCGTGCTCTCCTATCAGGCCTCGGCCGGCAGCTTCGGTCTCTGGGGACCGGATTCGGGCGATGTCTGGCTCGATTCCTACGTCACCGATTTCCTGACGCGGGCTCGCGAAATGAAATACGACGTGCCGGAAAGGGCTTTCGTCCAGGCGCTCGAAAACCTGCAGAACACGCTGTCCTACACAACCGATATCAAGGGCCAGGGTGACCAGATCGCCTATGCCATCTACGTGCTTGCCCGCAACAAGAAGGCTGCGATCAGCGATCTGCGCTACTATGCTGATACGATGATCAACGACTTCCCGACGCCGCTCGCCAAGGCGCATATCGCCGCCGCGCTGGCGCTCTACGGTGATGCGCAGCGTTCGAAGAATATCTTCCTCGACGCGCTGCAGATGTCGGAGCAATCGATGGTATCGCGGGTGAACCTGTCGCGTACCGATTACGGCACGATCCTGCGCGACGGCGCGGCGATCCTGGCGCTCGCAGCCGAAAGCCGGCCGGTGCCGCCTGTCATCCCGGAGCTTGCCAAGGCCGTCACCAAGGAATGGGGCCGCAGCAAATATAAGAGCACCCAGGAAGAGGCCTGGATGCTGCTCGCCGCCCGCGCCATCCAGGGCGGTGACGACGGCCTCAAGGTCGATGTCAACGGCGCGCCGCACACCGGTGCCTACATGGCGAAGATATCAGGCGATGCGCTGAGCGACCATCCGCTGACGCTGACCAACCAGACGGGCGACGCGGTTTCGGCCGTCGTCACCACCGTTGCCGCGCCCACCGTGCCGTTGCCGGCCGGCGGCGACGGCTTCATCATCGACCGCACCTATTACACACTCGACGGCGAAGAGGCGAATGTCAGCGAGGCGAAGCAGAACGAGCGCTACGTCGTCGTCATCCATGTGCGCGAAATCAATGCCTGGCCGTCGCGCATCGTCATCACCGATCTGCTGCCGGCCGGCTTCGAGATCGACAATCCGAACCTCGTCGACAGCGCGCAGATGACGAATTTCGACTGGATCGGCGAGATCTCCGCCGCCCATACCGAATTCCGCTACGATCGCTTCGTCGCCGCCTTCAACCGCGCAGAAGGTGACGAGCGCGAATTCAACGTCGCCTATGTCGTGCGCGCCGTCACCCCCGGCACCTACGACCATCCGGCGGCAAGCGTCGAGGATATGTACCGGCCGGAGCTTTCGGCCCGCACGGCTACCGGCAAGATGGAGGTCGTGACGGCGCAACAATGAGGCGGTGGCACAAGTTTGCGATCGGGTCCGCAGCCGGCATCGTTCTTGCCGGTGCGGCTCTCTTTGCGCTCGATGCCGCCGACAAAGCCTTTCCGCCGCCGCTCGACAGGGCAAATGCCGTCTCCGCCGAAGTGCTGGATGCCGACGGGCAATTGCTGCGTGCGTTTGCAACGTCGGAAGGCCGCTGGCGGCTGAAGACGGCAGTCTCCGACGTCGATCCGCAATTCCTGCGCATGCTGATCGCCTATGAGGATCAGCGTTTCTACGAACATGGCGGCATCGATCTCTGGGCGCTCGGGCGCGCTGCCGTGCAACTGGTCAGCAACGGCCGCATCGTCTCCGGCGCCTCGACGCTTTCGATGCAGGTGGCGCGGCTGATCGAGCCGCGCGAAGGCCGCTCGCTTTCGGCAAAACTGCTGCAACTGGCGCGCGCCGTGCAGATCGAGCGGCGGCTGTCGAAGGAAGAGATCCTCGACCTCTATCTGACGCACGCGCCCTATGGCGGCAATCTGGAAGGCGTGCGCGCCGCAAGCCTTGCCTATTTCGGCAAGGAACCGCGGCGCCTGACGGTCGCCGAGGCGGCGCTTCTCGTCGCCCTGCCGCAATTGCCGGAACGGCGCCGGCCGGATCGCAATCTCAAGGCAGCCGAGGCCGCACGCAAGCGTGTCCTCGATCGGGTGGCGGTCGCTAGAGCCGTTGGTGACGGCGAGGCGGAACGGGCTGAAGGCGTCGCGGTCCCGCCCCAGCGCATGCAATTGCCGGCACTTGCCGCCCATGTCGCCGAAGCAGCACTGCGCAAGGAGCCTGATGTCCTCAAGCACCAGACGACACTGAAGAAGCAGGTGCAGCAGGGGCTGGAGGCGGTTGCGCGGGCAGCGGCATTCAAGCTCGGGCCGAAGCTCTCGCTTGCCATGGTGATGGCGGATGCGCAGACGGGCGCGATCGTCGGTGAGGTCGGCTCGGCCGATTATTTCGATGCCAGCCGCTCCGGCTGGATCGACATGACCCGCGTCAACCGCTCGCCGGGCTCGACGCTGAAGCCCTTTATTTATGGGCTGGCTTTCGAACAAGGCCTGGTGTCCCAGGAGACGATCATCGAAGACCGCCCCGCCGATTTCTTCGGCTACCGGCCACGCAATTTCGACATGAGCTATCAGGGCGACGTTACCGTGCGCGAGGCACTGCAGCTTTCGTTGAACGTGCCGGCCGTCAAGCTGCTCGATGCCGTCGGGCCGGCACGGCTGATGGCACGCTTCCGCCGCGCCGAGGTACGCCCGGTCCTGCCGCCGAATGAGACGCCGGGGCTTGCGATCGGGCTTGGCGGCGTCGGCATCACCCTGAAGGATCTGGTGCAGCTCTATACGGCGCTCGCCAATCGCGGCCAACCGGCAAGGCTCGGCGACGGCGTCACCGGCGCACCGGGCAAGCTCGACGGCGAACCGCTGCTTGAGCCGGTCGCGGTCTGGAACGTCGCCGATATTCTCTCCGGCGTCATTCCCCCCGTCGGCGCGCCGCAACGCGGCATCGCCTACAAGACCGGCACGAGCTATGGCTATCGCGACGCCTGGTCGGCCGGCTATGACGGGCGCTATGTGCTCGGCGTCTGGGTCGGACGGCCTGATAACAGCGCCGTGCCGGGATTGACCGGCTATGGTACCGCCGCGCCCATCCTCTTTGAAGGGTTCGCCAAGTCAGGCATCGCGACGACGCCGCTGCCCCGCCCGCCTGCAGGCGCCGTACGCATCGCCCAGTCCGAGCTGCCGATCAGCCAGCGGCGTTTTGCCCTCAATGCCAGCGGCCTGCTCACCTCCGGACGCGAGGCCGCGCCTGAGATTATCTATCCGCCCGAGGGCGCGCATGTCGATCTTGGCGCTAGGCAAGGCAACCTGTCACCGCTGATGCTGAAGCTCCAGGGCGGCCGCGCCCCTTTCCGCTGGCTTGCCAACGGCAAGCCGCTGCCCGACCTCTCCCGCCGCCGCATCCAGCAATGGTTGCCTGATGGCGGCGGCTACTCCAAACTGACCGTCATCGACTCGGCCGGACGCGCCGCAAGCGTCGGCGTTTTCATCGACTGACGCATCGTTCTTTGCACGTCTGAAAAGACACGCCGGCCGGTAAGGGAACAAAAGCTCGGCTGCAACCGTTGGGGACAATCTCCCTCCAACGTCAGACGGCCTTATGATACTTCCGACCGCGACCTACCGGATCCAATTCCGCAACGGCATGACCTTCGATCGCGCCTGCGGCCTCGTCCCCTATCTCAAGAAACTCGGCATCAGCCACCTCTATGCCTCGCCGATCTTCACCGCCGTCAGCGGCTCGACCCACGGCTATGACGTCACCGACGCCAACGACATAGACCCGGCGCTCGGCGGCCGGGTAGGATTCGACAGGCTGACCGAAAGCCTCGCCTCGGCGGGCCTGGGGTTGATCCTCGACATCGTCCCGAACCACATGGCGGCCTCGACGGAAAACGGCTGGTGGCGCGACGTGCTGACATTCGGCCGGCAAAGCGCCTATTCCAGCTATTTCGACATCGACTGGAGCGAGCCGCTGACGCTGCCACAGCTCGGCCAGGATTTCGATGGGGCGCTGGCTGACGGCGAGCTTCGCATCACGCTCGACGAAACGCATGGCAACTTCGCCTTCGGTTATTTCGAGACGCTGTTGCCGCTGAACCCCGGGAGTTACGGGGCGATCGCAAACCGGCTCGACGATCCGGTTGCCACCAGAATGGCGGAAGCTGCGGCCGTGACATCCGGCGAGAGCTTCAACCGTGCAATGCGAGACATTCTCTTCGAAGCCGGCGATCGGGCAGTCCTCCAGCAAAAGCTCGATGACGTCTCGGCCGATCGCGATTTCGTGAGAAGCCTGCATGAGACACAGCATTGGCGGCTGACGCATTGGAAGGAGGCGGCACGACATCTGAGCTATCGCCGCTTTTTCGAGGTGAGCGGACTGGTCGGCACCCGTGTTGAAGACCCCCCTGTGTTCGAGGACATGCACCGGCTGGTGCTCGAGCTGGTGCGCCATGGCAAGGTCCAGGGCCTGCGCGTCGACCATATCGACGGGCTCGCCGAACCCAAGGCCTATCTCGACAGGCTGCGCGAGGCGGCCGGACTGGACACCTATATCGTTGTCGAAAAGATCCTCGGAGCCGGTGAGGTCCTGCCGGAGAGTTGGCCGGTCGCCGGCACCACGGGATATGAATTCATCGCCGCCCTGAGCGAGCTGTTCATCGACGGCGGTGGCCTGCGCATATTGGACGATGCCTATCGCGGCATCGCCGGCGAGACGGGTGATATCGAGGCGGGCCGGCGGAATGCCAAGCAACTGATGGTCGAGCGCAATTTCGCCGGTGAGACCGACAGGCTGGTGTCGATCGCAGCAGGCATCTTTCCCGAGCTAAAAAGAAACGAGATCGCCACTGCGCTCAGCGAACTGCTGATCGCCTTTCCCGTCTACCGCACCTATGGCGACGGCGGCCCGCTTTCCTGGCAGGATTCAGCGGTCCTTGCGGCGACCGCCTCGCAAGCCATGGCGCGGCTCGACGATCGGCGTACCCTCGACCATGTGCTGAAGCTTCTCGAAGGCAAGGTCGAAGGTGACGCGGCCCACGAGTTCCGTATCCGCTTGCAGCAATTGAGCGGGCCGGTAATGGCGAAAGCGACAGAGGATACGCTGTTTTATCGCTACAACAGGCTGCTTGCCGCAAACGAAGTGGGCGGCGAACCGGGCAAGGCGCCTGGCGGCCCGGAGGAATTCCACCGCCGCATGGCCGAGCGAGCGCGGCTGCAGCCGCATGGGCTTTCGGCAAGCGCCACCCACGACACCAAACGCGGCGAGGATGCGCGGGCAAGGCTTTATGCGCTGAGCGAGGGCGCGGATGTATTTGCGCAGGCGGTCGAGCGTTGGCGCGAGATGAACCGGCTGTGGGTGAAGGATCTGCCGGAGGGTGCCGCGCCGGAACCAAATGTCGAATGGATGCTCTATCAGGCGCTGGCCGGCATCTGGCCGGAGGATTTCGACAGAGGACAAACGGAAGAACTCCGCGAACGTTTCACCGATTACGCACTCAAGGCGGTGCGAGAGGCGAAACTGCACAGCGGCTGGACAGAGCAGGATGCCGCCTACGAGGAAGCGGTCACCACCTATGCCGCGGCGCTGGTCTCGCCTGACAATGACGTCTTCCTCGAGGATTTCGAAATGGTGCTGCAGCCTTTCATTGCGGCGGGTTACCTCAACAGCCTGTCGCAGACGCTACTCAAGCTGACGGCCCCCGGCATTCCCGATATCTACCAAGGTGCGGAAGGTTTCGATTTCAGCCTCGTCGATCCCGACAACCGCCGGCCGGTCGATTACAAGCGGCTGACGGCCTGGCTTGATGAAGCCGGACCGATCGCCAAGCCGCAGGCGGCGGCGCTGAAGCAGCGCCTCGTCGGGATCGGTCTGCAGCTGCGTCAGCGGCAGGCGGAACTCTTTGCCAGAGGCGACTATCTGCCGCTGAAGGTGACGGGCGCTCGACGCGACCATGTGCTTGCCTTTGCCCGGGTGCATAAGGATGATTTCGCGATCATCGCGGCGCCCCGGCTGATGTCCGGCTGGCTTGATCCGGGTGTGCTCTTTGCCGGCCCTGAATTCTGGGAGGATACGGCAATCGCCGTGCCCTCCCCGCTTCACGGTCTGAAGGTCGACCTGCTGACCGGAAAGGCAATCGAGCCCGGGGGCAGCATTTCAGTCGCCGCCCTGCTCGGGAGCCAGCCGGTCGGGCTGATCACCCCGATCTGACGATCAGCCGTCGCAAAAATCGAGTCCATGAAAATAGTGCTTGACCTTCCAGTCGCTGGAAGGTGGATAAGCCTATCCAACGGCCCTCCGGGCACAGGAGATAGTCATGGATATCAAGCACGAACACGATCACCATCACAGCCACGCCGATGGCGACGATCATTGCCATTGCGGCGATGAACAGGAGAAGGCTGTCAGCGCCATGATCCGTGATCCTGTCTGCGGCATGACCGTCGATCCGCAGGCCGGCAAGCCCTCGCTCGATCATGACGGCCGCATTTATCATTTCTGCTCCGAGGGCTGCCGGACGAAGTTTGCGGCGGCACCTGAGGATTATCTGACCGCGAAGGACCCCGTCTGCGGCATGACCGTCGATCGCTCGACCGCAAAACATTTTTTGAAAGTCGAGGGCGAAAAATTCTACTTCTGCTCGGCCGCTTGCCAAGCGAAGTTCCAAGCCGACCCCGCAGCCTATCGCGACGGCAGCCGTCCGGTGGCAAAGCCGGCACCTAAGGGTACGCTTTATACCTGCCCAATGCACCCGGAGGTCGTCAGCGATCGCCCCGGCGACTGCCCGAAATGCGGCATGGCGCTGGAGCCGATGGGCATTCCGCCTGCTGACGAAGGCCCGAATCCGGAACTCGTCGATTTCGTCAGGCGGCTCTGGATCAGCACCATTCTCGCCATACCGTTGCTGGCGCTCAGCATGGGGCCGATGCTGGGCCTACCGCTGCGAGAAGCAATCGGCGAGCCACAGGCAACCTACATCGAATTGCTGCTGGCAACGCCGGTGGTGCTCTGGGCGGCCCTGCCCTTCTTCCGCCGTGCATGGGCGTCTATCGTCAACCGCAGCCCGAATATGTGGACGCTGATCGGTCTCGGCGTCGGCACCGCCTATGTCTACAGCGTCGTCGCCACGCTTGTACCCGGCATCTTCCCGATGAGCTTCCATGGCCACGGTGCAGCGGTGCCCGTCTATTTCGAAGCGGCAGCCGTCATCGTCGCGCTCGTCTTCGTCGGCCAGGTGCTGGAATTGAAAGCGCGCGAACGCACCGGCTCGGCAATTCGCGCCTTGCTCGACCTTGCGCCGAAGACGGCACGGCGCATCGATGCGGAGGGCAGCGAGAACGACGTGCCGGTGGATAATATCCAGCCTGGTGACCGACTGCGCGTTCGTCCCGGCGAGCGGGTGCCGGTGGATGGCTCCGTCCTGGAAGGCCAGTCGGCGGTCGATGAATCGATGATATCAGGCGAGCCCCTGCCGCTGGAGAAGTCGAAGGGCGACCCGCTAACCGGCGGCACGATCAACAAGAACGGCACCTTCGTCATGACCGCAGAGAAGGTCGGCGCCGACACTGTGCTGTCGCGTATCGTCGACATGGTCGCCAAGGCGCAACGCTCGCGAGCGCCGATCCAGGGTGCGGTCGACCGGGTGTCGGCCATCTTCGTGCCGGCGGTGGTCGCCGCCGCCGTGCTTGCCTTCCTCGTCTGGGCCGCGATCGGTCCGGAGCCGCGCATGGCGAATGCACTGCTTGCCGCTGTCGCCGTTCTGATCATCGCCTGCCCCTGTGCACTCGGCCTTGCGACGCCGATGTCGATCATGATCGCGACGGGGCGAGGGGCGCAGGAAGGTGTGCTGATCAAGGACGCCGAAGCACTGGAGCGCTTTTCCAAAGTCGACACGCTGATCGTCGACAAGACCGGTACGCTGACGGAGGGAAAGCCGAAGCTTACCGACATCGTCACCTTCGGCGGGGTCGGGGAAAATCGGTTGCTGTCGCTGGCGGCAAGCCTGGAGCGCGGCTCCGAACATCCGCTGGCCGAAGCGATCGTTTCCGGCGCCGAGGAGCGCGATGTCCCCTTCGTCGAGGTCACCGGCTTCGAGGCAAAGACCGGCAAGGGCGTTCAGGGTCGTGCCGGCGGCACGACGGTAGCGCTCGGTAATGCGGCGATGCTTACCGATCTCGGCATCGATCCAGCGGTCCTTGTCGAGAAGACCGAAGTCCTGCGCGGCGACGGCAAGACGGTGATGTTCGTGGTGTTCGACGGTGCACTTGCCGGCCTCGTCGCCGTTGCCGACCGCATCAAGCCGACAACGGCAGCCGCCATCAAGGCACTGCACGACAGCGGTCTGAAGATCATCATGGCGACAGGCGACAACGAGCGCACAGCACGTGCGGTGGCAAAAAGCCTCGGCATAGACGAGGTCCGCGCCGATGTACTTCCGGAAGGCAAGAAGGCGCTGATCGACGAGTTGCGGGCCAAGGGCGCGATCATCGCCATGGCCGGCGACGGCGTCAACGATGCGCCGGCGCTTGCCGCCGCCGATGTCGGCATCGCCATGGGTACCGGCGCCGACGTCGCGATGGAAAGCGCCGGCATCACCTTGGTGAAGGGCGACCTGAACGGCATCGTCAGGGCGCGACGGCTGGCGGAGGCGACGATGCGAAACATCCGGCAGAATCTCGGCTTTGCCTTCGGCTATAATGCGCTCGGCGTGCCGGTCGCGGCCGGCGTGCTCTACCCGATCTTCGGGCTGCTGCTTTCGCCGATGATCGCCGCAGCGGCGATGAGCCTCTCGTCCGTCTCGGTGATATCAAATGCGCTGAGACTGCGTTTTGCAAAACTATAGGAGATGGCGATGAATATCGGCGAAGCATCGGAACGATCCGGCCTGCCTTCGAAGACCATCCGCTACTACGAGGATATCGGTCTCATCCGCCCCGAAAGGAGCGGAAACGGCTATCGCGACTATGCCGCGACCGACGTCCATAAGCTGCGCTTCCTGCAGCGCTCGCGCGGTCTCGGCTTTTCCGTCGAGGAATGCCGGCAATTGCTGGCGCTCTATGAGGACAAGGACCGGGCGAGCATCGATGTCAAGGATATTGCTGAGACCAAGCTTGCCGAGATCGACCGCAAGATCCGCGAACTGACGGAACTGCGCCGCACGCTCGAGCATCTCGTGCATGCCTGCCATGGCAACGACAGGCCGGAATGTCCGATCCTCGAAGAGCTTTCGGACGGCAGCTGACCATTCCGGGAGAGCAGGCGTCGCGTTTCAGATGATCTGCATCAGGAAAGCTGAGGCATGTTCTGGTTGGCCGCCTGCGAGGATTGAGGCCGCTCGTCGGGGCTCTCGTCTTCGGTGTCGTCCAGCACGCCGTCATCCAACCGATGCTTGATCGCCAGCGCATAGATCACGTCGAGAATATTGCGGTCCTTCAGGTGAGAATCGGTCAGGGCGAGAAGCGAGGCTCGAACGATCTTCCTGCTGGTGGCCTTCGGACAACGCGCCTTGACGAAATCGTAGAGCGCCTGATCGGTCAGCCCTTCCATGGCGCCGTCCACGAGAGCTTCGTAGACCCGCTTCTTTTCCTTCATTTCTTGATGTTCCCCTACAAATCAGCGGCGTCATGATCTGTCATGTAATTGTCATAAACAATCGCGGATTTGCGGCTCCCCTCCGCCGGGGAAGGATTTGATCTATCCAGCGACGGTCTTCCGCCCGCCCTGACTTTTTTTAGTTCCGTCGGGAATAAAACCTGCGGCACTCGCGTATACTCAATCATGGAACGCAAAGAACGCCCCTTCGACGTCATCGGACAGCTTGCAGCGCTGAGGCGCTACGCTCGCTCGCTGGTGCGCAATTCGGACGAGGCGGAGGATCTGGTGCATGATGCGTTGGTGCGCGCCTTCGAGAAGCGAAAGAGCTTCCGCAGCGGCGGCAACCTGCGCACCTGGCTGCTCTCCATCCTGCACAATGCCCATATCGATCGTCTTCGCCGCAACCGATCGCTGACGCGCCGCCACGATGAAGCAGCTGTCGAAGCCGAGCAATCGCTGCCGGCCGGCCAGGAACATGCCGTGCGCCTGCAGCAGGTGCGCGACGCCTTCTTCGCCCTGCCGGAGGAACAGCGCGAGGCGCTGCATCTCGTCGCGATCGAAGACCTTTCCTACCAGGAAGCCGCCCAGGCGCTCGGCATTCCTGTGGGGACGCTGATGTCGCGCATCTCCCGCGCCCGCGCGCAACTGCGCGAATTCGAGGAGAAGACGCCGCGGGTTTCGCATCTGAGAGTAATCGGAGGGAACAGCAATGAAAGCAGTTGATCCGATCCTCGATGCCGACCTTGACGCCTATGTGGATGGCGAGCTCGATGTCGCCCGTCGCATCCAGGTGGAATCCTATCTTTCCGAGAATCCGGCGATTGCCGCCAAGGTCATGGCCGACCTCAGCGTGAGGGGCGAATTGCGTCTGGCGCTGGCCGGCGAAAGTGCCTTTGGCCGCCCCGAGACCCGCGATGCCGCCCGCCGGCTGGAACGTGGCCTTTCCTATGGCCGCATCTTCCATTCCATGCAGCGCGTTGCCGCCGTTGGCATACTGATCGCCGCCGGCTGGGTGGCGCACAATTCCTTCGGCGCCTTCTCGGCGACAGAGGTGGCGGCATCGGTTCCGGCACCCGCCTATGTCGAGGATGCCGTCCGCGCCTATCAGACGGCGACGCTGCGCCAATCGATGCCTCCGCAGACGCCGGCCACCTATAGCGCCGACGATATTCGCGCCGCCACCGCGATCGTGATGCCCGAACTGCCCAGGGATTGGAAGGTCGCCGACGTGCAGATCTTCCCGTCCGAGTTCGGCCCCAGCGTCGAGATGGCGATCGAACAATCGGATGGAAAGCGACTGTCGCTTTTTGCCGTCCGTCCGGGCGCCTTCGAGGTCAAGCCGGTCAGTCATCTCACGCTGGAAAAAGCAGAAGCCGCCTATTGGCAGATCGGCGAGGTCGCTTATGCGCTGATCGCCGACGATCGCGGTCTCAATCTCGACCAGGCGGCCGAACGGCTCGCCCGCTCGCTCTATTAATTCAAACCGAGGAGATCAGCATGAACCCGATCAATCCCCGCTATGGCGCCGTCGCCGGCTCCCAGGCCCTCTTCGACGAAGGCCTGCGCCAGCACATGCTGCGCGTCTACAACTATATGGCTCTCGGCCTCGTCATAACGGGCCTCGTCGCCTTTGTCGTCGGCTCGACGCCGGCACTCTACGTCCCGATCTTCGGCTCGCCGCTGAAGTGGGTGGTGATGCTTGCCCCGCTCGCCTTCGTCTTTTTCTTCTCGTTCAAGATCCAGACGATGTCGGCCAGCACCGCTCAGATCACCTTCTGGGCCTTCTGCGCCGTGATGGGCCTGTCGCTCGCCTCCGTTTTCCTGGTCTTCACCGGGATGAGCATCGCGCGGACCTTCTTCATCACCGCGACGATGTTCGGCGCCACCAGCCTCTACGGCTATGCGACGAAGCGTGACCTCTCGCGCATGGGCTCGTTCCTGATGATGGGCCTCTTCGGCGTCATCATCGCCTCGGTCGTCAACATCTTCCTGGGTTCGAGCGCGCTGCAGTTTGCGGTCTCGGTGATCGGCATCGTCGTCTTCGTCGGTCTGACCGCTTACGACACGCAGAATATCAAGGAACAGTATTCGGAAAACTTTGATCAGGAATCGAACCAGAAGCTCGCCGTCTTCGGTGCGCTCTCGCTCTACCTGAACTTCGTCAACATCTTCCAGCTTCTGCTCAACTTCACCGGCGAGCGGGAATAGGACTGCGCTTCTGGGGGCAAAGGAAGCGCAGAGCGCCCGGTCTGCAATCTGTGACAGGATGGCGGATCGGGTGTTCACCTAAACGAGACGGCCGGGGCAATGCCCGGCCGTTTTCGCTTTTAAAGCGCATCGCGTCAAATCGGAATCATACGACGCGCTTTAAGTCTTTGTTTTATGCATGTCGTTGTCCCAAAACCGCTGCACATTATTGGGCGACATGCATTAGATGATACCCCAGGCGCGATAGCGGCCCCGACCGGTAATTTCACGAACGCCGATCTCATTGACGAGGTTCAGCGCGCCGCGCGGCGTGATGCGCAGATGACGGGCGATCATCGTCGCCGAGACCATCGGCCGCGACAGGATGAAATCGGCAAGTTCCGGCAGGCTGCTGTTTGAACGGCGGCCGCGAAAGCGCAGCTCCATCTGCGTGCGTGCCAAGGACAAGCGATCCATTTCCTTGAGGCCGGCCACAGCACCCAGATGCACCGCCTCCAGAAAGGCTTGCAGCCGCGTGGCGCGATCGCGCGCCCGACGACGCTCATGGCGCACCAGCTTCAGCCCGCCGTAGAAAGAAAAGAGATGCGAGGCGACCTTGCCGCGGGCGCGTAGATGGCTTGCGACCAGAAGTCCGCCGAGCCAGTGCTGACGCCGCAACGGCTCGATCCTTTCCCAGGCTTCGAAGAGGATGACGGCGCCGAGAACCGGCGGCAAGCTATCGGCCAATGGCTGGACGCTCCGCCACTCCGCAAGCCGCTGTTCCTCGTCCCACTCGTCGTCACCGAGCAAGCCAAGAGGATCCTCGTTGCGCCTTGCCGGGGTAAGGGCGGCCGTCTCGCTTGCCGGCGTTTTCCCTGTGTGGATATCGAGCAGCTTCTGCGAGCGGGCAAGAAGCGCATCGATCTCCGCCATCTCCGCAGCGAGCGGCCCGTCTTCATGCTCGCCCTCCTCGTCGGTCTCGACCGGAACTGCGGGGCTCTTCGCGTCCGGCACTTTCCCCTCCCCTTCCCCGGCGGTTGCAGTCAGCGTCGCAAGACCCGAGACGCCGAGTGCCCAGGAGGGTTCGCCGGTCCAGATGCGCCGACGTGCTCGCAGTACGGAATGGGCGATCGTCAGTTCGTGGGTGGGAGCGCGGCTATCCATATGCGCATCATGCAAAACGAGATCCTCGACATGCACCAGTTCGCCGGCCACCCAGAGCGCGCCGGCGGCGTCGAAGAAATGGCTGCGTTCGGCAAATCCCTCGCCGACCGGCGAGCGCAACACACGTTCGTCCAGCCGCGCCACCGCATCCACCGCCGCGGCAATGGAGGGAAGCAGGGTTTGAAGCATTGCACCGTCAATATCGTAGCGCATTGTTAAGCTTTATAGTTTTCCACAAATGGAAGCAAAACGAATGTTTCCTTCCGCCATGTATGACATGGTTAACAGCGGTTTTCAACAAAACTACGGGAAAGGAAGCCGTCAAGACGGCTGATAGACCGGCCGCATATGCTTCTAACCGTCGTAACTGGCGCGAAACTTTTTCATAGCTGTTCATCCGGTTTTCCTCGCCGTCGGACCATTTGCCCGCATCAGCGCCATCAGCATCGGTCCGAGCGAGAATTCGCCACGCTCCGCCCGCCGTGTCAGGTCACGCAGGTAGCCGCCGGCCGAGTTAATATGTCCGCCCCTTTCCAGGATGCAGGCGATCACCGTGGCGGCGTTTTCCGGTCCCATGACATCGCAGGCCAGCTGATAGGCGCTGGGGCTGACGCCAAGCGTGGAACGGACGATGACGGCCGCGGCCATCAGATCCCGCCAGCTGCCAATGCCGCCGCCCGGTCCGTAAGCGATGATCTCCGGGCAGGCCTGCAGCACCATGGCAAGGGGAAAGGATTTCGACGGCTCCCGCCACCGCTGCGGTTCTTCCTCCGGCTTTGCGCCCTGCTTCGTTTCGAAGCTTGGTTCAAGTTCAGATGTTAGGTGTGGGTTTGAATTATGTATGTGCCGACCGTTTTGGTTATCATTGGCGTCTGTTTTTTCTGCTTTCGACTTCGATTCCAGCGTCTTGACGATCAATTGCCGAAAAGCTTCGAGATCAGCCAGCAGGCTTTCCATCTCGGCGGCCGACGGGCGGCGCGGCAGGCTTGCGGAAAGCAGATTGAAATGCTTCTGCATCTCGATCCATTCGCCGGCAATTTCCTCCTCCAGCGCGATCTCGATGAGCTTGGTGATGTCACGCCGGCAAAGTGTCAGGCGCTCTCTCAGGCGCTTCCATTCGAGCTTGGCGGCCATTATCTGAGCCGCCTGCGCCTCGATCTCGCGAGCGCGTACCAGGAGCGGCGCCAGGCTGAAGCCAAAGGCCTCACCAAGCCCGCCCTCGCCATTGCGGCGGGCAAAACGTTTCCCGTTCGGGCTATCCCGCCGGATGATCAGGCCGGCTTCCACCAGCATCGCCAGGTTTCGCCGCAGCGTCGTGCCGGCCATGCCATGCGTGCGCAGCGACAGCTGCTCATTCGATGGGAAGACGACGAAACCGTTGGCCTCGGCAATCTCGTTCTTCGGGTAGAAGGTCAACAGCGCGTTGAGAACAGCCAGTGCACGGTCCGATACGCCTACCATGTCCTTTGCTTCGCACAGCGCACGAAAGATCTTCCACTTGTCGACCGATGCGTCCGGATCGACCTTGCTGGCGCTTTCCTGGCTTGCCAGCATGCCAAGCGTCATCGATCGCCGCCCGAAGGGCGTCGATACATATTGAGGCTCCATGTCCCTCACCTTTTCTCAAGGCAAAAGAAACCTACCACCCAAAAGGATGCCGAAGACGCTTGACAGTGATTCGAGGAAGTGCGATTCTCAGATTGTCCAGATATGAGAAAGGCTTCCGCGACGGCAACGTTCGGAGGCTTTTTTCTTTTGCGGCCTACTCTCCTGCTTGCAACTTTCCGGCCCGATAGGCTTCGTAAAGCTCATCGAGACGGCGTGAAATGTAAGCGCCGAAATCCGGCGCATCGCCGGTCTTCAATGCGATCGTGAAGGAATTGCCGGCGCTCTTGATTCGTCCGGCAATCTTGCCGCCGCTCTTCGGCTTCCAGTCATATTCCGTGGCGTCGGGCTTTGCCTCTTTCTTGGCGAGTTCGGCAACCAAGAGCTCGAAACGGCGGTCGCTCTCCTCCGCCATGAAACCTCCCGAGGCAATGAGCTTCGCAAGCCGAGCCGCCGTCATCCCATTCCAGTCCTGGGCAAGCGCCATCCACCGGCGTCGCCCGATGCCGGGTGCGGCTCCGACCGACCTGACGATCTCGGCGGGAATAGCTTTTGCAACGGATATCAGCTTCGATAGCTCCGTCTTGTCCGTCGACAGCGCTTTCATGATGACGGGGCGCTCAAAACCCTTGAGCTCGAGATTGAGGGCAAAGACCGCGCGCTCGATATAGGAAAGGTTCCGGCGCGCCGAATTCTCAATGCCCTGCGCGATGACGACATCGGTATCGTCGAGCTTACGGACGATCGCCTGCACCTTGAGGCGGAGCAGCTTGACCGCCTGCAGACGGCGATGGCCGTAGGCGATCTGGTAGCGGTCCTCATTATTGGGATGGCGGCGAACGAGGATCGGCACTTCCTGGCCGTTCTCGGCGATCGACTGCACCAACTCGTCCTCAATATCCAGGGGCTGGTCGCCAAGGCGGTCGCGGACGAAGGAGGAATCGATCAGATCAGGATCGAGCTCGACGATGCGTTCACCGGAGAGCAAAGCCTCCTGCATCGCCCTGCTCTCTTCCTCCATGCGGCCAAGGGTCAGCGCCATCGTCCGAACCGGCCCGGCCGATCCGCGCGAAGATGGTTCCTCGTAGTTGGCCGCGGCCAACTCCTGCGCTGTATCGTCGAAAAGACCTTTCAGGCGATCGCGTCTGCTCATGCTCGACCCCAGGCTTTGTGAATACCGGCGAGAACCTCGCTGTTGGCGGCATTGACCGATTCCAGCGCCCGGTCATAGGTCGAGCGGCGCACCTGCCCCTTCTCGATCTCATAGAGCGTCTGCTTGGTCAGGCCGACATCGGCGATCGCCGTCGACTTGAGAATGGTCGCCGTCAACACGTCGTCACTGAAGAGGCTGCGCAACAGCGCGACGATCTGCGACTGCGGCGCATCGAAAGGTTCGTGACGAGTGACGACATATTTGATGAAATCGTGCTGCAGATCGCCGCCGGCCTTGCGCACGACGGAAAGCAGATCCGAAGTCATCAGCAGGAACTGCGACATGGAAGCGACGTCGACCATTTGCGGATGGATGGTGATCAAAAGAGACGTGGCGGCACAAACGGCGCCAAGCGTGAGGTAACCGAGCTGCGGCGGGCAGTCGATCACCACGATGTCGTAATCCGCCTCGACCTCGGCAATGGCAACGCCAACGCGACGGAAGAACAGCTCGCCCGGTCGCTGCCGGTCGTTCAGTGCCCGTGGCGTCTCATGCTCGAACTCCATCAGTTCGAGGTTGCCCGGCACCAGATCCAGTCCGTCGAAATAGGTCTTGCGGACAATCTCCTTCAGCGGCTTGCGGCTCTCATCATAGCGAATTGCGCCATACAGCGTATCGCCCTCGGAAAGATCGAATTCGGGCTGAACGCCGAGCATGGAGGAGAGCGAAGCCTGCGGATCGAGATCGATCGCAAGCACCCGGTAACCCGCCAGCGCCAGATACTGCGCCAGATAGAGCGTCGTCGTTGTCTTGGCCGAGCCGCCCTTGAAATTGGTGACGGCAACCGTCTGCAGCTTTTCGCCAGGGCGACGCCACGGCTGATAGGAAAGCGCATCCTTCGGCTTGAGCTTGGCCATATACTGGCGCAATTCGTTGATCTGGCCGAGCGTGTAGGAACGCCGGCCATTCTGGGCAAGATCCGGCTGCGGTCCCTTGCCATCCAGTGAAAGCTGGCGAAGATAGCCGTCCGAGACGCCGATCATCTGGGCCGCCTCGCCGGAGGAGAATGTTCGTAGCGTCTTTTGCGAGAGCGGCGGAAACAGCTTGTCGCGGAGGAGCTTCAGTTGCCGCGAAAGCTGGTTCGCATGCCGCTCGATCCGTAC
>NZ_JBPWQY020000004.1:0-624929 GCF_051810725.1 Rhizobium zaerense | reverse complement strand
GCGCGGCGATGTGGTCTAGCGGATCATACTTCATTTTGGGTTCGGTTTGATTTACACTGTGAGTGTGAACCACATTGGGAGGGCGTTTTGCTTCTGTCAAACAAGGAATTCGAGCCCCGGTTTGCCGGCCCTGCTTACTCCATTGAGATTGGCCAAGCCAGCCGGGATCACAATTCACGAACGCAGAGGGGATATCGTTGAGATCCGAGAGCACGGCGCGCGCTCCTGAGCGTGAGACATATGGGTTTGCGCCGACGCATGAAGGCAGGGACTTCGAGTCGATGGTGCAAGCCTATTTGGCAGGCTACGGAGCCTTTAGCGCCAAGCCGCTGAGCAAAGATCGGGCTTTTGCTTGGGCAGCGGACCTGAGAACAAGCGGGCCATTTACGGCGCTTCATTCGGTTTATCAGAGTTCCTGGACGATTCGAACGCTCGAGGAGACGCCGCAACACCTCGCGTTTTACATCCCGCACACCGGATCCTTTCGACTGTCCATTGGAAAAAGGGTGGTTGAAAGTGAGGCGGGTCATCTTCTCATGGCCAACAACCATCAGGCCGGCGATCGTTTCGTCCAGGGCGGCCCGCACCGCTCGGATGCGCTGTTCCTGGACTGGAAAATTGTGAGACGAATGCTCGTTTCACTGGTGGAAACGCCGATCCTCGATCTGCTTGACCTAGAACCCGTTCTGGATCTCGCAACACCATCGGGCCAGCTTATCGGCAGCCTCGCGCAGACGATCGTGCGGGGCATGCTCAATGACGGTCCGCTTCTGTCTTCACCGCTTGCCATGGCAGGAATGAGCGAAACCCTTGCCAATCTCGTGATCCGATTTGGCTCTCACCGTTTTTCCGGCTATCTGGAAAAAAACAAAGTGTCGTTGGTCGCGCCTTGGCATGTCCGACGTGCTATCGACTATATGCACGCCAATATCGCAGAGCCCCTCACCATGACGATGATTGCGGATGACGTCGGTGTTTCACTTCGGGCGCTGCAAACGGGCTTCAAGGCCTTCAGGGGAACTTCACCGGGCAGTTACTTGCGCACGATCAGGCTGCAGGCAGCCCGCGACCAGTTGCGGGATCCGATGAATCAGCGATCCGTCCGGGAGATCTGCGCGATGTGGGGTTTTTCTCATGCCGGCAGGTTTTCCAGTGTCTACCGCAGCGCCTTTGGAGAAAGCCCGCGCGATACGCGCCTGCGGGCCGAGCGCTTGCGCTAATGCAGGATGCCGAAACGTGTGAACGGTTTTCGGACGACATCCTGTTCTAGGAGCGCGGCGGCGCGATGCTGCCCCTCAAGACGAGATGGCAACCGAGTTCCAGGCGATGGGCCGGCCGCTGCGGGTCGTTGGCGATCAGCCGCTGTTCGATGAGCGCCAAAGCGGCCGCGCCGAGCCTGTCTGTGGGAACGCTGATCGTCGACAACGGCGGGCGGCTGAATTCGCCGGGGACGATGTCGTCGAACCCCAGCACTGATATCGCTTCGGGCACGCGGATGTCGCGATCGGCCAATGCCTTCAGGCATCCGAGCGCTAGATTGTCGGCCGCGCAGAAGACGGCGGTCGCGCCTTTCATCGTGGCATCGCGGTCGAGCAGCGCATTGATCGCAGCCTCGCCGTGCCTGGGCTCATACCCCTCGGCCTCGACGATCATATCGTCGGGCACCGGAAGCTGCGCGGCGAAATAGGCATCGGAAAAGCCGTCATATCGGCGCTGGATCGTCGTGCGGCCCTTCCAGGTCAGGTGCAGGATGCGGCGATGCCCCAGCCCCAGCAGGTGCTCGATGCCGAGCCTTGCCCCAAAACGGTTTTCGGGCGTGACCGTATCGACCAGCATGGCCGGGTCTTCGCCGTTGACGATGACAACAGGCATATCAGGAGAGGCGAGGCTTCGGATCAATTCCGGCTGATCGTCGTTCAGGACCACGATGCCGTCGGCGCGCTCCGACAGCGCGATCTGCCTGACCCGAGCGCCGTCGATGCGGCGGCCGGTGCTAACGAAGGGTACGATCCTGATGCCGCGGCGTTCGCACTCCCTGCGAAGACCGTTGAGGATCGTCCAACTCACCAGATTGAGGTCGCTCTCCGGCGCGGCATCGTCGGGAATGGCGAGAAGCAGGACGCGTAAGGTCGCGATCGTCGCCTTCTTCCGCCGGCGGTCGAGGTAACCCAGGCGTTTTGCCGAATCCAGAACCCTCTCGCGTACCTCGATCGTCAGCGGTGCGGTTCCGTTCAGCGCGTGCGAGGCCGTGCTCAGCGATACGTCAGCATCGCGCGCGACATCCTTGAGATTGACTTTGCGTTCCACTTTTTCCGTCACGAATTGAGGTCGTGCCTTCGAAGGCATAGCTAACTCAATGTTTTTACATAAAAACTTCAAAAAAGCTACGTGTTTGGCACGGAATTATTCGTCGTTCGGCCATCAGTGAGGTTTGGCAAGCAGGCCGTTGAGCAGCAGGTCGAAATAGGCCCGCAGGAAGGCCTCCTTGTTGGGAGTGGGCACGCGGCGGTCGTCGAATATCAGCCGCAGAACTGTCGTCGTCAGGATGGGCGCGACCACGATGTCGGAGAATTCCACCGGAACTTCGCGAAACTCCCCTGACGCCACACCCTCGAGAATAAGAGCGTCGACCTTGGCGATGATCGGTTCAATGAACTGATCGTGGTGGCGGTCGATTAGGTCGGGGAATCGATGCCCTTCGGCAATGACGAGCCGCGTCAGCTCGCGGGTCGTGCGATCCTCGGCGATTTGTTCGTAGAGCAGTGCGAGAATGGAAATCAGCCGGTCGGCGGCGCTGCCGCTGAGACTCTCGGTGATCCCCAGCAGCTCCTGAAACGGCACGGAGAAGTGGTGGATCATGGCTTCGAAAAGCTTCTCCTTCGTCTCGAAGTAGACGTACACCGTACCCTTGGTGACGCCGACCCTGTCGGCGATGTCTTCGACGCGTGTGCCCGCGAAACCGCTTCTCACGAATTCCTCGAAGGCGGCATCCAGGATCTGGATGGGCCGCAGCGCCTTCTGTTCCGCCCGCGTGATCTTCTTCTGAGCTGCCATTTGCCTCGCCTCCCTTATTGCGCACGCCCTCGTCCCCGCGACGCAAAGTTTCATTGACTAATACGTCAGTCAATTATATAGAAGCTGCCGTTGAGAGCAAGAGGTCAACTATGAGAACCATTCTGGTCGCCACGGCGATCGCATGCGCCATCGGTCTCGGATCATGCAGCGATGCGGGCGAGCCGACTAAGCCAACCGCACGGCAGGTCGGCATCGTCGTCGCCAGGCCTGAGCCGCTGGTCCGAGGTGGCGCGGTCACCGGCGAAGTCCGCGCCCGTGTCCAGACCGATCTGTCCTTCCGCGTCAGCGGCAAGATCGTCGAGCGGCTGGTGGAAGTCGGACAGTCCGTGAAGGCGGGGCAGCTCCTCGCGCGGATCGATCCGGAAGAGCAGAGGGCCGATCTGGATGTGGCGGCTGCCAACCTTCAGTCGGCTGAGGCGCAGCAAACCCAGGCGCAGCTCGCATACGACCGCCAGCAGAGCCTGTTTCGAACGCAGGTGACGACGCGTGCGGCACTCGATCAGGCGCAGGAGGCGCTCCTGACCGCGCAGGCATCGACGAAGTCAGCGCAAGCGCTGTTGGAGACCGCTCAGGACACTCTGTCCTACACCGAGCTGAAGGCGGACGCCGACGGAATGATCACCGCCCGCAATGCCGAGGTCGGGCAAGTGGCGCAGGCCGCCCAGGTCGTGTTCACGCTTGCCCATGACGGCGACCGGGATGCCGTCTTTGAAGTGGTCGAGAGCGCGTTCCTGCGCCCGATCGACGGCGACGGGACCGTGACCCTTCTGGCGAACTCCTCGCAGAAGATTACGGCGAAGGTTCGCGAGATTTCGCCGACGATCGATCCCTCCACCGGAACCATCAAGGTCAAGGTCGCGATATCGAGCGACGCTCCGATCCCCCTCGGCGCTCCCGTCGTCGGAAGATTCAATTATGTCTCGCAGGACGTCATCCAGCTTCCCTGGTCCGCCATGACATCCAAGGACGGCAAGCCGGCCGTCTGGATTGTCGATCCCGCATCATCTGCGGTTTCGGCAAGGGCGGTGGATGTCTCCGGCTACGAGACCGGCAGCTTCATCGTCAAGTCAGGTGTGTCTGAAGGAGAGGTCGTGGTGGCCGACGGAACCAAGTTCCTCAGGCCGGGTGAAATCGTGTCTTATGTCAAGGAAGCTTCCAAGTGATTATTCGTCCCAAGATAGTCGCACTGATGATGGCTACGGCCCTGATCTCCTCCTGTACGCCGCAGGAGGAAAGCAAGGAGGAAGCCCCTCGTCCCGTGCTGTCGATGACAGCCAAGCCAACGTCGTCTTCGAGCTTGAGCCTGACCGGCACGATCGAACCGACGATCGAGACTGAACTCGGCTTCCGGATTCTCGGGCGGATGATCGCCCGCAACGTCAATGTCGGCGATCTCGTTAAGAAGGATGATGTCGTTGCCGCCATCGATCCGCTGGCGTTGGAGCTTGCCGTGCGCAACGCGCAGTCGGACGTAGAGAACAGCGACGCCCAGCTCAGGAACGCGGTGACCACAGAACAGCGCCAGCGCACGTTGCTGGAGTCGCGCTCAGGCACCGAAGCCTCGCTCGAAGAGGCCGAACAGGCAAGGCGGACGGCCGCGGCCGCCGTCGCCAAGGCGCAGGCCAATCTCGACAAGGCCACGGAGCAACTCGGCTACGCGCAGCTTCGGGCGGAATTCGACGGGGTGGTGACCGCGACCTCGGCCGAGGTCGGACAGGTGGTGTCGGCCGGCCAGACGGTCGTGACCATCGCACGGCCGGACAAGCGCGATGCCGTGGTCGACGTGCCCCAGGCAGCCGCCCAGAAGCTGAAGATCGGCGCGCCCTTCGAGGTGACGCTGCAGCTCGATCCGACCATCCGCACGTCCGGGATCGTGCGTGAAATAGCACCGGAGGCGGAGACGTCCACCCGCACGAGCAGGACCAAGATCGCACTGAGCGATCCCCCCGCCACCTTCCGGCTGGGCTCCGTCATATCCGCCTCGGCAACCATTGCAGCCGATCTGCAGATCGTCCTGCCTTCCTCTGCAATCCTTGTCGGCAGCGACGGCCCGAGCGTCTGGATCGTCGATGCGCCAGCCAGGAAGGTATCGCTTCGCCGCGTGAAGATCGACGGTGACATCGAAGATGGCGGCACCGCCCGCGTCAGCGAAGGGATCGCCCCCGGAGAAAGGGTGGTCGTGGCAGGCGTGCATAAACTTGAAGATGGCCAGACCATCAGGATCGACCAGGAGATCAGCCAGTGAAGTCCTTCAATCTTTCCGACTGGGCGCTCGAACACCGTTCGCTCGTCTGGTACTTCATGATCGTCTTCATTCTCGCCGGCGCCTTCTCCTACGTGAAGCTCGGCCGCGAGGAAGACCCGAACTTCACGATCAAGACGATGGTGATCACCGCCCGGTGGCCCGGCGCCTCCGCCGAAGAGGTGACGCGGCAGGTGACCGACAGGATCGAGAAAAAGCTTCAGGAACTGGAATCGCTTGATTACACCAAGAGCGAGACCGTTGCGGGCCAGACGACCGTCTTTGTCGAGCTGTTGCCGACGACCAAGGCGAAGGATGTTGCGCCGACCTGGCTGCGCATCCGCAACATGATTGCCGACATCAAGGGCGATTTCCCCACCGGGGTCGTCGGTCCTTTCTTCAACGATCGCTTCGGCGACGTCTTCGGAAACATCTACGCCTTCACCAGCGACGGGCTTACTCAGCGCCAACTTCGTGATCTCGTGGAAGATGCCCGTTCCAAGGTTCTGACCGTGCCCAACGTTGGCAAGGTCGATGTGGTCGGCGCCCAGGACGAGGCGATCTATCTCGAATTCTCCACACGCCAGATCGCCGCACTCGGGATCGACCAACAGTCGGTCATTCAGACCCTGCAGGCGCAGAATGCCGTCACGCAGTCCGGCTTCGTTGACGCCGGGCCGGAGCGCATCGCCTTGCGGGTCAGCGGACAGTTTACGTCCGAGGACAGCCTGAGATCGATCAATCTTCGGATCAACGACCGCTTCTTTCCGCTGAGCGATGTCGCCACGATCAAACGCGGCTACGTGGATCCGCCCTCGTCGCTGTTCCGGTTCAACGGCCAGCCGGCGATCGGGCTTGCGATCGGCATGAAGCAGGGCGCCAATCTTCTGGAGTTCGGTGAGGGGCTCGACGCGCAGATGAAACGTGTCGTCGCTGACCTTCCGATCGGCGTGGACGTCCACCGCGTTTCCGATCAGCCGGCCGTCGTCGACGAAGCGGTGTCGGGATTTACCCGCGCGCTCTTCGAAGCGATCGTCATCGTCCTGATTATCAGCTTCATCAGCCTTGGTCTTCGCGCCGGCATGGTGGTGGCGATCTCCATTCCGCTCGTCCTGGCGATCACCTTCGTGGTGATGGAATATTCCGGCATTTCGCTTCAGCGCATCTCGCTTGGCGCACTCATCATCGCGCTCGGGCTGCTTGTCGACGATGCCATGATCGCCGTCGAGATGATGGTGGCCCGCCTGGAGGCGGGCGACGATCTCAGGAAGGCCGCCACCCACGTTTATACATCGACCGCCTTTCCGATGCTGACGGGGACGCTCGTCACCGTTGCCGGTTTCATCCCGGTCGGTCTCAACAACAGTGCTGCCGGTGAGTTCACCTTCACGCTTTTCGTGGTCATCGCAGTTTCGCTGATCGTTTCCTGGGTGGTGGCGGTGCTGTTCACGCCGCTTCTCGGCGTCACGATCCTGCCGAAGACGATGAAATCGCATCACGAGAAGAAGGGCCGCTTCGCCTCGGTCTTCTCCCGGCTCCTGGGGCTGGCGATGCGCTGGCGCTGGGTCACCATCATCCTCACGGTCGGTGTCTTTGCACTTTCGATCGGCGGCATGGGGCTGGTGCAGCAACAGTTCTTCCCCAACTCGGACAGAACCGAGCTGGTCATCGACTGGAATCTCCCCAACAACAGTTCGATCGCCGAAACCAACAGGCAGATGGCCAAGTTCGAAAAGGAGATGCTGGCCGATAACAAGGATGTCGACCATTGGACGACCTATGTCGGCCAGGGTGCGCCACGCTTCATCTTGTCCTTTGACGTGCAGACGCCCGACGTGTCGTTCGGGCAGACGATCATCGTCACCAAAGGGCTCGACGTGCGCGACAAGGTGCGGGCGGAACTGCAGGACTATCTGACGAAAACCTTCCCCGGCACCGACGCCTTCGTCAAGCTTCTCGACATCGGCCCGCCGGTGGGCAAGCCGGTCCAGTACCGGATCAGCGGTCCCGATGTTCAAAAGGTCCGCGACCTCTCGCAGCAGTTCGCCGGCGTCATGGGATCGCACCCGCTTCTGGCGAACATGGTCCTGGACTGGAATGAGCCGTCCCGCGTGGTGAAGGTCGATGTCCTGCAGGACAAGGCGCGCCAGCTCGGCGTATCCTCCGAAGACATCGCCACTGCCCTCAACGGCATCGTCGAAGGCTCGACGGCCACCCAGGTTCGAGACGACATCTACCTGGTCAACGTCATCGGCCGCGCCAGGGCAGCCGAGCGCGATTCCATCCAGACGCTTGAGAATCTGCAGCTCTCCACCTCCAACGGCAAGGTCGTGCCGCTGTCTGCCGTGGCGAATTTCCGCTACGAGCTCGAGCAGCCGACGATCTGGCGTCGCGACAGGCAACCCACCATAACGGTCAAGGCGGCCGTCGTCGGTCCGACGCAACCCGCCACGATCGTCGAACAGCTCAAGCCGAAGGTCGAAGAATTCCAGAAAAACCTTCCCGTAGGATACAAGGTGGAAGTGGGCGGCGCGGTCGAATCCAGTGCAGATGCCCAGGGGCCGATCGCGGCAGTCGCTCCGCTGATGCTGTTTGTGATGGCGACGATCCTGATGATCCAGCTGCAGAGCTTCAGCCGCCTCTTCCTGGTGTTCGCGGTTGCGCCGACCGCCCTGATCGGCGTCGTCGCAGCACTGCTGCTCAGCAACGCACCCATGGGCTTCGTCGCGATCCTCGGCGTGCTTGCGCTCATCGGCATTCTGATCCGCAACTCCGTCATCCTGGTCGTTCAGATCGAGCACCTACGCAGCGAAGGAATGGCACCCTGGCAGGCGGTCATCGAGGCCACTGAACACCGCATGCGGCCGATCATGCTGACGGCCGCGGCGGCCACGCTGGCGCTGATCCCGATCTCGCGCGAGATCTTCTGGGGGCCGATGGCCTACGCCATGATGGGCGGCATCGTCGTCGGAACCGCGCTCACCCTGCTGTTCCTGCCTGCGCTCTACGTCGCGTGGTTCAGGATTCCAAGGGATGAAGGCGTTCAGGCCGGAGCCGCGGCTGCAGAGGTATGACGCAGTCTTCGACGGCCATCGCCCACGGCCGCCGCGGCGGCCGCTGCAACACGGGCCGCGATAATATGTGTGGGGTGGCGCAGGCGATGCCATCCCACGCGGGAAGGAACGACATACCGTATGACGAGATTGGCTGATCCATGCGCCCGAGAGCCTTGATTCCAGGGGAAATTTATCGATGACGGAATGGTATTCTCCGGAACCCTCGAAGGCAGATCACCGAGAGCTCCTGAAGACCGGGCCGGCCATCGTTGCCGCGATCGGCCTGGCTATGCTTGCAGGCTGTGCGACGAGGCCATCGCCGGACGTATTGAAGCCAGTTCATCTGAGTCAACTGACTCATGCCGAAGAGGCTCCGGTCAGCGTGAACGTTCTCGTGGCGACCAATAGAACCCCGGATAGCATACGGGGCGGGTTCGGCAGCGCATGGGCCGACAAGCTCACCTATGAGCAGTATGGGTTTTCGGTCCCTCCCGGCCGGAAGGACACCGCGATCACATATCCGACCGAGAGGCCGGATCCCGAACGCCAATTTGCCGTTATCGGGCGCAAGCAGCTTGCAAAGGATGCCTTCGTGGAGGAGGTGCTCCGCTCTACGCAGAACGAGGGCACCGTCGGCATCTTTGTCCACGGCTACAACTATAGCTATCAGGAAGCGCTGTTTCGCACCGCGCAGATCGCTGCGGACGCTAACATTCCGGGTTCTCCGATTCTGTTTTCGTGGCCTTCCGCCGCAGCCGTCGCCGGCTATGTCGCCGACCGCGATGCGGCGCTCTCCTCGCGCAGCGACCTCGACTCGCTTGTCACGTCGCTCTCGGCTTCAGGAAGGGTGAAACGCATCATCCTTTTCGGACACAGCATGGGCGGATTCCTGGTCATGGAAACGGTGCGCCAGCTCAAACTGCAGCATCGCGACGACGTTATCGGCAAACTGGCGGTGATCCTTGCCGCCCCTGACATCGACATCGATGTTTTCCGGTCCCAGCTGAACGATATCGGGCGAATGCCGGCCCCGATATCTCTTCTCGTGTCGAAGGACGACCGTGCGCTGGTGGCTTCGAGCTTCATCGCGGGTGAGCGGGCGCGCGTCGGACGCCTCGATATCGACGATCCCGTCATCAGAGATGCCGCCTTGAAGGAAAGGCTTCGGGTCATCGACATCACGTCGATCCGGGCGTCCGACGGGCTGGGGCATGACCGCTACGCGTCGCTTGCCAAGTTCGGCGCGCAGCTTGCATCCTTCGAAAGCGGGAAGCGGTCGAGCGCCGGCGACGTTGGCGCCTATGTCTTCGATGCCGCCGGTGCCGCAGTCGCAAGTCCGTTTCGTCTGGCTGGACGTGTCGTCGGATCGAACTGACTAGAATTCGTGTACCGGGCGAGCCCCATGGCTAATCCTGAGGCATCGCCAAGAGATGTGTACAATGTGACTATTAAATTGTCAGCTGCACAAATGAAGAGCAAACTTCCGCCTGTGGCCGATTTGGCCTCAAGGACATGGGAGGGCATTCATGAGCGTACAAAATCCGTCTCCCTCGTTATACAACGAGGACCTTGCACCCGCCGAGGAGCGCAAATGGGGTGCATTCAGCATTTTCAACGTCTGGACATCAGACGTCCACAGCCTGTGGGGCTACTATCTGGCGGCGAGCCTGTTCCTGCTGTGCGGCAGCTTCGTCAGTTTCGTCATCGCCATCGGCATTGGATCTCTGGTCATCTTCTGCCTGATGAGCCTGGTCGGCAATGCCGGCGTGCGCACAGGCGTCCCCTTTCCGGTTCTGGCGCGCGCCTCCTTCGGCACGTTCGGGGCGAACGTGCCGGCACTCGTCCGAGCGGTGGTCGCCTGCTTCTGGTACGGGGCGCAGACCGCCGCCGCATCCGGCGCGATCGTCGCCTTGCTGATCCGCAACGACAGCCTGCTCGCCTTTCACCAGAACAGTCACTTTCTCGGTCATTCAACCCTCGAGGTCATCTGCTACGTCATCGTCTGGGCGCTGCAGCTGCTGATCATTCAGCGCGGGATGGAAACGGTTCGCAAGTTCCAGGATTGGGCCGGTCCGGCCGTCTGGATCATGATGCTGGTGCTCTCGGTTTATCTGGTCGTCAAGTCCGGCACCTTCTCATTCGGGTCCGAAATCCCGCGCGACGTGCTGATCGAAAAGACCAAGGATGCGGGCGTGCCGGGTGAGCCTGGTTCGATTGCAGCGCTAGCTGCCGTGGCCGCCACCTGGATCACCTATTTCGCAGCACTTTACCTGAATTTCTGCGATTTTTCGCGCTACGCAACGAATGAAAAGGCGCTCAGGAAAGGCAACCTCTGGGGGCTTCCGATCAACCTGCTGGCGTTCTGCCTCGTCGCAGGCGTGACGACCACCGCTGCCTTCACCGTCTACGGAGAGGTGCTGCTGCATCCGGAAATGATATCGGCGAAATTCGACAGCTGGTTCCTGGCGCTGCTGGCCGCGCTAACATTCGCGATCGCAACGCTCGGCATCAACGTCGTGGCGAATTTCGTGTCGCCGGCCTTCGACTTTGCCAATGTTTTCCCGCGCCAGATCAATTTCAAGCGCGGGGGATATATCGCCGCATTGATCGCTCTTGTGCTTTACCCGTTTGCTCCCTGGGAGACGGGTGCGGCGCATTTCGTCAATTTTATCGGATCGACGATGGGGCCGATCTTCGGCATCATGATGGTGGACTATTATCTCCTCCGGAAGAGCCAACTGAACGTCGAAGCGCTTTATCATGAGGATGGCGAGTTCCGGTTCCAGAACGGATGGCACGGCAATGCCTTCATCGCATTTGTGGTGGGCGCGCTGTTCTCCTCGATCCTGCCGACCTTCACCACCATCCTGCCGGACTGGTGGGGCACCTACGGCTGGTTCTTCGGCGTCGCCATCGGCGGGGCGATCTATTTCGCATTGAGAATGGGCGCGCGGCGCAATCCGGCCTTCGCGTCCTGAGCAAATGAAAGCCGCCCGGCAATTGCCGGGCGGCTTACATGTCGGATTTCCTGCTGTCGCCTGTTTCAGCGGCGAGCGGCAACCGTTTGCAGGGCTCTGCACGAGCTGGAAGGCGCCGCCCGCCGCCTGACCACGACGAAGGCGGCTGGTCGGACCCCGCACCGATGCGGATGATGCATGTTTTACGAAATAGCATTATGATCGGCTGAGCGCCTGACCGGCGGAGGGGCTGCTGCGGATATACGATCCGTGCAGGAATGAGAGGACGGCAGGATTTGGAACGGCTGAAGGATCTGGACAGTATTCCCGCGCAGGGGGCTAGCGGTTCCACATCGCCTTCCTATGAACGGCCTGGCGTCGTGGCTGCCGCCGTTTACCAGCACGGGCAACGTATTCGCGACATCAGGATAGAGGAGGCCGGCGAATGGCGGGGCCGGGAGAATGCGATCGTCTGGATCGGCCTGCACGAGCCGGATGAGGTGCTGCTAAGCCAAGTCCAGGCGCAGTTCAATCTCCATCCGCTGGCGATCGAGGATGCAGCGCAGCCCCACCAGCGCCCGAAACTGGAGATCTACGGGGAGGCGATGTTCATCGTCGCCCGGACCGCGCACATGAAGGACGGCGAAATCATCTTCGGCGAAACGCACCTGTTCGTCGGTCGCGGTTATGTCGTCTCCGTTCGTCACGGCGACTCGTCCTCCTATCTGGCGGTGCGGCAGCGATGCGAGGCGACGCCGGCGGCCCTTGCCCACGGCGAGAACTACATCCTCTATTCCATCCTCGATTTCATCGTCGACAACTACATGCCTGTCATCGAGGTCGTGCAGGACGAGGTCGAAAATATCGAGGATCTGGTGCTGCGCGAACAGTTGACAAAGTCCGATATCGAGCGGCTTTACCTGTTGAGGCGCAGGCTGCTGCGGCTGCGCAACGCCGTGGTGCCGCTTGTCGACGTCTGCCGGCGATACGAGCACACGGATCTTCCCGGCATGGATCCGACGCTGCAATCGCTGTTTCGCGATGTCACGGACCATGTGCGCCGCGTTCAGGAAGATATCGACGCGCTGCGCGAGGTGCTGGCCTTCGCCTTCGAGGCGAGCGTGATGATCGGCCAGTCGGAGCAGACGGCGATTGCCCGCAAGCTCGCCGCCTGGGCGGCGATCCTTGCCGTCCCCACCGCGATCGCCGGCATCTACGGGATGAATTTCAGCGATATGCCGGAGCTGAAAACCCAATATGGCTATTTCGTCGTGCTTGGTGTCATAGCCATCTTGTGCCTTGGCCTTTTCGGCTTCTTCCGACGGAGGAAATGGCTGTAGGGTGGGCATGCGGCAGTCGGGACATTCGAGTTGGCAAAGGTGCGTCAGCACAGGGCCTTCAGCAGCCGATCCCGATGGCTTCGAACATACTGCATATCGCTGAGATACAGCCGGGCGTCTCCTCTCGCCACATGCTCCACGAATGTCTCATCTCCGGCCGCTGCACTTGGCAAAATGTAGTCGACGAGCGCTTGAAGCCGTCGGCAGATCATCTCGGGGAGTTGGAGCCGTTCTTGCATCGTCGCCCCATATGCCGTGCAGAAAATCTCCGCCCGCTGCAGCTGTTCGTCTAGGCCGAAGGTCACATCAGGATTGGCAGGATCGGAGAGCGGCGCCCAGCGGTAAACCGAATAGGCCAGATCCCATAGGCGAGGTGCGGGATGGGCGGTGTCGAAATCGATGATCCCGACAGCCTCATGACCGGCTGTGGCGATATTGTAGGGTGCATAATCTCCGTGGCATATGATCTCGTACGGTTCCTGCGGCGGCAGCATCCATGCCTGGACCTCGCGATCCGATTCCAGAAACCCATGAGATGCCGAATGAAATTCGCGCAGTAGCTTGGCTGCGGAAAGCAGCATGCGCTCCGACCCGACAAACTGATCGCTCAAGTCTTCGCAGACGCGCCCGGCAACATAACTGACGACTTCCTGGTTCCCGGTTATTTCAATGGGATGAGGCGCTCCCGGAAAGCCTCTGCTTCTCAGATGGCGCAAAAACCGGTGCACCGTCGGCGTCCATGCGCCGGACGGCCTGATCACGGTGTCGCCGTCACGCCAGATCTGCCCGGTTCGTCCGCCCTCCAACGGTTTCATTTTCCGGTCTCCAGACGTCCTCTATGCGGATTTCAGCTTGTCGATGTGGGCCTGAACCGTCGCGCCAAGGTTTGTCTCATGGCAGTTCCGGTAGAACGCCACCACGTCGGAAGGCATTCCCTCGGGGATGGCGACGAAGTCTTCAAGCCGCAGGCCGCTTGAACCGCCGAGTTGCGGCTCCGCCAATTGGCTCTCGCTCAAACTGCCGACACGATCGGCCAGGGCTAGGAAATAGGCGAGGTTGTCATGCACCGCCGAAGGAGAGTGCGTCCGGCCGTGCGCCGGGACGACCAGTCTTGCATTGAGGTCACGTATCCGCTCGAGCGAGGAACGGATCAAGCGCAGGTCGCCTGCATTTTTGCTCCAGACTTCGGGGATGGGGTATTCCACCGCGTCGACGGCCAGGCAGATGCGAAGTTCGGGAATCCATACGGCGACATGGTCGGGCGTATGTCCCGGCGTATGAATGAGCTCCAGCGTCAGATCGCCGCCGTTGACGGTCATCGAGCCGGAGAACGTGATGTCGGGACCGATGAGGTCGACGTCCCGAAACCTCGACTCCTGGCTCGCCTTGTCTCTCAGGACTTCCCGCGCGGAAGGGTCGCGTAAACGGTCGAGCGCGGCGGCATGCGCGATAATCGGAGCGCGCCGCGCAATGGCGGCATTCCCCCAGAAATGATCCCAATCCATGTGCGAATTGATGACGATCAGCGGACGAGCGTTTATCTGTTCCCCGAGCATGCCCAGCGCCGTCAGGCACAGCTCGGGCGTTCCGAGCGTATCGATCAGCACATTGAACCTTTCGGTCCGGATAAACACGCCATCAACCTCGTCGCCCGCCCTGACGATCACGATCTGATCATCGAGTTCGGGATATGAACATAATTCCACCGATGGGTTCACGTCTGGCTGCCTCTATTGCAATCGCAGTGATTTCATTCGGACACATCAAGTCTCGTTCGGGCGCTGATCTTTCAAAACGGTGCGGGGCCCTCCGTTAGCAGCCAAATGGGTCATCGTCTCAGACAGCCCGAGACTATTCACTTATATCGCGAACCTTCAAGGTCCGTCCGCGCAGTTCAAGGCTTTTCACGTGCATGTCGAGCGCCTCCCATCGGTCCCGCGCCGGTGCGGCCGGCGATGCCTGGCGCCACCTGAATTGAAACTTTTGGTGGAACAACGTCCGGCAACAGAAGTTTGCCTTCAAACCAAACTCGAGCGGCGGCCGATGTCATTCTCTCCAAAACAGGGTGTGTTGAGCACCCCACCCCGGATCTATTATGTCAATCCACTCCTTCTTCAGGGTATCGATGCATGGCGCGAGGTTTTCGACCATGCTGCGGAAACCGGTTTCGACCGTGTGCTGACAGCACCGCTCTTTGATCGGGGCGGGGCGCGCAGCATTTTTTCCTTCCAGGATGTGAATCGACTCGATCCTCAACTGTCGCTCGGAAGTGCAGTCGAGGATGGGGTGGGTCGCATGGTGGAGGCCGCCCGCAGGAGCGGCGTCACCCTGATGATGGACCTGATGCTCGACGGCAAAGCCCTGGATACCAAGGCAGGCTTTCGCCCTGTCGACCCAAGACGCTCACCACTGGATCCAGCAGGGCCGATGACTGAGATGGACGCGGAGTCTCAATCCCGGCTGTTGGAAGAATGGGCCGAACGGCTGCGGGGGCTGGCCGGTCTCGGCCTCTGCGGCTACCGCGCGCTCGGGATTGATCGCATTGCGCCGGCGGCGTTCAAATCGCTGATTTCCGCCGTGCGCGAGAAGGCGGACGCGCAATTCCTCGCCTGGACGCCGGGCACTGATTTTGGGGCGAGGAGCGCGGTCCAGAATACAGGCTTCGATGGATGTTTTTCATCTATGGCTTGGTGGGATTTCGACGAGAGATGGTTCATCGAAGAACACCGGGTTCAGAAGCCGCTCGGCTGGCAGATCGCTTTTCCGGAGCCGCCATTCGGCAGGCGGATCGCGCACGGAACCCAGAGCCGCGAAATCCTCGAACGACGGGCTATCAGGGCGCTGCGCCTTGCCGCCTCGCTCGGTGGCGGCCTGATGGTTCCGATGGGTTTCGAATATGGGGCCGCCACGCCGCTCGATCCGACCCATGGGAACGGGACGGGCTTGCGGGGGCTGCGCCATGATCTCCCTTTCGATATTTCTTCCGAAATTCGCCTTGCGAACAGCGAAATCGGCAAAGTCAGTTATGCGCCAGCCTCATCCCTGCGGCTCATCCGCAACGCCAACGGACCGGTCTCGGCGCTGCTGCAATCGGCGGCGGAAGACTTGCGCAGCGCCGAGAATGTGCGCTTCATCCTGCTCAACAGGGACCTGCGGAAAAGTGCGCCAGCTCCGCTAACGGCACTGCGCGAAGCGGCTTCCGGTTTTCTTCCGGTTGCAGCCGACGGCACCCCTCTGCGGCTGCGGGCAGGGGAAACCCTGGTGATCGAAGGCAGGGCGCCGGCGCCGATCACGTCCCGGCCTATGCTGGACATCGCGCAGGCGACGGCGTCGCCGCGGCTCGCCATTGAAAACATCATGCCGCGAGTCGATGACGGGCGCTTTCCCATCAAGCGAGTGGTCGGCGATGTCGTCAGTGTCGAGGCGGATATATTCGCGGACGGGCACGACCCGATCGCCGCGGTCCTGCTGTGGCGGCCGCTCGATGCGGCGGATTGGACCGAGACGGAGATGCAACTGGTCGAAAACGATCGCTGGCGCGCCGAATTCCTGCTGGAGCGCATCGGACGCTATGAGTTCGCTGTCGAGGCATGGAAGAACCCGTTTGCGATCTTTCGCTACGAACTGACGAAGAAGAGCGATGCGAGACTGGACCTGAAGCTTGAACTCCAGGAGGGGTTGAACCTGGTTCGTTCGGCTGCGACGCCTGCCGATGCAGCGCTCGGCGCCGACTTGAAGGTTCTCGTCAGCAGTCTCGAAAGCGCCTCGGATGCCGAGCGCACGGCGATCCTGCTCGATGCCCGAACATCGGAATTGATGAACAAGGCGGACAAGCGGCCGTTTCGGCTTCGCTCGACGGCAAGCGCCGTCGATGCCGAACGCAAGGCGGCTGCCTTTGCCAGCTGGTACCAGATCTTCCCGCGCTCGCAGAGCGGCGATCCGAACCGACATGGCACCTTCGACGACGTCATCCCGAGGTTGCACGCCATCCGTGACATGGGATTCGACGTGCTCTATTTCCCGCCGATTCATCCGATCGGTTCGACCAACCGGAAAGGCCGCAACAACAGCCTGAAAGCCGGGCCAGATGACCCCGGAAGCCCCTATGCCATCGGCTCCGAGGACGGCGGCCATGATGCCATCCATCCCGAGCTCGGCGATTTCGAGGACTTCCGCCAGCTGGTGGAGGAGGCAGGCCGGCACGGCCTGGAGATTGCTCTCGACCTCGCGATCCAGGCGTCGCCGGATCACCCATGGCTGAAGGAGCATCCCGGCTGGTTCGACTGGCGTCCCGACGGAACGATCAAATATGCCGAAAACCCGCCGAAGAAATACGAGGACATCGTCAACGTCGATTTCTACACGAAAGATGCGTTGCCCTCGCTGTGGGTGGAACTCAGGGATATCGTCCAGCTTTGGGTGGACCAGGGCGTCAAGCTGTTTCGCGTCGACAATCCGCACACCAAGCCCTTTCCGTTTTGGGAGTGGCTGATCGGCGATATCAGAGCGCGTCACCCCGATGTGATCTTCCTGTCGGAAGCTTTCACCAAGCCGAAAGTCATGTACCGGCTGGCAAAGATCGGCTTCTCTCAGTCCTATACCTACTTCACCTGGCGCAATGCCAAGTGGGAGCTCGAGCAGTATATGCGGGAACTCACGGAGACAGCGCCGAAGGAATTCTTCCGGCCGCATTTCTTCGTCAACACCCATGATATCAATCCGGATTTCCTGCAGAACGCGCCGCGCCCGGCCTTCCTGATCCGGGCAGCACTTGCCGCCACCCTTTCGGCATTGTGGGGTGTCTATAACGGTTTCGAACTTTGCGAGGGGCGTCCCGATGCCAAGCGCAAGGAATATGCCGACAGCGAGAAGTATGAGATCCGCGCCTGGGACTACGACCGCCCGGGCAATATCATCGCCGAGATCAGGATGCTCAACCGCATTCGGAACGAAAATCTTGCCCTGCATTCCCATCTCGGGCTGACACTGCTGAACGCCTGGAACGACAACATCCTTTTCTTCGAAAAGGCGAGCCGCGCCCGCGACAATGTCTTGTTGATCGCCATCAGTCTCGATCCGCACAACTTCCAGGAAAGCGACGTCGAGCTGCCGCTCTGGAAGTGGTCGCTCGGAGACGGTGGAGCGCTCGACGCTGAGGATCTGGTCGCTGGGCATCGGTTCAGATGGAATGGCAAATGGCAGAGAGTGAGCTTCAACCCTCAGATCCTGCCCTTTGCGATCTGGCGCGTTCGCGCAGCGGAGGCATGAATGGACACGTTGAATCCCGACGGTATGAACCAGCCGCTCTGGTACAAAGACGCGATCATCTATCAGCTGCACATCAAGTCGTTCTACGACGCCAATGGTGACGGGGTAGGCGATTTCGCCGGCTTGCACCAGAAGCTCGATCACATCGCAGCCCTTGGCGTCAACGCCATTTGGCTGCTGCCGTTCTTTCCCTCGCCGCGCCGAGACGACGGTTACGACATCGCCGACTACGGCAATGTCAGCCCCGACTACGGGACAATGGAGGATTTCCGGGCGTTCGTCGACGCCGCCCATCTGCGCAATATTCGCGTCATCATCGAGCTCGTCATCAATCACACGTCCGACCAGCATCCCTGGTTCCAGCGCGCTCGCCACGCCCCGGTGGGGTCGCCGGAGCGCGAATTCTATGTCTGGTCGGACAGCGACCAGAAATTTCCTGAAACCCGCATCATCTTCCTCGACACCGAAAAATCCAACTGGACGTGGGATGCGGTTGCCGGCGCTTACTATTGGCACCGCTTCTATTCCCACCAGCCCGATCTCAATTTCGACAGCCCACTCGTTATGGAGGAACTGCTGAAGGTGATGCGCTTGTGGCTGGAAACCGGTATCGACGGGTTCCGTCTCGACGCGATTCCCTACCTTGTCGAACGCGAGGGAACGATCAACGAAAATCTTCCCGAGACCCACGCGATCCTCAAACGGATCCGCGCCGCTCTCGACGCCACTCATCCCGGCGTCATGCTGCTTGCAGAGGCCAATCAATGGCCGGAGGACACGCGCGAATATTTCGGTGAGGGCGACGAATGCCACATGGCCTTCCACTTCCCGCTAATGCCGCGCATGTATATGGCGATCGCCAAGGAAGACCGGTTCCCGATTACCGACATCCTGCGCCAGACGCCCGAAATCCCCGAGAATTGCCAATGGGCGATCTTCCTGCGCAATCACGACGAGCTGACCCTCGAAATGGTGACCGACGCCGAGCGGGACTATCTCTGGGAGACCTATGCATCCGACAAACGCGCCCGCATTAACCTCGGCATCAGGCGGCGTCTGGCGCCGCTGATGGAACGCGACCGCCGGCGCATCGAACTGATGAACGCACTTCTGCTCTCGATGCCCGGAACGCCTGTCATCTATTACGGCGACGAGATCGGCATGGGCGACAACATCTATCTCGGCGACCGGGACGGGGTGCGGACGCCGATGCAATGGTCGCCGGACCGCAATGGCGGCTTCTCCCGCACGGACCCGGCTCGTCTCGTCCTCCCGTTGATTGCCGATCCGCTCTATGGTTACGAGGCAGTCAACGTCGAGGCCCAGAGCACCGATGCCCATTCGCTGCTCAATTGGACGCGAAAGATGCTGGCGCTGCGCGGCAGGCATCCGGCCTTCGGGCGCGGCTCGTTGCGGTTCCTCTCGCCTGAGAACCGAAAGATTCTCGCTTATCTCAGGGAATATGACGGCGAGACGCTGATGTGCGTCGCAAACCTTTCCCGGCTGCCTCAGGCGGTCGAGCTCGACCTCTCGGCTTTCGAGGGCCGTGTGCCGATCGAGCTGACCGGCATGTCGCCCTTTCCGCCGATCGGTCAGCTGACCTATCTCCTGACATTGCCGCCCTACGGCTTCTTCTGGTTCCAGCTGGAGGCCGATGCCGATCCGCCGGCATGGCGCACCGCGCCGCCCGAGCAATTGCCCGACCTCACGACGATGGTCATTCGCCGCGGCCTGCTCGATCTCGTCGATGAGCCGCGGCTGGGACGCGTCCTCAGCAACGAAATCCTGCCTGCTTACCTCGCCAGGCGCCGCTGGTTCGGGGCGAAGGACCAGCCGCTCCAGGCGGCGCGGCTGATCTCGGCAACGCCGATCCCCTTTGCTGATGGTGTCGTTCTCGGCGAATTGGAAGCGGTGCTGCCGGATCACACCGAATCCTATCAGCTGCCGCTCGCGATCGCCTGGGACGACGCGCAACCCTCTGCTTTGACGCAGCAGCTTGCTCTGGGGCGGGTTCGCCAGGGCAGGCGGGTCGGCTTCCTGACGGACGGGTTTGCCGTAGAGCCGACGGCGCGCGGGGTCCTGCGCGGGCTTGCCGACCGCTCCATCATCACCGGGCGTACCGGCACGCTGGAATTCCTTGGCACCGAGCGGCTCGACCGGCTTGATGTTACCGACGATATGCCGATCCATTGGCTTTCCGCCGAACAATCCAACAGTTCGATGATCGTCGGTGACGTCGCGATGATCAAGCTGATCAGGCATATTTTCCCCGGCGTCCATCCGGAGGTCGAGATGACGCGGTTTCTCACCCGCGCCGGCTACGACCACACCGCGCCGCTGCTTGGCGAGGTCGCGCACACTGATTCCAGCGGGCGTCGCTCGACTTTGATCATCGTTCAGGGAGCGATCCGCAACCAGGGCGACGCCTGGAACTGGATGTTGAGCAATTTGCGCCGCGCGGCAGACGAGCTCGTGCTGAATGACCCGGCGGTGGAACCAGGCGATGATGTCTTCCAGTCACTGATCAGCTTCGTTGCAATGGTGGGCCTGAGGCTCGGCGAATTGCATGTCGTCCTCTCGGGGGAGAACGCGGACGAGGCGTTCAGCCCTCTGATCGCCGGTGGCGGTGAGGTTGAGGCGATCAAGAAGGCGGTGGCGGGCGAAATCGCTTATGCGATGTCGAAGCTTACCGAACGCGAGGAAAGTGCCGATCCCGCGGTCGATCTGCTCGCTCGCCCGCTTCTGGAGCGCCGCGCCGAACTCGTCGAGCTTGGCGCAAACCTGGCGGAGAGCACTCGCGGCATGTTGATGACGCGTACGCATGGCGATTTCCATCTAGGCCAGATTCTGGTCAGCGAAGGCGATGCCGTCATCATCGACTTCGAAGGCGAGCCCGCGAAAAATCTCGCCGAGCGCCGCGCCAAGACCGTTCCGCTCCGCGACGTCGCCGGGCTTTTAAGATCGTTGAACTATCTCGTCGCCACCGCGCAGCTCGACAATGATGCGGTTACCGAACACGAGAACGAGGTGCGACGGGACGCCATCGCCCGCTTCGGGCGCAGTGCCGAGGAGGCCTTTCTCGATGCCTATTGGCAGGCGGTCTCCGCATCGAAGACGCTCGCTATGCCGCCCGAGCAACGACGGAGGGTCCTCGATGCCTTTCTTCTCGAAAAGGCCGCCTATGAAATCGCCTATGAAGCGCGTAACCGGCCGAAGTGGCTGCCGATCCCGCTCGCCGGCCTTACCGAAATCGCATCGCGCTTAGCGGGGGTAACGGCATGAATGTTGAACGCATGGAACTTCTCGCAGGCATCGGACAGGATGCGCTTTGGGCTCTGATAGAGGGCCGCCACGGCGATCCCTTTTCGATCCTCGGTCCCCACGAAAGCGGCGGCATGACGATCGTGCGGGTGTACTTGCCCGGCGCGGAAGCGGTCGATCTGATCGACGCGACGAGCGGTCGTGAGGTGACGCCGTTCAGCATCGTCCACCCGTCCGGCCTGTTTGCGGCGGCCGCCGCTTCGAGGACGGGATACCGGCTGCGGATCACTTGGCCGGATGCAGTCCAACTGACCGAGGACCCCTACAGCTTCGGTCTGCTGCTCGGGGAACTCGACCTCCATCTGATATCGGAGGGCACTCACTATAGTCTCAGCCGGACGCTCGGCGCGGTTGAGATGTCGATCGACGGTATATCAGGCGTTCGTTTCGCCGTGTGGGCTCCGAATGCGCGCCGCGTCTCGGTCGTCGGGGACTTCAACGCCTGGGATGGACGGCGAAACCCAATGCGGCTGAGACAGTCGGCAGGCGTCTGGGAGCTGTTTATCCCCCGGCTGGCTCCGGGTGAAAGATACAAGTTCGAGATCATCGATGCGCAGGGGACCTGCCTGCCGCAGAAAGCCGATCCGGTGGCGAGGGCGAGCGAGGCCGCCCCATCCACCGCCTCCATCGTCGCATCGTCGACGCCGTTTCGATGGAGGGATGAGGGCTGGATGAAGAGCCGGTCCCGGCAAGACAGGCTGGAGGGCGCGCTCTCCGTCTATGAAGTGCATGCCGGCTCCTGGCTTCGCGACCAAAAGGACGGCAGCAGATCGCTCGACTGGGCCGAGCTCAGCCAGCGGCTCGTTCCCTATGCCAGCGATATGGGATTTACGCATATCGAGCTGCTGCCGATTATGGAGCATCCGTTCGGCGGGTCCTGGGGGTATCAGCCGCTTGGCCTCTTCGCTCCAACTGGCCGATATGGGACGCCTGAAGATCTCGCTTATTTCGTCGACCGCTGCCATGGCGCCGGGCTCGGCGTCATCCTCGACTGGGTGCCAGCCCATTTTCCGACAGACGTTTGGGGGCTTGCCCGCTTCGACGGCAGCGCGCTCTACGAGCACGAAGATCCGCGCGAGGGCTTTCACCGCGACTGGAACACGCTGATCTACAATCTCGGCCGCAAAGAGGTGAAAGGGTTCCTGATCGCCAGCGCGCTGGAATGGCTGGAGCGCTACCACATAGACGGTTTGCGGGTCGACGCCGTGGCATCGATGCTCTACCGCGACTACAGCCGCAACGAGGGCGAATGGATTCCCAACCAATATGGCGGTCGCGAGAATCTGGAAGCGGTCGAATTCTTCAAGCACCTGAACAGCATCATTCACGCGCGCTGCCCGCACGCGATGACGATCGCCGAGGAATCGACGGCCTGGCCCGGCGTGACGAAGCCACCGGAGCAAGGGGGGCTGGGGTTCGACATCAAATGGAACATGGGCTGGATGCATGACAGCCTGAGCTACATCGAGAAGGATCCGGTATACCGGAGCTATCACCACGGCACGATGACCTTCGGCATGCTCTATGCCTATTCCGAGCGCTTCATTCTGCCGATTTCACATGACGAGGTCGTCTACGGAAAGGGTTCGCTGCTGACGAAGATGCCGGGCGACGAATGGCAGAAATTCGCCAATCTGCGCAGCTATCTCGCCTTCATGTGGGGCCATCCCGGCAAGAAGCTCCTGTTCATGGGCAGCGAAGTCGCCCAGCCGGACGAGTGGAATCATGACGGCTCGGTGAGCTGGGATGTGCTTGACCGGCCTCAGCATGTGGGGATTCAGCGGCTGGTGAAGGATCTGAACGGCCTTTACGGGGACGAGCCGGCATTGCAGTTCGGTGACTTTCATCCCGAGGGTTTCGAATGGGCGGCAGCCGACGACGCCGTCAATTCCGTCCTCGGCATGCTCCGTTATGCGCCCGATCACGCTTCGACGGTCCTGGTCATGTCGAACTTCACGCCGGTGCCGCGTTACGGCTACAGGATCGGTGTGCCGAGAGACGGCGTGTGGGTCGAGCGGATGACCACGGATGCGCGGGAATATGGCGGCTCCGGCCTTGTCAATGGCGCGGTGTCGACTGAACCCGTGCCCGCCCACGGCAGGTCCGTCTCCCTGTCGCTGACGCTCCCGCCGCTGTCGACGATCTTTCTGCAAGGGCCGTCACCATAAGATTTTAGCCCTTGCATATTCATTCGGTGTGCGGAGCCGGATGAATGAAAGGCCAAGGGCTCGCCTCGGATCCCTTCTCGATGGGAACCTCGATGAGAACAGGTTCGTCGAGAGAGAGGGCTTTCTCGATCGCGTGTTTCAATTCTCCAGGGCTCGTCACCTTGAATGCTCGAATGCCGAAGCTCTCGCCAAGCGCGACAAAGTCGGGATTGGTGAGCTCCGAGCCAAGATAACGGCCTTTATACGCCTGCTTCTGGTCACGCAGTACGTTGCCATAAGCCGAATTGTTGAAGACGATGGCGATGACATTGATCTTATGCTGGACGGCGGTAGCAAGTTCCTGAACCCCGAACATGAAGCCGCCATCGCCGGAAACAGAAATAACGGCTTTGTCGGGATTGGCGACTTTCACGCCCAAGGCCGTGTTGAAGCCGAAACCCAGATTGTCCTGATAACCGCATGTCACGTACTGACGAGGGGCATAGACCGGGAATGCAAATCGGGCGGTAAAGCCCATCTGGCAGATTTCCTCGACGAAGAAGCCGTCCCTTGGCAGGGCTTGGCGAATGGCATCGAGATAGGCGAGCTGCGGCTGCACTGCCGAGAAGCGAGACCTTGCCTCTTCATTGCGTTCGGCAAATTCGCGCGTGCGATCCGTGCGGCTCGAACCTGCCAGAGCATCGAGAAGAGCCTGCGTTCCAGCTTTGGCATCGGCGACCACCGCAACGTTCGGCTTGAGACGTACCATCTCGGTCGGATCGATATCGATGCGGATCACCTTGAGATCCTTGGGAAGCCACTTCCATCGCATGAACTGCAATTCCAGCCGGCTGCCGATCCCGATCAGGAGGTCCGTCTTCCGCCAGTATTCATAGGCCGAGACGAAATTCAGGTAGTTGGGGTGGTCGTCGGCGACGATGCCCTTGCCGGAGCGATGGGACGTGACGGGCGACTGCAGCAATTCCGCAAGAGCAGCGACTTCCGCTCCGGCATCCACCGCGCCGCCACCAACCATGATCATCGGGTTGCTCGCACCTGAGATCAGTGCCGCCGCGGCAGCGACCTGATCAGGGTCGACGGCCGGATGAGGTGCTCTCGTGCCGACCGGCAGATCGGTTTCTGGGCCGAATTGCCCGAACACGTCCCATGGCGCTTCGACTGCTCCTGGACCCTGGCGGCCGGAGAGCATTTTAGCGACGACCCCGGCCGTGACAGGACCGGTTTCGGACTGGTGATTGATCCGCTCCGCCGTTTTCGTAATTCCGCGCATCGTCGCGAGCTGATCCGGCAGTTCGTGCAACTGTCCTCTGCCTTGACCGATCAGGTGGGACATGATGTTGCCGGTGATGCACAGGACCGGGGTATTGGCGCCGTAAGCGGTGCAGAGAGCCGCGCCGGAATTGAGGACGCCTGGGCCTGGAACGACAGTATAGGCGCCGATCTGGCCGGTGGACTTGGCATAGCCATAGGCCATGTAACCGGCGCCCTGCTCGTGCCGGGTGTGAATGAACCGGATTTTATCGCCGGCATCATAAAGGGCGTCGTTGAAATCATACATATGGGCGCCCGGGATGCCGAAGACCGTGTCGATCCCATGGGCGACAAGCGAACGGGTGATCGCCTGGCCGGTCGTTTCTTTCCTGCTCATTCGGAGCCTCCAATGCTGCGTTCGGTTACGATCTCAGGCAGCCTTCGGCCCGGAGCGCCGCGACGATGGCGCCGGCATCGGCCGGCTGCATGCCGGCAAGGTTCATGCGCCCGGAATCTGCCATGTAGATGCCGTGGTTTGCCCTGAGTGCGACCGCCGTTTCCTTGCGCATGGAGAGATTGGAAAACAGCCCGCGTTGCCGGCTGATGAAGGCCAGCTCGGGAGAGGCAGCGGCCAGCGCCGCGCGATTGCCGTTGACGCGCTCGCACATTTCTCCGAGTTCGGTGCGCCACATTGCCGTCATTTCGGGGCTTTCGAGAATGGTCCTGACGACGACCGCCCCATGATCCGGCGGCATGGACCAGTTGACACGGGCGAGGGCCGCCATATTGCTTTCGGCCTGTGCAACGTCGTCGGCATTGCGGGCCACGACATAGAGCGCGCCGACGCGCTCGCGATAGAGGCCGAAGTTCTTGTCGCAGGAATAGGCGATCAGCGCTTCCTCGACCGCATCGAGGATCATGCGGGTGGGCGCGGCATCCAGTTCGAGACCGTCGCCCAGCCCCTGATAGGCAAGATCGATGAACGGCACCAGCCTGTGCGCAACGAGGAGATCGGTAATCTCTCGCCACTGCTCCATGGTGAAATCGATACCCGTGGGATTATGGCAGCAACCATGAAGCAGCACGACGTCGCCCGCGTTGGCGGAAGACAAGGTGTCCACCACGCTTTCGAATTTCACATGCTGCGACACCAGGTCAACGAAAGCGTACTCCTTTAGCGGCAAGCGCGCCGAGCTGAAGATCGGTGCGTGATTGGGCCAGCTCGGCGTCCCCAAGAGAACCTTCGCCGATGGATTTGCCGTTTGGATGAGTTCTGCGCCGAGTCGGAGCGCGCCGCTTCCACCCGGCGTCTGAATGCCGGCGAGGCGGTCGGCGATTTTCGGGGAGTTTCCGAAGATGATGGGCTCAAGCAGGCGCACGAATTGCAGGTCGCCTTCGGGGCCCAGATATTTCTTGCTGTCCTGAGTCTCAAGAAGAAGCCGCTCCGCCACCTTGACGGCACGCATGACGGGCGTGCGTCCCATGGCGTCACGATAAACGCCGACGCCGAGGTCTATCTTTCCGGAGCGCTCGTCCGCCTGAAAGGCCTTGATGAGTGCAAGCAGGCTGTCGGCCGGCCGGTTCTTCAGTTCCTCAAACACAGGTCCACCTCTTTTTTGATGTCATTGGCCGGAGATTAGCGGAACTTTCGCGACGAATTTCTGCGATTATCTCCTTTTATAGTCGCGTCGGTGCAGACAATCGGCGAATTGCGGGTATGTTACGCAGAAATTCCCCTTATATGAGAGGGCAGGCCATGCTCGACCAGTTCGATATCAAATTGCTTGCCGCCCTCCAGCAAAACAGCGAGGTGACGCAGGGCGAGCTGTCCCAGAAGGTCAACCTGTCCGCCACTCAATGCGCACGTCGTTTGGAAAGACTGCGCAAGGAGCAATATATTCAGAGCATTGTCGCCATCATCAATCCGGTGAAGCTGGGTTTCACCGTCGTTGCGCATACGCTTGTCAGCCTGCGCGCGCATACGGAAGGCGGAAACGAGCGGCTCCATCGTTTCATCGAGACCGCGCCGGAGATCCTGGAATGCTATTCGCAGACCGGTGACGCCGACTTTCTGATGAAGGTCATGACGCGCGACCTCGACCATCTCAGCCAGTTTCTCGAAAGAATGATCCGGGTCACCGATAATCTGGCATCGGTCAAATCGAGCATCGTCCTCAAGACCATCAAAAAGACGACCGCTTTGCCGCTGCAGATCGTGACGTGAGAGCGACCGCTGTCACCTGAGATACTGGATGTGCGGGCGCGAATGATGGGGCGAGGCTTCGATGCGGGCCTCGACGGAAAAGACCTCGCGCAGCAGCTTCTCGCTTAGCACGTCCTTAGGTGCGCCGGAGGCGACTATTCTGCCCTGCTGCAGGATGATCAGCTGGTCGCAGAACATGGCGGCATGGTTGAGATCGTGCAGGGCGACGATGCTGGTGATCGGCAGGCTGGAGACGAGCCGCATCAGGCCGATCTGGTGCTGGATGTCGAGATGGTTCGTCGGCTCGTCGAGGATCAGTTCCTGCGGCGACTGGGCGAGCGCCCTGGCGATATGGGTCCGCTGCTTTTCACCGCCCGACAGGCTCTGCCAGCGTTCGTCGCGTTTTTCGGTCATGCCGGCGCGCGTGAGCGCGGCCTCGACCGCCTCTTCGTCAGCCCTCGTCCAGCCCGAGAACATCGATCGGTGCGGGAAACGGCCGAGCTTGACGACGTCGACGACCTTCAGATTGACGTTCGTCGTCGCGTGCTGCTCGACGAATGCGATGCGTCGTGCGATCGACCCGCGGCTGATCGTACAGATATCGCTCCGGTCGAGCGTGACTCGGCCCGAATGCGGTCGCTTCAGGCCGGCCAGAAGCCGCAGCAGCGAGGTCTTGCCCGAGCCGTTCGGCCCGAGCAGGCCGAGCATCCGGCCGGGCTGCGCCTCCATGGAAACGCCGTCGAGAATGGTCTTCCTGCCAATTTTCCAGGTGAGGTTGTCGGCCTTGATGCTCATGACGCGCGCTGGAACCGGTAGAGGATGATCGAGAAGAAGGGGACGCCCACCAAGGCCGTGACGACGCCGATCGGCAGGATCTGGTTCGGAATGAGGGCGCGTGCGGCAATGTCGGCGAGCACCATGAAGATCGCCCCTGTTATGGCGCAGGCCGGCAGCAGACGGACATGCAGCGGCCCGACGACAAAGCGGGCGACATGCGGCACGACGAGGCCGACGAAGCCGATCGACCCCACCATGCTGACGATCGTCGCCGTCATCATTGCCGTCAGCGCGAAGAGCACCATCCGCGCGCGGCCGACATTGACGCCGAGCGAGGATGCCGCCTCGTCGCCGAAAGCGAAGGCGTCGAGGACGCGGGCGTAAAACAGGCAGCCGATGAGGCCGATGCCGACGACGATCGAGACCAGCGCGAATTCCGGCCAGCGCACGCCGCCGAAGCTGCCGAGCAGCCAGAACATGACGTCGCGGGCCTGCTGCGCATTGGCCGAGGTGGTGACGATATAGGACGTGGTGGCGTTGAAAAGCTGCGAAGCGGCGACACCGGCAAGGATGGTGCGATCCGCTCCCTCGCGCGTGCCGTTCGACAGTAGGGCGACGAAGAAGAAGGCTGCGAAGGCACCGGCAAACGCGCCGGCGGAAAGCGAGACCGCGCCGGCGCCGATCCCTAGGATGACGATCGCGACGGCGCCGGAGGAGGCGCCGGCGGAGATGCCAAGAACATAAGGTTCGGCAAGTGGATTGCGCAGCAGCGACTGCATGATCGCGCCCGACAGCGCAAGGCCCGTGCCGCAGAAGGCGGCGACGAGCGCGCGGCTCAGGCGATAGTCCCAGATCACCGTCTCATGGATGCGGTTCAGCTCGACCGCGGTCCAGCCTAGCCGGTTGGTGACGGCCGAAAAGGTGGTCGCGAGCGGGATCGGCAGATCGCCGATTCCGACGCTGACGCCGATGGCGACCGCGATGAGGCAGACGGAGGCCGAGAGCAGTGCCGTGACCACTCCCAGCTGCCGAAAGAGGCGGCCCGCGTCCGTCACTTCAACAGACCGAGGGCTTTCAGCTGCTCGGCCACCTGCTCGGCGCCGTAGACCGTGCGGACGGTCGGGTTCATCGCCTGGCCGTCCATGATCACGATCGCCTTGTTTTTGACCGCAGGGATCTGGCTGACGGCCGGATCGGTGTTCAGGAAATTGATCTTGGCCTCCGGCTTGTCGAGCTCCCAGCGGTTGCGGTCGAGACTGGCGACGACAATGACGTCGGGATTGGAGGCGATGATGCCTTCCCAGCCGAGCGTCGGCCATTCCGCTTCCGCTGATATCGCATTGTGTCCGCCGAGCAGGTCGGCGATGAAGCCGGACGCGCTGTTCTTGCCGCCGAGATAAGCGTCGGCCGACGGGCTGGGGCTGGAGAACCAGAAGACGTAGGAAAGGTTCTTGCCCTCCTTCGAAACGCTGGAGCGAAGCGTGGCTTCGCGCGCCTCGAAGTCGGCGATCAGCGCCTGGCCACGATCGGCGACGTCGAAAATCTCAGAGAGTTCGTCGATCTCCTTGTAGAGAAGATCCATGTTCCACAGCTCGGCGCGGCTGCCATACTGGTCCTTGACGTCCTTGGTGCTGAGGCAGGTACTGGGCGAGAGATAGGTGGCGACGCCCACCTTGTCGAAATCCTCGCGCTTGGCGACCTTGCTGTTCGGCCCGGCCAGGCTCGGCAGAGCCACTGCGACGAAATCAGGATTTTCGGCGAGCATCGATTCGAAGGTCGGCATCTCGACGGTCAGAAGCTTGACCTTGGCATTGGCTTCTGCGAGCTGCGGCAGAACCTTGCTCGGCCAGAAGGCGGTGCCGGCCATCTTGTCCTCGAGGCCGAGCAGCAGCAGGATTTCAGCGCTGTTCTGGCCGAGGCCGATCGCCCGTTCGGGCGCCTTCTCGAACGTCACCTGCGCACCGCAGTTTTCCAGGGTCAGCGGGTAGGTCGTCGAACCGGCCAAAGACGGATTTGCGGTAAGGCCGATCATGGTTGAGAGGCCGCAGGCGGCCAGAAGTGGTTTGAGGTTAGTCACGAAAGAAATCCCGGTGCGTGTACATATGCGGCCGGGGTATAGCCACAGGAGTGGGACTAAAACAAGAGAGGAAAGATCAACTTATAGCGAAAACTGACAACGCTGCGCAGGTAGCGGGATGGCGACACTACCGGAGTGCGTCTCGAGCTCAGGTGCTATCCGTGCTCGAGAAACTCCTGGATCGCCTGCGAGAGCGCTCCAGGATTCTCCTCGGCCACGTGATGGCCGCTGTCTATGCCGAAGCCGCGCACGTCATCCGCCCAGTTCCGCCAGACGGCGACCGGATCGCCGTAGATCTGTTCCATGTCGTCGCGCAGCGACCAGAGACAGAGCATGGGGCAGGTCACTCTTCGGCCGGCGTCGCGGTCCTCGCGGTCGTGGAGATGGTCGATGCGGATGCCGGCGCGGTAGTCCTCGATCATCCCATGGATCGCTGCTGGATCGTGGATGATGTCGACGAGGTCGTCATAGGCCTGCTTTCCCATGAGTGCCGGCGAGAGTTTGTCGTACCATGCCAGGGGAGCGGCCAAGATTGCCCGTTCCGGCTTTTCCGGCTGAGCGAAGAAGAACCAGTGGTACCAGTCTCTGGCAAATTTCCAGTCGGCGCGTTCCAGATGCTCTATGACGGGGATGCCGTCGGCGATGATGAGTTTCTGCACGCGTTCGGGATAATCCATCGCCATGCGGAAGGCAGCCAAGCTTCCGCGGTCGTGGCCGGCCACCGCGAAGTTCTCGTGTCCCAGCCTCAGCATCAGTTCAACCAGGGCTCCCGCCTTTGCGCGCTTCGAAGAGTTGCGGCTGTCGGGAGTATCGAGCGGCAGGTAGGAGCGGCCGAAACCAGGCAGGTCGGGGCAGACGATCGTGAGGTAGGGCGACAGCAGATCGGCCACCTTGCCCCAAGTCATATGTGTCCTAGGATGGCCGTGGAGAAGCAGAACGGCCGGTCCCGTTCCGCCGTGACGGACGCGAAACGCCCCCGGCCCAACGTCGACGGTCTCGAGAGAAAAGTCTTCGAACATGCTCAGCTGAGCTTCCCGACGCGCTTGGCGTATTCAGAAAACGTGGCCCCTTCGCCCTTGCGACCGGCTTCGCCGGCAAGCCGCAGCACGCGGATCGGAAACAGGATCGCTGCCAGATTGGCGCCGGACAGCTCGTGGTCGTCATCCTCCTCGATCGCTTTTTGAGCCTTTGAAAGCGCGGCGTCAACTTCCCCGCGCGTGAGCAGTTCCTTCTCGACGATTGCGTCACATAGCGAGGCCATCGCCATGATCAGGCCCTTGAGCTGCAGATTGGCGGTATTCATGAGAACTCCCAGGTGAAGAAGGATTTTAGTCTGGCTCGATCGGCCGGATCGTGTCGACAGAGACCGTGCCATTGAGGATACCTCGCTCTATATCACTTCTGTCCCGACCGATCTCGATCACTGTGTAGAGCTTGTCGTCGCGAAAGGCGCTGGCATTCGCCGTGGTGACGTCCTCGGCGGGCGCAGCATCGACTTCCATGAAATCGAGTTCACGCGCCGCGGCGACGATCCTGGCGTCGCCGGGCGTCCTCGCGGCAACGACGATGACGCCGTGGTTGGGAGCATTGTCCCACCGGGGATCGTCAGGTTTGGCGATGGGTTCCAGCCGATAGATATTGAGGACCTCGCCGCCGGTTTCGGGCGATGCCTCCGCAGCGGCATCCTGCATCTGCGCCTGACTCTCGACCGACCTTCCGAAGGTCGTCGAGCTCGTTGCATTGTTGATCTCTTCTTTGCCTGTCCTTGAGACGTTCGACATGTCACTCTCCTTGTCTGGGCGGAAACGACGGTCGAGCGGAAACTGTTCCCGCGCGGGCAAAGTTTGGCCGTTGATCTTCGGTTTGGCTTCTCTCTGCAACCCTATGGACGCCCATAGCCTTTTTCCGGCGGAGCACTAAATTAGGTTTGTTCGAAGAGGGGAATTTTCGTGAGCAACCAAACTAGCGAATTCGCGCGCGACAGCGTTGCGGTAGACAGCCTCAATGGGCATGACCACAAAACAATGGCGTTCGACGACGCCAGCGCGCTTCTGGAAGTTCTCGTCGCGGTCAGGCGCGGCGACTTTTCCGTACGAATGCGGTCCGACCTGACAGGCCTCACCGGCAAGGTCGCCGATGCCCTCAACGACATCATTGCCGCCAATCAGCGCATGGCCCAGCAGCTCGAGCACGTCGGGCAGGTGGTCGGCAGGGACGGGCGAACGAGCACGCGCGTGCGCTTCGGCCTGTCGGACGGCTCCTGGTCCGAAATGGAAGGATCGATCAACGGTTTGATCGACGATCTCCTATGGCCGACGACAGCCGTCACGCGCACGATCACCGCGGTTGCCAAAGGGGATCTCTTGCAGACCGTGCCGCTCGATGTCGACGGGCGGGCGCTCAAAGGCGAATTCCTGCGCTCGGCCGATATCGTCAACACGATGATCAAGCAGCTGAGTGTCTTCACGTCGGAAGTGACGCGCGTCGCGCGCGAGGTCGGCACGGACGGAAAGCTCGGCGGTCAGGCGCAGGTGCCTGAGGTGACCGGCGTCTGGAAGGACCTCACCGAAAGCGTGAACTCGATGGCCTCGAACCTGACGGCGCAGGTGCGCAATATCGCCGACGTCACGATCGCTGTTGCGAATGGCGATCTTTCCAAGAAGATCACCGTCGACGTGCGCGGCGAAATCCTGCAGCTCAAGGGAGCGTTCAACACCATGGTCGACCAGCTCAGGTCCTTCGCCTCGGAAGTGACGCGCGTCGCCAGCGAGGTCGGCACCGAAGGCAAGCTCGGCGGGCAGGCTCTGGTGCCTGGGGTGGCAGGCACCTGGAAGGACCTGACCGATTCCGTCAACGCCATGTGCGGCAACCTCACGGCCCAGGTCCGTAATATCGCCCAGGTGACCACGGCCGTGGCACGCGGCAATGCACCTGCCGCAAGAGGCATCTTCCGCTTCCCAGGCGTTGGAATTCTTTGCCGACGGACAGGGTTGCGATCTCGTCATCACCGATCATGCAATGCCGGGCATGGCGGGCGCTGAGCTTGCGCGCCACCTTCGCTTCTCCTTTCCAGGCCTGCCCATCATCCTTGCCTCGGGCTATGCCGAGTTTTCCGAAGACCATGGCCTCGGCCGGATGCTGCGGATGAAGAAACCATTCACGCAGGAACAGCTTCAGGCGGCGATGGATCAGGCTCTCTCGGGCAAAGTCGCGGCGGCCTGACAGTCGAAGTGCCGGCGCCGCAATTTCGGGTCGCAGTCAAGGCGGTTGACGGGAGTTTTATTTGTCCAGGTTATCAAAAACTGATAACATGGCTTCGATGAAAGGTATTGCCATGCCCTCCAGCTATAATATCGGGCCTCGCTATGAAGGCTTTGTCCGTGAGCTTGTTGAAAGTGGACGCTATGCCAGCGCCAGCGAAGTCATGCGTGATAGCCTCCGCTTGCTGGAACAGCGGGAGGAAATTCGCGCGCTTGAACTGGAAAAACTCAAGCGGGAATATGCCGAAGGTAAAGCCAGCGGCGAACCCGAAGAGATTGACCCTGCGGCCTTCCTGCAAGAACTGAAAGCAGAACGCGCAGTTCGTGGCTAAATATAAGTTGTCTCCGCGTGCCCAGCGCCAGATGCGCGATATCTGGCGCAATATCGCCGTTCACAATGAACTGGCTGCCGACAGGCTCCTGCAAAAACTTTTTGAAAAGTTCGAACTGGTCGCCGCTCATCCCGAAATGGGACCTGCGCGCCCGGAAATCAGCCCCGCGGCCCGCTTACTTGTCGAGGGGCGCTACATCGCGGTCTATGAGCCGACCAGTTACGGCGCCGAAATTGTCGTGGTCGTACATGGAATGCGCGAGCCAGCGACCTGGCTCGACTGACCCAGACTTCTATGTTTCGGTGAATGGTGACAGCGGCCGCCTTCGCGCGTCCGCTTGCTGACGAAACTTTTTGCTCCCGCAAAAGTTACCCAAATCCAATCTCACTTCATCGAAGGCTTTCCCTTGACCAAAATGAAGTTCGGCCCCGCATTCACCGAAGAGGGCATTTTGTTTCGCCTCTGGGCTCCCTTGCATGAAAGCGTGTCGCTGAAACTCGAAGGCGCTGATCCGCGGCCGATGCAGGCGCTCGGAAACGGCTGGCACCACTATACGGTCGCGGATGCCAGTGTCGGTACCCGCTATCGCTTCGTCCTGCCGGACGGTCTCGAACTTCCCGATCCCGCCTCGCGGTTTCAGCCGCAGGATGTGCACGGGCCGAGCGAAGTGGTCGACCTTTCCTTCTATCGCTGGAAGACGATCGGCTGGGCGGGTCGGCCTTGGGAAGAGATGGTCATCTACGAGATGCATATCGGCTGCTTCACGCCGGAGGGTACTTTCAAGGCGGCAATCGAGCATCTCGACTATCTGCAGCAGCTAGGCGTCACGGCACTGCAGATCATGCCGCTTAGTGAATTCCCCGGACGTTACAGCTGGGGTTATGATGGCGTGCTTCCCTATGCTCCGGACCGCAGCTACGGCCGGCCGGAAGATTTCATGGCGCTGGTGGATGCAGCACATCAGCGCGGCATCTCGGTTTTTCTGGACGTGGTCTACAATCACTTCGGGCCGGCCGGCAATTATATCCCGGCCTATGCGCCACTCTTTACCGATCATCACAAGACGCCCTGGGGCAACGGCATCAACTACGACGGCGACGGATCCGAGATGATCCGCGAGTTCATCATCGAGAACGCCATTTACTGGATCACCGAGTTCAGGCTCGACGGTTTCCGCTTCGATGCTGTCCACGCCATCAAGGACGACAGCGCCGAGCATCTGCTTCACGCGCTTGCCCGGCGTGTCAGGGCGGCGGCGTGCAGCCGGCATGTGCACCTGATCGTCGAAAACGAGGAAAACGACAGCGACCTGTTGCAGCGTGACGAAAACGGGGAAGTGAGGCTGTTCACCGCCCAGTGGAACGACGATGTCCACCATGTGCTGCATATCACCGCCACGGGCGAAACCTTCGGCTATTATGCCGATTACGCCGGTGACGCCGGCAAGCTCGGCCGGGCGCTGGCGGAAGGCTTCGTGTTTCAGGGGGAACACATGCCCTACCGCGGTGGAAGCCGCGGCAGGCCGAGCGGCCACCTCCCGCCCACCGCTTTCATCTCCTTCATCCAGAACCATGACCAGATCGGCAACAGGGCGCTGGGGGACCGGATACTTGCTTCGAGCCCTGCCGATGTCGTCAAGGCCGTCGTCGCCATCTACCTGCTGGCGCCGGAGATCCCGATGCTGTTCATGGGCGAGGAATGGGGCGCCAAAGAGCCTTTCCCTTTCTTCTGCGATTTCGACGAGGACTTGAACGAGAAGGTCAGGAAGGGCCGTCGCGAGGAGCTCTCCCGTTTGCCGGGATTCGACGCCAACGATCTTCTCGACCCGACGGCGCCATCGACCTTCGCCGCCGCCAAGCTGGACTGGTCGAAACTCACCTCTTCCGAGATCCTTGATTTTTACAGGACGCTTCTCGACCTCCGGCACCGCAGGATCGTGCCTTTGCTCAAAGGCGCCGGCGCCGGAAACGCGGTCTATCGCTCGGCGGGAAGCGCGCTCGCGGTGGATTGGAGCCTGGCGCAAAACCGACGTCTTCATCTGCACGCCAACCTCGGCGCCGAGGCGGCGCCGCTCGTCTCGGAGCAAGACGTCGGCGAGACGATCTTCCGTCTCGGCGGCAGCGATGGTGGCAAACTCGCGCCATGGACGGTGATCTGGAGCATCAGCGAGGCTTGATGGCGCGCTGACAGGAAGGCGATCGAACGATGAAATCTGCTGACCTCGACAAGCTCGCCCGCCGGCACGGCATCGGCCTGACCAGGCCCAGTCCCGACAATCAAGAGGTGGCGATATCAGGCGAGACCAAACGCAAGATCCTTCAGGCACTGAAGATCGACTTGGCGGGAGCGGCTGATCACGAGATCGGTGCGCCGCGGCGGCAGCCTGCGGCCAAGAAGATCGCCAGGTCATTTCTGCCGGATTTCCTTTCCAAAACGCCGGTCTGGGGCATAAGCCTGCAGCTTTACGAACTCCGTTCGGCACGTAACTGGGGCATAGGAGACTTCGAGGATCTCTCGGATATGGCGGATCTCGCGGGATCGCTGGGCGCCGATTTCATCGGCCTCACCCCGCTTCACGCGCCGTTTCTCGCCGATCCCGAGCGTTGCAGTCCCTACGAGCCCTCGAGCCGCCAGCATCTCAACCCACTCTATGTCGCGGTCGACCGGTTGCCGGGTTTTGCCTGTGACCCGGAACTCGAACGGAAATTGGCAAGCCTTCGCCAAACCGATCTCGTCGACTACGTCGGCGTCGTAGAGATCAAGCTGAAGGCTCTTCGCGATCTCTGGCCGGTCTGGCGAAGGCGCAGCGTGATCGACGAGGCTTATGATCCGGCTGATTTCGATGCCTTCGTCGCGCAAGGAGGAAACAGCTTGCGGCTGCACGCGCTTTTCGAATGCCTTTCGTTTTCCATGGTCGAGCGGGGGGCGGGCGCTGGCTGGCAAGGGTGGCCGGCGGATTTCCAGCGCTTTGACAGCGCAGCCGTCGCCGAATTCGAGCGTGGACACGCGGACGATGTGCGCTTTCACATGTGGTTGCAATGGCTCGCCCATCGGCAGCTGATGCAGGCAGCGGACCGGGCGCGGAAGGCCGGCCTGCGGATCGGACTCTATCTCGATCTTGCCGTCGGGGAGGCGGTCGACGGCTCGGCGACATGGAGCGAGCCGTATATCTATCTCTCGAAGGCCACGATCGGCAGCCCACCCGATCCCTTCGCCATAGATGGACAGGACTGGCACCTCGCTGGGTACCTGCCTTCCGCGATCGCGGCAGGAGAAATGTCGCCTTTCCGGCGCATGGTGAGCGCTGCCATGCGCTATGCGGGCGCCATTCGTATCGACCACGCCGCAGCGCTTCGCCGCCTCTTCCTGGTGCCATTGGGCAGCAAACCAGACGACGGCGCTTATGTCCGCTATCCCCAGGATCGGCTCCTGCAGATCCTCGCAGAAGTGTCCGCCGAGCATCGGTGCCTCGTCATCGGAGAAGACCTGGGACTGATCCCCAAGGGATTGCAGGACGATCTGGCGGCAGCCCACATTCTCTCCTACCGCATCCTTTCCTATGAACAGGACGAGAAGGGCTTCAAGCCGGCGGACACCTATCCCGTGCTCGCTTTGGCCTGCATTTCGACGCACGACCACCGGACCCTTGCCGGTTGGTGGCGCGGCGCCGACATTCAGGACCGGTGCGATCACGGCATCGTGCCGCCGGATCTTACCGAAAGACATCTCGAACATCGTAAGCGCGAGCGGAGAAGCCTGAAGGCGGCGCTCAAGGCGGCCGGCCTCGACCTGCCCGCTGGGCTTACCGCGCGGGCAAGTCGGGAGGCGCTGCGGGAACTGACCGTCAGCGCCTATCGCTTCATTGCCAGGACTCCATCGCTTCTCGCCGCAGTGCGTCTTGCCGATCTCACCGACGAGAAAAAGCCGACCAATATTCCAGGCACGAGCGACAGCTATCCGAACTGGAGGCCGAAGCTATCGGTGTTGCTCGAGGATATGACGTCGAGTCCGCTACTCAAGCGCGTAACGGCGGCGATGGGAGAAGAAAGGCCGCAAAATCGAGGGGCGAGGGAACGAATAGCAGATGGGCGGATTCTGAATAGGCAAGGATGAGGATCCTCGAGATGATTTCTAAGAAACAGCTGGTCGAAGTCGCCGTAGATACCGAAGAAGGGCGAATTGCGCTGGGCATCATGAACGCCAAACAGGCGATCGCGCTTCCTGATGAACTCGATGTGGAGGTTTCACATCCCGATCATGAGCCGGGCAAAACCGATCACTTCATCCATAAGGACGAACTGCGCAGGCATCTGGACAAATCGTAGGAACACCCGCCCTTGCTGTCGCGATTTGTTTTTCAGGCGGAACCTCCGCGGGTTTTGATTGTTTGACCTGATAACCGAAGGGAGAAAGACTATGGCAAATGCCGACCGAAAACATATTGGCGCCGGAGCGAAGGGGAAGGGCGACGGCAGCGGCGCGATGACCAATCTCGACGAGGAGCAGCTTCCCGAAAACATGGTCCTTTCCAACCGCGACAAGGCCCGGCACTCCAAGGAGCGCGGCCTCGACAGCAAGACGGTCCAGACTGAGCAATATTCAGATCACAGCGCCAATCGAGATCCTGAATGAGGAGACGTTGATGAGCAGCAGGTTACCCCCCGTTCCAGCCGAGAATGTCAGCGGCAAGGGCGTCGCTGGCAAGCGAGCAAGGACCAGTGCTGACGATGCCGAAATGGCAAGCAGCGCTGAAAACCCCGACAAGAAGGGGCAGCAAGGCAATAGCAAGATCAATACGACCCATCAGGGTAACCAGCAGGACCGGTAGGAGGCATCGATGTCTACATCGAAGAAGAGCCCGTCGACCATCCGTCAGGGTGGCCCCGGCGCATCGCATGAAAACGCAAAGGCTCCGCTCGAAATACCCAAGCCGGCGGCAGAGCCGGACAGGCGCACGCAAAGCAAGGTCTCAGGCGGTGGCGGTGAGCATGATCGCCATCACAGCCACGACCCGCAGCGAAAGTGAGCGGCAGCCGCAGCGGTGGAAACTGATCGGCGGAAGGCACGAGGTCCTTCCGCACAACATGACCAATATGATGGAACACAGACCATGACGACCGCATTCATTCTTGTTGCATTGGCTCTCATCGTCATCTTCGCCGGCCCGACATTGCTGTTTATCTGTGTCGGCTATGCCGACTATATGCTTGAGCGGCGCAAACATCTGATTGCGCTGAAGCACGCAGTGAAGCGTCGCAGCGATGAGCTGTAGCGGCAGCGGCGTCCGCCGCTGCCGACTCGTCCTTGCGCCGGCACCGCTGGGACGCTGATGCTGCGTTCGGGTTGTTCTTAGTCCCTCGTGCAAATCCTATTCTTTCATCAGTGCGATTCCTGATTTAATACCGCTGACAAGTCCCAGCGCCTTGGCGCCCTTACGATTGTCGATTGGCTGCGCCAGTCAGCAATCCGCAACAGCGTATCTCCTTTGCTGACCAAGCTACGCGATGACGGGGTTGTTCCGGTTCAATCGGGAGCCTCGCCTGTCTCATGTCTCAGGCAAATTCTGGAACAAATGTCCCTCAAGCCTGGTTACCTTGGCGAAAGACGAGCAACACTCGGGGGACAGGAAGAAGTGAAGGTTCCGATGCAGCTAAGGATAGGATTTGCGCTGGTTTTCGCCCTTATGCTGACAAGCTGCACGACGAGTGTAGGCGGTTATTCGTCGTCAGGCCTCGCTCCCATTCCTGGCAGCATCACTTATGGTGGCCAGCCCCGCACCAAGTTGACGAAGTCGCCCGCAGGTTCATCCTTCCCGCACACCTTCACCGATCAATGGGGACGCGAGGTTGAGGAAATCTACGTCATCCGACCCGACAGGAGCTTGCTTATCGCGGAGCGCCATTACCGCCCGGTTTTCTCGCTCGACGACGACTAAAACGAGCAGTTGCCCTTGAGAGATTAGGAAGGAGAATGATCATGCCGCCCCGCAAGAGCACAGCAACGAAAACACTCGACACCACGGGAGCCAAAATTGGCGAGCCCGTGCCAAAAGCCATCATTGATACGAATACCGCCTCCGTCGGAGTTCCAAGGCAGGCAGAGTCTGATCTGCAGGAAGACCTGAGCGCGCTGCGAAAACAAATCGACGCGCTCCAGCAGCGGGTGGCCAACGCCGCCCAATCGGCCAAGGGGAATGCCGGCGACGCAATGCGGCAGACGCAGGCGGCGGTGAAGCGTCATCCGGTCTCGACATTGGTCGTGGTGGCGGCTGTATGTGGCGCGTTAGCGCTTATCTTCACCGGACGTCGTGCAGAGCCGCCGCGGCGCTATCGCTATCGGCCGGCACTGGACGAATTGCGCGAGTTCTATGACTCTGTCCGCGACCGGCTCTAACAAGATTTCAGGATTGCGAAAATCATCGATATGCCCGACGCTCTATCATCAGCGAGGGATTACATGTTCGATATTATCGTGAGAAGTGCACTTGATATCGTTGGGCAGACGGAGCGTCTGATCGAGGCGATGCGGCGGATGCTGCAGAGTGAAGAGTTTGACGAGGTAGAAGTGTACGAGCTCGACTATGAGATTGAGCGACTCGGAGACATTGTTTTCAATGTGGACGAGGCCGTCCGCTCGCTGGTCCGCTCGGTTGAATATTCGCTGAAAGGTGCCCACGTGCACGCAATCTGCAGAACGGTGCACTGACGGCTCATCGCCAGGCTTCCGACCGACGGCTACGAGACCCGCGGCCCGCATTTGATTATCTCGATTCTGCGTGTCACGCCGATGTCACGCGACCGTCGCAGCAATATGTGCTTGATAGGCGCCGTTGGGCTCAGACCATCGGTCGGGCCGAAATGTCTATTGTTGCTGAGGCATCGCGATGACCTTGAAAACCACCGGGCTGGAAATTAGCCCCGATGAATTCATTTTTCCGGTTCACACCCGAACGATCGCACAGATCAGGTACGATATTCTCAATCAGGTCATGACCGTAGTCTATCACGACGGTCGTTCGCGCACGACCAGTGGCATACAAGGCCCCGCAATGCTGAGGATTCTTGCCCAGCGTCCAGTGGAGCGCTCGCCGTTTCTATTGCAGACCGTCATCTGACGCGGGAAAGACGTCGTCGACCGTTTTCGGTTGGGTACGAACCGGCTTCCGCGGGTTAAATCACCATAGTCGTGCATCCATTTCCCGCGACCTGCGTTCATCCTCCAACTGCCATACACATGGAGGGAACGCCGATGAACTTTCCATCACCGAAGACCGAATTCCCCGCGCAGCGCTTCGAAGAGGCGACCGCTGCCGCACGCGACGCTTTGGAAAGGGTGATCGCAGCTGCCAATGAAGCCGGATGGGGCACCGAAGAAATCACCGCGGCATTGCTTAAGGCCGCGCAGTTTATGAGCGATGCCAACAAGAGAGATCCCGATCCGGCCGACGATCCCTCGATCAGCGACACACCAGCCAGACAGGCGCAGATCGGTCACGGCGAGCTCTATGATTAGCCGCGATCTCACCGGTCGATCGTCGCGACAGAACCGCGCACGACGAGGTTCGTGCTGACGCGCAGATGTTCGACGGCAAGGGGGGTGCGTTCGATGCGGGCGACGAGCCGTTCGCCGGCAAGCTTGCCCATCTCATAGACGCGCTGGTCGACGATGGTGATCGGCGGAACGGTGACGCTGGTCCAGTCCGCGTCGAGAAACGAAATCATCGAGACGTCCTTGGGGATCGACAGGCCGAGCGACTGCAGCGATTTGAAGATGCGCAAACCGACGAGGCTGTCTGAAGCTAGCAGCGCCGTTGGCGGCGATCCATCCGAGAGTAGGCGTTTGATCACGGCGTCCGTCTGATGCTGGTCGGTAGCGCCAAGCCTGACATAATGAAGAGGGCTCGACAAACCCGCCTCGGTCAGCACGCTGACAAAACCCTCCACGCGTTCGCGCACGGCGGAATTCGAGATCCACCCAATATCGGTGAGCCCACCGTCGCCGGCATCCATGGCAGAGACGTAGGCGAGGCGGCGATGTCCTCGCCCGATCAGGTACCGGGTCGCGGTGATGGCCGCATTCCGGTCGTCGCCGGTCACGGCGTCGACTTCGAGTTCCGGGATGGCCCGGTCGAACAGAACCAATGGCACGCCGGCGCGGCGGACGTGCTGGAGATGATCGACGCTGTCGCAACGGGCAGGCGTGACGATCAGGCCATCGACGCGTTTGCCGATCAGGAGGTCGACGGCTGATTTTTCCGCATCCAGCTCTTCGCCCGAATTCGCGATGATGACGTTGAAGCCCGCAAGACGGGCCGCATCGCTGATGCCGCGCACCGCCAGGCTGAAGAAAGCGTTCTCGATATCGCCGACCACGACCCCGATGATGCCGGATCTTCCGGTGCTCATGCTTCGGGCGAGCTCGTTCGGGCGGTATTCGAGGGCGGCGGCAGCCGCCATGACCTGATCTGTAATCTTGGCGCTGACCACGCCGTAGCCGCCGAGAACGCGGGCGGCCGTCGCCTTCGAGACCTTTGCGGCCTTCGCGACGTCGGCGACCGTGACTGAACGTTTCGGATGAGCGGAATCTTCCATGAGCTGAGGACTACAAGAGTTGTTGACTACCGGTCAATTGACGGATATCAAATATGTTATGAGACCGGTCTCTTTATACGGGAGACCGGTATCTTGTCCAGGAAGCCTTTAGCCGCATATGTGGCGGGGCAGGGCGACCCGACGATGCCGACAAGAGCATTCCTTTCAGAGCGGAGAACGAACATGAAGCCTTTTGAATCATTCGTGGCCACCCTCGCCCCATTGCGCGCTGGCCTTTTAACATGCCTTCTTGCGATGGGCGCAGGCTCCGCAGCGGCGGCTGACAATCCCTATAACCTGATCGAGCCAGGGACCATCAGCGTTGGCACGATGGGCGATTCCAAGCCCTATACGTTTGCGACTGCGGACGGCCAGTTCACCGGTTTCGATATCGAACTGTTTCTCAACGTCGTCTCCCGCCTCGGCTTTCCAAAAGACAAGGTGACGTTCACGGGCCAGGAATTTTCTGCACTCCTGCCGTCGGTCGCAAACGAAAGGTTCGACGTTGCCGTTGCAGCGATCGGAACCACCGAAGCCCGCAAGAAGACCGTCGACTTTTCCGACGGCTATCTCGCCGGTTATCTCTCCGTCCTGACCCCGGATGCCGGTATCAAGGATGCCGATGGCCTCAAGGGCAAGCGTCTCGGCGTCGTGCAGGGAACCTTGCAGGAAGTCTATGCAGCCAAGAATTTCGGGGGAACTGATCTGGTGAAATTCCCCGACAACAATTCCGGCGTGGCCGCGCTCAACAACGGAACGGTCGATGCGCATTTTCTCGACTACGAGGCTGCCAAGCAATATGGCGAGCGCTATCCCGCACTGAAGGTTGCGGTAAACATCCCGTCCTTCGATGCGCCGGCAGGCTTCGTGGTCCGAAAAGGAAATGATGCCTTCCTGACGGCGTTGAACGGCGCGCTTCACGACGCGATGCAGGATGGCACCTGGAAGACCCTTTACGAAAAGTGGTTCCCCGGCTCACCGATGCCGGAACAATATCTTCCCAAGAAGTGACGCCGCAAGCCGCCCGCTCATGGTGGGCGGCTTACCAAGGCTCTGCCGGACGGCGGCGTCTGCGCCGGGCAAGAATTCATGGGGATCTGAATGAACTGGCTTGAAAATCTGCGCCGCAGCTTCCTGGACTGGGACGCCATGGCGGACGTTCTGCCGAGCATGATCAGCGTCGGCCTGAAGAACACGCTGATCCTGGCCGCCGCCTCTACCGTGCTCGGCGTCATCATCGGGATGGCGCTTGCTGTGATGGGCATCTCGCAATCCCGCTGGCTGCGGCTGCCGGCGCGCATCTACACCGATATCTTCCGCGGGCTGCCCGCGATCGTCACGATCCTGATCATCGGCCAGGGTTTTGCCCGGATCGGACGCGAGATCTTCGGTCCGTCTCCATTTCCGCTCGGCATCCTGGCGCTCAGCCTGATTGCCGGAGCCTATATAGGCGAAATCTTCCGGTCCGGCATTCAAAGCGTCGAGCGCGGCCAGATGGAAGCCTGCCGGGCGCTCAGCATGAGCCACGGCCAGGGCATGCGCCTGATCGTCATTCCACAAGGCATCAGGCGCGTTCTGCCGGCGCTGGTCAATCAATTCATCGGAAACGTCAAGGATTCCAGCCTTGTCTACTTCCTGGGATTGCTCGCCTCCGAGCGGGAAATCTTCCGTGTTGGGCAAGATCAGGCGGTGGTCACGGGCAATCTGTCACCGCTGCTGTTGGCGGGCGTCTTCTATCTCGTCATCACCGTGCCGCTGACCCACTTTGTCAATTATATTGATGCGAGACTGCGCCTCGGAAAACAAGGCCGCGGCTCGGGTGCTGCGAGCGGATTGGTCGAGGTAAGCGAATTGCGGGCCGCTGCCGGCCCCCACCCCACGGGCACGGCCGAGGAGAGGACACCGCGCTTCAAAGGCGGCGTCCTGAACATCCGCGACCTCACCATGGCCTATGGCGATTTCGACGTGCTCAAGGGTGTCGATCTCGACATCGCCGCCGGCACCGTCACCTGCATCATCGGCCCTTCCGGCTCGGGCAAATCGACGCTGCTGCGCTGCATGAACAGGCTTGTCGAACCGAAAAGCGGCGACATCCTGCTCGATGGCGAGAGCATCCTGGCGATGAAGCAAGAGAGGCTGCGCCGGCGCGTGGGGATGGTGTTCCAGCACTTCAACCTGTTTCCCGACCACACGGCACTTGAAAACGTCATGCTTTCGCTGACCAAGATCAAGAAGATGCCGAGGCAGGAGGCGCGGCGCATCGCCGAGGCACGTCTGGCCGAGGTCGGTCTCGCAGAACGCAGGGATCATCGGCCGGCAGGTCTGTCGGGTGGGCAGCAGCAGCGCGTCGCCATCGCACGCGCGCTGGCCATGGATCCGGAGATCATGCTGTTTGACGAAGTGACGAGTGCGCTCGATCCCGAACTGGTGAAAGGTGTGCTTGACCTGATGGCCGCTCTCGGCCGCCAGGCCATGACGATGGCCGTGGTGACGCATGAGATGGGATTTGCGCGCAGGGTGGCCGATCAGGTCGTCTTCATGGATGAGGGCCGCATCGTCGAGGCGGGCTGCCCGCAGCAGATCTTCGACAATCCCCGAAGCGAGCGGCTGAAGCGCTTCCTTGCTGAAGTTCTCTGAAGCGCCTGAGGCAACGCATGGTGCTCCCGGTCGTCCTCACGCCGGGCGTGCCGGATTTCATCGCTAGTAAGAGCAGAAAACAAGGTTATCGACATGAACGCTTCCATCAAGCCTTCCAAGGTCGTCGTCATCGGTGGCGGCATCTTTGGCGTCTCGACCGCTGTCCATCTGGCACGGCTCGGGGTCCGCACCGTGCTCGTCAATGACGGCCCGCTTGCCAATGGCGCCTCCGGCCGTTCGCTCGCCTGGCTCAACTCGGCACGCAAACGCACCGAGGCCTATCACCGGCTGCGGTTGGCCGGCATAGATCGCTACCGCACGCTGGCTGTCCGGAATCCTGATGCGCCGTGGCTGCGCTTCAACGGCGGCTTGACCTGGGATGCGGACGATGCCAGCAACGAGATCGCCGAGGTCTTCGACTATGAGCGTGAGCTAGGCTATCACGCGCAATGGCTCTCCCCGGAAAGAATTGCTGGGGTAACGCCAGGTGTGGACGCGAGTACTGTGACGCGCCAAGGCGCGATCTTCAATCCCGGGGAGGGCTGGGTCGATCTTCCGTCCTTGATCGGCGTGCTGGCGCAGGAATACCGCACGTTGGGGGGCGAGATCATCACGGACGCGGGTCGCGCGACGGTAGACGTCGAAAGCGGGCGTGCCCGTGGCGTGATCACGGCAGACGGCATGCGCCGCGATGCGGATGCCGTGCTGCTCGCTGCCGGCGGCGACGTCCCCGCAATCGTGGCCGAGGTCGGCCAGCATATCGGCGATGCAACGCCCGTCGCGCTTCTCGTCCGGACCAAGCCGATCCGCCACCCGCTGAAGGCCGTGCTCAACACCCCTCGCGTCGCCATCCGGCCGACGCCCAACGGTGGCTTCGCGCTCGATTCCGCCTGGTCCGAGGAAGAGGTGAGTGTCAGGCCCGACGGCAGCTACGAAATCAGACAATCGACGCTGGAGGGGCTGCTGCGCGAGGCCTCCAGGGTTCTCGAAGGCAATCCGGCGCTGGAGGTCGAAGATTATGGGGTCGGGCCGAAGCCCATTCCGGGCGACGGCGAGCCCGTCTTCGGCGAACTGCCGTCGATCCCGGGTTATTTCGTCGCTTTCAGCCATAGCGGCGCCACCCTCGGCCTAATTGCCGGCGAACTGCTGGCGGACGAGATCGGCACTGGACGCCGCCATCAGCTGCTGGCGGACTTTCGGCCGGAGCGTTTCAGCGCCTCGCGAAGATGAAGGCAGGAGCGGAGGCCGATGCATCCTTCTGAGCCCTCGAGCGTTCTATCGCCAGGAACAACTGGAGACGCATCATGTTCAAGGACGAACTCGGGGACACCGGCACAAACAAGGATATGCACGACGGTGTGGAAACCGCGCCGGCCTCCTTTGAAGAGGCGAGCATCAACCCTGATCTTATTAGACGTGAGGGTTTCGCCAGCGAGGCCGAATATCGGGCATATATTGCGACGCTCGGTGGTTATGCTTCCGTTGGAGACACCGTCGAGGAGCCCCTCCCGATCTACGAAGGTCATGTCTTGGAAGGCCGTTTGCAAGAACTGAGAGAAGAACTCGAAAACCTACGGGCTCGCCTTCACGTGATCCAACATCAGGCCGCGACCGTTGTTACGGAGAACGTCCGATGGGCCGATGCCAGCGCCCATGCGCAGCTCGGCAATCAGCCCTGGCTCAAGCTGGCAGGTGCTATGGCGGCGGCCTTCGTCGTCACGCGCGGCATCATGAGGTTGCCTCTGGCCGCCGTGGCGACGACGGCGCTGCCGTTGGTGGCGGCGGTGATGAACCGGAAGCTCGCCCGGTAAAGTCATCAATGCCGATGACTATCAGGCGAAGCCGATTTCGGCGAGCAGGGGCAGGTGGTCCGATGCGATCCTTGTCAGGCGGCTTTCCAAGACCGCCGCCTGTTTGACGATGAGATCGTCAGTGACGAAGATGTGGTCGAGGCGCATCAGCGGGTAGCGCGACGGAAAGGTCGCTTTCGGCGCGGCGCCGCCTGCCAGCTGGGCGTCTTTCAATGACCGCGCGGCAAGTCGGTAGGTCGCCGAGGACGGAATGGCGTTGAAATCGCCGCAGAGAATGGTTGGAAGAGGCTCATCCGCCGTGCCGCGCAGCCAGCCGGGGTTCAGCAATGTCGTCATCTGCCGGATGCGCTCGCGGCCACGAAGGCCGAGATGGGTGTTGACGACCAGCAGTTTTCTGTCGCCGACCAGTATTTCGACAGACAAAGCGCCGCGCTGTTCGCCAATAGATGGCAGCGGGCCGGCCTTGACCGCGCCTGTCGGCAGCGCCGTGATGATCGCATCGCCATACTGCTCCTCGGCAATCGACAGCGCCGGATGGAAATGAGCCTGCATCTCCAAAAGCGAGGCGATCGCATGGGCCTGGTCAACACCGCCGGTCCTGCGCCGGAGAACATCGACCTCCTGAAGAGCGACGATATCAGCCTTCGCCTCGGCGATGACAGAAGCGATGCGGCCGGGATCGAGCTTCCGGTCGCCGCCGATGCAGCTGTGCACATTATAGGTCAGGAGTTTGATTGATTGATCCGGCATCGGCCCCGCTGAAAGCTCGTTCCCCCAGGACATGGAAATTGTCCTTCGGGGGAACACAGAACTCGTTTGATCGTTCCAGATGATCGACGTAACGCCTTCGTGCTTTCTTCGAAGGCAGGGGGAAGCGCTCGCCCGCAAAATCTGCGCATCGCGCTTCGGAATGGATAATCGATGAGCCTGAAAAGCATAATCTGGAATGGATTATTAATTGCCGCCCTTTGTCTTGCGGTCTTCCTTCTCTATCGGATCTTCCAACAGTACAGCCTGGATGAGATCGTCCAATCGGTTCGCAGCATTCCATTCTTGACCTTCTGCACAGCGCTTCTGTTTACGGCGGCATCTTATCTCTGCCTCAGTTGCTTCGACCTCCTGGCGATCCGCTCGCTCGGCAAATCCTTGCCATACCGGAACATTCTACTCGCCTCGTTCGTCAGCCTTTCGCTCGGCCACAATATCGGATTTGCCGGATTAAGCAGCGGCGCCTTCCGCTATCGGTACTATTCGCGTTGGGGGCTGACGACGGAAGACGTGGCGAAAGTCATCTTGTTTTGCGGTGTCACTGTGGGGCTCGGGCTCATCGCGCTCGGCGGCCTCGCCATGATTATCAATCCCGGCGATGCCGGGCGCCTGTTGCGCATCGATCCTGCAAGCGCCCGTGTCTTCGGTTCACTGGCGCTGATGGTGCCGGTCGTCTATGCGTCTCTGGCGCTTTTCGTCCGCGGCACGTTGCGGCTGTGGCGCTGGTCGTTTCAGCTGCCGCGATTTTCGATCGCGGTTGCGCAGGTCGGAATTGGGACGATCAACTTCATGTTCGTCTCCGCCTGTCTGCATCAGATGCTTTCCACCTTCGGCGACGTTGCCTTCTTCAGATCGGTAACGGCTTACGTGCTCGCCAATTCGGCGATCATCGCAACGCATGTTCCGGGCGGTCTCGGCGTGCTCGAGGCAACTGTCTCCTACGCGGTGCCGAAGGAGGCGTCGATCGGCGCGCTGATTGCATTCCGCTGTGCCTATTTCTTCATTCCGCTGGCGCTCGGTACCATGCTCCTTGCTATCAGCGAGGTAAACTTCCGGCGGAAATCACGCGGGGCCGATGAGGAGGCGGACGAGCGCCCCGAGGCCCAGTCGGTCTAGGGGTGCGAAAGGCCGAGCCGGATCGAAGAGGCCAGTACCCCGAATCGGCGAAATGCTGCCCGACAGATCGACGGCGAATTCTCGCAAACCTCGCGGCCCGTCGTTGAGTGCGTCGACTGCCTGGACCACCGAGCCGCTTCTCATGAAGGCTGCGGCAAAAGTCTCCGTGGCGGCGCCGAGATATTCCGCCAGAAGCCGGTTACGCAGATCAGCGATCGCGCGGCGGTGTTCGCCGCTGTCGGCCTCGAACAGCATGTCGCATTCGTAATCCAGCCCTTCCGAGCGATTGTTGAGATTGGAGGAACCGATGCGGATCAGCTCATCATCGGCAATCATCAGCTTGGAGTGGATGAGCACCTCCACCTCGTTGTCCTTTTTCTGCACTGGCCCGGGCACGACGGGATAGTAGACGCGCAGGCGGGCTGCGCGATCGGCGCGTTTGAGGCGGCGGATGACGCGGTCGCGATTGCCGCCCATGACGATTTTTTCGATCAGGCCGTGAGAGCTCCGCGTGCAGATGATGATGACCTCGGGCCCGTCCTCCTCCTGCAGCCGCGCGGCAATGGCGTCGGCGACACGGAAGGAGGCGAGGTATTGCGCCTCGACGTAGAGCTGCCGCCGCGCCCGGGCGATGACGTCCAATGTCATGGCGATGCCATCGCTGATGCCGTTGCGAAAAGCGGTCGACGGTTCGGTCAGCGCCAAGGTGACCGGGATCTCCTGCATGGAAACGGCGAGATTGGCGGGCCATGTGAAGGGAACGCTCTCAGTCAACGGCAGGTGGCGTTCGCCGGTGGCGTTTTCCCAGCGCCGCCTGGCGATGTCGCCGATCATCCGGGCGGCATCGCCAGTGGTCATCGCCTGAACGTCATGCAGAGGATCGTAGGGCTCGCCACCAGGGTCGCGCCGCCACCTGTCCATGACGCGATGGCGCCTTGTGTCCCATCGCCGCGACGTCAGATCGATGCCGCCGATGAAGGCGACGGCATCATCAATGCAGACGAGCTTTTGATGATGGCAGCCGCGTACTGTACCTGGAAGGTCGAAGCGCAGATCGATCCTGTCATCCTTTGGAAAATCCTTCTTCCGAAGCAACTGGATTGATTTGTCCGAATAGATCGGCCCCAGCGCCCAAACGAGGATGCGTATTTCGAGGTCGGGGTTCGTCGCTACTACGGAATGCAGCAGGTCGGCCAAGGTTTCGTCGGATTTTTCGGGCTCGATCCGAATATCGGGATGGAAATCCCACCCAATGATCCACACTCTGCGTCGCGCCTGCCGCAACGCACGCGCCAGTTCTGAGAAATAGCGGTTACCATTGATCAGGAAAGCAGCCTTTTCCGCATATCCTTGCAGGCGCCGTGCCGTGCTTTCTTGTTTTTCGCCGCACGGATGTTGCGCTTTCGTTCGGGTCAGGTACGATTGATCGGACATGGTTTCAAATGCGGTCATGTTTGCCTCGGCCTCTCGACTGAGAACAAACGCCTGGAATTTCACCGGGTTCCCGATCGCAGGACGCGGCTGTTGCAATGGGCGGCGGCCCGCCATAGAGGATTGACACAGCGAAATGTCACAACGAGCAGGCAGCGCCGATCTTCCCCTTCACGGAGGACGCGTGCCGCATTGGCTAGGCGACCGGATGACGCGGCTCGGGACGCTGATCACCGAGGCGGTCGTCCATCACTATGGCCGCGACGAATTCCTGCGCAGGCTGGCGCATCCCTTCTGGTTCCAGTCCTTCGGCGCGGTCATGGGCATGGACTGGCATTCCTCCGGCATCACGACCAGCGTTCTCGGCGCGCTGAAACGCGGGCTGAAGCCGCGTGCCGGCGAGCTCGGCCTGCATGTTTGCGGCGGCCGCGGCGCGCATTCGCGCAAGACGCCGCTGGAGCTCGTCTCGATTGGCGAGCGTGTCGGTCTCGACGGCGAGGGGCTTGCGACCACGAGCCGTCTTATAGCCAAGGTCGACAGCGCCGCCCTTCAGGACGGGTTCGATCTTTATCTGCACGGGTTCATCGTCGCCGATGACGGCCATTGGGTGGTCGTGCAGCAGGGCATGAACGGCGACAAGCGGCAGGCCCGGCGCTATCACTGGTTGTCCGAAGGCTTGGAGAGCTTCGTGGATTCGCCGCATGCGGCAATCGAGGGAAGGAGCCAGGGTGAAATCGTCAATCTTGCCGACCGGCGAGCGGAACGCTCGCGACGCGGTCAGCTCGATCTGCTGGCGACCCTCGGTCCCGACCGGATCATCCGCGAGGCCGCTGCCTTGCTGCGTGCCGAAGAGCCGGCGCCCGAACCTGCCGCACAGCCGATGCTGCCGCACCTGATCATGCCTGCCCATCACGATGTCCGCGAGAGCGACGTCAACATGCGGCGGCTGCATGGAAACCTGGCTGCCGCTGCCGACCGCGGCCCGGCGGATTTCGAAGAGCTGCTACTCGTTCCAGGCGTGGGCGCCCGCACGGTGGAGGCGTTGGCGATGGTGGCGGAAGTCGTCCACGGCGCGCCATGCCGTTTTTCCGATCCGGCGCGCTTCTCGATCGCCCATGGCGGCAAGGATCGCCATCCTTTTCCGGTCCCGCTCAAGGTTTATGATGAGACGATCGCCGTGATGAAAACGGCGGTGCAGAAGGGCAGGCTCGGACGCGAGGAGGAGTTGCAGGCGCTCAAGCGCCTGGACGACCAATCCAGGCAGATGGAACGCTATGTGACGGGTCCAGACCTCAAGGAAATCATCGCCGGCGAATTCCGCCAATCCGCCGATTTCGGCGGTCGGAGCGTCTTCGGCTGGGAGGAGCCGCCCGCGGATGAGAGCTAAAACATCTCCGTCTTTCCGAGTGACGAAAATGCCCTAGCCCTTTATAAAACCGCTTCGCGCCTTTGCTGCGATTGCACCAGTTCTCAATGACCGTCGGGCGGGACGGCTTCGGCCGGAACCGTCTCTTTCAAATTCTTCCGATGGAAGATGAAGAGCCCCGCAACGACGATGATTGCGGCACCGACGATGATCTGCGTATCGGGAATATCATTGAAGAAGAGGTAGCCGAGGACGATCGCCCAGAGCAGCAGCGTATATTGCAGCGGCGCGAGCAGCGATGCCGGTGCGAGCTTCAGCGAGCGGGTGATGAGCAGATGCGCGCAGGAGGCGACGACGCCGAGCAGCAGCATGCCGGACCAATCGATGAGCGCCGCCGGCTGCCAATGACCGATGCTCAGGACGATGCCGGTGACGAGCGCCGCGACCGTCTGCCATGTCACGAGCGTCGTGTCGCTGGTCGAGCGCAGATAGCGGCTCATCACCAGCGACAGCGCAAAGGCAAGACTGCCGGCAAGCCCGAAGAGCGATGGAAGCGACAGCATCGCCGTGGACGGACGCAGCGCGATGACGACGCCTGCGAAGCCGGTCAGAACGGCGAGCCAACGGCGCCAGCCGATCTTTTCTCCGAGAAAGAAATGCGAGAGCGCCGCAACGTAGATCGGCCCGGCCATATAGAAGGTCATCACATCTGCGAGCGGCAGATAGGCGACGGCAGCGTAGAACAAGGCGACATCGACAGTCGCCATGAAGACCCGGATGAACTGGAGGCCCTTCTGCTCGACGCGGAACAACGCCATCGGCCCTTGCCGGAGGATCATTGGTCCGAGCACGATGAAGGCGCCGACCGAGCGGATCACCAGCACTTGGCCGACGGCAAAGCTGGCGACCAGCCACTTGCCCATTGCATCGTTCAGCGCAAAGAGCAGATCGCCGAGCAGCATCAGCACGACGCCTGTTATGATCAGGTTTCCGGCATCGGCTAAGCCAGTCTTGGTCGTCATCTCTCGCATCCTCGCAAAACGGCCGCGCATGCGCGGCCGAGTGCGGCTTCTGCCTTAACACTGCCGATGTCAATGGTCAGTTTGAAGCGGCTGTACTCGAATTTGCCATAGGCGAATGGCGAGCGACCGTTCTCGTTCACGTTGACCGACAGCTTACCTGTCTGATCGAGGCGCCGTGACGTACAGTCGTGGAACCAGCGATTAAATTGGGCGCACCGCCGCCCGCCCCAAATATTAAGTCAGGCTCACCAAGGCAGCGTGCCCTTGTCATTGATGAAGGCACCCGTCTGGCCGTCGTTCGCGACTGCAAGCTGGACGATGATCTCAGCCGCCTGCTCGACCGTCCGATAGCCTGTATTGCCGTTAAAATCGGTCTTCGTGTATCCGGGATCCGCGCTGTTGACCCTGATGCCGAACGACGCGAGGGCCTTGGAAAACGATACGGTCACTGCGTTGAGGGCGGTCTTCGAGCTGTTGTAGCCCAGGCTGTTCACACCAAAGAATTCGCTCTCCGGGTCTGTCAGGGCGCCAAGCGAACCGAGTTCGCTGCTGACGTTGACGACATTGGCGGAACTCGCTGCTTTGAGCAGAGGCAGGAAAGCTTGCGTAATTCGGATTGGCCCGAATACGTTGATCTCGTAGACCTGACGGATGTCGTCTACGGTCTGATCTGCCGGGTCGATGAATGCTCCGGGTATGCCCGCATTGTTGACCAGTGCGTCGAGCTTGCCGTCTTCCTGTCTGACACGATCCGCGGCTGCCTTCACACTTGCGTCCTCCTCGACGGCAATTTCAAGGAAGCGCACATCGTGACCCTGAGCTCGCAGAGTTTCCGCCGCACTCTCACCGCGCCCCGCATCGCGGGCACCAAGCCAAACACGATAACCCATTCCCCCGAGCCGTCGAGCGGTTTCAAATCCGATGCTTTTGTTGGCGCCGGTGATCAATGCATTCTTCGACATGGTGATTCTCCATTCTGGTTGCCCGTCCAATATGAGTAGGCGCTTTTCCGGCCGCGTGCCAAATTCTACTGAACTCTTGCCTAATCCTGCCGAAAGACTTGCGCGCGTTGGAGGAGGGTGCAATTTAACAGCATGGACAATGTGGGCGAAGAACTAAGGTCCCTGATCGAGAGGCACTCGCGTGGCGGTCGTACGACGACCGCCATTCCACGCGTCGGTTTGCTAAGAGCAGAACGCACGACTGAGCCGACGGCAGGCATGACGGAGCTTGTCATATGCTTGGTGTTACAAGGCGCCAAGGCAATCACTTGCGGCGAGAACGTATTACACCATGGAGCGGGCAGCTACTTCGTGGCCTCGGTCGAGGTTCCTGTCTTTGGCAGAATATCCGAAGCGAGCCTTCAGAAGCCATTTCTTGGCGTCGGGTTCAGCTTTGACGCCAGTAACATCGCCGATCTTCTGATTGAGATGCCTGATGTCCATGATCCGGAATTCTTGTGTGGCCTGGGCGTGAGCCCGACCGATACTCAGCTCGAGGAAGCGTTTCTACGTATGATGCGACTTCTCGATAGGCCAAACGAAATTTCCGTCATGGCACCAATGATTGAGCGGGAAATCCTGTTCCGCCTATTGCGGGGACCGCAGGGAGCGAAGCTGCGGCAGATCGCACAGATCGACGGCCGCCAGTCTCAGGTCAGGCGGGCGCTCGCCTGGATCTGCGAAAACTTCACGGAATCTTTCAAGGTCGAAGATCTAGCGCGGATGACCGGAATGAGTGCTTCGGTGTTCCACCGTCATTTCAAGGCGGCAACGACCATGACGCCCATTCAGTATCAGAAGCGGTTCCGTCTCCACGAGGCACGCCGTCTGTTGCTCGAGACTCGGGGCGACGCCGCCCGTGTCGCTTTCGCCGTCGGCTATGAAAGCGCCTCCCAATTTAGCCGGGAATACGGGCGGCTGTTCGGACTTCCGCCCGCCCGCGACGCAAGCCGGCTTCGCGCGAAGCCTATTGCGGTGGTGACGTCGGACGCATCAGACGATGCGGTGACAAGTTTTGGACGCGCAATTTAGCGAGCCTGGTGACAGAAGCCCGCTCGCTGATCAAGGAGCACCGATGCCAGCAAGTGGGCATCCCCATGCTGAAAATGTCACGACATCGTCGTGCGTGGCGACCACCAAAATGCCATGAAGCAGGCCAAACCGTTCCCGCGGGGGTGGAAGAGTACCGCTGACGCGCCCGTGAGCAGCAACGACAAAGACCGTCGGCGGCTTGGATCAGCTAGAGCGCCCAATCATCCCAATTTTGGACTTCGGCAGCTTTGTCCTCTCGGCAAATCGTTTCCAGCGCCAGCGAGGCACGACTGGCGTGCCTTTGTTTATGCCGCAGAATTGCAAATTGGCGGGACGGCAGGGGGAAGCGCGCCTTGACCAGCAGACCTTGCGTCAAGAGCGGCGCGGCCACGGCTCCCGAAACGATTGTGGCGCAGAGACCTTCTCTTGCTGCCGATATGACCGCCTCGTTCGACGGCAGTTGAAGCGCGACAGCCAGATCTCCAGGGTCTATGCCGAGATTGGAAATCGTCGCCTCGAAGGCCGACCGGGTTCCGGACCCTTTTTCCCGCATGACCCATTTCGTGCCCGAAACCAACTCTGCCGGAGCAATTGGTTTGCCACGCGCCCAGGGATGGCGCGGACCGACGACGACAAGCAGCTCGTCCTCGGCAAGCGGCTGAACATGCAGCGCCGGCTCATCAACGCTGCCTTCGACGAACCCGACTTCGGCCAATCCATCGAGGACTGCTTTTGCGGCGGTGGTCGTGTTGCCAATCATCAGCTTCAGGTCAATGCCTGGGTAGCGAATCTTGAAACGCATCAGCATCGCCGGTAGCCAGTAGCTGGCGATCGTCTGGCTCGCAAAAACCACCAGTTCACCCTTTTGCAAGCCGCCGAGATCGGACAGCACGAGCGCTGCCGCCTTTGCGCGTGCCAGCGTCGCTCTTGCCTCCCCCAGAAACACCCGTCCCTCATATGTCAGTTCTATGCGGCGTCCGACGCGGTGGAAAAGCTCGACGCCATAGGAGGTCTCGAGATTGCGGATAGCCGAGCTGACGGCCGAGGGCGTCAGCCCGATCGCAAAGGCGGCATTGGTCAGATGCTCGCGTTCCGCAACCGCAACAAAAATGGAAAGCTGTTCAAACGTCATTGATCTAATCGTTCGATTTTGTCGAATGAACTTTGCTATACTATTCAATGGAAGGCGACAATCGAGTGTGGGAAAATTACGGTCCTCTGCAAGGTCTTGCCGATGATCGTTTCCGCCTCCCGTTCCCTGTCGCTTCCTGCCGTCCTCCCGGGACTCGTCCTGTGTGCGGCGGTCACGCTCTCTGCCTATCTCGTTGAACAGCTGCAGATGATGGTTTCCGGCTCGCATTTGATCGAGAACCTCGTGCTCGCCATTTTGATCGGCATTGCCGTGCGCTCCTCGGTCTGCCTGCCGCAGACCTTCATTCCCGGCATCCAATTCGCCGCCAAGACCTTGCTCGAGATTGCGGTCGTGTTGCTCGGCGCCTCGCTCAGCACGGCTGCCATCAGTCAGGCTGGACTGCCGCTGGTCGGCGGAATTGCCGTTCTGGTTGCTCTGTCTTTGGCCGGCAGCTTTGCTATCGGCCGGCTCTTCGGGCTGTCGGCCAGCCTGGCGACATTGGTTGCTTGCGGCAATTCGATCTGCGGCAATTCTGCAATTGCCGCTGCAGCACCGGTAATCGGCGCCAAACCGGACGATATTGCGGCCTCGATAGCCTTTACCGCAGTGCTCGGCATCGGCGCGGTTCTGACGCTGCCTCTGCTTCACCTGCTTTTTGGTCTCAGCGCCGTACAATATGGCGTTTTCGCAGGACTGACGGCCTATGCCGTTCCGCAGGTCCTGGCGGCCACGGCCTCTGCCGGGGCCGTTAGCACTCAGGTGGGCACGCTCGTCAAACTGATCCGCGTGATGATGCTCGGACCCGTCATCCTCGTGCTCAGCGCAGTTCATGGCCGCGGTCCTGGCGGTTCGCCAGTCAAGCTCCGCCATGCTCTTCCGTGGTTCATCCTCGGTTTTGCTGCCATGGCGACGCTTCGTTCGCTCGACGCAATCCCGGCGCCGCTGCTGCCCGGGATGGCGGCTGTCTCCGCCGCCTTCACCGTCACCGCGATGGCCGCTTTAGGCCTCTCGGTCGATGTCAGGTCGGTCGCGCATACCGGCGGTCGTGTCCTCGCCGCGGCAACGCTGTCGCTGTTGGCGTTGGGGGCTCTCGGGCTTTGCCTGATTGGGCTGCTGAATATCGTCTGATCGATCATCTTTCAATATGATACCCCGCAAGCAATCTTGCGCATCCCGTCAATGAATTTGTCGAGAGTATCCTCCGTCCCGACCGAGCCACAAAAAGGTTGAGCTTGATTGCCGTATCGATGATCATGACCACCGCGCTGGAACCGTCTAGCGCCGATGCCGAGATCGCCGCCGACGCCACGGTTCACGACGCCTTGGCGCTCATCCTCTCCGGTGAGATGCCGGGACTGCATGTCAGAGCCGCCGATGGGACGCTTGCGGGATATTTGTCTCGTGACACCTTATTGCGTGCCAATCGGCTGTAGAGCAACTCCGGCATATTGCGGAGTGGTCTTGCGCCCGGAACTGCGCAGAACAAAAAGATAGAGCGTTTTCGTGACACGGGGACAGGCGGAAACGCTCCGGCTGGAGTCGTTTGCGGAAGAGGGCGACATCGCAGGTCGCCATGACGACGAGCCCAACCTGCTCAACGCAGGCTGGGCCATCTTCGGTTTTCGATCAGATGGTCGAGACGTTCTCAGCCTTCGATTTTCCGGTCTTGCGATCCTGTCCGATTTCGAAGCTGACCTTGTCGCCTTCGCGGAGCGACCCGCCGCTTTGCAGCGCAGACACGTGAACAAAAACGTCCTGCCCGCCACCCTCAGGGGTGATGAAGCCGAAGCCCTTGTCGTCATTGAAGAATTTAACGGTACCTGTCGGCATGAGATAACTATTTCCTTGTGTCGTTCAGCGATTTGCGAAGGCGAAACTATAGCTTCGGGGCTTCTCTATCAACCCTTTAGCACACTGGCGGCTTTTTGAACGCAAAAAGATATCAGCTCCGACGTAGCTCAATGCGGCTCGTAACAACGGATCGACCTGTCGCGGGGTCGGTATCGACGGTTGTGAGGCGCATGCCCGATGCCCCGGTTTTTTCGATCGTCATCTGCGCAAGTCGATCGCCATTGACTTCTTTCGCCCATCTGATCGCGAGGCTTATGGCATTGCCAGCGCGTTTTCCGCCAAGACCCGCAGTGCCAGTGCCCGCGCCCACGTAGGAGCCGGTGTAGGTGTCACCGCTAGCCTTGAGGTTAGCGCTGATGACACGGGAAAAAAGCACGAGACTGGTGCAGCGCCCATTGAGTGCGAGGGAGCTTGCATTCGCGTCTGACTTGAAACGGCAAGTGACTGTCATGGTGGGGGCATTTGTCCGCACTTTCACCGTACCCTTACCGCTCCAATTTCCCGCCAGTGTTTTCAGGAACGCGGATTCGTCGGCCTTGGCGTCGCCGGCCACAACTATCGACGCCGTCGCAACGGCGATGGCGCACGCAAGGACCTTCATCAGCTGAGTAACTTTCGGACCGCGTAACATCTGCATAACGACGCTCGGCTGATCGGGAGGGTCTGATATAACCGCTTTGCGGTGAATTGGTTCCGTATGGGAAGCATTCGACCACGTTCGCAGCCATCACCATCTTAATTCATGTGTCTCGCAGCGCCGAGGAGACGAGTCGTCGACATTCGAGAGCAACTCGCTCGCCACAGCGTGCAGGTTTTCAACAGATCAAGATACCAATGCTACCTTCGGACCCTAAGAGGGATTGCCGATCGCCCACCTGAGGCTTTAGATCGATTTTACACAATCAGATTGTGGAAGCCAGCGCTGTCACACGAGGAGTTCGACGCCATTGCCTTCGCTTGTTCTACCTAGTCGCCCGATCTCGTTGGCGCGCAACGTCATCTCCACGCCGAACGCTTATTTCTGGTCAACGCCAATCATCCTGGCACTCGCCATCTTTCTATTCGTCTCGCAAGCACCAGGCGTGTTCCGCGATTTCCAGATCAGCCAGAACCCCGTGACGCTCGAAAATGGGGACGTGCAGAACGGGCGATGCACGACACGCAGGGCAGTCTTTACCGATTGCGAGGCACGCCTGGTCTACAGCTACGGTGGACGAGACTACGATACCGAAGTCGAGGTCATGTTCGTCGATTTCCATACCGGCGACTATGAAACGGATCTGGTGATTTCAGCCGATCACCCGGAACTTGCGACGATGAGCCTGGGTTTGGACATGCTCTGGAACCGGATCGTCACGCTTGCAGTGTTCGCCGTCCTGCTTGGCGGCATGGGCCTGGGGATGATTTTTTTCTCTATGCGCATTTGGCGGGTTAAGGGCCAATTGCTCCGGCCTGCCATGCTGACCCCTGTTCCGGTCGAGATCACCGCATTCGACCGCAAACGCGGCGTCCTTTCGATTACCTACAACGACAAGATTGCCAACGACAAAACCGGGCGATCCGCTTACACGCGCATGAAGAGTGGAGAGGAGCCTCTGATCGTCGGTGAAGCCAAGGGCAAGGCGATCGGACTGGCAGTCAGGCACGGCAATACAGCCCTGCCGGTGCTTCTCGACGATCGCCTGCAGCGTGTGGAGCTTACGGACGATGAGCGCACCGCAGCTCTTGCGCCCTTTGCGTATCAGCAAGAAAGCGATCGCGATGCGCCGGTTTTGATTGAAGAACAAAAAAAGACGGTGTCGATCTGGAAGCGGCTGCAGCTTTTCTTCGGTGTGTTGCTTCTGATCGTCGTCGGTGTGGTCGGCTTCTGGCTTTGGTACGTCACGACCTCACCGACAGCATTCCAATCGCCTGGCATGGACATCAACAATCTCATGCCGGCGCCATTGAATGAGTGGGGATGCGAGCAGCTCAAGAAGCGGTTTGGACAGGAACGCGCGCCGTTCGGTTGCGTCGCCGACGATTATACGAGCTGGAAATAGAGGTTGGATGCGCTGTTTTATCGCGTTGCCCGGTCTGCCATGAACCAGGATGCTCGATCTGCCCAGCATTCACCGGACGGTTCTGAATCGGGTGCGTTAACTGGCATCCGCCTCGAGTTTGCCGAAAAGAAGTGATGCTGTCTGCTCTCGACGAGTTCCCTCCAGCCCCGCCCGCGATCTTTGCTCTTTAGGAACAAGTTCGGCGAAAAACCTGCGGATGCAGGCAACTCACCATTGCGAAACCAACAGCCTTCGGCGAATGTCACCTGACGTGGCGTGAGGCGAGTTTATGTCATTTCGGATCGAGCGTCTGGTTGAAAAACACATTAGCGGTGCGGCCGTCGTATTGGTAAATGCCTATGCCCTGCCTCCGTGGAATGAGAGCTGGTCCCTTGAAGCGGCTGCAGAAAATGTGACCTATGTGCTTGAAACTCCAAGGTCAATTGCACTTGCGGCAGTTGACGGAAGCAAGGTGCTCGGCATTGCGCTCGGGATACGACAGCGGCGCCATACCGGCCCGGTCATTTATCTGGACGAGCTTTCAGTGCAGCCCGATGCACAGGGTAAGGGAATTGGGACCGCTCTACTTTCTGCAATGTTCGAAACAGCCACAGCTGAAGGATGTAGCAGCTTGTGGCTGATCTCGAAGCGAGGAGGGGCGCTGTCGGAGTTCTATCAGCGTTGCGAATTTGCGATGATAGGCGACCTTGGCCTGTACTCTAGATCGAGCGAATAAGGCCAGATTGGGAATTACGCCTTTCCATACATCCGGCTCGCCCGCAGCAGGCGTTGCGAATAAGGATGTTCGACCGCACCTCTTCGCAAGGCACCGACATCGACCTGTTCGACGATCTCGCCCGCTTCCATGATGGCGACGCGGCTGCACATGTGCGAGACGACGGCGAGATCATGGCTGACGAGCAGATAGGTCAGGCCGCGATTGGTTCGCAGATCCTGGAGGAGATTGAGGATTTCGGCCTGAACGGACACATCGAGCGCCGATGTCGGTTCGTCGAGAAGCAGAACGTCCGGATCCAGCGTCAAGGCACGGGCGATCGCCACGCGCTGCCGCTGGCCCCCAGACAGCTGGTGCGGAAATCTGTAGCTCAGCGCCGGGTCAAGGCCGACCGATCTCAGGACGGCGTTCATGTCGACGGAATTCGTATCCAGGCCCTGGTTGCGCAGCGGTTCCTTCAGCTGCGAGCGGATGGTCTTGCGGGGATGGAGCGATCCATAAGGGTCCTGGAACACCATCTGCACCCGGCGAAAGAACGGCCGGCTGCGCTGTTGGTCCAGCGTCTCTCCGTGGAGCTCGATCCGGCCGTCATAATTGGCGTTGAGGCCGGAAAGCGCCCTCAGGACAGTGGACTTTCCGCAGCCGGATTCGCCGACCAGGCCGAAAGCAGTTCCCTTTTCGATGGCGAAGCTTACGTCTCGGACGACAGGCCGCTGCCCGGGTCCGAAACGGACCGTAAGATTGTCGATTTTAATCACCGCGGCGGCTCCAATGCGAATTCTTCAAGCCAGGCCGGATCTCGTTTCAGGATCGGTAGCCGGGCAGGTGGATCTTCGATCGTCGGCAATGATGCCAGCAACCCTTGCGTATAGGGATGTCTGGCCCTGTCGAGATCGCGCGCTTCGAGCACTTCAACGACCCGCCCCGCATACATGATGAGGACGCGATCACAGAAATTCCGGATGAGATTGAGATCGTGACTGATGAAGATCAGCCCAAGATTGCGGCGCAAGACGAGCTCGTCGAGCAGAGCCAGGATCTCGAGCCTCACCGTCACATCGAGTGCTGATGTCGGTTCGTCGGCGATCAGCACTTCTGGTTCGGCAATCAACATCATGGCGATCATCGCCCGCTGGCCCATCCCGCCCGAGATTTCGTGCGGATAAAGGCGGGCCACACGCTCCGGATCGCGGATCTGAACGGCCTCGAGCATATCGAGAGCCTGCTGCCAGGTCTTTGCCCTGCTCGTCCTCGGATGATGGAAGCGGTAGGTCTCGGCAATCTGTTCGCCGATCCGCATGACGGGATTGAGCGAATATTTCGGATCCTGCAGGATCAGGCCGATCCGCCGTCCCCTGATCGTCATCATCGTTTTTTCATTCGCCTTGAGCAGGTCGACGTCGCAAAAGCGCATCCGCTCGGCATTGACGATCGCGGTCGGTGGCAGCAGCTTCATGATCGCGCGGCCAACGGTCGACTTTCCCGATCCGGATTCACCGACGATCCCGAGCTTTTCCTGTCCAAGCGAAAAGCTGACGCCGCGAACGGCTCGCACCTGTCCGCCGCCGAAGGCGATTTCGAGGTTCTGAATATCGATCAGGTCAGTCATTCCGAACCTCGGGGATCGAGAACATCGCGAAGCGCATCGCCGACAAGGTTGAAGGCGAGGCTGACCAGCGCAATGGCAATACCGGGTGCCGCGATGACCCAGGGGCTGTCGAGCATGAATTCACGTCCGCTGGCGGCCATCGAACCCCATTCCGGCCATGGCGGCTGCGCGCCGAGGCCGAGGAAGCCGAGGCCGGCGGCGGTGATGATGATGCCGGCCATATTGAGGGTGACGCGGACGATCACCGAGGGAATGCACATCGGCAGGATGTGACGGGTGATGATCGCAATTGATGTCGCGCCCTGCAGGCGTACGGCGGCGATGTAGTCCGCCTTGCGGAGGCTGAGCGTCTCGGCGCGTGCAAGACGCGCGATCGGCGGCCAGGCCGTCAGCGAAATCGCGATGATCGCATTTGTGATGCCTGGACCGAGCGCTGCGGCAAAACCCAACGCCAGCACCAGCCCGGGAAAGGAAAGGAAAATGTCGGTGACGCGCATCAGGATTTCATCGACGATGCCGCCGAAATAGCCTGAGACGGTGCCGATCAACAGGCCGAGCGGGGCGACGATGACCGTGACAAGCATGATGATGTAGAGCGTGGTGCGGGCGCCGTAGATCACCCGGGAAAAGACGTCGCGGCCGAAATTGTCGGTGCCGAGCCAATGGCTCTCGGATGGCGGGGCAAGCCGCCCGGCCATGTCCTGAACGATCGGATCATAACTCGTCAGCAGGGGCGCCGCCGTCGCCACCACGATCAGCAGCACGATGATCGCCAATCCGGCGAGGCCAAGCGGGTGCAGGCTGAATTTCCGCCAGCCCTGATGAATTTGCTGCGCGGATGACTGGAACCAGCCTCGCGGTTCCGGCGCGAGCAGCCAGTTGCGAAGGCCGCCAGTGTTAGCGCTGTCCGCGTGCTCAGAGGAGATCGTCATGGCGTCACCGTGTCCTCGGATCAAGAATGCGATAAAGGAAGTCCGACAGGATGTTGATCGTCAGGAAGACGGCACCAATCGTCAGGACGGAACCCATGACCACGTTCATGTCGTTCATCTGCAGCCCCCGGGTCAGGTATTGGGCGAGCCCCGGCCACCCGAAGACGGTCTCGATGAGCACCGCGCCTTCGAGCAGACCGCCGAAGGTCAGCGCCATGATCGTTAAAAGCTGCACGCGGATGTTCTTGAATGCATGGCGCCACACTACCTTGCGGGTGCCAAGCCCCTTGGCCCGGGCGGTGATGATGTATTCCTGGCTGAGCTGCTCCAGCATGAAGCTCCGCGACATGCGGCTGATATAGGCGACGGAATAGTAGCCGAGGATTGCCGCCGGCAGGATGATGTGGCCAAGGGCGTTGTAAAACACGTCCCATTGGCCCTGAATCGCCGCGTCGATCAGGAGGAAGCCCGTCATCGGCGTGACGAGGCCTTCATAGAAGACATCGATCCGGCCCGAGGCCCCGACGAGCTTCAGCTTCGCATAAAAGACGAAGAGCGCCATCAGTCCGGTCCAGAAAATCGGGATGGAGTGGCCGGCAAGGGCGACGATCCGCGCGATGTGGTCGATAATGGTCCCGCGCCTGACCGCAGCAGTGATCCCTAAAGGAATGCCGACGATCGCCCCGATGATCATGGCGATGATCGCAAGTTCGATCGTCGCGGGAAAGATCGTCATCAGATCGGTGAGGATCGGCTGGCCCGTCGTCGCCGACATGCCGAGATCGCCTGTGGCGATCTTGCCGACGTAGGAGAGGAACTGCATCCAGATCGGCTGCCCAAGACCCAGCTCGTTGTAGACGCGATCGTAAACCTCCTTGCTGACCTCCGCCCCGGTGACGGCGAGCACCGGGTCGGCGGGCAGCAGGCGACCCATCGAGAAGGTCAGGAAGAGCAGGCCTAGCAGCGTCGTCACGACGGCTATGACGTGTCCCGCCAGGCGCCGCAGCAGGCTCAGTGCCGGGTGCGGGGTCGCCTCGGCGAACCCGCCTTCCGTAGAACCACGGCTGCTCTCCCGCTTCGATGTCAGATCGGCGCTCGCCACGGCATTCTACTCCTTGGTCACGTCATGCCAGCGCGTCGACCATGTCGTATGCCCGTGATAGCCCTTGACGTTGGCGCGCATGACATAGGGGTCGGTTCGTTGGAAGAAGATGACCAGCGGCGAAGCCATGCCGGCATAGATGCCATCCATCTTCTTGAAGATGTCGGTGCGCTTTTCCGTGTCGCGCTCCTTCATCGATTGGTCGATGAGCGTGTTGAGCTCGTCCACCTTCATGCCCGTGCGCCAGAGGTAATAGCTGCCGAGGCGCGCCTCGTCGCTATTGTCGGGGTTGAAGGCATATTGCGTGGCGACCGCGAAGGGATCGGGCAGGCGGGCGCCGGAATTGCCGAGCAGCACTTCGAATTTGCGCTCGCGGAAGGCGGGCGTGAACTCGCCGGGCACGAGATCGAGATCGATGCCGGCGGCGCGGGCACTCGCCTGCAGCGCTTCGGCAAAGGGCAGGGTCGGGGCTCCCGACGGATTGAGCACCTTCTTCAAGCCACTGGGATATCCGGCCTCCGCCAGCAACTGTTTGGCCTTGGCGGGATCGTAATCGTAGTGCGAGGCGATTCCTCGGGGCGCCGATCATGCCGCGCGGGATCATCGACTGCCAGGGAAAGCCCGTATAGCGCATTATGTTGCCGGAGATCGCTTTCCAATCGAAGGCATGCTGGAAGGCCTCGCGAACCTTCGGCTTCTGCAGATCCGGGTCCTTCTGGTTGAGGGCGATGTAGTAGAAGCCGAGACCAGGGACATTCTCGATGACCATGTCCTTCTTGCTGGCGAGCGCATTGAGGTCGCCGCTTGCCACATACTGCCCGACATCGACGTCGCCGGCTTCGAGTTGAAGCCGGAGATTGCCGGATTCCGGGATATGACGAGCGACGACGCGCGCCATGGCCGGCTTGCCGTCCCAATATTTCGGCTGCGCATTGAAGATCGCGACATCGTTCGGCCGCCACTGGGCCAGACTAAATGGGCCGCTGCCGGCGGAATTGGCGGATAACCAGGCACCTCCGAGATCGCCGTTCGCCTCGTGCGACAGCACCGTCTTTTTGTCGACGATGCCGATCGACGAGCCCGCCAGCGAATAGAGCACCAGATCGGTATTGATCGACTGCGGCAGCTCGATCTCGAGCGTGTGTTCGTCTTTTGCGCGAACGAGCTTTTCGACGTTTTCAGGCGTGAAGCCCCACAGTGCGATGTCGGTGGAGCCGACCTGTCCCATCTTGATGACGCGCTGGATTGACCAGGCTGCATCCTCGGCGGTCACCTTGTTGCCGCTCTGGAAGACCGCATCGTCGCGTAGTGTCAAGGTGATGATCTTGCCATCCGCCGAGACGCTCCAGTGCGTCGCGAGCATCGGCTTCAGCGTTTTAAGATCGTCCGGCGACAGCTGCACGAGGTTGTCGTAGAGGTTAGAGATCAGCTCGGATACCGTGCGGGCATTGTTCTGGGCCGGATCGAGCGTCCTTATGCCGGTGAGATTGGTGCCGATCACCAGCATGTTGGGTGGCGACGCCGCGAAGCTGGGCTGCGCCGTCGTCAGGGCGCCGGCAATTGCGATCGTTGTCAGTACTTGTCTCAGCATTTCAAGACCTCCCAATCCTGTTGTTCGTGGATAGTGTCGAGATCAGCCGGCCGCCTTGACGGCCGGCTGGTCCGAATGAGTTTGAATGTCGCCTTCGGCCTCCCAGCCTTGAAGGAGCCGATGAAGCTCCTCGCGGTCATGCTGGTCGAGCTGCGGCAATCCCGGCACACGCACGGGACCGACATCGAGACCGGAATAGGTGACGGCTTCCTTGACGACGGTCACGTTCGCGCCATTGCGGAATTTGGTCCGCATCCGCTCGAATGGCTCGAGCTTGTTGACGATCGCCCTGGCGGCGCCAAAATCGCCTTTTTCAAGCGCAGCGTGGACCGCAAGCGAGAGCTTCGGCGCGACATTGACGAGGCCGGACGTGAAGCCGCGGGCGCCGGCTGCGGTAAATGTCGGCGCCCAGCTCTCCGCCAGGCCGCAGACGAACAGCGCGCCGCCGGGGCTCGCCGCCGGGATCGCTCTCGACAACAACATCAGATCGGTCGTGGCGAATTTGATGCCGGCAACATTGCCGTGATTTGCAAGGCGGACGATATCGGCGACGGCGAAACCATCCGCCCTGACATAGGCGATGAGCGGCAGGGCGGAAGCATCCGCAAGATTGCAGAAATAGTCGATCTGGGCCGCAGGAGCTGCGAAGGGATCGACGGGCTGATGCGACATGACGGCGGATGCGCCGATCACCGCCGCATCTTTCGCCATGCCGATCGCCTCTCGCAGCGACCGGCCGATTGCGGCCGTCACCGGCGCCTTGCCGTCGACGCCTGAAACCGCCGCCTCATGGACGATCCTGATTTCCTGCGGCGTGAGCGCATAGAATTCCCCGGTATTGCCGGCAGCGACGATGTTGTGAATACCCGCTGCCGCCACCCGCTCATAGACTTTCGCCGTAATCCGAGGTTCGACTTCGCCTCTCCCGTCATAGGCCGTGACGGGAACACCCGAAACGCCCGTAAGCGCCTTGCGCATGATCGCGATGCTCATTTTTTCTTCCCCGTTCGCTTTCCATCCTAATGGTCGTTATCCGAAGCGGTAGGGCGCCAAGCCCTCCGCATTCACATCGAAGGCAATGACAGTGCCTGCCTCGAAATGTCCGGTGCGGTCCGTCGACAGGCTCGTGACGTAGAGGGTGCGCAGATCCGGCCCTCCGAAACACGGCATCGTCGGTGCGGGAACCGGCAGAATGTAGATTTCGACGATGTCGCCTTCGGGCGAAATCCGGTTGAGGCGACCGGCGGAAACGCCGGCACTCCAGTAGAACCCGTCACGATCGGTTGTCGCGCCGTCGGGCCGACCCTCGTCTTCCGTGAAGCTGCGAAGCCGGCGCCCATCGCCGAGCTCGCCCGTATCAGGATCGAAGTCGAACGCCTGCAGGAAGCATTGCCGGCTGTCGGAGTGATACATCCGCCGGCCGTCCGGCGACCAGGCGAGACCGTTGGAGCTAGTCAGTCCGGTTGCAACGGTCCGAGTGCGGCCATCGGCGCCCACGCGGTAAAGGGCGGCCTCATCGGTCTGCGGCTTGGCTTCGCTGAACGAGCCGATCCAGAAGTGCCCGTCGGGGCCGACCTTTCCGTCATTGAGGCGGCAGTTGATGTGGCGCCCGACTGGATCCGACACAAACTCGAAATCTCCCGAAACAGGATCGAAGAGATGGACGCCCGTTTGGAGCCCCACGACGATCCTGTGATCGCGGCAGAGCCCGAGCGCGCCGATTGCGGCCGGCATCTCGAAGCGGTCGATCTTACCTGAAGGCGAAAGCCGGACGAGCGCCGGCGCCAGAATATCGACGAGCCACAGAGTGCCGGTCTCCTCGTCCCATACCGGCGATTCACCGACCGTCAGCGGTTGCTGGATTACGGAACGGACGTCCGGGCGGATGACCCGCGGCGCCGTCATTCAACCGTCTCCAAGCTCTTGGCCAAGCCATCGGCGTCGCGCATGCGGATGGTGCCGTCGTGATTGATCTCACAGAATCCGCCACCCTGGAATGCCAGCGCGACTGGACCTTCGGATCCCTCTTCGATCAGTGCGTAATCGCGCGGCCGGTCCTGCGGCTGGTAGCCCAATCGTGCCGCCAGCTCGTTGTCCCACCATTGCGTGTCCGTATCGGAAACGCCGTAGACGACTGTTGCAGCGATCTGTGGGTGAGTGAGCCCAATCCGCACCAGTTGCGCCAGATCCCGCGCGCTGATCCAGATTGCCACCGATCGCTCGCTGTTGGGATAGGTGCCGGCATTGCCGATGCGGATGGAAAGGGAGCGAATGCCCGACGTGTCGTAGTAGAGCCCCGCCACCAGTTCGCCCCAGCATTTGGAAAGCCCGTAGGGGCTGTCGGGACGCATCGGATCGAGCGGCGATATGACTTCGCCGCGCGGATAGAAGCCGGTGGCATGGTTGCTGGAAGCATAGACGACCCGCTGGACCTTGTTGATCCGTGCCGCTTCGTAGAGATTGTAGGTTCCAAGCACATTCGCGTGCAGAATGGCGTTCATGTCGATGCCGCTGGCGATGCCGGCGAGATGAACGACGCCGTCGACATCCTTCAGCGCTGCCGTTGCCTCGTCGAGCTTTGTAAGGTCTGCTCTTACGAAAGTCTCGTTTTCGCCAAGCTCAGCCGGTTCCTGCAGGTCGATCAGGTGGACGTGCTCGAAATAAGCGTGAAGGTGAGGGCGCAGCAGCGTTCCGACACGGCCGGCAGCGCCCGTCACAGCGATCCGTTTCATTATTCTTCCTTCCATTATCGCTCAACCCCCTGAAACATGCGGGCGCGGGCGTTCAGTATGTGTTTCTTCATCGCATCGTGTGCTTCGGTTTCCCGCCGTGCGAAGATCGCCTCGACGATCACCGCATGCTCATCCTGGACGCTGCGAATCTGCTCCAGGGTCCGTTTCAAGCTCAGGCTTCGCGTGACGGAATGCCCGATGGCGAAATGCGGCCTGAACCATTCGCGAACGGTGATGTGAAACTGGTTGCCGGTCGCCATGGCGATGGCATCATGCAGAACCTGATCCTCCTCGGCACCGAGCTCTCCGTTGCGCAGACATTGCTCGATCGAAAGAAGCGCTGCCGTAATCCTCTCCTTGTCGGCCGGCTGCCAGTTTCGCGCTGCAAGCTCCGCCGCCTCGGCCTCGAGCCCGGCGCGGAATTCAAAGAACCGCTGGACATCGGCGAGCGATCCGACCGGCACCATTTTCAGCATCGACGAATCCGGTCTTTGCCGGACATAGGAGCCCGAGCCCTTGCGCGAAACGACCAGGCCGTCGGCTCTCAGGCGTTCGAGCGCTTCGCGCACGACAGGTCTCGAAGCGCCGAAATCGGCGGCGAGCTTCGTCTCCGACGGCAGCCGTTCGTTCACCGGAAAATTGCCGTCGGCGATCATCCCCACGATCTTCTCGTAGATGATGTCGCTGAAGCGCGTTGCGCCCCTGTTCGAAACGGCATCGACCGCGAATGTCATTATGGTGCTTTTCTCCGAACGATTTGGGCTCTCGCAGTTGCCGACCGAACGTCTGCGTGGAAGTGTACAGCTTCTGACAGATCTCTGTCTTGGATGCGTTTTTGCCTTGTTATTGGCGCGCGAGAACCGGGTTCTGTTGCTGCATCGCTACAAAATTTGTAATTATCTGTCAACTCTTGTAATCATTTGGGAACGTGTCTATGGTTCGGTCCCAGCGCCGAGGAGGGTGCGAGCGGCAGGTCGGGAGCCTGCCGCATCAGCCGGTTCAAAAGGTGCGCCGGCTTAGAAAGGGAGGAACTCGATGCCCAATGAAATTCTGTCGCGCGGCGTTACCCGCCGCACTGTGCTTGGTGGCATGGCGGGCGTCGCAGCCTTGTCCATTGCCGGTCGCGTCTCTGCCGCCGCAGGCGGCGAAGCACCCGCACTTGCACAGCTTGTGAAGGACGGAAAACTGCCGCCGCTCGCCGAGCGCCTGCCGAAGAAGCCGATGGTCGTCAAGCCGTTCGAGAAAGTCGGCACCTATGGCGGCTCGCTACGCCGCGGCCTTCGCGGTTCATCCGACCACAACGGCATCCTGCGCATGGTCGGCAACCAGAGTCTCGTGCGCTGGAACCTCGAATTTACCGCTGTGGAGCCGAATCTTGCCGAGCGCTGGGAGGTCAGCGACGACGCGACGCAATTCACTTTCCATCTGATTGAGGGCGTGCGCTGGTCGGACGGTCATCCCTTTACGGCCGATGACGTGGTTTTTGCGATCGAAGACTGCGTCAAGAACACCGAACTCTACAGCTCGACACCGGCGCAGCTTGCCGTCGCCGGCAAGCCGGTCACCGTCGAGAAGATCGACGATCATACGGTGAAGTTCACCTTTGCGGCGGCCAACGCGCTTTACCTGGAAAATCTCGCTACGCCGCTCGGTCAGCATCCGACGCTCTTTCCGAAGCATTACTGCAGCCAGTTCCTGCCGAAATATAACCCCAATATCGAGGCCGATGCGAAGAAAGCCGGCGTCACCAGCTGGACGGAACTATTCCGCAGCCGCTGCGGCGACATCGAGATCCCGTCGCGCTGGGGCAATGTCGACAAGCCGACGCTCGATCCATGGGTGGTCAAGGAGCCCTATGCCGGTGGTGCGACGCGTGTCGTCATGACCCGCAATCCCTATTTCTGGCAGGTCGACACTGAGGGCAATCAGCTTCCCTACATCGATGAGATCAACTTCGGCATTTCGCAGGATGTGGAATCGCTGATGCTGAATGTCATCTCGGGAAAGATCGATATCCAGGAACGCCACATCAGCGTGCTTGCCAACAAGCCGACGCTGTCGAAGAACATGGAAAAAGGCGATTATCGTCTGCTGACGCTCGTGCCTTCGGCCTCGCAGCAGTGCCAGATCTACTTCAACATCACTCACAAAGATCCGGCGATGCGCAAGATGTTTGCGGACAAGGCATTCAGGCAAGCGCTCTCGATCGGCATCAACCGCCCGGAACTCATCGATATCGTCTATTTCGGCCAGAGCGAGCCCTACCAGGCCGGGCCGCGTCCGACCCATCCGTGGTACAACGAGAAATACGCCCGCCAGTTCACCGAATTTGACGCCGACAAGGCAGGCGCGATGCTCGATGAGGCCGGCTACAAGAAAGGCGGCGATGGTTTCCGCCTCCGGCCGGACGGCCAGAAGGTGTTCTTCTCGATCGACGTCATTCCGACGCTCTATCCCGACCTCGTCGACGCGCTCGAACTGGTCAAGACCCACTGGGCGCAGATCGGCATCGACATGAAGGTCAACACGATCGAGCGGGCGCTCTATTACACCCGAGGCGACGACAATGCCCATGATGCGCAGGTATGGCCTGGCCCCGGCGGCCTCGATCCGATGCTCGATCCGCGCGATTTCTTCGCCTTTCATCCGCAAGGGTCGCGTTACGCCATTCCGTGGACGCTTTGGTACACTTCCAACGGTGCACGCGGCGAAGAGCCACCGGAAAGCCAGAAGAAGCGTATGAAGCTGTTCGACGAGGCGCGTTCGACGGCCGATCTCGACCAGCGCGGTGCGATCATGAAGCAGATATTCGATATCGCGGCGGAAGAATTCGAGACTGTCGGGCTTTGCCTTGCCGTCGGCGGCTTCGGCATCATCCGCAACAATCTGCGCAATGTTCCCGAAAAGCAGCCGGATAGTTGGTCTTGGCCCAATCCGGGGCCGGCAATGCCGCAGCAGTTCACCTTCACGAGCTGATTTGCACCTCCGGCGCCGTGCCTGACGGTACGGCGCTTTCTTTCAGTTCGCCCTCCGAGATGCCTTGCCGGCCATGGCGGCCGACAAGGTCCGGAAGGCGGCGTTCAATGCAAGAGGCGCCCCATGCTGGTCTTCATCGCCAAACGCTTGCTATGGATGATTCCATCGCTTTTTGCCGTCAGCTTCCTCGCTTTCGTGCTGATCCAGCTGCCGCCGGGCGATTACGTCACCACCTATATCGCGACGCTGGCCGCCTCTAACGAGATCGTCGATCAGAACACGGCGGCGCAATTGCGCGAACGCTTCGGTCTCGGCGATCCGATGTTGATCCAATATTTCAAGTGGATATGGGGTATCCTTTCGCGCGGCGATTTCGGCATTTCCTTCGAATGGCAGCAGCCGGTCTCGGATCTGATCTGGGAACGCATGGCGCTGACGCTTGTTCTGGCTCTGTCGACATTGATCGCCACCTGGGCGATCGCGCTGCCGATCGGCGTCTTTTCCGCCGTGCGCAAATATTCGATCGGCGACTATTTCTTCACTGCCTTCACCTTCTTCGGCTTGGCCGTTCCGTCCTTCCTGCTGGCGCTGGTGCTGATGTATGTCGCGGCTGTCGAATTCGGCCAGGATGTCGGCGGGCTCTTTTCGCCGGAATATGAGAACGCGGCCTGGAGCTTCGCCAAGATGGGCGATCTTTTCTCGCATCTCTGGCTTCCCGTCATCATTCTTGCCGTCTCCTCGACGGCGAGCCTCATCCGCGTCATGCGCGCCAACATGCTCGATGAGCTGCCGAAGCCTTACGTGACCACGGCACGGGCAAAAGGTCTCTCCGAGTTCCGGCTGCTGGTGAAATATCCTCTGATGATTGCGCTCAATCCGTTCATCTCGACGATTGCCTGGCTGCTGCCTAATCTCATCTCCGGCTCGGTCGTCGTCGCCATCGTCCTCAATCTGCCGACGGCTGCTCCTTTGTTGCTGCAGGCGCTGATGGCCCAGGACATGTATCTCGCCGGCGCCTTCGTTCTGCTGATCTGCGCGCTGACGCTGATAGGCTCTCTGATCAGCGATATCCTGCTTGCGCTGGTCGATCCCCGCATCCGGTTGGAATAGGAGCCGCATATGGCCGACATCACCGTTACGAACATTCCGCCGGATCGCGCCGCCGTTGCATCGCAGTGGCAGCTCATCTGGTGGGCTTTCCGCCGGCATCGGCTGGCCATGGTCGCGCTCGTCGTCACCGTGCTGATGTATATCGTCGCCCTGCTTCCCGGCTTCTTCGCCATCAACGATCCGATCTGCAGAATGCGCGGGCGACTTTTCACCCGCCGCAGAGATTGCATCTGATCGATACGCAGAACGGGTTCTCTTTTGGCCCGCATTATTATCCGATGAAGCTGACCCGCGATCCGGAAACGCTGGCCGCCATCTTCAAGGAAGACACGACAAAACGTGTCGACGTCCAGTTCTTCGGGCGCGGCTATGAATATTCCGTGTTCGGCCTGTTCAGGACCAACATTCATCTGATCGCCTCGCCCGACAAGACGACGCCGCTGCTTCTGTTCGGCGCCGACAGGCTTGGGCGCGATGTTTTCAGCCGAACGGTGCAGGGCTCGCAGATCTCGTTGTCGATCGGCCTCGTTGGTGTCTTCTTCTCGCTCATGCTCGGCATCGTGCTCGGCGGCATCTCGGGATATTACGGCGGCCGCATCGATTTCTTCCTGCAGCGGGTGATCGATTTCGTGCTGTCGCTGCCGACAATCCCGATCTGGCTCGCAATGGCCGCGGCCCTGCCGCAGGACTGGCCTGCGACGCTGCAATATATGATGATCACAATCATCCTGTCGCTGACCGGCTGGGCGCAGCTCGCCCGCGTCGTTCGCGGCCGCTTCCTGTCTTTGCGCACCGAGGAATTCGTCGCTGCCGCCAGGCTCGACGGTGTTCGCGAAAGACGCATCATCTTTCGCCACATGTTGCCGAGTTTCGCCAGCCATATCATCGCCTCGATCACGCTTGCGGTGCCGGCGATGATCCTTGCCGAAACCTCTCTCTCCTTTCTGGGGCTCGGTCTGCAGCCGCCGACCATCTCCTGGGGCGTGCTTCTGCGCGAGGCCCAGAACATTCGCTCGATCGCTACCGCGCCATGGCTCTTCATGCCGGGCTGTGCCGTCGTGGTCGCCGTGATGGCGCTCAACCTTCTCGGCGACGGCCTGCGCGATGCGGCCGATCCTTACAACAAATGAGGCCGGCATGACCGATATCCTTCCTATTGCCGGCAGGCCGCTGCTCCAGGTGAAAAATCTGACGGTCGAGTTCCCTCTGCGCACCGGCGTCTTTCGCGCGGTCAGCGACCTGTCTTTCTCGATCGAGCCGGGCAAGACGCTCTGTGTCGTCGGCGAAAGCGGATCCGGCAAGTCGGTGACGGCGCGTTCGATCCTGCAGATCGTCGATGCGCCCGGCCGTATATCCGGCGGATCGATCACACTGAACGATCAGAACGGCGGCTCGATCGATCTGACCAGCCTCAATCCGCGCGGGCGCCAGATCCGAGCGATCCGCGGCCGCGACATCGCCATGATCTTCCAGGAGCCGATGTCGTCGCTGTCACCGATCCACACGGTCGGCAACCAGATCGTCGAGGCGCTTCGCCTTCACACCAGGATGAACAAGGCAGAGGCGCGTGCTGAAGCCATATCGCTGCTTAAGCAGGTCGAGATTCCCTCGCCTGATAAAGCGCTGGACCGATATGCCTTTCAATATTCCGGCGGGATGCGTCAGCGTGCGATGATTGCCATGGCGCTCGCCTGCAAACCGCAGCTGCTGATCGCCGACGAGCCGACCACGGCCCTCGACGTGACGACCCAGGCTGAAATTCTCGACCTGATCGCCCGGCTGCAGAAGGCCAAGGGCATGGCCGTGCTCTTCATCACGCATGACATGGGCGTCGTAGCGCAGATCGCCGACGATGTGCTCGTCATGCACAACGGCGTTGCCAAGGAATATGCGCCGGTCGAGCAGATCTTTCATGCGCCGAAAGACGACTATACCCGGATGCTGATCGGCTCGGTGCTGAAGCTGGAAGCGAAGGCCGAGATCCGGCTGGCGCGCCCGCCGCTCGACACGACGGCGCCACCGATCCTCGAACTCCGCAATGTATCGATGGATTTCGGCGAGGTGAAAGCGCTGGACGATGTTTCCATTTCGCTTCTGCCGGGCGAAACACTCGGCATCGTCGGCGAGAGCGGATCCGGCAAGACGACGATGGGTCGCTCGATCATGCGGCTGATCGATCCCACGTCAGGCGAAATCCTCTATCGCCGTGCCGACGGCGACATCGTCGATCTGGCAACGGCAAAAGGTCAGACGCTCGCCGCCGCGCGGCGGGAATTGCGCATGGTGTTTCAGGATCCTTTCGGCTCTCTCAACCCGCGCATGACCGTCTCCCAGATCATCGGCGAGCCGCTGCTCGTCAATGGTGTCGCAAAGGGGCGGGCGCTGGAAGAGCGGGTTTGCCATCTTATGGAGCAGGTTGGTCTCGACCCGAGGGCACGTGAGCGCTATCCACACGCATTCTCCGGCGGCCAGCGTCAACGCATCGGCATTGCCCGCGCCATCACTCTCAATCCGCGCGTCATCGTTGCCGATGAGGCAACTTCGGCGCTCGATGTCTCGGTGCGCTCGCAGGTGCTCGATCTGTTGATGCGCCTGCAGGACGAACTCGGCCTCGCCTATATCTTCATCAGTCATGACATCGGCGTCATCCGCTACATGTGCGACCGTGTCGGCGTCATGTACAAAGGCCAGCTCGTCGAAATCGGCGATGCGGAGAAGGTCTGCCGCACACCCGAGCACGCCTATACGCAGGCGCTGATATCGGCAATCCCGCGCCCCGATCCACGTGATCGCGATCATTCGCGGCGGTTCCGCTACGTCGCGCCAGGCATTCTGAAGAATGGGAGTTCTCTGGGATGAAAATCACCGGGATCCGCACTTTTCTCATGCGTATCGGTCAGCCAGACCCCTCGAAATGGGCTTCCGACCAACGTGCGGGTGATGGCGTCTCCAAGCAGTTCGGCGGCACCAGAAACTGGCTCTTTCTGAAAATCGATACCGACGAGGGCATCACCGGCCTCGGTGAATGCTCCGGCTGGCCGCGCGTTGTCGAGACGGCGATCCATGATCTCGCCCCACTCCTCGTCGGCGAAGATCCGGCTCATACCGAGCGGCTGTGGCAGAAGATGCATATCGCCATGATGGGCCATGGCATGCTCGGGACGGTCGGCGGCGGTGCTGTGACCGGGATCGACATGGCGCTATGGGACATCAAGGGCAAGGCGCTCGGCGTGCCTGTCTGGATGCTGCTCGGCGGCAAGGTGCGCGACCGGATCCCGATCTATTCGCATGCAAATACACCCGAGCACGCACTTGCCCTCAAGGAGCGCGGCATAAAGGCGATCAAATGCGGCGGTGTCGCCGATCCGGTCCGCAAGGTCGCCGCCCTGCGTGAGGCCGTCGGCGACGACATGGACATCGCCATCGATCTGCATGGGCCGCCATGGCTGACGCCGGCGGATGCCTGCCGGCTGGTCCGGGCGCTCGAACCCTATGAATTGATGTGGGTGGAAGATCCGATCGCGCCGGAGAATATCGACGGCTACCGGCGGATCCGCGATGCAGCGCATGTGCCGCTTGCCGCTGGCGAACGTTCGGCAACCATATTCGGCGAGCGTGAGCTCATCGAGAAGGAACTGGTCGACGTGATCCAGCCGGACACGGGCCGGGCCGGCGGCATCACCCAGATGAAGAAGATCGCGGCCATGGCCGAGGCGCATCATATCCAGATGGCGCCGCATTCGGGCTCGCTCGGGCCGGTGGCGGAATATGCGGCTCTGCATCTGCTTGCGGCGATCCCGAACGCCCTCATCCTCGAGCGCCTCGACGATGACTGGGAGGGCCGCCGCCAGACGATCGTGCCGCATCCGCAACAGGTCGACGGCTTGATCGCCGTTCCCAATGGCCCGGGACTTGGCTGCGATATCGACGAGGCCTTCGTGGCGCGCTTCCCCAGCAACGGCAATGTCTCGGTGCCGCAAAGCGCCGGCGCCTACAATCCCGGAACCGACAACGAGCATCTCTACGTGCAGACGCGCCAGTCGCGCCGCAGCTATTTCAATCGCTAGAAGGACAGAAAGATGAAGATCGACCGCATGCGGGTTTTCATGACCCGCGACAAGGACCGTCCCCGCGTGATCGTCGCGCTCGACACCGATGACGGACTGACGGGCTGGGGCGAATGCTACAATCACGGCCCCGACAAGGCGCTTCCGCCGCTGCTGGATTATCTCTACGAATTTCTGTCCGGCGAGGATCCGACGCGCGTCGACTATCTCGTCAATCTGCTGATCCAGCAAAGCCGGTTCCCGCCGGGCGCGCTTGGCCTTGCCGCGATCTCCGCGCTCGATCACTGCCTGTGGGACCTTGCGGCGAAGGCGGCGAACGTCCCGGTCTACAAGCTGCTGGGCGGCGAAGTACGCGACCGCATCAAGGTCTATGCCGGAGTATACACCGCACCGGATGCGCCGGCGGCCCGCGACGAGTTCGATCGTCTGAAGGAGGGGTGGGGTTTTACCGCCTTCAAGCTTAGCCCCTGGCGTCTCGACATGCACGCACATCGCTGGGGCAATGTCGTCAAAGCCTCGGCGGATTATTTCCGCTCGCTGCGCGAAACGGTCAATGACGAATACGAGATTGCCTTCGACGCCCACGCCAAGATCTTCGAGCCGATCGCCGCAAGGCAACTCGGCAATGCGCTGGCCCCCTACGACCCGCTGTTTTACGAGGAACCGCTGCGTCCCGAGAACATCGAGGCCTGGGGCGATCTGAAACAAGGGCTCAACTGCGTGCTGGCGACAGGTGAGTCGCTCTATAACAGAAACGAGTTCCTGCGCCTGCTACAGGTCAAGGGCGCCGACCTCATCCAGCCAGATATCTGCGTTGTCGGCGGCATCAGCGAAATGCGCCGCATCGCCACACTCGCCGAAGCCTATTTCGTCGGTGTCGCGCCACATAATCCGATGGGTCCGCTTGCCACCGCGGTCAACGTTCATTTTTCGGCCGCGGCGCAGAATTTCCGCATCCTCGAATACCGGCTGCCAAAGGGGCAGGCCTACGTCTATGGCGGCATCGATATCGAGAAGCGGCAGGGAGAAACCCGCTACGTCGTCGATCCCTATCTGCCGAAGGACGGTTATCTCGAATTGCGTCCCGATCGGCCGGGCTGGGGCGTCGAAATTGACGAGAAGGCGATGGAAGAGGAAGGCTACATCCATTGGCAGCGGCGCGTGCCGAAGCGGCCCGACGGCTCCTACGCCTTCGCCTGAGGGCATTGCGCGCTTTCATAACAGGAGCTGGCCGCCCAGATGGACGCGGCCAGCGCCCGCAGGGCGACGCTTCCAGGCATCTGAGGATCAGACCCATTGCCATATGCAGTAGGTCTAGGCATCTTTCGGCAGCACCGAGCGAACCCTTGGCCAATCATGAGCCGCAAGGGCAACGGTTCGTCATTTCGTCAGGCGCCTGCGGCTCGGACGCGTTCCCCTTGGGTGCGGTGGTACCATCCGAAGACGTCAGCGAGCGTATCGAGCATCGCCTTGGCCGCGTCGGATTGAAGTGAATAGTAGATCGTCTGGGCAGCCCTTCGCGGCTGCACGAGTTCCTGCTCTCGAAGAATTGCCAAATGCTGGGAAGTCGAAGATTGGCTCAATCCCACTTCGTCGGCCAGAACGCCCACGGACATTTCTCCTTCGGCCAGCAGATGCAGAATGTGAAGCCGTTTGGCGTTCCCCATGGCCGACAAGAAGTTTGCTTCGTTGTCGAAGGCGTTGGATTCAGGGGAAGGCGCGGCTGACGATTGATTGTTCAAGGCGAGATCTCCTTTGGGGAACCAAAGCCGGGTCATATCCCCGAGCTTTAATTTAGAGATAACGCATGGGTGCGGGGCCGAAACCCATTATCGGCGCCGCATCGTCTTTTCCGGCGCGAATCGGATACGGCGCGCATCAAATGGACAGCGGCGGCAGATCATGTTCGAGGCCGGCATCCTTCGCCTATGCTAGCGCGGGCCGACCTGGCGCATTTGTGCGGGCAGTGTTTCCCAGGCCCGGATCAGTTCGCCGATAGAGGCCGCCTCCATCTTGTGCATGACATTGCTGCGATGCAGCTTGACTGTCACTTCGCTGATGCCGAGGTCGAAGGCGATCTGCTTGTTCAGACGTCCGCGCGCCACTTCATGCAGAACTTCGCGTTCACGCTGCGTCAGCGTTTCCAAGCGCTCGATATTGCGCTTGGCGATCGCGGCTTCCGCCCGTCGTTCGGCATCCATCGCAATGGCTGCACTGATGGCGTCGAGCAGCGTCTGGTCCCGCACCGGTTTGGTGAGAAAATCCACGGCACCGGCCTTCATCGCCTGGACGGTCATCGGGATGTCGCCATGCCCGGTCAGGAAGATGATCGGCTTGGAATTGCCATTTTCGGCCAGATGACGCTGCAGGTGGAGGCCGCTTGCCCCCGGCATGCGCACATCGAGGATCAGGCAGCCGGGGCTGTCCAAGATATCGGCGTCGAGCAATTCACGGGTCGAAGCAAAACTGGTCGACTGGAAACCCGCCGACAGGATCAACTCCGATAGCGCCTCGCGAACCGATGCGTCGTCATCGACGATAATGACAAGCGGCTGGTTCTCTTCATAAGTGCACTGCAGTGATAACGGCGCCGATCTCCGCTGCAACGGCTGGTCAACTCTCATGTCACCCTCCATCTGTCGATTTATGCAAAGCATTGGCGATGGCCGCCAGCAGGGCCTGGGCATCGAAGGGCTTGCGAAAAAATCCGCCCGCGCCTTGAGCGCGTCCCTGATCGGCTATCTCGTGGCGGCCGGTGATCAGGAACACCGGCAGCTCCGGACGTGACTTCCTCACGAGGTCACGAAGTTCGAAGCCATCGATGCCAGGCATTCCGATATCGGTGATGAGCAGGTCGAGATCCGACAGCCCGTTGACGAGCAGCGAGCCCGCCGACGAGAAGCTGCGGGCCACATAACCCGCAGATTCCAGAAGGTCGCCCATCGATTCCAGCAACCTTGGATCATCATCGACGATTGCCACGACGTGTCTTGTCTTGTTCATGTTTCAATTCCCTCCCACTCGGCGCGAGTGGGTTATTGGTATTTCCAATCTCTCCGCGATCCGCACCAGATCGGCGAGCGACGCCGCCGCCATTTTCTGCATCACATTTCTTCTGTGGATTTGCAGCGTTACTTCGCTGATTCCCAATTCGGCTGCCGCCTGCTTGTTGAGAAGGCCGCTGACAACGAGTGGCAGCACCTCGCGCTCGCGCGGCGTCAGGTCGAGATAGTGGCGTCTGAGCATGTCGATCTCGGCGCGCTCGGCTCTCTTTTCCCGATCCTGAGCAAGCGCCGCCTGGATTGCCGCCATGAGATCCGCATCGCTGAACGGTTTGGTCAGGAAATCCACCGCGCCATGCTTGATCGCACGCACGGAGGAGGGAATGTCGCCGTGTCCCGTAATGAAGACGATCGGCGGATGATCCCTGTCGGCGATCTGCCTCTGCAGATCGAGACCGTTGATGTCAGGCAGCTCGATATCCAGCACGAGGCAGGCGGGCACGTCCGGCTTGTCCGCTCTCACATAGTCGCCGGCCGATTCGAAGGCGATGGCGCGCATGCCGTGCGAGTCCAGCAGCTCGCCGAGCGCTTCCCGAACACGTTCATCATCGTCGACGATGAAGACGATATGGTCGTCAACCGTCATGGCACCGCCTTCGTTTCAATAGGCAATGTGAAGATCAACGTGGCTCCGCGAGGTTCGTTCTTCTCGGCCCACAATCGGCCACCATGCTGCTCGACGATCGAGCGGCAGATCGCCAGCCCCATGCCCATGCCATTTTCTTTTGTCGTGAAGAAAGGGTCGAACATCTTCTCGGGGAACTCGATACCGTGGCCGCGATCGCTGATTTCGGTCTGCACGACATTGCCGATGTGGCGCACGCGCATCTCGATCAACTTATCTCCTGCAATGGCTTCCATCGCCTCAATGCCGTTGCGGATCAGATTGATCAGAACCTGCTGGATCTGGATGCGATCGACTGCGATGAGCGGAAGGTTGCCGTCGACGTTCACGTCCATCCGAACGCGACGCCGCGACGTTTCGTCAGCCATGAGGTTGCGGGCTTCGTCGATGATGCTGGAGAGCGTCGTCTGGATCCTCCTGTCAACGGATTGTTTGAACAAGGCGCGAATGCGGCTGACGACATCCGCCGCCGAGTTGGCATCCCGGATGATGCGCTCGACCGTCCTCTGTGCACGCTCCATATTCGGCGGCTCGGCCATGAGCCAGCGCTGGCAGGCGTGTGAGTTGGTCACGACGGCCGCAAGCGGCTGGTTCACCTCGTGCGCGATGGAGGCCGAAAGCTCGGCCAGGCTCGCCACCTGGCTCGCCCGTGCAAGACCCTCTCGCGCTCGACGCAGATCTTCCTCCGCGTGAACTTCACCGTCGATATCGAGGCATATGACATTCCACTGGACGATGACGCCTTCGGCATTGCGCATCGGTGCCGCGCGCGTCTCGACCCAGCGATATTCACCATCATGGCGCCGCAGACGGTGCCTACGCGCATAGGGCTCGCCAGTGGACAATGAATGGGCATAGTTTTCTTTGACCCCTGCCACATCGTCGGGATGAACCCCGGCATCGAGTGTGCCGTCCAGCCGGGTTTTGCCTGTTCCATCCAACTCATCGAGATTATAACCGAGGAAGTCGCGCAGTTGCTGGCTGCGATAGATCGGCTCCCCATCAGGTGCTGCGCAATCGATCATTGCCGGCAGCGTTTCAACGAGCTGCGAGAGCGATCGTTCTCTCTCCCGCAGTGCCTCCTCGACGCGTAGTTGATCGTCGATGTCATGCGACAGGCCATACCATTGGACGATACGGCCGCTCTGATCCCGCAGCGGTTCGGCGCTGCCTTTCACCCAGCGGTAGACGCCGTCGGCGCGCCGCAGGCGATACTGCTTCGAAAAGCCCTCGCCGGTGACGAGGGAATGGTTGAGCGCTTCGGCGAGGCTGGCGGCATCATCGGGATGGACGGCGGCTTCGATGAGGGCTGCCAGCCGGCTCAAGCCGGGCTTTTCCATATCGGCGATGCCGAGACCGAGAAAATCGATCAGGCGCTGGTTGAAGAAGGTCGGGGTGCCTTCCGAGTTGAGCCGCCAGAGCAGGCTGGGAACCATATCCACCAGTTGCGAAAGCTCTCGCTCGCGGTCGCGCAGCGCTTCCTGCGCGCGCATCTCGTCGTCGATGTCGACTGAGATCACATACCATTGCATGATTGCGCCGCCTTGATCCCGCAGCGGTTCCGCGCGGCCGTCGACCCAGCGATAGGCACCGTCGAAACGGCGCATGCGGTATTTTATCGAGAAGGGATCGCCACTGGCGAGGGAATGGTGAACCGTCTCCAGCAACCTCAATGCGTCATCGGGATGGACGAGGGTGTGAATGACCGACGAGAGACGGCTCATGTCGGGCCTGTCCATATCGCCTACTTCGAGACCGAAAAAGTCGATCAGGCGTTTGTTGAAGAAGACCGGCTCCCCTTCCGGCGTCAGGCGCCTGATCTGAGCGGGGACCATGTCGACGAGCTGCGAGAGTTCGCGCTCTCGGTTACGCAACGCCTCCAGTGCGCGCACCTCATCGTCGATGTCGAGAGAAACGCCATACCATTCCGCGACCGTTCCGTTTTCGTCGCGCCGAGGCTCCACCCGGCACTCCGCCCAGCGGTAGACGTCATCCTTTTCGCGCCAGCGAAATCGCATCGCGCAGCCGTCGCCGGTTTCGAAGCAGTTCCGGAGCGTGCGCTGGATATCGGGAGCGTCTTCGGGATGAACCAGCTGCTGCAGCAGATCGTCGATGCGCGGTTCACCGAGAGCGTCGAAATTGGCGATAACCGAGCGGAAATGGTCCTGATACCGCTTGTTGAAATAGAACGACCCGCCGTTAGGCTCTACACTCCAGATGCGGACCGGCACGGCGTCTATGATCTGCTGAAGCTGTTGTTGGCTTCGACGCACAGCTTCCTCGGCATGGACCTGATCGTCGATGTCGTGGCAAAGGCCGTACCATTGGACAATGCGCCCCGCCTGATCCCGCATCGGCTCGGCCCGGCTCGACATCCAGCGATAAATTCCGTCGGCGCGGCGCAAGCGATAGCGGCTGGCGAAGTTCTCGCCCGCGAGAAGACACCTCCGCAGGGCATCACCGAACCCCACCGCATCCTCGGGATGAACAGTGGCGTCCAGGAGCGCCTCCAGCCGACTCATGCCCGGCTTATCGAAATCCACCACATCCAGGCCGAGGAAATCGACCATCCGCCTATTGAAGAATGTCGGCTCGCCATCGGGCGTCAGGCGCCACACATGGCTCGGAACCATATCCACGAGATGCGAAAGCTCCTCCTCCCGTTCCCGCAATGTTTCTATGCTTTGGCGCAAATTGAGCAATGCCGACTGGTGCTGCCGGGAAATGGCGGCCACGATGAGCGCCGAAAATGCCGAGATGGCCAGAAAAAGCTGCAGCATGACCTGCTTGTGCTTCTGGGACTCGGGATCGCCGGCGAACTGGCTGGTCCCCGTTATCGTAAACAGCGCCGTGATCAGGGCGAGGAGAGCCAAGGATACGGCAGCACCTTTGAACTCGAAGCGAACGGCAGCCCAAAGAAGGGGCGGCATGATGATGTATGCGAAGGGGAGGTAGCCGCTCAGAGAAAGAGCGGCAACGCCGAGAAAGATCAATCCCAGGACGCCAGCTTCCACCCATTGCGCGGCTGAGAGCTGGGTCTTGCCGCGCCAGCTATGAAATACAACCAGCGCCAGCGGCGCTACGATCAAGACGCCGGTGGCGTCTCCGATCCACCATAGAGGCCAAGCCGTTGCGAAGGATTGCGATTGCATGCCAAACCATGCCAGGGTCGCACTTCCCACAGTCGCGCTGACGATGGGCGCGATCCCTGCGCCCAGTACCACAAATGCCAAAACGTCCTGCAAGGTTTCAAACCGAACTGGCCGCTTCAAAGTCTGGTTGACGAGCCATGCTCCGGCCACCGCTTCAAGAGCGTTGCCGATGTAGATCAGGACGGCCGCAGGCAGGGGGCTGTGGAACCATGCGTAATTGCTGAACAATTCAGCCAGGCAGCCCCCCAGTACCCACCAAGGCCAGCTGTAGCGGGGGGCGAGGACAAGTGTCGCGATGAAAAGCCCCGCCGCAGGCCAGATGGAAATGCCGGTTCCAGGGACAATTGCGAGCGACTGCGCGAATCCGCATGCCAGCACATAGGCGACGATGAAAAGCCCCAGATGCAGGGGTCGGGGGCGGTGCGACCAGACGCTCATCATCAGCTGCTCCTGCCGGACAGGCAAAGCCAGCGGATCGTCGGCGTTTCGTACCGTAGTTCTTCTCGATTTCGGGGCTGGCGAGCTCATGTTCAAACCGTAACCCCGCCACATTACAACCGCAACTCATGGAAACCCATGCATTGCGCGGGGGTGTAGCCGCCGTGCCGGGGTCGACACTTTTGCGCGAACGAGAAATTGGGGACCTGTTCTGCCTTCCTGGTGGGGCATCCTCACCGTCGGGCTGGTTTTCCTAGACCTACGGATAAAGCGACCGATCCCCACGGACGATAGAGGGCGCCTGGTTTTCCAGTCATTGTCGATCCAATCGATCGCCAGACATTGAAGACGATGGGGAGCCCGTCGGCGATCTCGTCTTCATTCGCGCCGCGCAATGCAACAAAGGGGTGCTGAGATGAAAATCACGGTGGCGGGAGCAACAGGTGTTATCGGAACACGGCTCAGTGAAAACTTGCGCCAGTCCGGTCATCAAGTCGCGGCCGCATCGTTGTCGCTGGGCGTCGACACCATCACCGGAAAAGGCCTTGATGCGGCCTTGGCAGGGGCTGAGGTCATTGTTGATGTCACCAACGCGGCGTCCTTCTGCGACCGCGCCGCGCTGGATTTTTTCAGGGCTTCGACCAGGAATTTGCTTGCTGCCGCAGCTGAGGCCGGCGTCAACCACTATCTTGCACTTTCCGTCGTCGGTACGCCGCGTCTCGTTGAAAGCGATTACTTCCGCGCGAAAATGGTGCAGGAGAATCTCATCAGGGCGTCGAAGCGACACTATACTATTCTCCGCTCCACGCAGTTTTACGAGTTCATCAGCGGATTGATCGACACCGGTGCTGATGGTGATGTGTTTCGATTGCCGCCGGCGTTCATGAAACCGGTCGCAGCTGGAGACGTCGCCGCCTTGCTGGCGGAATTGGTAATGGGAGCGCCGTTCAACGATGTCGCCGAAATCAGCGGCCCGGAGCAATTCGGTATTGATGAAATCGCTCGGATCTATCTCGCCGCAAACGAAGATGAACGGCAGGTGGTAACGGATCCATCCGCCTCGTATTTCGGCGTTGAATTGACTGACGACGCGCTGCTTCCGGGCGCCGGCGCGCGCGTTGCAACCGAGAAGCTCTCCGACTGGCTCTACCAATCGATGGGGGAGTAGGTCATGTGGCTTTTGGCCGGCAGGTAAGGGATTTAAAATTGACCTGCCGCTGACCGGTATCGTTGCCGGGTCTGGTCTGAGCAATGCGTGCGGTCTCATTGGCTCACCGCAATCGTCAAATCGAGGTGAACGGGAATTCCAGGACTTGCTTTCCGAAAGATTGTGCACTAAGTAATCGCGTGCGATATAAAAGGAGTTTGACTATGTTGAAGATATTTGTCGCCGCTGTCGCGATCACCGCAGGTGGCCTTTTGAACGCCCATGCGGCCGAAAAGCCGACGGTCGTCCTTGTGCATGGCGCATTTGCCGATGCCTCCAGTTGGAATGGCGTGATCACACGTCTTGAAAAAGATGGATATCCGGTGGTGGCGGTCGCTAATCCGCTTCGAAGCGTAACGTCCGATGGCGATTACGTCGGCAAAGTGGTTGCTGGATTGAAGACCGACGTCGTTCTCGTCGGCCACTCCTACGGTGGCTCAGTGATCAACGAGGCAGCAGCCGGTAGCGCCAATGTCAAATCGCTCGTCTTCGTCGCGGCGTTCGCGCCCGATGTTGGGGAAACGGCCCTTGTGCTTTCGGGCAAGTTTCCCGGAAGCACGCTCGCACCGACCCTCGCGGAACCCGTGCAGTTGGATGGGGGAGTAAAGGACCTGTACATCAAGCAGAGCGCGTTTCACGATCAATTCGCTGCAGATGTATCCAAGGCGGATGGCAAGCTGATGGCCGCAACACAGCGCCCAATCACCGATAAGGCTCTTGGCGAGGCCTCGACCGTGGCGAGCTGGAAGAAGATCCCGTCTTGGTTCGTCTATGGTGACGCGGATAAAAACATACCGCCAAAGGCGCTAGGATGGATGGCGGAACGAGCGGGTTCTAAAGAGACGGTTGTGGTTAAAGGCGCGTCTCACGTCGTGATGGTCTCTCATCCCGATAAAGTCGCGAAGGTCATCGAAGACGCTGCGTCCAATAAATAAACGGCGCATTGTGGTTCTGCGACCGGATCAGCATTGATCCGGTCGTGGTAAGGCAATACGCAATGCGAGATACCGAAGTCTCTTTTCTCTCGAACTGTCGGGGCCATATCCTGTCCCAAGCCGATGGCCGTGAACCGTCGCGATCTCATGGACGGGTGATCCTGTAGACCAGCAAATCATCTGAATCCACAAGCTTGGTTGCGGTCTTGTCCAGATAGTCGATGACACCATCATGATGCTCGACGAATAGCCGGTCCTGCTTGTCGACGGCGTTCTTGGCCGCGCCGAACAGATCCGCGCCTTGCGCGCGCAATTCCTCGAGCTGTGCGATCGCGGTGGCGTCATCCGCGACGAATTTCGACCATTCGACTTCGCCTCCGCCAGGCGGGAACAACCAGCCGCGCGCCCTGCTGTAGTAGACTGCGACGGGATCGCCGACCTCGGGCGCGATGGCGACGACGAGGTCGCCCGGTTGCGCCAACCGCGCCAGTTCCTCGCCAAGCAGCTTGCCCTTCATGGCGATTGGCTTCTTCATCGTCCTGACGAGCGGCAATGTCGACCAGGCAAGCCCGACGGCCACGATGCAGATCGAGCGAAGCACAACCGCCGGCGTTAGAATGCCTCGAGATGCAAGCGTTGCCAGAAGCAGCGCGCCGTGGCCGCAGAACATCGCGACCGGCACATGGAAGATGTGGAAGTTCCACACATTGCTGGTGATCTCGCCGGCCGCAGCCAGATAGACGATCATGGCCGCAGCCAGCCACACATAGGGAATGGCCGAAAGAGTGCGTTGCTTCGGGTCTTCGGCGGGGCTGGGCGGCATCCACAAGCCGACGGCCAGCAGCACCAAGAACGGATAGCCGTAGAACCACAAGACCGAGGTGTTCCATAAGGATTCGAAGTAGAATCTATCCCTGACATATGTCCAGAAGCCGTCATCCCAGATATAGCCGCCGGTGCCGGCGACATGAAACGGCGGATAGCTGCGGCCGAGATAAATCGCCCAGCTGAAATAAGCGCCAACGATGGTCAGGCTCAAAAGCCCCGACAGGAAAACCCAGGTCGCCTGCTTTCGCTTCTTCTCGAGAATCCAGCAGGCCATCAGATAGAAGATGACGGCGCCGGCAGCGATGCCTGGTGGCTTTGACAGCACGCCGAGCGAGAAGCAGACCGTGGCGAGCGGCAAGAGCCAGCCGCTGCCGCCCGCCCAGTATTTGACGAACAGCCAGACGCCGAGAGTCACCAAGGCCAGCATCGCGGGATCGGGAAGAAACGAGCTGTCGATCATGACCGCCGCCGGCATCAGCGCGTAGGCCAGTGCCGTCGCGTGGGCGTGCATCTCGTCCCAGCAGAGCGCGGTTAGCCGGTGCAGCGAAAACACCGTCACCAGACCGAAGAAGGCAGCAACCATGCGGCCGAACCAGTCGTGCCAGCCGAAGAGCTGATAGAGCAGGGCTGTGAGATAGCTGACGATCTGGAACTCGCGGCCCTGATAGCTTGGTCCGGGTCCGGTCCAACTGACTTCCGGAAAGAAAATGTTCCAGCTGCGCTGCTGGAAATTGTCGGCCATCATTGCAGTGCTTATCTCGCGCCAGCTGAAGCCGTCGACCAGCGGCAAGGTGATCTTGTGGAATCTGAAGACGATCGCAATAAACAGGATCCCCAGCAAGATCGCCGTGTCGAGGTTCAGGTAGTTGCGAGCAGCGATGTCCCGGTCGGTCGTCTGCTGCTGACTTTGCTGACCCTTGGACTGATTCAATTCCGGCTCGTGCGTTATCTGAAACCGTGTCCTCCCTTCCGCTCGACGCGGCGCGATATGCGCCGGCATCGGATCGAGAGCAAGATTAGGCAGAGCGGGATCTCGCCGCCGGCGCGGCCGGCTGCGGAGCGGTTCGGAGGCTTCACCGGGCAGCGTCTTGGAAGGCTTGCGGGGCGGTTTTCTCATGATGGCAGTTCATCAGCAAAGCCTTAAAAAGCAATTCACCCAGATTGATTAGCGACTCATTCAAACATAACAAGAACATCAGCGGGGCGGCTGCCAATCTGAAATTGAGGCATGGAGTGCGGGATGCGCGAGCCGCCGATCAGCGAAGCCGTGGGAGACGCTGAGCGTGAGGAGGTGATCGCCTATCGAAGGGCGCCGCTATCGGCATTCTGCTGGAAACACAGCCGATTGGTATCTGGCGGCCGGTAAGATAATGAGCGAGCATATATCCATGCTGGGTGAACGGCGTTCACCGCGGCATCCTAGATCAGTGCTTCGGGGATGCCCCAAGGTTGACGAAAAGACATCCATTGCCGATCTCTATTTGTGTCAGAAGGTCCGCCCTTACCTCTTCGCCAACAACCGCCTTTAAGTGTCGCCACTTTTGGCCCTTCGGATGTGCCGGCACCGGTACGCCTTCTCGCAAAAACAGCGTTACTTCAGGAGCTTCATCTGATTTGTAGATGCAAATTCTCAACGGCTCAAGTCCTGTTGGCAGCATTTATTGTGCACTGCAAAACAAGAAATGGCAAACATTCATTTGCCGGTTAAGTCAACATTGGGCGGGATTCTGGCGGCTAGCGTTGGAGTGGCGGCGGAAGGTCCAAAGGATTGGTATCGGATTACGCGGGCTTCCAGGCCGCCGCACGGATCGTCGGCGACGCCTGCGGTAATGAGTTGACAGCACGCGGGAGTTTATCGGCAACACCGGCCGCCATGCCGTCAGGCTAGCAATGCGCGTGGTAAAGGGCTGGCGGTTGGAGGACGCCTTTCCAACGACTTGGTTGTCGGCGAGAGTGGCGTGTGAACTGGCCCGGCCGAGGGCGCGGTTAAAGGAAGGCGGCGGGCCCTCATATTGCCCACCGCCCACCCCTCCCGGCGTCCGCCGCCACGGTCGGGAGGAGAAGTGAGCCTATCTGAGCCAAGGCACGGTTTGTATCCAAGCAGACAAACAAAGATGCGGTGTCATTCCACAGTCACATAAGCATTTGTGAGGAGTGGTTTGCCGACAGGCGAATGTCATTGAAGTTGCTGCGATCATTGCCGCGGTGCCTGTGGATAGGCTGTGGATATCCGGTGGATGACAGGATCAATCAGCGCGCGATAACGTCGCAGTTTCCAATCGCATGTTGCCTATCCGTTCCGAATCTCGTCATTCTACCGTTGCTGCTGTCGACTTCCGCCGCAAACGTCGTCGATCGCATGCCACGGGCGCTCCGACTGATGTCGTGGAGCGCCCTTTTCTTTGAATTCGGCGTCTCGTCACAAAAGAGGGTATGAGAACCGATAGCTGAGCCTCGCATATCGTTGCTCATGCCATAGATTACGCCAATCGGTCGTCGATCAATCGGGCGACGCCGACCCCGGTGACCGGCCGGTACCTATTCATAACTTGCGGGAGTTGCATGATGGAATATCGACGTTTGGGAAAGTCTGGCCTGAAAGTGAGCGAGTTCTCTTTCGGCTCATGGGTCACATTCGGCAAACAGGTCAATGGAGGCGACGCCGTCGACCTCATGAAGCTTGCCTACGACAACGGGGTGAACTTCTTCGACAATGCTGAAGGATACGAAAGCGGCAAGTCCGAGATCGTGATGGGCGAGGCGCTCAACCGACTTGGCTGGAGCCGTGACAGCTTCGTCGTCTCCAGCAAGGTCTTCTGGGGAGGCCAGAAGCCCACACAGCGCGGCCTGTCGCGCAAGCATGTGACCGACGCCTGCCATGTAGCGCTCAAGCGGCTTCAGGTCGACTACCTCGACCTTTACTTCTGCCACCGCCCGGATATCGACACGCCGATCGATGAAACGGTCCGGGCGATGCATGATCTCGTTGCCCAGGGCAAGGTGCTCTATTGGGGCACGTCGGAATGGTCGGCGCAGCAATTGACGGAAGCCTATGCCGTTGCCCGGGATCTGCGCATCACGCCGCCGACCATGGAGCAGCCGCAGTACAACATCTTCGAACGCCAGAAGGTCGAGTCCGACTACTTGCCGCTCTATGACCTGATGGGCCTTGGCACCACGATCTGGTCGCCGCTCGCCTCGGGCGTCCTGACCGGCAAATACAACGACGGTGTTCCGGCCGACAGCCGTATGAACCTGCCGGGCTACGAATGGCTGAAGGAGAAGTGGTCCAGTGATGCCGGCCGCGCCCAGCTCAGACAAGTCGGCGAGCTCGCAAAGCTCGCGGACGAGATCGGCCTATCGATCACGCATCTCGCCCTTTTGTGGTGCCTTGCCAATCGGAACGTCTCGACCGTCATTCTCGGAGCCTCGCGCGCCAGCCAGTTGCAGGACAATCTCGCCGCCCTCTCACACCGACAGAAGATGACGTCTGACGTCCTGGACCGGATCGACACGATCGTCGGAAACAAGCCCGAAGCACCGCGTCGCTTCTAGGCGAACAGATCTCCCTCGACGAGCCGGATTAAGTGTTCGTCGAGGGAAAAGCGCCAGCCATGTTACCAGCACCTTGGTGCTGCGGACGGTGGTGAGAGCGTTCGAGAATGTGAAGTGCCGCGTAGCGACCCGTGCGTCCCACATCTCGGTCGCTACGAAGCGCGTCCATCCCAGGCCGCCGCCCGCTAATTGCCCCAGACGACGGCTTCCTCATGACGCTTGATCAGGTGGCGCAAGCTCTCGAAACCGGACCTGACAAACTCGGCGAAGTGATCGACCGCTGGAGCGCGAGGAGCATCAGTTCGCGTCAGGATGGCAAGAGCTCGTTCAGGGTGCGGAATGTTGACAGGAAGAGCGGTGATTGCCTTCTCCTTTCTCAACGCGAAGACGACGCTGTGCGGCATAACGGTCAAGGCGTCGGCCGCTTTGAGGTAATTGATGACGCCCATAAGCGAGCCGCCGGAGTAGCGTATCTTAATTTCGGTCGCTCCGAAGGACAGAAGAAGCGCCCGAAGATCGGCGAGCAGGGGACTGCCTGGCGGGGGCGCCACCCAGGGGTAGTCGAGAAGCTCGCCCGGCCGCGGGCACCGTTTCATGAGGAGGGGGCGCGTCGAGCGGCAGGCGATGACATTCCGACCTGGCAGTATCTGTTGGAACTCCAGGCCGGAGCCTTCTTCGAGGATGTCGATCGGGCAGACGGCCAGGTCGATCTGGTCGGCCTTGAGGGCTGAGCGGAGATCGGGAAGATAGCCGTAGCTCTGTTCGACCCGAACGTCGGGATGTGTCTGCTGGAACTCAGCGCAGAACTGCGCGATCAGAGCGTCCATGAAAAAGGGCGTGCCACCGACGCGGACGACGCCGCTCCTCCCCATTCGGAAACTGTCGACGAGGTCGGAGGCTTTTCGAGAAGCGGCGAGCATGACCAGGCCGTGCTCCGCCAGCGACAGCCCGAACGGCGTCGCCTGCAGTGGCCTGCGCCCTTTAACGAAAAGAGGTTCGCCCACCCGCTTTTCCAGCATCGAGAGCGCTCGGGACATTGCCGGCTGGGCCAGACCCAGCAAAGCCGCACCTTCCGTGACGCCGCCAGCTTTGACCACGGCCGCAAGCTGAATGAGGTGACGTTCGTCGATCTTCATAACAATCTGTTATACTGATCCTCTGCAAAATCATCAACGCTCGACTTCCATCGTGCTAGGCTTCTCATATGTCGATCGGGAGGAAACGATGATGACAGGGAGTGCCAGGGCGCTCACATTCGACGAGGCCACGTCATCCGAAGCCTTTGCCGAACGCTTCAGCGCGAACCGGAACGGCAAATTGGCCCACCTGATCGCTGCGGCCGTGACGCATGTTCATGACCTCATCAAGGAGTTCCGCCCGAGCCCGGACGAGTGGCGCAAGGTCATCCAGTTTCTGACCGAAGTCGGGCACGCCTCTGACGAGCGCCGTCAGGAATGGGTGCTGCTTTCGGACCTCATCGGCGCTTCCGCGCTGGTGGAAGAAATCAACTCACGTCGACAGAAGGGTGCGACGCCGAATACAATCCGCGGGCCTTTCTATCGGGACGACGCCCCTGAGCGTTCATCCGGAGCCTCAATCTCGGTCGATGGAAAGGAGGAGCCCCTAGGCGTCTCCGTGCGCGTGCAGGATCTCGACGGGCTTCCCATCGGGGGCGCCGAGGTTGTGACGTGGCAGGCCAACGCCGAGGGCTTCTACGAAAACCAGCAACCGGATCTCCAGCCAGAGCACAATTTACGCGGACTGTTCAGGACCGACGCGGAAGGCTGCGTCATGTATCGCTCGGTGATGCCTGCCGGCTACGGCGTGCCGGACGATGGGCCCGTCGGCCGTCTTCTGAAAGGCGCTGGCTATCCGCTGCATCGTCCGGCTCATCTTCAGTTCGTTGTCAGAGCGAAGGGGTTCGAAACGATTACGACGCACATCTACGATTCAAACGATCCACGTCTTGCGGAGGATGCCCTTTTCGGTGTCCGACCGGACCTCGTCGCGCGGTTCGAACATGCACAGGTCGATGGTCGGCGGGGCAGGTCGGTCGACCTGACCTTTGTGATGGTTCGCGCAAGACCGGGGAGGCAGGGATGACACGGCCGTTCTGCTACGCAGGCAGTCCCGCCCAGATCGTTTTCGGCAACGACAGCATTGGCAGTGTCGGTGCATGGATCGCCAAGGCTGGGCGCAAGCGCGCGCTTGTGCTCTCGACGCCGCACCAGAAGGCGGACGCGGAAGAGCTGGCCAATAAGATTGGCGAACTGGCCTGCGGCGTCTTCTCGGGGGCGGTCATGCACACGCCCGTGGAGGTGACCGAGGCTGCCATGAAGGTGGTGCTCGACACGGCGGCCGACTGCGTCGTCTCGCTCGGTGGGGGATCAACCACCGGGCTTGGCAAGGCGATCGCCTATCGCAACGACATCTTTCAGATCGTCGTGCCGACGACCTATGCCGGGTCGGAGGTGACGCCAATTCTTGGCCAAACCGAAGGCGGTCGGAAGACGACGGTGCGCGACGCGAAGATCTTGCCGGAGATCGTGATCTACGATCCGTCGCTTACCCTGGGATTGCCTGTCGCGATGAGCGCGACAAGCGGGCTGAACGCAATGGCCCATGCATTGGAAGGTCTCTATGCCCGCGATCGCAATCCGATCTCGACGCTCATGGCGCTTGAAGGCCTGCGGGCGTTTAAACTTAGCCTGCCAAAGATCGTGACAACACCGAACGACACGGACGCCCGCAGCGACGCGCTCTACGGTGCCTGGCTTTGCGGCACGGTCCTCGGTGCCGTCGGAATGGCGCTGCATCACAAGATCTGCCACACGCTCGGCGGTTCTTTCGATATGCCGCATGCAGAAACACATGCTGTCATGCTGCCGCATACCGCGGCTTTCAATGCAGCGGTGGCAGCTGCGGAGCTTTCACAGGCGGCGGGGATATTCGGCGGCTCGATCGGTGGCGGTCTTTGGGATTTTTCCAAGCAGATCGGTGCGCCGATGTCGCTCAAGGATTTCGGAATGACGGAGGCCGATCTAGACCGCGCCGCGTCGATCGCTGTCGAAAATCCGTACTGGAACCCTCGGCCGATAGACCGTCAATCGATCAGGAAGCTTCTTCAGGACGCCTGGGAGGGACGACGTCCGGAAGACTGAAATTTGGCACGCCGGACGGCGCGCTCTTTGGGAGGAGAGGGACAATGGGAGGAAGCATGTTCACGAGACGCGATTTTCTGAAAACAACGGCGACCGGCGGGGCCATCATAGTGACGTCCAGCCTTGCCGCTCCGGCAATCGCCCAGAACGCGGCCATCAAGCTTGGCTACGTCAGCCCGCAAACCGGCCCGCTTGCCGCCTTTGGCGAGGCCGACAAATTCGTCATCGATTCGTTCCTGGCGACGACAAAGAAGCTCGGCCTGACCTATGAGGTTGTGGTCAAGGATAGCCAGTCCAATCCTAACCGCGCGGCCGAGGTCGCAAAGGAGCTTATCGTCGACGACCAAGTCAATCTGATGCTGGTTTCTTCCACGCCGGAAACGACCAACCCGGTTTCGACGACCTGCGAAGGCGAGCAAATGCCTTGCATTTCCACGGTGGCTCCTTGGCAGCCGTGGTTCATCGGCCAGCAGGGCAATCCCGGCGATCCCTCATCATGGAAGCCATTTGACTACGCCTACCACTTCTTCTGGGGCCTCGAGGACATCATTGCCGTCTTCACGGGTATGTGGGGTCAGATCGACACCAATAGGAAGGTCGGCGGGCTCTTCCCCAACGACGGCGACGGCAACGCGTGGGGCGATAGGGTGGTAGGGTTTCCGCCAGTCCTGGAAAAACTGGGTTACGGACTGACTGACACCGGCCGCTACCAGAACCTGACGGACGACTTCTCCGCGCAGATCAACGCCTTCAAGCAGGCGGGTACCGACATCCTTACCGGCGTGATGATACCGCCGGATCTCACCACCTTCTGGAACCAGGCGAAACAGCAGGGATTGAAACCGAAAATCGCGTCGATCGGCAAGGCGCTGCTCTTTCCGCAGACGGTCGAAGCGTTGGGCGATGCCGGTCATAACCTGTCCACGGAAGTCTGGTGGACGCCCAGCCACCCCTTCAAATCGTCACTCACAGGCGAGACGGCAGTCACCGTCGCCAACGCATTCACCAAGTCGACCGGCCGCCCATGGACACAACCTATCGGCTTCGCCCACGCGTTGTTCGAGATCGCCGTCGACGTGATGAAGCGAGCGGGAGAGGTTGGCGACGGAGACGCTGTTGCCAAGGCTATAGGGGAGACCAAGCTCGATACACTTGTCGGGCCGATCGCGTGGGGCAACGAGAAGCTTCCGCCATTTGCGCAGAAGAATGTTGCCAAGACGCCTCTCGTCGGCGGCCAGTGGCGCCTGAAGTCGGGCGGCGGCTACGATCTCGTCGTCGTCGAAAACGGGCTGGCGCCCAATGTGCCGCTGGGCGGTAAGCTCGAAGTTTTGGCCTGAGGCAAAAGCTCTGCCCGGCGTCCGAGCCGGGCGGAACTGATCGGAGGAGGACCGATGCCCATTCTCGAACTTAAAAGTGTATCGAAGTCCTTCGGCGCGCTTGTCGTCGCCGAAGCGGTTTCCTTTTCGGTGGAGCCGGGAGAGGCGCTCGGCGTCATCGGACCGAACGGTGCTGGAAAATCGACACTGTTCAATCTCATCAACGGCAACCTCAAGGTGGCCGGTGGTTCGATCCAATTCGACGGCCGCGAAGTGACCCATGTGCCCCCGATGCAGCGCTGCCTTGCGGGCATGGGACGCACCTTTCAGATACCGCAGCCTTTCGAGCGCCTCACCGCCTATGAAAATCTGTTGGTCGCAGGCGCTTTCGGAACGCGCCAGGCGGAAGCCCATGTCGTCGATCTCTGTGCCGACATTCTGGTGGAGACAGGCCTAATCGCAAAGGCGAATGTCCCCGCAGGCTCCCTTTCCCTTCTTGAGCGCAAACGACTGGAGCTTGCGCGCGCGCTCGCCACGCAACCCAAGCTTCTGCTTCTCGACGAAATCGCCGGAGGACTGACGGAGGGAGAGTGTCGGCAGCTGGTGGCGACGATCAAACGCGTCCACCAGCGCGGCGTCGCGATCATCTGGATCGAGCATGTGCTGCACGCCCTGACCGCCGTCGCCGAGCGATTGCTGGTCTTGAACTTCGGTCGCGTGATCGGCATCGGCGCAGCCGATGCGATCATGGCCTCGAGCGACGTCCGCGAAATCTATCTCGGGATGGAGGTCTGATGGCAAGCCTTGTCGAAACACGAGGTCTTACGGCCTTCTACGGCGACTTCCAGGCCGTCTTCGAGGTCGATATCCGGCTCGAGGTCGGCGAGACCATCGCCGTGATCGGCGCCAACGGCGCGGGCAAATCGGCCTTGATGCGCTCCCTCGCCGGCGTGATTGCCAACAGCGCGGAGATGGTCCTTCATCGCGGCGAACCGATCGGTGCGCTAGGGGCACCGGACGTGGTGCGCCGCGGGATCGCGCTGGTGCCGGAGGGCCGCAGGCTGTTTCCGTCATTGACCGTAGAGGAGAACCTGCTGATCGGCAGCTACGGCCGCCAGGTGGCGGCCGGACCCTGGACCCTGGAAAGCATCTACGGGCTTTTCCCCATTCTGAAAGAGCGGCGACGCAATCCGGCGACGGCGCTCTCTGGTGGCCAGCAGCAGATGGTCGCGATCGGTCGTGCCCTCATGTCGAACCCAGACGTCCTGCTCTGCGACGAACTCAGCCTCGGTCTGGCGCCGGTGGTGATCAAGGATATCTACGCCGCCTTCGCCAAGATCAAGGCATCGGGCGCCGCGATCATCATCGTCGAACAGGACATCGTGCAGGCTCTAAAGGTCGCCGACCGGATTTATTGCATGATGGAAGGCCGCATTACCCTGACCGGCCGTCCCTCCGAACTCGATCGTGCGGACATCCATGCAGCCTATTTTGGATCGGGGACCCATGAACTGGCTTGATACGCTTCTCCAGGGAATACTGCTCGGCGGACTATATGCCCTATTCGCGGCTGGCTTGAGCCTTGTCTTCGGCATCATGCGGCTAGTCAATCTTGCCCACGGCGACCTGATCGTCCTTGCCGCATTCCTGATAATGCTCATCGTGTCATCTTTTGGGCTCAATCCGTTTGTCGCAGCATTGATAGCGGCGCCATTGATGTTCGCGCTAGGCTGGGTGCTTCAATATCATCTTCTCAATCGCACGCTCGGCAAAGACGTCCTGCCACCGCTGCTGGTGACGTTCGGCCTTTCGATCGTGATCCAGAATGGTCTTTTGGAAGCGTTCACGGCCGACAGCAGGCGAGTTCCGACGGGCTCGCTTGAAACGGCCTCGGTGCAGATCGGAAGTGTCAACGCCGGACTAATGCCGTTGCTGACCTTCGCCTCGGCCGTGCTCGTTGTCTTGGCCTTGAATCAGCTCATCTATCGGACCGCTCTTGGCCGGGCATTTCGCGCCACGTCCGACGACGTGGTGACCGCAAGCCTGATGGGCATTCGGCCAAACTCGATCTTCGCCGTCGCTACCGGACTGACGATGATGATCGTGACCGTTGCTGCGCTCTACCTCGGCATGAGAGCGAACTTCGATCCGACCGCCGGACCCGCCCGATTGATCTATGCCTTCGAAGCGGTGATCATCGGCGGCCTCGGCTCGCTTTGGGGCACGCTCGCGGGCGGTGTGATCCTGGGCCTTGCGCAGACGATCGGCGCTGCGGTCAATCCCGAATGGCAAATTCTTGCCGGGCACGTCGCCTTTCTTCTCGTGCTGCTTTTTCGTCCGCGCGGCCTTTTTCCGCGGGCCGTCGACTGAGGCGCGCCATGACCACGGGTTTTCAAACCATGACCAATGAACGAACGGCTCGCTGGCGCATCGAGACGAGGACGACTGTCTCTCGAATCTTCACAATATTCCTCTTCCTGGCGGCGGCCCTCATGATCTTCGCTCCTTTCGTCGTCTCGCGTGGCGTCGTACAGGATCTCTTCTTCATCCTGACCATGCTAACGCTGGCCCAAAGCTGGAATCTTCTCGCTGGTTATGCCGGCCTCATCTCGGTCGGGCAGCAACTTTTCGTCGGATGTGGTGCCTACGCCTTATTCGGCTTGGTTATCCTGACTGGAATGGATCCAGTTCTGGCGGTCCTGCTTGCCGGCCTCCTCGCAGCCGCCGTCGCGGTGCCGACAGCCTTCTTCGCCTTCCGCCTCTATGGGCCGTACTTCGCGATCGGTACCTGGGTGATTGCCGAAGTCGGGCGGCTGCTCCTTGCGCAATGGAAGACCCTCGGGGGCGGAACAGGGACGTCCATGCCGCGAGATGCGACGCGGGACATGCTGGGCGCCGCCGCACTCAGCGACTGGTTCGGTATGCGCTCGTCCGTCGCCGCCGATGCATTGGCCTACTGGATGGCGCTCGTGCTGGCGTCGGCGACGATCATCTTCGTCTACAGACTGCTTTGCAGCAAGCATGGGCTGGGGCTTGCGGCCGTCCGCGACAACGAGACGGCGGCACGTGCCCTTGGCGTCGACGCACAGCGGCTGAAGACACTGATCTATCTCCTGACGGCCTTCATCACGGGCGTGGTCGGTGCGCTCATCTACCTGCAGAAGGCTCGTATATCGCCCGACGCGGCCTTCTCGCTCACCGACTGGACGGCCTACGTCATCTTCATCGTCGTCATCGGCGGCATCGGCACAATTGAGGGTCCGATCCTGGGTGTGCTTGTCTTCTTCGTATTGCAGAACGCGTTTTCGAGCTTCGGTTCCTGGTATCTTCTGGCGCTCGGCGCACTGGCCATTGTTACCATGCTCTTTGCGCCTCGCGGCGTCTGGGGACTGATATCCGACCGCACTGGTTGGGAACTTTTTCCGGTCCGCCGTCGCCTCAAGGACGGATCTTCAGAATATGAAATGGGAGGGCCACATGGCTGACATCAAAACCGACGTATTGATCATTGGCACAGGCCCGGCCGGTTCGGCGGCAGCCGCGTTGCTCGCGACACACGGCCTCGAACCGCTGGTGATCAACCGCTATCGCTGGCTGGCGAACACGCCGCGCGCGCATATCACCAACCAGCGCACGATGGAGGTGCTGCGCGATCTTGGCCGCGACGTCGAGGACGAAGCCTACATGTTCGCCGCCGAGCAGGATCTGATGGGCGAGAACGTCTTTTGCACCTCGCTGACCGGGGAGGAGATCGGCCGCATGAAAAGCTGGGGCAACCACCCACTGTCCCGCGCCGAACATCTTCTCTCGTCGCCGAGCCGGATGAACGACCTGCCTCAGACATACATGGAGCCTTTGCTATTCAAGACCGCCTGTTCTCGCGGCGCGCAGCCGCGAATGTCGACCGAATATAAAAGCCATGTTCAAGATGCGGATGGGGTCACGACGACCTGCGTCGATAAGCTGACAGGCAGGGAACTGACCATTCACTCCAAATTCCTGATCGGCGCGGATGGCGGGAACTCCAAGGTCGCCGACCATGCCGGCCTGAGATTCGAAGGCAAGATGGGCGTCGCCGGATCGATGAACATCCTGTTCGAGGCCGATCTGTCGCGCTACGTCGCCCATCGCCCTTCCGTGCTCTATTGGGTATTGCAGCCAGGCGCCGACGTCGGGGGCATCGGCATGGGTCTTGTGCGCATGGTTCGCCCGTGGAACGAGTGGCTGATCGTCTGGGGATACGATATTAACCAGCCCGCACCGCAGGTCGACGACGCCTTCGCCACGAAGGTCGTGCGCGAGCTCGTGGGCGTCGAAGACATCGAGCCGAAGATAAAGTCGGTCTCGACGTGGACCGTCAACAATATGTACGCGACGACGATATCGAACGGCCGCGTCTTCTGCATGGGCGACGCAACGCATCGACATCCGCCGTCAAACGGCCTTGGCTCCAACACCTCGATTCAGGACGCGTTCAATCTTTCATGGAAGCTTGCGATGGTGCTGAAAGGTCAAGCTGGTCCTGAACTCCTCGACAGCTACCAGGCCGAGCGCGCGCCAGTCGCCAAGCAAATCGTCACCCGCGCCAACAAGTCGATCGAGGAATTCGGCCCTATTTTCAAGGCGCTCGGCCTGCTTGACTCGGTTGATCCGGTGAAGATGCAGCAGAACATGGACGCGCGCTGCAATGACACGGCAGAGTCCGAAGCGCAGCGCGCGGCAATCCGGACCGCGATCGCGAACAAGGTCTACGAATTCGACGCGCACGGCGTCGAGATGAACCACCGCTACGCCTCGAACGCCGTGGTGAAGGATGGTCAACCGGAACCCGCCTTCGAGAGAGACCCTGAGCTGCACTTCCAGCCGACGACTTGGCCGGGTGCGCGGCTTCCTCATGCCTGGCTCTTCGGTGCCGATGGAAAAAAGGTGTCCAGCCTTGATCTGACGGGCCACGGCGTTTTCACGGTGCTGACGGGCATCGGGGGCGACGGCTGGATTGCTGCGGCAAGGACGCTTTCGAAGGAGCTAAGGCTGCCGATCGCCACGCATCGGATCGGACCGCGACAGACGTGGCAGGATCTGAACGGTGACTGGGCGCGGGCCCGCGAAATCCGGGACTCAGGCGTGTTGCTTGTGCGGCCCGACCATCATGTCGCGTGGCGCGCGGACGCCGTGACGGCTGATCCGGAAGCGGAGCTACGCCGGGTTTTGAAAATAATTCTTTCTCTGTGAGGTGCACTATGAGCTCCGAAGAAAAGGGCTATTTCACCGAAGAAAATTCCGTGGAGGTGGTCACGAGCCGCAACGCTCAAGCCAGGGACGAGCGCCTGAAGCGGGTGATGGAGGTTGTCACACGCAAGCTACACGAGGCAGTAAAGGAGCTTGAGCCGACGCAGGACGAGTGGATGGAGGCAATCTTCTTTCTCACCCGTACCGGGCAGACGTGCAATGAATGGCGACAGGAGTTTATCCTGTTGTCAGACGTGCTCGGCGTGTCGATGCTGGTCGACGCCATCAACAATCGCAAGCCCTCTGGGGCTTCTGAAAGCACGGTGCTCGGTCCGTTTCACGTTGCCGACGCGCCGGAACTGCCGATGGGCGCCAACATCTGCCTCGACCAGAAAGGCGAGGATATGGTGATCGGAGGGCGGATACTCGACACGGATGGCAGGCCGATTTCCAATGCTGTCATCGACGTTTGGCAGGCCAATGACGAAGGCTTCTACGACGTGCAACAGAAGGGGGTACAACCCGACTTCAACCTTCGCGGCGTCTTTCGCACGGGCGCGGACGGCCGCTATTGGTTCCGGGCGGTCAAGCCCAAATATTACCCGATCCCGGACGACGGGCCAGTCGGCAAGCTGCTCGGCGCGCTTGGACGTCATCCCTACAGGCCGGCTCACCTGCATTACATCATAAAGGCCGAGGGCTTCGAGGCGCTGACAACACACATCTTCGATCCGGACGACCCGTACATCCACTCGGACGCCGTCTTCGGCGTGAAGGAGAGCTTGCTTGCCAAATTTCAGCCCGTAGAAGATCCAGTGCGGGCTAGCGACCTTGGATTCGCGGACAAGTTTTGGCAGGTGGAGCACGATTTCGTGCTGGCCCGGGAGTAGAACCTCTCGGGCGGGTCGGGCAACCGTCCGGGCGATGATTTCGACCTGCGGTTACCCCTAAAACGCCTGAAGCTGGGCAGGGTCTTCAGATTCCAAGCACGGTCACGAGCGGGGGCGTAAAGTTCTTGAAGCCCAATCTCGGCCAGTCGCACCTTGCGTCAAACCTCGTCTTCGGTTCGTGGCGCTGACATTTCGGGTTGGTCTTGAAGGCGTATCCGGGCAGGGTGACATATCGGGCATTTGCCGTGCAAAGGGCAATCGCGATACACAGCGTCAATGCAGAGCACATGGTTCTCATGGCACACCTCCAGGCGTCGTAGGAACCTTCAAGTGCGGAGAATTTCCGGTCGATAGTTCTCCCACTTTTGCTGGCCCCCCGCCATTCGCCTAATAGGAGGTGTGGCGTGGCGTCGTGAGTAATCCGTTTAGTGGAGCGTTGGCTAGGCGTTCAAGAAACCTTCATGAAACCCCAGGGTTGAAAAGCACACACCCGGCTCCAAATCCCGTCGGCGGTCATCGAAGCCGGGGAGGGGTAATGGGAAGCGCGCAGTTTCATTGGTTTGGCCGGGGCAGACTAGCCTTGGGCGTCGTTCTCAGTCTTTTTTGCCTTGTGCCCTGCTCCCCTGCGTTGGCGGCGCCCGCCGAAATCGGCGGCCTGACGGTGACCCTGCCCGATGCCGCTACCGGCTGGAGGAAGGCCGGCAAGGGCAATCTCTTTATGCTGCAGAAGGATTTTCCGGAAACGCAGGACGACAAGCGCGGCAATGCTCTGATTCAGATCACCAAGCCGCTCCCGGCAGCGCGCAGTTCCCTGAAGGCCGGCATGAAGACCTTCGTCGCGACGCTGCCCGACATGGCGAAGGAAGATATCCTGGTCAAACATTACGGGGTCACGGTGAACGGCTACGATATCCGCGTGGAAGAACGCTGCTGCGTTCATCAGAAGAATGTCAGCATCAGCCAGATCGTCGTCGGCATCGCCGGCGACAAGACGCAGGCCTATCTGCAGCTCGTGCTGCTGAATGTGAACGGTGACAGAAGCAGTAGCGCCGAGGCCGATTTTGCGACCCTCGTGCGCTCGGTGAAGCTTGATCCTTCCGACAAGGATTTCGATCTCGTGCCGGCGAGCGAAGACGGCGGGCTGGACGGCGTCTTCACCCATCTTGATACCGGTCTCCGGCCGAATGTCTTTGGCGGCATGGATTTTTATTCGGACAGCACGATCACTATGTTCGACCCGAAGGGGCTGTTCAGTACGGAACTGCCGAAGGGCGGCCGGAGCATCACCGAACATTGCAAGGAGACTCCGACCGATTGCGGCCTCTACAAGCTTACCGGCGGCGGATTTTTCTCCTCCGCCGGGGCGATCGAAATGCGTAGCGTCACCTCTGCTTACGGCACGATTGAAATCGAGACGAAACCGTTCTCGAAAAAAGGTGAGGACCTGGTGATTGCCGAAGTAGACCACCGCGCCGTGCCACCGTTTGATGAGGGCACGACGCTCGACGGCGAATGGGTATCCACCTTCGCCTCCAGCGGGATGACCGCGACCTCATCGGGATCGGTGGCTTCCAGCCATACGCTGAAGCTTCATCGAAACGGCACTTTCGAACGCACAGGCTGGTCGGGCGCCTCGATGACGAATGAAATCGGCGGATCGCAATCGGGCGTCACCACGTCAAGCAACCGGCCAGGCGCAAGCGGACGCTACAAGCTTTTCGGCTATCGTCTCGATCTGACCGACGTGAGTGGTAAGACGGAAACCATGAGCATATTCGAGCCGGACAAAGGTTCCGACGGGCTTCTGGTGATCAACGGCAACAACTACCTGAAGGACGATGGGAAATAGAGAGGCAGCGCCCAAGCTATTGATAAATAGGGCTTATACGGCGACATGATTGACTTCCCGGTCGGCTGGAAAGCCACCGTAGTTATCGGTCACTTCGAGTCATCGGCAATGCGCGAATCACTTGAAATCTGTCTCATGTCGCCAGCCGTCTCGATGGGCTGAAACGGACGGCTTGGTTAAGCATTTGTAAATTGGTAACGAATCGAGGCATATAGTAACTGCGCAACTGAGGCGCTTTCGTTCAAAATTGCGCAGTTACCTGGGAAAAAGATCATGCAGCCGAGTCTTGCTTTTCAAGACGATCAAGAGCACCTCCCATCGCTTCTGGCAACAGATGCGAAGGAGTTATCCTATCAACTTCAGCAGCATCAGGCAAAAATCTTTCCCCCGCTCTCGCAAAAGACCATCAGAACATTTTCGCCGGCGGAAGCTGCAGCCTTTATCGGCATCGGCGAAGGTTATCTCCGCCAGATAGCCGCCGACGGCCATGGGCCCGATCCGCTCGCAAACGGACGGCGGCTTTACAGTGCAACGGATATGGACCGCATTCGCCGGGTCCTCGACGAGCGAAACGGAACACCGAAATATGTGCCGGCCCGCCGGCCGGGGGAAAAACTCCAGATCATCTCCGTCATGAATTTCAAGGGTGGCTCGGGCAAGACCACCACTGCGGCTCATCTGGCGCAGTTCATGGCGCTCAGGGGCTACCGCGTGCTCGCCGTCGACCTCGATCCGCAGGCCTCCTTGTCCGCCTTGTTCGGTCATCAGCCGGAGTTCGACGTCGGAGAGGGCGAAACGATCTACGGTGCGATCCGATATGAGGAGCCGCGCCCCATCGCCGACATCGTCCGCGCCACCTACACGCCCAATCTGCATCTCATTCCGGGCAATCTCGAGCTGATGGAATTCGAGCACGAGACGCCGAAGGCGATGGCGTCGGGTACGGCGGAGACGATGTTCTTTGCCCGCATCGGCGAAGTCCTGACGGAGATCGAAAGCCTTTACGATGTGGTGGTCATCGACTGCCCGCCGCAGCTGGGGTTCCTGACGATGTCGGCGCTCTGCGCGGCCACCTCGGTGTTGATCACGGTTCACCCGCAGATGCTTGATGTCATGTCGATGTCGCAGTTTCTGACGATGACGAGTGAGTTGATGTCGGTCGTCGAAAAGGCCGGAGGGCGTACCAGCTATGACTGGATGCGCTATCTGGTGACGCGGTTCGAGCCGAACGACGGACCGCAAAGCCAGATGACCGGCTTCATGCGGGCGATCTTCGGCAATCGAATGCTCCACAACGCCATGGTGAAGTCGACGGCAGTGGCTGACGCCGGCGTCACCAAGCAGACACTCTACGAGGTCGAGCGGTCGCAGTTCACACGCGGAACCTACGATCGGGCTCTGGAGTCCCTCAATCTCGTGAACGGCGAGATCGAGGCGCATATTCGCTCGACCTGGGGGAGGAAATAGCTAGATGGCGCGCAAGAACCTCATCGAAATTTCCGCTCCGAAACCGGAAAGGATGGACGCAGTCGCACCGCGTGACAATCGTCCGATCGCCGGATTCGTGCCGCAGGAGCGCAGTGCCGCGCCTGTCGGCGGTATCACCAAGACGCTCGGCAACATTACCGAGAAGATGGAGCGGGCAAGTGAGCTGGAACGGCAGCTCGCTGCCGGCCAGACCATCGTCGAACTCGATCCCGGACTGATCGATGCTTCCTTCGTCAGCGATCGATTGGCGATCGACGCGGCCGAACTCGCGCAGCTTGTCGAGCAGATCCGCGAGCATGGCCAGCAGGTTCCGATCCTCGTCCGCCCGCATCCCGAAACCAGGGGACGCTATCAGGTCGCCTACGGCCATCGGCGCCTGGCTGCCGCCCGAGAAATCGGCATCAGGGTGCGCGCGGTCGTCCGTGATCTCACCGACGGTCAGCTGGTCGTCAGCCAGGGACAGGAAAACAGCGCTCGAACCAATCTCTCCTACATCGAGCGCGCGCTCTTCGCATCGCGGCTCGAGGAACGCAGCTTTGGCCGCGATGTCATCATGGCGGCTCTCGGCGTGGACAAGGCGGCGCTGTCAAGAATGCTGATCGTCATCCGGCAGGTTCCCCTGGACCTCGTCAACGCCATTGGCGCAGCACCCGATATCGGCCGCCGCCGATGGTTGGAACTGGGCGAGCGGCTTGAGAAAGCCGACGTCGACAAGATCATCGTGGAGTTGTCCGCGGACGACGCGCGCAAAATTTCGAGCGACGAGCGGTTTCAGCGGGCACTCGTTCTGGCAACGAAGAAGACGGCTGCGCCGAAACCGGCGGTGGCCAAAACCCAGGTTAATGGCGTGCCTGTCATGATTAAAAAAACAGCGTCCGGTGCAACCTTCGTTTTCGACGCCAAGACCGCCCCCGGTTTCGATCAATTCGTCCAGGAAAGGCTGAAGGGCCTGTTTCAGGAGTTCAACAAGGACAGAGGAGCGTAGCGCGCAAAAGAAAAAGGCCCCCAACGACGCCGTCGTGGAAGCCCTTCTCAGATCTTAAGCACATCGAGAATCGCATTTCCACGAATCACAGTCAAGCGTCTTAGGCACCAAATTGGTGGATGGTTTTCTTTTGCCTGAACGAAGGTGAAGGCAAATGGAGAGTGGATATGTGACGACGCCCTTTGGGCGGCGGCCGATGTCTCTTGGCATGCTGGCAAGCCAGCAACTGGCCGAGACCATCGAGCCGGGGATGAAGCGCAGCAAGTGGAAGCTGTTCAGGGCGATCTGCGAAGCGCGGCCGGCGCTCGGCGTTACCGATCGGGCGCTGACGGTGCTCGACGCGCTTCTGACCTTCTACCCAGACGACGAGATCTCCGAGGAGAAGGGCCTGATTGTCTTCCCGTCGAATGCGCAGCTTTCGCTTCGCGCCCGCGGCATGACGCCAGCGACCCTCAGGCGGCATCTTGCCGTTCTGGTCGAGGCCGGCCTGATCCTGCGCAAGGACAGCCCGAATGGAAAGCGCTATGCGCGACGCGACAGGGCAGGGACCGTCGGCGAGGCCTTCGGGTTCAGCGTAGCACCGCTTCTGGCGCGTGCAGTCGAAATCGAAAACCTGGCCGCCCAGGCGGTTGCCGACCGGGAACTGCTGCGCGCAGTCAGGGAACGGTTGACCATTTGCCGGCGCGACATCTCCAAGCTGATTGCGACGGCCTTCGAAGAAGAGGTCTCCGGTGATTGGGAAGGCATTTCGGTGACGTTTCGAACGCTCCTCGCCCGGATTCCGCGCGTGGCGACCACTGAGCAATTGACCCCGCTACTCGATGAGATGGGGTTGCTTCGGGCTGAAATCGTCAACTTGCTGGAAAAGCAGATAAAAACACAAAAAATAGACGCCAATGAGTCTCAGATTGAGCATCACAAACAGAATTCAAATCCCAATTCCACTCATGAACTTGAACCAAGCTTCGAAACGAAGCAGGGCGAATGGGCAGTTGCCGATCTTGAACCGAATGCCGGACCGCCGGACGAGCAAAGACTGAAACAACCGAAGCTTTCCGGCAACAGGGCGGGGGGGGCCGCCGATCCAGGGGCTGGGCATAACCTGAAATCCTTCCCGCTCGGCCTCGTCCTCCAAGCCTGCCCCGGTATTCTCGACTACGGGCCTGGCGGAACCATCGGCAACTGGCGAGATTTGATGTCGGCTGCTGTCGTCGTGCGCTCGATGCTCGGCGTCAGTCCCTCGGCCTATGAGGAAGCCTGCTCCGGCATGGGGCCGGAAAATGCCGCCACCGTGATTGCCTGCATTCTGGAAAGGGGAGGCCACATCAACTCGCCCGGCGGCTATCTCAGAGATCTGACCCGCAGGACCGAGAGGGGTGAGTTTGCGATCGGCCCGATGCTGATGGCGCTCGTGCGGGCGAACGGGCCAACAGCAAGGCGTGCCAGTTGACCGGAGGGAAGCCGCGGCCGCGACAATCATGTAACGAGACGGTGTGCAATCACCTCTTTACATCTAACATGTTAGTCTGCTACATCTGAGCCGGTAATTGGGAGGAGGCATATTTGACACAAAAATTCGGGCTCTCAGTCGCTCTCGCCACACCATTCGACAGCCACCGCGGCATCATGATCGAGGCGATGATCGAGCAGGCACGGCGAAGCCTCGCGGCCGGATGTTCGAGCGTGACGCTGTTCGGGACCACGGGTGAAGGTTCTTCCATCGGAACCAAGGAACGTGAACGTGTTCTCACTTCCATGCTTGATAATGGGATAGCAGCAAAGCAAATCATCGTCGGCGTGCTGGTCGACGCGGCCGAGGATGCGGCGATGCAGGCCGGGCATGCGCTTTCCGAGGGAGCCCGCAATATCCTTCTTGCTCCCCCTTCCTACTTCAAAAACGTCAGTGACGACGGCGTCTTCCAGTGGTTTTCGGCTGTTTTCGCTATCCTGGGCGAGAAGGCGCGAGATATTATCGTCTACAACATTCCCTCGGTCACCATGGTCCCGCTGAGCGTATCGCTGATCGGCCGGCTGCGGACCGCCTTTCCCAATATCGTCACGGGCGTCAAGGATTCCTCCGGCGACTGGCCTTTCACGGAAGCGCTGTTGAAGGCGCATGGCGATCTTGTCATCCTGGTGGGGGACGAACGTCATCTGGCGAAGGGCGTGCGGCTTGGCGGCCAGGGTGCGATCTCCGGCATGGCGAATTTCGTACCCCACGAAGTCAAGCTGATGGCAGAAGACGGCAAGGACGATTCCCGCATCGAGGATTTCGTTGACGAACTGCTGAAATTTCCGGTGACCGCTGCTGTGAAAGCGATGGTCGCTCACCTCACGTCGGATGAAATCTGGCTTGCGGTTCGCCCGCCACTCGTTTCAATATCCGGCGAAGGGCAGGCGCAACTCGCTCTTGCGTTCGACACTCTTTTCCGCTCGAAAGCGGCATAGGGCGGACATGTTTCTGGGAGAGGCGATGGACGGAACGGACGAGCAGCCGACACTGCGGGAAAAGGCGTATGAGAGCTTCACACGCCACCTTCTTGCGCGTGACGTGCGCCCCGGCCAGTTCGTTTCGCAGCGCCGCCTCGTCGAGCTGACGGGGCTGACGCTTGGCGCCATCCGCGAACTCATCCCGAGGCTCGAAGCCGAAGGCCTGATCAAGACGGTGCCCCAGCGGGGGTTGCAGATTGCGCATATCGACCTGAACCTTATTCGCGAGGCGTTCCAGCTGCGCGTGTTCCTGGAGAAGGAGGCGGTCGCGCTTTTCACCCGCTCTGCGTCGGACGAGACGATCGCCGGGCTGCTGAAGCAGCATCGAGATATCGCCGACGCCATTCGAAACGGCGATGGATCGCACGAGTTGGAGGTGCACGCGCAAGCTGTCGATTGGGGCATGCACGATGCCTTTATCGATGCGCTTGGAAATACCATCATCTCGAATGCCTACCGGGTGAACTCGATCAAGATGCGCCTGATCAGTCAGGACCGTTTTCGCATCGATGGTCACGTCGGACCTGTCATGGGCGAGCATCTGAAAGTGCTCGAGGCGATCGAAAGACGATCGGCGGAGGACGCCGTCAACAGCCTTGTCGCACACATCAATCACGCAAGAGATCGTGCGCTCAGGATATAATTGGAAATAAACAGCCGGGGGTGAGGAGATCGCCGGCAAAAGGAGGAGGTACCACATGTCATCGTTTTTGAACCCGACGAGGCGCGGCTTTCTGGCGGGTACGGCCGCTTTTGGCGCCAGCAGCATGCTCGGAGTGCGGTTGGCGTCGGCTGCTGTCGATTGGAAGCGCTTTGCCGGCACGACGCTCGAAGTGAACCTGGTCAAGAGCCCGCGCAGCGAAATACTTCTGAAGTACCTGTCCGAATTCGAGGAGCTTACCGGCATCAAGGTCAATGCCGAAGCGACGCCCGAACAACAGCAGCGTCAGAAGACGACCATCGAGCTGAGCTCCGGCAAGCCGAGCTTCGACGTCGTGCACATGAGCTATCATGTCCAGAAGCGGCAGTTCGAAAAGGGCGGCTGGCTTGCGGATATCGGCGGTTTTCTCAAGGACCCCTCTCTGACCGACCCGTCTCTGGTTGAAACCGACTTTGCCGAAGCCGGCCTGACTTTTGCCAAAGATCCGGACGGCGTTCTGCGTTCGCTTCCATTCTCGGTCGATTACTGGATCATCTATTGGAACAAGGCGCTGTTTGAGAAGAAGGGGCTTTCCTACCCGACGACGTTCGAAGAACTCGCCAGTGCTGCCGAGGCGCTCACCGATCCTTCGAGCAACACCTACGGCTTCGTCGCCCGCGGCCTGAAGAACGCCAATACCCCGGTCTGGACGTCGCTGCTGCTCGGCTATGGTTCGAGCCCGCTCGGCCCTGATGGCAAGCTGCGCACGACATCGCAGGAAGCGATCGATGCGGCCAAGCTCTATCAAAGGCTGATGACCAAGACAGCCCCTCCCGGCGTTTCCGGCTTCAACTGGGCCGAGGCGCAGTCGGCCTTCCTGCAGGGCAAGATCGGCATGTGGCTGGACGGCGTTGGTTTTGCGCCGCCGATCGAGAATCCGGAAAAATCGCGTGTCGTTGGCCAGGTCGGTTACGGCATCATGCCGAAAGGTCCGAAGGCACAGGCAGCAGGCACCTTCGGCGACGGGCTTGGCGTCGTCGCGGCAAGCCAGAAAAAGGAAGCAGGCTATCTCTTCTGCCAATGGGCGATTTCGCATGAAATGGGCGCACGTCTGCTGCAGGCCGGTGCCGGCGTTCCTTTCCGCCAGTCCGTCCTCGAGGACGCGAAGGTCCGCGAAGGCGTCAAGATGCCGGGCGCATGGCTTGATGCCGTCGTCGGTTCCGGCAAGATCTCGCAGCTCGCGCTGCCGGTCATCATTCCGGTCACCGAGTTCCGCGACGTCTATGGCGTCGGTCTCACCAACATGATCGGCGGCGCCGATCCCGAAACAGAACTGAAGGCAGCGACGGCACAGTTCGAACCCGTCCTGGCAAAAAGCGAGGGATAATGGCCTCGACAAGCATCGAAACGGCTGCCGTGGCCAAGACGTTGAAAGGAAGGAGCAAACCGGATCGGTTTGCTCCCAACTACTGGCCCTTCGTCATCCCGGCGCTCATCGTCATAGCCGCCGTCATCGTCTTTCCGTGGCTGTTTACGGTCTGGATGAGCGTCAACAGCTGGACGCTCGGCCAATCGCAGATCTTTGCGGGGCTGGACAACTATGCGCGCCTCGCTACCGACATGCGTTTTTGGGAGTCGCTGTGGCATACGGTGCTCTATACGACGCTCTCCGTGGTGGTTCCGCTGTTTCTGGGGACGCTCGCGGCGCTGATCTTCGATGCTCAATTTCCGTTGCGCGGTCTTATACGCGGCATATTCGTGATGCCGATGATGGCCACACCCGTCGCCATCGCACTCGTCTGGACGATGATGTTCCATCCGCAGCTCGGCGTCCTCAACTATCTCCTCTCCTTCATCGGCATCGGCCCGCAGGAGTGGATCTATAATCAGAGCAGCGTCATCCCGTCGCTGGTGCTGGTCGAGACCTGGCAGTGGACGCCGCTTATCATGCTGATCGTGCTCGGCGGTCTGGCGGCGGTTCCGCGCGAGCCCTATGAAAGTGCTGAGATCGACGGCGCCAATGTCTGGCAGAAATTCCGCTATCTGACGCTGCCGATGATCGCGCCGTTCCTGATGATTGCCGTGATCATCCGCAGCATCGATGCGGTGAAAAGTTTCGACATCATCTATGCCATGACCCAAGGCGGTCCCGGCACGGCGTCGGAGACGATCAACATCTATCTCTACAACACCGCTTTCGCCTATTACGATATCGGCTATGGCTCGGCGATGGCGGTTGTCTTCTTCATCCTCATCGTCCTGCTCTCCTTCGTCCTTATGATGCTCCGGCAGCGCGTGAACTGGTCCGACGGGGAGGCACGCTGATGAAGCGCAAGACACTTGATCGCATCGGACTGCTGTTTGTTGCCCTGGTGATGATCTCGCCGGTTGTCCTGTTCTTCCTCTGGATGATCTCGCTGTCGCTGAAATATGAGATCGACAGCGGCGCCTATCCGCCGATCTTCATTCCAGAGCGGTTGGCCTGGTCGAATTATCTGAAGGTCTTCGAAGAGAACAACTTCTTCCTCTATCTCTGGAATTCGGTGCTGGTGACGGGTGCGGCCACACTTCTGGCGCTGCTGATTGGCGTACCGGCCGGATATGGCATCGCACGGCTGAAGGCGGAGAAGTCCGCGATGGTCATCATGATAGCGCGCATGACGCCCGGCCTTTCCTTCCTGATCCCGCTCTTTCTGCTGTTCCAGTGGTTGAATGTGCTTGGAACGCTCCTGCCGCAGATCATCATCCATCTCGTCGTCACCGTGCCGATCGTCGTGTGGATCATGATTGGTTATTTCGAAACGACGCCGATGGAGCTGGAGGAGGCTGCAAGCATCGACGGCGCAACACCCTGGCAGGTTTTCCGCCTGGTCGCCTTGCCTATTGCCAGGCCGGGCATCGTTGTCGCCTTCATCCTGTCGGTCATCTTCTCGTGGAACAACTTCGTCTTCGGCATCGTGCTCGCCAGCCGCGAGACGCGCACGCTTCCTGTTGCGGTTTACAACATGCTCTCGTTCGAGCAGGTCAGTTGGGGACCGCTCGCGGCTGCCGCGTTGATCGTCACCTTGCCTGTGCTGATCTTGACGGTGTTTGCGCAACGGCAGATCGTGGCGGGCCTGACGGCCGGAGCCGTCAAGTGAGCGGGTGAGACAACGGTTTTGACGACTTCTACTGCCTTCGAGCAGCCTCCCGGTCAGGCGCGCCGCGTTTTGTGTGTCGGCGCGGCGGTTATGGACACCCTGTTTCGCGTGCGCTCGCTACCCACCGGCCAGGGCAAAATTCTGCCCTACGACATGCTGCAGATCGCCGAGGGCATGGCGTCGAGCGCCGCCTTTGCGGTCGCCCGGCTGGGCGGCCATGCCAGCCTCTGGGGTGCCGTCGGCAATGACGCCACCGGCGATCGCATCATTGCCGATCTCAGCGAGAGCGGTATAGATACGAGCGGCATGCTGCGTGTGGAAGGCGCCCGCTCGGCGATCTCTACCATCCTTGTCGATGATCAGGGCGAGCGCCTCATTGTGCCTTTCTACGATGCGGGCCTGCACGAGACGCTCAAGCCGGTCACAGCAGAGGACATTTCTTCTTTCGACGCGGTTCTGGTTGACGTCCGGTGGCCGAAGCTCGCACTGCGGACGCTGTTGGGGGCCCGAAAGGCAGGCAAGCCGGCCATTCTCGATGGCGATGTCGCAAGCGATGGCGTGATCGAGATGCTGGCGCCGGCAGCCAGCCACATCGTGTTCTCGCAGCCGGCGGCCGAACGGCTTTCTGGAGCAGCCGAGCTGGTGAAGGTCGTCGGCCTTTTGAAACGAAAGTTCGAGCATGCTTTCATCAGCGTCACCGCTGGCGAAAACGGCTGCTTCTGGTTCGATGAGCTGACCGGCGAAGTCTTCCATCTTGCCGCTCCGAAGGTGAGGGCCGTCGATACGCTCGCAGCCGGCGATATCTTCCATGGCGCTTTTGCGCTGGCTACTGCGGAAGGCATGCCGATCGAGGAGACGATGCGCTTTGCATCCATGGCGGCGGCGCTCAAGTGCCAGGTGTTTGGCGGTCGCACCGGGGCACCTAACAGAGCCGAGGTCGGCGATGCCCTGCGGGATTGGGACGTCGGCGTTAGCCGCAGCGCTTTGCTCCCGTTATGAAATTCGAAACGCGATCAGCGCCCCATCAGCTTTTGACCGAGCCGGCGGTCATGCCCGCCAGGAAGTAGCGTTGAGCAACCAGATAAAGGACCAAGAGGGGCAGGGAACCGAGCACGCTCATCGCCATCATCTCGTTCCATTCGAAGGCGTGCTGGCCCATCAGAAGCTGGATACCGATCGGAACCGTCCTGAGGTTCATCGATTTCGTCAGCGTCAGCGCAAAGAGGAATTCGTTCCAGGCTAGCAGAAACGTGTAGACCGCCGTGGCAACGATCCCGGGGATGGAGACGGGAACGATGACGCGCCAAAGCGCCGTCCAGCTTGAGCCGCCGTCGACAAGGACGGCCTCGTCCAGTTCTTTCGGCAGCGTGTTGAGATAGCCTGTCATCAGCAGGACGGCGTAAGGCAGGGTGAAGACCATGTAGGTGAGGATCAGCGCCAGATAAGTATCGAATATCCTGAAGGCGACCACCATGCCGAAATAGGGGATGAGAAGGGTGATCGGCGGAACGGTCTGGGTGCTGATGATGAAGATGTTCAAGGTGTTCTTGAACCGGAACTGATAGCGGCTGAAACCGTAGGCGGTCACGATCGCGACGACCAGAGTCAGGCAGGTGACGACGCCGGCCACGAAGTAGCTGTTGATGAAGAACCGCACTTTTACCGGATCGTTGAAAATCGTCAGATAGGCGGCAACCGTAAAATCATCCGGCAACAGCCGCGGCGGAAGGGCGAAGATTTCTGTATTCGATTTCAGCGAACTGAAAAACATCCACACGATCGGAAAGGTGGAGAAGACAAGACCGATCGCCAAGCCGAGATAGGTCAGGATGATCGGCAATGCCGAACTCTTGAAAGAACGCTTTGCCATGGCGGTTACCTGCGCTGCTGGTGTTTGATATAGAAATAGGTAACGCTCATCGAGATAATCAGGATGATCATTGCACTCGCCGAAGCCAGTGAGAATTCGTACTGGGAGAAGGCGAGCTTATAGGTGAAGGTGGAAAGCACTTCCGTCGAATAGATCGGGCCGCCGCCCGTCGTCATCCACACCAGCGGAAAAACCTGCATCGTCCAGATGAAATCGAGGAGCGCGATGCTGATGATGATCGGCATCAGCTGCGGAATGGTGATGTACCAGAACTTTTGCACTTCGTTCGCGCCGTCGATACCGGCTGCCTCGTAAAGCTCCTTCGAAATGCCCTGGAGGCCGGCGAGCAGGCTGACCATGTAGAGCGGATAGCCTGCCCAGATGTTTGCGAAGGTCAAAGCGTGGATGGCGGTGCGTGTCGACGAAAACCACTCGACCTTGAAGTTGATGATATGGAGCGCCATCAGCACGCTGTTGATGACGCCGTTCGGGTCGAGCAGCAGGCGCCAGATGATGGCGATAATGACGGCCGTGAACAGCCAGGGCAGGATGAAGAGTACACGCAGGATGCTGCGAATAAGCGGATCGACGCGGTTGGTGTTCAACAGCAGCGCGAATGCCAAGCCGATGATGAAGTGGAAGACGACGCTCATGATCGTGAAGTAAAGCGTCTGTACCAACGACTGCCAGAAGACCGGATTTTCGAAGATGGTCATATAATTCTGGACGCCCGCGAAGGCAGCGTCCTTTTTCATGATGGCGCCATCCATCAGCGAATATCTGAAGACCATCACCATGGGGAACAGCATCAGCAGCACAAGCAGCAGGCTCGCCGGCGAAACGTAGAAATACGGCACCAGCTTCCTCAAGGTGCTGTAACGAAGCCATCCTTTTCTCCGCGCTTTGGATTGCGCAGCGACCAGAGCCGTAGCCGAATGGTTCATGAGCTGTGACTTTCTATTCTGCCGAAATTTGACGACTTGCACCGGCAGCGCCTGTTTGCGCTGCCGGTGATCCGTGAAAGCGACGTGCTTAGAACTTCGCCAGCCAAGCCTTCTCGGTGTTGGCAGCTGCCTCCTTGGCTGACTGCCCGCCGTCGAACATCTTCTGAACTTCGACATTCATGTCGCGCATCAGCTCTTCGGCAACCGGAAGGCCGACGAATTCGTTCGCCGGATAACCGCTCTGGAAGATTTTGAAGGCTTCCGCGAAGATCGGGTCCGAGGCCACGAAGTCCGGCTTGGCATGGACGTTGCCGGGGAAGGCGTTGGCAATCGAGACCAGACGGCCGTTGACGTCAGGGCTCATCAGGTATTCGACGAGCTTCCAGGCCTCTTCCTTGTGCTGGCTGCCCTCGCTGATGCCGATGCCCCAGGACGCATAGGGCATGCCGCGCTTGCCTGTGTAGCCGTCAGTGGCCGGCAAGGCGGAGATGCCGAAATTGAGCTTCGGATTGCGCTCGCGGATGAGGTTCACATGGGCGAGGGAGTCCACCATCATGCCGACGCGGCCGTTGACGAATTCCTCGACCTTGTCCTGTTCCTTCTTGGCGAAGATGCCGGGAGAAATAACGCCTTCCTTGTTGAGGGAGGCGATATAGTCGAGCGTGCCGACGACGGCGGCATTTTCGAGGTCAGGCTTGCCGTCCTTCATCATCGAGGCGCCGGAGGCCCAGACCCAGGACATCACGTCGTTCTGGATTCCACTCGGAGACTGCAGCGACAGCGGCAGAACCCAGCCGTACTGGTTCTTCGAGGCGTCGGTCATCTTCTTCGCGGCTTCGGCGAATTCCGTGCGCGTGGTCGGCAGCTTGTCGACGCCGGCTGCCTTGGAGATATCCAGATTGACGAAGACCGGGTAGACGAAGGATGCCAGCGGGAACATCACGCTCTTGCCATCGACCTTGACGATATCGGTGATCTGGCTCTTGTCGTATTTCGCCTTCTCCATCAGTTCGTCCATCGAGGCGATCGCGCCCTGCTTGGAGAGCCCGTTTACCCAGGCACCATCCAGCCCTACCACGTCGCTCAGCGTTCCGGAGGCTGCGCCGACGACGATCTGGTCACGCGTCGTGGCATAGGGACCGCTAACCAGCGTCACCTTAATGCCGGGATTTTTGGCCTCGAAATCGTTCATAATGCCGCGCAGGGCACCGGACGGCATTTCGGGTTCCCACCATTGAATGAACTCGATGGTGGTGTCGGCAAACGCGGATGTGGCGCAGAGCGCCCATACCGCTACGGCCGCCCGCATGGTCACGCCGAATTTTCTGATATTCATCTGTGCCTCCCAAAGATTGTCCGTTAATCGATCCTCCTCAAGATCGTAGGCAAAGTAGGTTCCCTGGAGCCCCTTGCTGTCAATGAAGAACTGCGATCGGGAAAAGATGGGAGGCCGGCATGCACGGTGCGTGTTGAGTTAAATCATTGATAAGAAATAATAAAGGTGATTGACATCGGCAGTAATTTTCTACAGCATTTGTGTTGCTTGTGATGCATTTTTTCTTTACTTTCGTAAACAAATGAAAGTTTACCCAACAGAATGAAAAGCGTGGAACCTGGCGTCTTCACGGCAAATTTGGGAATTTGGGGTGCTGAAACAAGCACTTTTTGCAACCACGCGGCGCAGACGGTGCAATTCGCAGTGAAGGGAATATTTCGATTTTCGAAAGGGAGGGCAGAGCCTGCACCAAAAACGACGGATCACGCCGGCTTACGCGGTGATTTTCGACGATTCAGGATCCGAAGATCACCTGTACAAATTGCCGAATGCGTGATTTGGCGCGCCAGAGGATCGGCCGTTGCGTGAATCATTGCCGATTGGTTGTCGTCGTCCCGCCAGTAAGGAATTGAATGGCCAAGAAAAACTATAAATCGATGGACGACTTCGCGAGCGCCGCCGGCGTTTCGCGTCCGACCTTGTCGAAATATTTCGATGACCCCTCGCAGATCAAGGAGGTGACCCGCAAGCGGATCGAGGCGGCTCTGAAGAAGTCGCATTTCGAGCCGAACCTTTTCGCGCGGCATCTCAATCGCAAGCGGACCAGGAATATCGGCATTCTGGTCCCGACCATGTCGGATCCCTTTTATGTGCAGGTGGTGTCGCTGATTGAGTTGGAGTTGCGTGAAAGAGGATTCTGGCCCGTCCAAATCTCTTCGCACACGCGGCCGGAGCTGGAGGCGGAGGCCGTGCGGACCTTACTCTCGCTGAAGGTCGCGGGTGCGATCGTGGCGCCGCTCGGAGCTGGTTCGCGCCGTTCCGCGCTGGAAAGGCTGAGGGATGCCATACCCGTCGTCTGCTTCGACAATCCTGCCGATGCCGACCTTCCCTATGTCGGCAACGATAACGCGCAAAGCATGGCAGCCATTGTGCAATATCTCTGCCGGTCCGGTGAGCCGCCGATCTTCCTGGAAATTCCGCATATGACCGAAAATGCCGGCGAGCGGCAGGAGAGCTACCGCGCGACCATGGCAAGGGAAGGGCATTCCCCGCTGGTCATCGATTGCGACGCGCCACCTTCCTGGGAATTCGAGCGTCTCGGATACGAGCAGATGCAGAGAATTCTTGGCACTGGCGGTCTTCCCGGCAAAACGCTGCTATGCGCCAACGACCGCTTCGCTTTCGGCGCGATGGCAGCCGCCTTTGCGTCGGGGCTAAAAATAGGCCGTAGCGACACCTGCGACGTGCGCATCGCCGGACACGACGATCACCCGCTAAGCCGATATACCTGTCCGTCGCTGACGACCATGGCCCAGAACGCGCCGGAGATCGCCGCGAAATCCGTGGAGCTTTTGTTGGCACACATCGAAAGCGAAGATGATGGAACGACCCCTGTGACGAACAGGGTGATCCTCGAGGCAACGCTTATTATGCGCGATTCGGCTTGAGACTGGGCGGGTTCCCGTTTCAACGGGCAAGCCCAGGGTCCATGGTGCGCCATGCCATTGCAATGGCTTCGAGGGCCTCCTGCCCTTCCGGAATGGCCCCTCGCTTCGACACGAATCCATGGATCTGTCCGGGCCAGGTGCGGCTTGTGGCCTGCGCTTCCGAGCTGAGCCGCTCGGCATAAGCGGCCCCTTCGTCGAACAGCACGTCATATCCGGCAAGGATCACCAGGGCCGGCGCCACGCCCGTCAGCGACGCCACGCTCAGCGGCGAGGCGCGCCAATCCGACCGGCTTTCGGCGTCCGGCAAGTAGTGGTCTCGGAACCATTTCATCGCTGCGGCCGTCAAGCCGAAACCCTCTTCGTAACGTGAGTAGCTGTCGCTTGTCTGCAACTGGTCGGTCACTGGATAGATCAACACCTGTCCGATGATATCAGGCACCTGTCCGTCCCGCGCCAGCAGGGCGACGACGGCGGCCAAATTGCCGCCGGCGCTATCGCCGGCAACGATAATCCGCAAGGGATCGATGCCGAGCGCATCCGCATGCTCCGTCATCCAGACGAGTGCGGCGGCGCAGTCGTCGATGGCAGCCGGAAAAGGATGTTCCGGAGCCAGGCGATAGTCGGGCGAAACCACGACGGCACCCGCCATATTGGCCAGCGTCCGGCAGATATCCTCATGAGTTTCGGGCGCGCCGATGACAAAGCCGCCGCCATGGAGATAAAGCAAGGCCGGTGCGCCCTGGCGCGGCGCAGCGCGGCCGCGCCATATCTTCAACCGGATGGCGCCTACATGCCTTTCCAGGATCTCGGCCACGTCTTCGAGCGGCCGCTGGATGTCTGCGAAACTATCGAGATACTGCTGCCGCGCCAGCGCCGGGGTGCAGCTTTCGACCGGCGTTTGCGGGTCGCCAGGCCACGCTAGGGCGCGTTTGGCGGATTCGTCCAGTTCTGTCATGCCAGCAAACTCCTCGCTTCGTCTTCCCGCAATTCTTTTGGCTGCGCGACGATACCCGAAATGGTCTGCGCCGTACCGGTTTCACCTGCACGCAGGATCGCTTCCATGACTTCGAGCACATGGAGTGCGAGATCGCCCGAAGCGCGTGGCGCACGGCCTTCGATGATTGCGCGCGCGAGATCGGCAAGACCCAGCATGCGGTAGTTGGCGCGATCCGGTGCTGCGATCGGCCAATTGACGGCGCCGAAAAGTTCGCCGGATGTATCCGTTTCCTGCCACGGCGCGCCGCGGCTGGAGAGCGCGACGGAGCCGCCGAAATTATCCGGGTCGGGCAGGCGTAACGAGCCTTCGGTTCCGTGGAGCTCGATGGGATGGTTGGAGTGGCGGAAGACGTCCCAGGAGGTGCCGAAGGTGATCGTGGCACCGCAATCGAATTCCAGCAGCGATAGCACGCTGGTCGGCGTGCCGACCTTGAACGTGGTGCCCTGCTTCGGTCCCTCCGCCGTGATGAGCCGCTCTACCTGCCCGCTTGTGGCGACGGCCTGCACACGGCGGATCGGCCCCATCAGATTGACCATCATCGTCAGATAATAAGGCCCCATATCCATCAGCGGGCCTGCGCCGGCCTGGTAATAAAAGCTGGGATCCGGATGCCAGTGCTCCATACCGCGCCCCATCATGAAGGCTGTTCCAGTCACCGGCTTGCCGATGGCGCCGGCTTCCATCTGCCGCCGGGCATGGCGTCCGGCCGCCCCGAGGAACGTGTCTGGCGCCGAGCCGAGCATGAGGCCCTTTACGGCGGCGGCATCCACCAAGCTACGTCCTTCGGCGGCCGTGACACCGAGCGGCTTCTCCGTGAAGACATGCTTGCCTGCCGACAGCGCCCGCATCGAAACGTCAAAATGCGCAGCCGGGATCGTCAGATTGAGGATGAGGTCGATGCTCTTATCGTCAATGAGGCTATCGACGTCAGCCGCCCGCAGATCGAACTCCGCCGCGCGGCGCTTGGCGGCGTCTGCGTTGAGATCTGCACAGGCGATGATTTCGACGCCGGAAAACAGCGGTGCGTTGCGCATATAGGCGAGCGAAATATTGCCGCATCCCACAACGCCGATCCTGAGTTTCATACCATTGGTCTGTGCCATCTAAGAACCTGATTTTGTCGTTGTGGTGCGAAGAGTCGAGGGGTGCACTACATTTTAATCGCAAGGAATAAAATATATTGACGTACGATAACATTTGACCGTACGTAATGGCAAGACGCTGGCGTCGCAATCCCCGCTGAAGAGCCCGCCGTTTGTTCAGTCGCCGCTCCCGGCGGAAGGGGATTTCGGCAAGGCTGGCGAGGCCTCCGGCATCGGCTGTCATCAACGAATAGTTCAGGACCGAGATATGAAAAATGCTGAGCTGCAGATCGGCTGCCAGACATTCACCTGGGAGATGCTGGGTACCGGTTGGGGCGGCGGTCCGGACGATCTGGTGCGCGCCATTGCCGACGGCGGATATGCCGGTATCGAAATCACCGACACGATGATCGGTCACTACGCGCTCAAGCCTGCCGACTTTGCCCGCATCCTGACGGATGCCGGCTTGGCGCTGGTTTCCTTTGCTTTCGGCTCCGCCAGCGGCTTCACGATGGCGGAAAAGATTGCCTCCGATCTCGACACGGCGCGGCGATGGGTCGATTTCGCGGCGAATTTTCCCGGCGCGATGATATCGATGGGATCGGCGACGGTCGTCTCGGACGGCCCGCGCGATGAGAAATTCGCCATTGCGGCCGAGTGCTACAATCGTGTGACTGAGATTGGACAGTCGGCTGGCGTCGCTATAGCTGTCCACCCTTCCTCGCACCACAACACGCTGCTGTTCACGCGGAACGACTATGATCAGCTGTTTGCTCTCTTGGATCCACAAGTGGGTTGGGTGCCGGACACAGGCCATATCCTGCGTGGCGGCCAGCAGATCGGCGATACGCTGGCGGCCCACCGGGACCGGATCCGCTACGTGCATCTGAAGGATGTGGACGCCGACGGGACCTGGGCGATGCTCGGCGAAGGCGTCTGCGACGTGCCTACGGTGATTTCGGCCGTTCGGGATGCGCCGAACTTTATCGGCTGGATCGTGGTGGAAGAAGAATCGGACCATGCCGGAACCGATCCCGCCGGCGCCGTTCGCGCGAACCGCGAGACGCTTCGACGTCTGGGGTTTTAGCCCATCTCGTAGTCCGTGGCGTCGGCCAAAGCCATCCGTCGACGCCAAAGCCTCTCCTGTCTCTCTTGTAAATTGGAGAAGTGGACTGCAGGTCACGCGTAGCGAACCTCCACGCCCAGCTTGTCCAGCCTATGGCGAATGCTGTGCGGCATGTTGCTGTCCGTGATGATCAGATCGACGCGCGATAGCGAGAAGGCTTTGGAGGAAGCGCCGATGTCGAATTTGCTCGAATCCGCCACGAGGACGACACGCCGGGCCATGCGAACCAGGTTACGCTTGGTCCGCGCCACGTCCTCGGAGACATCGACGACATCGAAGGCCTGATCGATCGCGTGGGCGCCGACAAAAGCCTGGTGGGCGACGAGGCCGCCGACCGCTTTGTCGGAGTCCTGTACGATCGTGCTCACGGTGCTGGGAAACACGCGGCCGCCGATCATGTGCACGTCGAGCCCTGGCCGGTACATCAGATGCTGGGCGATGTTCATTGCCGTTGTCGCAACCACGACGTTGTTGACCGGTGGCATCTGCATGGCCACCTGCAGCAGCGTCGAACCGCTGTCGAAGACGATCGACTGATTGTCGATGATCTGTCGCGCAGCCATCTGGGCGATGCGTCGCTTCGCATCGAAATTGCGTTGCATGCGTTCCTCGAAGGCCGCTGCCGGCGAGTCGGACGGCAGGGCGATTGCCCCGCCATGCGTTTTGATCAGCTGCTTCTTAGCGTCCATGATTTCAAGATCGGAGCGGATCGTCACTTCCGAGACCTCGAAAAATTCCGCGAGCTGGCGGGTGCGTGCCTGACCCACCCGTTGAAGTTCCAGCATGATCTGCTGCCGCCTCTGTTCTGCAAGCATATGTGATCCCGACCTGTCGCGTTTTGCGACCATATGACTTTTGAAAAACGAAAGTTCGCCGCCTTATCCTACGGCTCGTGCTACAAAAATAGCCGCATGATGACGAAAATGCACGTCGAAAATTCGTCATCCATGTAAAAACGAAAGAAGTCGAAATATTGAATATTTGTTTGTTTTCGAGTTAGGGTTTCCTCAGCATCGGCGCCAGCAATCGTAAAGCCGGCAATCACAAAGGAAATATCGCCATGGGTCTCGGAACCAAAGTCCGCCTCGCACGCCTGTTCTCGAACCCATCGGGTCATCTGTTCGGAGGCGCCGTCGATCATTTTGTCGGTTATGGCAATGTGCGTGAGGGCGGGCTTGCCGACCTGCCGGGTGCGCTCAGACGCGTCATGGCGGGAGGCCCCGACTATATCAGTATCCAGCCCGGCGCGGCGCGCCACCTCTGGTCGGAATATGCCGGAAAGGCAGCGCTCGTCATTCAGGGTGGTTGCTTCACCGCCGACGACCGTATTCGCCAACTCATTGCGACCCCGGAAGACGCGGTGCGCTATGGTGCGGACGCACTGGCTGTCGCCATTCCCGTGCGCGGCGCCACCGAAGGAGAGTATATCCGCTGGCTCACCGATACGGTCAACGCCGCCGCCCGCTTCGAGATGCCGGTCGTCGCCCATGTCTATCCCCGCGATTTCTCCGACGGCGGCAAGATCGTGTTCACCCCGGATGAGATTGCCTATGCGGTGCGCATCGGCTTCGAGGCCGGCGTCGATGTGATCAAGGTCGGCTACACCGGCGATTTCGAGTCCTTCCGCGAGACCGTTGCGACCTGCCCGATTCCGGTCGTGATCGCCGGCGGCCCGAAGACCGATACGCTGCTCGGAGCGCTCGTCCAGACGTCGGAAGCATTGCGCGCCGGGGCCAAAGGCGCGGTCGTCGGTCGCAACCTCTGGGGTCACGGCGATACGACCATGGCCGCACGCGCCTTCAAGCTCGTCATTCATAAGGGGATGACGCCGGAGGATGCGCTGGCGGCGGCCGGTGCTTGAGACGTGTCGCGCCCTTTCCAGGTTCTGGGCTTCGGCGCCCTGGCCATCGATGACATCATCTATGTCGATCGGGGGCTGACGGCCGGCAAGGGGAAGGTGACGAAGCGCGCCATGGACCATGGCGGCAACGTGGCGACGGCCCTTGTTGCCGTCGCCCGGCTCGGCGGGCGCGCCGGCTTCATCGGCTGGCTCGGCGATGAGCGGGCGGCGGATGTGGCGGGCAGCGAGCTCGAGCGCGACGGCGTCGACATATCGCTGGCTCCCCGCCACGCTGATGCCGCGCCGATCCGCTCCGTGATCACGGTTGGTCCGGACGGCGACCGGTTCATCGCTTATGACGACGATGTGCTGCACGGCACGTCGGATGCGCTGCCCGACGAGGTTTTGATGCAGGCCCCGGTACTGCTGATCGATGGCTATGCCACGCATTCGGAAAGTGTCGTGGCGCGCGCATGCGCCTTGGGCTTGGCCGTGATTGCCGATATCGAATGGACGGTCGGTGCCGCGACCGACCGGATCCTGGCTTTTGCCGATCATCTGGTGCTGCCGCTCGCCTTTGCGCGGGAATACTCCGGCGAGGATGATCCAACGATGATCCTGGACAAGCTTTGGTCAAAGGATCGGTCCGCGGTTGTCCTCACCGATGGCGACCGAGGGACCTACCTCCGCCAGAAAAGCGATGCCACCTGGTGGCATGTGCCGGCCTATCAGGTTCAGGCGGTCGATACGACCGGCGCCGGTGATTGTTTTCACGGTGCCTACGCCCTTGCCCTCGCTAGGGGTAAAAGCCCGCTTGATTGCACTGCCTATGCCACGGCCGCGGCCGCCATTTCCGTGACCGCACGGGGAGGGCGCAGAGGTTTGCCGGATCACCGGACGTGCCTGGCATGGATGGCGGCGGAGAATGCGCCCACGCCGCTCCCGATGCGCCAATCATAAAAGTTACGCGCGATAAAAAATATAGTTCCGCAAATAATTTTTAATTTTCTGTAAAATATCTCTTTCTTTCAAAGAGATATGCAGATCGTCTGACCGATTACAGCGAGTTTTCCTCGATTCTTTTGTTGACTTTGAAGCTCAGTCCTGAGCCTTCTTGTCGAAACGATCGGAGATGGCAGGGAGCGCTGTCTGAAGGTGCGATCCGGACCGGTACGGGAGGACGAGACGTGGCTGTGGTTGTACTCGACAAAATCTGCAAGACCTATGGAAACAGCTACCATGCGATCAAGGATCTGAGCCTGACGATCCATGATGGCGAGTTTCTGATTCTGGTCGGGCCGTCCGGATGCGGAAAATCGACCGCTCTGCGCATGATTGCCGGGCTCGAGGAAATCAGCAGCGGAACGTTGAGCATCGGCGGTCAGGACGTCGTGGATCTCGCGCCCAAGGACCGGGACATTGCCATGGTCTTTCAAAGCTATGCGCTTTATCCGCACATGACCGTCTTCGACAACATTGCCTTTTCGATGAAGCTGGCCGGAAAGAACAAGGCCGAACGCACCAAGCGCGTGCATGAGATTGCCAAGATCCTGCAGCTGGAGTCCCTGCTGGGCAACAAGCCCGCACAGCTTTCCGGCGGCCAGCGCCAGCGTGTTGCGATGGGCCGCGCCATGGTCCGCGAGCCCGCGGCATTCCTCATGGACGAACCGCTCTCGAACCTCGATGCGAAGCTGCGCGTTCAGATGCGGGCGGAGATCGCCAGCCTGCAGAGACAGCTGGGCGTGACGACGATCTACGTGACGCACGACCAGACCGAAGCGCTGACCATGGGCGATCGGGTCGCTGTGCTGAAGGGCGGCGTGCTTCAGCAGGTGGATACGCCCAAGGCTCTCTATCACCGGCCGGTCAATGCGTTTGTCGCCGGCTTTATCGGCTCGCCCTCGATGAACCTTTTCGAAGGGCGTCTGGCGGGCGGGCGGATCCATCTGCCGGGCTTCTCCATTCCCTTGTCCGACGGCGCCACCGAGCGCGCTCCCGGTCTGTCCGCCTTTGAGGGAAAGGACGTGATCTTTGGGGTCAGGCCCGAGGACCTCTACGACAGCCGGTTGCCGTCAGGCGCCTCCCATCCGACGATTCCGGTTGTCGTGAAGTCGATCGAGGAGCTCGGCTCCGAGCTGATCGTGCATTTGAAGATCGACGCGGTCCGGATCGACTCGGGCGACCCCGATGCCGTCGAAGACCTGAGCGGGGCCGCCAATGCCGTCGCGCGCTTCGAAGCGGTCAGCGCGGTCGAGACGGGCCAATCGATCGATCTGGCCATCGACCCGGCGAAACTGCACTTTTTCAATCCTCAAACACATATGGCGCTATGAAGTGAGGAGGGAGAGCCGACACGCCGGTGGCGGTCCGGCCAGAAGACGTCGGCAACGTTCGATGTCTTGAAATCATTCCACCCGACGCCGAAACCAGCGTTCATTTTCACTACCCGACCCGAAGGGTTCATCGATGCCAGCAAAACAGGAAAGACGTCTCCGCATCGGCGTATTGGGAGCGGGCCAGATTGCCCAGGCCGCGCATTTCGAGAGCTGCACCAAGGCAGCCAATGCCGACCTCTATGCGATTTGCGACGTTGCCGAGGATCTCCGCGAACGGATGGCCATCACCCACGAGGCGGAAAAAACCTATGGCGAGTACGACAGGATGCTGGCCGATCCCGACCTCGATGCGGTGATCATCGCGACCGCCGATGCCTTTCACGTCCCGGCTTCCATTCGCGCCCTTCAGGCAGGCAAGCATGTCCTCTGCGAAAAACCCGTCGGTGTCACCATCGAGGAATGCCTTGAACTGAAGGCTGCAGTCGACACGTCGGGAAAGGTGTTTCAGGTCGGGCATATGAAGCGTTTCGACGCGGGGCTCCAGGCCGCCAAGTCCTTCATCCGCGATGAAATGGGCGAGATGGTTGCTCTGAAAGCATGGTATTGCGACAGCACGCATCGCTATCCGATGACCGATGCGGTCCAGCCGCTGATCGTCACCAGCGCCAATGCGAAGAAACCCTCCACCAATCCGAAGGCCGACCTGCGGCGCTACTACATGCTTGCCCACGGTTGCCATCTGATCGACACGGCACGGTATTTCGCCGGCGACATCGTCTCCGTCAACGCTCGTCTGTCCGAGCGCGCCGGCATCTGGTGCTGGTTCGTGGACGTGGAATTTGCCTCCGGCACGCTCGGCCATCTCGATCTTACCGTCCAGGTGCGCATGGACTGGCACGAAGGCTTTCAGATCTACGGCGAGAACGGCAGCATTTTGGGCAAGACCTATAACCCGTGGTACTACAAGACCAGCGAGGTGGACATTTTCCGGGAAGCGGACGGTGCCACCCATCGCGTGCTCGGTGCCGACGGCCATTTCTATCGCCGTCAGGTCGAGGGCTTCGCCCGCACCATTCTGGACGGCACCGCGACGGAAGGCGCCGACATCGATGATGGCCTGGCATCCGTTCGGGCCATGGTCGCCGTCGCGCGTTCCGCCGAAAGCGGCAAGGCGGTTGCGCTGTCCGACGTCACAGGTGGCGTGTGATGAAGCTCGGTATCTTCGCAAAGACCTTCGAGGGAACGGAACCCTTGACCGTTCTCAACTCGGTCGCCGCAGCCGGGTTCACCTGCGCACAATACAATATGGCCTGCTCGGGCCTTTTGTCGATGCCGGAGATCATTACGGAGGCCCAGGCCCGCGCCGTCGGCGAAGCGGCGCGTAGCAGCGGCGTCGAAATCGTTGCCGTTTCGGGCACCTTCAACATGATCCATCCGGATCCCGCCATGCGCGAGGCCGGCCTTCGCAGATTGGCGACACTGGCGGAGGGCTGCGCCGGCATGTCGACGGCGCTGATCACGCTCTGCACCGGCACACGCGACCCCATCGATCAGTGGAAGGCGCATGCCGACAACGACACGCCGGAGGCCTGGCGGGATCTCCTCGAGGCTATGGGCGCAGCCATCGAGATCGCCGAGCGCTACGATGTCAATCTCGGCATCGAGCCCGAGCTTGCCAATGTCGTCAACTCGGCCGAGAAAGCCCATCGGCTGATTGCCGCACTGAAGAGCCCCCGCATCAAGATCGTGCTCGATCCGGCCAATCTCTTCGAGGTCGCGACGCTGGATAAGCAGCGGAGCATTGTCTCTTCCTCCATCGACCTTCTGGCCGATCGGATCGTCATGGCGCATGCGAAAGATCGCAATCCGGACGGAAGTTTTGCGACCGCCGGCAAGGGTGTGCTCGACTACGCGCATTATCTCGGCCGTCTCAAGGCGATTGGCTTCAACGGCAGTCTCGTCACACATGGCCTTTCGGCTTCGGAGGCGGCCGATGCGGCGGCCTTCCTGAAGAATAGCCTCGACGGTAATTCTGCGGGGGCAGGAAGATGAGACGAGCGCAACCGTTCGAAACCAGCGACGGGACCATTCTCAATGTCGATGTGGCGGGCGAGGGCGCGTCCATAATCTTCCAGCATGGCCTATGCGGCGACGCGGCGCAGACCGACGAAGTCTTTCCGCTCGACGCGGGTTTTCGCCGGGTAACGATCGAAGCGCGCGGCCACGGCCATTCCCAAGCCGGCAATCTGGAGCAGTTGTCGATCGCGACCTTCTGCGATGATATCGCCGCCTATATGGAAAAGAACCTTATGCCGCCGATCGTGATCGGCGGCATCTCGATGGGTGCTGTGATCGCCTTGCGTCTCGCGGTCAAGCGGCCCGATCTTGTCAAGGCTCTGATCATCGCAAGGCCGGCCTGGCTGACGGCATCCGCGCCGGAGAATATGTCACCCAACGCCGAAGTCGGGCATCTTTTGAAAACTCTGCCGCAGGGCGAGGCAAAGACCGCATTCCTTGCCGGGCCGGTGGGTGTGCGGCTCGCCGCCGAGGCGCCGGACAATCTGGCCTCGCTTGTTGGTTTTTTCTCCCGCACGCCTCTGGATGTGACCGCCGAACTGCTCACCAGGATTTCCAATGACGGTCCTGGTGTGACCGACGAGGAGGTCCGCAATCTCACCGTGCCGACGCTCATCATCGGCCATGATCGGGACAGCATTCATCCTCTCAGCCTTGCGCGTGCTCTTGCCGAGCGGATTGCCGGCGCGTGTTTGGTGCAGATCACATCGAAGACTGAGAGCCGCCGGCAATACGTCGCCGACTTCCGGCTTGCCATGGGCAATTTTCTGAAGGAGCTCTGAAAGCAATGACGACCCCCTCCAAGACCTGGATCGCCGATCTCCCGAAGGATCGCCTGATTGCCGAATTCTCGGTCTGGTCGGCCGATCTCGTCCGTCTGGCGGATGATCTGGCGCGTGTCGATCCTCACGTCGACATGCTCCACATCGATGTCGCCGATGGCCATTTCGCGCCGGCCATGTTGTTTTTCCCTGATCTTGTTGCCGGCGTGCGCAAAGCGTCCTCGCGCCCGATCCACGTTCACCTGATGGTCGCCGACAGCATCCTCCTGTCGCAAATCGAGCAGTTCGCCGATGCGGGCAGCGATCTGATCAGTCTTCACGTCGAAAACGACAGCGTCGCCGACCAGGCTCTCGATCTTCTCGATCGCCGCGGTGTCGCAGCCGGCATGGTGCTGAAGGTCGAGACGCCTGTCGAACGCGTCGAGAAATATGTTTCCCGGCTGCGCTTTGTGACGCTGCTCGGTACGGCGATCGGCGTGAAGGGCCAGGGTCTCGATGAGAAGGCCGGAGCGCGGCTTCAGCAGGCAAAGCAAATCATTGCCGGCTGCGGCGCGGCGCATCGGATCGTGCTGGCGGCCGACGGCGGCATTCGCGAGCACACCGTGCCGCTTCTGCGCCAGTCGGGCGCGGAAACCGTCGTTCTCGGTTCCCTGGCTTTCAATGCGCCATCGCTCGACGGGCGGATGGCATGGCTGCGCGCACTCTAACTCATGGTCTTCACATGCAGCAGGTTGCCATTGGAATCGACCTCGGCGGGACGCAGGTGCGCGCTGCCCTCGTCGACGAGCAGGGCAGGATCCTGGCGCGCGCAGCCGAACCAACGGATGCGCTGGCAGGCCCCGACCGCGTGCTCGCCCAAATCTGCGGCCTGACCGATGGACTGCTTGCAGCATTGAACCCTGCTTCGGTGGTGGGCGTCGGCGTATCTGCTCCGGGCCCGCTCGATACGGTCGCGGGGGTCGCCTCGAATATCCCGACCCTCTCCGGCTTTGTCGATTTTCCACTGAAGGCGGAATTGCAGAAGCGGTTTCCGTTTCCGGTAGACCTCGAGAACGACGCGATTGCCGCTGCCATCGGCGAGTGGCAGTTCGGAGCCGGCAAGGGGCTCGATAATCTGGTCTATGTCACCGTGAGCACCGGTATCGGCGGTGGCGTTGTGTCGGATGGCCGCGTCGTGCGCGGTCGCAAAGGCATGGCAGCCCATGTCGGCCACATGTCGGTCGCGCCGAATGGAGAGCTTTGCCCCTGCGGCAACAGAGGCTGTTTCGAGGCCTACGGATCCGGAACGGCTTTTGCGCGCCGCGCCCAGATGAGGTCGATGGAATCCAGCGGGACGATAATAGGCAACGATGGCGGCGCCATCGACAGCCGCAGCGTTTTTGCGGCGGCAAGAAATGGCGATCCTCTCGCAAATCAACTGATCGACGAGGAAGCGGAAATTCTCGGTCGTGGCTTCACCAGCCTGATCCATATCTTCAGCCCCGATATCGTCGTGATGGGAGGCGGGCTTTCCCACGAGTTCGATCGGCTGCAACCCGGCATTCGAGGCTACATCACGCAATGGGCAATGCCGGCATTCAAGGATGTCAAAGTGGTACTGGCGGCATTGGACCAGAACTCGGGCCTCGTCGGCGCAGCGGCTCTGGCGTTTCTGACCGACAAGGTCCCTGCGGTCGATCATCAATAAAATCGGGGTGCCCATGTCGGCTAATGGAACAGATGCTCCGATCTGGCTATCAACCATGACCGGAGCCGCCGCCTCCCTGTTTCAGATCGATATTTCGCAGGATCAGGGCGAGGGGGATGAGGCAGAGCGAGATCAGCATGAGCGTGTGGAAGACGTCGATATAGGCAAGATAGCTCGCCTGCGTTTGAACCTGTTCTGCGATCCAGGCAGTTGCCTGCGTTTGGGCGTCCGCCATCGGCAAACCCCTGTCGATGAAATGCTGCGTGGCGGTTTGCAGTGTCTGTTGGTAGGCGGGATCGGGCGGCACCACGCTTTCGACGAGCCGGCTCTGGTGCCATTGCTCGCGATGGGCAAGTACGTTCGAGGCGATCGACACGCCGATCGAGCCGCCGGTGTTGCGGGAGGCATTGATCAGCGCCGATGCCTGGTCAGTCTGGTCGGGGCGCAGGCCGTCATAGGATGCCGAGGTGATCGGAATGAAGATCAGCGGCAGACCGAGGCCGAGAAAGATGCGCGACCAGACGAAGAAGCCGAAGTTGAGATCGGCATGGATCCTCGTCATGTCCCACATGGCCGCCGCGATGATCGCCGTACCGATGGCGATCAGATATTTCGGCTGGATGCGGGCGGAGAGCCGGCCCGACACGAACATCATGACCATCGCCATGAGGCCGCCGGGCGATAGCGCGAGGCCGGCCCAGGTGGCCGTGTAGCCGAAGTTCTGCTGCAGAACCTCAGGGACGAATTGTGTCGTTGCGATCAGGATCGCGCCCGTTGCCAGCATGACGATGAAGCACGATCCGAACTGCCGGCTTGCCAGCAGGTGGATGTCGATGATCGGATTCGATTTCGTCATCAGCCAGGGAATGGCGGCCGCAAGGGCGAGGATGCAGATTGCAATCGTGACGACGATGAAATTCGAATCGAGCCAATCCTCGATCTGTCCCCGGTCGAGCACCACTTCCAGGGCGCCGAGAAAGGTGGCGACGAGCAGGAACCCGACGATGTCGATGCGAATACCGGTGCGGCGCATTTCCGCCCGCTCCCGCTTCAGCGAGTCCGGCTCCTTCACCAGCATATAGACGAGCGCGAAGGCGAAGAGCCCGACAGGGCCATTGATCAGGAAGCACCAGTGCCATGAGAAATTGTCGGAGAGATAACCGCCGAGCGTCGGGCCGATCACCGGCGCAACCACGACGGCAACGCCGAACAGCGCAAATCCCTGCCCGCGCTTTTCGGGTGGGAATGAATCGGCGAGGATCGATTGCGAGATTGGCACCATGCCGCCGCCGGCAAACCCCTGGATCATCCGGAAGATCAGCAGCGATTCCAGGTTCCAGGCCATGCCGCAAAGGATCGAGGCAATGGTGAAGGTCGCAAGACAAAGCAGATAGAAGCGCCGCCGGCCGTAGCGTTTCGCGATGAAGCTGCTGGCGACGAGGATGATGGCATTCGAGACGAGATAGGTGGTGACGACCCATGAGGCTTCGTCGGCGCTTACGGCGAGGCCACCAGATATATAGCGAAGAGCAACGTTGGCGATCGTCGTGTCGAGCACCTCCATGAAGGTGGCGAGCGAGACGACGAGAGCGATCAGCCACGGGTTTGCCGCTTGTGTCGGCGATGCCTGGCTGCCAGCGGTGGTCGCAGCGCCGCTCACGTCAATCCCTCGGGCGGACCGTTACCGTCGGAACCACCGACATTCCAGGTCCGATCGCCACGTCCTGAGGCCAGTCGTCGACGGCGATCTTGACGGGAACGCGCTGGATGACCTTGACGTAGTTGCCGGTCGCGTTCTCGGCGGGAAGCAGCGAAAAGGCGGTGCCCGATCCCGGCTGGACCGAATCGACGTGGCCCTTCAGCGGTCTGTTCGGATAGGCGTCGATCGTCAGCTCGACCGGCTGGCCGGGGCGCATATCCGTCAGTTGCGTCTCCTTGAAATTGGCAGTCACCCAGATCTCGTCGGGAACGAACATCGACACGGCCTGGCCCGCTTGGATATATTGCCCTCTGGAACCGGAAAGGCGGACGATGCGACCGGGCTGCGCTGCGGTGATGGTCGTGTCGGCGAGGTTCTGTTCGGCGGCCTCGACCTGGGCTTGGGCCTGACGCAGGCTGGCAATCGCGCTCGCCTTCTGCGCTTCGGCGGCTGTCTTGTTCTTCAGCGCCGAGGTGACACTTGCCTGCGCCTGCGCCAGGCTTGCCTGGCTTTGCCTGAGCGTGGAGGTCGCCTGCTGCGCAGCCTGTTCGGAACCGGCGCCCGATTTGACCAGCTGCTGCTGCCGATCGGCCTCGTCCTGCGCGTACTGAAGTGCGGCTGCTGCCGAATTCTGCTGCGCCTTGGCTTCGTCGATAGCGGCATCGCCCGCTGCGATCTGCGCCTCGGCGCTTGAAATGGCCGCCTCGGCGACCCCAACCTGGCCTTTCGCCGCATCAAGCGCAATCTGATAATCGCGAGGATCGATCCTCAGGATCGGATCGCCCGACGTCACGTGCTGATTATCCGTCACGGATACGTCCGACACATAACCTGAAACCTTTGCGGCAACCGAGAAGCTGCGGGAATCGACGAAGGCATCGTCCGTCGTCTCGTAGGGGTGGAAATAGACCAGCCAGATGAAATAGCCGGCGACAGCCAGCAGCAACAGGGCAGCGATGCCGGAGAGGACCATGAATGGATGACGGCGAAGCAGCGAAGGGCGCTTTTCCTCCTTACCGTCATTCTGCCGTGCATCATCTTCCGCGGATTGATCCTGCAGGCGTTTCATTTCATCGCTTTTGGGGGGAGAGCTCTGATCCAACGGGCCGGTCTCGCACTTGGTGATTGAAACAGGGCGAACGCCAAAACCCCGCATAGGTTCCTGATGTGGAAGAACTGCAAAGGATTGTGATCGCTGAGCGAAACAATCGGCTTCGTCAAATGCGCCGGTTCAGCTCGTCTTCGTTGATCCCAAAGTGGTCGAGGATGATGCCGACGTTTCGGCGATGAGATTTGAAATAGACGTCGAAAAGATCGCCGAGGAGGGGAACCGTTCCGCCGGCGGCGTCGATCCCGAGATTGACAGCCATGCGGGCGAGCTTGTGGGTGGGAATGCCGAGACGTCTTGCCTCATCGATGATGAAAAGACCGATGAGGGATCCGGCAATGTCGCCGACCGCCGGGATGAGGCCGAGAACCGAGTCCGCGCCGATCCGCACGCCGATGACGGGCAATCTGACCGCGGTGTCCATCAGGCGCGCTAGGCCGACGGCGCGCCGAATTCTTGCGAGTTCGGCAGGGGTGAGGTATGTCGTGCTGCCGGTTGGCATCAGCGGCCGCGTGGCGCGAACGACAGTTCGGTCTCCTTCATGGATAGAAGGAAGCCTTGGATCTTCCGCAGCAGCGAACGCTCGATGTCATTGCAATGATTTTCCATGGCCGTGAAACGCCGCAAGGCTCATAAAGTTCGCCTGCGGCGTGATCAGCGATCGGGTCTTATCGTTGGCCGGGAACCACGACCAATTTGCCCACGAAGTTCTTCGCCATGAAGTCGGTCTGCGCGCGGTGGAATTCCGACAGCGGATAGATGCCGCCGACGAGAGGCCGGATTTTCCGGCTTTCGATATAGCCGACGATCCGACGAAAGTCGGCGCGGCTTCCCTGGCTCGAGCCGTGCAGTTCCAACTGCTTCAGGTACAGGGTTCGCAAATCGAGCTGGACGACCGGGCCGGCGATGGCGCCGGCTGTCGTGTAGCGGCCTTCGGGGCGCAGGATCTTCAGGAGATCGTTGAACAGCGGTCCGCCGACGAGATCCGCGACGACATCGATCGGCTGGCCACGGCTGGCGGCATGGACGGCTTCGACCAGATCGCCCTTGCCGCGGGTTACTACCGCCTCGGCGCCGATGTCGAGCATCGCCGCCTCCTTTCCGGGGCCGGCGACCGCGATCGGGATGGCGCCGCGGGCCCGCGCGAGCTGGATGATCGCCGAACCGACGCCACCCGAGGCGCCGGTCACCAGGACGCGTTCACCGGCGACAAGCCTTGCCCGTTCCAGCATGCGCTCGCCGGTCAGATAGGCACAGCAGAAGGTGGCGAGTTCGACGTCGGTCAGATCGGTTGCGACGACATGGGCATTCTCGGCCGGCAGTGCCATATATTCTGCATAACCGCCGTCGCGGCCATGGCCCATGTAATCGATGTCGGCGAGGCTGTCGTCGTCGCGGTTATAGATCGAGAAGTCGACCATGACACGTTCGCCGATGCGTGCCGGATCAACGCCGGGGCCGACGCCGACAATATGGCCGACCGTATCGGTGCCCTGAATGCGCGGGAATGTCAGCGTATTGCCTTGCCTGCGCCATGTGGAGACAGCCGACGGATCGTCCTCGGTGCCATAGGCGCCTTGGCGGACCCAGACGTCGGTATTGTTCATGCCGCAGGCCGTGACGCGGATCAGAACCTCGCCGTCCGCGGGTCTCGGGACGGGCACGTCGCTGTCATAGACGAGCTTGTCCAGACCGCCATGGCCGGTGAGCAATACGGCCGCCATCTTTTCCGGGATCGTCATGCCGCTCTTCTCCCTCAGATGTTCTTGAAGACGGTTTCGATCGCATCCGCCGCGGCCTTGACCACGATGTCGGCCTCCTCGCGTGTCAGGCAGAGCGGTGGGGCGAAGCCGAGGATGTCGCCCTGCGGCATGGCGCGGCCGATGACGCCGCGTTCGAGGAGGGCGGAGGCGACCTGCGGGCCTATCTTGCGGCCGGCATCGAAGAATTTTCGGTCGTCCCTGTCCTCGACGAATTCGACGGCCGCCATCAGTCCGTCGCCGCGGACTTCGCCGACGTTGCGGTGGCCGCCGATGGCTTTCTCCAGTTCCGAGCGGAAATAGGCGCCGGTCGCACCCGCATTCTCGACGATGCCGAGTTCGTCGATCAGCTCGAGATTGGCAATGCCTGCGGCAGCACAGATCGGATGAGCGGAATAGGTCCAGCCGTGACCGATCGCGCCCATCTGATCGGAACCCTGAACCAGGACTTGCCACATCTTGTTCGACACGATTGTGCCGGAAAGGGGAGCGTAGGCCGAGGTCAGGCCCTTGGCGATGGTGATCAGGTCCGGCTTCATGCCGTAATGATCCGAGCCGAACATGGTGCCGAGACGGCCGAAGCCGGTGACGACTTCATCGGCGACGAGCAGGATGTCATATTTGTCGAGCACGGCCTGGATCTTTTGCCAGTAGGTTTTCGGCGGCGGCACGATACCGCCGGTGCCGAGGATAGGTTCGCCGATGAAGGCGGCGACCGTTTCCGGGCCTTCGGTAATGATCATCTCCTCGAGCTTGTCGGCGCAATATTGCGAGAACTGCTCCTCGCTCATCGACCGGTCGGGGCGGCGGAAATAATAGGGTGCTTCGGTGTGCAGCACCGGTGCGCGCGGCAGGTCGAAAGCGTTGTGAAAAAGCGCCAGGCCGGTGAGGCTGCCGGTCATGACGCCGGAGCCGTGATAACCGCGCCAGCGCGAGATGATCTTCTTCTTTTCCGGGCGGTCGAGGATGTTGTTGTAGTACCAGATGAGCTTGATGTTGGTCTCGTTGGCGTCCGAGCCGGAGAGACCGAAATAGACGCGGCTCATGCCGTCGGGCGCGCGGTCGATGATCATCTTCGAAAGCGTAATCGAGGCTTCCGTGCCGTGGCCGACATAGGCGTGGTAATAGGCGAGGTTCTTCGCCTGTTCGGCGATCGCATCGGCGATCTTCTGGCGGCCGTAGCCGACATTCACGCAATAAAGGCCGGCAAAGGCGTCGAGGCTTTTGCGTCCTGTCGTGTCGGTGATGTAGACGCCTTCGCCGCCGGCAACGACGCGGGTCGGTGTCTCGCCACGAGCATGCGCACCCATATGGGTCGAGGGATGGAAGAAGTGATCGCGGTCCCAGGCGGTGAGTTCGTTGCTTCTATCGAGCATGTCGTAGCCTCTTTCTTGAAAATGGGGCGGCTCAGGCGGCCGTGTCGATGCAGAGATATTTAAGCTCCGTGAAGGCCTCGAGCCCATGGCGTGAACCCTCGCGGCCGAGGCCAGACTGTTTCCAGCCGCCGAAGGGAATAGGCCCGCCGGTGATCTTCACGCGGTTGACGGCGACCATGCCGTATTCGAGTGCGCGGCCGAGCCGCATCTGGCGGGCGCCGTTTTCTGTGACGATATAGGCGACAAGGCCGTATTCGGTATCGTTGGCGCGGGCGATAACGTCGTCTTCCGTATCGAAGGCGGTCATGGCCGCCACTGGCCCGAAAGTCTCCTCGCGCATGATCAGCGCCTCCGCCGGCACATCGATCAGCAGCGTCGGCTCATAGAAAAGCCTTCCGGCCTTGTGGCGCTTGCCGCCGGTGACGAGCCGCGCGCCATGCGCCAGCGCGTCGGAGACCTGCTCCTCGACCTTGGCGACGGCGTGTTCATGCATCAGCGGCCCGATCTCGGCGCCATCCTCGAGCCCCGGACCGACCTTCAGTTCGGCAATGCGGTCTGCAAAGGCCTTGGCGAAGGCATCGGCGATCCGCCGCTGGACGAAGATCCGGTTGGCGGCGAGGCAATCCTGGCCTGACGTGGCAAACTTGGCGTTGACGGCGATCTCGACCGCCTTTGATATATCGGCGTCATCGAAGATGATCAGCGGGGCGTGGCCGCCGAGTTCCATCACCAGCCGCTTCAGTGTCGGAGCGCACTGGGCGGCGATCAGCCGTCCGATCCCGGTGGAGCCGGTGAAGCTCATGGCGCGCACGCGATTGTCGGCGCACATCCGCCCGACGATCGTAGCGGCATTGCCGGTTACCACGTTGAAGACGCCGGCGGGAATGCCCGCCCGCTCGCCGAGCTCGGCAAGCGCCAGTGCCGAAAGCGGCGTCTCGGAGGAGGGGTGGGCGACGACCGTGCAGCCGGCGGCCAGCGCCGCGGCAGCCTTTCGAGTGAGCATCGCAGAGGGGAAATTCCAGGGCGTGACGATGCCGACGACGCCGAGCGCCTCACGCCGGACGATCATTTCCGCGCCGGGCAGATGGCTGGTGACGTTCTCGGCGATCAGCCGCTTGCCTTCCTCGGCATACCATTCGACGAAGGAAGCGGCGTAATCGATCTCGCCACGCGATTCCGCAAGCGGCTTGCCCTGTTCGAGCGTCATGATCAGCGCCAGATCCTCCTTGGCCGCGAGCATCAGCTCAAACCATTTGCGCAGGATCGCCGCGCGGCTCTGCGGCAGCATCGCGCGCCAAGCGGCGAAAGCGTCTGACGCTGCATCGATCGCCACAGACGTTTCGTCCGCGCCAAGGCTTGCAACCCAGGCCAGCGTCGCCGAAGAGGCGGGATCCGCGACCTCGAAACTTTTCCCTGATTTGCCGGCGATCCATCGGCCGCCGACATAGGCCAGATCGCGCAGGAGATGACGGTCGGCAAGCCGCGACAGCGCGTCATGATAGGCGGGGCGGGCAAAAACGGCGGTCATATCAAGTCTCCTCGTGGCGGTTGACGCAAGTTTTCCACGGGAGCGGGCGAGAGATTGTCTGTTGGTGAAGGCGAAAACAGAGAGATGGTCTAAAGGACGGCGGCCTGGCAGAGAGATTGTCTACGCCGCGGTCTCGTCTTCGCCGGCGGCAGTGAAGGAAGAGACCGGAAGGACTGTTTCCTCCTTCACCGTCTTGGTGACGATGTAGGTGAAGTAGCGGTCGATGCCGAGTTCGCGGTCGAGAAGCCCGTCGACCAGCCTTTGATAGGCGTCGATATCGGGCGCGATGATCTTCAGGATGTAATCGACTCCGCCGCCGACCGACCAGCAGGCGACGATCTCCGGGATTGCGGTCACGGCGCGCTCGAAGCGCTCGAAATCCGCCTGGCGATGATTGGCGAGCGTCACTTCCATCATCACGCTGGCGACCGGCGCGATGCGCCGCGGCGCGATGCGTGCATGGTAGCCGGTGATAACACCCGCCTTTTCGAGCTTGCGCAGCCGCATCCAGCACGGTGTCGGCGACAGCCCGGCCTTTTCGGCCAGCGCCAGTTTGGTGATGCGGCCGTCGCGCTGGACGGCGTCGAGAATGCGCAGGTCGATGGCGTCGAGCTTCATGGTGCTTTCTTTAGAAAGAAATCATTTCAAACGTAGGGAAAAGACAATGGGAGCGCATTTTTGCATTGTCAATTGAACTGATTTTCAGCAGTGTTAAAATCATGACAAAGTGGCGCCCCGATCCCTCGCAACTCCGCCGGCCGGCCTATCTCTCGCTTGCCGAGCAGATCGCAAACGCGATCATGGACGGCAAGCTCTCCGATGGCGTGCAATTGCCGCCGCATCGCAAGATGGCCGATGATCTGCATCTTTCCGTGCAGACGGTCAGCCGCGCCTATGACGAATTGATCCGCCGGGGGCTGATATCAGGCGAGATCGGACGCGGCAGCTTTGTCCAGACTAGACCGCGCGAGCCAGAACCGCCCTATCTGCCGGAACGGCTGGGCGAGGTGATCGATCTGTCGATCCTGAAGCCGGTCTGCGAGCAGATCCATTTGGAAAGGCTGCGGCAGGCCTTCGGCTGGCTTTCGGAAAACCTGCCCTCCAGCTCGGCGCTTTCATTCAGGCCGAATATGGTATTTCCACGCCATCGCGCCGTCGCTACGGAATGGCTGGCGCGATGCGGGCTGGAGGTATCGCCGCTGAACATCAGCGTGACGAACGGTGCGACATCGGGCATGACGGTGGCGCTGATGAGCGTTGCCCCGCCCGGTTCGACGGTTGCGACCGAAGCGATCAGCCATCATACGCTGGTTCCGCTCTCCACCTATCTCGGTCTGCACCTCGAAGGGCTGGCGATCGACGAGGAGGGCATGATCCCCGAAGCGCTGGACGAAGCCTGCCGAAAGGGACCGATCCGGGCCATTTTCCTGCAGCCCTCGGTGATCAATCCGATGGCGGCGCTGATGAGCGCGAACCGCAGGCAGGCGCTTGCCACCGTCGCGGCCAAGCATGATATCGCGATCATCGAAAACGATATTCTCGGCCCGATGGTCGAGAACCGCGCGCTGCCGATGGCCGCGTTTGCGCCGGAACGGACACTCTACGTCACGAGCTTCACCAAAATTACCGTTCCGGGCCTGCGGATCGGCTATCTCACCGCGCCCGACCGCTATGTCGCGGCCGTCGCCAACAGGCATCTCGTCTCCAACTGGATGGCGACACCTGCCATGGCGGAGATCGCCACCCGCTGGGTTAGCGACGGCACGGCGATGGAACTGGTCAACTGGCAGCGCCGTGCGCTTTCGAACCGGCACGCGATCGCGGCGGAGATGCTGGCGGGCCTGCCGTACCGGGCGCATCCGCAAAGCCTGCACGTCTGGCTGCCGCTCTCAGGCAACCATACCGAGGATGGGTTTGTTTCGCAGGCAAGGCTGCGCGGTGTGGCGATCGCGCCTGGCAAAGCGTTCCACACTGCCGATCAGGGCTGGACGCCGGCCGTGCGCATTTCGCTTGGTTCGACGACGGAAAGCGAGTTGCGGACGGGGCTCGGCATCGTCGCCTCACTGGCGCAAGGCAATCCGGAAGAGCTGCTGCTTGCGATCTGATGCCGATGCCTTGTATTTGAGCGCGCGCAGAATAATTGTCATGATATTATTTTACGAATTGACATGATTTTGATGGACCGTCATCGTTAGGACATTGCTTGTCTCAACAGGGAGAGACATGAATGCTTCCGCCCATCATCCGCATCGACAACATCGTCAAGAAATACGGCCCGCTGACCGTGCTCGACGGCCTGTCGATGAATGTCATGCCGGGCGAGAAGTTGGCGCTGATCGGGCCATCCGGCTCCGGCAAGACGACGATCCTGCGTATTCTGATGACGCTGGAGACGATCAGCGGCGGCCATATCGAGGTCGACGGCGAGCAGCTCTACCATATGCCCGGTAGCAGCGGGCTGGTGCCGGCTGACGAACGGCATCTGCATCGCATGCGCGAAAAGATCGGCATGGTCTTTCAGCATTTCAATCTGTTCCCGCATAAATGCGTGCTCGACAACGTGACGTTGGCGCCGATGCTGACCAAGGGTATCAAGCGGCCCGTGGCGGAAAAGCGGGCGCTGGAGCTTCTCGACATGGTCGGCCTGGCCGACAAGGCAAAGAGCGTTCCGGCGCAGCTTTCCGGCGGGCAGAAGCAGCGCGTCGCCATTGCCCGGGCGCTGGCTCTATCGCCGAAGATCATGCTGTTCGACGAGGTGACCTCGGCGCTCGATCCGGAACTGGTCGAGGAGGTGCTGAACGTCATGCGGCGGCTCGCCTCCGAAACCGACATGACCATGCTTCTCGTCACCCATGAGATGGGCTTCGCCCATGATTTCGCCGACCGTGTGCTGTTCTTCGATCGCGGCAAGATCGTCGAGGAAGGCAAGCCGGGCGACATCTTTCGCAATCCGACCCAGGAGAGGACGCAGACCTTCCTGCGCAAGATCATTGCGGCGGGGCACCGCGTCTGACCTCAGACATTGCCCGCAAGAACAAAACTCAAGGAAAATCAGAGGAGTTGGGAACGATGAAAACAGGATATCTTTTGAGCGCCGCCAGCCTGTCGGTGCTTCTGATCACAGCGGCTGCGCCTGCCTCCGCCGCCGATGACAAGCTCGAGCAGCTGAAGGAGCAGGGCTTTGCGCGCATCGCCATCGCCAACGAGCCACCGTTCACCGCTGTCGGCGCCGACGGCAAGGTGTCCGGCGCGGCCCCCGATGTGGCGCGCGCAATCTTCGAAAAGCTGGGCGTCAAGGAAGTGGTCGCCTCGATCTCGGAATATGGCGCGATGATCCCCGGCCTGCAGGCCGGCCGCCACGACGCGATCACCGCGGGCCTCTTCATGAAGCCCGAGCGCTGCAACGCCGTCGCCTATTCCGAACCGATCCTCTGCGACGCCGAAGCTTTCGCTCTCAAGAAGGGCAATCCGCTGAAGCTGACGAGCTACAAGGATATCGCCGACAATCCGGACGCCAAGATCGGCGCCCCGGGCGGCGGCACCGAGGAGAAGCTGGCGCTCGAGGCCGGCGTGCCGCGTGATCGCGTCATCGTCGTTCCGGATGGCCAAAGCGGCATCAAGATGCTGCAGGACGGCCGCATCGACGTCTACTCGCTGCCGGTCCTGTCGATCCACGATCTGATGGCCAAGGCAAACGATCCGAACCTCGAAACCGTCGCTCCCGTCGTCAATGCGCCGGTCTATTGCGATGGTGCCGCCTTCCGCAAGCAGGATGTTGCGCTCCGCGACGCCTTCGATGTCGAGCTGAAGAAGCTGAAGGAATCCGGCGAATTCGCCAAGATCATCGAGCCCTACGGCTTCTCGGCCAAGGCGGCGATGTCGACGAGCCGCGAAAAGCTCTGCGCCGCGGCGAAGTAAACGAGGTGAGCACCCGGCCATGCTATCGGCACGGCCGGGTTATCCTCAAACGATCTCCAGAGAAGCGAGTTGCCGATGTCGGGATGGTCCGGCTATCTGACATTGATCCTTGAGGGCGCCCTGGTGACGCTCCAGCTGACGATCATGGGGTCTGCTCTGGCGCTTGTCATGGCGTTCCTGGCGGGCCTCGGCCGCCTGTCGCGATTCTTTGCCGTGCGGGCTCTGGCGACGGCCTATATCGAATTCTTTCGCGGCACCTCGATCTTCGTCCAGCTGTTCTGGGTCTATTTCGTGCTGCCCTTTGCGGGCGTGACCCTGACGCCGCTGCAGGCAGGCGTGCTGGCGCTCGGGCTGAATGTCGGCGCCTATGCGGCGGAAGTGGTGCGCGGCGCCGTTAAGGCTGTCGGGCGCGAACAGTCGGAAGCCTGCATCGCGCTCAACCTTTCGCGATACCAGCGCATGCGTCACGTCATCCTGCCGCAGGCGCTGCCGCTGATGCTGCCGACCTTCTGCAACAATGCAATCGAACTCTTGAAGGGCACGGCCGTCGTGTCGCTCATCTCGCTGACGGATATGACTTTCCAGGCGCAGGTTGTGCGGGCGCAGACCGGCAGTACGCTGGTGCCCTTCGCGACGATCCTCATCCTCTATTTTCTCATGGCCTCGGCGATCTCCGCGACGATGCGCTGGCTGGAGCGGCGGATGGCGCGCAGCCTCGACGGCATAAGGACCTGATCGGATGGAATGGGATTGGGACTTCGTCTGGCAGATCATGCCGACCCTCCTCGAAGGGTTCAAGATCACTCTTCTCGCCACCATCCTCGGCGCTGCCGTCGCCATGATCGTCGGCCTGGGGCTCGCCATTGCGCGGCGCTCACCGCTCGCCGGCATTTCCAGGACGGTCGCTTTCGTCTCGGAATTCATCCGCGGTACGCCATTGCTGGTGCAGCTCTACTTCATCTTCTACGTGCTGCCGGATATCGGCATCCGGCTGGCGCCGCTCACCGCCGGCGTCATCGGCATGGGCATTCACTATGCAACCTATACCGCCGAGGTCTATCGCGCCGGCATCGAGAACGTGCCGCGCGGACAATGGGAGGCAGCCAAGGCCACCAATCTGTCGACCCGCCAGGCCTGGATCCACGTGATCCTGCCGCAGGCGATCCCGCCGATGATCCCGGCGCTCGCCAATTATTTCATCGCCATGTTCAAGGAGACGCCGCTGCTTTCGGCAATCACGGTGCTCGAACTGATGAACCAGGCAAAGAGCATCGCCAACAGCAATTACCGCTACATCGAGCCGATGACGCTGGTCGGCGTCTTCTTTCTCGTCATCAGCTTGATCTCGGTCTTGGGTTTGCGCTGGCTCGAGGAACGCTACGCCAGGATGGACGACTGACCATGACCGTAGAGATTGAGATCATTCCCGCCGGCCGGCTGCCGCGACTGGACGACCGGCCGCTGGAAAAGCGCATCGGCCTCATCATCCTCGCAACCGACCACACGACGGAAGTCGACTTCCAGCGCATGGTAGCCGGCGATCGCATCGGCGTTTATGTCAGCCGCATCCACTATGCCAATCCGGTCACGCCGGAAAACCTCCTGAAGATGCAGCCGTCGCTGACCGAAGGCGCGGCATTGATCCTGCCGGACGAGGCACTCGATGCCATCGTCTATTCCTGCACCTCCGCTTCGGTGGCGATCGGTGACCGGAACATCGAGGCGGCGATCCACGCGGCAAAGCCCGGCGTTCCTGTCGTGACGCCGACGGCGGCCGCCGTGACCGCCTTGAAGGCACTGGGCGCCAGGCGGATTTCGGTGCTGACGCCCTATACGATCGAGACCAGCCGGCCGATGGCGGATTATTTCGGGGAGCTCGGCTTTGCGATCGACCGGTTCACCTGCCTGGGACTGACCGACGACCGTCAGATGGCGCGGATCGCACCGGACGAGATCGTCGCCTTCGCACGCCAAGCACTGGCGCCGCAGTCGGACGCGCTGTTTATCTCCTGTACGGCGGTGCGGGCGGCCGAGGTCGCGGACCGGATCGAGGCTGAAATCGGCAAGCCTGTCGTCACCAGCAATCTTGCGACGGCCTGGGCCTGCCTGCGGCTCTGCGGCGATGATCGGGCGCGGTCCGAACTCGGTCAATTGATGACCAAGCCCTATCGGGAAGGCTGAGATCATGGTGAACACCTTGCCCGTTTCGCTGGAGGATATCCGTGCTGCGGCGCGCCGGATCGCCGGCCGCGTGCTCTGTACACCGATGGTGCAGTCCGCTTCCCTTGGCGAATTGGCAGGCGTTCCTGTCCATCTCAAGCTTGAGCATCACCAGACGACCGGCAGTTTCAAGCTGCGCGGCGCGACCAATGCGGTGCTCTCCTTGTCGCCGGCAGAGCGCTCGCGCGGCGTCGTCGCGGCCTCGACCGGAAATCACGGCCGGGCGCTTGCCTATGCGGCAAAGACGGAAGGTGCTGTTGCGACCATCTGCATGTCGCGGCTGGTGCCGGAGAACAAGGTTTCGGAAATCCGCCGCCTCGGGGCCGATGTCCGCATCGTCGGATTATCGCAGGACGAGGCGCAGCAGGAGGTCGACCGGCTGGTTCGCGAGGAGGGGCTGGTGATGGTCCCGCCCTTCGACCATCCTGATATCGTGGCCGGGCAGGGAACACTGGGGCTCGAAATCATCGACGCCTTGCCGGAGGCGGCAATCGTGCTGGTGCCGCTCTCGGGCGGCGGCCTTGCGGCGGGCGTTGCCGCTGCGGTCAAAGGCATCAATCCGAAGACCAAGGTGATCGGCCTGACGATGGAGAAGGGCGCTGCAATGAAGGCAAGCCTCGATGCCGGACGGCCGGTGCAGGTCGAGGAAGTGCCGAGCCTTGCCGACTCGCTCGGCGGCGGCATAGGTCTCGACAATCGCGTGACCTTTGCTATGTGCCGCGAACTTCTCGACGAGGTCATCCTGCTGACGGAAGCGGAAATCGCCGCCGGCATGCGCCACGCCTATGCCTGCGAGCGCCAGATCGTCGAAGGCGCGGGCGCGGTCGGCATTGCAGCGCTTCTTGCCGGGAAAATTGTGGCAAACGGTCCCATCGTCGCGATCCTGTCCGGGGCGAATGTCGACATGGAACAGCACCGGCGGGTGATCAACGGGACACAGCCGCTCTACCGCGAGGAGGGACCATGAGCCGGATGATCATTCTGACGGAAGCGGAACTGAGGAAAGTCATCGGGCTTGATCGCGATGCGGCCGCCTGCATCGAGGAGGCTTTCGCAGCGCTTGCAACCAAGGCTGTCGCCATGCCGCCGATCCTGCGGCTCGACATTCCGGAATATCGCGGCGAAGTCGATGTGAAGACGGCCTATGTGCCCGGCATCGAGGGCTTCGCAATCAAGATCAGCCCCGGCTTCTTCGACAACCCCAAGATCGGCCTGCCGAGCACCAACGGCATGATGGTGCTGCTGTCGAGCCGGACCGGACTGGTGCAGGCGCTGCTCTTGGACAACGGCTATCTCACCGACGTGCGCACCGCAGCAGCGGGCGCCGTCGCGGCAAAACATCTGTCGCGGGAAAATGCATCCGTGGCCGCGATCTTCGGCGCAGGCATGCAGGCGCGGCTGCAGCTCGAAGCACTGACGCTGGTCCGGCCGATCCGGGAAGCGAGGATATGGGCGCGCGATGCTGCCAAGGCGCAAAGCGTGGCAGCGGAATTGGCCGGAAAGCTCGGCTTTCCCGTCACCGCGACACCGAACGCCAGAGGTGCAATGACCGGCGCCGATCTCATCGTCACCACCACGCCGTCGGAAATACCGATCATCGAGGCCGGGTGGCTGGAACCAGGACAGCATCTGACGGCCATGGGCTCAGATGCGGAGCACAAGAACGAGATCGATCCGGCCGCCATTGCGGGTGCCGACCTCTACGTCGCCGACAGCTTGAAGCAGACGCGGCGTCTCGGCGAGTTGCATCACGCCATCGATGCCGGCCTGGTCGCAGGCGATGCGGTTTTTGCCGAGCTCGGCCAGATCGTCGCCGGCCGGACGCCGGGGCGGACGCGCAACGACCAGATCACCATCGCGGACCTCACCGGAACCGGGATCCAGGACACCGCCATCGCCACACTCGCCTTTGCCCGCGCCGGCGCGGCGAAGGCCGGGACCGCATTCGAAAGCTGACCGGCGCGGCGCCGGAAAAGAAGGGAAGAGACATGACAAAGCCCAATCTCAAATTCTCGCTCGGCGAATATGCCGCGCGGCTGGAAAAGACACGGCGTGCCATGGAGGCGAAGGGCGTAGACCTGCTTGTTGTCAGCGACCCGTCGAACATGGCCTGGCTGACCGGCTATGACGGCTGGTCCTTCTATGTGCATCAGGCGGTGATCGTGCCGCCGCAGGGCGAGCCGATCTGGTTCGGCCGCGGCCAGGACGCCAATGGCGCCAAGTTCACCGCCTATCTGAAACACGACAACATCGTCGGTTATCCCGATCACTATGTGCAGTCGACCGAGCGCCACCCGATGGACTATCTCTCGGGCATCCTGACCGAACGCGGTTTCGGCAAGCTGACGATCGGCGTCGAGATGGACAATTACTGGTTTTCGGCGGCGGCTTTTGCGGCGCTGCAGAAGCACCTGCCGAACGCCCGCTTCGTTGACGCGACCGCTCTCGTCAACTGGCAGCGCGCGGTCAAGAGCGAGATCGAAATCAGGTACATGCGCAATGCCGCCCGCATCGTCGAGGCGATGCACGCCCGCATCTTCGACAAGATCGAGGTCGGCATGCGCAAGTGCGATCTGGTTGCGGAAATCTATGATGCCGGCACCCGCGGCGTCGACGGCATCGGCGGCGATTATCCGGCGATCGTGCCGCTGCTGCCGTCCGGCGTCGAAGCATCCGCGCCCCACCTGACCTGGGACGATCGGCCGATGAAGAAAGGCGAGGGCACCTTCTTCGAGATCGCCGGCTGCTACAACCGCTATCACCTGCCGCTGTCGCGCACTGTCTTCCTCGGCAAGCCGACGCAGGCCTTTCTCGATGCCGAAAAGGCGACTTTGGAGGGCATGGAGGCCGGCCTTGCGGTCGCCAGACCCGGCAATACCTGCGAGGATATCGCCAACGCCTTCTTCGCCGTGCTGAAGAAATACGGGATCGTCAAGGACAACCGCACCGGTTACCCGATCGGCCTTTCCTATCCGCCGGACTGGGGCGAGCGCACCATGAGCCTGCGGCCGGGCGACCGGACGGAACTGAAGCCCGGCATGACCTTCCATTTCATGACCGGTCTCTGGCTCGACGACATGGGTTTCGAGACGACCGAGAGCATCCTCATCACCGACAGCGGCGTCGAGTGCTTCGCCAACGTGCCGCGCAGACTGATGGTCAAGGATTGAGGCTGTCATGACAGAGATTGGCTTGCGGCCGTCGCCGATCAGCGCGACGGTCAATTTCGCCGCCGAGGGTATCCAGCACGGATTCCTGCGCCTGCCTTACAGCCGCGACGACTCCGCCTGGGGATCGGTGATGGTGCCGATAACGGTCATCCGAAACGGCAAGGGGCCAACGGCCCTGCTGACCGGCGGCAATCACGGCGACGAGTATGAAGGACCGATCGCGCTCTTCGATCTTGCCAACTCGCTGAAGGCCGAAGAGGTGAGGGGCACTGTCATCATCGTGCCGGCCATGAATTATCCGGCTTTCCTGGCGGGGACCAGGACCTCGCCGATCGACAGGGGCAACATGAACCGCAGCTTCCCGGGCCGGCCCGACGGTACGGTGACGGAGAAGATCGCCGACTATTTCAGCCGTGTGCTGCTGCCGATGGCGGATCTCGTCCTCGATTTTCATTCCGGTGGCAAGACGCTCGATTTTCTGCCGTTCTGCGCGGCCCACATCCTGCCGAACAAGCAACAGGAGGAAAAAGCTTTCGAATTCGTGAGGGCGTTTGCGGCACCCTATTCGATGCAGATGCTGGAGATCGATGCGGTCGGCATGTACGACACCGCGGCCGAGGAGATGGGCAAGATCTTCATCACCACGGAACTCGGCGGCGGCGGCACCGCCACGGCCAAAAGTGCGGCGATTGCCAAGCGCGGCACCATGAACGTGCTGCGCCACGCCGGGATCGTCGCGGGCATCGTCGATCCTGGTCCGACGACCTGGCTCGATATGCCGGACGGTCGCTGCTTCTCCTTCGCAGAGGAGGGCGGGCTGATCGAACCTGTCATCGATCTCGGTGAAGCCGTCACTGACGATGCGGTCATCGCTCGCATCTATCCGACCGGGCGGACCGGGGTGGTGCCCCGCGAGATCCGCGCCGCCATGAGCGGCATTCTCTGTGCCCGGCACTTCCCGGGGCTGGTCAAATCAGGCGATTGCGTTGCCGTCGTGGCGGTTGTTGACGATTAGAGCGTTTCAGGTTTTGACGGAAGCGTATCCGGCATTGTCGAAGTAGTTGCTGCATTCGCTGGGCTCGATGGTTGTGACGAGGTGTCCGATGTGGCGCCAGGTGTCATCGATGGTTCGCTTCTGAGCCAGGCGCATCCAGTGCTTGATTTTGGCGAAAGCCTGTTCGATCGGATTGAGGTCGGGGGAGTATGGCGGCAAGTACCAGAGCCGAGCACCAGCGTTGCGGATCATCTGACGGATGGCGACCGACTTGTGGGAGCCGAGATTATCCATCACGACGATGTCGCCGGGTTTGAGCACCGGTACGAGTTGCTGCTCGACATAGGCGCGAAAGCACTCACCGTTGATCGGTCCATCGAAGACACAGGGTGCGGTAAGCCGATCGCAGCGCAACGCGCCGAGGAAAGTCAGGGTGCGCCAATGTCCGTGCGGCGCGAAGCTGCGCAGGCGTTTGCCCTTCGGCCCCCACCCTCGAAGCGGCGCCATGTTGGTCTTGATCCAGGTTTCATCGATGAAGACCAGCCGTCTTGGATCGAGGCCAGCCTGCCAGGATCGCCAGCGCTGTCGCCGTCGCGCGACGTCAGCGCGCGCCTGCTCAAGGGCGAACAGTGTTTTTTTTGAACCGCAATCCCTCACGTCGCAGGAACTGCCATACCGTATCGTGGGATACCTTCACCCCTCGCGCGGCCAGCTCTTCCTTCAACCTGTGCAGTGACACATGCGGCGTCTGGTTGATCCGCTCCACGATAAACGCCCGATGCGGCTCCAGAACCCGCTTGCGGTGGCCGCCCATCTTCCCAGGCGCGACAGATCCGCTCGAACGATAACGCTGCGACCACTTTACCGCTGAAGACACGGCAATACCGAACCGCGCCGCAACCGACCGGCAGCTCTCACCGGCTTCGATTGCAGCAACAACACGCTCACGAAGATCATTGGAAAGAGGTCGCGTCATTCGATGCTGGCCTCCACTCCAGCCAGCATCTTGAATCACAAAACACACAAAAACGGAATCCCTTCCGATTCAACTAAATCCGGATACGCTCTAGAACAGGATGATTTTAGGCCAGGTCGGCCTGAAATCTGAATCCTGTTCCAAATTAAATGGTTAGAGCATGATGTCCTCCGAATAATCGCGCACACTTTTCGGCACCATGCTCTAGGCGATCGGACAGGTCGAGCAGGACGAGCTTCGACGGTCAGGCGTCAAGCCGCTTTCTGCGGTCTTGACCCGCTGGCGGCCGCGTCGATCTGAAAGCGGTTTACCACCCCTTCCAGCGTCTGCGTCTGGCTGCCAAGTGCCCGGCAGGCCGTGGCGGTTTCGACGGCCATGGCGGCGTTGCGTTGCGTCACCTGATCGAGCGCGTTGACGGAGGCGTTGATCTCGCCGATCGCCACCGCCTGCTCGGAAGACACCGACACGATGCGGGCGATCAGGCCGGCAACCTGCTGGACCTGTCCTTCGATTTCCAGGAGCGCCTTGCCGGTGCGATTGACGAGGTCCACACCGGTGGAGACCTGGGCGGAGGAGGTGGAGATCAGAGCTCTGATCTCCTTGGCGGCGTTGGCTGAGCGCATGGCAAGTTCACGTACTTCCTGGGCAACGACGGCAAAACCCTTGCCTGCTTCGCCGGCGCGCGCTGCTTCAACCCCGGCATTGAGCGCGAGAAGATTGGTCTGGAAGGCGATTTCATCGATGACATTGACGATGGCGCCTATCTGGGAGGACGAGCCTTCGATCCTTTCCATCGCGGCGATTGCTTCGCGAACGACGGCTGCCGAATGTTCGGCGCTGGTGCGGGTCTCGGCCATCATGCCTGTCGCTTTGCCGGCATGATCGGAGGCGTCTTTGGCTTTGATATTCATTTCATCGAGTGCGGCTGTGGCCTCTTCGAGCATCGCGGCCTGCTGTTCCGTGCGCGACGCAAGGCTGTCGGCTGCATCGGTGATGCCGGCCGAGGAATTGCCCACTTGCTTGGAGGTCTGGGCGATCTCGGCCATTGAAGCGCAAAGCGCATCCATACTGTCGTTGAACTTCGCGCGCAAAGACTCGTAGGCGGCGGCGAACGGCGTCGTGATCCGGCAATCGAGATTGCCGGTCGACAGCTGTTCAAGGCCGTATGTCAGCCGATCGATCACCGTTTCGCGGATCTGCTCCTCGACGGCTCTTTCGGCCAGTTGGCCGCGTTCACGCTCGAATTCCGCATCGCGAAGTGCGGTCTCACGCTTCTGTGCGTCCTGCCGCTCGAGCGCGTTGCGGCGGAATACCGCGACGGCCCTGGACATGGCGCCGATTTCGTCGGAACGGTTGGCATAGGGGACTTCGGTCGAAAAATCACCTTCGGCAAGGTTGCCCATATAGGCCTTCATGCCATCGAGCGGCACGATCGCCCGGCGTCGCAAGAGATAGAGCCCCACCAGCAATAGCCCGAAGGATCCGAGGCCCGCAGCACCGGCATAGATCGTCCAGGTGACGATCTCCGAGGCGGCATTGCGCTCCTCGCCCTTCAGGAAGGCGTCGGAATTGGCAACGAGTTTCTCAACCGCGTCCTGGTGCGAATGAAAGGCGACGCGCAACTGCTCGATCGCCCCGTGCGCTTTGTCTTCATCCTTGGCATTCAGGGCCGGAATGATCTCACGGTTCATTACGCCCCAGAATGCATCGCCCTTGGCGATAACATCGTTTTCAAGCTCGTCCTTCAAAGCCTGCGGCAGCCGAGTGGTTTTCCAATAGGCGCGGCGGTCATCGTAAGCGGCCTTCAGATTTGCGATCTTGGCAAGATTGGTGTCGGTGAGTTCGGGAAATTTGCTCGCCTCGAAGGAGAGCATATAGGATTCCACCACAAACAGCGGCGGCGGCAGAATATCGGCAATCAAATCCTTGCCGTAGACAACCTGCTCGTAAACCGGCCCGTTGACTTTCAGCCGTTCAAGGGCCGACTGCTGCAATCCGATCGACATGAAAAGGCCTGCCGAAACGGCGACACCGAACGCAACCAGACTGCGGGCAATGGTGAATGCCAAGGACTGTCTCCCACATGATATGGCTTCTCTGCTTGAGATGCCTGATCCCTCGTGAAGTACTATGTCGATAGAACACTGAAATATGGTTAATTCTTTTTGACATCGGAACAAAATCAGGACCGAGACTACTTGAAGTATCCAGCCATCATCTGCAATCTTGATGTTAGCGACTGCTGCTACATGCAGATGAAAGGAGACCGACATGGCCGAACCTCAACTTTCCGTGCGCAGTGCGAAGGCACGCGATCTTGCACATCGGCTTGCTCGGCGCGAAAATCGATCAATAGCTGACATCGTTGAGCGGGCCCTCGAATCGTATGAAATACGGGAGACCGGCCGCGAGGCGGCCACGACCTTTTATGCTCAGCTTTCGCAACAAAGTGGCACGGATATCGACCTTGAGTCAGTCCTCAAAGAGGACAGACAGGCACACAAGGGCATCGAACTTTGATCTTTCTCGTTCCAGTAAAAACAGGCTTGCGGTTGATTTTGTTGCCGAAACTGCGTTAGAGGATGGGATACCCTGGGATGCTGCGGTCGAACTCTTGCTATAGGAATAGGAATAGGAATAGGAAAAGATAGAGGTTGCGGCGGAAATGGCGGTCACAGGCGCTCCATCGGTAGACGGTGAGAGATGCAACGCATTGCAGAGCTGATGAGTTCTCTAAATTGAAATTGCCAATGCCACAGCTGAAGAATCGCCTCTCAGAAGTCCTTGTCTCCTTTCTGCGGCCTTCGGCTTGTGCCTCGATGGGGGTCTAGGCCATAATGGATGTTGTCGAGCCCGCAGATGAGCCGCGCAAGCGCGGCCGGCCGAAAGTCTCCAGTGACGATGACAAGCGGGCGCATATCGTTGAAATCGCCCGCCGCGTTTTTGTAAAATACGGTTATGCTGGCAGCACGACCGCAGTCGTCGCTACCGAGGCGAGTGTTTCAAAACAGACGCTTTACAAGCTGTTTCAGAGCAAGGAAGAGCTGTTTGCCGCGGTGGTCGGAGCACATCGGCGCCTGATGCTCGACCTTCCGCGGCCTGCTGAAGATCTCTCGATCGCCGAGAGCCTCGAACGCATCTTCATGATCGATATGGATGACGACAAGGATGCGGATCGTGCCGGTTTCCTGCAGCTCGTCTTTCGCGAAGCGGGGCAGTTTCCCGAACTTATCGACATACTGCAGCGTGAAGGCATGCTTGCCAGCCGGCAGCATCTGGCAGACTGGCTGAGGGACCGCAGGGTGGAAGGCAAGTTGTCGCTTGATGATCCGGACAGCGGGGCCCGGATGCTGATGGATATGATCTTTGGCGCCATGGGTCCGCCGGAAGGACGAGCAAAGGCTTGGCCTAATCGGGCAACACTGCTTGCCCATCTCCAGCGCTGCATTGCAGTCTTTGCCGCAGGCGTCGGCGCCGCGTGACCCCGAAAGACGGCGATCCCTCGGCTTTTGACGTCGATGAGCGATTACAAGCTCTAATCTTATGCCATGCAGGCCTGCGGGCGTGAAGACATGGCTATGCCAAGGCCTTCATGAAGAAGGTGCTGGAGAGTGCGCTTCGCCCACAGCTTGAGCGACACCCGCTATGCAGAGTTGGCTGCCGCCTTCAAATTCGCCGGCGAGACGAAGACGGCGCGATCGGACGTGCAGCGGGAAGTTCATTAGAATCCATGAAGTCTACAAGCCTCCCCCAGCGCATACCTAGATTTCTCTTACCGAAATGCGCTGTATTTTCGTTTTCACACATTCCCTGCAAATCCACCGCGCATTTTTGCTGAAATGCTCTGGACGAAGCGGGAAGCTTCCGGTTGGCGAAAGTTGGCCGTTGGCTTGAGGTTGGCAGTTTCCCGAGATCCTAATTCGCCGCCTGCGCCAACGCCTCGCTTGCATATTCCATTTACCAAGGCTAGCGCAGCCGGGCGGTCCGGAAGTGGGATGAAAATGCTGCGCTGCCGAAAAAATCGCCACGCGCGCCACTGCGCGTTTTTTCGGCATACCCCATTGACAATTCATCCTTGATGGCACTTGATAACGTTATTCCAGTAAAACAGACATGCGTCCATTATACTGGAATAATAGGAACAATCCATAAGGGGAACGCCATGACCATTTCCTTTCGCACCGGCGTGATGTCGTTGGTCGCCGCCGCTCTGTTGTCCACGCCTGTGCTGGCCGAAGGCAGCAAGCTCGATGAAGTGTTGGCCCGCGGCCATCTCGTCCTCGGCACGGGCAGCACCAATGCGCCTTGGCACTTCAAGAGCGCCGACGACAAGCTTCAGGGATCTGACGTCGACATGGGCCATATCATCGCCAAGGCGCTCTTCGGCGACCCTGAGAAGATCGAATATGTGAACCAGTCCTCCGATGCCCGCATCCCGAACATTACCACCGACAAAGTCGACATCACCTGCCAGTTCATGACCGTTACCGGCGAGCGCGCCCAGCAGGTTGCCTTCACCATTCCCTATTATCGCGAGGGTGTCGGCCTGATGCTCAAGGCGGACGGAAAATATGCCGACTACGCCGCCCTGAAGGCGGTCGGTTCCTCCGTCACCATCTCGGTTCTCCAGAACGTCTATGCCGAGGCGATGGTGCATGCGGCGCTGCCGGAGGCGACCGTCGACCAGTACGATTCCGTCGACCTGATCTATCAGGCGCTAGAATCGGGACGCGCCGATGCTGTCGCCACGGACCAGTCGTCGCTCGCCTGGTACATGACGCAGAATCCCGGCCGTTACAAAGACGCCGGCTATGGCTGGAATCCGCAGACTTACGCCTGCGCCGTCAAGCGCGGCGATCAGGATTGGCTGAACTTCGTCGACACCGCTCTGCACGAGGCCATGACCGGCGTTGAGTTCGACTTCTACGCCAAGTCCTTCAAAACCTGGTTCGGCAAAGATCTGACGCCGCCGCAGATCGGCTTCCCGGTCGAGTTCAAGTAACAGCCATGTGGAGCGGGACATGTTTCCCGCTCCACATTTAAAGAGTGAGAGCATGATGCCGTCCGGAAACCGCTCACAGTTTTCGGTATCATGCTCTGGTCTGAAAGGGCGGCCCGCATGGGTTACACGTTGAATTTCGCTGCCGTCTGGCGCAATTTCGATTCTCTTTTGAGCGGGCTCGCGCTCAGCCTCGGCCTGGCGGTGATCTCGATCCTGATCGGGGCGGCGATCGGCCTTGCCGTCGCCTTCGCGCTGACGTCCAAAAGCCGCTTTGCGATCGTGCCGGCGCGGGTCTATGTCACTGTCATTCGCAACCTGCCAATTCTCGTTCTGGTGCTTTTTGCCTTTTTCGCGTTGCCGCAGATGGGCTTGCGGCTCGACAAGATAAAAAGCTTCGTCCTGGTTCTATCCCTTTACTCCGGCGCCTATCTGGCCGAGGTGTTCCGCGCCGGGCTGCTGTCAATTCCGAGAGGGCTGACGGAAGCGGGTCTTGCCATCGGCCTGACGGGGATGCAGATCCGCAGTTCCATCATCGCTCCGCTGATGCTGCGCAACGTGCTGCCGTCGCTGTCTTCGACGATCATTTCGCTCTTCAAGGACACCTCGCTCGCCGCCGCCATCGCGGTGCCGGAACTGACCTTCGCGGCTCGCAAGATCAATGTCGAGAGCTTCCGCGTTATAGAAACCTGGATGGTCACATCAGCCCTCTATGTCGCGACCTGTTTCCTCATCGCCGCCGTGATGCGCTTCGTCGAGCGCCGCCTGGCCCTGCCGAGATAGACCTGATGTCCCACACTTTTCTCGAACAACTCTGGATCGCCCGATACGTCATCATGAACGGCATCGGCGTGACCGTGTCGATCTCTCTGCTCGCCATCCTCGCGGGTTCCATACTCGGCGTTTTCGTCGGCCTGGCGCTCGTCTATGGCGGCGCTGTTTTGCGTCTGGCCGTGCGCGCCTACACCGATATCATCCGCGGCACGCCGGTGCTCGTGCTGGTGCTGGCGAGCTACTACGTCTCCGCCGCCGTCGGCCTTAATCTCGGGCCGTTCTCGGCCGGCGTGCTTGCCCTTGCCATCTTCTGCTCTTCCCATGTCGGCGAAATCGTGCGCGGAGCACTTCAGGCGATCCCGAAGGGGCAGACCGAAGCCGCCAAGGCGATCGGCCTGACCTTTACCCAGACCTTCACCTCGGTGCTGTGGCCACAGGCCATGCGCCAGTGCCTGCCGGCCTGGGTGAATACGGCGGCCGAGATGGTCAAAGCCTCGACGCTGCTCTCCGTTATCGGCGTCGCGGAGCTTCTCCTGCGCACGCAAGAAATCATCTCCCGCAATTTCATGAGCCTCCAGTTCTATTTCTTGGCCGGCGGTCTCTACTTCATCGTCAACTACGGCATCGAGCACTTCGGCAAATATGTCGAGCGCAAGACCGCCCTGCCGTCCTGAGGAGATCATCCAATGGCCAAGACCATTCTCGACATCCAGGGTCTGCGCAAGACTTACGGCATTCACGAAGTCCTCAAGGGCGTCGATTGCGCCGTGCAGGAAGGCGAAGTCATTTCCATCATCGGCTCGTCCGGTTCCGGGAAGACCACCTTGCTGCGCTGCATCAACATGCTTGAGGAATTCCAGGGCGGCACGATCAGCCTTGACGGCGAGGAGATCGGCTATCGCGTCGAAGGGACAGCGCGGCGCCGCAAGAGCGAGAAAGAGATTGCACGCCAACGCGCGTTGACCGGCATGGCGTTTCAGCAGTTCAATCTTTTTCCGCATATGAGTGCCGCTGAAAACGTCATGCTCGGCCTCGTCAAGGTGAAGAAGATGACCAAGCCGGACGCCCGCGCCATTGCGGAAAAATGGCTCGATCGTGTCGGCCTTTCCGCCCGCTCGAACCATTATCCAGGACAGCTTTCCGGCGGCCAGCAGCAGCGCGTCGCGATTGCCCGCGCCATCGCCATGTCGCCGAGGCTGATGCTGTTCGACGAAGTGACCTCTGCGCTCGACCCGGAACTGGTGGGCGAAGTGCTCCAGGTCATCAAGGGGCTTGCGGCCGACGGCATGACCATGCTGCTGGTTACGCACGAGATGCGATTTGCCTACGACGTTTCGTCACGAGTCATCTTCATGAACCAAGGCGTCATCTGCGAAGAGGGCGATCCGAAGGACATGTTCGTGCATCCGAAGACCGAGCGGCTGGCGGAATTCCTCAAAACCTCGAGTTTCAATTAGGCGAAAAAAGAAATCCATGACGATCACAAGTTACGGTGGGCGCAGCTCCCCTAACCACTGTTTGGCTTACGATCGCATGGCAAGCGCACATTGAATGTGATGGCAAATCCATTATATTGCTAGCATCGCTATCATGTTCCACAAGGTTGCCATCATGCCCGCAGTCACAATCAGAAACCTGTCCGAGGCGACGCACCGTGCTCTCAAGGTGCGTGCGGCTCATCACGGGCGCAGCGCCGAAGCGGAAATGCGCGAAATCCTCGAGGCTGCCGTCCGTCCGGAAACGCGGCTGCATCTTGGCAGCGCGCTCGCCGAACGGAGTCGTCGCCTCGGGTTGACAAATGAGGACCTTGCCGTTCTGGACCAAGCTCGCGACGCATTGCCTGCAAAGCCGTTGAGCTTTGAATGATTATCCTTGATACGAACGTCGTTTCCGAGGCGATGAAACCCGCGCCCGACGAAACCGTGAAATTCTGGCTCGATGAGCAGGCAGCCGAAACCCTCTTCCTTTCTAGCGTCACGATCGCCGAGCTGATGTTTGGAATCGGCGCCCTCCCGGCTGGCAAACGCAAGGAAAGGCTCTCCGACGCGTTGGACGGTCTGATGGAACTCTTCGAACGCCGTATTTTGGCTTTCGACATTACAGCGGCACGGCGCTATGCCGATCTCGCGGTCAAGGCCCGAGCTGCTGGCAGAGGATTTCCCACTCCGGACGGCTATATCGCCGCTATCGCGGCATCGAAAGGGTTCGCCGTAGCCACGCGCGATACAAGTGCTTTCGACGCTGCAGGTGTTGAAGTGATCAATCCCTGGGCGGCTTCGACCGCATAAGGTCGTTCGGCCAGTAAGAACAAGCCGCCACGAGTGGTTCGACGCTGGTCTGCGTTTGCAAGGCGTGGCAGGCACGCGCTCAATTTACGCTCAGTCTGCATTCGCAGCGTGCGAATTCAAGGGGAGGGATCCGAGACATCTTGGAAATCCTGAACGCAGAATTTTGGCACGCGCTTTGCTTTCCTGTCTTGTATGCAAGATAGCCACACATCTGAGAGCACGCAGAAGACCATTGAGGAGACGATCGTCTCCGGGATTCTTTCAGCCAAAATTCGGCCTGGGACGCGTCTTGGTGAAAACCAGTTGGCAACGCTCTTCAGCGTGTCTCGAACCCGCGTTCGTGAAGCCATGATGCGCCTGGAAACACGCGGCATCGTGCATGTCAGTCCAAGACGAGGCTGGTTTGTTGTCGAGCCGTCCGCAGAAGAGGCGATCGCGGTCTATGAGGCACGGCGCGTCATCGAGGCCGGATTGCTGCGCAGCATGCGGGCTCTGACAGACGAGGGGCGCAAAGCTCTCGACCTGCATTTGAACGAGGAGAAAAGCGCAATGGCTGCGGGCGATCGACAGCGCCTGACCTATTTGATGGGTGATTTCCACATCCGCATCGCCGAATCGAGTGGGAACGCCATCATCGTCGATATCCTCCGCGATCTCACCGCGAGGACGATCCTCATCTCGATGCTCTATCAGTCTGAATTTCATGCAGCACAGTCTCATGACGGGCATTGCCGCATCTTCGAGGCCATGCAAGCGGGCGATTTCGTCAGGGCTGCGGAGCTCTCTGTCGAACATCTGGACGAAGTGGAAACGGGGCTCGACCTCACCACACGCCCGGACCCGCTCTCGGAACTGCGCAGTTCCCTGTCACTTCCTCCCAAGACCGTGTCCCCAACCCCCGGACCCAAAAAACCACAACTTCAAAGGAGCAATTAAAACATGCTGACAAGACGAGTCATCTTCGCCATCGCGACCCTGGCTGCAACCTTCGGTTTCAGCTCCGCGTCTTACGCCGATGCTCTCGCCGACATCACGGCGCGCGGCACTCTGCGTGTCGCCGTCCCGCAGGATTTCCCGCCCTTTGGCAGCGTCGGTACCGATATGGCGCCTATGGGTTACGATATCGATGTGGCCAATCTCATTGCCGAAAAACTGGGCGTCAAGACCGAACTCGTGCCGGTCACCAGCGCCAACCGCGTTCCTTATCTGCAGACGAATAAGGTCGATCTGGTCATATCAAGCCTCGGCAAGAATGCGGATCGCGAAAAGGTGATCGATTTCACCACGGCCTATGCCCCCTTCTTCAATGGCGTGTTCGCGCCCGCCGATCTTTCGATCGCCAAGGTGGAAGATCTCGCGGGAAAGAGCATCGGCGTTACGCGCGGCGCTGTCGAAGATCTCGAGTTGACGAAGATCGCGCCGGCCGACGCGACGATCAAGCGCTACGAGGACAACAACGGCACCATCTCGGCCTTCCTCTCCGGCCAGGTCGACACCATCGCGACCGGCAACGTTGTGGCTGCTGCGATCCTCGCCAAAAATCCCCCGAAGCGGCCTGAGATGAAGTTCCTCATCAAGAACTCGCCCTGCTATATCGGTCTCAACAAGGAACAGGCAGCTCTTCTGGAGAAGGTGAACGGCATTATCGCTGCGGCCAAAACCGATGGCGCGCTGGACGCCATATCACAGAAGTGGCTTGGCGCCGGTCTCCCGTCGGATCTCTAAGGGACTCGGTCTCACGGACGTCATCCCGCGCCTGCGCGCGGGATGACGTGACGATCCGTCACCGCAAGAGGGGACAATTCCTTGAGTTACCATTTCGAATTCGGCTGGCTGCTTGAATATTATCCTGAGATCGTCAAGGGCATACTGATCACCCTGGAGCTTATCGCTATCGGCGGAGTGCTCGGCATTTCGCTCGGCATCTTCTGTGCCTGGGTGCGTGCACTCGGCCCGGCCTGGCTGAAGCCTGTCATTGCGACTTATGTCGAGCTGATCCGCAACACGCCGTTCCTGATCCAGCTCTTTTTCATCTTTTTCGGTCTGCCGTCGCTCGGTCTCAAGCTTTCCGAACTGACGGCCGCTAACCTCGCGATGGTCGTCAACCTCGGCGCCTATAGCTGCGAGATTATCCGCGCCGGCATCCAGGCAACTCCGAAGGGTCAGTTCGAAGCGGGCGAGAGCCTTGCCATGACGCGCTTCGAAACCTTCCGGCATGTCGTTCTCGTGCCGTCGCTGCAGCGCATCTGGCCGGCGCTGTCGTCGCAAGTCGTCATCGTCATGCTCGGCTCATCGGTGGTGTCGCAGATCGCCGCAGAGGATCTGACCTTTGCTGCGAACTTCATACAATCGCGAACCTTCCGCGCCTTCGAGGCCTACATCGTCTCGACATCAATCTATCTCGTGCTGGCGATCCTGCTCCGGCAGGTGCTGGCGGTAGTCGGCGGGTTCATTTTCCCAAGGAGAGCGGCGCGATGATCGAGTTCACACTCTGGGACATCCTGCGCAACCTGCTGCTCGCCACCCGCTGGACGATCCTGCTTTCGCTCGTCTCCTTCATCGGCGGCGGCGCGGTCGGACTGGGGTTGCTCTTCTTGCGCATCAGCAAGCGCAAGTCATTCAGGACGGTCGCAAAATACTATATCGAGCTCTTCCAAGGCACACCGCTGCTGATGCAGCTCTTCATTGCGTTTTTCGGTCTCGGCCTCTTCGGGATAGATGTGCCGGCCTGGCTTGCTGCGGGATTGGCGCTCACCCTGTGGAGCGCCGCCTTCCTCGCCGAAATATGGCGAGGCTGCGTCGAAGCGGTCGTGAGGGGTCAATGGGAAGCTTCCGCCAGCCTCGGCATGGGCCGGTTGCAGCAGATGCGCTATGTCATCCTTCCGCAGGCGCTGAGGGTCGCGATACCACCCACGGTCGGCTTCTCCGTTCAAATCGTCAAGGGTACGGCGCTGACCTCGATCATCGGTTTCGTTGAATTGTCGAAAGCCGGCACGGTGGTCACCAATGCCACCTTCCAGCCCTTCACCGTCTACGGGCTCGTCGCCCTCATCTACTTCGCCCTTTGCTGGCCTTTGTCGAAAAGCAGCCAGATCCTGGAAAGGAAGCTCAATGTCGCTCATCGAAATCACTGAAGTCCGCAAGAGCTTCGGCACCACCGAGGTGCTGAAAGGCATCAATCTCGACGTGAAGGCTGGTGAAGTCATCGCTATTATCGGCAAGAGCGGTTCAGGCAAATCGACCCTGCTTCGCTGCATCAACGGCCTGGAGACCATCACCGATGGCTCCATCTCCGTGGCCGGCGCGCAGCTCCTTGATGACGAAGTGCATCTGAAGGCACTGCGCCTCAAGGTCGGCATGATCTTTCAGCAGTTCAACCTCTTCCCGCACCTGACCGTCGGCGGCAACGTCATGCTGTCGCAGACCGTGGTCAGAAAGACCCCGAAAGCCGAAGCCGAGGCTACCGCCCGCAAGATGCTGGAGCGGGTAGGGCTGGGCCACAGGTTCGACGCCTATCCCGACGAGCTCTCGGGCGGCCAGCAGCAGCGCGTCGCTATCGCCCGCGCGCTGGCCATGCAGCCGACAGCACTTCTCTGCGACGAGATCACCTCGGCGCTCGATCCGGAACTGGTCGCCGAAGTTCTCGCCGTCGTGCGCGAGCTTGCGGCCGAGGGAATGACGCTCCTGATGGTAACGCACGAGATGAAGTTCGCCCGCGATGTCTGCAGCCGTGTCGTCTTCATGCACCAGGGCCGCGTTCACGAAATAGGCCCGCCGGAGGAAGTCTTCGCCAATCCTCATACTGCGGAGCTGAAGCAGTTTCTCGGCGTCAGCTAGAATATCCGTGCGTTTTCCATCTGGACAACGCTCAGGCGTTCGTCACGGATCTTCTGGATGACTTCGAGGCGATGCAACTCTTTCTGCGACATGGTGATCATAAAGGACATGACGACTCCGACCGCTCATGGTCTCGACCAGGCTGAAGATCGTCATCCTTGCTCCCAACGTTGGCGTTGACCAGTGCGTCGAGAGGCGAGACTGTCGCATCTCTAACTGGCCCAACTGTCGCATTACTAAATAGCCCTTACTGTGGCGGCAGGATTGAAATGTCCGCCGTTGCGCAAAGTTAAAATGTCACTTTGGGCGCGGTGTCAGCCATTTAGAAATGCGACAGCCGAGCGCCGCCGACCAGCCCCCGACCGGACCGGCTGGACCGGGTTGCAAGGGAAGGGAGGGGGCGGGTGAGATGCTCCCCTTCGGCTTTAGCTTTGACAATTGGAGCAGCCAGTCATTCCGCCGCATCGAGGTCAGAGAGCGCTTGTCGCCGTCGGGCAATGACGGCGGGATCGTTCATGAAATCCTTCCGGCGTCCGGGCCCACGAGCACGCGGCACATAGCCGTTCTTCTCGCTGTTGGTCTTCACCTTCGGCGTTGGCAACTGATCCTGCCGCTCCTTGATGTAGGCCAGCACATCGCCGAGCCGCTTGTTCTCGGTGATCGCCGCATGCGTCACCCGCTGGTCCTTGTCGAACGTCCTGTAGGGCAGGGAATGCCCCTTCCACCGGACATCCAAGCGACCATCCGCATAGGCATAGGTCTCGACATAGCGACCAGCCAAACCACGCGTCACCTCGGTCTCCTCCAGCATGATCCGCTTGCGTTCAAACGAAAACGTCAACTGCGCCCCGACATAACGCTGCTCACGCTTGCACAGAATGTCCTTCAGCCGGTCCGACGCAAGATTCATCGGCCGATGCAGATTATCGGGCCGGGTAGGGACAATCGCAAATCGCGCATTGTAGCGCTCGATGAAACCGGACAGGAAAGCGTTGCCGTCGTCCATGCCGGAAATCCCCGCCAGCCGCAGTTCTTTGACCAGCCGATCCTGCAGCGTCCGGTTCATCCGCTCGACGCGACCTTTCGCCTGGCTCGAATTTGCGCAAAGAATCTCGATGTTTAGCTCACAAAGCGCCCGCCCGAACTGGGTCATGCCCTGGCCGCCCTTGGCATCCTTCTTCGCCACCCGGAACACCGAATGCTTGTCGGAATAGAAGGCGATTGGGGCGCCGTGATGCTTCAGATAAAGCGCCAGCGCCTCAAAGTAGCTGAAGGCGCTTTCCGAGCGCACAAAGCGCAACTGCATCAGCTTGCCCGTCGCATCGTCGACGAACACCAGCAGCGAGCATGGGTCGCCGCGATCCTCGAACCAGCGATGTTCGGACCCGTCGATCTGCACGAGTTCGCCATAAGCCTCGCGGCGCAGCCGCGGCTGATGAAACGTCCGGCGCTGCTTGCGCGACAGCCAAAGCCCAGCCTCCGTCATCCATTGCCGCAGCGTCTCACGCGACACCGTCAGCCCATCGAGCTCGGCAAGCTTCTCGGCGGCCAGCGTCGGACCGAAGTCGGCATAGCATTCGCGAACCAACGTCACGGCGTAATCGCGAACCCCGTCACTGATCCGATTATTCGACGGCCGGCCGATCGCTTTGTGCCGGATCGACGCCGCACCACCCGTGTTGATCCGCTCCAGCAGACGACGCACCTGGCGCGTACTCAGATCAAGCACATGTGCCGCCGACACCATCGTCATCCGGCCGGCGATCACTTTCGATAGAATCTCGATCCGTTGCAGGTCGCGCTCGCTCATCGTAATCAGTCCCATCCGCAATCTCCCAGGTCATCAAACCCGGGGAGAGTGACATTCCAACTTTGCAGAAACAGGACGCTTCAACTTTGCGGCTACACTTACATGTGGCATAACCTAGTTTATGGAACTGTGCCGGCGCGGAGCCTCATACTGTTGACACCGACGCATACGGCTGCCTCCACTCGAACTGTTTGCGGAAGGTTCACAAGTCGCGTAGTGCACAGCGTCGGGGGCCGTTGACGGACGCTGGTTTCCCGTCACATCAAGGGAAGACCAATTTTGTCCGGTTTGCACTCACTTCGGCGAGCTCTATGCCCTTATCAGCGGTCTTCGCAGATTAGGGCATTGGAGAAACGGAGCGTCGCCAATAATTGCCCCGATCCGTCACGTATCTCCATGCGCGGGGCAGAGATGACCCCTTGCAGCCTCAGCGATGAGTTCGCGATTATCGGCAAGCGCCTCCCTCCTCGCTTGCAGCAGGTTGCAGCCGCGCGAAATCCGACGTTCAAGTAAGCCTCGATATGTAATGGAGCATGGGCACGTTCTTTGCCGATCGACGCGGGAAAGCACCGTCAGCGCGCTTCATTTGGCAGGGACTGCTCGCCGACATTAAGTGGCAGCAATATCTCGGCGATCAGGTTCCGAATCCAACGATGGGCGGGGTTGCCTGTCGCGCGCTTGTGCCACACGCCGACGATGAGGGCCGGCGGAAGCGGCATGGGAGCGTTATAGAGGGAGAGCCCGAAAAGATCCGCCAAGCGCTCTGCCAATTGTCGAGGGACGAGTGCAATATGATCACTCTCGCTCACAGCTCGGCAGACGCCGAAGAAAACAGGAACCGTCATGACCACCTTCCGAGTTCGTCCGATCTTGGCCAGTGCCGCATCACCCATGGCTTTTGTTTTTCCTTCAGGCGAGAAGAGGATGTGCCCGAGATCGCAAAAAAGATCGATCGGCAAGGTTGCGCCAGATTTTATTCCGGCTGCTTCGATTGCTGCGTTTCCTTTTCGGGCGATAGTTATGAAGGACGACCGGAATTGCGCATGTCGGTCGATCCAGTCTGGAAATTCTGCATCAGGAATGAGAGCCATGTCGGCTTCATACCGCTCAAGAGAGTCGATGTAGCTGTTTGGGACGAGGTCGACCAATTGCACCCGAATACCCGGAGCACGTTGGTGAATCTCACGCGCCAGCCGCGGCATCAGCATCTCCGCAAAGAAATCGCTTCCTGCAAGCTTGAAAGTGAGGCTGGCGCTACCGGGATCAAAAGAGGTGCCACTGAACAGCGCCTCCATCCTGTCGAGCGTCTCACGAAGAGGCATGGCTAAACCTCTTGCATAATCCGTCGGGCGCAAACCTTGGCCATGACGGACGAACAGCTGATCATCGAGCGCATGACGCAGTCTTGAAAGTGCGCCGGAAACCGCTGACTGAGACATTCCCAGTTTCTCACCGGCCTTCACAGTCGACCCTTCCCGCAACAAGGCGTCGAGCACACGTACAAGATTGAGATCAAAGGTCGCGAAATTCATTTCACCGATAGTTTCTATATGATCAAACGATTTTCTTAATAATGGATCGGATGGTAAAAACTACAACACGAAAGCGCTTCCGTTTCATCCCAACCGAGGAGGAAACGATGATTGATCTACTGGAATGTCCCGATACCATTGAATGGCTCGGTGTTTCTTACCGACCTATTCTGACGAATGCAGCAACTGGCGGAGCGATGTCCATCGTCGACAGCCTGTCTCCCGTCGGAAGCGGGCCGCCGCGACACATCCATGAAAGAGAGGACGAGACCTTCGTCCTTCTCTCCGGCTTGTGCGAGTTCTGGGTGGAAGGCGAGAGGTTCACGAAGAAGGCCGGCGAAACTGTCTTCGTGCCACGCGGAATGGAGCACACCTTCAGGGTTATCGGCGGCATGCCTTCGCGCCATCTGGTGATCCTGACGCCGGGGGGATCTGAAGATTTTTTTGCCGATATGGCGGCAGGCAAGTTCCAGATTCCGCAGGACATGGATCGCATCGCAGAATCTGCCCGCAGGCACCACCTTCGTTTCACTGGGCCGCCGCTTGGCAACGACTAGCCATTATAACCAGACGGTTCGATCGCCTGCAAACACCCGGCGACACTCAGCGCGTTAGCCTTGAGGTTTGGAGAATCCACAGTTCCCGTATGTCGCTGATCACAGGCGTTTTCGCGCCTAGGAGCAGAAACCTATGGGACTGGAGGTGGCGGACTCTTTTTAACTCGCTCATCCTGTCTCGGCGCCGCCGTGTCCAACCCGCGGAGTCGAGGTGACATCTCAGTTGACTGGCAAACGCGCATCGAAGTGGCCGGGCGACAAACTTGACTGACCGATCCCGAAGAACTCGCGGGCGGTCAAGCAAGCGCCATCGCCTGGGACGCAGGCGCGGCAGACGTCAGGCCGAAGATCGTATACCTGACAGGATGTCTCTGAACCGACGCGACCGACCAGAGCGGAGCAACGCGCACCGTCGCAACGCATTCCCTGCTCGTTTGCGGCTACGAGGTGCGCCGGCAGCAAATCGAGAGCAGCTTCCGTTTCGGTGGAAAATCTGGGCCAGCTCGGCGAATAGGAGCAGCAGGCTCCGCAGCTTCGGCAATCGAAATCGATCAGTGATGTCATGACCCGCTCCTACCACACAAGCTGCCAATGATAAAGCTGCAGGCTAACCGCTTCCCTTGGAGCGAGGGCATCCATTTCACCCTCGTCCTGACGTTAGGCGGTGAAATTCGACCTTAAGGGGTCAGTGGCCGGGATATCACGAGGGTGGTAGAACAGCCGCAGCCTGGTCGGCGGCCCGCAAGCCGCTTTCCCATGCGCCATGCGCGGTCGAAAAGTCGGACTGGTGCGTCGCCTCGCCGGCGAAAAACAGCCGGTCGCCGACCGGGCGCGCCAGGACTGCGCGTGCGTCGGCATGGCCGGGCAAAGCATGGCTATAGGAGCCGCCTATCCAATCGGTACGACACCAGGAAGAGGCTGCCAGGGGCCGCAGGTGGCGGCGGATGTTGCTGCCGAGCAGCGATGACAGCTGGTCGAGTGCGAAGGCAAATGCCTCCACCAAACCCGCGCGCTCGATGACGACAGCGCCGTTTCCGCCGAAGAAGCCTTCGATGATCGGCCGGCCGAACGGCCGGATATAATAGCTGCCGGTCTCGGCATTCTGCGGGTCGCCAAGCAGATGGGTTTCCGGCTCGAGACCATGATTACCATGGAGTTCCAAAAACAGCTTGTCTGCGAGGCCAAGCGGCAGCCGACTTGCGGCATGGAGGTGATCGTCGGCCTCCGGGTCGAAGATAATGGCTCCGCGGGCCAGAACGGTGGTCGATGCGGTGATGATCACGGTACGTGACGTGACAGGACCGCGGTCGGTCTCCAATTGGACGCCGTTCGCGGTCAATGTCACGCGTCGTACGGGCGTCGAAAGGTGCAGGGCCACGTTCGGAACGGCCGCGCTGATCAGACTTCCATAGCCTTCATGCACCCGCCAATTGGCATCGGTCGCCGTATCGTCATAGGCAAGAAAGTCGGTGACCGACAGCAGATCGAGCGGCACGCCGTTCATATATCCGCTGAGGGACTGGCAGTAGGCGTTCCATTTGCCATCTGGCTCCAGGGCGTCCGACGCCCTGTCGCTGGCGGGGGGATTAGCCCGCATCCGCTCCTCAAGAGCGGTCCATGCCGCCGCCGCGGCCGCGCGCTCCTCCTGCGTGAAGCCGAGATCGCGCCACTGGCTTTGCCACGCCGTCGGCCCGCGCTCGATGTTGAACCCGGCGGCACGGCCGATAGCGACGAGAGGATTGCGCTCGGCAGAATGCAGCCAGCCACACCCCATATCCAGCGGCATTCCGGCCAATTCGATTGTCCAGGCTCGTCCGCCAACGCGATTGCTGGCCTCCACGATGATGACCGAGCGGCCGGAATCGGCCAGCCCTTTTGCTGCTGCTATGCCGGCCGCGCCAGCGCCGACAATCGCAACCTCGTAGTCCATGATCGCCCTCCGCCGCTGCATCAGCAGCTTGATACGACACAAGTTTTACATCGGGGCCGCACCCGCTTCAATGTGCTCGAAAGCCTGCTAGTATGCTGAAATGACGTTCTTCGAAACACTCGTTGCATTGCTGGCGGTTGCCATCTTGTTGCTGCAGGTGACGCGTCGCACGCGCCTGCCCTACCCCGGCATCCTAGCTGCCGCCGGCGTCGCGGTGGCGATGCTGCCCGGCGCACCCACGATCCCCATCGATCCGCCGACGGCGCTTGCCCTATTCATCGCCCCCGTCCTGGTCGACTCGGCTTATGATTTCCCGGTGGGTGCGGCCCGGCGCATGCTGGTGCCGCTGTTCTTCTATGCTGTTGTTGCGGTTCTCGTCACGACAGGCGTGGTGGTGTCGATCAGCATGCTGACAGTCGGGCTTCCGATTGCGGTTGCGGTCACACTCGGCGCAATCGTTGCACCGCCTGATGCCGCAGCCGCCACGGCGGTCCTTTCCAATTTGCCCATCGCGCGCCGTGTGGATGCCCTGCTCAAGGGAGAAAGCCTGTTCAACGATGCAACCGCACTGCTGCTTTTCGGGGCCGCGCTCACGGTCCAGGCGCGGGGTGGGCTGGATGCCGGGACGGTGCTTCAGGTAGGATTCGCTGCACCTGGAGGGATCCTGTTCGGCATCGTCTTCGGCTTTTTCGTCTCGCGGCTTCGACCGATAACCGAAAATACGGTTGGTGGGACCCTGCTTCAGTTCGTCTACGCTTTTTCGACCTGGCTGATCGCCGAGCATCTGCACCTGTCGGCTGTCCTTGCCACGGTAGCGAGCGCAATGACCATCGCCGCCCTCTCTTCGGTCGAGGATTCGCCACGGATGCGGGTGCATTCCTTCGCGGTCTGGACGACGGTCGTCTTCCTGCTGAATGTGGTGGCTTTCCTGCTGATGGGGCTGCAGGCGCGCCGCATCCTTGCGATGATGTCGACTGAAGAGCTTCAGCGGGCGATGGGATTTGCCGCCATCGTGGTGGTCGGCGTCATCCTGGCGCGAATGGCGATGGCGTTCCTGCTTCACGCCGTCGTCGCGTCTCGCCACCGAAGCGGCCATGAATTGGCGCCTTTCACATCCGGAGAAACCTTGCTGGTGGGTTGGGCCGGTATGCGCGGCCTCGTTACGCTGGCGACGGCTTTCGCTCTCCCTGCCGATTTTCCGGAACGGGACCTGGTCGTGCTCACGGCCTTCACGGTGGTGCTCGCAACCCTGGTCATTCAGGGGGCGACCCTAGCACCGATGATCCATTTCCTGAAGCTCGGTCGGCAGGCAGAGGTCCGCGATGAACTTAGGGCTGCCCGAAAATCGCTCGCAGAAGCGGCCTTTCAGCGGCTTGAGAAGGAAGACGGTACTGAGGCCGAAGCAATCCGGACGATCTGCAAGGATCATTGGGCCGCATCAAACGATGCAAACAAGACCTCGCCGCTCGATCGCCGCCGTCACCTGACGATCGCTGCCGTTCTCGCCCAGCGCCAGCGCCTCGAGGAATTGCGCGACACAGACCAGATTGGCGCGACGCAATATCTCGAGCTGCAGGAAGACCTCGACTGGAAGCAGCTTTCCGTCGGCTCCGATGAGGATCGCCGCATCACAGAAAGCTAGATCCGATAAGGCGGTTGTCGACACGCTGCTTCGTCAGACCTGCGTTTCCGATGAGGCAGGACGCATCACTCGATATCTTTCAGCGCATCGAGCGGGCCGGTCAGTGCAGTGCGGGGTGGAACGAGCGTCGGCCGCACCAGATGCGTGATTGGCGGGCGGCGGTCTGCATCGAGGATCGCAAACCCCTTAGTGATCATCGCCTCGCTGTCCTGCCGGATCATGAAGACGGGGAAAGGGAGGAAAGAGCCGAACGGGTCGTAGTCATAGCAGCCGACGATGATATCGGCGAAGGTCTCGTGCGGGTGCAGCGCGAGGAAGCGCATCAGCCCTTCGAGATTGATCGAGGAATTAACGAAGAATGCGCGCGGCAGCTTTCCGTGGCCTTCGTAGAAGGCTTCGAAGGCACGTGCCGTCGTGGCGGGGGAATAGCCGGTCGGCTGTATGCAGACGTTGGGATCCGCGCCCAGCAATGCGCGCTTTACGTCGCGGAAACCGCGAATTCGCTCATGGCTGGCATGGTCGTTGCGGCCGCCGAACAGGTACAGATCGTCGGGTGAAAGTGGGCCATCCTCCTGCGCGCGCTCGATGATCGCCTGTGTCAGCATGCGCGCGCCTTCATAATTGTCGCTGATGATCGACGGCGCCAGCGTGCCCGGCAGATCGATGTTGACGTGCTTCAGCCCTGCCTTTTCGCAAACCTTGTGCACCCCATCCGGATCGGTTGCACCGGCGATGAAAAGCTCGTCGATCGAATAGGAGATCAGCGTCTCGACGACCTTGCGCTCCTCCTCCGGATCGCGACAGGCACTGACGACAAGGGGACACTGGCCGCGACTTCTGACCTGTGCCTCGAAAGATTGCGCCATGGAGGAGAAATAGCGGTTGTCGTGCACCGGCAGCAGAAGACCGACGAGGCCGGAGCGGGACGAACGCAGGCCGCGGGCCTGCAGATTTGCCGTATATCCGTGCTCGTTCGCGAGGTTCTGAATGAGCTGGGCCGTCGCCTCCTTGATACGCCTCTTGCGCCAGCTTCCGTTCAATACGGCGCTTACGGTGGAAGCCGACGCTCCCGATAGGATCGAGAGATCGTAGATCGTCGCCTTTTTCTTGCTGATGTCTGCCATATCTCGCCTTTTCCGCTGTCGTTCCCTTAGAAACAGACCCCTCTTGACGAAAGCCATACCTTGATCGATAGTTATTGCACCATCGATTGTGCAAAAAAGAAAGATCGATTGCGCAAAAATGGTTCGCCGGAGGAGGCGGGACGGGAGGCAAGGGTATTCCCTCGCCGTGAAGCAACCAGGAACAACCTGCCGCAACGCGGCCGGTGGTCGTCGTTCGCCATGAGCGACCTTGAGGAGGAGTGAAGATGAGGAGACTTATCGTAGCGGCATTTGCCGCATCGCTGACGCTTGCCGGGGCGGTAGTCGCGCTTGCGCAGGACGCGCCGAAGGTCGGCATTGTCGTCAAGATCGGCGGCATTCCCTGGTTCAATGCGATGGAAGCCGGCATCAAGGAACAGGGCAAAAAACTCGGCGTCGATGCCTTCATGATCGGCCCGACCAGCGCCGACCCGGCGCTGCAGGTGCGCGCCATCGAAGACCTGATCGCCCAGGGCGTCAAGGTCATCGGTGTGGTTCCGAACGATGCCAAGGTTCTCGAGCCCGTGCTCACCAAAGCACAGGCCGCCGGCATCAAGGTCATTACGCATGAATCGCCCTCGCAAAAGGGCGCCGACTGGAATTTCGAACTCGCATCGGCCACCGGTTTTGGTGAGGCGCACGGCAAGCTGCTCGCCGAAAAGATGGGCGGCAAGGGCGAATATGCCGTCTTCGTCGGCTCGCTCACTGTGCCCCTGCACAATGCCTGGGCGGACGCCGCAATCGCCTATATCAAGGCGAATTATCCGGACATGAAACTTATCGGCGATCGTTATGGTGTTGCAGAAGATGTCGACAAAAGCCGCTCGACGGCGCTTGATCTCATCGCTGCCCATCCAGATCTGAAAGGCTTCCTCGCCTTCGGCAGCCAAGGTCCGATCGGCGCCGGGCGCGCTATCGAGGAACGCCGCAAGACGGGCAAGATCTTCGTGCTCGGCCCGTTCTCGCCAGGCCAGGGCCAGAAGTTGATCAAATCAGGCGCGATATCGGGCGGCTTTATGTGGAATCCGAAGCAGGCCGGCGAAGTCTTCGTCACGCTCGCCGATCGCCTGATCAAGGGCGAAAGCATCAAGGAAGGTGATGATATCCCGGGTCTCGGCGTGATCAAGCCGGTCGGCAATAACATCATCGTCGATCAACTGCTGCCGATCAACAAGGATACGGTCGACGACCTGGCCGCAATGGGCCTCTGATGAGGCCCCCTCCCCGGGTGTCGGGCCGGTCGACATGGACCGGCCCGACGTTCGGGAAAACGAGCGGTATCCGGCCATGGCTGGACCATTGACCTTTGATGGCATTCGACTGGACAGGCAACCGGCATGAGCATGGCAACGGATGATGGCGTGAAGGCCCAGCCGCTTCTTTCGCTTCGCGGCATCAACATGACATTCGGCGGTGTGAAGGCACTGAAAAACGTCTCCTTCGAAGTCTTGCCTGGCGAGGTGCATTGCTTGGCCGGCGAGAATGGTTCCGGCAAGAGCACCCTTATCAAGGTGATCTCCGGCGTCTATCGGCCTGCAGACGGCGCCGAGATCATCTTCGACGGCGAGACGATATCCCACATGACGCCTGCCATGGCCCAGTCCCGCGGCATCCAGATCATCTGGCAGGACCTCGCACTCTTTCCGGAAATGAGCGTGGCTGAGAATATTGCCTTCCAGACCCTTTCCGGTTCGCGCCCGCGCTTCGTCAACTATGCTGCGATCCGCAGGACAGCCGAGGACGCGCTCGCCCGGCTTCGCGTCACCCTCGACGTCGACAGACCTCTCAAGGACTTCGCCATCGCGCAGCGTCAGATCGTTGCCATCGCCCGCGCGCTGATTGGAGAGGCCCGGATCGTCTTCATGGACGAGCCGACCGCCTCGCTCACCCAATCGGAGACCGATCATCTCCTGGCGATCGTGCGCACGCTGTCGGCTTCAGGTGTTGCCGTGGTCTTCGTCAGCCATCGTCTTGCGGAAGTGCTGGAAATCTCCTCGCGCATCACGGTGCTGCGCGATGGCGCGCTGGTCGGGGTCTATCCGGTGGAGGGCATGACCCAGTCTAAGATCACCGAGCTGATGACCGGGCGCACCTTCGACCAGAATATTCGTGCCCGCGACCTATCGCAGAACCCGGTCCTGCTTTCTGTCAGCAAGCTTTCACGGCCCGGCGAGTTCGAGGACATCTCCTTTGATCTGCGCCGTGGAGAGACGCTGGGGATCACCGGCCTGCTCGGCTCCGGGCGCACCGAACTTGCGCTGACGCTGTTCGGCATGCGCCGGTCCGCAGCCGGCACGATTATGCTGGAGGGGCGGCCGGTGCGCTTTGCCTCCAACCGCGAGGCGATTGCCGCAGGCGTCGCCTATCTCTCCGAAGACCGCCTTTCGCTCGGTCTCAACCAGCCGCAATCCATCGCCGACAATCTGGTCATGGCATCGCTCAACCGCATCCTGAGCGGTCGGCTCATTTCGATGGAAAAGAAGCGCTCGCTGGTCGCGCGCTGGATCGCCGATCTCGGCGTCAGGATCGGCAAGCAGGACGATGCGATCTCGACGCTTTCGGGCGGCAACCAGCAGCGCGTCGCGATCGCCAAATGGCTCGCCACCGATCCCAAGGTGTTGATCCTCGATGCGCCCACCGTCGGCGTCGATGTCGGCGCGCGCGCCGGCATTTTCGAAATTGTTGCCCGGCTTGCCGAGGCGGGGCTTGCGATCATGCTGATTTCAGACGAGGTGCCGGAGGTCTATTTCAACGCCGATCGGATCATCCATATGGAAAAGGGCCGTATCGCCGGCTGGCACGATCCGCGCGCGACCACACTGAAGGACCTGGAGGCGGCGGTCTATGCGTAAGCTGTTCCTGTCCCATACGACCGAATTCATGCTGTTTGCCGTCATCATCGCGATGAGCCTTGTCCTGGCTTTTACGACCGACCGTTTCTTCACGCTCGGCAATGTCTTCGACCTGCTCAATATCAGCGCGGTCAACATCATTTTTGCCGTCGGCCTGCTCGTGGTGCTGATATCAGGCGGGATCGACATCTCCTTCGCCGTCGCAGCCTCGATCGTACAATATGTCACCGCACTTGCGCTCGAGCGGATCGGCGGGGGTGGATGGCTATCCGGCTTCCTGATTGCGGCCGGCATCGGCATCGTGCTCGGCATGATCAACGCCTTCCTGATCCATCGCTTCCGCATCATCTCGATCGTCGCGACGATCGCCACCTTCAACGTCTATTTCGGCCTGCTGATGTTCTTCACCAAGGGCGTGTCGATTTATAATCTGCCGGACTGGCTGACGAGCCGCGTCATCATCTACGAGCGCGAAATGGCCGATGGGAGCTGGGCTGAGATCACGTTGCCGGTTGTCGTCATGGCCGTCTGCGCGCTCGCCACCTGGCTCTTCATTACGCGCACGACGACCGGCCGGCAGCTCTATGCCTTCGGCGACAATCCGGAAGGCGCGCGCCGCTTCGGCATCAATATCGGCGCCATGCAGTTCATCGCCTTCGGCTGGCTTGGGTTGATGGCGGGCATCGCCGGTCTCATGCAGGCCCATTATGCGCAGGAGGTCGTGCCGAACGCCCTTTATGGCCGCGAACTCGATGTCCTGGCTGCAGTGGTGCTCGGCGGGGCGCGGCTGGGCGGCGGCAAAGGCTCCGTGCTCGGTTGCGTGCTGGGCGTGCTGCTCGTCTCGATCACCCAGAACGGCCTCAACCTGATGGGCGTCTCGCCCTTCGCCTTCAAGATGATTGTCGGCGCGATCATCCTCGTTGCGATCACCTTGTCGAGCGCCCGCATCGGCAATCTGGTGCCGGTGTTTACGACCCGCAAATCGACCGATGACAGGTCTGCACACAGCGGAGGGAGCTGATGAACGCACTCGCCGCCCGCTTCAACGCCCTCTTCGGGCCCGACATGGCCGGTCCCCTCGCCGCGCTGGCGGTCGTGCTCATCATCTTCGGTTTCGCCTCGCCGCATTTCCTGACGGGCGCGACCTTCGGATCGGTCGCCTTTCAGCTTCCCGAGCTTGGCGTTCTGACCCTTGCCATGCTGATGCCGATCCTCACCGGCGGCCTCAACCTTGCGATCACCTTCACCGCCAACATTGCCGGCCTGACGCTCGCCTGGACGCTGCAGGCCAATGGCGGCATCGATGCCGGCCCGGGCGCCTTCCTCCTCGGCTCGGCTCTGGCGCTCGCCGTCGGCGCGGCAAGCGGCCTGGTCATGGGCCTTGTCATCGCCTTTTCCCGCGCCCATCCGATCCTCGTTTCACTGTCGATGATGATCTTCCTGCGCGGCCTCGGCGAGTTCCTGACGCGCGGCGGCGATATCTCAGGCTTCCCCACCTTCATCGCTCCGATTGGCCACGGCAGCATCCTCGGCATCCCGGTCCCGTTGTTGATCCTGGTCGCCTGCGTGATCGCCAGCCACATTCTGCTCTCGCGCTCCAAGCTCGGCTTTTCCACCTATATGATCGGCTCCAATATCGAGTCTGCCCGCTATTCCGGCATCAACACCCGCAAGGTCCTGGTGCTGGTCTACATGCTCTCCGGCGTGATGGCAGCGGTTGCCGGCATCATCATGCTTGCGCGCTTCAATTCGGTGCGCGTCGGCCACGGCGAGGCCTACCTGCTGATCACCGTGCTTGCCTGCTTCCTCGGCGGCATCAATCCCTTCGGCGGCTTCGGCCGCGTCCTGCCGGTCTTCGTCGCGCTCATCGTGCTGCAGCTTCTCTCTTCGGGGCTCAACCTGCTCGGTGCCAACCAGCACCTCACCACTGCCGTCTGGGGTATCCTGCTCATCGTCGTGATGGTGCTGCGGTGGCTCTCGGCCAAGTTCATCAGAATCGTGAAATAGGAGATACCACCATGGAAGGTTTCGGCGTTCACACCAGTATGTGGACCATGAACTGGGACCGCGCAGGGGCCGAGAAGGCGATTGCCGGAGCCGTGCACTACAAGATGGATTTCATCGAGATCGCGCTGCTCAACGCGCCTGCCGTCGATGCCAAACACACCCGCGACCTGCTTGAAAAAAACAAGCTGCGCGCCGTCTGCTCGCTCGGCCTGCCGGAAAATGCCTGGGCTTCCGTCCGCCCGGATGCAGCGATCGAGCACCTGAGGGTGGCGATCGAAAAGACCGCGGAAATGAGCGCCGAGGCGCTCTCGGGCGTCATCTTCGGCGGTATCGGCGAACGCACCGGCTTGCCGCCAACTGAGGGCGAATATGACAACATTGCCAAGGTGCTCGACGCGGCGGCAAAGCATGCGAAGAAGCACGGCATCCAGCTCGGCGTCGAGGCGGTGAACCGCTACGAGAATCACCTGATCAACTCGGCGCAGCAAGCCGTCGACATGGTGGAGCGTGTCGGTGCGGATAACATCTTCGTCCACCTCGATACCTACCATATGAATATCGAGGAGAAGGGTGCGGCAAACGGCATCCTGATCGCCCGCGATCACCTGAAGTACATCCATCTTTCGGAAAGCGACCGCGGCACGCCGGGCTACGGCAACATCCCCTGGGATGTGATCTATGCCGCTCTCGCCGCAATCGGCTTCAAGGGCGGACTTGCCATGGAAAGCTTCATCAACATGCCGGCCGAGGTCGCCTATGGCCTGGCCGTCTGGCGCCCCGTTGCGCGCGATATGGAAGAGGTCATGGACAAAGGCCTCCCTTTCCTGCGCAATAAGGCGGAACAATACGGCCTCATCTGACCCGGTTTGCCCGATATTCTGGATTCAGCGGCCGCAGGGGTGTTTGGCTGAAGAGTTCACCGGCAAGGGCATGGCGCGCGCTCTCTTCAGCACATGCACTGATTTTCATTCGGATCGTGCATGCGGAACTGACTGTCAAGGAATATCATACTGTTTGTGATATTGTTATTATTGCTTGTTACATTCCTCCTCCTATGCCATTTTGCCCATTGAAATTAGACGCTTGAACGGCTGGCGCCCGGGCTCTAGTTTCGAGGAGATGGCGGCATTTCGTTCGACCATCGATATGGGGGAAATCTTGGATGGCACGCATTACGCTGAGGCAACTGCTGGACCATGCTGCGGAGGAAGGTTACGGCGTTCCCGCTTTCAACATCAACAATATGGAACAGGCGCTCGCCATCATGGAAGCCGCTGACGCGTGTCAGGCGCCGGTTATCATGCAGGCGTCGCGCGGAGCACGCGCCTACGCCCATGACATCATGCTGAAGCACATGATGGATGCCGTCGTCGAAATCTATCCGCATATTCCGGTCTGCGTGCATCTCGACCATGGCAACGATCCCTCCAACTGCATGACGGCGATCCAGGCGGGTTTCACCTCGGTGATGATGGATGGCTCACTGAAAGCGGACGCCAAGACGCCCGCCGACTGGGCCTATAATGTCGGCGTCACCAAGATGGTGACTGAGATGGCGCATTTCGGTGGAATCTCGGTGGAAGGCGAACTCGGCGTTCTCGGTTCTCTCGAGACCGGCATGGGTGAGGCCGAGGACGGCCACGGCGCCGAGGGCAAGCTTTCGCATGACCAGTTGCTGACCGATCCGGACGAAGCCGTGAAGTTCGTGCGCGAAACCAAGGTCGATGCGCTCGCGATCGCGATGGGCACATCGCATGGCGCCTACAAGTTCACCCGCAAGCCGGACGGTTCGGTGCTGGCGATGAACGTCATCGAAGAAATTCACCGTAAGCTCCCGAACACGCATCTCGTCATGCATGGCTCCTCCTCGGTCCCGATCGAATTGCAGGAGATCATCAACAAATATGGTGGCCAGATGAAGCCGACATGGGGAGTGCCGGTCGAAGAAATCCAGCGCGGCATCAAGAACGGCGTGCGCAAGGTCAACATCGATACCGACGGTAGAATGGCGATGACCGGCCAGATTCGCCGCGTGCTGCAGGAGGACCCGAGCGAGTTCGACCCGCGCAAATATTTGAAGCCGGCGATGGCGGCGCTGACCAAGCTCTGCAAGGAGCGCTTCGAACAGTTCGGCACTGCCGGCATGGCCGGCCGCATCACGCCCCTTCCCGTTTCGGAAATGGCGAAGCGTTACAAGTCCGGTTCTCTCGATCCGGCTTTCTCCTGAAACTGGGTTAGCCGGAGGCCGGGCGTGCGGCCTTTTCCGGCTCGACGGCGGCAGGCCCGCCTGTCAGTGCTTGGCCGTGGAAGCGGCTCAGCTGGCTGACAACGTCCTCGATTTCGCTTGCCGTTCGTTCGGCATTCCAATTGAGTGCTGCCCCGGCAACGCCGGCGATTTCCCGCAGGCCTTCCAGCGTCAACCGGCCCTCGATCGCGAGCGTCGTGCGGCGCATTACGATGTCCGACAGATGGACGACGAGTTCGTTCCGGGCGATCCAGTCGATCTCTCGGAAACTGTAACGCGGCGCACCCGTCAGGCGCTGTTCGTCGGAATAGCTTGAAGGGGAAGAAAGCAGTGCCTCAGCCGTCGTGCCGTAGCGGCCGAGCAGTTCGTCGGCTCGCTCGGCAACAACGCCGCTGCGCGACGCGGTATCCATGATCCAGGCGTTGCGCTGCTTGGCATCAGCCGGAAAGGCCTTGCCGCCGCCGATCGCCAGGTAACGTGTCGACTGGCTGCGGCTGCGCTGCAGCCGGGAGAGAACGGTGTCGGCGACCTCTTCCGCAAAGCCGCGGAACGTCGTCCACTTGCCTCCGACCAGCGAAATGATCGGAAACGGTCTGCCGTTCTCTGGCTCCTTCACCGGCGCGGAGTGGTCGCGGCTGATCAGCCCCGGTGCGGTCGCATCCGATGCCGGCAGCGGGCGGATGCCGCTATAGCTGTAAACGATCTGATCGCGATCGAAGCGGAGCGTCGGCAGCAGCGAGCGGATGCTTTCGAGGAAATACTCCGTTTCGGGCTCCTCGCAGGAGACATTGTCAGGATCATTCGCCCGAATATCGGTCGACCCGACCAGCGCCAGCCCGAGATACTCGTAGACCAGGCAGATGCGGCCATCGTCGGCCTCGAAATAGATCATATGGCCGTTGAGGCTTCGCACCAATTCGGGATGGTCAAGCAGGATATGGGATCCCTTGGTGCCACCGATCAGCCGCGATGGAGCGCCGAGCAAAGTGTTGACCTGATCGATCCAGGGACCTGCCGCATTGACGACCAGCTTGGGAGCGACGCTGAACTCGCGGCCATCGGGCTGACGGAAGGTCAAACGCCCTTCTGAAACGGCAGCCAGTGTCGCGAAATTTGCCGCGAGGCTCCTCGCATTCGCATCAAGACCATCACGCACGAGCTCATAGACGAGCCGTTCCGGCCTGCTGATCTTGGCATCGTAATAGATGCCGCCGGCGACGATGGCGGGGGTAATATGCGGCATCTCCCTGCGCGCCTGTTTCTTCAGGATCAGCCGGTGGCGCGGCATAACCTGGTCGCGTGAACCGAAGAAGTCGTAGAGCCGAAGCCCGATCTTGATGAGAACCGCGCCACGGCTGCGTGGCGCCGTCTTCGACCCGAAGAGCGTCCGGATCGCTGCCCAGATGCCGCGCGTCCAGGAAAAGACCGGAATGAAGGTCGGCAGCGGCTCGACGCAATGTGGCGCGTTCTTGAGCAGGAGATTGCGCTCAAGCGTCGACTGCGCCACCAGTCCGAATTCGCCCGTTTCCAGATATTTCAGGCCGCCGTGGATGAGCCGCGATGGTGCGGCGCTCGTGCCGGAGCCAAGGTCGGCCTTGTCGACGATCAGGCAATTGACACCCTGCAGCGAGAGGTCGCGAAACAGGCCGGCGCCGTTGATGCCCGCCCCGATGATCAAAACGTCGATGTCGTTCTCACCGAGATTCGAGAAGCGCTGCTGTAAATCGGGGGTCATGCTCATCGTCCTAAATCGCCCGTCGCGGCAGGCATTTGTCTTTTCAGTTTGCCGATTGCTCCGGCGCAAGCGCGGCAATCCTAGGCCAAAGAGGGATCATCGCGTCGGCAATATCGCGGAATACCCGGTAACGCATTTCATAATCCGCGCTGCGCGCTGCATCCGGCCGGCAAGTCTTCGCAATGGAGGCGGTGTCGCGCGGATCGCTCTGCGGATCGGCGAAGATACCCACGCCCGACCCGGCACAAAGCGCAGCACCCCAGGCGGCCGCCTCATCCGTCTCGGTTACCGTCACCGGCATGCCAAGCACATCGGCAAACATCTGGACGACGGCAGGATTGCGCGAGACGCCACCGGCGAGCCGCGCCTGATCGAAGGCAAAGCCGTCGCGAAGCGCGTCGACATGGATGCGATGATTGAAGGCGATACCCTCGAGCACGGCGCGCAGCATGTCACCGCGGTCGTGCCATCCACCGAGCCCGAAGAAGCCGGCGCTGGCGGCTGCGCCATAAGGCGAGCCGAACAGATAGGGATGGAAGAGCGCCGTCGAGGGGCGCTCGAAGGCGGCGTCGATCTCGGGCGCCAGCAGGGCGTGGATCGAGTTGCCTTGCACCTCGCCATTCTTCCGTTCGGCAGCGCAGAGCGCGTCCAGAAACCAGTCGTAATTGGCTGTCGATGCCGGCGAGATCGACATGCTGTTCCAGATGCCGGGCGCAATCCCGTTGCGGCAGAACCAGCGCCGGTCGACACGTGGTTCCGACGAAAGCGTTTCGTTGATCGAATAGGTCCCGGCAATGACCGCGACAACGCCTTCGGCATAGCCCCCTGCCCCGAGCGCCGAGGCCGTGACGTCGTGCAGACCGGCAACGACAGGCGTTCCTTCGGCAAGGCCCGTCAGCTGCGCAGCTTCACGAGTCACACGTCCGACGATCTGGTCGGAGCGCGAGGCCGGTGGCAGGGCGTGGACGAGATCCTGCAATCCGAACAGCCGCAGGGCGTCCTTGCTGTAGTTCTGCGTTTTGACATTGGTGAAGGAGGTGCTGGCTTCGGTGCGGTCCGTACCGATGATCCCCGTCAGGCAGAACCGCAGCCAGTCCTTGCAGCTGATGAAATGGCCGATGCGCTTATAGCGCTCAGGCTCCATGTCGCGGATCCAGGCAAGCAAGGCCGATGGCGCGGAGACGTGCGGGATCTGCCCGGTCAGTTCGATCACCAGGTCGGCGACATCGCTCTGCGTCCACCGGTCGACGATCGCTCCTGCCCGGCTGTCCAGCGAGAGAATGGCACGGCCGAGCGGCTTTTGGGCGCGATCGAGCAGGTAGATGCCGTCTCCATGCGCGGTAGCGGCAATACCCTCTATGTCGCTTGCCGGCCGTCCGCTCAGCGAAATCGCTTCGCGGATGGCATCGGCCGTCGCGTTCCACAATTCATCCATGTCGCGCTCGATATGGCGAGGCTTCGGAATGAACTGCGTGACGCGGCGACGCGCGGCTGCAAGCGGCGTGCCGTCGATATCGAAGATGACCGCCTTGGTGACGGTCAAACCGCTATCGATCCCGAGCAGTGTCGGCATTCACGTTTACCTCACGAGGGACAACCGGCACGCGCCGTCAGGAGCGCCCTCCGGCGCCCTTGGCGATGACCACGTTGATATCTCTGGACCGCATGCGGTCGATGTGCACCGGCTGGGTCTTGTCGTCGACGATAACGACGTCGAACTCATCCAGTGCTGCGAAACTGTGGAGCGCACGCCGTTCGAACTTGGTATGATCGGCAAGCAGGATGCGCTTTACGGAACAATCGAACATGGCGCGCTTGGTGTCGACCGTCTCAGGAGACTGGTGCAGCACCGTGCCATCGCTGATCGCCGACATCGAGATGAACGCGACATCGGCCCTGAGAGCCTTGATCTCGTTGATGGTCATACGACCCATGAAGGCATTGCACCAATTGTAATATTGGCCGCCGAGGGCGAGCAGCGTCACGTCGTGCAGGCCCGTCAGCGCATTCATCAGCGTCAGGGAATTGGTAATTGCGGTGACCGGCACCTTCGAAGGCAGATGTGCCGCCATCTGAAGGACCGTGGTTGAGTCATCGAAAAAGATCGCCTGTCCCGGTTCGACGAATTGCATGGCCGCCTCGGCGATCAGCTTCTTTTCGGCCGACTGACGGTTCGAGCGGTAGACGTCGCTGGATTCGATGAGATTGGTCGCCGCCGCCGTGACGATGCCGCGCGTCTTCCTGAAGAGGCCGCGGCTGACCAGTTCATCGACATCGCGGTGAGCCGTCATCAGGCTGATCCCAAAGCGGTCGGTCAGGTCTTCAATCCGCATCGAGCCTTCACCCATCACGGCCTCTGCAATCATGCGGCGGCGCGCGATCTGGCGCGTCTGCCGGCTGTCGCTGGTGAGCTGGTCCAACAGATCGTCGTCCCGGCTGGTCTTCTGTGTCACGGGTCACCCCTGTCGCTGAATGATGGATCCCCGCTTCGTACAGTGATTGCCGCGCCAAGGCAAAAAGGCGAAGAGCAACCGGTGATTGAACCGCCGGCCATCGCTTCCAGCATGAAAGTGAGGGCGCTCTTGCGAGCGCCCTTTTGCCGTTCACTGCGCCAGAACGAACGGGCCAGTGTACTTGTCGATGTTGTCCTTGGTGATCAACAGGCAATCGAAGAGCTGCTTCTCGCTCTTGGCGCCGGTGTTACCCGTCTTGATCAAATTGTCGGCCTGCTTGACGGCCTCTTCGGAGAAGACGGCAACCGGTTGGAGAACGGTGTATTGGAGTTCGCCCGCCTTAATGGCAGCGACGGCATCCGGCGAACCGTCGAAGCCGCCGACCTTCACATTGGCGAGCTTGCCGGCTTCCTTGAGTGCGGCGATCGCACCGAGCGCCATTTCGTCATTGCCCGAGATGACGCCGACGATATCCGGGTTGGCCTGCAGCATAGACTGCATCTTGTTGTGGCCCTGGGTGCGGTCCCAGTTGGCAACTTCCTTGGCGACCTTCTTCAGATCCGGATACTGCGAAAGGACAGTCTCGTAGCCATTCGACCGTGTTGCAGCGTTGTTGTCGGAAGGAGCGCCGAACAGTTCGGCATAGTTGCCTTTGTCGCCGATCGCTTCGACCCATTGCTGTGCGCCGAGGGCGGCACCCTGTGCGTTGTTGGAAACGAGCTGCGCCTTCGCCAGGCCTTCCTGGTTGATTTCGGCGTTGACGAGGAGGACCGGGATGCCGGCAGCAACGGCCTTCTTGACCGCACCGACGGAACCGTCGGCGTTTGCCGGGTCGAGGATGATCGCCACCGACTTGTTGGTGATCGCCGTATCGATCAGGTTGCTTTCGGTATTGGTGTCACCCTTGTGGGCGTTGACCGAGGCCGTGTAGCCCAGCTTTTCGGCAGTTGCCTTGGCGACGTTGCCTTCCGTCAGCCAATAGGGATTCGACGGATCGTTGACGATGATCGTCATCATGCCCGCTGCCCAAGCCGAGCTTGCCAGAAGCGGTGCTACGGCCGCGGCGGCCAGAAGTATGCGCATGCTTTTCTTAAACATAATCTCTCTCCCATTCGTGAGTTCAGTTATTGCCGGGGATCCGGCAGTGCTTTCCCCAATCGGCTTCGTGGATTCCAGCCCGCCGTTGCGGATAAGTTTCGGTCTCAGCCGTCAGGACGATTTGACCCTGCGGCCGTATTGGATGCTGTTCATGAGGACGGCGAGAACGATAACCGCGCCGGTGAATACCGTCTGCCAGTAGGCCGAAACGCCGATGATCACGAGGCCGTCCGAAAGGAAACCGATGACGAAGGCGCCGAGCATGGTGCCGCGGACGGTACCGCGGCCGCCGGTCAGCGCCGCACCGCCGATGACCACGGCTGCGATCGCCGTCAGCTCGTAGGTTGTGCCTGCCGTCGGACCGGCGGAGGTCAGCTGCGAGGAGAGGACCAGGCCGGCGATCGCAGCACAAACGCCGGAAAGCACATAAACGATGATCTTCACGCGCTTGACCGGGACGCCTGAAAGGTCGGCGGCACGCTCGTTCCCACCTGAGGCGTAGAGCCAGCGGCCGAAGGCGGTGCGGCTCAGCACGATGCCGCAAATGATGGCGAGAACCGCAAGCACGATGACCCCGATCGGAATGCCTGCGAGCCGGTTGAAGCCGAGCCAGTCGAAGCCGGTATTGCCGAGTTCCGGGCGGCCGCCGAGATTGTTGTAGGTCAGGCCGTTGGTCATCAAGAGCGCGATACCGCGGGCGACGTAGAGCACGCCGAGCGAGGCGACGAAGGCCGGCACCTTGAGGTAGGCGATCAACACGCCGTTGACCGCACCGACCAGCGCACCAAGCGCACATGTGATGACGACGACGGCCCAGACCGGCGGATAGAGGATCACGCCGAAATAGGTGAGCGTGACGCCGTGCATCAGGAAACCGGCGATGCAGCCTGCAAGCCCCAGTGTCGAGCCGACCGACAGATCGATGCCGCCGTTGAGGATGACGAGCAGCATGCCGATCGCCAGAATGCCGAAGATCGCGACATGCGACGCCATGATCAGGAAGTTGTTCAGCGTAAAATAATAGGGCGACAGGAACGAGAAGACCGCGATGATGACGATCAGTGCGAAGAAGGCCCGGCCCTCCAGAATGAGACGCACGATATTGGTATTGCGCTTCGGCCCGCTGGAAACTGATTTCTTTTCGGTGACGTTCGTGACTGACATAATCAGTGCTCCATAATCCAGGCTAGTGCGCGATCACGGCTTCGCCGGAGGCGGCCATGATCTTTTCCTTGGTGACATCCGAGCCGAACTCGGCCGATATCCTGCCGCGATGCATGACGATGATGCGGTGCGCGATGCTCAGGCATTCATTGACTTCGGACGTCGAATAGATGACCGCCAATCCCTGCTTGGCGCGCTCCGCAAGCAACTTGAAAACTTCCGCCTTGGCGCCGATGTCGATGCCGCGGCTCGGCTCATCGAGCAGGATGACCTTCGGCTGGGTTGCCAGCACCTTGCCGATGACGACCTTCTGCTGGTTGCCGCCGGAGAGCGAGCCGATCGAAGCTGCACCGCCATCGGTTTTCACATGCACCCGCCGGATCGCGTCATTGACGAGATCGCGCTCCCGATGGCCTGAGGTGAAAAGCCCCTTAGTGAAGGCGCGGATACTCGCAAGCGACAGATTGGAGCCGACCGTCATCGTCTGGACAAGACCGTCGCGCTGGCGATCTTCGGGCACGAGCACGAGACCGCTGGCAATGCGCCCGGCGATGCTGAGCCTAATGACGTCCTGTCCTTCGAGCAGAACCTGTCCCCCACTTGCGCGCAGACGTCCCGCAATACACTCGAGCAGTTCCGTGCGCCCGGCGCCCATCAGCCCGTAGATGCAGACGATCTCGCCGGCACGCACCTTGAGAGACAGACGATCGACTGCATTATAGGCAGCGCCGGAGGGGCCGGGGACACTGAGATTTTCAATGGAAAGCGAGACGTTTCCGAACGGGTGTCCTTCCGGCGGGCTGCCGAGGTCGAAATTCTCGCCGACCATGTTACGGACGATCCATTCGAGATCAATATCCTTGCGCTCGGCATAGTCCGTCATGTTTCCGTCGCGCAGAACGACGGCGTGATTGGTGATCTGCAGCGCCTCTTCCAGATGATGCGAGATGTATACGATCGACACGCCGCGGCTCGTCAGGTCGTGGATGACCTTGAAGAGCACTTCCACCTCCGTCGCGCTCAGCGCCGAGGTCGGTTCGTCCATGATCAGGATGCGCGAATTGATGGAGAGGGCTCGTGCAATCTCAACGATCTGCTGCTGGCCGAGACGAAGATCCTCGACGCGAGTTTGCGGATCGATGTCTTCCTCGAGCTCTTCCATCAGCGCCCGGGTCTGACGTTCCTCTTCAGCGAAGTCGACGACACCGCCCTTGATGATCTCCCGGCCCATGAAAATATTGTCGCGCACGCTGAGATTAGGGGCCAGGCTGAGCTCCTGATGGATGATGGAGATCCCGCACTCGCGCGCATGGGTCGACGAGCTGAAGCTGATCGGCGAGCCGTCGAGAATGATCTCGCCGGAGCTTGGCTGCGCCACACCCGAAAGGATCTTCATCAAGGTCGACTTGCCCGCACCATTCTCTCCGAACAGCGTTGTGACCTGGCCGCGATGGATGTCGAAGTTCACCCCCTTCAAGGCGTGAACGCTGCCGTAGGATTTTGCGATGTTGCGGGCTGCGAGGACAACTTCGCCATTTGCCCCGTTGCTGCGTTGCGGCTGGCTCATTTGAGCTCGACCTTCACCGGCGTGACGAGCCAGTTCTTTGGGTTGATAAGTTTGAAGACGCCGACGACGGTCGCCTGCTTTCCGTCCAGGGCGTCAGCATCCAAGCCCGCAAAAACCGCCTTCTTCATCTCGTTATTGATGGCCGAGCCGGCATCCTGATACTGGATCTGGTTGGTGAACTGGCCGAATTCGATGGTGCCGGTTGCGTCGCGGAGGTCCGTGCCGTTGACCGCAGGACCGGTCTGGACACGGACCACCGTCTCGGGAGGCAGCCCATCGATCTTCATTTCGTTGGTGTTCGACTTGCGGGCGCCGAAAACGCCGGTCAGCGTGACAGGAATGACCGGTCCGGTGCTCGTCGCAGTGCCGTATTTCTCGGCTGCCGCCTTCTTGTCGGCGGCAATGGCGGCCGCGAGATCGGCGGCTGCAACGGCCCGCTCCTCGACATTTGCCTTGATCTTCGGGAACTGCTCGGCGCCGAAGGTTTCCGGAGAGAATACCTGCTGGCGGACATCGTTTTCGGAACCGATCCTGACGACCGTTGTATCGAACGCGATCGCTGCAACGACGATGACCGCCAATGCCGCGCTGACAAAGAGCCCGCGATTGCCGCTGCTCGGCTTTGATGCTGCATGATCGGGCGAGGTACTCATGTCCGGACGGCCTTTGGCTTGGAATGGCAAGATGGAGAGGGCTAGCGCAATGATGATCGCAGTCGGGCTGAAGCATTGCGCCGCACCGGAACAGAAACCGGCAGGCCACCCGCAAGAGCGCAACTCTGGATGAATATTCGCATTGGAAGCCTCCTCAACAAGACCGGCGGCTGTCTCCTCCAACCGCCTGGGCCCGCAAATTTTCCATCAGGAAGCGCACTTCCGTGATAGAAATATGTTACTTATTCCGCAAATGATGTTATATATTTTATAAGCTGTCAACGGCGCTTTCACGGCAACTCGACTGAAATGCACAACCTCACACCTTGTTTATCTCGCTGCGGCGCAGCAAAAAGCGACGGCAAATGCAGACATTTTGGCATTTGTCGTTCAGCCGCATGATGGCACCATCCATCTGTTTTTATTGCAGTATATGACAGACAAAACATTGCGCGCGCTGCCGCTTTTGCTGCCGCCCGCCGCTGTCGCCGCGGGGCCGAAGCAAACTCCTTGTTCTTCTATTTTAGATGAAAAAAATTACATCGCTAGAAAAATCTTACTGGCATTGTGGTATCTTTATGTTATATTTTCGAGCGAACTTCGGCAGGTTTCGGCTGCGCGCCAGATCTGGGATTTGCCAAAGGCAGCGCGCTTGCCGTTACCCGTGAAAGGACCGAGGTTGGCAGCCGGATGCATCATCCCAGAGAGTTTAGGGATCGGGAGGACTTCAGATGAATTTGATGCGCGTATTGCCCGCTGCGGCGCTTGCAATGGTGGCGAGATAGGCCTGCGATGACGTCGACCCAGAAGATCATCATTGGCATAGATGCCGGCACCTCGGTCATCAAGGCCGTCGCCTTCGATCCGTCCGGACGCCAGATTGCCACGGCCTCCGTTCGCAACAGATACACCACCGGAGACGATGGCTCGGCAACGCAGTCGCTCGATCAGACCTGGCTCGATTGCGCCAGCGCGTTGCGTGGCCTTAGCGAAAAAGTCCCTGATCTTGCATCCCGCACCGCAGCCATCGCCGTCACCGGACAGGGCGATGGCACCTGGCTCGTCGGCCGCGGCAATAGGCCGGTTGCCGATGCCTGGCTGTGGCTCGACGCGCGCGCCGCAACGACGGTTACGGCACTTGCCGGCGGAACCCAGAATCGTGCCCGCTTCGAGGCAACGGGCACCGGTCTCAACACTTGCCAGCAGGGCGCGCAACTTGCCCATATGGACCGCTTCACGCCGGATCTTCTCGATCGGGCAGAGGCGGCGCTGCACTGCAAGGACTGGCTCTATCTCAACCTTACAGGCGTGCGGGCAACCGATCCATCGGAGGCAAGTTTCACCTTCGGCAATTTCAGAACGCGCCAGTATGATGCCGTCGTGATCGACGCGCTCGGTCTTGACCATAGACGCGGGCTCCTGCCCGAAATCATCGACGGCAGCGAGACCAGCCACCCACTGACATTGGAGGCGGCGAAGGCCTGTGAGCTTCTTGCCGGAACGCCGGTCTGCCTCGGTTATGTCGACATGGTGATGACGGCGCTTGGCGCAGGCGTGCGCAGCGGCGCTCGCAACGCCGCCTGCTCGACGATCGGCTCCACCGGCGTGCACTTGCGCGCCAAGTCCGTTGCCGACGTTCAGCTCAATCGTGAGGGCACCGGCTATGTGATCGCCCTGCCCATCCCCGGCATCGTCACCCAGGTCCAGACCAATATGGGCGCCACGATCAACATCGACTGGATCCTCGGCGTTGCCGCCTATCTGTTGGCCGAGGCCGGCAAGCCTGCTTCGCATGCAGACCTCATTGCGCGCATCGACGACTGGTTTGCAGAAAGCCGGCCGGGGGCGGTGCTTTACCACCCCTACATTTCCGAAGCGGGCGAACGTGGGCCTTTCGTCAACGCCAATGCGCGCGCGGGCTTCACCGGGCTTTCGATGCGTCACCGCTTCCCCGATCTGCTGCGCGGCGTGGTCGAAGGGTTGGGGCTTGCCACCCGAGACTGCTACGCGGCGATGGGCGCGATGCCCGAAGAGCTGCGGGTCACGGGCGGGGCAACACGCTCCGTCGCCCTTCGCCGCTCACTCTCGGCCGCCGTTAACGCACCGATCCGCCAGTCGCGCCGCGAGGAGACGGGGGCGGCCGGCGTGGCGATGATGGCCGCGGTGGCTGTCGGCGTCTATTCCAGCATGGACGATTGCATTGCCGACTGGGTGACGCCGCTGCTCGGCGATCCGGAGACGCCGGATGCCAGCGAGGCTCACCGGTTCGACCGGCTCTTTTCTGCCTATGCCGATGTGCGCCAAGCAATGGCGCCTGCTTGGGACAAGCTTGCCGAAGCCGCAGCGACGTCGCCGGTGGGCGCCTAAATCTGATGCAGCAGGCATCGAAGGAGCATGACATGACCGAACCCGAACTCCTGGATCTCTTCGTCATCGGCGGAGGCATCAACGGCGCGGGGATAGCACGCGATGCTGCCGGCCGCGGCCTGCAGGTCGTGCTGTGCGAAAAGGACGATCTGGCACAGGGAACCTCGTCGCGTTCGGGCAAGCTGGTGCATGGCGGTTTGCGTTACCTCGAATATTACGAATTCCGCCTGGTGCGCGAGGCGCTGATCGAGCGTGAAGTGCTGCTCAACGCCGCGCCGCATATTATCTGGCCGATGCGCTTCGTCCTGCCGCACAGCCCTGAGGATCGCCCAGCATGGCTCGTGCGGCTCGGCCTCTTTCTCTATGATCATCTCGGCGGCCGCAAGAAGCTGCCCGGGACCCGCACGCTCAACCTGCTCCGCGACCCGGAAGGCACACCGATCCTCGATCAATACACACGCGGCTTTGAATATTCCGATTGCTGGGTCGACGACGCCCGCCTCGTGACCGTAAATGCGGTCAGCGCAGCGGAAAACGGCGCTTTGGTGTTGACCCGCTCGCCCGCCGTGTCGGCCCGCCGCGAGAATGGCGGTTGGACCGTGGTCACCAGAAGCAACACCACGGGAGAGACGCGAACCTTCCGTGCCAAATGTCTGGTGAACTGCGCCGGCCCCTGGGTGATGGACATCATCAATCGCGTCGCTGGTTCGAACTCCAGCCGCAATGTCCGCCTCGTCAAGGGCAGCCACATCATCGTGCCGAAGTTCTGGCCGGGAGCCAATGCCTATCTGGTGCAGAACCACGACAAACGCGTCATTTTCATCAATCCCTACGAGGGTGACAAGGCGCTGATCGGGACGACCGATATTGCTTACGAAGGCCGGGCCGAGGATGTTGCCGCCGACGAGACCGAGATCGAGTATCTGCTCCAGGCGGTCAATCGCTATTTCAAGGAAAAGCTGCGTCGCAACGACGTGCTGCACAGCTTCTCCGGCGTGCGCCCGCTGTTTGACGATGGCAAGGGCAATCCGTCCGCCGTTACCCGCGACTATGTCTTCGATCTCGACGAGACCGGCGGCGCTCCGCTGCTCAACGTCTTCGGCGGCAAGATCACCACATTCCGCGAGCTCGCCGAACGCGGCATGCAGCGCCTGAAGCACATCTTCCCGAACATGGGAGGCGACTGGACGGAGAAAGCGCCGCTGCCGGGCGGCGAAATTCCGAATGCCGACTACGAGAGCTTCGCCAACAGCCTGCGGGATATCTATCCCTGGATGCCGCGCAAGCTCGTGCATCACTATGGCCGTCTCTATGGCGCCCGCGCCAGGAATGTGGTTGCCGGCGCGACTGGCATAGAAGGGCTCGGGCGGCATTTCGGCGGACAGTTCTATGAGGCTGAGGCCCGCTATCTCGTCGCCACGGAGTGGGCCGAAACGGCAGACGACATCCTCTTTCGCCGCACCAAACACTACCTCCATCTGAACGAAGCGGAGCGCGCGGCCTTTGGCGAGTGGTTTGCTTCAACCCGCCTTGCCGCCGCCTGAAGGATGCCGCCATGCCGCTGACCCTTTCGCTCAACACCAATCCGCTGGTGAACCGCTTTGCCGACCCAGACGATCTGATCGATACGGTCGCGCGTGATTTGCGGATCCGCGACCTCCAACTGACCCACGAATTCATCAATCCGAGCTGGCAGGCGCCAGTGGTTAGTCGCCTGACGCGCACGATGATTGCTGCCCTGAAGCGCACCGGCGTGCGGGTCACCTCGGGTATGACCGGCCCCTATGGCCGCCTCAACCATTTTGGACATCCGGATGCCGATGTGCGTCGCTACTACGTCGATTGGTTCAAGACCTTTGCCGACATTACCGCCGATCTCGGCGGCCACTCGGTCGGCACGCAATTTGCGATCTTCACCTATAAGGACTTCGACGATCCGGCCAGACGCGAGGAAATGATCAAGATCGCCATCGATTGTTGGGCCGATGTCGCCGAGCACGCGCGTGCCGCAGGTCTCTCCTACATGTTCTGGGAACCGATGAGCATCGGCCGCGAGTTCGGCGAGACGATCGGCGCCTGCCTGTCGCTGCAGGAGCGGCTGACATCAGCCGCAATGGCCATCCCGATGTGGATGATGGCGGATATCGATCATGGCGACATCACCTCCGCCGATCCCGATGACTACGACCCCTATGCCTGGGCACGCGCCGTCCCGCCGGTATCGCCGATCATTCACATCAAACAGAGCTTGATGGACAAGGGCGGGCACCGGCCCTTCACCGCCGAATTCAACGCCAAGGGCCGCATCCAGCCGGCACCGCTGCTCCAGGCGCTGGCCGAAGGTGGAGCAAAAGACAATGAAATCTGCCTGGAACTCTCCTTCAAGGAACGCGAGCCGAACGATCGCCGGGTCATCCCGCAGATCGCCGAAAGCGTCGCATTCTGGGCGCCGCATATCGACACCGGCGTCGCCGACTTGAACATCTGAGGCGGAGATCTTTAAAAGGCAGCACTGCGATACGGCGGAATCGCCGCATGACCTTCGAAAAGGAGCCGTGATGACGGACGCCGATGATACGCTTGCCGTGCGTGCTGCCTGGCTTCACTATGCCGGTGGCCTGACGCAGTCCGACGTCGCTCGCCGTCTTGGCGTACCGTCGGTAAAGGCCCATCGCCTGATCGCCAGAGCGGTCGCCGATGGCGTCGTCAAAGTCACCATCGACGGGGATATCGTCGAATGCGTCGAGCTGGAGATGCGGCTTTCGGAACGGTTCGGACTTCAATATTGCGAGGTCGCACCCGATCTCGGCGAAGAAGGCTTGCCGCTGCGCGCACTCGGCCATGCCGGCGCCGGCTATCTCAAGCGCGAGATCGAGCGCGGCGACAACCCGGTCATCGGCCTTGGTCATGGCCGCACGCTTTCCGCTGCCGTCCAATATATGCCGAGGGTGAGCGCGAAGAACCTGCGCTTCGTCTCGTTGCTTGGCGGGCTGACACGAAACTATGGCGCCAATCCCTATGACGTGATGCATCGCATCGCCGAAAAGACCGGCGCCCATGCCTATGTCATGCCGGTTCCCTTTTTCGCCAATACCGGCGAGGACCGCGAAGTGCTGAAGGCGCAGCGTGCCGTCAAGGAGGTCTTCGATCTTGCCAATAATGCCGATCTGAAGCTCGTCGGCCTGGGAACTGTCGATGCCGAGGCGCAACTGGTTTTGTCCGGCATGGTCGAACCCGGTGAAATTGACGACATCGCCGCCGCAGGCGGCGTCGGCGAAATCCTCGGACATTTTTTCGACGCCGACGGCCATATCCTCGACACTGCGCTGACGGCGCGCACGCTCTCTGCGTCTTTCCCCAAGACCAAGAAAGAGCGGCTTGTGGCGCTGGCGGGCGGACAGTCGAAAGTGGCGGCCGTCCGGGCAATTCTGAATAGCCGCCGCCTTTTCGGGCTGATCACCGACGAGCGAACTGCGCAGGCGCTGCTGGAGTAGGGAAAACAACAACATTTTATCGCAAAATAACATAATAAATGTTGATTATCACGCATACTTCGTTATCTTAACATCAACGAGGGTGGGAGAGCGGGATGAGGCGGGAAGAGCGGCAGCAGTTGATCGTCAACCTGCTCGTCGAAAACAAGACCGTCGATCTCGACGACCTTGCCGATCGCTTCACCGTGTCAAAGATGACGATCCATCGCGATCTCGACGATCTCGAGCAGGCCGGCGTCCTGCGCAAGGTTCGCGGCGGCGCGACCATTGATGCCGGAACGCAGTTCGAAAGCGATTTCCGCATTCGCGAGCGCCAGGGCAACGAGGCCAAGCTGGCTATGGCTGAGACCGCGCTGGAACTGGTCGAGCCGGGGATGACGGTGATGGTGAACGACGGCTCGATGGCGGCCGTGCTCGGGGAAATGCTGCTGCAGAAGCGGCCGCTGACGTTGATCACCAACAATGCGGCGATCATGGAGCGGCTGAAAGGCGAAACCGGCATCACCTTGATCGCGCTTGGCGGCATCTACTCGGCGAAATTCAACGCCTATCTCGGCGTCGTCACCGAGGAGGCATTGTCGCGGCTGAGGGCCGACATCGCCTTCATTTCGACGCCGGCCGTCAGCGGCGCGCGGGCCTATCACATGGACGATAATGTCGTGCGCGCCAAGCGGGCAATGATCGCGTCGTCGACCAGGACCTGCCTTCTGGTCAATCATCAGCGCATCGGCCACACCGCCCTGCATCTCATGGCGGATCTGGCCGACTTCGACGCCGTTATCACCGACAGCGCACCCGATGCTGCTGTCCTGGAGGAATTCGAGCAGGCGGGCATTACGCTCACCATCGCATCAACGCAGGATCCGACATGACCGAAAAGCCGCGCTTCTGGATTGGCACCAGTTGGAAGATGAACAAGACGCTTGCTGAAGCCGAGCATTTCGCCCGCGGTCTCGAAGCTGCCGATGCCGCACGCGATCCGCGTATCCAGCGCTTCGTCATTCCGTCTTTCACGGCCGTGCGCGAGATCAAGGCGATGCTTGCCAAGACCTCGGTGAAGGTCGGCGCGCAGACCATGCATTGGGCCGACCAGGGCGCCTGGACCGGCGAAGTCTCGCCCGTAATGCTGAAGGACTGCAATCTCGATCTCGTCGAACTCGGCCATTCCGAGCGGCGCGAACATTTTGGAGAGACCGACGAGACAGTGGGGCTGAAGACCGAAGCAGCGGTTCGCCACGGTCTCATTCCGCTGATCTGCATTGGCGAGACGCTTTCCGACCGCGAAAGCGGAAAGGCCGCCGACATCCTCGCGACCCAGGTGCGCGGCGCGCTTTCGAAACTTTCTGGCGACCAGAAAGGCGCCGAAATCCTGCTGGCCTACGAGCCGGTCTGGGCGATCGGCGAGAAGGGCATCCCGGCGACTGCGGATTATGCGGATGCCCGCCAGTCTGAAATCATCGCCGTTGCCGAAGCTGTGCTAGGCCGGAAGATCCCCTGCCTTTATGGCGGGTCGGTCAACCCGCAGAACTGCGAAGAATTGATCTCGAGCCCGCATATCGACGGGCTCTTCATCGGCCGTTCGGCCTGGAATGTCGAAGGTTACCTCGACATTCTGGCCAAATGCGCCGCCAAACTCTGAGGAGAAGGAAAATGAAGCTTGCCATTGCAGGAGACAGCGCCGGCGAAGGCCTCGCCAAGGTTCTGGCCGACCATCTGAAGGACCGCTTTGACGTCTACGAGGTCTCGCGCACCAGCGCCGGTGCCGATCCTTTCTATGCCAACCTCTCGGATCGCGTCGCCTCAGGCGTCATCGACGGCACCTACGACAAGGCGATCCTCGTTTGCGGCACCGGCATCGGCGTCTGCATCTCGGCCAACAAGGTACCTGGCATCCGCGCCGCCCTGACGCACGACACCTATTCCGCCGAGCGTGCCGCTCTCTCCAACAATGCGCAGATCATCACCATGGGAGCCCGCGTCATCGGAACGGAGCTTGCAAAGTCTATCGCTGATGCGTTTCTTGCCCAGACCTTCGACGAGAACGGCCGTTCTGCCGGTAACGTCAAGGCCATGGATGATCTCGACGCGAAGTACAGCGCCCGTTGAGCAATGCTGGCGGTGAAGCCGGATATATCCTGGTGGTTGCCGCCTCGTTCAAACGCACGTCGCGACAAAAAGAGTCATCGAAACAATAACATCTCCAGACTCGGAATACGGGAGATCTCCACTTGTTAAGTCATTGAATTTAGATTCGTTCCGACTCGGAACAATTTGCCACGTGATTCAGTTGAATCGCGTTGGTTGTGTGAGGGAGTCGCGCAGATGGTTGCCCCGCGGGCGAATTGGAAAGGTTACATCAAGTTTGGAGAAGTCGCGTTTCCTGTCGCGCTCTACACTGCGGCATCCTCCTCCGAGCGGATCGCCTTCAACACTCTGAACCGAAAAACCGGCAATCGTGTTCGGCGCGAATTCGTCGACAGTGAAACCGGCGATCCCGTCGAGCGCGAGGATCAGGTCAAAGGTTTCGAGATCGAGGACGGGCGATATGTCGTGCTTGAACCCGACGAAGTCGCGTCCGCAATTCCGAACAGCGACAAGACACTTACGGTCGAGGCGTTCATTCCCTGCGATGAAGTCGACGATGTCTATTTCGACAAGCCCTATTACCTTGCTCCCGACAAGTTGGGCGGCGACGCCTACAAGCTGCTGCGCGACGGCATGAAAAAGGCCAGGGTTGCTGCAATTGCTCGCACGGTGTTGTTCCGGCGTCTGCGCACCGTTCTCATTCGGCCGCACGGCAACGGCTTGGTCGGCTCCACCTTGAACTATGACTATGAAGTCCGCTCGTCGCAAAAGGCTTTCGAGGAAATGCCGGACCTGAAGATCGAAGGTGAGATGCTGGAGCTCGCCAAACACATCATCAACACGAAAAAAGGCCAATTTGATCCCAAGCAGTTCGACGACCGCTATGAGGCGGCGGTGGCAGAGCTGGTGAAAGCTAAGATTGAGGGCCGGACGCTGCCGAAGAAGAAGACGCCCCCGGCATCCAAGCCCAGCGACCTGCTTCAGGCGCTGCGTGAAAGTGCCGGAATGTCCGCGCCCGCCAAGAGCAAGCGCACTGCAGCTAACGCCAATGCCGGAAAAGGTCGCCAGAAATCAGCGCGTGCGACATCGGCGAAGTCGCGTGGCACCGGCGCCGCTCAACACCGCCGCGCCAGCTGATTGGAGGATGCCATGGCCCTTCGTCCCCACTGGAAAGGCTACCTCAAGCTCTCGCTCGTCACCTGCCCAGTGCAGATGATGCCGGCGACGTCGGAAAATGAGAAGGTCCGCTTCCACACTTTGAACAGAGAGACGCAGAACCGCGTCGTCAGCCATTATGTCGATTCCGTCACCGGCAAGGAGGTGAAGGACGAGGACGAGGTGAAGGGCTATCAACGCGGCGAGAACGAGTATGTCATTCTGGAAGACGAGGAACTCGAAAACGTTGCACTCGATAGTACCAAGACGATCGACATCGAAGTTTTCGCACCGCGCGACGGCGTCGACTGGATCTGGTTCGATACGCCCTACTATCTTTCTCCGGACGATCCGGTCGGCCAGGAGGCATTTTCGGTCATCCGCGACGCCATGGCCGCCGAGAATATGGTCGGCATATCAAGACTTGTAATCTCAAGGCGGGAACGCGCCGTCATGCTGGAGCCACGCGGCAAGGGCATCGTACTTTGGACGCTGCGTTATGGGGATGAGGTGCGCGATGCCGAGATCTATTTCGAGAAAGTCGATGACCAGCCTGCCGACAGCGAAATGATGCCGCTTGTCCAGCAGCTGATCAAAAAGCAGACGCAGCACTGGAGCCCGAAGATGGTTTCCGATCCGGTTCAGGACAAGCTCCTCGATATCATCGACGCGAAGAAGAAGCAGATGAAAAAGCCGAGCAGGACAACGTCCAAGTCCAAGGAAAAGCAAGAGCCGGCACCAAGCAATGTCATCAACATCATGGATGCCCTGCGCAAGTCGGTCGAAGCGGAAAACCGCCCCGGAAGGCGCTAGGCCTGATCATGACGCGCCCGCGCCGCCCAATTCTGCCCTTGCTCGACGAATCTCACCCAACGCTGCAGTCTCGTCCGATCCGCAAGCGCGATCCCGACCAGCCTAGCCTGCCCTTTGATCCAATGCCGTCGCGCATCGAGCCTTGCCTCGCACTGCTGAAGCCGACCGTGCCCGTGGGGCCGGATTGGCTCTATGAGGTGAAGTTGGATGGCTATCGATTGGCAATCCATATTGAGCCGAAGGGCGTGCGGGTCATCACCCGCGGCGGACATAACTGGACCCATCGCTTCCCCACCATTGCCGCGGCGGCAAAAGAGTTGGGGGCAACGACCGCCATTCTCGATGGCGAGGCCGTCGTACTCGACGATCACGGTCGATCGGATTTTGGCGCCCTGCAACGTTCGCTCGGCGGGCGGGGCGGCAAGCGGGCGTCGACCGAGTCAATCCTCGTTGCCTTCGACCTTCTCTATCTCGATGGACACGATCTGACAGGCACCGAGCTTGACGTACGCCGGCACCTGCTCGAAGACCTGATACCTGACGGCGATGATCAGACGATCCGCATCTCCGAAGAAGTAGACCTGCCGGCCGAAGACCTCCTCGAGCACGCCTGCCATCGTCATCTGGAAGGCATCATTGCCAAACATCGCGACCGGCCCTACCGCAGTGGCCGCACGGGCGACTGGCTGAAGATCAAGTGCGTCCAGAGCGAGAGCTTCATGATCGTCGGTTATGAGCAGTCAGCATCCGCCCGCGGCGGCATCGGCAGCCTGCTTGTGGCCGGCAAACAAGGCTTCGACTGGGTTTACGTGGGGTCGGTGGGGACTGGTTTCACTGCCAGGGATGCTGAACACCTGAAAAAGACGCTGGACCGGCTGAAGACGAGCCGGCCGGTCGTTCCCTTGAAGGGCAAGCGCCTCGTCTTCGTCCAGCCGACGCTGATTGCCGAGATCGAGTTTCGCGGCTGGACCGATGACGGCAATCTCCGCCATGCGTCCTACAAGGGGCTGCGCGAGGTTCAAGACAACGCCGCTGTCTTCGATATGACTGGCTTGATGGGCGATTGAGGGCCGCGATCACCGCGGCCCCACAGGGAGCGGCCGAGCAGGCCAGCTAGATCGATCGCATGAAACAAGCTAAATAGTCGACGAAGCAGTCGAGATCCCTTATGCCGCTCACATGTCGATCCGACAGGCAACAGAAAGTCATTACCATGGCAAACCCGCCTCGCCGACCTGTCAATCCAATGGATGCTGCAGAAGCGTTGTTCAAAGCCGCGAAGAAGAAGGCGGAACAAGCTGTTGAGCGGCCAGCACTGCCGAATGTCAAGGAGCTTGTTTCGCTCAAGATCGACAGTGATGTGCTTGCCTTTTTCCAGGAAAATGGCGCTGGCTGGCAGGATCGTATCAACGATACGTTGCGCGCTGCGATGAAGAACGGCCTCTAACCCTGTTGCACCATCTTGTCCGCTACGGGTGGTCGCTGTGATGCCGAATGCACTGCACCGGCTACTCCGCAGCAGCGTCGTACATGTTCTCTTCGCCTTTTTGGCAATGGGCAGCTGGGCGGTTTTCGCCAACCGCGCGCACGCCATGCCATTGCCACTCTATGCCGGCCTTGTGCAGGGTACGATATCCGCCTGCCTGACGCTTTTCCCGAAATCCGTCATCGACTGGCTTTCAAAGCGCTTCGTCGGATCCATGCGATTTTGGGCGCCGCCTCTCATTGCCTGTATCGGCTCAGCCAGCAAACGCCAGATCCGGCAAGCTGACGCGACGCTTCTCTACGGGGCGAAAGATCTGCATCATAACCACGCCATCGTGCTTCAGCGCTTTCTCGGCAAAGGCTGACGCGTCGGCGACCGACATTGATGACAAGCGCCCTTTCCGTGTCCGAAATTTCTGGGAACCTTTTCGACAAACCTGCATCCAACGTTCGCTTCCGAAGGCGCATCACCGTTGCCGCCGGAAGGCATTCGGTCACGACACAAGGGAGACAGATCATGTTGAAACGAATTCTCGGCGCCACCCTGATGGCGGCATCGCTCGGCACGGCTTCGATCGCCGCCGACGCCAAGCCGACCGATCCTCAGATCGCCCACGTCGCCTATACGGCAGGGCAGATCGATGTCACGGCAGCAGAGCAGGCGCTGAAGAAAAGCAAGAATGCCGAAGTCATCGCTTTCGCCAAAACCATGGAGCGCGACCACAAGGCCGTCAACGACCAGGCGCTCGCCCTCGTCAAGAAGCTGAAAGTGACACCCGAAGACAACCCGGTCAGCCAGTCCCTGTCGACACAGGCGAATAAGGAACTGAAGACGCTGGAGACACTCAAAGGCGCAGCATTCGACAAGGCTTATGTCGAAAACGAAGTTGCCTATCACAAGTCGGTCAACGACGCGCTTGCCAACACCTTGATCCCTTCGGCGCAGAATAAAGAGCTCAAATCGCTGCTGGAAACGGGCCTGACCCTGTTCAAGGAACATCAGGTGCATGCCGAGCATCTGGCTTCGATGATCAAATAGGCAGGAGGGATGGGCTCGCTCATGAAATCGCTTCCGCTGCTGTCTGTGCTGCTTTGGGCGGGCAACGGGGTTGCATCGGCGACGGAGTATCAGATCACCATCGCGGGCATGAAATTCGGCTCGCCGCCTGCCGAGCTGCATGTCGGCGATGTGATCGTCTGGAAAAACGATGATATATTCCGGCACTCGGCAACCGCTCGCGACAAGAGCTTCGATGTCGACCTGCCGCCGAAATCGGAAGGCCGGATGACGATCGGCGAAGCGGGAGCGATCGATTTCTATTGTCGTTTTCATCCCGCGATGACGGGCAAACTGGAGGTTCGGCCGTAGGCCGGGCTTCAATCGAACAGGTAAGCAGGTGGAGAATTTCCATGGCAGCCATTCCAGCTCCGGCGGGGCAACATCGGCAGCAGACGTCGACACTGTCCGACGCCGATCTGGTGCCGCTGGCGAAAATGGGCGACGAGTCCGCCGTCCGAACCATCGTGCAGCGGCACAATCAGCGTCTGTTCCGCACCGCGCGCGCCGTCATCCGCAATGATTGGGAAGCTGAAGATGTCGTCCAGGCGGCCTACACCAAGGCTTTCACCAATCTCGCGGCATTCCGCGGCGAGGCGCAACTCTCGACGTGGCTGACCCGCATTACGCTCAACGAGGCGCTCGGCCGTGTGCGGGCCCGAAAGAACACCACTGGGCTCGAGGAAATCGACATGCAGACGACGGCGCCGGGTGGCGAAGTGTTACAGTTTCCGTCCTCTCTGTCTGCAACCGACCCGGAAACCGAGCTGTCCAGAAGCCAGGCGCGGCATCTCCTCGAAAACGCGGTCGACGAACTCCCCGATGATTTTCGCGCCGTCTTCGTGCTGCGGGATGTCGAGGGCATGAGCACGGAGGAGGCCGCATCTTATCTCGGCATAAGGCCCGAAACGGCCAAGACCCGACTGCACCGGGCGCGCAAGATGATGCGACAGTCGATCGAAAGGAAGCTTTCCGGAGCATTCTCGGCGCTGTTCCCGTTCGATGGCGCCCGTTGCGCCTACATGGCCGATCGCGTCATTGCCGCCCTGCACGACGACACCCGATGATGACTCGCAGTATCGACGGGAGAAATGCTCTGGCCTCAAGCGTCTGGATCGCCGGCCTCGTCGGCCTGTCTTTCGTGCGATAGTAGTAGAAAGAGAAAACCTGCTGCCAGCACGCTGATCTGCTTGGATAGCTCAGGCTTTCGAATGAAACCGCTGGAGAGGAAGCGCATGGGCGCGGGCGTATCCCCGCTTGCGGCTTACTCACACATCCGGATCCCCGTCGAATGAAAGAGATGATGTGTCACGCCGCGACTATCCATAATTCGCAGACATATACAATATGCGCACGAAACAATGCGTCGACAGTCCGCGTTCTGCCGGAAAATGCAAAAATTAACAGAGACTTAAGCAATTCGGATACTTCTCGCACGTTAGTATGACTTATGTGACGGTGGTTTCTTGCGCTCGGGTCTTTCACATTCACTTGCTCGGATCTTCAAAGCTCTTCGCGGTCTCGGAAGAGACAGAGGCGGCAATGTTGCGATCGTCGTTGCGCTCACCCTGGTGCCGATGATCGTCGCAGTCGGCGCGAGTTTTGACTACATCAGGACCTACAATGTCCGGCAGAGGATGCAGAGCGACCTAGACACGGCGCTGATCGCTGCAGTCAAAGAGATCGATACCGACGACACCGTCGCTCTCAAGCAAAAGGTTTCCGACTGGTTCCATGCGCAGGTGGAAAACAGCTATGCGCTTGGCGACATCGACATCGATACATCAAACCATAAGATCACGGCGACGGCGAGCGGCACGGTTCCGACGACGCTGATGAAGATCGCCAACATCGACACCGTTCCCGTCAGCGTGGCAAGCGCCGTCAAGGGGCCGGCCACCTCCTATCTCAACGTCTATATCGTCATCGACACATCCCCGTCGATGCTTCTGGCGGCAACGACGGCCGGCCAGTCGACCATGTATTCCGGCATCGGCTGCCAGTTCGCCTGCCACACGGGCGATGCGCACACGGTCGGCAAGACGAAATACGCCAACAATTACGAATACAGCGCGGCCAAGAACATAAAGCTGCGCGCCGATGTCGCCGGCGACGCCGTCAAGGACGTGCTCGCCTTGATCGATACGTCCGACAGCAATCATCAACGCATCAAGGTCGGATTGTATAGCCTTGGCGATACTCTCACGGAAGTTCTGACCCCGACGCTCAGCACGGACACGGCGCGCAATCGCCTCGCGGACGCAAGCTACGGCCTCACCAGCGCGACCTCGAAGGCAGCCACCTATTTTGACGTGTCGCTTGCGACGCTCAAGCAGAAAGTCGGCACCGGCGGCGACGGAACCTCCTCGAACTCGCCGCTCAAGCTGGTTCTCCTGCTGACGGATGGCGTCCAGTCGCAACGCGAATGGGTGACCGACAAAGTGACCTGGAAAAACGGGCAGGCGACGTCCGGGGCGTATTGGAACAAAGTGGCGCCGCTTAATCCGGACTGGTGTGCCTACGTCAAAAACCAGTCCGCCACCATGGCGGTTCTCTATACCGAATACCTGCCGCTCACGTCGGATTGGGGCTACAACGCAACCGTCGGTTCGACCATGGCCAGCGCCAACTGGAAAGGCACTTATGGTGGCACCATGCAAAGTGGCGTGTCGACCAGCATCACGAGACGCGACTACATTCCCTATGCGCTTTCCGATTGCGCATCGTCCAAGAGCCTGTTCATATCAGCATCGTCGTCGGCCGAGATCACCGCAGGCCTGTCTGCGCTTTTCACCCAATATCTCGCATCCGTCAGGCTGACCCAATGAGGCCAGGGAAACGCTTCGCATCGTTGCACCGTCTGCTTGGCGATCGCAAAGGGGTGGCTGCGATCGAATTTGCAATCCTGGCTTTGCCGCTCTTCATCATAATCTTCGGCATTATCGAAGTGTCGCTGATGTTCTTCGTCAACTCGGCGCTGGACGCTTCGGTGCACAAGATCTCCCGGATGATCCGCACCGGCGAGGTTGCGTCCTCCAAGATCACGCTGGCCGATTTCAAGGCCAGAATTTGCAACGACATGCTTCTCTCGTTCAGTTGCTCCAGCGATCTCCTGGTCAAGGTGAACGTGCTCTCGGACCTCTCGTCCGCCGCCAGCGGCGATCCCATCGACGACAGCGGCAATCTCACGGTCACCGAGACCTATGATATCGGCAAGGGCAGCGACTACATCCTGGTTCAGACGTTCCTGCCATGGACCGCCGTCGTCAATTTCTTCAGCCTGTCGAGCGCCAAGCTTTCGGACGGCCGCTACCTGCTCGGCTCTTCCGTTCTGTTCCGCAACGAGCCTTTCTGACATGATGAGATGGAGCCAGTCCTTTTTCCGCTTTGCCCGATCCCTCGCCCGTCATCTCATGCGCGACCGGTCGGCGGCTTCGGGCGTGGAATTCGCGCTCGTGTTACCGATCCTGGTGATGCTCCTGTTCGGCACCGTCGATCTCGGCCATGCGCTGACGGTCAGCCGAAAGATAGATGAGATCGCCGCTTCCACAGGCGACATGATTTCACAGCAGGGCTCCTGGACGAAGTCCGATGTCGCCAAGCTCCTCTCCGGCGCCAGCTTCATCCTGCAGCCCTATGAGACGAATGGGCTGACGATCACGCTGGCGGTGGACGATATCGCCACGAGCGGCAGCGCGACCGTCAACTGGTCCGCAGCGCTCAACACCTCGGCACTGAACTCCGGCTCCGCGAGCACGATCGAGGTCCCTTCGGAGATCCAGGATGACGGCGTGCAGGTCGTGCTGACCCGGGTGCAGTACACATTGACGACGCCGGTCTCGGCGTTCTTTTCAAACTTCACCGGGCAGAATGGCTACAGCTTCGATCGCCATTACTTCAATCGCCCGAGGGTCGGCGACAAGATCACTTACAAATAAGCCGGAGATCGTTCGCAGCCTTCTCACCTTGTAGACGGATGAAATCCGAAACCAAAGCAGGATTGCGCTTCCGGCATGCCGTCACTGAGCTCGACCCGCGCTTTCAAGCCACGGCTTGCGCGCCGGTGATTTCCACCAGCGAGCCGCACATGAAGGCCGCTTCATTCGATGCAAGGAACGCAACGAGCGCTGCCACCTCCTCCGGCCTGCCGATACGGCCGTAGGGGACGAGTTTGTCGAGATCGGCGATCGTCCGCCCAGTGTGCGCAACACCGGATTCGAGCATCGGAGCATGGATTTCGCCGGGGCAGACGGCATTGATCCGGACCTTGTCGGGCGCATAGTCGCGGGCGAGGTTCTGGGTGAACGCGGCGACCGCCGCTTTCGTCGTGTTATAGGCGATGTGGTTCGGCGCAGGGTAGAGGCCCCCATTGCGAGGCGGTATTGACGATCGCGCCGCCACCGGCGCCGATCATGTGCGGGAGGGCCGCGCGGCAGAGATGGAACATCGAATCCAGGTTGACATGCCGGCTCCTAATCCAGCAAACCGACCTGGGGACCCCAGGTGTCGGACAGCGCAAATCCCGCCGTGAAGGGATCGTCGTCGGACAAGCGGAGCTGTTCGCGACCGTAGACATAGGCCCGGCCGGTTATTCGCGGCAGCACGGCGCGGCGGCCGCCCACCTTGGTCTCTCCGATCGCCTCCGCCAAGAATTCGCCGCCGATGATCGACCGCGACGTCCTGCGGTCTCCGACCGAGACTTCTCCGCGGGCGTGGAGCACAGCAAGGTTCGCCGAGCTGCCCGTCCCACAGGGCGATCGGTCGACCCGGCCGGGCTGCAGTGTCGTGCAGGTTCGCACCGCGCCGTCGGCCTCCTGTCCACGAAACATCACATACGCGATCTCGTCGATACCGCTGAGGACGGGATGGGCGACCGAGACCTGCCGGGCGAGGAGCGACTTGAGCTCGATACCGGCTTCTGCGAGCAGCCGGGCATTGGCAGGTGCAATATCGAGACCGATCTGCTCGACATCAACGAGCGCGTAATAGACGCCGCCGAAGGCGACGTCGATCTTGATGCGACCCCATTTCGGCGTCTCCATCTCCTTGTCCAGCGCTTCGGCGAAGCTCGGCACATTGTCGAGGCTGACGGACAGGCACTGGCCGTCACGGCAGACGGCGCGTGCGACTATGAGACCGGCGGGCGTGTCGAGACGGACGACCGTCTCCGGTTCCGACATCGGCACCCGCCCGCTCTCCAGAAGTGCGGTGACCACGCAGATGCAGTTGCTTCCGGACATCGGGTGGGCGCGATCGGCCTGGAGGACGACGAAGCCGGCATCCGCATCGCTGCGTGTCGGGGCGATCAGCAGGTTCACCGACATGGCGACGTTGGCGCGCGGCTCGAAAGTCACGAAGCGGCGCAGACTGTCGTCGACCGTGTTGATGTGGTTCATTTTGTCGAGCATCGTCGCACCGGGTATCTCAGGCGCTCCTGCCACGATGACCTTGCCGACCTCGCCCTGGCAGTGGACCTGTAAGAGCTCCAGGGTCCGGTTCCAGTTCACTTGGCCGCCTCCGGTTTGATGTACCAGCCCCAGGGATCCTCGCTGGTGAAGCGGGTGATCTGCTTGGTCTCGAGATAGTTGTCGAGGCCCCAGCGTCCGAGCTCGCGGCCGATGCCGGATTCCTTGTAGCCGCCCCAGGGCGCTTCGGTGAACGTCGGTTGCGAGCAATTGATCCAGACGATCCCGGCGCGGAAGGCGGCCGCCACCCGTTCGGCACGGGCGTCGTCCTTCGACATCACAGCCGCGGCCAGGCCGAAGCGCGAGTCGTTTGCGAGCTCCACTGCTTCCTCTTCGGTCTTGAAGGCGCGCACGCAGACCACGGGCCCGAATATCTCCTCCTTCCATGCGTCGCTGTCGAGCGGCACGTCGGCCAGCACCGTCGGCCTGAGATAGAACCCCCTGTCGAATCCTTCCGGACGCGTGCCGCCGCAGGCGACGGTGGCGCCGGCCTTCCGGGCGCCTTCGATCGCCGCGACGACCTGGTCATATTGGCGTTTCGAGACGAGCGGGCCGAGAAGGGTTCCCTCGTCGAGACCATTACCGATCTTGATCCTGTTCGTCTCTTCGACCAGCAATTCGAGCAGACGGCCATAAATTGCTTCGTGCACGAGCACCCGGGATGTGGCCGAGCAGACCTGGCCCTGGTTCCAGAAGATGCCGAACATGATCCACTCGACGGCCTTGTCGATATCGGCGTCCTCGAAGACGACAAAGGGCGACTTGCCGCCGAGCTCCAGGCTAACGCGCTTGATGTCGCGGGCAGCCGCAGCCATGATCTTCGAACCGACCGGCCCGGAGCCGGTAAAGGCGAGCTTGTCGACCTGCCTGTGATCGATGATCGCCTGCCCGGCGATCGAGCCGGCGCCGGTTACGATATTGAGAACGCCAGCAGGCAGCCCGGCTTCGTCGGCAACCGCCGCCAGCTCAAGCGCCGTCAGCGATGTCAATTCGGCGGGCTTCAGCACCACGGTGCAGCCAGCGGCGAGCGCCGGGGCAACCTTCCATGCCGCCATCAAAAGCGGATAGTTCCAGGGAATGATCGCGCCGGTCACCCCGATCGGTTCACGCACCGCCTTGGAGGTGAAGCGCGCATCGGGAAGCGCGATCGCCTCCTCGGGGTTGTTGTCGAGCTGTTCGGCCAGCCCCGCATAGAAATCGAAGCAGCCCGCCGCATCGGCGACATCCCAGTCGGCCTCCGGAAACGGCTTGCCGTTGTCGAGCACTTCGAGGCGTGCAATCTCAGCCTGACGGGCGCGGATACCGTCCGCGATGGCGCGGAGATATCCGGCGCGTTGGGCCCCCGTCAGTTTCGGCCAGCCATCCCTATCGAAGGCGCGGCGCGCGGCCTTCACGGCGAGGTCGACGTCTTCGGCCGTTGCGGCGGCGATCCTGTGTATCACCTCTTCGGTCGCCGGATTGATCACCTCGCAGGTTCCGCCCTTGGCCGGTTTCACCCATTGCCCATCAATGTAGAGTTCGCTTCGCATAGTCACTCCCTTCGCCTTGCGCCGACGCCACTCTCAGAAACGGTCGACGCGATAGGGTTTCATATCCACGGGCGGTTCGACGCCCGTGATGAGATCGGCCATCAGCCGGCCGGTCGTCGCCGCATAGGTGAGGCCGAGATGTCCGTGGCCGGTTGCGTACCATACGTTGCGGCGCTTGGCGGAAGGCCCCATGACCGGCACGGTGTCGGGCAGTGCTGGGCGATGCCCCATCCACTCCGTCGCCTGCCGGACCTTCAGGCTCGGCAATGCCTCCTGAGCCCTCTTCACCAGGATCTTCGCGCGCCGATAGTCCGGCGGCGCGTCGAGACCGGCCATCTCGACCGTGCCGCCGACGCGGATGCCGCCTGCCGTCGGCGTGACCATGAAGGCGCGCGCCGGCCAGATAATCGAATGGCGCATCGAGATGCCGGGCTTCATGATCTGCGTGTGGTAGCCGCGTTCGGTTTCGAGCGGGATATGTTCCCGCAGCAAGGCAGAAAGCCGGGCGGTGAAGGCACCGGCCGCAAGCACCACCTTGTCGGCCGCAATGGTGCGCCCGTCCGCCAACCGAAGCGCTGAGACGCCGGCGTCGCCCTGCTCGAAATCGACGACGTCGCCTTCGGTGATCCCGCCGCCGAGCGCTTCGAACCTCTCGGACAGGGCGACGACAAGCCTGTAGGGATCGGTAATCGACCGGTTGTCGGGAAAGAGGACCGCCTTGCCGATCTTCGTCGTCAAAACAGGCTCGATGTCCCGGATGGCGTTGCCGCCAAGGATTTCGTGCCTGAAGCCGAAGTGCTCCAGGACTTCCATATGCTCCCGATCCGCCTTGAACTCGGCGTCATCGGCATAGAGGCTAAGACATCCCTCGGCGGTCAGCATATGTCCGAGGCCGGTTTCCTTCAGGAGCGCGTCCAGGTCTTCGTGGACGCGTCGGCACAGCATGGCGCCGGCCGCCTCCAGTTCCCGCAGCTTCGAAGGACGGCTTGCAGCCAGGAACCGCAGGAACCAGGGCACCAGTTTCGGCAGATAGCCGGGGCGGATGCGGACCGGACCCTCCGGATCGAGCAGCCATTTCGGCATCTGCGCCCAGATGCCGGGACGCGAGGCCGGCATGAATTCGGTGACGGCGATGCTGGCCATGTTGCCATAGGAAGCGCCGCGGCCCGGCGCCGCCTTGTCGAGCAAGGTGACGGTCTGTCCCCGGCGCTGCAGTTCATAGGCGATTGTGGTGCCGATAATGCCGGCGCCGACGACCACGATGGATGACACGGCGAACCTCGCTATTTCAGTGGTTTTGGGGCGGTTTGGCCGCCCCATAGCTGTTTGCAGTCGAGGTCTGTTACCAGTTGAGGATCGGCTGCATCGCCGCCTTGAATTCGGCCTTCTCCTCCGCCGTCAGTTCGCCGAGCGGCGCGCGGCAGGTGCCGACCGGCGTGCCCTGGAGCTCGCAGCCATATTTGATCTTCTGGACGAACTTGCCGCTCTCAAGGATGTTCAGCGCCCTGTAGAGAATCGTCATCATCTCGCGGGCCTCTTCGAGGTCGCCGGAACGGAACGTCCGGTCGAGGTCGCAGCACGCTTTCGCCATGCAGTTGGCCGGACCGCAGATCCAGGAATCTGCGCCCCAGAACATGAAGTCGAGGGCGATATCGTCGGAACCCGAGACGAGGTCGATACGGCCCTTGTAGCGCGAATGGATGTCGACGGCGCGCTGCAGAACGCCCGAGCTCTCCTTGATGCCGATCACTCGCGGATCGCCGGCGAGCGCATCCATCAGGTCGAAGGAGATCTCGATGCCGTCCTTCGGGGGATAGTTGTAGAGGATGAGATTGACATCCGTGGCGTCGAGCACGGTACGGTAGTGTGCGAGCAGTTCGTCCTGCGTCGGACGCGTGTAGAAGGGTGTGGCGAGCAGAACGGTGTCATAGCCGATCTCCCTGGCGCGCGCCGTGTTCTCGATCACCTCGCGGGTGGCAGGCGCGTTGGTGCCGGCGATCAGTATCTCGCCGTCATTGGCGAAGTCCTTGACGAACTTGAGCACCTCGTCGCGCTCCTCGTTCGAGAGGGAGAAGTATTCGCCGGTCGAACCCATCGGCACCCAGCCCGTGACGCCGGCCGCACGCAGTGCCGTCAGGTGCTTTTCGAACGCCTTGAAGTCGATCTTGTTGTTCGTGTCGAAGGGAGTGATGAGCGCGGGCATGACGCCGGAAAGTTTCATGGGGAATTCTCCTGTCTGGGAACGACTATCTTCAGATTGCGAGCTTCTTCAGGATCCGGCCTTCCACGAGCGAGACGGCCCGCGTCAGAGGAAAGGCGATCGCGAAGTAAATGAGGGCGACGACCGTCAGCACTTCGACGGGACGAGCCGTGTTGTTGGAGATGTTCTGGCCGACGAACATCAGGTCCGCCATGCCGACGGCGGAGACCAGCGCGCATTCCTTGAAGAGGCTGACGCAGTTGGACAGCAGTGTCGGGATTGCGCGCAGCACGGCCTGCGGCAGCACGACGTTCATCACCTGGCTCCTGCGCGGCAGACCGAGAGCGACGCAGGCGTCCAGCTGTTCCCGGCCGATGGACTTGAGGCTTGCCCGGAAGGTTTCGCTGGTGATCGCCCCCATATAGAGCGTCAGCGCGATGACACCCGACGCCAGGTTCGAGAGCTCGACGCCGAGCAGCAGCGGCAGGCAGAAGAAGATCCAGAAGAGCTGGATAAGCACCGGCGTGCCGCGGAAGAACTCGACATATATGCTGGAGATCGCACGAAGTGCGAGGTTGCGCGACGTCCTGAGGAGACCGACGAGAAAGCCGAGGGTGCATCCGAGCACGATGCAGATGACCGTCAGCTTGAGCGTCATCCACAGGCCGAGCAGAAGTGCGTGTTCGAAACGCAGCAGGATGGAGAAGTCGAGCGTCATTCTGGCCTCCTAGCTGACAAGGATCTGGCGGCGGCGTTCGAGCAGGCCGACGATCTGGGTTATCGGGAAGGACACGGCGAAATAGATGAGAGCGACGACCGTAAAGGTTTCGATCGGGCGGTAGGTCTCGGTGGCCAGCGTCTTGCCTTGGTACATCAGGTCCTGGATCGCCACGATCGCGACCAGCGCGCTCTGCTGGAAGATGACGATACCGTTGGTCAGAAGCACCGGGATCGACGCGCGGAATGCCGTCGGGAAGACGACGTAGAGCACCCGCTGCAGCGGATTGAGACCGAGCGCGATACCGGCGTCGAGCTGTTCGCGCGGAACCGCCTGGATGGACGCCCGGTAGGCCTCGGCGTTGAACGCCATCAGATTGAGCCCAAGTGCCAGGATGCCCATCGTCACCGGATCGAGGAAGACGTCGAACAGCATCGGCACGCAGTAGAATATCCAGACGATCTGAACGATGGCCGGCGTGCAGCGGAAGAATTCGACGAACAGCATGAACGGCAGCCGCACGGCGCGGTAGGGGCTCATGATCAGAAGGGCGAGCGCGAAGCCGAAGACGATGCCGATGACGTTTGCCGCAGCCGTCAGTTCGAGCGAAACCCACAGCCCCTGCAGAAGCGGAGCGATGGATACTGCGTTGAAGTCGAACGTGTAGTTCACGATGCCCTCCTTGCCGCTTGATATGGCCTACTGCTTGATATGAAAGACGCGGTCGATGAATTCCTTCGTCCGCTCCTCGCGTGGGGCGCCGAGCACCTGCTCGGGAGGGCCGTCCTCGACGACCACGCCGCCAGCGCAGAAGATGACGCGCGAGGCGATGTTCTTGGCGAACCACATGTCATGCGTCACGATCATCATCGGCATGTCCTGGGCGGCGAGCTGCAGGATGACATGCTCCACCTCGCTGACGAGTTCCGGGTCCAGCGCCGAAGTGACCTCGTCGAATAGCATCAGCTTCGGGTCGAGCATCAGCGCGCGGGCGATGGCGACACGCTGCTTCTGGCCGCCGGAAAGCTGGGCCGGATAGGCATTGGATTTGGCGCCGAGGCCGAACCGCTCGAGCAGCGCCTGGGCTCGGGCCGTAGCCTTTGCCTTGGCTTCTCCACGCACCTTGCAGGGAGCGAGAACCAGATTCTGTATGACGTTCAGGTGCGGAAACAGCGTGTAGTGCTGAAAGACCATGCCGATCGAACGGCGGACATTGGTGTCGATCTGGGTCTTCCTGCCCGCGCTTTCGGAAGAAATATAGGGTTTCCCATCGAAACTGACCGACCCGCTGTCGATCTGCTCCAGCCCCATCATCACCCTCAGCAACGTGCTCTTGCCGCCGCCGCTCGGACCAATGACGACGACGCGTTCGCCGGGCTTCATTTCGATGTCGATGCCTTTCAGCACCTGAATTTCGCCGTTGCCGTAGCTTTTGTGAAGCGCCTGCATTTTCACGAGGGGAAGGCTGAAGGACGTGGTCATGCCAATCTCCGATGATCGAAGCTGGAGAGGGCCGGCGCGAACCTCGCACCGGCCCGGTGAGATTACTTTGCGCCCTTGAGCACGTCGTCGACCGCCTTCTTGATCAGCTCGTCGACGTGGCCGGTCGCGACCTTCTCTTCGAGGAAGATATCGACCACCTCGACGTCAGCAGCCGAAAGATTGTGCGGCAGACCGAAAGCGACCCCCTGCTTGGCGAGGGCCGGCGTCGGGTTGAGCGCCACTGCCCATTCCGGGTTCGACTGGGTGAAGAGCTGGTTGGTGTCGGAGGCGTCGACCAGGATGTCGGCGCGCTTCGAGGTGACCGCCAGGCGGGTCTCGTCGTTACCGGGAAGGCGCATGACCGTGGCGTTCTTCACCGCCGCGGAAATTGCCTTGTCCTGCGCCGTGCCGGACATGACAGCGAGCGTCACGCCCGCCTTGTCGATATCGGCGACCGAAGCGGCGCCGGCTGCAATTTTCGGATTGTTTTTGTTATAGGCGAGCGAGATCTGGTACTCCATCGCCGGGATCGAGAACTGCACGGCCATGGCGCGGGCCGGCGTCCGGTTCAGCGCCAGCGACAGATCCCATTTTCCGGCCTGCAGACCGGCAACGATGTTGTCCCAGGTCGTATCGACGAATTCTGGCTTCACCTTCAGAACATCGGCAAATTCCTTGCAGAGATCAGCGAAGAAGCCGGAATATTCTCCGGTCGCCGGATCGCGCATGACATAGGGTGGGGCAACGGCTGCGCCGCAGCGCAATACGCCCGCCTTCTGCACACCCTGCCAATATCCCTCAGCGGTCTCAGCCTGTGCGGCGGTGGCGAAAAGACCTCCGATCAGGGCGAGCACGGGCAGCGCCCGCAAGGCGGACGTTATCAACTTCGAAAGCATCGGCATTCCTCTTTTGCTGTGCGCGAAGCGCGCGGTTCCACTCGTCGGCTGTCGCCGTTTCTGTTATTTTCTTGTCGGCTGCGTGTCGACTGAGAAAGATATGTCAACAGCGTGTCGACAAAGTCAAGCGGAAAAATTACATTGCCGACACGCGGCTTTTCTGGCCCAATGGGACCCGCGTCGAGAGAAAGGGACCTAAGTGTCTGATGAATCGGAAGTGAAACGAATCCGCGGGACCGGCTGGAAAAGCGTCTACGAGACGCTCCGCAACGAGATCCTGTCGCTCGCTCTACCGCCCGGTCAGCTTCTCGATGAGATGACGCTTGCCGAACGCTTCGACATGTCGCGCTCGCCGGTGCGCGAAGCCCTGATCCGGCTCGGCGCCGACGAGCTGGTCGTCACGCTCTCGAACCGGAGCACGATCGTAGCGCCGATCGAAGTGGCGACGTTTCCCAAATATGTGGAGGCGCTCGACATCGCGCAGCGGATGAATACGCGGCTTGCCGCCGCGCTCAGAACCGAGGCTGACCTGAAGATCATCGCCAAGCGGCTGAAGTCGTTCGAGGCGGCGGTCAAAACAGGCAATCACCTGGCGATGTCGGAAGCCAACAAGGAATTCCACATGGCAATCGCCCATGCCGGAAAAAACCAGTACCTGGCCTCGTTCTACGAGAAGCTGCTGTCGCAGGGGCAGCGCATGCTCCATCTGCATTTCGAATATCTGGAGCGAACGCACGAGGGCTATCTGCTGACCGACGAGCACACGCTCATGCTCAATGCGGTCAGGGACAAGAACGTGGAACTCGCCGACGAACTCGCCCACGCCCATACGCGCCAGTTCCAGGACAATTTCATCAACTTCATGCGCGAGAACTATACGACGGATGTCGCGTTAGGCCCGCTGCGGGCTGCGGAGTAATCAAATGAAAATAGACAGTATCGGCTTCGTCGGAACCGGCGCAATTACCGAGGCCATGGTTCGCGGCCTTCTGGCCGAACCGGCCTATGCCTCCGAGATTCACGTATCTCCACGAAGCACTCACGTCGCCGCGACGCTGGCCGACGAATTTGCCACTGTCAGAATTGCCAAGGACAACCAGGACGTCGTCGAGCGCAGCGACATGGTGTTCCTGGCAATAAGGCCACAGGTCGCTGAGGAGGTCGTGCGCGCGCTATCGTTCAAGAACGGCCAAATGGTCGTCAGCCTCGTTGCGGCGACGGGGCGCCGGGCACTCTCCGAATGGATCGGCGCCGACGTGCATCTGGTGCAGGCAATCCCCCTACCCTTCGTCGCAGCCAGGCAAGGCGTCACCGCCGTCTATCCGCCTGATACCACTGTCGCAGCGCTTTTCGATACGCTCGGAACGGCTGTCCAATGCCAGTTGAGGAAGGAATATGATCTTCTCGCGGCCGCGAGCGCAATGATGTCGACCTATTTCGGCATCATGGAGCAACTTGCGCTCTGGCTGGAAAAAAGCGGCCTCGAAAAGGTGAAGGGACAGGCCTACATTGCCCCGCTCTTTGCAAGCCTCGCGCAGAAAGCAAACAGCCCCGGCAACGAACCGTTCAGCGCGCTGAGCCGCGAATTTGCGACCAAGGGCGGACTGAACGAGCAGGTTTTCTCAGACTTCGAGAAGATGGGAGGCCTTGTCGCGCTGACCGCCGCACTCGATGGTGTCCTTGCCCGGATCGAGGGCAGGAACTAGAAAGTCGGCGGCGTGCAGGCGCTGATGACCTCGCAGGGTACCGGTCCGACGCAGCGGAAGCGGTGCGGGCGCCGGCTTTCGAAATAGTAGGCGTCACCCGCGCCAAGGATCCGCCGCTCGTCATCGACCGTCACCTCGAGCCTTCCCGAGAGCACGATCCCGCCCTCCTCTCCCTCGTGAACAAGGGGAACCTTTCCGGTGTCGGCGCCCGGCTGGTAGCATTCCTTGAGGATCTGCAGGCTGCGACCGAACAGGTGTTCTCCAACCTGCCTGTAGGAAATGGCGCCCTTGCCGATCTCCACCAGCTCCTCGGCCGCATAGAAGGCCTTCCTTGAACGCTCGGGCTCGAAGGCGAAGAACTCCGCCAGGCCGATGGGGATGCCGTCCAGGATTCGCTTCAAGGCCCCGACCGACGGGTTGGAGGCGTTCGATTCGATCAGCGAGATCGTCGAATTGGGCACGCCCGTGCGCTTGGCGAGCTCACGCTGGGAAAGCTTATGGGCGATGCGGAGATGGCGAAGGCGGTTACCGATATCGACTGACATGATATGGTTCGTTTGTGTTGTCCAGGATATCCAAAATTTTATCTTTCGATTTGTTTAGTTACAATAGCTTGTACCGACAAAGAAAAGGACTTGTTTGAAAAGGAGAAATTGCCATTCTCGGCGCCACCCCAAAGGAGGCCAGGATGGACCAGCTCAGCAAGACGAACGCGCCCGTACTCGAAAATTTCTGGATGCCGTTCACCGCGAACCGGCAGTTCAAGGCGACGCCGCGCCTTCTGGCAGCCGCAGAAGGCATGTATTACACCGACGTCGATGGACATCAGGTGCTTGATGGCACGGCCGGCCTCTGGTGCTGCAATGCCGGCCACGGCCGCAGGAAGATCGCCCATGCCGTCGAGCGACAGCTTGCAACCCTGGACTTTGCGCCGACCTTCCAGATGGGGCATCCGATCGCCTTCGACTTCGCTGCGAAATTGGCTGCGATCGCGCCGGGCGGTCCTGACGCCAAGCTCGACAGGATCTTCTTCACCGGCTCGGGCTCGGAATCGGTCGATACGGCGCTCAAGATCGCCATCGCCTATCAGCGGGCGATCGGCCAAGGCACGCGAACGCGGATCATCGGGCGCGAGAAGGGATATCATGGCGTCGGGTTCGGCGGCATTTCCGTCGGCGGTCTCGTCAACAACAGGCGGGTCTTCCCGCAGATACCGGCCGACCACATGCGTCACACGCTCGACGTCGAGCGCAATGCGTTTTCAAAGGGCCTTCCCCAACACGGCGTCGAACTGGCTGACGACCTCGAGCGCCTGGTGCAACTGCACGGCGCCGAAACAATCGCCGCGGTTATCGTCGAGCCGATGTCGGGATCGGCGGGCGTGGTCCTGCCGGCGAAAGGCTATCTGGAGAAGCTGCGGGCAACCGCCGACAAGCACGGCATCCTACTGATCTTCGACGAGGTCATCACCGGCTTCGGACGCCTGGGAACCCCTTTTGCGACCGACTATTTCGGCGTCGTGCCCGACCTGATCACCACGGCAAAAGGCATCACCAACGGTACGATCCCGATGGGCGCGGTCTTTGCCAACCGCAAGGTCTATGACGGCCTGATGGTCGGACCGGAAAACGCGATTGAACTCTTCCATGGCTACACCTATTCCGGCCATCCGGTCGCCTGTGCCGCCGGGCTCGCTACTCTGGAGATCTACGAGGAAGAAGGCCTGTTGACCCGCGCGGCCGATTTGGCCGAGGATTGGCAGGAGGCGCTCCATTCGCTGAAAGGCCTGCCTCATGTCGTCGACATCCGCAATCTCGGACTGGTCGGCGCTGTCGAACTGGCTCCTCGTGACGGCGCGCCGGGGATCCGCGCCTACGAAATCTTCGTTGACTGCTTCAACAAGGGCCTGCTGATCCGGGTGACCGGTGACATTATCGCCCTCTCCCCGCCGCTCATTATCGAGAAAACCCAGATCGACACGATCGTTTCGATGCTCGGTGATGCTCTGAAGCGTGCGGCATAGATCCGAGTGCAGCTTCCGTCGGCGATCGGATGTCTGGTCCACCGCCCGACGGAAACATCCGGCGCAGCGAGATGGAGATCAGCGCTTCAAGGTCTGTGACGGCAGTAGGCCGAAACGCTTCCTGTATTCGGCGGCAAATCGCCCCGGATGCGTAAAGCCCCATCTCAGCGCGACGTCGGCGATGGCCTGCTTCTCGTCGGACCCGAGCAAATCGCGATGAGCGGCGGCCATCCGAAGGTCCTGCAGGTAGGACATCGGGGTCGTCTCCCTGAACTGCCGGAAGCCCTGTTGCAAGGTCCGAACGCTGACCTTGGCCGCCAACGCGATATCGTTGAGCGAAATCGGCTCGGCAATGTGTTCCTGCATGAAGTCGATCGCCCATTTCACATGGCGCGGAGCCGGCCCAGGAGCAGGAAGCGCAAGCTCGTTGGAATAACGATTGGGGCAGGATTCCAGAAGCAGATAGATCGCCGCGTCGCAGAGTAAGCTGGCGGCCAGCGGCGCCCGTTGCAACGGTCCGTTGCCGCTGAGACCACGATGCAAGCTCGAAACAATTTGCTGCAATACAAGCCCCGGGCCGCTCGTCAGATCGATGTGCGGATGAAAGTCGATGTCGCCGCTGATCGTTCTCTCAAACATATGCGTGAGGTGACTGACGATCTTCGCCTGATCGACGAACAGGCCGAAATGACGGCGCGGCCCAAACAGGCGGGCACCGGCGGCGCGACCTGCCTCCAGAATGGTACCACGGGCTGGAACCGAATAGATTTGCTCCCGCATGCCCTCGAAAGATGCGGTTCCTTCCACCGGCAGAAAAACGATCATCCTGTCGCTGGGCGCCTCCCTCCTGATCAGGATTGTGCCTTCGTAGGTGCAGTCGGCTACGGTTACCTCTTCACCGACGGAGACAAAATTGCAGCGGTAAGCAATCGGCATATTGCCTTCGGCGGCAACCTTGATCGGGGAGTTCGGCGTCGACAATATTTCCGAGAGCTCGTCCGGGTCTGTTCCGCTGTGTGCCGTCTCCCGAATTAACATGCCCTGCTCCGCCAGCTGTCGGGTGAGGCCGCCGTTGTTCCGGATACGAGAATTGACCGACATTCGGGACCTCCGATGGACACAATGATAGCGGTTTTGCGCAATCATGCTCGTCTTGTTTGCGTTGCCAGGCCGCTTTCAGCCGTAGCGGCTGATCGCGAGATCCTTCGCATCGATTTCCGGCCGTCCCCCGCTGACGAGATCGCCGATGAGGCGCGCCGAACCGGTGCTCATGGTCCAGCCGAGCGTGCCGTGACCGGTATTGAGATAAAGGCCGGCAATCTTGGTCGCGCCGATGACCGGCGTGCCATCGGGCGTCATCGGACGCAGGCCGGACCAGAAGGAGGCCTTGGAAATATCGCCGCCGGGGAAGAGATCGGTGACCGAATGTTCCAGCGTGCTGCGGCGGGCGAGGCCAAGATCATTTGTATAGCCTGATATTTCAGCCATGCCGCCGACACGGATGCGGTCGCCGAGCCGGGTGATCGCGATCTTGTAGGTCTCGTCCATGACGGTCGATTCCGGCGCGCGTGATGCATCGGTGATCGGGATGGTGAGCGAATAGCCCTTAACGGGATAGACCGGCAGCCGAATGCCGAGCGGCTTGAGCAGCAGCGGCGAATAACTGCCGAGCGCGACCACCACCGCCTCCGCGTTCATCCGCTCACGATCGGTGATGATCCCACTCACGCGGCCGGCCTCGACATCAAGCGCCTTGATCGTCGTCCCGTAAGCGAAATAGACGCCGAGTGCCTCGGCTTTGGCCGCCAGCGCATTGGTGAACTTGAAGCAATCGCCGGTTTCGTCCTTCGGCGTCAACAGGCCGCCGACAATCTTGTCGCGCACGTGCTTGAGCGCCGGTTCGAAGCGGATGCAGCCGTCCCGGTCCAGCACCTCATAGGGAATGCCGTCAGCAGCCAGCGCCTTGACATCCTTTGCCGAGGCATCGAGTTGCTGCTCAGTGCGGAACAGCTGCAGGGTTCCCTGCATGCGTTCGTCATAGGCAATGCCGGTCTCGGCGCGAAGATCGGCCAGCGCGATGCGGCTGTAATCGGCAAGGCGCAGCATGCGGCTCTTGTTGATCGCGTAGCGCTCGGACGTGCAGTTCGACAGCATCCTGGCCATCCAGGAGAGCATGGCCATGTCGAGTTTCGGGCGCAGGATGAGCGGCGCGTGCTTCATGAACAGCCATTTCATGGCCTTCATGGGAATGCCGGGCGCGGCCCATGGCGAGCAATAGCCGAAGGAGACTTCGCCGGCATTGGCAAAGCTCGTCTCCAGCGCCGGACCCGGCTGCCGGTCGACGACCGTGACCTCATGGCCTGATTTGGCCAGCTGATAAGCGGATGTGACGCCGACGATGCCGGCTCCTAGAACGATGACCTTCATGATGTTCCCAATGATGGAGCCGCCGGCTCTTAGCGATATTGCCTGTCGTAACGATCGCCCAGGCCGGTTAGGATTTCGTATGAAATGGTGCCGGCGTCGCGCGCAATGTCTTCGAGCGTCTGATGGCGGCCAAGCACTTCGACGAGACTGCCGAAGGTCAGCGCCCCTTCGGGCAGTGCTGATATGTCGACGGTCGCGCTGTCCATCGACACGCGGCCGACGATCGGCAGGCGAATGCCCTTGAAATAGATGGCGCCACGGTCGCTGAGGCTCCGCGGCAGGCCATCGGCATAGCCTGCGGCAATGGTGGCGAGACGCGTTTCCCGTTGCGTGACATGCGCGCCGCCATAACCGACTTTCGTCGCCGCCAGCACGGTGCGCGTCTGCACGACGGCGACATCAAGGCTGACGACCGGCTCCATCGGGTTCTTCTCGCCGGCATTCGGAGCGCCGCCATAAAGCGCGATGCCCGGGCGGGCAAGCACGCCGTGATAGGCCTCGCCTAAAAAAACGCCGCCGGAATTCGCCAAGGAAATATCGAAGCCGGGAAACTCAGCGGCGATGCGGGACATCTCGGCAAACTGCTCGCCGTTCTGCTCGCTGTCCACGTCATCGGCCGAAGCGAGATGGCTCATGATGAACAGGATTTCGACATTGCTGCCATCGCGAAGGGCTTCCGCCAACTCAGCTCGTTCTTCCTTTGGAAAACCGAGCCGCGACATCCCGGTGTCGAATTGCAGGACGGCCGGCCGGCAGCGCTTCAGAATGCGCGCAGCCGCTGACCACTGCCGCCACTGCGCCAGCGAGTTGAGAACCGGGACGATGCCCATCTCGGCGCAGGCGATCTCGTTGCCCGGCTGCAAGCCGTTCAGCACGAAAATCTGGGCATCGCGCGCAAGGGTCGGCCGGAGCCTCACGGCCTCGACAAACTGGGCGACGAAGAAATGCCTGCAACCTTCACTGTAAAGCGTTCTTCCGACCCGTTCGGCGCCGAGACCATAGGCATCGGCCTTGACGACGGCCCCAGCGCGGACCGGTGCCAGCATCGATACGAGCTTGCGATAGTTACGGCCGAGGGCGGCAAGATCGATCGTCAGATAGCCCGTGGCTCCCTGCGCGGTCGTCGCGGTGCGTGTGCGGGAAGCCAAAATATCGCTATCCATGTCCACCTCTTTTTGATTTCAAGGAATTTATGAAATAATGAGCGAAATTGCCGATCATTCAGCAGTCGATTATTGTGTGATTTGCCTATTTCCCGCATAATCGATGAACATTTGGAACGATCTCTCATGCCCGCTCTCGACGCGATCGATCGCAATATCCTGAGACTGCTGCGCCTCGATGCTCGCATGAGCAATGCCAAGCTCGCCGCAGAGATCGGTCTCTCTCCATCGGCCTGTCTCAGGCGCATCAAGATCATGGAAAAATCAGGCGTGATCCGCGGCTATACGGTGCTGGTAGACACCGGCAATGCGGATGAGATGATCGCCGTGATCATCAACATCACTCTCGAACGGCAAACGGAGGACTATCTCGACCGGCTCGAGGCGGCGGTTCGCCGGCATCCCGAGATCCGGGAATGTTTTCTGATGACGGGCGGTTCGGACTACCTGCTGCGCGTGGAGGTCGCCAGTGCCGGCGAGTTCGAGCGGATCCACAAAGAGATTCTGTCGACCTTGCCCGGTGTCCTCAGGATTCATTCCAGCTTCTCGATCCGCAATGTTCTGGCGACGCGCACGAGGGGCAGGCGCTGAACCGCGATCACCAAGCGGCCCAACCGCCTGCCAATAAGAGCCGATCTTCTGTTCCGCTCCGCCGACGGACCGGCCCGGTACGGCGCTCTAAAACGTCAGCTGCACCTTGCAGGCGGCCGTACGGTCCCCAGCGAGAGTGAAGGCTGCGGTGGCTTCCTCGAGCGGCAGGCTGTGGCTGATGATCGGCCGCACGTCGATCTTGCGGCTGGAGATCAGCTCGACGGCAGTGCCGAACTCCTCGTGGAAGCGCTGCGTTCCGTGGAGTTGAAGCTCCTTGCCGACGATCGCGTTGAGAGGGATCGGCACGTCTCCTGTGACGCCGACCTGCACGATGGTTCCGCGCGGCCTGATGGCGGCAATCGCGCCGCGGATGGCCGGGGCGGCGGCCGAGCATTCGAAGACGAGATCGAAATAGCCCTTTCCCGCCTCGAATTCCGCAAACGCGGGGGCATCCTTGGAAACATTGATCGTGCGGGTGGCGCCCATCGCTTTTGCCCGGTCCAGCGCCGCATCAGCGAGATCGGTCACCATGATCTCGCTGGCGCCATGATAGGAGGCGGCGGCAACCATTAGGGCGCCGATCGGGCCGGCGCCGGTGACCAGCACCCGTTTGCCTGTGATATCTCCAGCCCGCGATACCGCGTGCAGGCAGACGGATAGCGGCTCGCTGCAGGCCGCTTCCGCTGCAGTTGTCGCAACTCCGACGGCAAAGCACTGCTTGGCCGGCACCACAAGCCATTCCCGGAACATCCCCTGCTCATGCGGCAGGCGCATCGCGCTGCCCATGAAGCGCATTTCCAGGCAGTGGATCGGCATGTTTTTCTCACAATATTCGCAATGTCCGCAGGGTTGGCTGGGATTGACCGCCACCAGCGTCCCGGCCTTCAGGTCGACCCGCTCGCCCGTCTGGCTCACGGTTCCCGATGCCTCGTGGCCGGGTATGATCGGCTCGCGAACCCTGACCGGCCCGAAGCCGCCATCCTGATAATAATGCAGGTCGGAGCCGCAAATTCCTGCCGCGGCCATTTTAAGAAGCACCTCGCCGGGACCAGGGGCCGCAACCGTTTCGGTCTCGATCCTGAGATCGCCCTTTTGGTAAAGCCGTGCCAGACGTGTCCGCATCGTGTCCATCCTATCTCAACAGTCCAAGCTGCTGCGGCAGCCACAGCGATACCGCGGGCACGAAGGTGATCAGGATCAGCGCCAGGAAGAGCGGCACCAGCCAGGGCAAGATCGCCATCGTGGTGCGTTCGACGGAGAGTTTCGCAACCCTCGACAACACGAAAAGCACCATGCCGAGCGGCGGGTGCAACAGGCCGATCATCAGGTTCAACGTCATGATGAGACCGAACTGGACGGGATCGATCCCGAATTTCAGGACGATCGGCAGAAGGATCGGCACGAGGATGGTGATGGCCGCGATCGTATCCAGGAAGCAGCCGACGAAGAGCATCAAGAGGTTCACGAGGATCAGGAAAACCCATTTGTTGTCGGTGATCGACAGGATCGCATCGGACAGCAGCTGTGCCGCCTGGCTCACCGTGAGCAACCATGCGAAGACCGAAGCCGCAGTGACGATGAAGAGAACGGATGCCGTCGTCTCGATCGTATCGAAGCTTGCCTTGGCGAGCGTCGAGGGCGTCATCGTACGGTAACGCACCAGACCGAGGAACAGGGACCAGAGGACGGCAGCGACGGCGGCCTCCGTCGGCGTGAACCAGCCCATCGTCATGCCGCCGATCAGGATGACGGGCGTCATCAGCGCCATGACCGCGGAAAAGCGGAAATACCAGTCGAGGGCAAGAAGCAGGACAAGGGCAATGCCCGCCGCAACATTCATCGATACGCCCGCCTGCATCAGCAGATAGATGGCAAGCGGCACCGCCAGGACGACGACGATTTCCATTCCCGCCGACAGGAGTTCTCTAACATTAAACGGCGCGTCCGAGCCCCAGCGCTTCTTATAAGCAAAGGCGGCGACGGTGATCATCATTAGCAGCGTCATGACGATGCCGGGCAAGATGCCCGCCATGAAGAGAGCGCCGATCGAGACGTTCGCCATCATGCCGTAGATCACGAAAGGCAGCGACGGCGGGAAGATCGGGCCGAGCGTGGCAGACGCCGCCGTTACGCCGACCGCCGCCTCAACCGGATAGCCGTGGTCCTTCATCGCCTTGATCTCGATCGTGCCGATACCGGCTGCATCGGCGAGCGCAGTGCCTGACATGCCGGAGAAGATGACCGAACCGATGATGTTGACTTGCGCGAGACCACCCTTCATCCAGCCTACGAGAGCCACCGCAAAGGAATAGATGCGGCCGGTGACACCGGCCGAGTTCATCAGATTGCCAGCGAGGATAAAGAACGGCACAGCGAGCAGCGGGAAGCTTTCGACGCCGGCAATCATCCGCTGGGCAACGATGATGTCGGGGGCAACGCCGTAAAGGACGATGTAGAGCACCGATGCGACAGCCATCGAAATGGCGACGGGCACCCCGATCAGCATCAGAACTAGAAACGAGCCAAGAAGCAGCAGCATCGGTTCAACCCTCGATCGTCTGGAATTCTTCGGGGCGCTCCAGGACGGAGTAGCCACGGCGCATGTTGGCGATGAAGACGATGACCGCACGGATCAGCATCAACACGAAAGCGACGAGAACGCTGTAGAAAACGATGTTGCGCGGCAGGTCGACGGTGACCATCTGCTCGTCCGCGACGATGTCGACGTAACGCCACATCAGGTGGCAGCCATAGGCGAAGAAGCCGATGCGGACGATATCGACGAAAGTGGCGAGCACGCGCGCCAGACCTGCCGGCATATAGTGATAGAATACATCCACCTGGATATGCCGCGACGTGCGTACGCACATGACGGAACCGAGAAAGACGACACCGATCAGGCAGTTGATCGCGATCTCCTCGGTCCATGCGTAGCTGTCGTTCAGCACATAGCGCGTAAAGAACTGCAGGAAGACGCAGCCGGCCATCAGCCAGAAGACCAGCAGCGTGATCCAGTCCTCGATGGCGTAATCCGAGACGTTTGCGGTCGGCGCCTGCCCTTCGAACTCGTGACCGATTTCTTCGGCCGTGATTTGCGTATGAATTTCTTGCGACATGATCGGCCTGTTCCGGTTGGGGAAGAAGGAGCGCGCGTGGCCGCGCCCTTCAGTTGTCGACAAACATCGTCCTTTGCTCGGCGTGACCTCGGCTCGGTGAGCGCCATTCCTGCCCTCATCCGGCTGCCGCAACCTTCTCCCCGCCAACGGGGAGAAGGGACATGCCGCGCCGGTCTTCAAGCCTCAGCGCTGACATTTGGCACGTCCCCTCTCCCCGTCTAAACGGCGAGAGGGTTAGGGTGAGGGCATCACGAAAAGGTGGCTTACGGGCTTTACTGGATCGCGCGAATTGCTTCCCAATCGGCCTTCTCGTAGCCGAAATCCTCGAATTTGACCTTTTCCATTACGGTCTTTTCGAAATCGGCTTTGTCGACTTCAGTGACATTCAGGCCCTTTTCCTTGAAGGTCGCAATCAGGCTGTTTTCCTTGCCGGCGATCGTCTTGCTCGTGCGCTCGGCGGCCTCCTGCATGACCTCGCCGAATATCTTCTTGTCCTCGTCGGAAAGGCTCGCCCACCGCGTCTTCGAGATCACGGTATTGAGGTGGTCGACGATGTGGCCGGTGAGGATGATGTTCTTCTGGACTTCGTAGAACTTCTTCGCCTCGATTGTCGTCAGCGGGTTTTCCTGCGCCTCGACCGTACCGTTCTGCAAAGCGAGATAGACTTCGGCAAAGGCGATCGGCGTTGTGTTGGCACCGCAGGCGCGCGGCATGGCGAGATAGGCCGGAACGTCAGGCACCCGGATCTTCAGGCCCTGCATATCGGCGCATTTGGCAATCGGCTTGTTCGATGTCGTATGGCGCGTGCCGTAATAGCTGACGGCAGCGATGTGGTTGCCGGTCTTGTCTTCATAGCCTTTGGCAAGACGCTTGAAGACATCGCTCTTTGTGTAGGCGATCAGGTGATCGGGACCGCGGAAGATATAAGGGAAGTAAGTCACACCGATCGGCTTGTAGTCGCGTGCCGCAAAGCTCGATCCCGAGATGATGATGTCGACCGTCCCGAGCTTGAGGCCTTGGTTGATGTCGGCTTCCTTGCCGAGCTGCGAGGCCGGATAGACCTCGATCTTGTAGCGCCCGTCGGTGCGCTTGTTGATCTCTTCCGCGGCCCAGACGGAATCCGTGTGGAAGGGCTCTGACGTTTCATAGACATGCGCCCATTTCAGCACTGTCTGGGCATGGGCGATCGCGCTGCTCGCCATGATCGCGGCTGCAGTGCAAAGTATCGTTGCCAGTCTGCTTTTCATTGCTCTCTCCTCCCGAGCTTGGGTTAAGTCTTGGCAGTTCCTTTCGGCGGCCGCTTGTTGCGTCCGCTCTCCTCTTCCTCCGAGAACTCCTCCCCGAAGCTCTCGGAAAACCTCTTCTGCGACATGGTGAGATGGGCGCGCATGGCCGCCTTGGCGCCGGCTGCATCCCCGGCCGCGATCGCGTCGCGAATGGCCCGATGCTCGTCCAATGCCCTGCGCCAGGTCGTCGGCCCCTCGAAGTGGCTGGCAAGCCTTGCGAAATAGGGGGTCATGCGCATGTCGAACATCTCGCCCGTCACCCGGATCAATGTCGCGTTTCCCACGATGGCAGCAATTCCGGTGTGGAAAGCGCGATCGGCATCGAGCACCGCGATTGCATCGTTGACCACGCCACTCATACGCGTCAGAGCTTCATCGAGCAGAGCGATGTCATCCGGTTTGGCGCGGCCTGCAGCTTCTTCGGCGATGGCGCATTCGATGAGGGCGCGCGCCTGCAGCAGCTCGAAAGGTCCCTCTACAGGCTCACGTTCGGCGCCTGCGACGATTGCGGCATTCTGGCGTATCACATAGATCCCGGATCCCATGCGGATGTTGACAAGACCTTCGACCTCCAGGACGATCAATGCCTCGCGGACGGTGGGACGTGAAACCGAGAGTTGCTCGGCCAGGTCGCGCTCGGCCGGCAGCCGTTGACCGACAGCAAGTTCGCCGCTCGCGATCATCAACCGGATCTGATCTGCGACCTGCCGGTAAAGGCGGCGTGATTCAACAGGCGAAAACATGATAGCCTCCCCAGCGGACTTTTCCTCAAATCCCGCAGCTGGTCAACTGGCCTGACCAATTGATCTACCGGTATCATTCACCGAGGGGTGCGTCAATGCGCCGCGCAAAAATGCTCCTTGGGACGAGTCATGGCCACGTCCGGTGCGCTCGGCGGAGAAACCATGCCGCTGAAGGCGGCAGAGACGAAGCGGCGGCTAACTCTTCCCCGCGGACGAATACGGTTTGATGCAGGAGCCCGACCTCGAAAGACCGGCGCCACGGGGATTGATGCCTAACCCCCTCGGGGAGATTTAGCCTGACCATTGTCAAGGCGGCGCGATATCCACTCCCTGACAAGGCCATTTGCCTTTGCCGCCAACTTCGTGGGAAATCGATTAAAACCATGCGGCGCCTCCGGGAAAACGACGCAGTCGGCGTTACCGTTTTGCTGTTGCCACTGGTGGCTCATTGACAGGCTGTCATCAATGATCGGATCAAGTGCCCCAGCGATGAACAATGCGTGTGGAAGCTTGGACAGATCGGCGAACCGGGGGCCGCGAGCCTCACGTCCGGAAAGGCTCGGCGTCAAACGCTGAAGGTTTCGAAGCGCCGATGGCCCGTCGATGACAAGGCTTCTTCCCGTTGACCGTCGCAGACTTTCCGAGCCCGTCAGATCAAAGCCGCCGCACATGGAAATGAATCCAGCAACGGCTTCCGCCTTGCCGCGTTGGCGCAGATGAAGCAGCGCTTCGGCCGCAAGATGCGCGCCGGACGACTCTCCACCGAGGATGATGCGCTCGACCTGAAGCTCGGCGAGATGCTCGACGAGCCAATCGACTGCCGTCCTGCAGTCGTGCACAGTGTCGTCGAGCCGATCATCGACGGCGTTATGAAAATCGACGGCGGCCACCAGAGTCTGGCAGCGCCCTGCGATCGGGCGGGTAATGCCGTCGTCGAGACGGGCATTACCCATCACCCAGGCACCACCATGGAAATGGACATAGAGGCCATGAGGGGCCCCCTTCGGCACGATCAGCCTTAAGCCGATTTTCCTGCCGTTGGCGGCAGCGAAGCGGCTGACCGCTTCGCCGTGGCGGATCGCTCGATCGGGCACCAGCGACTGCACCGCCTTGGTCATCGCTTGAACGCATTTAGCGTTCCAGCGCCGATCAACGTGATAACGGGGAAGAATTCCGAGGACGGCATTAAACATTCGGGCGCGGCTAAGTTCTTGCGTGGTGAAGGACAGTGTCCCCTCACCTGCTTCGTCCCCGATCGTCGCTCCTCTCACTTCGAGGTCAGCCCTTCTATTCTCGTCAGGTGCATTCTCAGATCGGGCAGAATCTTCTGCGAGGCCCGCTTCAATGCCCCATCCGGGCCATTTTTCGAATAATCTGAAAAGAGCCCCACGGCCTCCTGATGCGCAGTCACCTGCGTCGAAAGATAGGCTTGGTCCAGGTTTTCCCGGTCGCTTTGCTGCAGCGCTTCGAGCTTCTTCTTGTGCTCATCGTCGAGGGCAGCTGGCGGTTGGACTCCATCTTCGTTGGCGGCGTCCGCCAGAATAGGGCCGGCTCGCCCATGATCTTTCAACATATCGCCGGCGAACTGCTTTGCATCTTCGGCCGCGCCCCTGGCGACTTCAATCTCGGCGGTTTTGAGTTCGAACATGTTTGACATCGCGGCGCGGGTGGCGAAATCCACTGCCTTTTGACGGGCAGCGTCATCGGCAGCCAAGGCGGGCGTTGCGATCAGCAAAACAAAGCAAAGATTGAATTTGAGCTTCATCGTTATTCTCCAAGTGCGCAGGGCGAAGACGGGCGAAGGACCAATCGCCCGCCCACTTTCCGGCTCAACTCTGCTCGGCTTGTGCGCCGCTATCAGGCTTTGCGGGGCCAAGAACGGGCTTCTGTCCCATGGGCTGCGGCACCATTGTCTTGAAGCTTCCCTTGCCGTCGATCGACTTGCCGTTGGACCATCGTCCCGGTACCGGCTCGCTGCCATCCTGCTGAAATCCAAGATAGGCGTAGCTGAACTCCTGCAGCTCTTTCTCCTGAGGGAAGCTGTTGGGGATCGGGAAGACCTTCGATGGCCCGCCCAGCTCCTCGAGTGCCGCCATCCATTGGTTTTGGTGCATGGTATCGCGGGCGATGAGGTAGGAGAGCATCTCCTTCATCCCGCGATCATTGGTGAGGTTGAACAGTCGCGTCGCCAACACACGACCGGTGGATTCCGCAGCGACATTCGCGGTCATATCGGCTGCGATATTGCCGCTGGCATAGATGTGCGACATGTCGAACGGGACGCCGTCCGAATCGACGGGCATGGCCGAAAGACCGGCCGAAAGAAGGCTTTTCATGTTCAGTCCACCGAGAACCGCGCTTGCCACGGGGTCTGCCGCAACTTCTTCCTTAACCGAGACAGGCGCGCCTTCGAGGTTCAGCGCCACCGCGGTCGCCAGCATCTCGATATGCCCGAGTTCTTCCGCCGCCGTGTTCATCAACAGGTCCCGAAACTTCGGGTTGCCGCGGGCGCCGCACGCTTGAAAGAAATATTGCATGGCAACCCTGATCTCGCCCTCGACCCCGCCGATCGCCTGTTGCAGCGCGCGGGCGAAATGGGGATCGGGCGTCTCGACCCGCACCGGGAACTGCAGCTTTCCATCAGTGTAAAACATTCAACTCTCCTTCTTGAGGGGCGCTCGCCACATCCGACGAGTGGACCTGACATTCAGAAGCTGCCCCAACAACAAATCTGAGAGGCAGTTCCCGCCGTTCGGAAATATCCGGGAATTGGATACCGTGTTTCGGGCCGAGGTGCGGAACCAGGGCGGTTGATCGTGGTTAGGCGTCAACCAACAAGGAGGACTAAAATGCCAGGAACCGAGATTAGGGAAGTCTTCATCGCCGGTTTGAAAAATGCCCACGCCATGGAAAACCAGGCGCTCAGCATCATGAAACCGCAGCTCAAACGCATAGAGAATTACCCGGAGGTTGCCCAACGGCTCGACGCGCATATCCGGGAAACCGACGGGCAGATCGTCCGTCTGGAGGAGATCCTTGACAGTCTGAACGAGGACAAGTCGACGCTGAAAGATATGGCGCTATCCTTCACAGGGTCCATGGCAGCCCTCGGCCATACGGTTGCAGGCGACGAAATCCTGAAGAATTCGTTCGCCAATTTCGCCTTCGAAAATTACGAAGCGGCAGCTTACAAGTCGCTGCTGGTGGTTGCCGAGTCAGGTGGATATGGCGCCGCCATGACTGGGCTTCGGGCAAATCTGAACGAGGAGTTGGCAATGGCTGAATGGCTCAATGACAATCTGGTCGCTGTCACGGAAAAGTTTCTCTCGCTGCGACAGGTGGGCGAGACGGCGAAGGTCTAGGTTCGGCATGACCAATCAACTTCCCCTGTCCGAGACCGACCTTGCCCCGACGAGGAAATCGGCGCGAAAACATCGTGGCCTCGCTAGCCAGCTTCTCTCAAGCCGCAAGCTCGTCAACTGCCTGACCAACACAGGTAACATCGCTTGGTTGTAGGTCAATCCGCCGCACAAACTGAAAAAGGAGAGTTTACTCGCGGGCCGAGAACGACCTCGATCCCCGCCTTTCTGCCCTCATGGCTCGTCGCGACCATGGAACAGATACCGCTGCCCAGGAAATAGTGGCTTACCGGCTTCCTGAAACCGACAAGGCCAAAATCGCGCGGGAGAGAGACTGACTCGAGAATGCTCTCTAGAACCGGAAGTTCCGGATCCGCCAACCGCAATAGGATGAGATTTTCGCTTTTGAAAGGTTGCATCGCTCTGCCCGCCTTGTTTGGCAAGAGCACGCGGTCTCCCAGCCGCGAGCGCCATGAAGTCTGCTGGGCGATGACGAACCCCGAAGGATGGCCAATTGCGATACATTTGACCTACGGCGCCTCTTCAGCACGCGGGTCGCCGACCGGGTTTGGTACGCAATCGGACGCGTCGAGAAATTCCTTTAGCAGGTGCTAAAGTTTCACCTAAGGTAATCCGGCTGGGGGGCACTGGTATGGATCAATATTCCTTCCCGAGCGACGAAGCTGAAATCTATCGCCACATTGTCGAGAGCGCGCTGGACTACGCAATCTTTGCCATGGATCTCGATGGCACTGTGGCGACCTGGAGTGCTGGTGCGGAACAACTCTTCGGCTATTCGGCATCCGAGATGATCGGGCAAAATGGGATCATCGTCTTTTCGTTCGAGGATCAGCTCGCCGGAGCACCGCTCAAAGAGAGGCGGCTTGCGCTAGCTAACGGTCGCGCCGACGACAATCGGTGGCACGTCAGAAAAGACGGCAGCATGTTCTGGGCGTCAGGGTTGATGATGCCGCTTCGCAACGACGTGGGCGGGATTTACGGCTTGATCAAAATCGTCCGGGACCGGACCCTGACGCTTCAGCAGGACGAAGCGTTGCGCGCCAGCGAGGAACGCCTCCAGCTTATTCTCAAAAGTGCAATCGATTATGCGATCTTCGCCTTTGATCAAGATGGGCGGATCATCAGCTGGAACACCGGGGCTTGCCGTATTTTTGGCTATCAGGAAGATGAGATTCTCGGTCACGATGCACGCATTCTCTTCGTACCGGAAGACCGTACCGAGGGCGACGGGGCGCTTGATCGCGAGATGGAGACGGCGCGTGAGCGCGGTCGTGCTGAAAACGAACGATTTCACTTGCGTAAGGACGGATCGACCTTCTGGGGCAGCGGATTGACCATGCCGCTGCGCGCCCATCATCAAAAAGCCGGGTATCTCAAGGTACTGCGAGATGACACCGAGCGTCACTTTGCAGATGAGCACCAGCAAATCATGATGCGCGAGATGAGTCATCGCGTCAAAAACAGCCTCGCACTTGTCGCTGCGATGCTCGCGATGCAGGCCCGCTCGGCCGAACATCAGGAAGTGGCAGCGGCCTTGCGCGATGCTGAAGCGCGTGTCGGCACCATTGCCCAGGTTCACGACCAATTGTGGCGCCAACCGAACATCGAAACGGTGGAACTGGCGGATTTTCTGTCGAGCCTGTGTCAGCGCCTGCAGCAGGCGGCGTCAAAGCACACGGTTTCGGTCGACGCGGATGCGTGCGTTATCGATGCAGACCGGGCAATCCAGCTTGCCCTTCTCGTCAACGAACTGGTGACGAATGCCTTTAAGCACGCTTATGCCGATATTTCAGGCACCGTCACCGTCCGTGCGCGCGCCACCACCGACGAAATCTGCCTTGAAATCGCCGATGATGGAAAAGGATTCCCGGATGGATTTTCCGTCTGCGAAAATGGTGGCAAGAGCTTGGGCATGAAACTCGTGCGCGTTCTGGCGCAGCAGCTGAGGGCCGAGCTTCACATCGAGAATCGGCGGCCCGGCGCGAGTTTTGTGATCCGTGTACCCCGAAATCCGTGACAGGGTTCCCGGCAGCCCGAAAGCTTTGCCAAAACTGCTCAAAGGCCAAATATGGATATGGCTGCTGTCTTAAGGCGCAAGCTGTTATTACCGAGATCACAAAGATGCCGGTATGAGCGCAGGCTCCCTCCCGCTGGAAAGTGGCCTTGCCGCACCGGATCAGGGTATTGTTCATAACTTGCTATTGAAGGTTTGCCCACCGAGGCCTTTGAACCGCCGGCCGCCGATGCCAGACCGTCGAGCTGCCATTGAGACATGTGCTGGTCGAGTCCGACCAGCCGAACGAGCATGCCTGATTGGTCGAAAGCGGTCTGGTATCGATGGTGGCGACGAACGTCGAAGACGAAGCGAGGTCGGACATGCCGGATATGAGGGCATGGCAGGACTGCATGTCATCGAAGGAATGAGAGCGATTAGGTCGACCCGCGCCAACGTCAGGATTCTCGACCGAGAAAGGCTGGAGGAGATCGCTACTGGGAGCTACGTCATTCCGGAACGGGAACCCGGGGGCGTTTGATCGGACTGGCGATCCGGCGTTCCACTAGAGCATGATCCCGAAAAGTGTGAGCGTTTTTCGGACGACATCATGCTCGAACTACACAATGTCGAAGAGGATTCAGACTAAGCCGAACCGGCCTAAAATCATCCTGTTATAGCCGGAGCTTCTGATCGTCTCCAAGAACAGCACGATCAAAAGAACAGGCCGATGATCAGTCGCGAAGATGGTTTCCGAGCATCAACTGCAGGGACTCGCGGGCGCGGCTGACGCGGCTTTTCAGCGTGCCGATCCGGCACCCACACATTCTCGCGGCTTCCTCGTAGCTGTTACCGGCAGCCACCAGTGTCAGGGCGCGGCGCCTGTCGTCGGAAAGAAGTGTGAGTGCCTGCTGCAGTTCGTGTTCCCGCAGCGCCCATTCCTGGGTCGGCGCGCTCGCAATCCGTTCTACCATCACGTCAATTCCCGTCGGTTCGCGTTTCTGTTTGCGATAATTGGTGCAGAACGTGTTTCGAAGGATGGTGAAAAGCCAGGATTTCAAGGAGGTGCCGGGGCGGTAGAGATGAAGCGAGTTCAATGCCTTCAACAAGGTTTCCTGCACAAGATCGTCGATATCGTCGTTGCTGCGCAGGAACCTTCGGGCAAAGACGCGCAATGCCGGCGTCAGTGCAACGATTTCTAGCTCGATTGCGGACTTGTTTTTGTCGTCCGACGCAGAATGTATGGAAGATACTGACGCCATTTTTCTCTCTCTCCGGATGAGAGGGAAAAGTTCTGGACGTCCTAATCGTTGCCGTACGATATCAGACAAACACGTCATTTGACCCGGTCGCCCCGTTTCGCGTTGGTGAATCACGTCATCGCAAAAGGAGAGCAAGCGGCCTCAAGCCGTCGCGCCGCCAGCGGTCCTGCCCGATTGGACCGCTTACTGAAGTTTGCCCATGCAAAACCCCCGAGGTTGGGTTGCCAACTTTCGGGGGTCAGGTTCACGAGGCGGAGTTTTCGTGAAGGAGCCGATCAATTGTTGTGAGCCGCGCAGGCTTCATCCATCGGGGTGGCGTTGCTCGTACCGCCCTGTGTTTGAAGCTTAGCAGAGTTGTTGACCGGATTGGGGCACTTGGTCTTGTCCATCTTCATTGTGCCGCTGGTCGTGGAACCCGTTGTGGTGGTATCCGTTGCCATCGGCTTCTTGGTCTTCGTGTCGCTGGCTGCGCCGCCACCCTGGTCGGCTTGGTTCTTGTCGATGGTGGCACCTGCGGGGGCCGGATTCGATTGGGCGAAGGCGGATGTGGCCATGCCGAGAGCCAATAGTGACGCTGCTACGAGTTTCATACGCATTGTAATGTCCTCCTTGGGATCCTTGCATGCTTGACCCACTCAGAACCACGTTCTTAGATCATTGTTCCGGCTGCAGCCGACAAAATGCACTACCGTGCCCACAGCCATCGCGCGCGGGGGTGCATGAGAAACTGACGGACAAGGATCGGTACGAAAGCCTCGAGGCGCTATCCGCCTCCGAACAGGAGGGCGTCGACTTTCGGATCGTACCGTACTTCCGTTGCCATCGTCGCTCCGCACGGCAGCCATATAGAACCGCACACGTCTGAAATCGCCGTCAGCCATCGACGGCGAGGATTTTTCGCTTTTATTCATTCGAAGGCTGAGTCCGGCTGAACATCATCGCGAGTTGCACGTCATCTCGGATCGGTTCGACGAACCGCGGGCGCTCGCGCTGGTCGAGGCCTGCAAAACTGTGTTGGGCGTGCATGGGCGAGCAGATGACGCCGACGCCGATGACGCCTGGTTCGGTGGCCTCAATTTGCAACACGTGACCGGATCATCGCCGCGCTGATCGGTGCCGGATTCGCCGCCGTGGCCGGGCGACCCGGCAGAGTCTGGCGGGCGGCGCCCGCAACAATTTCTGCAACCGCTGCAAGAGCCGCAAAGGCGCCCAGCTCCAAATTTGCCCGATGCAGTAGCACTGGGCTTCTACCGCAATGGCATTGCCGATGCCATCCATGGGATGAACAGGCGGATGTTCTACAAGTCGATGACGACCTTCGCCGATCATCGAGTCTGTCAGGACGTCTATCATGTCTCGGCACAGGGAATGGTGCTTTACATGAAGTTTCAGGCGGACGTGGTGACAGAGTTCACGCTCATCTCGTTCAAGGAGAAATGAGATGGCAGTTGCGGAAAGGATATATCCGGAGACGATGGTCTCTCCCGAAACTGGGGAGACACTGCATCGCGACGTCCGGCCGTTCATCGTGACCTACAAGGGCAAAAGCATCACGGTCGAGCTGCCGGGCTACTATCGGGAGAGCGGCGACGAGGGAGTTCATGTCGGTAACGACATGGCCGTGACCGATCTTGCACTCCGGGCGCTGAAGGAAGAGATCGACGGCGTTCCATCGCCATCGACGATCCAGAGGATCCGGCGGAAGCTGAAACTCTCCCAGCGCGAAGCCGGCGGTCTGCTCAAAGTCGGCGAAAACGCCTTCGACAAATATGAACGGGGACTGATGGAGCCGAGTGGCCCGACGAGCCAGTTGCTGCGTCTCCTCGATCGCCACCCCGAGATGATCGAGGAACTGCGCCAGCCGGCGACATGAAAACGGCCGCCGCGCCATTCGAAGCGGTCAGCCTGTTGCATACTGTCAATCAGGCTGCTTTCGCGCCGGCGTCATCGAGACCTTCGATCGGCGTCCAGCGCGAAGCCGTCTTCGTCGGCTTTACCACGACCGCATGAATGGAGTCTCTCATGTCCAAGGGCCCCATGACGCCAGGGATGGTTCCGACGGGGGTCAAGGGAATAGCGACTACTTCGCGTAAAGCGCTCGCGACCGCTCGAGATGCTTGAGGAGTGCCGTTTCCGAGCCATCCACGTCGTTTGCTTCAAGGCGGTCGACGATTTCGTCGTGTTCGGCGAGCGTGAATTTTTCCTTGCCGGTCCAGATCAGCATCTCGGTATGATATTCCTTCAGCCAGGCAAGCATTGCTTCGCTGACGGCAACGTAGATCGGGTTGCCCGATATCTGCGCGATGCGGGTGTGGAATTCCATGTCCGCGTCGATGAACTCTTCAGCCCGCCCAAGCGACATTCGCTGGCGTTCGATAACGTTCCTGAGATCGGCGACATCACTTGCCGAGGCGCGCTGCGCGGCCTCGCGCGCCATGCCCCGCTCAAAGAAGATGCGCGCAGTCTTCAGATATTCCAACGAGTCCGACGATTGCGACAGCATGATCTTGGCAGTGAGATCGACCTGGCGGAATATCGATCTTGCCGTCAGCCTGAGGACCTTCGCCCGCTCGCCATGCGAAATGCTGACAAGACCTTTGTTGGCAAGGGACTGCATGGCCTCCCTGATTGCCGGCCGACCGACACCGAAGCGTTCCATCAGCACACGCTCGGAGGGCATTTCGTCGCCGGGCTGAAGCTCGCCCGAGGTGATCATTCGCTCAAGTCGATCAAACACTTCGTCAGAGAGTTTCCGGCGGACGATTTGTTCGAGGGGCTGGGTCATCACATCTCGCTGGCTCAAAATGTCTCCTCCTAACAGTTTCCGGGTCGAGAACAAAGCTGTCGGCGAAAATTTGCGGATCCGAAGATTCCACTTTTCATCACTTGGAATACTCATTATACCAGATCATGAGTTAACGCCATGGCAATCTCCAGGGCGAGAGGAGCAACCGTCCGTTTCATGATGATTACCCTGACCTACCGTATCGAAACGCCCGGCAGCGTCGAGGCGATGGCGGAAAAGATCGCGAGCGACCAGTCGACCGGCACCTTCGTGCCCGTTCCCGGTGAAACAGAAGAGCTGAAGTCGCGCGTCGCCGCCCGCGTGCTGGCGATCCGCCCCCTCGAAGATACGCGTCATCCGACCTGGCCCGAGGTCGTCCCGGGCACGCTGCTTCGTCGTGCCGATGTCGACATCGCCTTTCCGCTGGACGCGATCGGCACCGACCTTTCGGCATTGATGACCATTGCGATCGGCGGCGTCTATTCTATCAAGGGCATGACCGGCATCCGCATCGTCGACATGACGCTGCCCGACGCGTTCAAAAGTGCGCATCCCGGACCGCAGTTCGGTATCCCTGGGAGCCGTCGGCTCACCGGCGTCGAAGGTCGCCCCATCATCGGAACGATCGTCAAACCGGCGCTTGGCCTCAGACCACATGAGACGGCAGAACTCGTCGGCGAGCTGATCTCATCCGGCGTCGACTTCATCAAAGATGACGAAAAACTAATGAGCCCGGCCTATTCGCCGCTCAAGGACCGCGTTCAGGCGATCATGCCGCGCATACTCGATCACGAGCAGAAGACCGGCAAGAAGGTGATGTATGCCTTCGGCATCTCGCATACAGACCCTGACGAGATGATGCGCAACCACGACATCGTCGCCACTGCCGGCGGCAACTGCGCCGTCGTCAACATCAACTCGATCGGGTTCGGCGGCATGAGCTTTCTGCGCAAGCGCTCCAACCTGGTGCTGCACGCGCATCGAAACGGTTGGGATGTGCTGACGCGCGATCCGGGCGCCGGCATGGATTTCAAGGTCTACCAGCAATTCTGGCGGCTGCTGGGCGTCGACCAGTTCCAGATCAACGGCATCAGGGTCAAGTATTGGGAACCGGACGACAGTTTCGTCTCGTCCTTCAAGGCCGTCAGCACGCCGCTCTTTGACGCCTCCGATTGCCCGCTTCCGGTTGCCGGTTCAGGCCAGTGGGGTGGACAGGCGCCGGAGACCTATCAACGGACCGGTCGCACCGTCGATCTTCTCTATCTCTGCGGCGGCGGCATCGTCAGCCACCCCGACGGACCGGCCGCCGGCGTTCGGGCCGTGCAACAGGCCTGGCAGGCAGCAGTCGCAGATATCCCGTTGGAGGTCTATGCAAAAGATCATCCGGAGCTCGCTGCCTCGATTGCAAAATTCAGCGACGGCAAGGGCGCGTGACCGCGATGCATGGACCTCTCGTCAGCTATTACGGGGACGACTTTACCGGCTCCACCGACGTGATGGAGGCCCTGGCCTCGAACGGCGTGTCGACCGTGCTCTTCCTCGACATTCCGACGCCGGAACTGCTCGCGCGTTTTGGAGATTGCCGTGCAATCGGCATTGCCGGGACAAGCCGCAGTGAGACCCCCTTATGGATGCAAGAGCACCTTGCGCGCGCTTTCGAGTGGCTGAATTCGCTCGGCGCTGACATCTGCCACTACAAGGTCTGCTCGACCTTCGATTCCAGCCCCGAAATCGGCAATATCGGCAAGGCGATCGAAATCGGCCGATCGGTCTTCGGCCAATCCGTCGTGCCCGTCATCGTCGGCGCTCCGCAACTGAAGCGCTATACGGCATTCGGCAACCTCTTTGCCGCTTACCAGGGCCGGATCTTTCGCATCGACCGCCATCCCGTCATGAGCCGCCATCCAGTCACACCGATGGACGAGGCGGACCTTGCGGTGCACCTGTCGAAGCAGACCCGCCTTCCCGTCATGCTCGCCGATCTCGTCGCCATCGCGGCGAAGGATGCCGATGCGCGTATCGACGGGCTGACGTCGGGTTCAGAGGGGATACTGCTCATCGACGTCGATTCCGAGGCGACGCAGGAGGCCGCGGGCCGGCAGTTGCTTCGTGCCGCCGGCCGTTCGGGAAGCTTCGTCGCCGGCTCCTCGGGGATCGAATATGCCCTGCTCAGCGCATGGCGGCGGAGCGGCTTCATCGGCGAAAGCAGCGCCGAGTTTCCTGATATCGGCCCTGTCGACCGCCTCGCCGTCGTATCGGGCAGCGTATCGCCGACGACCGAGCGCCAGATCCGGTCGGCTGTCGAGAACGGCTTCGAGAGCATCGCGCTCGATCCACTTGCACTGGTCTCGGAGCATGGCGACGACGCGGTAAATGCTGCCGTGGAGGCTGGAACCCAGCAGCTTAGACAGGGCAAGAGCATCATCCTGCACACGGCGCTTGGACCGTCCGCGGATCGCGGCGCCGACATCGACAGAATTCCGGGGGCTCGTCACCGGCTCGGCGGCGCGCTCGGCGCGATCTTGCGCCGCCTGATCGAGAACGAAGGGCTTTCACGTGCGGTCGTCGCAGGCGGCGACACATCAAGTCACGCACTCAGGCAGTTGAAGATCGACGCGCTGACGACGCTTCTGCCGCTGCCTCAGACGCCTGGTTCTCCGCTTTGCCTTGCGCATGGCGACTATCAGCCGACCAACGGCCTGCAGATCGCCCTCAAAGGCGGTCAGGTCGGGACTGACGGCTATTTCACGCAGATCCGCGATGGAAGGAAACACTGATGGTTTCACCGATCCGGTTTGGCGCAGAAAAAAGGTCGGATCAAGTGATATGGTGATTGACTCATCATACCAGTATGTGATCCTATCCAGAAACGGAAAAGGTGAGGAAACATGACTAAGATTGCCCTCTTCGGCGCAGGCGGGAAAATGGGATACCGGCTCGCCAAAAATCTCAAAGGCTCGCGTTTCGAGGTCCGCCATGTCGAGGTAAGCGACGCAGGCAAGGCTCGTTTGAAGAATGATCTCGGTGTCGATTGCGTATCCGTCGATGTCGGGCTCGACGGCGCCGAGGTGGTGATCCTTGCCGTGCCGGACACGGCGATCGGAAAAGTCGCGGCAGGCATCGTCGACAAGCTCGCATCAGGCACCATGGTGATCGCGCTTGACGCTGCGGCTCCCTTTGCCGGCCACCTGCCGAAGCGCGATGATCTTACCTACTTCGTCACCCATCCCTGCCATCCGCCGATCTTCAACGACGAGACGGACATGCAGGCGAAAAAGGACCACTTCGGCGGCCTCTTCGCCAAGCAGCATATCGTCTCGGCACTAATGCAGGGTCCCGAAAGCGCCTACGCGCTTGGTGAGGAGATCGCCAAGCTGATCTGGGCCCCAGTCATGCGCTCGCACCGGGTCACGGTCGACCAGCTTGCGATGCTCGAACCAGGCTTGTCGGAAACCGTCTGCGCATCGCTGCTGGTCGTCATGCGAGAGGCCATGGACGAATGCGTGGCACGCGGCGTCCCTGAACAGGCCGCCCGCGACTTCCTGCTCGGCCATATGAACGTGCTCGGCGCGGTCATTTTCAAGGAAGTCGACGGCGTGTTTTCAGATGCCTGCAACAAGGCGATCGAGTTCGGGATCCCGGCGCTGATGCGCGACGACTGGAAAAAGGTATTCGAACCGCAGGAGATCGCCGAAAGCATCCGGCGCATCACCTGAACCGGCTTGGGGAGGCAAGCCCTCCCCTCAACCGCCCCAGGGAGAAGGGGCTTCATTCACAACAGGGAGGAAAATATGAAACTGACGCGCAGACTGACACTTGCAGCTTTTGCCGGCGCATTGGCGCTCGGAACGGCTCTTCCGGCCTTTTCGGCCGATCTCATCGCCATCATCACGCCGGCGCATGACAATCCCTTCTTCAAGGCCGAAGCGGTCGGCGCCGAAGCCAAGGCTAAGGAGCTCGGCTACGAAACGCTGCTCATGACGCATGACGACGACGCCAACAAGCAGTCCGAAATGATCGACACGGCGATCGGGCGCGGCGCCAAGGCGATCATTCTCGACAATGCCGGAGCTGACGCCTCCGTCGCGGCCGTCAAGAAGGCAAAGGATGCAGGAATCCCCTCCTTCCTGATCGACCGCGAAATTAACGCGACCGGCGTTGCCGTCGCCCAGATCGTCTCGAACAACTATCAGGGCGCCCAGCTCGGGGCGCAGGAATTCGTCAAGCTGATGGGCGAGAAGGGCAATTACGTCGAGCTGGTCGGCAAAGAGTCCGACACCAATGCCGGCATCCGCTCGCAAGGCTACCACGACGTCATCGACGACTATCCGGACCTGAAGTCCGTCGCCAAGCAGTCGGCCAACTGGAGCCAGACGGAAGCCTATTCGAAGATGGAAACCATCCTCCAGGCAAATCCCGACATCAAGGGCGTCATTTCAGGGAATGACACCATGGCCATGGGTGCGATCGCTGCGCTGCAGGCGGCTGGCCGCAAGGACGTGATCGTCGTCGGCTTCGACGGTTCCAACGACGTGCGCGACTCCATCAAGTCGGGCGGCATCAAGGCAACGGTCCTGCAGCCTGCTTATGCGCAGGCTCAGTTGGCGGTGGAACAGGCCGACGCCTACATCAAGAACAAGACGACGCCAAAGGAAGAGAAGCAGTTGATGGATTGCGTTCTCATCAATGCCGACAATGCCGGCAAGCTCGAAACCTTCGCCCTGAAGAACTGATCAGCAGCGACTTGCGGAGGGCGCAGCGCTGCGCCCTCCGCAATGCATTTTGCAAGACGTCGAGGTTTAAGCATGTTGAAAGTGAAGGGCGCCCTGCTTGCTGCCATCGTGGCGGCGGCCTTGCCCGGTTGCAAGATCATCAAGACGCCGACGGCTGAGGAAAAGGCGGCAGCAGCGGCCAAGACCGCCTTCGATCCGAATGCAAAGGTCGAGGCGATCTGGCAGTCCGAGGCAGTGCCCTATTTCGAGAAGCGTGCCGGCGACCTGAAAGACGTCATGCAGCTTTCCGCTTCCAGTCCCGACGCCGCCGGCGAGAAATACGGCAATCCCCGCAAGCAGAGCAGCTCGCCATGGACCTATGCGGTGAAGATCACCGGCAAGGTTGTCGCAGCTGATACGGCGTCGCGCGCGGCAACGCTCGATGTCGACGCCGATGGCGACGGCAAGGCCGACGCCAAGGTCCAGATCGGGCCGGCGCTGCGCGGCACGGCGCTGCGCGACACGCTGGAGTTCGTCAATTTCAACGAATTCAAGAACCAGATTGAGTGGGCGCAATTCGGCAAGGCCTTCAACGAGAAGGCCAATACGGCTTTTCTCTTCGCGATCCCGCGCGAAGGTCTGGTCGGCAAGACGGTGACCACAATCGGCGCCTTTCCGCTGCCGAAGAGCGGCGAGCTGCCGCTCATAACGCCTTCGGAACTGAAGGTCGGCCCATGACCACAGGAGAGGCACAAAAAGACGACATCATCCTGCGGCTCGACGATGTGTCGAAGGTCTATTCTGGCATCGTCGCCGTCAAGCGCGCCAATCTTGAGCTGCGCCGCGGCGCAGTGAATGTCCTTGTCGGCGAAAACGGTGCAGGCAAGTCTACCCTGATGAAGATCATCGCCGGTGTCGAGCGTCCGACGCTCGGCCGCATCATTCTGGATGGCAAGCCTGTCTCCTTCGACAGCCCGGCCGATGCGCAGGCGCACGGCATCGGCATGATCTTCCAGGAGCTCAATCTCTTTGCCAACATGTCGGTCGCCGAGAATATTTTCGCCAGGCGTGAGATCACCCGCGGCATCCTCGGGATCGATCACAAGGCACAGGTTCAAAAGGCCAATGCGTTCTTGAACCGTCTGGATGCCGGGATCGAGGCGGATACGATGGTCGAGGATTTGCCGATCGGCCAGCAGCAACTCGTCGAGATCGCCAAGGCGATGTCATTGAATGCCCGGATCCTGATCATGGACGAGCCGACGTCGGCGCTTTCGGCAGCCGAAGTCGAGATCCTGTTCAAGGTGATCGCCGAACTGAAGGCACAGGGTGTCGCAATCGTCTATATCTCCCACCGGCTCGAAGAGCTGATGCGCATCGGCGACTACATCACCGTGCTGCGTGACGGTCACGTCACCGGTGAAGCAATGGTCCGCGACATCGACACGCGCTGGATCGTGCGCTCGATGATCGGCTCGGATGCCAAGGATTTTGCAAAATCCGTGGACCACGTCGTCGGAGCCGAGATGTTTCGCGCCGAAAATATCAGCCTGCCGCGGCCGACAGGCGGTCTTTCGGTCAACGATGTCTCGCTGTCCGTCAAGGCAGGCGAAATCCTCGGCATCTACGGTCTGATGGGTGCAGGCCGCAGCGAATTCTTCGAATGCGTGATCGGTCGCCACACACACTCGACCGGCAAGATCTTCATCGACGGCAAGCAGGTTCGTGCCCGCGACACCACGCGGCGCATCCGCCGCGGCCTTGCGCTCATTCCGGAAGACCGGCAACGCGAAGGTCTGGTCCAGGTGCTCTCGATCGCCTCTAATCTGACGCTGGCGAGCCTTGGCCGCTTCACCCGGCTCTTTCATATCGACAGGGGTGCGGAGAAGAGTGCCATTCGCGATGCAATCCGCGATCTTTCGATCAAGGCGCCGAACCCGGATTTCGAGGTGACCTCAATGTCCGGCGGCAATCAGCAGAAGGTCGTCATCGGTAAGGCGTTGATGACCAATCCAAAGGTGCTGCTGATGGACGAGCCGAGCCGCGGCATCGATGTCGGCGCCAAGGCCGATGTGTTCCGAACCATGCGGCGGCTGGCGGCAAACGGGCTCGCCATTTTGTTTTCGACTTCCGACCTCGAAGAGGTCATGGCGCTTTCCGATCGCATCGCGGTCTTGAGCAACGGCCAGCTGGTGGCCGTCTTCGACCGCAACGAGGCGACGGAAGAAGCCATCATCGCGGCTTCGGCCAAGGGACACGGACATCAAGGGAAAATCGCGTCATGATGGCGGCAACATCAACCACTCTTGCGCCGAAGGGTGCCAACGGCTCGGCGCTTCTGACACTGATGAAGCTCAGGACGTTCATCGCGTTGTTTGCAGTTATCATCTTCTTTGCGATCTTCGCCCCGAACTTCACCTCGACGGCGAACATGATCCTGATGTCGAAGCATGTGGCGCTAAACGCCTTCCTGGCGATGGGCATGACCTTCGTCATCATTACAGGCGGGATCGATCTCTCGGTCGGATCGATCGTCGGGCTTTGCGGCATGGTCGCCGGCGGTCTGATCCTTTACGGCATCGAACTGCCGATCGGTTACACGATCTTTTTCAACCTCTTCGAGATCGTGCTGATCACCTTGTCGATCGGCCTGCTCATCGGGTTGATCAACGGTCTCTTGATCACCAAGCTCAACGTCGCGCCCTTCATCGCCACGCTCGGCACACTCTACATCGCCCGCGGTCTCGCTTTGCTGTCGTCGGACGGGCAGACCTTTCCGAACCTTGTCGGCCGGCCGGAATATGCCACGACCGGCTTCGATTTCTTCGGCGCGGGACGCATTCTTGGTCTGCCGGTGTCGATCTGGATTCTGATCGTGCTGGCGCTGCTGGCCGCCTATGTCGCCCGTTCGACGCCGATCGGCCGTCATATCTTCGCCGTCGGCGGCAATGAGCGGGCCGCGCGCATGTCCGGTATCCGGGTCGATGTCGTGAAAATCTTCGTCTACATGTTCTCCGGACTTTGCGCGGCCATCGTCGGCGTCGTCATCTCCTCCGAACTGATGGCAGCCCATCCGGCGACCGGCGAAAGCTTCGAACTCAATGCAATTGCCGCAGCCGTGCTCGGCGGCACCTCGATGTCGGGCGGCCGCGGCACGATCGGCGGTACGATCATCGGCGCCTTCGTCATAGGCATCCTCTCCGACGGATTGGTGATGATGGGCGTCTCCTCGTTCTGGCAGATGGTCATCAAGGGCCTCGTCATCATCATTGCCGTCGTCGTTGACCAGGCGCAGCGCCGCCTGCAGCAGCGCGTTACCCTCATGCAGATGGCAAAGGCAGGTTGATATGACGGAATTGAAAGGGGCTTTGATCGGTTGCGGTTTCTTTGCGATCAACCAGATGCATGCCTGGAACGACGTTCGGGGCGCCGGCATCGTCGTAATTTGCGATCGCGATCCCGAGCGGCTGAAAATCGTCGGCGATCAGTTCGGCGTCAATCGTCGCTACGGCGATGCCGAGGCTATGTTTGCCGATGGCGGGTTTGATTTCGTCGACATTGCCACAACAGTCCAAAGCCATCGCTTTCTCGTCGAAATGGCGGCGCGGAACAAGGTGCCGACCATCTGCCAGAAGCCATTCGCCAAGACCTTGTCGGACGCGAAGGCGATGGTCGAGGCGTGTCGCAATGCCGGCATACCGCTGATGGTGCACGAGAACTTTCGCTGGCAGACGCCGATCCAGGCGGTGCGCAAGGCGCTGGCGGCCGATGTCATCGGCACGCCCTTCTGGGGCCGCTTCTCCTTCCGTTCGGCCTACGACGTCTTTTCCGGCCAGCCCTATCTCGCCGAAAGCGAACGGTTCATCATCGAAGACCTCGGCATCCATACGCTCGATATCGCCCGCTATATCCTTGGCGACGTTCGATCGCTCACCGCCCGGACCAAACGGGTCAATCCCAATATCAAGGGCGAGGATGTCGCGACCATCCTGCTCGATCATGAAAACGGCGCCACCTCGGTGGTCGACGTCAGCTACGCCACCAAGCTCTCGAAGGAACCGTTCCCCGAGACCTTGATCGAGCTCGACGGTCCGGAGGGCACGATCCGCCTCACCCAGGGTTACGGCCTTGAAGTCACCAACGCCAAGGGCACCACCATCAGTGACGTGTCGCCGAAGCTGCTGTCATGGGCCTCGCGGCCCTGGCACAACATCCAGGAGAGCGTCTACGCGATCCAGCAGCATTGGGTCGATCAGCTGGAGCGCGGCGCGGAACATTCGACGTCGGGGGCCGACAATCTGAAAACTTTTGCGCTCGTTGAGGCCGCCTATGACAGTGCGGCCAGGGGACAGACGATCGATGTCGGAGCGATGCTGCGATGACGATCGATGCGTTCCAGCTCTACGGCACTAATCTCGTCGATCCGCCTTCGGTTCGCCTGAGAGCCGGAAAATTGGAAGCTGATCTCGCCAACGGTAACCTCCGCACCATCCGCTACGATGGAACCGAGGTGCTGCGGGCGATTTCCTATCTTGTTCGCGACCGGGATTGGGGCACTTACAGCCCCGAAATCGCTGATCTCAGGATCGAGCAGAGTGACGATCGTTTCGAGGTCGCCTATCTCGCCCGCTGCGAGGGATCGGAGGATACAAAGCTCATCATCGATGTTCGCATCACCGGAAGTCTGGATCGGCTTGACTTCGAGGCCGAAGCCATCGCCCCCACCGGCTTCGAGACCAACCGCTGCGGTTTCTGCATCCTGCATCCGATCGTCGGCGTGGCAGGTTCACCGGCGACGGTCGAGCATGTCGACGGACGGACCGTGGCAACACGGTTTCCCGATGTCATCGAGCCCTGGCAACCGTTCAAGGACATGCGGGCCATCACCCACGCGGTCATGCCTGGCGTTCAGGCCGAATGCCGGATGGAGGGCGACACCTTTGAGATGGAGGATCAACGGAACTGGTCGGACGCATCGTATAAGACATATGTCAGGCCGCTCGCCCTCCCCTGGCCCTACCGGATTGCCGCTAATCAACCCGTTCGGCAAAAGACGTCGCTGATCTTCAAAGATGCAGGCGATGCCACGCGGCATCCTCCCACTGCGGCGTTAGGTGGCGCCATAAAACTCGAGCTCGGGGCCTGCACCGGCACCATGCCTGATATCGGAGTGATCATCACACCCGAAGAGGCAGATGCAACTCTCTCGGCAAAGTCCTTGCTGTCGGAGATCGCTCCCCAGGAACTCCTCTTCCATTTCGACCCCAGTGCCGGGCACGGCGTCGACGCGCTCGCGCAGTTCGCCGTACTCGCCGCGGCCCATCGCGGCCGCTCGACGCTGGAGATCGCCCTTCCCTGCAGGTCGTCCCCCTCAAGCGAGGCGGCCGAGATTGCCCGCCAGATGCAACTGGCGAAATTCCGGCCGGATGCGATCATGGTCTCGCCTTCCGTCGACCGGCAGTCGACGCCGCCCGGCAGCAAATGGCCGGATTGCCCGCCCCTGGATGAGGTCTATGCTGCAGCCCACGCCGCCTTTCCCGGTATTCGCATCGGCGGCGGCATGCTGAGCTATTTCACTGAACTCAACCGGAAGCGCGTACCCGACGGACAGCTCGACTTCGTCAGCCACTGTACCAATCCGATCGTGCACGCGGCCGACGACCTCAGCATCATGCAGACATTGGAAGCGCTGCCCTTCATCACGCGGTCGGTGCGAGCGATCTATGGCGACAAGCCCTACCGGATTGGTCCATCGACGATCCCGATGCGGCAGAACCCCTATGGCAGCCGCACGATGGACAATTCGGCGGGCGCGCGTATCCCTATGGCCAATCGCGACCCACGCCACAATGGGCGTTTCGCGGAGGCCTTCGCGTTCGGTTACGCGATACGGGTGCTCGATGCCGATCTGGAATGCCTGACGCTCTCGGCCGTGTCAGGCCCGTTCGGTTTGATCGCCGGTCCTGATGAACCGGTGGAGCAAGGCGGTCGGCGGCCGCTATTCAACGCCGTGCACAGATTATCCCGATTGGCTGGCTCATCCTGGCAGGAATGCGTCTCCTCCTCGCCCTCCGAGGTCCTGTCTTTCGTTGCGCGGAATGCCGCAGGCGCCAGGCTTCACGTCGTCAATCTGACGGGCGAAGAACGAAAGGTCGATTGCGGCGCATGCCGGCCGGCAGATGCGGGCAAAGAGTTGCTGCTCGCGCCGTTTGCGACCGCAGCCCTCCCGCTGGCGGATTGACCTTCGGCGGCGCAACCGCATTTATACAGGCGGAGCTCGCACTGGGAGGATCGGCATGAAGACGAAGAAGCTTATCAATGCCGGCGCAGATGCCGTCGATGAGATGCTGCAAGGCGTTCTGGCGGCGCATCCGCGCCATCTGTACGCCGTGGAGAACATGCCCCGCGCGATCATTGCCAGAAACGGGCCCCGCAAGGGCAAGGTCGGCCTGGTCATCGGCGGCGGATCGGGGCACGAACCGACATTTCTGGGGTTTGTCGGCAAGGGGCTGGCGGACGCGGCCGCAATCGGCAACGTCTTCGCGTCGCCGCCGCCCGATCCGATCGTCGCCTGCGCGATGGCGGTCGACGGCGGCGCCGGCGTGCTATTCATGTATGGCAATTATGCCGGCGACGTGATGAACTTCGACATGGCCACCGAGATGCTTGCGCTTGACGAGATCGAAGTGCGCACCGTCCTCACCACAGATGACGTGGCGTCGGCCCCTGCCGATCAGCGGGACAGACGACGCGGCGTCGCGGGAAACGTCTTCATCTTCAAGGCCGCCGGTGCGGCATGCGATCTCCTCTACTCTTTCGATGACGTCGAGCGCGCTGCCCGCCACGCCAACGCGCGGACCTATACGATGGGTGTGGCGCTCTCGCCCTGTTCGCTGCCTCAGACTTTGAAACCGAACTTCCTGATCGGCGACGACGAGATGGAGATCGGCATGGGCATTCATGGCGAGCCCGGCGTGGCGCGTGAGCCGCTGAAATCGGCCGACGTGGTGACCGACGAACTCATGGACAGCATTCTTCGGGAGATGAAGGCGGACCGCGGCGATCGTGTCGCCGTGCTCGTCAATTCGCTGGGCTCGACCCCGATGATGGAACTGTACATCATGATGCGGCGCGTGAAGTCCCGGCTGGACGACGCGGGCCTTATCCTCCATACGTCGCTCGTCGGGAATTACTGCACCTCGCTCGAAATGGCCGGCGCGTCGATCACGATCATGCACCTCGACGACGAGCTTCAGCGATTGATCGACCACCCCTGCGATTGCGCGATGTTTACGAGGTAGTCGATGACATTTACGACCGAAGATCTGCAGCGTTTGTTTGCCGGGATTGCCGAGGATATCGCGGCGGAACGAGATCACCTTTGCGAACTGGACGGTGCCATTGGCGATGGGGATCACGGCCTTGCCATGGATGCCGGCTGCCAGGCCGCGGCGAAAGCGATCGGAGAGCTTGACGCCGGGATCGCGCCGACAGCCGCATTCAACGCCGCGGCAAAGGCATTCCTGAATGCAGTTGGCGCTTCGTCCGGCCCGCTTTATGCCACGGCCTTCATGCGCGCCGGAGCCGCCGCCAAAGACAAGCAGACATTGAGCGATGATGACTTCCTGCGCGTCTTTGCGGCAATGGCAAAGGGAATCCAGGAACGCGGAAAGGCCGAACCCGGTGAAAAGACGATGGTCGACGCGTGGAGGCCCGCTGCCGACGCGGCACTCGAAGCGTGGCAGTCGGGAAAGCCCCTCGCCCAATGCTTGGAGGCAGCGGAGCGCGCGGCGCGGTCAGGCTGTGACGCGACCAGCAACATGACGGCGGCCAAGGGACGGGCTTCGCGATTGGGGGACCGCGTGATCGGACACATCGATCCCGGCGCTGCGTCTGCCGCTATCATCATCGCGGCAATGACAAAATTTACTCGTTCCGTCGATTAATAGAAGGGCACGTCTAAACGATAGTGAAGCAGGGCCTCTCGAGCCGAAACAAGGATGTCAAGACATGCATATTCGAAGGGCCGTCTCTGCTGACGCGGAGGAGCTGAGCAGTCTTTTAAACGAGATCATCCTTGCCGGCGGAACAACCGCACTCGAGACGCCGCTTTCGGCTGCCGAGTTTGCGGACTGGTTCATCGATGGAGAGTTTCCTCTGACCTGCCATGTTGCAGAGCACGATCAGTCGCTCGTCGGTTTTCAGTCCCTGAGCTTATACGGCGATCCGCCGAAAGGCTTCGCCGACATCGCGACTTTTGCCCGTATGCACCCAAGGACCGCAGGCGTCGGCAGCGCTCTCTTCCCCGCAACCCGAGCGGCAGCGGAAGAATTCGGGCTCGAATTCATCAATGCCACCATTCGCGCCGACAATGTCAGTGGCCTTGGCTATTACACAAAGATGGGCTTCGAGACCTATGATCGGCTAATCCAGGTTCCGCTTCAGGACGGCACGCCGGTCGACAGGATCAAGAAACGTTTCAGAGTGCACGGCAAGCACCACACCATATCCGACGCCTGAAACGTGTTCGATGGCGCTGTGGGAGTGCTTGGGCTCCAAGGGCCAGATCGGTTTCAGCCGTCCGCAGCGTCAACGGTTGTCGGAGACGCCGATAGGCCGATACAGCGCGGTTCGGATCTGGCGCATCGATGATGCCAGACTTTTGTCCTGACGCGCCAATGGCGCTGCGGACGGCCCGCGCTACCATGCGCAGACGGCTTCTGGCCTGTATGGCTGCCACAAGCATCTGCAGGTGGAATGGTTCCAAAGACGTGTTCAAAACGAGCGAAAAGGACAGCTGCAAAAATCTATTCGCTACTCGCTATTCCCTATTCGCTCCAAACAAACCTAGCTTCTCAAGACAACAAATTTGCGCTTTGCCGATCGGGTGGTTATGGCGGGGTGGCTGCACCCGTTCCCTTTCCGAACACGTCCGTGAAACGCCTCTGCGCCCATGGTACTTCGTCTTAAGACGCGGGAGAGTAGGTCGCCGCCAGGTCTGCAAAAAGCAACTTATCGCATGCGGCCGGAGCAGTAAGGCTTCGGAAAGCTGCATGCGAAATCAAAGACAATCTTCTCAGAACAAACTACGGCCAAAAGCCGAGACAAAGGGCCGCTCACAAGCGGCCTTTCTGCATTGAATAGGCAGACAAGAAATACCATATTTGCCATAGGCAAAATCAAATAGTGCGGGTGGAGCAGCCTGGTAGCCCGTCAGGCTCAGAACCTGAAGGCCGCAGGTTCAAATCCTGCCCCCGCAACCAAATCTCGGAAATTTGCCCATTGATGTATTGGCCCTTGAGCTCCTCACCATAGCGGTCGAGGAGCTCTTTGCGTCTTGCCTCCGTGTCAAACTCGCCAGCCGCCAGCCAGCCTCTCTTCGAAATCGTTCTGTACTTCAGCGAGATACTCAGCGAGGCTCGAGTGGGGTGGGGTTATCGTGCACGTAGCTCGAATAAACTAGATTTCCACGGCCGCAGATCAACATGCAATCCAACGTCCCTTATCTCGCTCCCGTTTCGGTCGTAGCAGTCTTCCGATAGTAGGTCGTTGAGGCGCCACTCTTTTCCTCGGAGTTCGTCCCACGGCAGATGGACAAGCGCCTGGGAGGCCGTTTCACTGAAGTTGATGACGATCAGGCAGCGTTCGTCGCTCTTGGCCCAACACCAGGAGAGAATGTTCCTGCAGCTCTGGTTGTCCGACCAGCCGCTCCGCTCGCACAGGCGCCATTCCCCATCCTTGAAGACATCGCCATGGATCGTCGTCAAGAGGCGTGCATAGAAGGCCGAGAGATCGCAATCGACCGACGCCACTGGGCGGCGGCCAAGGAAGACCGGAAGTCTCGTGGTTGCCCCCTCGAACTGTCCCTCGTGCAGCAGTTTCGCCCCAGTGAGCGTGAGCATTGCGACCGCCGCAGCGCGCGCCTTTTCAAGAGGAAAAGCGGCGGCGGCTCTGGGTTCATCGTGGTTCTCTATGAACCTGACCATTTTTTCCTGGTAGGCGGAATCCGCCAGAAGGTGCTGGCGCACGCTCTCGGCATCTCCATGTTCCATGCGGTCGTAGAGTTTCTTGTCGTAGCAATAGTCAAAGCCCTGTTGCTGCAGTTCCCACTCCAGGTCCCAGTAGGCCTCGGCGATGAACTTGAACTCAGGGTACCTTGATTTGATCGTTGGTATAATCGTCGACCAGTAATCGTCGCCCGGCTTTGCTCCGGCGCGGTCACCCCACGTGCGTTCGAAGATGGTGTTTAACACGAGCATCGCCATGTCGCAGCGGACACCCTCGCACTGCCCTGCGATCTCCGCGATTGTTTCAATTACGGTCTCCCGCAACGCTGGTGAAAAGGTGTTGAGCTGAAGAACATCGGGCCAAGCCGGAAAAAACGGATCCCGGCCGCGGGCGAACACCTTGCTTCCCTCCGTGACAAAGGAGGCCGGATCGTTTCTCGCGTCGTCATCGCTTCCCTGTACGAAATATCCAGGCTGAACGCGGACCCATGGATGGTCCGGCGCCACGTGGTTTGGCACGAAATCGAGGATCAGGCGCAGCCCGCGCTGATGAAGCATGGATCGGGCGACGGCGAGTCCCTGCGGCCCACCGAGGTGGTCATCAACGACATAGCGGCGCACGCAGTACGGGGAGCCGACGTTATCCTCCGGCGTAAAGTCAGGCAGGACACTCCTGAAGTCTTCAAGAAGCCCTTCGTTTTGCATGGAGATTTCGATCCCAGCGGGACTGCGCTCCCAGACGCCCATCAGCCAAACGGCGTCAAGGCCAAAGGATGCGATCCGATCCCACTCGTCGGCCGGCACCGAAGAAAGGTTCACGAGCCTCTGGTATTTCCGGCTCACTTCGCCAAGCCAGACCCAGGTATTTATCTCGTAAATGACAGGGTGTTTGGGCCATGTGCTCATCGTTTCCGTCATTTCGAATTTTGAGTGAACGCTGCCTGCTTGCCAACTTCCAACGCCTTTTGCGGATCCAGAAGACCGTAGAGCTGAATGGTCTTTGCGATGAGTCCGGTCCAGCCGGTCTGGTGGCTCGCGCCAAGCCCTGCACCGTTGTCTCCGTGGAAGTACTCGTAGAACAGAACGAGATCGCGCCAGTGTGGGTCGGTCTGGAACTTTTCGGTGCCTCCATAAACAGCGCGCCTGCCATGCTCGTCGCGCAAAAAGATGCGGCTGAGCCGATCGGCGATTTCCTTGGACACCTCGAAGAGGTTCATCAACTTTCCTGATCCCGTGGGACATTCGATCTTGAAGTTATCGCCATAGTATAGGTAGAAATTTTGCAATGCCCGAATGATGAGCACATTCACCGGCATCCACACCGGCCCGCGCCAGTTCGAATTGCCGCCGAACATCCCGGTGTTCGATTCACTTGGCAGATAGTCCACTCGATATTCCTGACCTTGCACTTGGAAGACATACGGATCCCGCTCATGGACCTTGGAGAGCGAGCGGATGCCGTAGCTGCTCAGGAACTCGTTTTCGTCAAGCATTCTCGAGAGAATTCGGCGAAGCCGCTCCGAGTTGACCAGTGCAAACATCCCTCGGTCAGACACGCCATAATGACTAGGTCCTGTCACATGAATGTTTTGCTGCAACTCGGGCATGCGGCGCATGCGTTGAGCCAACTGTTCCATCGCCCGCGGAATGCGCTCGCGCTGCCACGGCTCCATGACCGTCGCCGCACACAGGGGCAATAGCCCTACCATCGAGCGCACTTTGAGCCGCGTGCCGCTGCCATCAGGGAGCCGCAAAAGGTCGTAGTAGAAGCCGTCCTCTTCGTCCCACATGCCGCCCTTATCCGGCTGGTTCATCGCCCCTGCGATATAGTAGAAGTGTTCCGCAAACTTCACGACCATATCCTCATAGGTGGGGTCGTGGACCGCGAGCTCCACCGCCAGCTCCATCATATTCTGACTGAAAAGAGCCATCCAGGCCGTGCCGTCGGCCTGCTCGAGATGGCCGCCAGTAGGCAACGGAGCGCTGCGGTCGAAGATGCCGATGTTGTCCAGACCGAGGAAGCCGCCCTCGAAGACATTCTTTCCAAACCGATCCTTGCGGTTGACCCACCAGGTGAAGTTCAGCACGAGCTTGCTGAATGCCTCTCTGAGGAACTGGACGTCCGTCTCACCGCGCAGAGCTTGCTCGGTGCGGTGCAGGAACAATGTCGCAAAAGCGTGGACCGGGGGGTTCACGTCGCCGAAGTTCCATTCATACGCGGGCATCTGGCCGTTCGGGTGCAAGTAAACGCCGCGTAGCATCAGTTTCAACTGGTCCTTGGCGAAATCGGGATCGACGATTGCGATCGGGAGCGTGTGGAAGGCCAAATCCCAAGCCGCATACCAAGGATACTCCCATTTGTCGGGCATCGAGATGACGTCTTCATTGAGCATGTGGAACCAATCCGAGTTGCGAGTGTGGCGATATCCGGCATGCAGCGGATTGGAATGGTGCTCGTCCAGCCAGTTGTCACCGTCGAAGAAATAGAACTGCTTGCTCCACAGCATGCCGGCAATGGCCTGACGCATCACGTTAGCCGCGTCCGGAGAGACGGATGACGGGGTCAGCGAGCTATAGAATTCGTCCGCCTCCTGCAGCCTCTCGGCCAGAGTCTGGTCAAACTCCTTGCCAAAGCCATATAGGGCAGTCCTGGCTTGCGCAGTCTTTGCAGCGCTCAGACGCAGCCGCACGGTCGCCGATTGGCCGGGAGCTATCGTCATGCGATAGTGCGCCGCGACTTTAGTACCCTGTCTTTCAGGGTTTACTGCGTTCAGATCGCCCTGGACCACGAAATTGTTGATGCCGTCCTTGACATAAAGGCTCTCGTTCCTTTGACCAGGAAAAAGCCTCTCGGCGTTTGTCTCATTTTCAGTGAAGAGCAGCGGCACGTCGCCTTCGCAAGATAGAAGGAACGCACCTCCCACCGAATCGGTTGCGGCTACCGTGCTCTGACCCGCCGCCGCCTCAATCTGCCGCAGGTTTGGTTTCCGGGCGGCTCTGCTCGTTTCGGCAATCCAGCTCGCCCAATCGTTCCGAAACCACAGCGTTGGCAAGAGATGTAGTTCGGCCGCGTCCGGTCCACGATTGAAAGCAGTAATCTTTACAAGAATGTCTTCCGGAGCAGCTTTGGCATATTCCACGAAGACGTCGAAGTAACGATCATCATCAAATACACCGGTATCAAGCAGTTCGTACTCGAATTCGTTTCGAGAGCGCCGTCCATTTGTCTCCACGAGATCTGCATACGGGAAAATCGCCTGCGGGTATTTGTACAGGTACTTCATATACGAATGCGTCGGTGTGCTGTCGATGTAGAAGTAATACTCTTTCACATCTTCGCCGTGGTTGCCCTCGTTATTGGTCAACCCAAAGAGCCGCTCCTTGAGGATTGGGTCTTTTCCGTTCCAGAGAGCCAGCGCAAAGCACAGGTTCTGTTTGTCGTTCGATATGCCGGCGATGCCATCCTCTCCCCAACGGTACGCACGCGAACGGGCGTGATCGTGAGTGAAGAAATTCCAGGCATCCCCTGTCTCGCTATAATCCTCGCGGACGGTGCCCCATTGTCGCTCGCTGAGATAGGGACCCCATTTCTTCCAGTTTATGCCGCGATCCCGCGCCTCAGCGAGGCGCTTCGTTTCAGCGCCGGTTCGAGCAGATGCTAGCTTCTTATCCAACTGACCCCTCCATCTTCATGACAGCGCACCGACGAGTCGCCGCCGCTTAGGTCCCGCAGCGAACGCGGCATTCTGCAGGGCGGGCCAATTCATGGGCCCTGGCTAGCAATTATAGGCACCAGCGGCACAGCGCCGAGTCGTTCGTCGGGCGACGCCCGCCACGCTGACCGGCGTCAGCGGTCGACCGACTACGGCGACGGCATCAGAAACGAAGCGGGGCATCGGAACAATTGACTGATCCCCCACCAAATCACCGACCAGCAAAGCCGCCGAAGCGAGACAGATGATTCCCATGCGTCTCAAAAGGGTCATTTTTTATCTCCTCTTACGAAGTTCCCCGGCAAATCACCCACATTACTCTGGATGTCCTTGATGTTGACTTTTTCGGCGTTTGTCGGGTTCTTGAAGCCAAAATCACCCGGCATGAGCTCATCCCCCGACTTCCAATCCCGGACTTGGACGCTGTATTCCGGTCCACCCTTGACCGTCGTCGAACTAATGACCAAGCGGCACGGGTAAGGTTGAGCTCCTTGGGCGACCCAGATCTGGAAATCTACCTCGTCCTTGCGAAAGGCGAGAGAATCGCACTCAGCACCATTAATGACGCCGCTTCCCAGATCTTTCGAATCGTAGACACCCTGCATCAGCTCGTCATATGAATTGGTCATCAACAAGTCGGCGGCAGGCAACGGCAATCCATACTTGTCCTTTAGCTCGTCTATCAGATGGTCGACCGTGCCAGGAATATCGACTTGCGTATACTTGTTGAGGTTCTTTCCCAAAAGGGTGAGCGTTTTTCCGTCGAACAGCGCCTCGGTCTCGACAAAACCACCGGAACGTGTGGTGTGCACCTTGTCAGGCCGGCTGAGGATCACAGTCCCTGAACTTGCCAGCCCAAGTTTTTGCTCACTGTTGGTGACAACCTGGAGATTGGCATCGTATGCGAAGGATATGGTCTTCTGGGCTGCCAGATAGTCGGACATGCCCTTGAGCAGCTTCTTGGCTTCAGCCGAGTCGGTGAGCCTCACGAGCTCAACTCGGCGGTTGAGAGCCTTTCCTTCGGCTGTCTCATTGCTGGCGATTGGCCGCGTCTGCCCCGCGCCTGCCGCTAGTAACCTGTCAGTATTGACCCCCCGTTCAACCAGCGCCGCCTTGATGGCGTTGGCCCGCTCAAGTGAAAGACGTTCATTGGTTTCTGCATTGCCGCTTGCGTCGGTATGGCCGACGATTCTCAGGCTCCAATCAGGGAAGTTCTTAAGTGCAGTCGCTATGTCATCGAGAAGCGTTTCAGCACCAGGTTGCAGTGTTGACTTGCCAACGCCGAAACGCAGGCCATAGACATCGTACTGATCCCTGGTCTGCAGCGCCTGCTGCATGGCTTCTTTACTGTAGTGCTTGGCCTCGTCTTCCTGGGACCAGGATGGGGTGTTTGCAGCGACTACGAAGGCAACTGTCAGGAAAATTTGTCGAGCAATTCCCCCATGCCCCGGGGTATTTTCGCTAAGTTTCCGTCGGGCCTTATTGTATTCTCTGCGATCGAGCATCTTAATATGTGTGCTAAACATCGGATAAATCCTTCTCACTGGTTTGTGAATATGATTACCGAATACTGTGTGCCTCAATTCCACACGTGCAGAACAAGCAAAGTAAAGTTGCCGCTGGCGTGCGGCCGAATCTATGGATCAGACTTTCAAGCCTGTGCCCGCATGGGTTGAGCCGCGCACGGTCTGGGCGGTCTCCCGTCATATCGCCGTTCCTGCGCGTAGACTAAGTTTAATGAGACAAAGACGACCAAAGCCGGTCGCGGTGAATTGAATGCATGCGTTTAGAAAAACGGGAGATTCGACGAATTTGGGATAGGATCAGGTAGCATTCTGCGCCCATGCAATAGTCCGCTCGGCCGGGACACCCACCTTCCGCACCGTCCCGATCCATAACCCTAATGCAGCAACCAGAGAATACATTAGAATTTGGTTAAATGCAACTTACATTGGGACCGAGACGACAGAGCCAGAGTCGGCCAGGTGCGTTCAGGGCACGGAGATCGAGACCGCCAGCTGCAGGTTCCCGCATGCCGCGGTGGCGCCCAGCGGTCGCCAGCGGCAATCATTTTGTCGGCGGTTGCGTTCTGAGGCAAAATGATGCATCGGAGTTGTGGCCTCCCCTGCAACGAGGCGACGGTGATGGGGATGACGAGCGGTCACTTAAAGCCAGCCTGAAGAGAATCCTGCGCGTCGTAATCCGGTTACAATGGGCCTGCAACGGCGCATGATGCTCCAGAGCAATCCGGTCCGATAATTTTCGATCATCAGGACGACGGGTCCTTGATCAATGCCGAAGTGATGCGGGCTTACCCACCAGCCGGTCGGGCTATTTTCCACGACATATGTTTGATTGAACGACGGCTTGAAACCGTAAAGCCGCGTCATGCCGAGGTTCATTCGCGCAAAGTTGCGAACAGTCGGCACAACGATTTCCGGCGCGAACGGCAGCGAGGCGACGGCGACCCATGGTGCGATCGTGCCGTCGTCAGGCCCGAAGGGAGCCCCGCGGGCGATATAGTCGAAGTACTCCCGATCGACCCCTTCTGTCGTCCGCTTGCCCCAGCCAGGCCCGTCGCACGCTGTAAACCCCCAACAATGTTCGCCATACCCTGCAAAGTTCATCGGGTTGCGGATTGCATATTCCTGCTGGACATATGTCGCATGCCGGGTGTTTTCGAAATAATCGGTGTCATGCTCGCGCATGAACGCATCGCGTATGCCTCGAAAATCTATCCACATATGTGACAGCTGGTGGGTGAAGAGCGGTCCCGAATATAGCAGTTCCCGGCCGTAGATATTCCTCCATTCGTAGCTCTCGGTGTAGGCGGCGTAAGATTCGGGCGGCAGCGGGTGAGTTGGGGATCCGAGACCAATGATGTAGAGAAGCAGGCCTTCATCATAGCCGCGCCATCGATAGGGGATGAAGCCGCTCTCCGGACGCCAGCCATGCGTCAAGGTTGCGCCGCCGTCGCGGGCCCAATTCCAATCGGCCCGCTCGTAAAGCGCCGTTGCGAGCCCGCGGATTTCCGCCTCATCGGCCGTATCCCGATCAAAGTAGGTGGCAACGGTCAAGGCGCCCGCAAACAGGAAAGCGGAGTCGATTGTCGACAGCTCGCATTGCCAAACTCGGCGGCCCGTTTCGATATCCAGAAAATGATAGAAGAAGCCCTTGTAACCTGATGAATCCGGCTCAGGTCCCTGCGGGCATGCCATCAGGTATCTCAGGCGGCTGCGGGTGATCTTTGCCGCAAATTCGCGGATGAGGACGCGCAAGTTCCCTATGGCAATCGTCATGAACCACGGCGTTGTGCAAGTCTCAGTGCAACCAGGCCCTAAACCTGTTCCGAGAGATGGACAACCAGTCCTTCCGGCCCATCCTTCGATTTCAGAGCGTCGTCGCCTCGAACAACCCCCTAAGCAGAGAAGCGCTTCGTTGAAGTGCACTGCGTTCCTGCGTGTCGAGCTCAGGGAGCAGCTCGGCGGCAATGCCTTCGCGGCTCACGACACGCGGGACTGACAAGGCGACATCTCGCACGCCCTCGACAAGCGCGGTGACGCTCGAAACCGAAAACACGGCCCGCTCATCCTGTCTTATCGCCCCGACGATCCGCGCGAGACCTGCTCCAATACCGTAGTAGGTAGAACCCTTGCCCTTGATGATTGTGTAGGCAGCGTTGCGGGTCTCGCTGTCAATTGTAGCCCGTACTGTTTCGGTGATGGGCGCGCCTACCTGTTCGCCGAAAAGCGCAATCGAAACCGTGCCGACCCTGGCGCCGGACCAGGCCAGCACCTGACTATCGCCGTGCTCGCCGAGCACGTAGGCGTGAATGGAGCGCGGCGACACGCGCAGGTGAGCCCCGAGCAGGCTGCGAAACCGCGCAGTGTCAAGGATTGTACCCGAGCCGATCACCCGGTGGGCGGGCAATCCCGAATAAACCGAGGCGATCTGGGTCATTATGTCGACCGGGTTGGACGCGATGAGCAGAATTGAATTGGGGCAGACGCGCATGATCTCGCCGACGACAGTCCGGAAGACAGCAGCGTTGCGGTTCAGCAGGTCGGTCCGTGTCTCGCCGGATCGCTGCGCGACTCCTGCGGCGATGATGACTACGCCGGCATCTTGCAGGCGGTCATAGTCTCCATGGACGATCGAGGTTCCGGAGGCAAATGGCATCGCGTGCGCGATATCAAGGGCGTGTGCCTCGGCGAGAGCTGAATGAAGATCAACCAGCACAACCTCGCTCGCCACGCCTCGCAAGCCGAGAGCGTACGCGGCCGCACTACCCACCATTCCGGTTCCGACAATACCGACTTTCATCCTGCATCCCACGCTTGATCGAGATCAAACGCCTATTTTAGCTGATCCATCGCTCTGACCCCAGCCATTTATAGCGGGGGTCTAACCCAAGCTTGCGGGGCTCCGCTCAACGTTCCGCCACGACGCGGCGATGGCCGTTCGCGGGCGGAATTTCAACATCGCTACCGCGAGAGTCACCTGCCTCGACATGCTTTGGCAGCAATACTCCGCCTGCGTGCTCGAACGACTGCCCAAGTTGTCTAAGCATTGTTACAGAGCTATTTTTGTAGTAGGCAAGCTTGTGGCTCGGATACTACGTCGGAGTTTTTGCGATCGATTTCGTCCCATTGCTCCTGCGACGTCTCACCGTCGTTGTCGCCGGCCAATTCATCTCAGGCTCGTTGCCAATGTCGCAGATCCGCTCCCTCCGGGTGCCCCTCGCTCTCGCATATTTCGTGAGCTCGCCTTCGGATCTGGTCGTACTTGTTATCCGCTATAACGCTTTCCTCCAAAGCACAGATGAGTTTGTCTCAGGAAGATGTAGAGGCAATTGCGGTCGCGTCGATACCACTCCGTCATCGCACAGATCGCATGCTGAACCAGGTGGCTTAAGGCAACTCCCACCGTGAAGCCCTTAGGTGAAAATTGGGCGCTGAATTTTTAGCTTAACGGTTTGATTGAAATCTGAAGCTGAAAGCCGCAAACACTTTTTTGATGCGCGGCGACACGGGGGCGACGTCAAATTTTGGCAGCCCGTTGCATATTAACCTGATGAGGAAACGGCGTATTTTCCCATAACGGAAGCTATTTGCCGCTTACCTTCCGTCACGACTTCCCATCCTCCATTGAACAAACATCGGGATAGAGATGATTTGGAACCGCAAAATGCAAAAGAGGAACAGGTCAAAGCGATGCTTGGAGATTTGCCCATGCCGACTGCGATGTTGACGGCCGACGAACTGGCGGTGATCCGCCGCGCTTACGCCCATTAGGTGATGGCAACCGCCGCAACCAACAACCCGCGGATCGAAGCGGCGGCGGATATCGCCCCTCCCCTCCTCCGACTTGGTTCTGGATTATCAGGACGTGTTGTTCGCCCTGCAATCCGATAAGGGTGTCAACAATGGCAGCCCCTCGCTGCATGCCCGACTACTGACAGCGCCAGACATAAACCGGCGATCATATCGCCCATATCGGTGGGCACCGGCTCCACCGGCTATTACAGCGCAATTCTTTCTGAACTTGCCGGAGCTTCCGGTCATGTCCATGCCATCGAGCTGGATCCCGATCTCGCTGCCCACGCTCAAACAGCACTTGCCGATCGGGCCAATGTCAGCGTCATTAACGCCAACGGCAGCCATGGCCGCAACAAGAGGTGGATGCGACTATGTGAATTTCGCCGTCGCGCGGCCCGCGGAATCTTGGATCGAAAGACTGCGGCCGGGGAGCGCCTCGTGCTACCGCTCGGCGTACCGCCCTAGGACCGACCGTCAAGAGGTGGCCGGCATGCCTTCCATGGTGCTGCACTTTGCATCGAGCGCCGCTGGGGTGGATTTGCGGCGCGTTGGATCGGTGCGGCCTGTTTCGTCTGCGCCAATGGTGGGTTCTCAGTCGACGACAATGAGATGGAGGCACCGACAGCCGCATTCAGGCGCGGCGGCATCGAGTTCGTCAAAAGTCTGCTCTGGAAGACGGAGCCGCAGGTAGAGCGCAGCTGGTATATCGGCGACCAATGGGGGTTCTGTTATGACGACGTATGAACCATCTGGGCGGAACTCGGCGGCCTGATCTCCGCGAGGAACAAGAGTGATGTGGATGCAGCTCACCAAAGAGCTCGAGGTTGTCGACGCAGCAATGCCCTTCGATCGACGCGGTCATCTCGCCTCGCTTCTGACCGACGGTACCATTACCATATCAAGCATTTGATGCGGGAGAACACACGGTAGCGCGCCCGAAGCCGGCTCGGAACCGAACCAATTTCAGGCTCCGCGCAAGCTCGCCCTCAGCTCCCTGCCTTCTCCGGCGCCGAGGAACCTACAGCTGGGATTGTCGGCCTTCATCTTTGATGATCGGACCAAGCGCCAGGATTCGAGTGACGGCGACGCCGGAGGAGGTTGAGACGGCATTGATCACCTACGGCTGGCTCACATTTTGGTCTGCATGCGTGGGATACGGTGCGCCAGCAGCAGATCTGATGGTTCCGAGACACTGACGCGAGCTGACCGACGCATTTGACGCCCCTCCTCGATGAGGCCATTCAGATCTGTGCCAAAGATCAGCAAGCCGCCGCGGCCACTCCGGGGAGTGCCTTAGCCAAGGCTCGCCAGCGACCCATGGAACATGCCTCACTGCCTTGCTGCTGAAGCTGCGGCCGCGGCACAAATCGGCGATACAGACAACCTGCCCCACCCCGGACGCCAGATGCCTGGACTTCTTACCGGGAGCTGATTGGCGCGCACAGGAAATGAGGCTTCTCCGCCCGTCCGGGGCCTTGCCAGAATGACAAAAGCCCGGCGCGGGAGAGGTGCGCCGCGCTTCGATAGTGACCGACAGCCTGGGAGGAGGAGTGCTGTCCGTCGGGCCGAAGCGGCTTGGAGGTGATAAGGCTTCGGTGTGTCACGAGGTCGTACCGCAATGCGGCAAATCCAAGCCTGGGGGGCGGCCTGGATATCGCAGACGAGCACCCATGCAGATGAAGCCCTCTCCCGCACAGGATTGAGGCCGACCGCTGGGTTGTCCGCGGACAACTCGCGAACGATGTCCGGAATGGCGGATCTGCCCACAACGGTGTCATTTATGTGCGCGATAGGAAGCCTGCTGCGGGAGCGCCAAGAGCTGAACAAGAAAGCGGGTTACGGCAATTGATATCGGGGGTACACCTTGGAACCCGGGCTCCGCATCCATCCGGCTCGTTTATCTCCACCCGAATGGCTTTCACGCTGGAAGAGGTATCGTACAAAGGCGATCGCCAACTGGCCGAACTTGCCAGCGACGGCGACAACGAGAATCATCCTTCCGAAGACATGCGGCTGCTGCGGCCAGCGCTCCACCCTCCGCTGCATCATCCAGGTTCCAGCCTTGGCCGGCCGCAAACCTCATGGGGACGGGCCATACGACCCAGGTGGGGGGGGCTTATCTGTGGAAGCGGCGAAACTGGCGGGTTGACGGATGCGGTGCCGTGACGTGCCGCCTCTCTACCCTCTGCCGAGGCGCCCTGCACGGGTGGCCACCGGCTCCCGACCAACCCAGTCGGCCAGACCAGCAGAGCCACCAGATTTGTCGAAGCGGCGCGTCGCCCTTAGTCAAGGAGCCTTTCGTCGAGCGGCGCGACCTTCGATTGCCGGCCGAGGGCCTGCAAGAACGGCAAGGACGGTGACGCTGGGGCCGAGCGCATATTTCTTTGACCATTAAAGCGATGGCGCCTACATCACGGTAATTCTTCAACTGTTAGGCACTCCGCTCCTCCTCAATCTCCGAGCAGCCTTCGGCACCGAGCACCAGTCGTTGCTCTTGGAGCCGGAAACGCGACGCCTGCTCGGCGTGCGGTGTAAAGCGACTTTCGATGACGTCAGACGGAGCCGTTCGTGCGAAGGCCATGACCCTGCAAACCAATTGCTGCGAAACCCAGTCCATGCACCAACGACCGAGTGCTGCCAAGTTGGCATCCGGTTGTCCGCGGACAACCGGATCGTCAGGACGCTCGGCTTTCGGTTCGTCGATTCGCCGCGGAAGCGTGAAGGGCTCCACCTGCCATCAAGCCGGCGCCTGCGGATTCGTCGGCCGCGTTGTGGCCGCCTCGCCGCCATCCGGACCCTTATACGGCTGAGCGGAGGAATCTCGCGGAAGGAGAGGGGCACCATCGATCGCGGCAAAATCGGCTGCTTGAGTCCGTCGGACCCACCAGCCGATCGCGGATGGGCAGCCGCCGACATAGACTAAGTCGATCAGCGTGCACCGACTATCATCGACATGCTTGCGGCAGCATGCCAAGCATATGCGGGGACGACAGCGTCACGTCTTCTCTGTCGCGACCTCAGCGCCAAGACGTCCTGCCTGATGGGCGGCATCCCCCTTCGATGTAGTTGCTTGATGGCGTGCGGACCCTCGCTGTCAGCCACTTCAACTGCGTTCGACGCAGGGCGAGTTGCCAGAAGCTGTTTCAGCAAATGCGATGCCGGAGAAGCGCTTGCAGTGACGGTCGGGGAGGGGCCGTCACCGCAAAGTAGCGCAACGCCACGAACTGACCTGCGTTCGCCTCGGCGCGCTCACCTCCGACTCTTCGCGCTCAGCTCGCCGACACTTGGCCACTTGATCAATGCAGAGCGCGCCGCTTACTACGGAGACAATATCAAGCAACCACAGAAGCCATCGAGATCGCGCTGCAGGCGAGCATTCTTTGAGTGTCTCCGACGCCTGCCACGGTGGACACGAAGCGAAAACCGTCGGCCCGCACCCACGGATCGGTCTTTGCGCGATGATACCGTAAGCGGGTATTGCACGCCGTTGTCACCGGCGCTATTGTTTTGCGGACCGATGCAGAGAGCATCGCTGCAGATGCCGGTCGCCGATAGGCACCGGAATATCGGATGGCAGCAAAGGGAATTCAGATCCAAGCGGCGCTTCGGATATTGACTGCGCACCGAGTTCCGTCTCGCGGGGCCAAAACTGTCATATCCGGCAGATTTTGCAAAAGAGCGCTGGCAAGGCAGTAAGGGAACTGAAGCCGGTGTTTGCTTCCGCAGATTGAAATACTGTATGTGAAATCAATGGTTTGCTATCTTCGAAACTACTTCACCTCGCCTCCTCTAGGCGCTACTCAGCGCAGAGTCGGGGCTACGCTGCCGCATCAAATGTCCGCAGGAAAGCAATGGGCCTGCATCCTTTAGCGGCACGCCGCGTTATCTCCGCACTAGATCGGAGACCATCCACATGCGTGATGTGCTTCAACGTAGGAGATTCTCCGCCGCGGCTGCAATGATGGCCGCAGCGGTTGGCGCGCTTGTCTACATGCAGGCAATCGAGCGCAGGTCGACCGACCCGTCTGCGAAACCTGGCCACGCAGTTGACGATCATGGCCGCAGCGCCAGCACGCCCGAGGCTATCCCTTTCAGCGGCCTTCGCGACGTATTCTGGCGCGTTTTCCATGAAATTCTAGATGACAGGGTCACTCTCATCGCGGCGGGCGTGACCTTCTATCTCTTGCTGGCGATATTTCCTGCCCTCGCGGCCCTGGTCTCTCTTTATGGGCTGGTTGCCGATCCCGCTACCATATCCGAACACCTTCGCGAACTGGCCGTCCTCATGCCACCTGGCGCATTCGATCTTCTTGCCGATCAGATCAAGGCGCTCGTGGAACGGCGCGACAGCACACTCGGCATCGCCTTTTTCGTAGGCCTCGCGATCGCGCTATGGAGCACGCATAATGGAACGCTGGCGATATTCGACGCCATGAACGTGGCCTATGAGGAAAAGGAGAAACGAAGCCTCGTGCGACTGAATCTGACGGGTCTCTGCTTCACCCTATGTTCAATGGCTTTTGCGGTCGTCATGGTGGCCCTCGTTGGCGTAATGCCAGTCGTGCTCTCCTATCTTTGGCTCGATCAATTCAAGGAGCACCTGGCTCTTCTTCTTAGGTGGCCGCTGCTCCTGCTCGTGGTTGCGGTGGCCGTCACACGGGTCTACCGCTTTGGTCCAAGCCGGGAGCCTGCAAAAGCCCGGTGGATGACGTGGGGCGCGGCTTTGACTACTGTTGGCTGGGCCCTCATGTCGCTCGGCTTTTCCTTCTATCTGAATCATTTCGCCAATTACAACGCGACATACGGCACCCTTGGAGCGCTGATCGGCTTCCTCATGTGGATGTGGTTGTCCGTTGTCATTCTCATCATTGGGGCAGAGCTGAACAGCGAACTCGAACATCAGACCGCCAGGGACACGACGACGGGGACACCGCTGCCAATGGGAGCGCGAGGCGCCTATGTCGCGGACACTTTGGGCGAGACCAGGAACTGACCGCGAAGATTGCTCCTCTCCTACAGTTTTGATGTATTCTGATATTTCGCCAGTCCGACACAGGAGATGATGATGACCGCCCCGCATCCTTCCAAAACCCATATCGGCAATCATGCCCTGCATCCCGAAACACAGATGCTGAATTATGGCTACGATCCGGAACTCTCGGAAGGAGCGGTCAAGCCGCCGGTGTTCCTCACCTCCACCTTCGTGTTCAAGACGGCCGAGGATGGCCGCGATTTCTTCGATTATGTGTCGGGCCGTCGCGAGCCTCCCGAGGGGAAGGGGGCCGGCCTCGTCTATTCGCGCTTCAACCATCCAAACAGCGAGATCGTCGAAGACAGGCTCGCCGTGTACGAGCGGACGGAAAGCGGCGTGCTGTTTTCATCCGGCATGGCGGCGATCACCACCACTCTACTCGCCTTCGTCCGGCCCGGCGATGCGATCCTGCATTCTCAGCCGCTCTACGGGGGAACGGAAACATTGCTGGCGAAGACCTTCCTGAACCTCGGCGCCGCCGCGGTCGGGTTTGCCGACGGCGTCAGCGAAGGATCGGTGCAAAAGGCGGCAGAAGAGGCGATGGCCAAGGGCCGCGTCTCCGTCATCCTGATCGAGACGCCTGCCAATCCGACCAACAGTTTGGTCGATGTCGCGATGATCCGGCGCGTGGCCGACATGATCGGTGCAAGACAGGGCCATATGCCGATCATCGTCTGCGACAATACCCTACTCGGACCGGTCTTCCAGCGGCCGATCGAGCACGGCGCCGATATATCGCTCTATTCGCTGACGAAATATGTCGGCGGTCATTCCGACCTGATCGCCGGCGCCGTCCTTGGTCGCAAGGCGGTCATCAAGCAGATCAAGGCCCTGCGCGGCGCGATCGGCACCCAGCTTGATCCGCATTCCTGCTGGATGCTCGGCCGTTCGCTGGAAACGCTGCAGCTGCGCATGGAACGGGCAAACAGCAACGCGCGGGCCGTCGCAGATTTTCTGCGTGATCACCCGAAGGTCGAGAAGGTTCACTACCTGTCCTACCACGATCCGGAATCGCCGGCCGGGCGGACCTTCATCGCTCAATGCACCGGCGCCGGTTCGACCTTCTCTTTCGACATCCGCGGTGGTCAGCCAGCCTCGTTCAAATTCCTGAACGCGCTGCAGATCTTCAAGCTCGCGGTCAGTCTCGGCGGCACGGAATCGCTTGCGAGCCATCCGGCCACCATGACGCATTCCGGCGTGCCCGCCGACGTCCGCCAGCGCATCGGCGTTCTGGAATCGACGATCCGTCTTTCGATCGGCATCGAGCATCCGGACGATCTGATCGCCGACCTGGAGCTGGCGCTGCAGGCGGCCTGACGCCGATCGCAGCGCTGTCATTGATATCGATGCCCGGCGACCCAGGCATCGGTGCGTTCATGACCTCATTTGTCGTCGGTCGTCAGTTCCGTCTCGTCAGTATTCAGTACGAAGACAGCAAGAAGGCGCGCCGGCTTTGTCTTGCTGGCGTTTTTGCTGACGCTGTGATGATCGCCGGGAAATTCGGGAAAGCTTTCGCCGGCCTTGTAAACCTTCTCTGGCCCGTCATTCACCTTGCTGGTGATCGCACCTTCGAGAACGGTGGCATAGATGAAGGCCGAAGCCGGGTGCGTATGGCCGGGCGAGGAACCGCCCGGCGCGTATTCGACGAGCACCGCCCCGCATGCTCTTGCCGGGAACATTCGGAAGCTTCTGGTCGAAAACGACGCTTACCTTCGCGTCGCCGCCTGCGGCGTGAGCCTGAGTGCCGGCGGCAAGGACAATGGCGAGCGCCGCCGCCGAGATCATTTTTCTGAGCATGTCTGGTCTCCTGCGTTGATGGGAATGGGTCGGGCGCCCGATATCAGGCGCTCTTCTTCTGAGGCGGCTGCCGGCTCAGCCAATCGTCGAAGCGGATCTTGCCGAGCCGCGCCTTAGCGCCGGTCACGAGCGAATTATCCTCGAGCTCCACGCCGAAGTAGCGGGCGTGCGGATCCGCCATCACCTGCCGCGGATCGTTCGTCGCCTTGAAGAGACGCGTCACGATTTCGGTGAGGCGGACTTTCTCCGGCCCGCCGATCTCGATCGTGCCGTTCACAGGCGTGCCGAGCGCCACCTCGGCCATGACGTCGGCGACGTCGTCCGAGGCGATCGGCTGCACATAGGCCGGCGACAGATGTACGGTCTGGCCAACGGTACCCGACTGGGCGATGCCAGCCATGAATTCATGGAACTGGGTGGAGCGCACGATGGTATAGGGTATCCCGGAGCTCTTGATCAGCTCCTCCTGGGCCATCTTGGCGCGCATGTAGCCGCTGCCCTGCAGCCGCTCCATGCCGACGATCGACAGCGCGATGTGATGCTTGACGCCGGCGGCAGCCCCCGCCTTGAGCAGATTGCGGCCCGACGTCTGGAAGAATTCCAGAACGGCCTTGTCCTCGAACGAGGGAGAGTTCGCGAGATCGAGGACCACCTGCGCCCCGGCGAGCGCATCCGCCACGCCCTTGCCAGTGATCGTGTCCACACCCGAGTTCGGCGAAGCCGCCAATACCTCGTGCCCCTTTTTGCGCAATCTTTCCACGGTCTTTGAGCCGATGAGGCCAGTGCCACCGATAACGACGATTTTCACGGGTAGTCTCCTTTGTCCTTTACGAGGTGTTTCCTCTGTTGACTTGCCTTTGTTGACTTGAAAGCGAGGAGGCAACTGCTCGGCATGCCCCCGCCTCCTCGAGAGCGAAGCGACTTCATCGGGACCGTCGCCGGTGCGACCGATGTAAACCGATGGGCAGGAGGATGCGCCAGATCGCGGCCCCAAACTATTCTTCCTCGGTCGCTGTCAGCCTATGCGAACGTAGTAGGCCAGCTGGCTCTGCGGTCGAGGCAGTCGGCCGAATTGGCGGAACATCACATCGACAGGTATTGGCCAGATGTACCGTCGGGGCAGATGGCCGACCCGGAAGGCAAGGCGTATCCACTGGCCTGCAAGCCGAGGCTTGCGTCATCAATCCTCTCACGATGGAGATAAGAATGATCAAGCGTCTGAACTTCATGGCCCATAAGAACAGCGGCATCGACGGCCTCGTGGCCGTTGAAGGCTGGATTGCCAAAAGCTTCGATCCGAAGTTGCTCGAACTCGTCAAAGTGCGCGTTTCCCAGATGAATGGATGTGCGCATTGCCTGCACATGCACCGCCAGGACGCACTGAAGCTCGGCGAAACGGATGACCGGCTGCTGCTTCTGAACGCGTGGCGGGAGTCGCAGCTCTTCACCGCCCGGGAGCGGGCCGCACTCGCCTGGGCCGAGGCTCTCACTGAGATTGCGAAAGGCCATGCGCCGGATGATGTCTATGAAGAAGCGCACGCCAACTTCTCGGATGACGAGTTGGTGGCGCTTTCGATCGGCATCGCGATGATCAACGCCTGGAACAGGCTGGCGATTGGCTTTCGGCTACAGCATCCGGCCGATCACAAGCGCGCCGCCGCCTGACGGTCTGCGCCTTCGGCGGATCAGGAAAGCTGGGTAGCCTCGAACATGGCTGTCAGCCCGATGCCTCCGCCGATGCCGATCATCGCCAGGGCAGTCGCACCGGGCGCCCAGCCATCCCCGGTGTTGCGGATCAGCTGGCTGTACAGGCGGGTAACGAGGATTGCGCCGGAGGCCCCGAAAGGATGGCCCAAGGCAATGGCTCCACCGTTCCTGTTGATCGTGTCGGCAGGAATATCGAGCTGATCCAGCGATGCCAGAACCTGGGCCGCGAAGGCCTCGTTGAATTCGATGGCATCGATGGCGGAGAGCGAGAGCCCGGGCTGACGCTGCAGCAGCTTCCTGGTCGAGGCGACCGGGCCGATGCCGAGCAGGTTGGGGTCAACGCCGGCAGCGGCGCTGTCGATGAAGGCAAGGCCCTTTTCGATGCCCATGCTTCTCGCCATGCCGCGGCTCATAACGAGCACCAGGCAGGCGCCGTCGTTCAGCGGGCAGGCATTGCCGGCTGTTACCGAACCATCGGCCAGGAAGACCGGCCGGAGGTTTGCGAGCGCCTGGAGGGATGTAGCCGCACGTGGGCACTCGTCCCGTTCGATCAAACCGTGGCTGGCGGAAATGTCGACGATCTCGGGCCGAAAGATGCCCGCCTCGGCCGCCGTTACGGCGAGCCGGTGGCTGCGAAAGGCGAATTCATCCTGTCTCTGACGCGATATGCCGAACTGCCTGGCGACGTTTTCGGCGGCAATTCCCATTTCCGGGTCACCGATCGCGTCGGGCGAAAACCGGGCGCGCCCGTAAAAGCGGGGCAGCGCCCCATTCGGCTTTGGTCTTTCGACGCGCCATGGCGCGGTGCTGACACTCTCGACGCCGCCGGCGAGAAAACATGCGCCGGCTTTCGCCTGGATCAGTCGGGCTGCCATGATGATCGCTTCCAGGCCCGAGCCGCATTGCCGATCGATGGTCACTCCCGGAACCGTCATGGGCAGACCTGCGGTGAGCGCTGCCAGCCGCGCGATGTTTCCGCCGCCGCCCGCCGCATTGCCCACCAGCACGTCGTCTATGGTGTTGGGTGCAACTCCCGTTTCGGACACGATCCGGCGGATGATCGGCGCCAGCAGGTCTTCTGCTGCGACGGTCGACAGCGATCCGAACGCCCGGCCGATCGGCGACCGATAGGCGGCAACCACGACCGGCTGCCAATCCCCGTCAGGCTGATAGGCGTACGACAAAATCGCCTCCCGAAACCACGGCCCGCTCCACTTGTCCCCTCGAGATCTTGCCGCTGCTTGTCATCGGCCAGGACCTTATATGGTAAAATCGCTTGGGGATCTTGTACCTGGCGAGCATCCGCGCGCAATGATCGGCCAGGATTTTCGGGTCCGTCATCTCTCCCGAGACGACAGCGACGATCCGTTGACCGAAATAGGCGTCCGGCAGCCCGAAGACAACGGCATCTTCTACGCCGGGGCAGGCTTTGAGCGCGCTCTCGACTTCGGCGGGATAAACGTTGTTGCCGCCTGATATCATCATGCCGCCCGCCCTGCCGATCACCCGCAGTATGCCATTGGCATCAAGTTCGCCGAGATCTCCGACCGTCGCTCCCGCTTCCGTGACCCGGAACGCCTGACCGTCGTCGCCCCAAAGATATCCATCCGCGATCAGGTCGCTGTCGACGAATATGGTTCCGGCCACATCGGTCCCGACGTCGTTTTCATCGGGGTCACGAATGGAAATTTTGACGCCGGGATAGGCTTGCCCCACCCGCTCGATCGGAAAATCGATCTCGCCGCCGACAAGGGTCGAGACGGTCATGAAACCGAGCTCGGATGCGCCGTAATATTCCCGGATACGGGCCTTCGGAAACAGGCGACGCATGGATTCGACCCCGTTCCTGTCAAGCTTTGCGCCGGCGGTCAGAACGTCGCGCAGGGACGTCAGAGCGGGTTCGCCTGCCCACGCCCTTGCAATGCCGGCTATATGTGTCGGCACGGCGACCAGCCGCTCGATGTGCCAGGAGGAGAGCGTGCTTGCGACCGCGAGGGGGTCCCATTCCCGGACTGAATGGAAGGTTGCCCCGGCATCAAGAGCTTCGACCAGTGCATAAAGCGCCAGGCCATGCGCGAGGACTCCCGGGCACATTGTCGACGGCGCGTCTTCGAGTTCGAAAACGCCGCGTCCCCGATCGAGGCTCCGGCGCCACTGTTCGCGCGAGCGATAATAGGCCTTCGGCTCGGCGGTGGTCCCTGACGTGAAGCCGATCAGAAAGGTCTTGTCGGCATCGACCGGCAGCTCGGCATTACCTTCCGTCGAGGCAAGGTCGAAGGCCTCCGCTCCGGCAGCGACAACGGGAATGCCGAGTCTTCGGGCAATTTCGGCGCTCGGCCCAGTATTGTCGTCGACGATCAGAACGTCAGGCGCCAGGCGCTCGATGATGCGTTCGATCCTTTCCACCGGCATCATCGGGTCGATGACCGCACAGGCATTCGGCAACGCGGTGGCCGCCGCAAAATACTGGGCAAAGCCGCTGTGATTGCCAAGGCTGAGAGCGGCAAGCTTCTCCACACCGGGCAGATCGAGCATGCGGCGGTTCGAGCGAGGGAGATCTTGGAGAAACCGATAGATTGCCTTGGCGCGCAAATAGAGCTCGCCGTAGCTGAGCGAGTGCCCGTCGATCACCAGCGCCGGTTTGTCCGGTGTCTCCCTTGCATGTCGAAGAAGCTGCGCATGGATCGGCATGGACACCCGCTGGTTTGAATGATCGGCAATCAGCCGGGAGACAGAGCCGCTCTGGTCGCTTCGGGGATCGGCGTCGGGCGGCTGTCGGAGAGGCCGACGCAGACCCAGACGAAATGTGCCGATGCGCAATGGGCGCCATCGCGCTGGCGAAAGAGTCCTATGGCAAAGGACAGGCTCGTGCGCCCGATTTTTTCTACGTCCACCTTTGCCTCGACGACATCATCGAGGTCGATCGGGCTGTGAAAGATGATCTCCGCCTTCTTCACGTGATAGGCAACGCCGGAGGAGGTGTGACGGAAATGGCTGAGAATATGCCCTTGCCGCAGGAATTCGACGACCGCATCCTCGCAATAATCGAGATAACGGGAATTGTGGACGTGACCATAGATGTCGATGTCTCGCATCGAGACCCGGAACAATGCTAAAGGCCTGTCGTCAACGCTCATTCGATCACCAATTCGACGGAGTGATCTAATCGCAGTGTGTGGGGGATGCAATGCAATATCAGGCAGTCGTGCGCAAATTCGGCCGGGCTCAGGATGTCGTCGAACTCGGGGAGGCGGCGCTGCCGCCGCTGCGGCGCGACCAGGTGAGGGTGCGCCTGCTGGCGCGGGCGATCAATCCGTCCGATATCATCACCATATCGGGAGCCTATAGCGGACGCACGACATTGCCCTTCATTCCCGGCTTCGAAGCTTTCGGCGTGGTCGAACAGTGCGGCGAGGAGGTTCATGGGCTTCCCCTCGGAACACGCGTGCTGCCCGTGCGCAGCGCCGGCGGCTGGCAGCAATTTAAGGACACTGATCCAGGCTGGTGCCTGCGTGTTCCAGACGAGCTCACCGATTTCGAAGCTGCGACGAGTTACGTCAATCCGATGACGGCCTGGTTGATGCTGCATGCCAAGATCGGGCTGAGGCCGGGAATGCGCATCGCCATCAATGCCGCCGCCTCTTCGATCGGAGCGATATTGATCGGTCTCGCCAATAGCGCGGGCGTGGAGCCGATCGCCATCATCCGCAACGAAGGATCGCTTGAGCGCCTGCGCGGCCGGATCGAGGCTGTCATCGTCGACAGGGAGGAAAGCGAAAGCGATCTGGTCGCCGGGCTCGCCGGCCGGCATGGGCTCGACGCGGTGCTTGATTGCGTCGGAGGCGCGCACGCCTCAATCCTCGCGGATGCGCTTAAACCCGGCGGACACTTCGTGCATTACGGTCTGCTTTCGGGGCAGGGCATACCGGCTTCTTTCTGGATGTCACAGCCCGATATTGCCTTTTCCTATTGTCACCTCCGGGAATGGGTTCATTCCGAAGCGATGAGCAACGTCCAGCGGGCCTATTCTGAGCTCGCCGCGCAGATCGCCTCGAAGGTCATCGCCACCGAGGTGCGGGAGGTGTTTCCTCTGGAAAAGGTCAGTGAAGCACTGGGATCCGCCGTTCCGTTCCGGACGGGCGGCAAAGTGCTGCTGGCCTAACGAACATGAGCAGGCCGCGACAACGTTTTGACGGCTGGCCGATCGCAGCATGCGGTGGGCATCGTTGCATAGCGTCTTGGAGCGCGGCCTCAGCGACGATTTCATGGCGGAAGGGCGAGAGCAGCCGGAGGAGCAGGAGAGACCGGGTCTTCAGGACCTGTTCAAGTGATCACGCATCTTATCGACACCAATGCGGTGATCGCCCTGATCGGCGGGAAATCCGAAACACTGCTGAAGAGCGTGATCGACAGCGATGAGGGATCGATTGGGCTGTCGACCGTGGTGATGCACGAGCTCTATTATGGCGCCTATAAAAGCGCGAAAATTTCCTACAAGCTCGAAACCCTGCGCCTGTTCGTGGCGGATTTCTCAGTTGTCGGTTTCGAGCAGGAGGATGCGTTGGCCGCTGGGGAGATCCGTGCCGCATTGGCGGCAAAGGGAACGCCGATCGGTCCCTATGATGTTCTGATCGCCGCTCAGGCCAGGACCCGGGATCTGGTTCTCGTCACCAACAATGTCGGGGAATTCCGCCGCGTCAATGGTCTGCGTGTCGAGGACTGGACGGTCGGGCGGTAGGTCCGGTCTCCAAAAAAATGCCCGGGCGCAGCCGAAACGGCGCCCGGGCAAAATGCTGCCGATCAGACGAGGTCGAAACGATCGGCGTTCATGACCTTGGTCCAGGCCGCGACGAAGTCCTTGACGAACTTCTTCTTGGCGTCGGACTGGGCGTAGACTTCGGCAAAGGCGCGCAGTTGCGCGTGCGAGCCGAAGATCAGGTCTACCCGGGTGCCGGTCCACTTGACGTCGTTGGTCTTGCGATCACGCCCTTCGTAAATCCCTTCCTTGCCGGCAGCGGGGGACCACTGCGTGCCCATGTCGAGCAGGTTGACGAAGAAGTCGTTGGTCAGCGTTTCCGGGCGGGAGGTGAAGACGCCATGCTCGGGAGCCCCGGCCTTCAGCACACGCAGGCCGCCGACAAGAACGGTCATTTCAGGTCCGGTCAGCGTCAGCAGCTGCGCACGGTCCACCAGGGCCTCTTCCGGCTTCATGAACTGCCGGCCACCGATATAGTTGCGGAAACCGTCGGCGCGGGGCTTGAGCGCCGCGAAGGAGTGCGCGTCGGTCTGCGCCTCGGAGGCGTCCATACGGCCTGGCGTGAACGGCACGCTGACCGCATGACCGCCGGCCGCTGCCGCCTTTTCCACACCGGCTGCACCGCCCAGAACGATCAGGTCGGCCAACGAGATCTTCTTCGCCCCGGCCTGGGCGGCGTTGAAGTCTTTCTGGATGCCTTCGAGAACGCCGAGCACCTTGGCGAGCTGCGCCGGCTGGTTGACCTCCCAGTCCTTCTGCGGGGCAAAACGGATGCGCGCGCCATTGGCGCCGCCGCGCTTGTCGGAGCCGCGGAAGGTCGAGGCGGACGCCCAGGCGGTCGAGACCAGTTCCTGCACGGTGAGGCCGGTTGCTAGCACCTTTGCCTTGAGGTCGGCGATATCCTTATCGTCGACAAGCGGATGATCGACGGCCGGGATCACGTCCTGCCAGATCAGGTCTTCGGCCGGAACCTCCGGGCCGAGATAACGCACCTTCGGTCCCATGTCGCGGTGGGTCAGCTTGAACCAGGCGCGGGCAAAGGCGTCGGCGAACTCGGCAGGATTTTCCAGGAAGCGGCGCGAGATCTTTTCGTAGACGGGATCGAAACGCAGCGCCAGGTCGCTGGTCAGCATGGTCGGCAGATGCTTCTTCGATGCATCATAGGCATCCGGAATGGAGGCGTCGGCGTTCTTGGCCTGCCACTGATGCGCGCCGCCCGGGCTCTTGGTCAGCTCCCATTCGAAAGCGAACAGGTTTTCGAAGAAGTAGTTGCTCCACTGGGTCGGCGTCTGGGTCCAGGTCACTTCGAGGCCGCTACCGATGGCATCGCGACCGACGCCGGTATTGAACTTGCTGATCCAGCCCAGGCCCTGAGCTTCGAGCTCGCCGCCTTCCGGGTCGACACCGACAAACGAGGGATCGCCAGCGCCATGGGTCTTGCCGAAGGTATGCCCGCCGGCGATCAGTGCCACGGTTTCTTCGTCGTTCATCGCCATACGAGCGAAGGTTTCACGGATGTCGCGGGCAGACGCCAGCGGATCCGGAGTGCCGTTAGGGCCTTCCGGGTTGACATAGATGAGGCCCATCTGCACGGCGCCAAGCGGCTCTGCCAGTTCGCGTTCGCCGCTGTAGCGCTCGTCACCCAGCCAGGTACCCTCAGGACCCCAGTAGAGTTCTTCCGGCTCCCAGACGTCGGCGCGGCCGCCGGCAAAGCCGAAGGTCTTGAAGCCCATGGATTCGAGCGCGACATTGCCGGTAAGGATCAGAAGGTCTGCCCAAGAGATCCTGTTGCCGTATTTCTGCTTGATTGGCCACAGCAGGCGGCGGGCCTTGTCGAGGTTCACGTTGTCGGGCCAGCTGTTCAGCGGCGCAAAACGCTGCTGGCCCTGACCGGCGCCGCCGCGGCCGTCGGTGATGCGGTAGGTGCCGGCGCTATGCCAGGCCATGCGGATGAACAGGCCGCCGTAATGGCCGAAATCGGCCGGCCACCAATCCTGCAGATCCGTCATCAGCGCGTGAAGATCCTTCTTCAGGCCGTCGAGATCGAGCTTCTTGAACTCCTCGGCATAGTCGAACGCCTCACCCATGGGATCGGCGCGGCCGGAATTGTGGTGAAGAATCTGCACGTTCAGCTGATTGGGCCACCAGTCGCGGTTGGATCTACCGCGAGGCGTATTGCCATGTGCAACAGGACATTTGCCTGCGCTGTCAGTGGGGTTGTCCATGATCGTCTCCTTCATTGCTTGATCTGTCTTCGGTCCAAAAAGATGAGCCGAGCTGGCGCCCCACTCTCTCCCTGAAGTCTTCATATCGGAAGCGCTTCATAAATTTAAGTTGGATTTACTGATCGTCGCGATAAGATGAAGTTATGAAGAACCTTACCCTGAAACAGCTACGTTATTTTGAAGCACTGGCAAGAGATGGCCGCTTCCGGCGCGCTGCCGACGCCTGTGCGATCTCCCAGCCGGCATTGTCAATGCAGATCAAAGAACTTGAGCAAGAATTGGGCGGTGAGCTTTTTGAGCGCAACGCGCGTGAGGTGAAGCTGACCGCCTTCGGTCAGACCGTGGCTCTCAGGATCCGCGATATCCTGCGTGGCGTGGACGAGCTTGCGGAGCTGGCGCGGGCGGCGCGTGATCTCTTCCTGACGCGGCTGCGCATCGGCATCATACCGACGATTGCGCCCTATCTGTTGCCGGCCATCATCAATGACCTGAACAAGAGCTTTGCGGGAATCCAGATCGAAGTGCGCGAAACGCAGACGTCGAAGCTGGTTCAGGAGCTGGCGCAAGGCCAGTTGGACACGGCAATCGTTGCTTTGCCCGTGTCGGAACCCTCCCTGGCAGAACTCGAGCTCTTCAAGGAAGAGTTCGTGCTGGTCCGGCGGCCCGAAGACGAGGGTAAGCCGGTGCCCGAACGCGAGGCGCTTCGCGAAATGCGGTTGCTGCTGCTCGAGGAAGGCCACTGCTTTCGCGATCAGGCCTTGTCGTTCTGCAAGGTAGGGCAGGCCCGTCCCCGGGAAGTCATGGAAGGCAGCTCTTTGTCCACCCTGGTCCAGATGGTCAGCGCCGGTATCGGCATCACCTTAATTCCCGAGATGGCCGTTCCCCTCGAAACGCGCTCGGCGCATGTCTCGATCTCCCGTTTTCAGTCTCCGCAGCCGTCGCGAACGATCGGCATGATCTGGCGCAATTCGACGCCTATGGCCAAACAGCTCCAGCAGGTTTCCGAGGCGGTCCGCCGCTCGGCCGAAACCATGCGCGAGCAGTATATCGTGCGGTGATGGAGCTTTCATCGTCTCGCGTCAGGATCGCCGCTTGAAGGTGTGCTCCGCTGCCGGAAACTGTCGCGATCGGACCTCTTCGGCATAAGCCGCGGCGGCGGCCGAGATCCTTTTGCCGAGTTCGTCGTAGCGCTTGACGAAGCGCGGGGTGAAATCGTTGAAAAGACCCAGAATGTCGTCGGAAACCAGAATCTGACCGTCGCAGGCGGAAGAAGCGCCGATACCGATGGTCGGAACGTGCATGGCGGCCGTCACCTCGCGGGCGAGCGGCTCCACCGTGCCCTCGATTACGACGGCAAAGGCTCCTGAGCCGCCAATCGCGTGCGCATCGCGGCGGATCTTCGACGTCTCGTGTTCGGAATGGCCGACGGACCGATAACCGCCTGCGGTTTGGACCTGCTGTGGCATAAGGCCGATATGGCCCATAACCGGAATCCCCCGCTTGGTCAGAAAGGCGATGGTCTCGGCCATCTCCTCGCCGCCCTCCAGCTTGACGGCATCGCAGCCGGTTTCCTGCAGGACGCGGACAGCGTTGCGGAAGGCGATCTCCTTGGATTCTTGATAACTTCCGAACGGCATGTCGACGACGATGCAGGCCTTGCCGACGCCGCGCATCACCGCCTTGCCGTGCGCGATCATCATGTCGAGTGTGACGCCGATGGTGCTTTCCATCCCATAGAGCACCATGCCGAGCGAATCCCCGACCAGCAGAAGGTCGCAATGCTCATCGAGCAGCCGCGCCATGGGCGTCGTATAGGCGGTCAGGCAGACGATCGGCTTGCCGCCCTTCATGGCTGAAATGCGCGCTGGCGTAAGGCGCTTCTGAATTCCTGCCGCGCTCATCTGGTCACTCCCTTTCCCGGCAGGCCTCGCCCGCCGACAACCCTGTTGTTCCCGATCATCGGTTGTCACCAACGACCCTGTTGTCGAGAAGCCTCGTCGAGCCGACCCGAACGAAGAGCGCCACGACGACAGGGTCTGTGATCGACGTGACCTTCTGCAGCGTTGAGGCATCCCTGACGGCGACGACCTCGGGCTTTGCCAGAGGCTCGCGACTAAGAAACGCCGTGAGCTTTGCCTCGAGTTCCACCGGATCGGCAAGGCCGCCGGCCACCAGACGCTCGGCCTCGTCGAGGGTCTGGGGGACGATCGCCGCGGCACGCCGCTCGACCTCGCTGAGATAGACGTTGCGCGAGGACAATGCGAGGCCATCGCTATCCCTGACCGTTGGCACGGATATCACGCGCACCGGCACGGCGAGATCCTCTACCATGCGCTTGATGATAACGACCTGCTGGTAATCCTTCTCTCCGAAATAGGCGGTCTGCGGCTGCACGATGTTGAACAGCTTGCAGACGACCGTGGTAACGCCGCCAAAATGCCCAGGCCGGACCGCTCCTTCGAGTTCGCGCCCGAGATCGGGAACGTCGACGACAGCAAGCATCGGGTGCGGATACATGTCCTCGACGCCAGGTGAAAAAAGGAAATTGACGCCGGCCTGTCTCAGCATGGCGGCATCGCGTTCCAGGTCGCGCGGATATTTGCTGAGATCTTCCGTCGGACCGAACTGCAGCGGATTGACGAAAATTGACACGACGACGATGTCGTTTTCGGCGCGAGCGCGCGCGACCAGCTCCATATGACCGGCATGGAGATAGCCCATGGTCGGAACAAGGCCGACGGTTCGCCCCTGCCGCCTCAGCGCGTCGAGCGTGTGGCGCAGCTCGTCAATGCTCGAGAAAACCCGCATATATCCTCCCCGGCTGGTCACTCCATCTTGGGCGCGGATATGAAGTGTAATCGATGCGGCAGGTCAATGCATATTTCTCGATAAAAACGATTAGACGCATCGGCGGCTGACCTTTTTGCGGAATAGAACGAGGCTGCCCTCCAGCACGACACCTAAGTACAATTTCCGCTCCGCTCTCGCGGGGCTAGCGTCCCAAATGGACGCAAGGTCGAGTGACACGGTTCATTTTCTCATTAACACCGGCGCAAGACGGGTTGACTGTTCACGGGCTTGATAAAACGATACGTAGCGTTTATATGAAGCCAGGTTTCTCGCTCGAAGTGACACGCGGTCCCAAGCGAAGGAATGGCGATGGGGCAGTCAACTATCAGATCGAGTCACCTGTGGGCCGTGAAGCCCGAGCGGCAGGATGGCTTGGTAGCTGTCGGCGGAGAAAGCCGGTTGTTAAAAAACGGACCGGGGTCCTGCGAGCGGATGAAAAGATGTCGTGGTCGCGAAAGAAGAACAAAATGGATGAAAGATCTGGAATCAATGTCACTGCCCTAGTGGCCGCGCCTCAGGTAGAGGTCGTCGCGCCTGGACACTCCTTTGCGCCGCCAGTCTTGGCATCTGCGGGGTCACTCATTGTCCCAGTGTCGGCAATCGTCATAGCCCTTGCAGCCGTCGTTGCGGCCGGGGCAAATTGGGATTGGTGGGTTGCAAGACGTGCGGTGCAGTCCACCGAGGACGCTGCAGTTTACGCGGACATATCCTCAATCAGCGCTCGCGTCAGCGGCACCATCGACTTGGTCTCGATCGATGACTATTCCCATGTCAAGGCTGGAGACCTCCTGTTCTCGATTGATCCCAGGCCGTACGAAGTTGCTCTCCGCGCCTCGAAGGCGAAGCTGGATGCAGCTCAGGCGCAGCTTGGGGACAACGACACCCAGCGCTCGTTCCAGCTTACCCAGATCGATGTCGCACTTGCACAGCAGGAGGCCGCGAAGGCGGATGAGATCCAGGCGAGCAAGGAACTAGAACGACAGACACGTCTTGGTATCGACGGCAGGGCAAGCTCGATCCAGACCCTCGAAAAGGCCACTGCGGCGCGCGGGCGTGCATTGGCGAGTTCGAAAACGGCGCGAGCCACAGTCGTTGCCCAACAAGTCAAGCTTGACGTGCTGTCGAAGCAGCGTGAGGTCCTTGAGGCCAATGTCGACACTGCTGCTGCGGATGTCGCCGCGCGTGAGCTTGAGTTGAGCTACGCGAATGTGCGCGCACCCGTCGATGGCGTGGTCGCCAAACGAAACGCGCAACGTGGAAATTATGTCAGCGCCGGCACAAGCCTGATCTCAATCGTTCCGCTCCCTCAGGTGTATATCCTTGCAAATTATAAGGAAAACCAATTGGGAATGGTCCGGGAAGGACAAGCGGTCGACATATCGGTCGATCTATTGCCCGGGGCAAAGCTGCATGGGACGGTTTCGAGAATTTCGCCCGCAAGCGGATCGACATTCGCGCTGCTGCCATCCGACAACGCGACCGGCAACTTCACGAAGGTCGCTCAACGCCTGACGGTTCGGATCGAACTCGACCCGAACCAGCCGAACTTTGACCGCCTCCGCCCTGGTATGTCGGTTATAACCCATATCTCCACGAAGGCCGACCATCATGTCTAGGATGAATCATCCGAACGACCTGCAACGCCAAGGATTCGTCGCGGTCGCTTTGCTCATGGCGTCCATATTAACTGCCTTTGACATACGTTCAGTAGGCACTGGTTTGCCGGACCTGCGAGGCGCTTTTGGCTTGACCTTTGACGAGGGGGCGTGGCTTGGCACCTTCGCCACCGCTCCACAGATTCTGGCTGCTCCGAGCGTCGGATGGTTGATCGCGGTCTTTGGGGTTAAAAGAGTAATGATCGCGCCGACCATCTTTTATTCCGCAATTTCGTTACTCATACCATTCTCCAGCAACTTCGAAATGCTGGCCGCACTGCACGCCTTAAGAGCGGTTTTGCTCGGCCTGTTCGTCGGCGCGACGCTCATGACGGCTTTTCGAAACATCGACCGAAAATTCTGGATTTTCGCACTGGCATTTTACGTTTTGAGAATCCCATTCGCGCAAAATCTCGGCTTGTATGCGGCCGGAAGCTATACGCAGACGATAGGGTGGCAGTGGCTGTACTGGCAGGGCGCAGTTGTCGGCCCCCTGATTGGCATCCTCTTCTGGTACGGCGGCAAGCCGACGCCGGTCGACCGTGTGCTCCTCAATCGAGCCGACTGGGGTGGAATGGCTATTTTTGGCGTGGCTCTTACGACCCTCTACGTTGCTTTGGACCAAGGCAATCGATTGGACTGGTTTCAATCCGGCTTCATCATCTCGCTGCTTCTCGCCACGGCGTTTCTCGCGTGCATCTTCCTGTGGCACGAGGCTCGCGTACAGTATCCCTGGGCGCACATCTCGATCCTGTTCGCAAGAAACATCGCTCTGGGTTTCGCCGCTATTGGCTGCTTTATGACGGCGAGTCTCGGAAGTTCTCTGTTGGAGCCGAGCTTCTTGATTGCGGTGGCACATTTGCGACCGGAACAAATTGGTGACTTTGCCGCACCTTATGCAATTCTCCTTCTGGCCGGCGCAACTATCGCTGCGGTCGCCCTTGTCCAGACGGTCAAGCAGCGTGCCACGTTGATGATCGGGTTCATCTGCTTCGCTCTATCGGCGTGGCTTGGCACGCAGTTGACCAGCTTGTGGTCGCTGCCGGAGTTCCGGCTGATCGTCATCCTTCAGACGTTCGGTGAAGAAACCGTATTTCTGGCCGCGGTCGCGACGTTGTTCAGCAATGTAAATCCAGCGAGGGCGATATCGCTCACCGCATATGTACAGGTCATGCGATTAATCTGCTCGGAAACTGTCACGACGACGATGAACACCTGGATACGGCAGCGGGAGCAACTGCACTCATATCTTATCGGCTCGCATGTCACGGGTGCGACGCCCGGGTGGAATACGACATTGACGCAACTTGGTTCAGGTTCGGCGGGGCGGGGTGTCGGCGTGCTGGCGGGCTTGGTGCAAAGGGAGGCGAGCGCCCAAGCCTACATTGATGGTTTTTGGATCACCTTTGCGGCCGCGATTGCGGGGCTGGTTGTCGTCTCGCTTATGGCGCCATCCCCCTCTCATCCGCTGACGACACGATAAACGATCCCACCGCGCCGCCGTATTGGGGTCGCGATTGTCCGTGCATTAGGGAAGTGTCGTCGACGACCAGTCGGTTGCTTTCTTCACGAAGAAGGCGGCGCATGTGCAGCCGTCGTTCGGCATTCAGACGCCAGGAAGCGTTCGCGCTCAATCATCATCCACTCTAAATCAAGGGACTTAACATGGAACCCGCTCATATGCTCCGCTACAAAAGAATTCCCCTCTCCGACGGCGCGACCTCGATTCCGGCATTGGGTTTCGGTACGCTGATTCCCGATCCTGCCGCCACCAAACGTGCCGTTGCCGCAGCGCTTGAAGCTGGGTTCCGGCATCTCGATTGCGCGGAACGATATGGCAATGAAGACGCAGTCGGAGAGGCGATGCGCGACGCCCTCGCCGCTGGCACTGTCCGGCGCGAAGATGTATTTGTCACGACCAAGCTCTGGAATACCAATCACCGTCCAGAGCGGGTGCTTGCTGCATTTCAGGCGAGCCTCCGACGTCTTCAGGTCGATTATGTCGACTGTTATCTCATCCACACCCCTTTCGCGTTTCAACCCGGCGACGAGAATGATCCAAGGGACGAACACGGCGAGGTCATTTACGATTCAGGAGTGAGTCTAATCGACACCTGGCGCGCACTTGAGGCGCTTGTGGACAGTGGCAGGTGCAGGTCCATCGGCCTGTCGGATGTTACGCTGGAAAAGTTGAAGGACATTGTCGCGGTTGCGCGGATCAAGCCGGCCGTGGTGCAAGTGGAGTCGCATCCGTACCTGCCGGAATGGGAGTTGCTTGACTTTTGTCGAGAGCACGGGATCGTCCTGCTGGCCTTTGCGGCTCTCGGGCATGGCATGGAGCCCAATCTGCTCGAAGATCCGGTCATTAAGGCAATAGCTCATCGCGTCAATAAGACGCCGGCGCAGGTTGCGCTGGCCTGGGCAGTGCAGCGCGGCACTGCCTTCCTCACCACCTCGGTCACATCCAGCCGGACCAGGGAGAATTTTGACCTTTCCGCATTGCCGGAAGACGCGATGCAGCAGATCCGAGATGGCATAAAGACGAACATCCGCTTCAACGGAGTCGTCGAAACTGGAGTCCCGGGTTTCATTCCTCGGGCCGGTCCAACTCAAGGCAGTCAGTGAGCGGGAGTTTGGCGAGATTTCCGAAACGCTCCTGAGGCGTCCGCCATAGGTTCTTCCGCATTGCCTGTTGATCGGTGACATCGACTTGGGCTACGCCTGAATAATGATCACGACCCCAAATGCTGTCTCGGCAAGAAAACGAACCTCTATCGGATCGCGTCGCAATCCGGAGGCGGAGGCCGCAGTGCTGGCAGCCGCGAGGGAACTCATCTCTGAGAAGGGTTACGCGGGATTTTCTGTCGAAGAAGTCGCGCGAAGAGCTGGAGCGGGAAAGACCACCATTTACAGATGGTACCCCACGAAGGCAGATCTCTTTATCGCGATCTATACGATGGAACGATCGACTTTTGTGACGGTGCCCGACGTCGGGAACTTGGTCGAAGAGCTGGTGCAGTACACGACGAGTCTGTGGCGTTTCTGGTCCTCCCACCCGGCCGGAGCTGCATTGAAGGGATTGATCGCGGAGGCACAAGGCACCGAAGAGGCGTTGGGAGCACTGCGCGACAAGTTCCTTCCGGACCGCACTGCCGACGTGAGGCATATATTGACCAGTGGCGCGGCCCGCGGCGAAATATGCCTCGAGGAGGTCGATGACAAGGTCTCGCTTTGGGTGGGGTTTAGCTGGTTTAAACTTTTGATCGGCGAACTTCATGACGAAGACGCAATTGGGCCTGTCATGATGCAGATCTCGGGTGTCCCACGACACGTTCAGTCCTGAGCGTCGTGCCACCGCCAGCCTTGTCCGGCCTGGCCGAGATTTATGGCCGAACACGGTGAAATTGTCCGTTTTTTCAAGGACTGATCCCAGCAGAGATTGGTTTGCTGCATTCGGTTCCTCGCGAGGAGTCGTTTGGGGGTTGAATTCCTATAGGCTCTCATGTCGCATCCCACCGGCTTGCAGTGGAAACGACGATGTGCGACTTCCGTTGCTCGCCCTGCCGTCAAGAAACCATCACAGTCGGCCGTTATGGACGTTATATGGAGGACGCATGGACAAGCCCTGGAAGATCAGCCGCGGACCGATTGCGGCAACCGAGCTCGACGTGGAGAAGGCAAACGCGATCAATGTGCTGTTGATCCGGCCGGTCGGCGTCCTTCCGGCCAAGGCGGGAGATCCGGTCCTTCCTTTTGCCGTCGGCCTTTTCAACGAACTCCGCCCGCTCCTGAAGCCCGATGCCGGTGTCACCACGCTCAGGCGAGCGACCGCGGCCTATGTCCACTGCCGGCGCTATTATTTCGCCAGCGCCCAGCCCGATTCCATGCGCCATAGTCTTGACGGCGAACCCGTCGAACCGCTGTCGTCCGAAGACCGGCTGGTTGCGCAAAAGCGCTTCCTGAGCCTCAAGCAGGCCGCCGGTAAGACAGACGCGCCTGAGCAGACAGCACCGGTTCCCGCTCCCCTGTTGAGCAAAAGCGAACAGATCCGCGCAGCCCTCCTCGGCAAAAGGAACGCCGCCAGCTAGAGCAGGATGACATCAGCGTCTCATATCCGGCTTGCCGTCATTGCGGGTTCTGGGTCATGCGACCGTTATTCACAAGGGCGACGTAGTTGCTCTCTGAGCTTGGCCGCATCGGGGGCGCGGAAAACGCGCCCCCGGCTGGCGCCGACCGAAGGGGAGGGGCAATCGGCCGGGTCAGTTCAACGGCGCTTCGCCTGATGTGATCCGTTGCTCGTTTCCGGCAAACAGGTGAACCGCATCATGGATTGGCGCAATCCTCAGCACCTCGCCGGGGGCGGCCCTGATCCGTTCCCTGAAGACGCAGGTCAGCGTCTGCGTTCCTAGCCGGACGATGACGAGCGTTTCCGAACCCGTCGGCTCGACGACCACCGTCGTGACCTCGATGCCGCCTGGGTCCAACCGGATATGTTCGGGGCGAATGCCGTAGGTCACGGCTTCAGGCGCACGCCGCTCACTCGGCAGGAGCAGGCCGTCGGCGGTTCGAAACCCCTCTTCCCTCATGTTGCCATTGATGAAATTCATCGCCGGGGAGCCGATGAAGCCGGCGACGAAAAGGTTGTTCGGACGATCGTACAGTTCAAGCGGAGAGCCCGACTGCTCGATCAGGCCGTCCTTCATAACGACGATCTTGTCGGCCATGGTCATGGCTTCGATCTGGTCGTGGGTGACATAGATGGTCGTCGTCTGCAGCCGTTGATGCAATTCCTTGATCTCCGAGCGCATCTGCACCCTGAGCTTGGCATCGAGGTTAGACAGGGGCTCGTCGAACAGGAAGACGGCCGGGTCGCGCACGATCGCCCGCCCCATCGCCACACGCTGCCTCTGGCCGCCCGACAGTTGCTTGGGGTATCTCTCCAGGAGACTTTCGAGGCCGAGGATCTTCGCGGCGTTGCCGACCCGCTGATCGATCTCCGTCCTCGGCATCCGTTTCAGCCGCAGCGAAAAGCCCATGTTCTTGGCAACGGTCATATGCGGGTAGAGCGCATAATTCTGGAACACCATGGCGATATCCCGGTCCTTGGGCGCAAGCTCGTTGACGATATGCTTGCCGATCTGGATCTGCCCCGAGGTGATGCCCTCGAGGCCCGCGATCATTCTCAAAAGCGTGGATTTACCGCAGCCCGAGGGACCGACCAGAACGACGAACTCGCCGTCGCCGATATCGACCGAGACGCCTTTTATGGCTTTGAACGCGCCGTAATCCTTGCGAGCATTGTTGACCGAAACATGGGCCATTACCGTCCTCCCGAAATTGCCATCAAAGTCCGCTCAGGACATTTCTCAAATAATCAAGGCCGAGGCGCTCGCCGTCTTTCCGCGCGGCTAAGTCCTTGCCCGGCCAGCCATAGGCGGCATCCTCATGTTCGATCGACAGCGTGCCGTCGAAGCCAGCCCTGCTGGCCTGGCGCAGAAACCTCGGCCAATCGATGAGGCCGAGCCCGGGCAGCTTGTATTGCCACCAGCCCTTGTCGTGATAGCCGATTGCCTGCAGCCTCTCCGGATCGATTGCCGTGTCCTTGGCATGAAGGATGGCGATGCGATCTTTCACCGCCTCCATCGCCTGATAGGGATCGACGCCGATGCGAATGAGGTGGGAGGGATCGAATTCCAGCCCGAAACGAGGATCCCTGATCCGCTGAAAAAGCTCCTGCCATCCTTTGGGTGTCGTTCCGATGAAATTGTCCTTCGGACCCGGCCAGTTCTCGATTGCGAAGGTGAGGCCATACGGTTGTGTCTTCGCGATCAGGCCGTTGGCGAAATCGGCGAAGTCATCATAATTGGCTTCGTCGCTGGCGGTGTCGTCCCGGCCCGGGAAGATCACGAAGATCGGGACGCCCGCTTGCCCGATCGCGCTCGCAAATTCGGCGGTCGTCTCGCGAAGTGCCGTTCGTTTTCCCCGGTCAGCATCGAGCTGATTGCCGAAATAGGTAATCGACGACACGAAGAGGTTGCGGCTGCGCGCCAGTGCTACGGCGGCCTCCACCCGATCGGGCGTCTTGATATGGCCGCCGACGTCGATTTCGATGGCGTCGAACCCGGCCGACGCGGCGAAATCCACCACCTCCTCCAGCGGGCGATCGTTGAATGTCGATGTGTAAAAGCCGATCTTCACCAAAATCCTCCCATCTTCACCAAAATCCGTTCTTCACCAAAATCCGCGGGCCTTGCCGCCCGTTTCAACTGTTCAGACGATCCATGTTCTTCAGTGGCGAACGTGTGCGTTGCGCAGGGTCTGCCGATGCGAGCATCAAGGCCGCTGCCATCGGCATGACCGCCGCCCCCATGGCAGAGGCATCCTCTCCGAGCGAGGCGCGATGAAGCGAGGGAAGGTTGGGGTCCTCGGCATCGAGATGCTCGTGCACATAGCGCAGCAACTCGTCGACGATGCGGATCGGCAATCGGCCGCCGACAAGGACGGCGTCGGGGTCGACGACCATGCCGATATGCTTGACGGCGACTGCCAGATGCGCGCTCATTTCCTTCAGCCACTGCGACACGAGGCGCCTGCCATGCGCATCCAGCGTCAGGAGATCGTGGGGAACACTCACTTCGACGCCGTGTTTCGCGAGGAAATCATAGAGGAAGAACAGCGAGAATATCTCGCCGAGAAGCTGGACCTTATGGGCCTTCCCGTCACCGCCGTCGGCAATCGGCAGCCAGCCAATTTCGCCGCTGAGGCCCATGGCGCCACGATGACCGTTGCCGTCGAGCACGAGGCCGCCGCCGGGGCATGGATTGATGGCGATGTAGAAGAAGCTGCTACTTTCAGCACCCAGTCCGTAATCGAGTTCGGCAAGGGCTGCGGCATTGGCTTCGTTCTCGATGAAGACAGGATGCGGCGTCAGGTTCTCCAATGCGGCGCGCACATCGAATGCCGTCCATTCCTGATAGGCCTCGGGCTTGCCGAGGAGCGAAATCTCGCCAAGCCAATCCGGCATCGCCAGACCGATACCGGCAAGGCGCGCGTCGTCGATGAGCCGGCTGCGCTGGAAATGCGAAATCGCGTCGGCTGTGAGCTGCAGGAATTCCGCCGGCAGGATGAAACGTTTCTCATGATGAACACGGGCGCGGACATTGCCGACGGCATCGACGGCCAGGATCGTCAGATGGTCGCGATCGATGTTGATGCCGATGGCAAAGCAGGCATCCGGATTGATTTCGAGTTCGATCGCCGGCTGGCCTCTCAACCCGTGCCGCCGGCGGGCTTCCATGATCAGCCCCTCGTCCAGCAGTCGATCGACGATCCGGGCGATTGCCGGTTTGGTAAAACCCGTCCGCCTGGCGATTTCGGCGCGCGAAATCGGCGCCTGGCGATGAATGCAGCGCAGCACGACGGCCCTGTTGTGCTCACCTGCATCTTCGACATTGGCGCCGGTCAGATCCGGGGACAGCCTGGCGCCGAGTGTCTGGTTCATGCTCGAAATCCTTCCTTGCGCATAGCCTAAACCGCTCGTCATCCCTTGACCGCGCCGCTGGTCATCGCACCGAGGATCAGCCGTTGGAGCGACAGGAAGGCGACGATCGCCGGAACGACCGCGATCAGGCAGGCGGCGGCAAGCAGTTGGATGGAGGAGTCGGTTTGCATGCCGCGGAAGTTAAAGATCCCGACGCCGATCGGCATCAGATCATTTTTCGTGAGCAACAGAAAAGGCACCAGAAATTGCGACCAGCCGGCAATCACCGTGATGATGAAGACGGAGGCTATGCCCGGCGCCGATAATGGCAGAATGATGCGCCAGAAGACCGAAAATCGATTGCAGCCGTCGATCATGGCCGCTTCGTCGAGGCTGCGCGGGATGCCGTCGACCGAACTCTTCAGAAGCCAGGTCGCCAGCGGAACGCCAAGCGCGATATACACCATGACGACGGCAAAATGCGTATCCAGTAGCCCCAGACGGTTCATGTAGCGGTAAAGCGGCACCATGATCACAAGTGGCGAGATCATCTGGAAAAGCAGCAGCCCCATCATCGACAGGCCCTTGCCCCGGAATTGAAAGCGGGAAAAAGCGTATGCGGCGGGCAGAGCGACGATCAGGACGCCCAGCCCGCTAAGGGCGGCAAGCTTGAGGCCGTTCCAGAGATAGATCGGAAAGTAGCTGTTGTTCAAAACGGTGATGAAATTGTCGATGGTCGGATTGTTCGGAATATATCGCGCCGCGCCGCGATAGATCTCGCGCTTGTCACGCATTGCCATCGACAGGAGATAGGTGAGGGGGCCGGCGAAGAACACGAACATTACCAGCATGAAAAGATAGCTCATGGCATCGCCGAGCCGCGTTCCGGTCCGTCCGTTCATTGCTCTTCCTCCTTCGGCAGGAACGACGCATAGATGAAGGCCAGCCCGAGGCTGATGATCAGCATGAGAACGGAGAGCACGCTGCCGCCGGACAGGTCGTAGTTTCTAAAGACGATATTGAAGACGTAGAGTGAGATGACCTCGGTCGCGCGCCCCGGACCGCCGCCCGTCAGCGTGATGATCGCATCGAAGGTATTCACCGTCTGGATCGTAATGAGGATCATGTTGACGAGGATTGCCGCGCGCAGCTGCGGAAGCGTGACGAAGAAAAACTGCTGCGATGCCGTCGCGCCGTCGACCTCGGCGGCTTCATAGAGTGAGGGATCGATCGACTTCAGCGCCGCATACATGACGACCATCGAAAATGCCGTGCCGCGCCATATGTTGGAGATGAGGGTCGACCACGGCGCAATAGCAGGGTCCGAGAGCCAGGCGACCGTCGGCATGTGCATCAATCTTAGAATGCTGTTCAACGCACCATAAGGCGCTTCGGAAAAGAGCATCTGCCAGATGATACCGCCGGCGATTCCGGGGACCACCCACGCAACTAGCGCCGTTGTCCTCAAAATGGTGGTGCCGAACAGCCCACGCTTCTCACCGCGGATAACCACGACGGCGACTGCAAGGCCTAAAATCTGCTGACCGATGACGCTGCCGCCGACAAAGATCAAGGTTGCCCATAATATGTCTGGCAGCTGCGGCGAGCTCAACGCATTAGTGATCGACCCCAGCGTATAATCCTGATTGTCGCCGATCAGCGTGGCATTGGTGAATGAAAGCCTGAAAACGTCGATGACGGGGTAAAGGTAGAAGATGCCGATGACGATGATCACGGGCATGATCCAGGGCAGCGGCGCACCGGCGAAACGGCGCATGAACGATCTGCTTTGAGGCGGGCTGTCAACCTCGATGGCAATGGGGCTCATTAAGCTTCTCTGTCCGGGTTGGCTCGCGCATCGGCCCGAAATCGGAATCGATTTTCGGAAAGCACGATGCGTAGATTCAACGTGTTCCAGCGTCCTTTTGCGCGTGAAAAGGCGCGCGACGCTGTAGGTCGACGGCGCCTAGCGGGCAGGCGCCGTCACAGTCGGAAACACTAGAGACGCTTGTAAGCCTCCAGCGCCGCGTTAAAGGCGGCATTCAAGGCGTCTTCCGGCTTTTTGGTCCCGGAGAGAACGTCGCCCATCATGATCTGGATCTGGTTGGAGATTTCAGGATAGATCGGCACACCCGGGCGCGCCTGTCCGTCAACCAGAGCCTTGGCGAAGGTCTTGTTGGCTTCGGTGGAGAAGACCTCATATTTGTCGAACAGTGATTTCCTGGTCGGCAACTGCTGCTGCAGCGCGTTTGCCGGCCCCATATAGACCTCGCGTGCGAGGTTGGCGCACATCTCGACCTTGTCCTTGTCCTTGCTGAAGGAGGCGATCGTCCAGCCGCCGGTGCCGGTCGAACGCTGATCGGCGGTAGGGCCGGGAATCGGCGAGAAGGTCCATTTGTTGAACTCGTCCTCGTCGAGCGTGGCCTTCAGCTGCGCATATTGCCAGTTGCCGCCGATGAAGAGCGCCGTCGTCGCCGCTGCGGCCGCAGCATTCATATCGTCGTAGTTCGCGATCGTGCTGACGCGTTTGGGCGCGGCACCCGAATCGACGAGATCCTTGAAATAGTTCAGCGCCTTCAGGAATTTCTCCTTGTTTTCGCCTTCGCCGAAGACTGGCTTGCCCGAGTCGTCGACGAGCTTGCCGCCCAGCGCCCAATAATTCGCGAGCCAGTCGAACGTCGTCCCTTCCCAGCGCCCGCCATTGAAGAGAACACCTTCCATGCCTTCCTTGGTGGAGGCGAGCGCGGCCTTTTTCAGGTCGTCCCAGGTCTGCGGCGCATCGGCAACGATCGACTTGTTGCGGTAGAGCACACGAAGGTCCGTATCCCACCACCAGGCGCGGACGGTCTGGTCCTTATCGGTGATGCCGCTGCGAATGAAGGGAAACAGGTCGTCCACTTCCTCCTTCGAAAAATACGGCGTGAAGTCCGCAAGCACATGATTGACCATGAACTGCGAGAGGACGAAGGAGTCGACTGCAGCGCAGTCAGGCGCGTTGCCGGCCTTGGCCTGCTCCAGCATCTTGGCCTGTTCGGTGCCGATGTCCGAGGACATGAATTGCATCTGCAATTTCCAGTCCGGATGCTTCTTGATGAAATCGACGAAGAGCTTCTGGTAGCCCTCGGCGATCGCCGGATCCGAATTGTTGGGACTGTCGTTCGTCAGACGGACGACGAGGGATTTTGGCGCATCGGCAAGGCCGATCCTGTCTTTCGTGGCAAGTTCCTGGGCAAATGAAACGGATGCTGAAAACAACATAGTGCTCAGCGCAAATGCGCTGACGGTGGCGCTCTTCATGATGGGTCTCCTCCCCATTTTGAACGGATACAGCCTGGCGGTCAGTTGACCTCTCCTCATTTCCGTGCTGCATTAATTAGATTAAGTTACTTTGATTTGATGTCAAGCCACAGCTTGGGAGCCAGAACCTGGGAGGTTGAGATGCTGGCGACAATCAACAGCAGCTAGCGCAGAGTTCCGGAAAATCGAGATCGATTTTCGGAAATGGATCTGCGTCGTGAAGGTGATGGAGCGTCCCGCGGGACGCGCGGCGCATCCACCGCAATTTTCCTGAAGAAGAGCACGAGGCAATCGCGGATGGCTGCGATGGCGTGAGTGTGGTTTTGCCCGGCGGACGCCGCGGCGGAAGTTAATTCCATGGAGGATAAGATGCGTTTACTCATTCTTGGTACCGGCGGAATGGCCAACCAGCATGCTGCCAACTTCAAGGCGATCGAAGGCGTCAGTGTCGTGGGCGGCGTCGATGTCGTCCCGGAAAGGCTCGCTGCCTTTTGCACCGAACATGGCATCGCCAATCATTTCATGACCCTCGAGGATGCTCTCGCCTGGGGCGAGTTCGACGCAGTGGCGAACGTCACGCCGGACCGCATTCATTACCCGACGACGCTGCAGGCGATTGCAGCCGGCAAGCACGTCTTCTGCGAAAAGCCGCTCGCCACCGATGCCATCAAGGCCATGGAGATGACCGAGGCAATCGAGCGATCGGGCAAGGTCGGCATGGTCAATTTCACCTACCGCAACTCGCCCGCCCTTCAGAAGGGCCGGCAGATGGTGCTCGCCGGCGAAATCGGCGAGATCAGGCACGTCGAGGCGTCTCACCTTCAAAGCTGGCTGGTCGGTCGCCACTGGGGCGACTGGAAGAGCGAGAGCAAATGGCTTTGGCGGCTGAGCAAAAAACATGGATCGAATGGCGCGCTCGGCGACATCGGCATCCACATCGTCGATTTCGCATCCTATGGTTCAGGGCTCGACATCGCCCATGTCTTCGCCCGGCTGAAGACCTTCGACAAGGCACCGGACCATAGGATCGGCGAATATGATCTCGACGCCAACGACAGTTTCACGATGAATGTCGATTTCGCCAATGGCGCAATTGGGACGATCCAGGCGACGCGGACGGCGGCCGGACAGATGGATCAGCTGCGCCTCAGAGTCTATGGCGAAACCGGCTCGATCGAGATGATCTACGATACCGGAAAATCGACGCTACGCGCCTGTCTTGGAGAGGACGTGCACACGGCGACCTGGCGCGACGTCCCCTTCGATCCGGTCGAGACGAACTATCAGCGTTTCGTCCAGGCCGTGCGGGCGGGCAGGACCCAGGAACCCTCGTTCCGGCGGGCGGCCAATATCCAGAAAGTCCTGGACCGGGCGCTGGCCTCCGATCTCAGCCACGCCGATGAAGCGCTCGCCTGACCCGGCCATCAGGCCGAAGCCGGCGGCAGCAGCAAAGTGTTGAGGAAGGGCAGGAGTGCTGCACCGAGCGCAACGCCGCCGCCGCTGAAGCTCGCGGGTTTCATCGGCGAAATCCAGGGGGTCAGCAATGGTCTCGTCGAGGTGTCGCGCCGCTCGATCGAAAGCTGATGGATCAGCGCTTCGATCACGCTCTGCGGCAGGTCGCTGCCGATCATGACAACGCTCGGGGCGAGAAAACCGGCCATGGCGATGATCGGGTCGAGCAGGTGGCCGGCGGCTTCCCGTATCCATTGCGACAGCGACAGCGAGGAGAATTCCTCCCCTTGCAGTAGGCGGGTGAATGCCTGGTCGCCGATCCGTGATCGCAGCGACTCGAAACCGACCACGGTGTTCAGCTGGACATTGTCTGGACCTGTCAGCATTTCGCCGATGCTGCCTGCCCGGCCATGCACGCCGGAATAGGGAATACCGCGAATGAGAAAGCCGGCCTGAACGTCGTCGTCGATGATGATCATCGCCAGTCCGCCTTCCCTGCCGGAGCTGCCGATCGTGCGCTCCGCGAGAAGGCTCGCCGTGCACTCGTTCTCGACATAGGGACGCGCGATCGTCGAGATCGCGGCGATCTGCTCGCTTTGATCGTCTGTCCAGTCGTTGGCGGCGATGCCGAGCCCGATGATCGGCAGTGCGGCGTGGCGATCGACCATATCCCTGACCGCCGCATGCAGCAGGCCGACTCTATCAGCGAGGTCCAGGCCGAAGTAGACCCGGTCGTGCACCTGGCCACTCAGATCGATGAGCACGGCCTCGCCACGCCTTTGGCGAAGCTTGACGCCGATCGAGAAAGCACCTTCCGGTCGAAGCGCGAATTCCGTGGCGGTTGCGCCACTTCCAATCCCATTGCGGCGGTTTGACGTGACGAGTTTTTCTTCCGCCAGCCGCCGCAGAATATTGGTGATGCCAGGCCCGGTCAGGCCGCAATGCCGGCCAAGCTCCATCCGCGTCAGCGGGCCATGGCGGCGGATGGCTTCCAGGATGACGCGAATATTCCGGTCGGCGATCTCGCCCGACCTCAGACCCACCGTTTTGGCGCGCGGACCGCCCATCTCCTGGGTGTGAAGCCGACGCGGCCCTGACCGAAGATACCGCATGACCGTCTTTCCTAGAGCACTATTCGGTTGTGTATCACGCTTGCAGGTGTTCGTAACGATTTTCCAGTAGATGCTCGTAACGAAGGGCCGCGGCTCTACACTAAGGTGTGCTCGGAATTACTTCCGTGGAGAGTTGAATTCAACCGATGACTGATGAACCTTCTACCGCCGCCGACCGCGACCCAAACGCCACCCAGCCAATTATCGTACTGCGAGGGATCGTTAGATACCCCTTCATGTTCCTTGGCGTCATGGCGCTCCTTTTCGTTTACCTCTCACTTATCGCCCTTGGGCAGATCGAAATGAGCAGAGCTACGAGCGGTGTCGGAGAGGGCCTGTTCGCGATCCTGCTCCTCGTCGTCATCGTTTATGTTGCGGTAAAGGCTCGGCAGGTGGACTTCAGAAAGCCCACAATGGTGGTCGGACCCGACGGTATCACTGGTCAAAAGCTGCCGAAGCTCATCCCTTGGTCAATGATCGAACGCGTTGATATCCCTCAAGCCGGGCAGGCGGGATTTATCTACCTGACTGTGCGCAAAGATGCCGATCCGGAGATACTTGAACAGTTGCGCAAGCGTCAGCCTCTTGAAAGGACCGTCGCGATACCGCACAGATGGGTTCCGGGATTCAGTTCAAGCGAAGTCAAGGACATCGTGAATCGCTACTTTGAACGTTCACGACAAAGCTGAAGCGGAATGAATATTTGCTTCCGACGGCTCATCCGCTGATGTCGCTCGTCGAGCAGCCATTGCCTCTAATAGCTGCAAGGATGATCGTTGCCGAATCCATCGCGGCAGGCAGGCCTGAGCGAATAGTCGGCGCCGGTATATCCAACCGAGCCGGTTTGCATCGAGTCATTCGAGCTCGTCGTGCAGGACGATAAGGCAACCACGATGACGGCTGTCGCGGCTGTCAATAATTTGCGGACTTGAAGCATCCCACCCTCCCCAGCGCTGCCTGAAATTTGCGATATCACTGCAATTCTCGGTCACATAGGGCCGACACAGTGATCAGTCTATGATCCATACGCCAGTTTGAAGCGCTCGACGAGCATGAACCAGTGGCGAGCGTTTCATTCAATAACTCATCTCGCGGCAGCTCAATGGCGTTTCGCATATCTTTCCAGCACCCGCGTTGAAGCGGACGATGAGATTTCCAGATAATCTGGGTTGATGTTCGCGTAGCCGCGACGGGTTCCACAGACAGTTCCGTCATCGGCGAAGATCTCGACGATTCCACGGTCATGAAACAGACGAAGCTCCTTTCCGTCGCCAAGCTCCGCCACGTAACGGATCGAGCCGTCGTCCTGGGCGAGCCGGATCGAGAGGATACCGCCTGCGACGCCCACCTCGAATGCAAGTTCGCCGCCCTGCGTCGCAACGACCTTGCTACCTTCCAGGGCGCCGGAAAGGCGGATTTCAATGGGCGCCATCGGTAGCGAGAATTTGCCGCTTTGTTCCTCGACGATAGGGTCAGCGGCAAAGTGATCGTCGACTTCGATCGCCGGCAGCATGCGCAGCCTCTTCCTATCTTCGCTCAATCTCAGAACACGGGGCAGGGACAGCTCCCCTGAATAGGACGAACCCTCAAGCTTGCGGTATTCCCAGTTGAACAGCCAGGCAAAGGCGATCTGGCGCCCTCCCGCTTCGAAACTCTGCATCGCGTAGTAATCGGTGCCGAAATCCAGCAATTGCAGTTCCGGGATGTCTGGCACGAAGCAGTCGTCAATAAACTCGCCGATCAGGGCATAAAGGAGATTGTGGCGCCGTGTTCGTGGCTCGACATGGCCAACAAAACCCATCACCAGAACCCACTTTTCCTCCAGCCGAAAGAAATCCGGGCATTCCACCGCACGCGCGCCCTCCTGGCGGAATTTAACCGGCGCACGGTAGAGCGGCCTGAGATATTGCCAATCGAGGCCATCGCCGGAGCCGAACAACAACACCGCGGGATCGCCTTCAATCGATGCGCCGAGTATCATGCGATAGGCATTGGCTGCGTCGTCCCACCAAACCTTTGGATCGCGGAAATCGTGCTCGACCCCGTCGGGACGCTCTTCCAACACCGTCACAATGCCTTCCGCCTTGATCATCCGCCGATCTGGGCGCGCTATTTTCTGAATTTCCCGATAGCCCTTGAAAAGGTCATAGGCGGGCAGGCGCTCGGTGTAAAAGAACATCAAACTTCCATCTCGATCCCGAAAGGCATTGCCGGAGAATGCGCCTCCTGTGGCGCCGAGACGCCACAGGTTCTGTTCCGGATGCAGAAATACCGGCATATGAAGCCAATTGACCAGATCGCGGCTGGTCGCATGTCCCCAGTGCATCGGTCCCCAATCATTGCCGCCGGGATGGAATTGATAAAAAAGGTGCCATAGCTCGTCGATCTTGCAGAGACCGACCGGGTCGTTCATCCAATGCCGGATTGGCGAGAAATGAAGCACAGGACGATCCGGATCGGACCGAAGCCAATCTTCAATTTCCGCGCCGGTGTGCTGAAGGATCCCTTTTTGCGAGAATTCAAACACCGTTATGCCGGTCTCGTTCACGGTTTGAGGCTGATATCCATAGGCCCACAGAACAGCGTCCGGCGCATTGGTGACAATGGTGACCTCGCAAGCTTCCCTGTGGTGATATTTGAAAAACTCCGGATCGATGGCAAATGACCGAACCTGCCAAACCGTTTTCCCGTCAATGTCGATACGAAAAAAGCCGTCGCCCGCGGCCCAAAATTCCAAGCGGTACCCAGAGGGTAGGAACAGGTTTTGCTGCGTCAACGGGTCATCTTCCCGGTCCATTTGGTTTGCCATGAACACAACTCCGAATGTCACTGTATTTTTGACCGACGACCTGGCTATGCTCGGTCTAGTGAAACTCTGCCGACGATTGCCCAAGAACTGGAGTGCCCCTGAAAGCATTCACCGCTCTGTCCATCTCGACCTGTTCGACATTGCCTGAATCCAGAACGGTATTCCGCACCGAACCCCGTTGCACCCGTACTGCCGTTACCTCGAGCGCCTTCAAATTGTCCGTTGAAAGCAACGCGCCCACTTGCGTGGAAAAACAGGCACTGTTTGGTGCATCGTTGATTTGCGACATTTCGGTTGTGGCCACGATGTGATTATTGGCGATGTAGTTGCCGCTGCCGGAAACAACATTGATGATCACAGGCTTTGCGGCGAGAGGCTTGATATATTGAGTATCGATCGTCTCTGAAATGTGGTTGGCGATGACAGAATTGTTGCTGCCATCAATGTGCAAAAGTCCGAACAGGTCATCCAGGCCGTTATCGTACTTCTGCATCGGCGCCCACGGCTCGCGATCACGCAAGAAATGATTTGAGGACACCAGGTTTTCGCAGCAGTTCGCAGCAAAAACCAACATTCCGGGATAGAAGGAATGGAATCTGTTTCCTGTGATCGAGGAACGCACGACGCCGGAAAAATAGACGCTGCTCGCGCCTCGGGGGAAGACGTTGTTTGAAGAGACCAGGATGCCTCCGTAATTTTCAGCGTAGACGGAATGTCCTCTATATCCGGCTCCGACAAAATTATTCGCTATCCTCGAGGCCTGCCCCATACCTTTCAATTCGATACAGTTGCCGCACTCTGCAATGAAATTATTGTCTATCGCCAGGGCATCCGCGTCATGAACAGTCACGCCATGTTCCAGATAGATAAGGCCCATCCCCGTTATTCGGAATGAGTCATTGGCGCTGCCGACATAGATTCCTGTTTTGCCATTCCTGTAGGTATTTTCCGCATCATTCTGCCCCGAACCGTCGTCCATGAAGTGCAGGCCATCGATGCAAAAATCAGCAAACTCCACAGAGCTTATGCGAGGATTGCCGGTGCGCTTGACACAAAACGCGGCTCCGGCAGCCCCGCCGTCGGCGGCGTCCGAAGACATGTCCACACATATGCGACTTCCGCCCGGCCACAATTCGCGCCACTGTGCCAGTTCGTCCGCAGGTGTGTTGAAACGGATGCTCGACGACGTAAAGCCATGTCCCGAGCCGACAATCTTCAGATAGCTCACGTCTATCACCACCTGGGTCACAAGACGATAATCGCCTGGCGGTATATAGATCACTGCTCCAGGCTTTCCGCCGTCATTATGGTCGGGAACCGCTTGCCTGCTTTTAATATCCGCAATGATGCTATTGATGACCGCGCCAATATCCTCATAGGGGTTGCCTACGGGATATCGTGTAACGTCGTAAAAATTGTCACTTGCCATGGTTCATGTCTCCTCGGCCATTTCCTACTCTGCAGCGAGAGTAGACCGATGTTCTTGATTGGCTTGTCGTGCCCAAGCCGCCTGGGAAAATGCGTTCAACCGGCTCTCTTGTTCGAGTTTGGAGCAAGATCCTGCGCACCGTCACCAGATGCTGGTGCGGGTGTCCGGTTCAAAGAAGTGGAGCTCGTCGGCATCGACAGCGATGCGCGCAATGTCGCCAGCGCGGACTGCGCTCTTCGGAGAAAAACGAGCTACAGCAGCCTTTTCGTTGCCGATGTCGACGACGGCGTCCGGGTCGCCGGCATCCACCCGGCTGGCGTCGATATTCAGATGCACCATGGATTCAGAACCTAGCGCCTCGACAAGAGTAACCGGGGCCGAGATCTCGGCCGAAGAGGGCCGGATTGCGGCGTCGTTCATATGCTCGGGCCGGATACCGACAATGACCTGACGGTTGGACGCACCGTTGAGCGAGGGGCGGTCTTCGAAAACCCGGTCGGGGATTTCCAGGCTGTTGCTGCCCAGGGTCAGCGTCCTCCCATTCAGAACGGCCTCGTACAAATTCATCGAGGGCGATCCGATGAAGGCGGCGACAAAGACATTGTCAGGACGATTGTAGAGGTTTTGCGGTGTGTCGACTTGCTGCAGCACGCCGCCCTTCATGACAGCGACGCGGTCGCCCATCGTCATCGCCTCGACCTGGTCGTGGGTCACGTAAATCGTCGTGACATTCAGTTTCCTCTGGAGGCTGGCGATCTCGGCGCGCATCTGCACGCGCAGCTTGGCATCGAGGTTCGACAACGGTTCATCCATCAGGAAGGCTGCTGGTTTGCGGACAATCGCCCGTCCCATGGCGACACGCTGACGCTGACCTCCTGAAAGGAGTGCCGGCCTGCGGTCGAGCAAAGTCGTCAGTTCGAGGATGCGGGCGGCTTCGACTACGCGGCTGGCAATCTCGGTCTTCGGCAGGCCTGCCATCAGCAAGGGAAAGGCAATGTTCTCCCGCACCGTCTTGTGCGGATAGAGCGCATAGGACTGAAAGACCATGGCGATGTCGCGATCCTTGGGATCGACATCGTTGATTAGTCTGTCACCGATCCTGAGTTCACCGCTCGTAATGCTCTCCAGGCCAGCGATCATCCTGAGCGCCGTCGACTTTCCGCATCCTGACGGACCGACAAACACCATGAACTCGCCATCCCTGATGTCGAAGCTCAGATCGTGCAGAGCGTGAAACCTGTTTCCGTAGACCTTGTTGATATTGCGCAACTCTATGCCGGCCATGCCTTTGCCTCCCTCATCCCTTTACAGCGCCGAAAGTCAGGCCGCCGACGATCTGTTTTTGCAGTGCGAGCGTTACGATGATGACCGGCAGCGAGTAGAGGACAGCCGCGGCGGTCATCGCCCCCCAGGCGAGCCCATAGACCGAATTGTATTCGGCGATGACGATCGGCGCCGTTTTGGTCGCCTCCGACGTCAGCAGCAGCGCGTAGAGGAACTCGTTCCAGCTTGTGATGAAGGTAAAGAGCGCGGTGACCGCTATCCCGCCTGTCATGACCGGAAGCACGATCTTTCGAAACGCCTGGAATCGTGTGCAGCCATCCATGCGCGCCGCTTCTTCCAGCTCCTTCGGTATGCCCTCGAAGAACGCGGACATGAGCAACAGTGCCAGTGGTACCGCGGCCGACGTGTGAGCGAGCACCAGGCCTGGAATGGAATCGAGCAGACCCAGCGACTTCAAAAGCTGGAACAGCGGCACTCCGAGCGCCACCGACGGCACCATGCGCGTCACCAAGGCGAAGAGCAGAAAAATGGTGGTGATCCGGCGCCGGTACTGCGTGGCAACGTAAGCGGCAGGCACGGCCACCGAAAGCGAGAGAGCCGTCGTCAGCACCGCGACGGTGAGGGAATTGACGAAGGCTCTCGGCAAGGTGGAGGATCGCAGCACTTCGCGGAAATTCTCGAACGAGACAACGGCGGGAAAGAAGCTTGGCGGGATCTGCTGGACATCAGCCGCCGGCTTGATCGAGGTCATGAGGAGATAGATGTAAGGCAGCGCATAGGATAGCACCAACACGAGGGCCGCCGCGTTGATCAGGATTCCGCTGAGATTGAGGCGGGGAGCTCTACGCATGCACCGGCCTCCATATTTTCCAATAGGCGACTGCCGCTAAGAGCATCATGACGATGAGAAACAATGTTCCGGACGCGGAAGCCTCGCCAAGATCGCCGAACCGAACCATGCGCTGGTAGATGTTCATCGAGAACACTTCAGAAGCATGACTGGGACCACCCTGCGTCTGTATCCAGATCAGGTCGAATGTCTTTGCGGCATCCACGCCCCGCACGATCACCACGACGGCGATCACCGGCCGCATAAGGGGAAGGGTGACATGCCAAAAGCGCTTGAGCGCATTCGCCCCGTCGATCCGCGCTGCCTCCAGCAGGTCTTTCGGGATGTTGGTCAGCCCGGCATAGGACACAAGGGCGACAAAGGAAGTCGTCAGCCAGATGTCGGCAAAGGAAACAGAATAGATGACGATATCTTCGCTGGACAGCCATGCGATCGCTTCCGGATCGCTTATCAGACCCAAACGAACGAGCCCATAGTTCAGAATGCCGATATTGCCGACGAGCAGAAAGCGCCAGAGTAGACCCGCGACGATGGGTGGAACCATCAACGGCAGAGCGAAAATCGTGCGATGCCACCGCGATTGACCGGCAAGCGCCGAAAAAAGCAGCGCCGCACAGAAGCCGAACGTGAACTCGAAAAACAGAGCGAAGAGCGAATACTGAACGGTCCGCAGAGCGCTTTCGATGACACGTTTCGACGTCAAGGCATCGACGTAGTTCTGCAGCCCGACCCATTCGCGAATATGGGGCGTGATCGTATCGACCTTGAAAAAGGAATCGAAGACCAGGAGCCCCACCGGGTAAGCGACCAGCACGCCGAGGATGGCGACAGCAGGCGCGAGCATGCAAAGTACAAATCGGTCTTCACCCGACATGTCCGTCTCCGAAAGCTAAGGGTGGGGCATATTCTGCCCCACGACGTGGAGGAATGTACGAGGCTAGTTGAGAATGTCCTCGATCGTTTCCTTGGCTTCCGTCAGAACCTCCCCGGTATCCGCCTTGCAGGTGAGTGCCTTCTGGATAGCGGGCAGCACGGCTTCGTCGACGATTTCCTGATATTTTTCATTGATCGGCCGGCCCTGTGTGGCAGGCGCGCTCAGCGTCTCAAGAAGTGGGGGGAAGTGCTCATAGCCGGCCTTGCCTGAATAGCTGCGATAGGCGGAATTCGTCGCGGCAAGGCCGAGCGGAGCTTCGATGCCCAATGCATTATTGGCAATGGCAAACGAGATGAATTTTTTCGCAGCGTCCTTGTGCTCGGATGTCGAGGGAACGACGTTGTACCAAGGGCCGGGAACAGCTGCGATCCCGGCGTCGCCGGCCAGCATCGGCACCACACCGACCTTGCCGCTGACTTTTGAATCCGGAGGCGTCATCTTGTAGGCGTGCGCCCAGAACTTCATCATGGCTGTTTTGCCCTGGTAGAACAGGTTCTGCGCCTCGCCCCAGCCGATTTCGTTCACGTTTTCAGGAACGGAATGATCAATGCAGTGCGGCGCGATATAGAATTCAAGTGCCTTCTTGTGCGCCTCATTGTCGATAATGACCTGCCCGTCCTTATCGAGGATCACCCCTGGCGAACCAGCCTGCAGCACATGCGCCATCCATTCCTCTGAAAACGTGCCGATGGTGTCGGTGCCCCAGAAGTCGGTCTTTCCATCGCCGTCAGTGTCACGCGTGAAGAATTTCGCGATGTCGCGCCACTGCTGCCAGGTTTTGGGCGGCGCGAGAGGATAGCCATACTTCGCCTGAAAAGCCTCCTTTTCCTCCGCCTTATCAAACAGGTCCTTGCGATAGAACACGATCTCGGCATTGGCCCAGGCAGGCATGCCGATCAGTTTGTCACCGACCTTCGCATCGGCAAGCAAGGAAGGCGGCAGATCCGCACGAACCGCATCGGTGAAAAGAGCCGAAAGATCCTCGACGTGGCTCGCGAATTTCGCATTCCACACGACGTCGATCGTCACGACATCGAACGCGGAAGAACCTGAGGCGATTTCGGCTGAGAACTTGTCGAATACACCCTGATAGGGAACGGTCGTGAAGTTCACCTTGATGCCTGTTTCGGCAGTAAACTTCTCGGCGACCGCCTTCTGCAACATTTCGCCACCACCTTCGACCAAGATATTGATGGTTTCGGCATTGGCAGTGGCGGCCATGAAAACAAGCGCGAGTGCGCTGGCACCAAGCAATTTCTTCATTGATTCCTCCCATTTGGCTCGCTGCACTTGCACTGAGCCCTCCTTCTTGATGCGAAGGTAGTCCTCGTATGACGACGTTGTCAATATGAAATGACGACGTTGTCATAAAAATATGTCGACGTTGTCATTTGTCTGGATTAAAACGAATCCCGACAAGGAGATTGGCGTCCATGGTGAGCATAGTCAGCGTCGCGAAAGTGGCGGGGGTTTCCAACAAAACTGTGTCTCGCGTCATTAACGGCGAACCCTATGTGACCGAGGAAACAAGGGAGAGGGTCGAAAGGGCAATTCGAGACCTCGGATATGTGCCGAATATGGCGGCGCGCCAGATACGCTCAAGTCGCTCCAACACATTTGGTATCATCGCTGACTACGTGTCGACGACGCCTTATTCAGTGGATATCGTTCGCGGGATCCAGGATTGGGCTAATGCTAACGGCAAGACCATTCTGATGGCAAATACCGGCGGCGCGTCCGAACAGGAAATTAAAATTTGGAAAATGTTCCAATCGCACCGCATTGACGGTGTTCTCTATGTAACGATGTACCATCGCATCGTTGACCCCGAAGTCGGCGACGTCGCTATCCCCACAGTCATGATCAACTGCCGACCAAAAACGAGCGAATTGTTGCCGTCGATCGAACCCGATGACTATCAGGGTGCGCGAGATCTGACCCGCTATCTGCTTGAGCGGGGTCATCGAAAGATCGGCTACATCCGGCTCAATCCGATTTTGCTTGGTGCGGAACTGCGCCTCGATGCTTTCCGCAAGACCGCTGGAGACTTTGGCCTTGCGGACAGTGACCTCACGATCCGCCTTGGAATGGAAGGACCCGTCGGAGCAGAGAAGAACTACGTTTTTGCTGCCGCCACCGAGATGCTTCAACAAAAGGATCGACCGACCGCAATCATGAGCGGCAACGACGAAATGGCGATCCAAATCTATATCGCGGCGATGGCCTTGGGTCTTCGGATTCCCGAGGATGTCAGTATTGTCGGTTTTGACGATTTCCGGACAGTTTCCCTGGCGCTGAGGCCGGAGCTGACCACTGCCGCCTTGCCATATTACGGTCTTGGTCTGCAAGGGGCTGAATTGTTGAATAGCGTGGTGGCGGGAAGCGAAGTTTGCCCGAGCAGTCGAGTTATGTCCTGCAATTTGGTGGAGCGACTTTCGGCGTCCTCCTTGTAATCTGACCTCATGCGCGAGAGTGTCTGGTCGAGCAAGCAAGCTTTCGTAAGAACATGGCGTGACGGTGACATCCGGTAAACCCGGAGCGGTTCACTTCTTCTGGGCTTGACGCCAAATCAAAGTTACTTAATCTGAGACTCTGCAAGCCCGCTTGGAGGAGGGGCCGGGCAATCGCGATGTCGGTCGCGCCATCTTCATCTCCCCCAAAACCATGACCACGACCTCAAAAGCATGACGACAAGATTGTCAGCCGTCGATTTTCAACAGGATAAGCCATGCCTCTGACCATTGCCCAGCGCCTCGATCGTCTGAAAGTTCGCATTGCCGAGTTGGCGCATTGGCGGGATCGACAAAGTGCTGCGATCGACGGCTGGACTTTCGAGGGCGAGCCGATCGGCCATCACCAGGATTGGCCGCACCGCCAGGCAGTGGTGCATTTTGCCGCGACCGCTGAAGCGCCGGAGGCGTGGCCTCTGGCAGATATTCGCCTGCAGCTCGATCTCGGCGGCGAGAGCCTGATTACGCTGAGCTATCCCGACGGCGAGACGGAAACATTCGGTCTTGATCCCTATCACCAGGAATTCCCGGTAAAGGGCCGGCGCTTCTCCATCGCAACGGAAACCGTCGCCCGCTTTCCGTTCGGCGAGCCCAATCGAGCGCCCAAACTCAACAAGGCCCGGTTTATCTGGCTCGATGGTCCCGCTCACCGCCTGCATCTTCTGTTGAAGCAGGTTGCCGAGGCAATCGATGCGCTCGGCGAGCATGAAGTTGTGCCGCACCTGATGGATGCCGCCGAGCATGCGTTGCGCAGCCTCGACTGGCCGTCGGATACGGCGGCTTATATCTCCCGCACGTCAGGCGCCGTCATGCAGCAGAAGATCTGGGAACTGCCGGAGCTTGAGGTTAATCCGGCAGGCCTCACGGATGAGCAGAGCGCTTCGGCAACCACGGCCTTCGAGGCTCTGACGGCGCGGTTGAAGGAGCTGCAGAAACCCTTCCCGCCGAATGGAGAACTGCTGCTGACGGGCCATGCGCATATCGATCTCGCCTGGCTTTGGCCTTATCGCGAGACGCGCCGGAAAATGCGGCGCACCTTCAACACGGCTCTGTCGCTGATGGAGCGCTCCGACGATTTTCGTTTCAATCAATCGACCGCTCATTATTACGCGCAGATGGAAGAGGAAGACCCGGAACTTCTCGAGCGCATCAAGCAGAAGGTCGCGGAAGGAAAGTGGGAAACCGTCGGCGGCATGTGGGTGGAGCCCGACACCAACATGCCGACCGGCGAAAGCCTCGCCCGTCAGGTCCTCTATGGCCAGCGTTATTTTGAAAAGACCTTCGGCACCCGCCACACGGTCTGCTGGCTGCCCGATTGCTTCGGCTTTTCAGGTGCGCTGCCGCAAATCCTGAGACAGGGCGGCATCGACAGCTTCTTCACGATCAAGGTCAACTGGAGCGAGACCAACCATATTCCCTCCGATCTCTTCTGGTGGAAGGGTCTCGACGGCAGCCGGGTGCTGACCCACACGTTCGACAATCCGATGCAGGGTTATAACGGCTTCGTGCAACCCGATTGCTACGTGCCGACATGGAAGAATTTCCGCGGCAAGACGCAGCACCATACTTCGCTGCTGGCCGTGGGCTATGGCGACGGCGGCGGCGGCGTCACGCCGGAGATGGTCGAGCGCGAAGTGCAGCTGCGCGATTTCCCGGCAATTCCGCAGGCGCGCTGGGGCACCGTCAAAAGCTTTTACGAGCAGGCGCACCGCACCGCAGGCGAAAAGAACCTTCCCGTGTGGGACGGTGAAATCTATCTCGAACTGCACCGCGCCACACTGACGTCGCAAAGCGGCGTCAAGCGCAAGCATCGCCAGGCAGAACGTGCGCTGATCACCGCTGAAACCATTGCTTCGCTGGCGCATATGCTCGGAGCAGACAGGCCCCGAAGCCTGGAGGCGGATTGGCGCGTGGTTCTGAAAAACGAGTTCCACGACATTCTGCCGGGCTCGAGCATCCGTGAAGTCTATCAGGATGCAGAGCAGGAACTGGGCGGCGTCATCGAACATGCCAAGGCCGAACAGGCGATGGCATTGCAAGCGCTGTCGGCCAAGCTGCCGAAGGGCGGGGTTGGCGATGCCCTCATCGTCGTCAATCCGTCTCTGGCTCCAAGGCCGCTCAGCGCAACGCTTTCTGACGGTACGGTCGTCTCGGCAGCCGATCTCATCGCGCCCTTATCCGTCGCGGTCTTCGACAAGGGCTCGCTCAAGCCGGCGGGCGGGCTGAAGGCTAGCCCCGACCGTCTCGAAAACGACCACCTCGCGGTCGTCATTGGCAAGGATGGAGCGGTTGCGAGCCTTATCCACAAGGCGACCGGCCGCGAAGCCGTCGATGGTTCCGCAAACCAGCTCTGGGTCTACCCGGCCGACAAGCCGCGCAACTGGGACGCTTGGGATATCGACGCGGATTATGCCGAAAAGGCCGTCCGCCTCGATGCGCCTGATGGTATCACCCTCGTGGAAGACGGCCCGCACCGCGCGGCGATCCGCGTCGTTTACCGCTACCGGAATTCGAGCGTCACGCAGACCTATATGCTGACGGCCAACGCCAGGCGGCTTGACATCGAAACGACGATCGACTGGCATGATCGCCGCACGCTGCTGCGCACCCTGAACCCTGTCGCCGCTCAGGCCCGCAAGGCGACCTTCGAATGTGCCTTCGGCATCGTCGAGCGGGCAACGCACACGAATACGTCCTGGGAGCAGGCGATGTTTGAGGCCGTGGCGCACCGCTTCGTGGATATCAGCGAGCCGGATTTCGGGGTGGCGCTGCTCAACAATGCCAAATACGGCCATAGCGCCCGCGGCAACGTGATCGGCATGAGCCTCGTGCGCGGGCCGATCTATCCGGATCCGCTGGCCGACGAAGGCGAGCAGAGCTTCACCTATGCGCTGATGCCGCATGAAGGCGCCTGGCATGAAGGCGGCGTTCTCGACGAGGCGATCGATCTCAACCAACCGCTCGTCTCGGCTGAATCCAGCGGCCTCTCCGCCGGCAGTTTTGCGCCGCTTGCGGTCACCGGCATCCCCGTCGCATTCTCAGGCCTGAAGCCGGCGGAGGACGGCGAGGGGCTTATCCTGCGCCTCTACGAACCGGCCGGCCGGCGCGGCAGCCTCGCCCTCGAGCTGCCTTCCGGATGGGCAGCATCGCAGCCGCTGAACATTCTCGAGGAGCCGATGGAGCGAAAGGGACCCGCCGACATCATGCCGTTCGAAATCCGGACCTGGAAGCTGCAGAATGGCTGACGCCTTGTCTTGGCAGATGGCTCCTTCGTTTCCGTGCCGCGGAATGATCCGCGGCGCTCAACCAAGCTCAGCCCTCTAAACCAAGGCTCGCCAGCAGGCGGCCGACATAAGCTTCCAAGCCGCCGACCATATCGAATCGGGTCGGATCGCGCAGCCAGAGCATCTGAAGGCCATCCATCACGGCGATCAGTTCAGCCGCCATCGCCTTGCCATTAATCTTGCGGTCGATCGAGCCATCGCTGACGGCCTGTTCGAAAGTGGCGGCGATGTCGTTCTGCAGCTGGGTGGCACGATCGAGAAACCATGCCTTGGCCGGGTGATCCTTCATAAGGCTCTCGGCGTTCAGGATGGCGAAGGCCCTGACGACCTCGATCATTTCGGCGTTGCGGCGGAAGACCTCGACCATGCCCTTGAGCAGGCCGCGGAGATCGGAACGGTGGGGCCCGATGTAGCTTTCACATTCGAGATCGCGCCTGTCCAGAATGGCTAGCAGGAGATCAACCTTGGTCGGGAAATGGTGCAGCAGGCCCGGCAGCGACAGGCCGACGTCGCGAGCCACATCGCCGATGGCGGCATTCTGGTAGCCGTCTTCGGCAAAACGTCGCATCGCAGCCGACAGGATCTCCGCGCGGCGCGCTTCGCCCTTGCGAGATCGGCGCCATCGTTTTTCGTCCTGTCCGGTATTCGATTCGGTAACTTCTGCCATCGTCTCTTCCGTCCACCTCTTTCTGAACCCTTTATTTATACATCACCGCTCAGCAGTTGACATCTTAAAAATACAGAGTAATCGGTAGGTTTAACAGTTGGCGCGCTGTGAAGTTAATGACGCCGGATGAATTGGCAACGGGGCATGCTCGGCCAGCATTTCGCAATGCCCGAATTCCATCGAAGGGGAGGTTTGCATGATCGATTCCATTCTCGACAAGATGACGCTCGAAGAGCAGGTCTCGCTGCTGTCAGGCGCTGATTTCTGGACGACTGTTCCCGTCGAACGTCTTGATGTGCCGAAGATCAAGGTGACGGACGGGCCGAATGGGGCTCGCGGCGCGGGTTCGCTGGTTGGCGGCGTCAAGGCGACCTGCTTTCCTGTTGCCATCGCGCTCGGCGCCACCTGGAATCCCGATCTCGTCGAGCGCATGGGCGTGGCGCTTGCCCACCAGGCGAAGAGCAAGGGTGCCGCCGTGCTCCTCGCTCCCACGGTGAATATCCATCGTTCCGGTCTCAACGGGCGAAATTTCGAATGTTATTCCGAGGATCCGATGCTGACCGCGGAACTGGCCGTTGCCTATATCAAGGGCGTGCAGAGCCAGGGGATCGCCGCAACCATCAAACACTTCGCCGGCAACGAATCCGAGATCGAGCGGCAGACCATGTCTTCCGATATCGACGAACGGACGCTGCGTGAAATCTATTTTCCACCCTTCGAACAGGCGGTTCGCCGCGCCGGCGTTATGGCCGTCATGTCTTCCTATAACCGCCTCAACGGCACCTACACCAGCGAGCATCAGTGGCTGCTGACCAAGGTGCTGCGCAAGGAATGGGGATTCGACGGGATCGTCATGTCCGACTGGTTCGGTTCGCATTCGACCGCCGAGACGATCAATGCTGGTCTCGATCTTGAAATGCCCGGCCCGGCGCGCGATCGCGGCGAGAAGCTGGTTGCGGCAGTGCGCGAAGGCAGGGTCGAGGCGGCGACCGTCCGGGCGGCGGCGCGGCGGATCCTGCTGCTGCTCGAGCGGGTCGGCGCGTTCGAGAAGAGGCCCGACCTCACGGAGCAGGCAGTCGACCTGCCGGAAGACCGGGCGCTGATCCGGCGCCTCGGCGCGGAAGGCGCGGTCCTTTTGAAGAACGAGGGCATCCTGCCGCTTGCAAAGACATCGCTCGACCGGATCGCCGTCATTGGACCCAATGCCGCGAGCGCGCGCGTCATGGGCGGCGGCAGCGCGCAGATCGCGGCGCATTATACAATCAGCCCGCTCGAAGGGATTCGAGCCGCCCTTTCCAATGCCAACAGCGTCAGCCACGCGGTCGGCTGCCGCCACAACCGTCTGATCGAGGTGGCCAAGGGAAAGATCATCGTCGAATATTTCAAGGGGCGTGGCTGTCGGGGCAATCCGCTTCATGTCGAGACCGTCGACAAGGGCGAGTTCTTCTGGTTCGAGCTGCCATCAGGCGAACTCGACCCCACCGATTTCTCGGCGCGGATGACGATGCAATTCGTGCCGGAGGAGAGCGGCGATCATGTCTTCGGCATGACCAATGCCGGGCTGGCGCGGCTCTTCGTCGATGGCAGGCTCACGGTCGACGGCCATGGTGGCTGGACACGTGGCGAAAACTATTTCGGCACCGCCAATGACGAACAGCGCGGCACGGTGGCGCTCGATGCGGGCAGGGGCCATACCATCACCGTAGAGTACGACACGCCCGTGGCGACCGAGGAGGGGATCAACCTCACGGCCATTCGCTTCGGCGTCGAAAAGCCCTTGGGCGAGGCCGATATGCAGGAAGCCGTCGAGACGGCGCTGAATGCCGAAGTGGCGCTTCTCTTCGTCGGCCGCGACGGCGAATGGGATACTGAGGGCTTGGACCTGCCCGACATGCGGCTTCCCGGCCGGCAGGAGGAACTGATCGAGCGTGTTGCGGCCGTCAACGTCAACACCGTGGTCGTGCTGCAGACCGGCGGTCCGGTGGAAATGCCCTGGCTCGGCAAGGTTCGCGCCGTGCTGCAGATCTGGTATCCCGGACAGGAGCTGGGCAATGCCGTCGCTGATGTCCTCTTCGGCGACGTCGAGCCCGGCGGACGCTTGCCGCAGACATTCCCGAAGGCGCTTGCCGACAATTCCGCAATAACAGGCGATCCAGCCGTCTATCCGGGTGAGGATGGGCACGTGCGTTACGCCGAAGGCGTGTTTGTTGGCTACCGTCACCACGATACACGCGCTGTCGAGCCCCTCTTCCCCTTCGGTTTCGGCCTTGGCTATACGCGCTTCAGCTGGGGAGAGCCGCGGCTCTCAGCCAGCGAAATGGGTGGGGACGGCGTGACTGTCAGCGTCGATCTGACCAATATCGGCGACCGGGCCGGTTCGGAACTGGTCCAACTCTATGTGCGCCCGCCAAAATCCAAGGTGGAGCGGCCGGACAAGGAACTGCGCGCCTTCGCAAAGCTTTCGCTGCTACCCGGTGAAACAGGGACAGCCGTGATGAACATCCTGCCGCGTGATCTCGCTTATTTCGACGTCGAGGCCGGTGCCTTCCACGCTGAGCCCGGCGACTACCAACTGGTCGTGGCGGCCAATGCCGCGGATATCAGGTTCGTCATCGATCTGCCGTCACCACGCGCATATTTGCTGCCGCCTTCGCAGTAGGCCGTGGTCGCATACCGGATCGGCGGTCATGTCATCGTCGCGGGCGTCTTCGATCGACAAGGCGCGCGTTCGATAAGGCGATAGAGCGGGGCTATCGCTTCACCAGAGTTCAGCGAGCTCGGATATGGTTCGTCATTCAAGGACGACAGCGTCGGAACCCTTTTCCGACATGGCCTGCCGTACCACCTCCGCTATCCGGAGCTTTGAGCGATGATGATATCGGCATAACGCACCCGGGATGGCACGCCAGGCGCCGCGGCAGAGCCGGAACGGCCTCTACCGCATAGAGTTCCGAATCCCACGACGGCAGGATCGCTCTCTTCTCCTGCGCAGCGATCTCGGCGGCGAGAACTTCGTTCGGAGAGGTGAAATGGAAATGGAGACGCAATGAAGAATGTCCGAGGCGGAGAACGCCTCGATAACACCATCCGGAGGTGTCGTGCTGATGCTTTTGCCGGTCATGAACTTCTCCACACAAGCGAAGAACATCTTCAGGCACCCTTGGATTTGCGCGAAGGAAAACAGAGGCTTACAGTCCGCCTCAAGCCTCGACCAAAATTTTTTTGGATATCCTCTTGAATCGAAAAACGCTCGAAACCAGATCATTTTCGTCGACAGCGCAAACGCGGGCCGACCAGACAGGGGACGCGTTTTCGACGCGTCTCCATTCCATGTTGCTTTACGGAGGATATGGCTATGAGAAACGAACTTGACTTCGCACCCCTTTATCGGTCCAGCATCGGCTTCGACCGGGTCTTCAACCTCTTGAACAATGCGCAGCGGCTGCAGGCGATCGAGACCTGGCCGCCCTATGATATCGTCAAGACGAGCGAAGACGACTATCGTATCCAGATGGCAGTGGCCGGTTTCGCCGAGGCCGATCTCGAGATCACCCAGGAGCGGAACGTGCTCGTGGTGAAAGGCCAGAAGGGCGAAGGGAAGGATGGCGAATATCTGCATCGCGGCATTGCCGGGCGCGCGTTTGAACGTCGCTTCGAACTCGCGGACCACGTCAGGGTCGAGAATGCGTCCTTGACGAACGGTATTCTCGCGATCGCGCTGAAGCGTGAGGTGCCGGAAGCCATGAAGCCGCGCAAAATCGCGATTGGAGACGGCTCCTTTCAGCAGGCGCCTCTCCAGATCGAAGCCGAGCGCGAAGTGGCTTAAGGAGGGCCTCTCGATGAAGTCCCGGAAAAAGCCGTTCACGGTCGAAATCAGGAAACGCCGCGGAGCAAGCGCAAAAGACGCCGGAAGGCGTGTGCTCTCGAAGCTTCTTGACAGGCTCCGCTCCGGAGCCTCGGTTCCGGTAGCGCGATCCTGAATTGAGTTGGATCCAAGGAGGGCCGGCTTGGTGGCCGGCCCTTTGCCGACGGACCACCATACTGGCTTCGCCGCATCCCCCGCAAATGCACCTACGCGACGTCGTCTTGTCGCGAAGTACGTGGCTTCATTCCCTTTTGCACGATGGGCATTCGCGAAGAGTTCAGACGGCGTCGGGCTGCTTGCGGAGATTGGAGACGACGCGCCGGTTCTGCACTTTGCAGGAGCGCTCCGTGCAGTCGCGGACTTCGCGTTCGTTCCCGTAACCCTTGGCCCACATGCGCTTTGCGTCAACGCCCTTCGAGACAAGATAAGCCATCGCGGCATCGGCGCGCTTCTGCGACAGCGTCTCCATTTTGGACGCGGACCCTGAATCGTCGGAGAATCCCTGTAGCTTGAGCATCCAGGTCGGGTTGTTGTTGAGCCAGTTGGCTTGGTTGTCCAGGGTCGCCATGGCGACGGAATCGAGCTTGGCAGAGTCCTGGGTAAAATAAATCCGTCGGCCGACATTGAGGATAAAATCCTCCTCGCTTCCAGCCGCCACGTTTTCGAAACCAGGCGCCGGATCGTTCGTCTGGCCGGTCATAGGGGCGGCCGCAGGTTCTTCCAGCGAGGCGAGTTCGGTGGTGGAGCAGGCGGCAAGCGCCAAGAACATTGTCGCGGCAACAAGGCGCCTGGTAAATCCGGTCGCAATTGAGATCAAGGTGATATTCCTTATTCGGCCGGGGTTGTCTGGCTGACCTGGGTGGCGCTTTCAGCCTGGTCTGCAATATGCGGCAGAACCTGCACCGCAGTGCCGATGGGGCAACGCTGGTAAAGATCGATGGCGTCTTCGTTGAACATGCGGATACAGCCGCTGGAGGCATCTTTGCCGATGCTCCACGGCTCCAGCGTGCCGTGGAAGCGATAGCCGGTATCGACGCCGTCGCGATGCAGGTACATGGCGCGGGGACCGAGTGGATTTTTCGGTGAGCCTCCCGCCACGAATTCGGGCAGTTCCGGATGGCGCTTGCGCATCTCCGGCGGCGGCGTCCAGCGCGGCCACAGCGATTTATCGTCGATCGTCGCGCGGCCAAACCATTTGAAGCCCTCGCGACCGACGCCGACGCCATAGCGGATGGCTGTCTTGTTCTCCATGATCACGTAGAGAAAATGGTGCCTCGTGTCGACGACGACGGTGCCGATTGGCTCGCTGCTAAAATATTTGACAACCTGGCGGTGCCACTGTCTGTCGATCTTGGCAAAGTTGGTGCTTCGGAACGTCACGCCATTGTCGACGGTAGTGCCGTCGAAATAGGATGATGCCGCGGCAAATGCCGGTTTCCGGACTGCACCGACGCCAAGTAACGCCAAACCACCCAGCACAATATTTCTGCGAGTCCACGGCATCGGCAATATCCCCCCTTAAAGCCAAGCAGCGAAGCGTCAGTAAATCAGATTTTTCATTTGCGACAACAGAAAAATAATCTCCACTCTAAAGGCAGAGATCGGCTTGCGGCCTTCTGGTGTGGTATTGCCCCATCGTTACTCTGGAATACCGCGGCGCCTCGAATTGGAGGGCCGGGGATTCATCTACTCTTGAGACCGGCACTCGCTTCTGCAACCGCCTGCGAGCCGATGCTCCTCACGCGCGGGAGTTTCGTATCTTGTGCCGATGCCTCCACAACATCACAAAGCATCTCTCGCGCCACGCCAGGGACCACATGATGGGGTAAATGCCCGACACCTTCCAGCAATCTGACGACCGGCCCTGGATGCTTCCTGCAAAGCCAATCAATATGCCAGTTCGGTGAAATCAATCGGTCCGCCATCCCGAAGAGAACGTGCAGGGGAAGATCGCCAGGCAGATCCGGAAGGCGTTCCATGTCTCGGTTGAAGGCGCGCAACTCGTCGGCCATCGTGCGGATGCTAATCGGATTGACCACGTGAGAGGCCGGCAGGTCCGCGAGATGAGAAGGCAGGGGATTGGGAAAGGAGGACGACCTCAGACCTCGATCGAGAAAGAATGCGGGCCACCGGCCGATGACGTGCTGGCGGATCAACGGCCCGACCACCGGAGCGACCGCCGATCTAAGCACAATCAACGGCTTCGATGGCACAGGCGCGCAACATGGGGAAATGAGAAAAAGTCCCCTGACGAGGTCTGGTCTTCTTGCAGCAAGGTGTAAGGCCGCTGCGCTGCCGATCGAGTGCGCGACGATCCTCACCTCCGGCAGCTCGAGAGACGCGAGAAGGCGCTCAAGCCAGAAGGACTGTCCCTCAGGTCCACGCTCAGCCGGTGCAGGCGGCGTGCTCAGTCCATAGCCAGGCCGGTCGGGTGCAATGATCCGGAAATCGCTGTTGTCGAAGGCGAGCAAAATTTCCTGCGCAAGACTGCCGCAGCCATGCAGGAGGACGACTGGAAGGCCATGTGGGTTGCCTCCGTCAAGGATGTGAACATCCTGATCTTCGATATGAATTGTTGTTCCGAGCCTCGGCTGGACTGATTGGTTCATTAACATGAGCCGAATAACAAAAATCGGAAGAAGAAGTTCCTGTCGGTTGCGAGACGGCGCGTGCGGATCGAGCCATCAAGACAGGATGGAAGGGAGGTCCAGCACTGCTGCCGCATCTGTGCTATCATCATCATCGCGGTCTCGAAGCGGAAAGATCGAATGCTCCTTCAGCGTGTCAGTTTCTATGTGCTTCTGGTCCTCGTGACCATTGCCTTCGTCGCCATCGTGCTACCGTTCTATTCGGCGATATTCTGGGCAGTCGTCCTCGCCATCATCTTCTTCCCGCTTCACGCCCGTATGGAGGCGCAGCTGGGTGGGCGCGGAAACCTTGCTGCAGCGCTGTCCGTGCTGGTCTGCCTTTGCGTCGTGATCATTCCGGGGTTGATCGTTCTCAGTTCACTCGTCCAGCAGGGCAACCTTCTCTACCAACGCATGGACAGCGGCGAGATCGATGTCCGAAGCTTTGTCCAGAAACTGCAAGAAGCGTTGCCCCTTTTCCTCCGCGACTGGCTCCGGAGGATCGAGCTGAATGGCGTCGATACGTTTCAGGAACGCGTTTCCTCGGCATTGATGCAGGGCGGCGGCTTCTTTGCCGGGCGTGCCTTGAGCCTCGGCCAGAACACCCTGCGGTTCTTCGTCACCTTCGGCGTCATGCTCTATCTCCTGTTCTTCATGTTCCGGGACGGGCGCGCCGTTGCCCGCGCCATCAGAAGAGCGCTGCCTCTCAGCGATGCTCATACACTTCGCTTCACCTCCAAATTCACTTCGGTCATTCACGCGACCGTGCGAGGAAATATTATCATCGCTATCATCCAAGGTTCGATCGGCGGGATCGCCTTCTGGGCCCTCGGCGTCGAGCCAGCCCTGCTGTGGGGCGTGCTGATGAGCTTCCTGTCGCTGCTGCCTGCGGTCGGCGCCGCATTGATCTGGGTGCCCACGGCCGTTTACCTGGCCCTGGCCGGTTTTTGGGTGAAGGCGCTTGTGCTGGTTGCGGTCGGCGCCCTCGTCATAGGTCTTGTCGATAATCTTCTGAGGCCGTCCTTGGTCGGCAGGGAGACCAAGCTTCCGGACTATGTTGTCCTCATTTCCACCATTGGCGGCATTTCTCTCGTAGGCATCAATGGTTTCGTGATCGGGCCGTTGATAGCCGCTCTCTTCATCGCCGCTTGGGGAATTTTCGTGGAGGAGGAGGGCACGTCGGATTCTTGACGAAGCGGCCGGTGCATTTAACGATGCCTTCCGGAACTTTCATCTCCCTGAGTGGTTCAACAGATTCGAACCATCATCATGGAGGTGAAGCCATGAGCGCTTCGGGTGTCGCCGTCTTCGATAAGACGCTGCAAACCACAAATATATGGCTCGACGATCTGATGGCCGACCAGGGACCTGATCGGCAGCTTGCTTGGCATGTGCTTGGCGCGGTTCTTCATACGTTGAGAGATCGTCTGCCGATCGATCTGGCTGCGCATCTGTCGGCACAGCTGCCGCTCCTCGTGCGCGGCGCCTATTACGACCGCTACGATCCTTCCAAACAACCCGTCCGTTCACGTTCCCTGGATGAGTTCCTGGAGCAGGTGAACGACGAGCTTTCATCGACGCGTCCGGTAGACGCGAAGGAGGCCGTGCGGTCGGTTTTCCGGGTGCTTTCCCACTATATCGATCCGGGCGAGGTGCGGAAAGTGCGCCACGGGCTGCCGGCAGAAGTCCAGGCGCTCTGGCCGGATCCGGATATGCGCCATTAGGGCCTCGAGAGACTGGCAGGAGCCGCAACCACATCGTTTCGGAAACGACTCTCACCGGAACATTCGACGTCCATTAACCGCAAAAGGCAGGAGGAAAGACCATGAAAGTGTCAGAGATCATGTCGCGCGATGTAGAAATCGCCAACCCTAACCAGACGATAGCCGAAATCGCGAGATGCATGGCCGACAGGCAGATCGGCTTCCTGCCGGTCGGCGACAATGACCGGCTCGTCGGAACCATCACCGACCGCGATCTCGTCGTGCGCGGGCTTGCCGACGGATTAGGGGGCGATGCAAAGGTGCGCGAAGTCATGACCCGCGATGTCAAATATTGCTTCGAAGACGATGATGTCGACGACGTGACGCGCAACATGGGGCAGGTCCAGGTTCGCCGCCTTCCCGTCGTCAATCGTGACAAGCGCCTAACCGGCGTCATTTCGCTCGGCGACGCCTCCCTGGCGAACACCGCCGCCGCGGGAGCCGGGTTGAAAAAAGTCTCCCGTCCGGGCGGGGCTCATGCACATTAGCAGGATGACCTGAAGCCATCAGCGGTCTGTTGTTCGAGATTATTCATCATTGAGGTGGCAAGCCGACAGGTGCCCCGGTGCAATTTCCCTTTTCACCGGCACTTCCATATGACAGCGGTCCATCGCAATCGGGCATCTCGGATGGAAGTGACAGCCTTTCGGCGGGTTTATTGGGCTGGGGAGTTCGCCATCGACGGGCTTGAATTGTCGCTTGCCGGGTTCGATGCGCGGCACCTCGGCCAAGAGCGCTTTCGTGTAAGGATGATTGGGCCGCCTGAAAACCTCCTCGACGGGCGCCTCTTCGACGATGCGACCGAGATACATGATCGCAACGCGGTCGGAAATATGTTCCACGACGCCGAGATCATGGCTGACGAACAAATAGGTCAGGTCGAGCTTGTCACGAAGTTCCATGAACAGGTTGATCACCTGAGCCTGGATGGAAACGTCGAGTGCTGCGACGCTTTCGTCACAGACGAGGAATTTCGGCTGCACGGCAAGCGCACGCGCAATATTGACGCGTTGCCGCTGGCCACCGGAAAACTGGTGCGGGTATCGCCTTTTCATGGCCGGGTCGAAACCGGCCAGCATCAAATATCTGTCGACATAGGCGTCGCGTTCCGTGGAGCGGGCAAGCCCATGCGTCCGAGGCGCCTCCCAGATAAGCTCTTCGACGGTCATGCGCGGATTGAGAGCCGCCAACGGATTCTGGAAGATCATCTGGCTGGCGAGACCGAACTGATGCTGCTCGCCTTTCGACATGGCGCTTCGGTCCATCCCCTTCCAGAGGATTTGGCCCTGGCTCGGTGACGTAATCCCTGCAATGGCGCGGCCAAGCGTCGACTTCCCGCAGCCGCTTTCGCCGACAAGGCCGACAACCTCTCCGGGCCGGATGCTGAGGCTGACATTATCAAGCGCGTGAACGATAGGCGCCGGCTTGGCCAGCTTGAGCTTGAGCGCGATCTTGGCGGCCAGGTCGGGCTTGGCTCCGAAGCGCTGCGACACGTTTCTCGCTTCGATCAGGGGCGCGGCGGTCGCCGTCATCATGCTACCTCTTTCGTTACGGGATGAATGCAGCGGAAGGAGCGATCGCCGTCCGGCATAAGCGCCGGCATGACCAGACAGCCGTCGGTTGCCCAATCACAGCGCGTACGAAAACTGCATCCCTGTGGGAGACGGCTAATGGCCGGTGTCATACCGCGGATCTGGTGAAGGGGCTCTCTGCGTCTGTTTTGCGAAGGCACCGACGCGATCAGACCGGCGGTATAGGGATGGTGAGGATCGGTCAGAACCTTGCCCACCGGTCCGGTCTCGACGAGGCGGCCGGCATACATGACGGCGATCTCGTCGGCCAATCTTGAAACGATCGCCAGATCGTGGGTGATCCAGATCACCGCCGTATTTCCCTCTTCGGTGAGTTTCTGGAATTCGGAAATGATCTGGCTCTGGATCGTCACATCCAGCGCCGTCGTCGGTTCATCGGCGATGATGAGGTCCGGCTTGTGAAGAAGCGCGATGGCGATCGCCACACGCTGGCGCATTCCGCCGGAAAACTGATGCGGGTAGGCGGCAAGCCTTTCATCAGGGCTTGGTATTCCGACCAGCGCCAAAGCATCCCGCGCCCGCTGCCGGGCGGCATCCTTCGAGACTCGCTCGTGTGCCTGGACGGCTTCAACCATCTGCGTCCCGACGGTCAGGACCGGGTTGAGCGTCATCATCGGATCCTGGAATACCATGGCGATCCGTTTGCCGCGTAGTTGCCGCATCTCTTCGTCGGAATATTTCGCGATGTCGGCGCCGTCGAAGATGACGCTGCCGCCGACAATCCGGCCGGGCTTATCGAGGAGCCGCATGATCGAGAAGCCGGTCACCGACTTTCCGGATCCGGATTCTCCCACAAGACCAAGGACCTTGCCGCGCTCCACCGTGAATGACACATCATTGACGGCGCAAACGCGGGGCCGTCCCCTGCCGCCGCCGAATTCGGTGACGAGATTGCTCACTTGCAGCAATGGGGTCATGACATGTTCCTCGGGTTGAGGACATCGCGCAGCCGGTCGCCGACGAGATTGATCGCCGCGATCGTGACCAGAAGGGCAATGCCGGGAAAGAAGCTGATCCAGTAGAGGCCCGTCAGAAGATACTGGTAGCCCGTCGAGATCAGCATGCCGAGCGAGGGTTCGGTCACCGATGCGCCGAGGCCGAGGAAGGACAAGGTTGCTTCGAGGCCAATTGCCCGGGCGATCTGCATGGTGGCGATGACGATGACCGGCGCAAGACAGTTCGGCAGCAGGTGCCTGAAGAGGATGCGCCATCCAGGCAGGCGCAGCATCCGGGCCGCCTCGATATATTCCTTCTCGCGCTCGACCAGAGCGGTGCCGCGGACCGTTCGGGCATAGGTCGCCCACTCGGCGATGATCAGTGCGATCACGACATTGGGCACGCCCTTGCCGAGCACGGCGAGCATCATGAGTGCCATCAAGATGGTGGGAAACGACAGCTGCAGGTCGACGAGCCGCATCATCGCGGTTTCCGTGCGCCCTCCCATGTAAGCGGCGAACAGTCCGGCTGAGGTTCCGATGATGGCAGCAGCGAAGGCCGACAGAACGCCCACCAGCAATGAGGTACGCAGGCCATAAAGGATGCCGGACAGGATATCACGGCCCTGGCTGTCGGTACCGAGGTGATAGACAAGCCCGGTCATGGATTCGGACCCCGGCGGCAGTCGTCCATCCATGATGTCGAGCTGCATCAAATCATAGGGATTTTGCGGAGAGATCCATGGCGCGAACAGCGCCAGGCAACAGATGATCACCAGCGTGAGGAAGGCGATCGCGGCTGCCGGAGAGCTGAAGAAATCCGCGATCCCTTTCGACAGACGACTGGGTTCGGGCGTTGGAGCACTAGTGTCTTGCGTTTGTGGTTCGGCCATGGGGTCAAGCCTTTCCTTCCAGCCGGACCCGCGGATCCAGAAGGGTATAACAGATATCGATGATGAAGTTGAGGACGACGAAGAGCAGCACCATCATCATCAGGTAGGCGACGATGACGGGGCGATCGAGAAGGTTGATCGAGTCGATGATGAGCTTGCCCATGCCCGGCCACGCAAAGATGCTTTCGGTGACGACCGAAAAGGCGATCAGTGACCCGAACTCAAGGCCGATGATCGTTAACACCGGGATCATCAGGTTCTTGAGAACGTGCACGGAAATGATCCGCCGCTCTCGCAATCCCTTGGCGCGGGCGAACTTCACATAGTCCTGAGGAAGGACCTCCTGCACGCCGGCGCGGGTCAGCCGAAGAATGAGCGACGTCTTGAACAGAGCCAGGTTGAACGCGGGCAATAGAAGATGCCTGATGCCGTCCCCGGTCAGAAACGACCATTGTGCGCCAAGCAGTTCCCGCGTCGGGCCGCGGCCATTCGTCGGCAACCAGCCGAGCTCGACGGAAAATACCATGATCAGCATGAGGCCGACCCAGAAGGTCGGAAGCGAGAAGCCCAGAATTGAGCCGCTCATGATCAGCTTGGAGGAAATCCGATTGGGGTAGAGCCCTGCATACAGCCCAAGCGGCAAGCCGAACAGCAGCGCGATGCCGAGAGCCGTGATCGCCAGTTCGAGCGTCGCCGGGAGACGTTCGAGAATCAGACCCAGCGCCGGGCGCCCATAAACGAAGCTGTTGCCGAAGTCCCCGTGCAGAAGTCCTTGGAGAAACAGCAGGTACTGTTTCCACAGCGGCTGATCCAGGCCGTAATGGGCGATGACGAGTGCCCGCTCCGCCTGATTGGCGTCCGGGTTGATGAGGATGTCGACCGGGTTGCCGATCACATTGACGCCGATGAAGACAATGATCGTCATCGCGACAACGACGAACAGCGCCTGTATCAACCGCCTGATGATGGATGTGACCATTGAACCTCTCCCTACAGCGCCGCGCGTCTTTTCGAGAGCCGCAAAGGACGCTGTAATTTTGAATCTAGCCGACGGAGATCGCCATCCCGTCGCGCTGCGGATCGGCCGCGCCTTTCGAGATGCCGCCGTCAATCTTGATCGCGTGGACTGCGGCGAACGCATATGTCTGCGGCGACCGTGCCACCTGGTAGCCCTGCGCCCGCAGCTCGTCTTCGACAGAGTGTCGAATGCGATTGCAGATGTCGATCGTGTTTGACACCCCCACGATCCTTGGCGCCGAGACGGCCTCGATCACGGACATGTCGAAATCGATCATGTTCATCAGGCATTGCGCAACGGCCGGCGCGATATAGCTGCCGCCTGGCGCTCCGATGACGATGCTGGGCTCGTCGCCCTTGAAGACGATCGTCGGTGCCGCCGAGCTGGGACGCCGCTTGCCGGGCGCGATGGAGCCGGGCTTACCCGGAAGCGGATTAAAGCGGCTCATCGTGCCATTGTACATGAAGCCGAGGCTATCGGTGATCGCGCCCGAGGGACTGCCTAGGGTGTGGGTCATCGCGACGGCATTGCCGTCCTTGTCGATCACCGAGATGTGGGTGGTGTCGCGCTGCGATCGATCAAGCCGCGATACGCTGGCGATCTCGCCCGCCTTGATCGCGCCGGCATGCGCCTTTGCATGCTGTTTCGACAGCAGCTTTTCATAGGGCACGTCGACATAGGCGGGATCGCCCATATGCGCGTCCTTGTCGATCGTCATCCGCTTCATGGATTCGAACAGGATGCGGACATGTTCGGCGCTGCCATGCTGCAGCGAGCCGACATCGAACTGCTCCATGATATGCAGGAGTTCCAGCATCGGAAAGCCCGAGCCTGGTGGAGGCGAGGTGGCGATGCGGTTGTCGCGGTAGTCGCCCCAAACCGGCTCCACCTTCGACAATTTGTAACGCGCCAGATCCTCCCGATCGATCAAGCCGCCATGTGCCTTGAAATCGTCGGCGATCTGTTCGGCCAGTTCGCCGTGATAGAAGATGTCCGAGCCGCCGCTTCGCGCGATGCGTTCGAGGGTCTCGGCCATATCCTTGTTGACGAGCAGGTCGCCGACATTCTTGAGCGTGCCGTCGTCGTGGAAATAGACTTTCCGGCCCGTTTCAGAAAAGCGCAGCTTGTCGAGCGTGTTGGCAAAACCGTCATTCGACTGGTCCTTGGCCCAATACCAGTGCATGTGGTTTCGGATCATGAAACCGCTACGGGCAAGGCGGATGGCCGGCTTGATGAGATCGGCCCAATCGAAGGTGCCGTAATCGCGTAGCGCGGTCTCATAGCCTTTTAGCGAGCCGGGGGTACAGACGGCAAGGTAGCCGATATCGGAAATATTGCCCTCAAGCACGTAGCCGAAGCCGTCGCGGCTCTGTTGCTTGATCTTGTCGAGCCACATGTCCGGCGCAGCCTTCAACGGCGCGCGCGCATAAAATTCGAGGATCTCGTGCACGCCCTTTTTCGGCATATAGACATGCATGGAGCCGAAGCCGCCGATGCCGGCCATCTGCGGGTCGACCACGCCCTGGACGAAAGCACAGGCAAGTGCTGCGTCGATGGCATTGCCGCCGCGTTCGAGAACTTCCGCGCCGGCTTCGACTGCCTCCGGCTGAGGCGCCACGATCGTTGCATTTCTCATTTCGCGCGACGGCCCTCCAGCACCTTTGCCAGGAAGGCTTTGACGTTGCCCAGAACCTTCATCCGGTCGTGAGAGACGCCCGGAACACGATCGAACGTCACGTCGACACCCGCTTCGCGGAATGAGCTCGCCAGGGCGGCAAGGCGTTCGGGCCGCGTTTTGCCGGCGTCGTTTGCGCCATCCATATAATATTTGCCACCCGGCTTGTGGGTGATTTCCCAGGTCTCCAGATCGGCATCGCCGACGATCATATGCACCGGCACCTTGGCGAGATCTTCGGGCCGGAAGGCCTTGCCGAAGCGCGCCTCCAGATCCCGAATGCCGACCCACCAGTCACGCGTCGGATCCACAAGGGTGACGGAACCAGGTGCGCCGATCGATGCCGCCCAGAGCTTTTCCGGATGCAGGATGGTGAAACGGTGCACGAAATGCCCGCCGCCGGAGAAGCCGAACATGGCGAATTTGGACCAGTCCTGGCGGTATTTGTCGGCCATTTCCGCGACCATGGCAAGGACGACCTGATCGTAGCGGATGTCGCCTTCCTCAAGAAACTTGTAGCCGGAACGCGCACCATCGCCGAGAACGCCAACCGGGAAGATCGGGCAAAGGATGGCACAGTCGTTGTAGAGTCCGAATTCGGCAAAACCGTCGCGGAAGTCGATGGCCGACGTGCGCCCGGTGCCGTGGACCGCGACCAGGAGGTCGAGCTTGCGGCCGTCTGCCGCCGTCGGCGGCACATAAAGCACCATATGGAGGCGGGGATCGGCCTGAGAGGCGAAGATGGCCGTCTGGCCATAGTCATAGATGGCCTTCGCCCGGGCGACGGCTTCGCCCGTTCCAAGTTCCTGCATGAATGTCTCCTGGGAGATGAAGAAAGGGGCGTCCTCGGGGCGGCCCCATGCTGCTGTTTTAAACCGCGTCGCATCGAATGGATCCATGCGACGCACTTCAAGTCTTTATTGGATGCGTGTCGCCCAAAACCGCTGCACGCTTTTGGACGACAAGCATCAGTCCGCCGGTTTCACGTCGTAAGCGAGCGTATATTTGTCGCCGCGCGGGGTGTAGGACACGGTCTTCTTTGCACCCAGCACGACGTTTTCGTAATGCATTGGGAGGAGCCAGAGGTTGTTGAAGGTCTCGGTCGACAGCTCCTCGAGAAGGGGCGCGCGTGCGGCTTCATCGAGCGTCGAACTCGCCTTGGCCAGCACCCCGTCGATCTTCGGATCGGACACGCCGCCGCCGTTATATCTGCCGGTCCCCTTTTTCTCGTCGCGCGTGGCTACTAGCGCGACAGTCGGATTGGTGGTTTCGCCGGTGTTCACACCCCAGGAGCCGAAATAGGTGCTGTAGGTGCCCTTTGAATAGGCTTCCGAATACATCGACCAAGGCAGGACCTCGACTTTCGATTTGATGCCGATGCGTGTGAACATCTGGCCGACCGCCTGCAGAACTTCGGCATCCTTGACGTAACGGCCAGAGGGACCGTGCAGGGTCAGGCTGAAGCCATCGGGATAACCGGCCTCGGCCAGAAGCGCCTTGGCGGCGGCGGGATCATAACCCACCTTCTCGACTTTTTCGGAATAGCCCGCATAGCCTTGGGTGACGAATTGGTCGGCCACCGTGCCGTTCTTCTGCATGACGCGGTCGACGATTGCCGGCCGGTTGATCGACATCAGCATTGCCCGACGCACCCGTTCATCCTTGAGCGGGTTCTTGTCGAGATCGGAACCATCCGCAGCCTTCACGAAAGGCGAAACATCGCGGCTGACATCGAGGCCAAGATAAACGAAGCGGGAAGACAGGCCGTTGATGACTTGCAGATTATCGCTCGCTTCCACGCGTGCCATTCCATCGGCAGGAAGGGTTTCGACAATGTCGATCTCGTTGGAGAGAAGCGATGCCAGACGGGCGCCGTCATCGGGCAGGAAGCGCAGCGTGACGTTCGACCAGTGCGAGGGGCCTGCGAAATAGCTGTCATTGCGCTTTAAGGTCAGGTTACTGCCTGGCGAATAGGAGACGAAGGAATAGGCCCCGGTTCCGATTGCACACTTGCCGTTGTCGAAATCCTGGACCGGCGCCTCCTTGCAATCGGCGCTGATAATGCGAATTCGGCTGACGGAATTCAGCAGAATCGGATCAGGAACCTTTGTCTCGACGACGATGGTATAGGGATCCGTGGCCGTGACATTGACAATATTGCGGGTGTAGGAAGCAAAGCTCTGGCTTGGCTTGTCGCGAGCACGCAGAAGCGAAGCAATGACGTCATCGGCATTGAACTCGCTGCCGTCATGGAATTTCACGCCCTTCCGCAGCTTGAATTCCCAATGGGTCGGGTCGATGACCTTCCATTCGGTGGCGAGTTCCGGCGCATTTGCCGACGTTCCCGTGAGGTTTATGAGGCTGTCCCAGATATGGCGTGAGGTCGCATTGTTTGGCGCCGAACTATCTTCATGAGGATCTAGCGTCGTCGGCGTCGTCGACATCCCGATCGTCAGCGGGGTTTCCTGTGCGGCGACCATTGCAGGAATAGCAATCGTACCAAGCAGCCCGATCGCTGCCCGCGTCAATGTTTTTGCGGCCATTTCTTCAATCCCGGTTTAGCGTTTTTGGGCCGACCTTGCTTGGTCGGTGCGAGCAGGTTCCCATCCACTCTTGACACAAATTGGTAAGGGGGCCGCAAGGGGGCTGTCAAACGGAAAACAAGCGCGTTACGATAGGCGTAACTTGAAATTATGCCACTCCTTCAGCCTTGGTCGCGGAGAAAATTCTGGCCCCATGGACAAAAGAAATCCGTCAAAAAGCGATATCGTGCAGTCTGTTGATGTCTGCATCGAGGTATTGCTAAATGTCGCCAAAAACCCGGATATCAGGCTGACTGAGGTGGCGCAGAACCTCGGGGAAACCAAGCCGAGAATTTTGCGCATGTTACGCACACTGGAACGGCGCGGCCTGGTGCGGAAGAGTGATACGGGCACTTACCGGCTTGGGACGACTGCGATCATTCTCGGGACCGCTGCCTCGACACAGGTTGATCTGGTGCGCATAGCCAATCCTATTCTTGAAGAAGTCGGCCAGAAGGCGAACGAAACGACCCAGCTCAGGATCATCGACAATGGGGAATCCCTGTGTATTGCGAAGTTCGAACCGATGCGCGACTTGCGGGTGCAGGCGATGATCGGTCGAAGACGGCCGCTCACGGCCGGCTCGTACAAGGTGCTTCTCGCCTATCTCCACCCCCAGGTGCAGTTGCAAATGATCCCCGAGACTTTACCGCGGCTGACCAAGCGCACGATCACGGATCGTGGCAAGCTGGTTGCTGAATTGGATAAAATCCGCCGCCAGGGATTTTGTGTGAGTTACGGTGAAGTCAGCGATCAACTCGTCTCCGTCTCGGTGCCGGTTCTGGCATTCGACGGATCCGTGATCGCCGCGGTGAATGTCGGCGCCCCGGCCTTCCGCACGCAAAAAAGCGATGTCGACCGCTTCATCGTTCTGCTGAAGGAGGCCTCCAGCAAGATATCGGCCCGGCTGGGATGGTAGAAGTTTTCGTTGCGCGCCATATCGGAAAGCCCCTTCTTTAGGCAAACTCAGGGGAAAAGATCGGGGAGTTCGGAACGTGCGATGCGTCGCAACCTGACCGCTTCTGCGATGTCTATCGAGCGATAGGGAAACCGCAAGCGGGTTCCCACGGGTCCCCAATTGCCGATCGCACTCAGGAGCTTGTCGAGAGCGGCGTTCGAATAACCGAAATCCTGCCGAAACGGGACGATATGCGCGTCCATAAACGTGCGGATGCGTCGCTCCAAATCGAGTGCGGCGTCGATATCGTTTCGCATCGAGACCGTCCAGATCTGAGCGCCGCGGGGACTAAGGCAGGCCACGTTGGAAAAAGAGCCTGCTGCCACACCTTCCCTCGTGCCGGTTGCGAGATGATGGCCGGGGACGAAGAGCGAAAGCCCCGAGAGATACAGGCGTGCCTCGGCATACCAGGAGCCGTCGCCGTCGGCGAGCTTGATGCCGATCACCTCAGGCACCGCCGCACAGACCGCGCCCAACTCCTTTGGCGCCAGTACCCGTTTTGCGTGCGGTGGATTGTAGAGGATGAGCCGAATACCGTCGGCAGCCTCAGCCGCTCGTTTCAGGAAATCGATCGCTTCGGCATCGGTAAGCGGCCACCAGTCCGGCAATATGACCTGAATGGCGTGGGGATCGAGTGCGGCGGCGCGGCGGACGCGATTGAGCATGATCAGCGGGTCGGGCTGGCAGGCGCCGATGACGAATGGGGTTGAAGATGCCTTGCAGCGCTCGGCCAGCATTGCCTGCATCCTGTCGAACTCCGCTTCCGTCTGATTGTGGAATTCGCCGGCAGTGCCATTTGAGTAAATACCATCGACGCCGGCATCGATGAGGATATCGATCTCTTCACCGAGCTTGTCGAATTCGATGCTGTCATCGGCTGCGATCGGCAAAAGCAGGCTCGCCCAATTTCCGCCGATGGCGGGACGCGGCGTCTTTGCATTCATCTCTTGTTTCTCCGATGGATGACGGATCAGTTGAGGTCGTCGCGGATGCAGGTCTTGAAATGGCCAGGTGCGATTTCCCGCAATTGCGGAACGGTGCCGGCGCAGGCCTCGAGCGCGCTCGGACAGCGCGTGCGAAAAACACATCCGCTCGGCGGATTGGCCGGACTTGGAATATCGCCTTTCAGGATCTGCCTGTTACGGCGGGCATCCGGATCGGGCGACGGAATCGCCGAGAGCAGCGCGCGCGTATAGGGATGCTGCGGTCTCGCATAAAGATCGGCACTTGGTGCGACTTCCATAATGCGGCCGAGATAAAGCACGATCACCCGGTCGCAGATATATTCGACGACGGCAAGGTCATGTGAGATGAACAGCATGGTCAGGCCAAGTTGCTGCTGGAGGTCGCGCAGCAGGTTGATCACCTGCGCCTGGATCGATACGTCGAGCGCCGAGACCGGCTCGTCGGCGACGATGAATTCCGGCGACAAGGTCAACGCCCGGGCAATGCCGATGCGCTGGCGCTGGCCACCGGAAAATTCATGCGCGTACCGATTGATCGCATCGGCGGGCAGGTCGACCTTTGCCAAGGCCGACTGCGCCCGTTCGAGCCGGTCACGGGCGGTGCCGATCCCCTGGATCTTCAAGCCTTCCGTCAGGATCTCGCCGATCGTCATACGCGGCGACAGGCTGGCGAAGGGGTCCTGGAAAATATACTGCATGCGCGGCCGTTGCCGTCTGAGCGCGGAGGCGGAAAGTGCCGTGAGTTCTGTGCCGTCGAAACGGACGCTGCCGGACGACGGCTCGACGAGGCGAAGGACGGAACGCCCGATCGTGGTCTTTCCGCTGCCGGATTCGCCGACAAGCCCGACGACTTCACCCTTGCCGATATCGAAGGAGATACCCTCAAGAATGTTCAGTCGCGTGCCACGGGAAGTATAGTGTTTCGAAAGGTCGCGGACGGAAAGCAGCGGTGCGCTCACCTAGATCTCCTGCCATCTGATGCAGCGGCTGCGATGCTGCGGACTGACCTGTTCGAGCGCGGGAACGGCAGCGCGACAGGCTTCGATCGCGAATTTGCAGCGCGGAGAAAAGGCGCAGCCGCTCGGCATGTTCATCAGGCTCGGGACCATTCCGGGAATGGCGGCGAGCTTTTCGCCGGCCTGTTTCATCCGCGCGGCATCGCCAAGGCGCGGCATGGAGGCGAGAAGGCCCATCGTGTAGGGATGCTTGGGATTGCGGAAAACCTCGCCGACCGGCCCTTCTTCGACGATCCGGCCGGCATACATCACCGCCACGCGATGGGCGATTTCGGCGACGACGCCGAGATTGTGGGTGACGAAGAGCATGGCCATGCCGCGCTCGCGCTGCAGTTTGAGGAGCAGGTCGAGAATCTGCGCCTGGATCGTCACGTCGAGCGCCGTGGTCGGCTCGTCGGCAATCAGCAGCGCCGGATCGCAGGCGAGCGCCATGGCGATTGTGGCGCGCTGCCGCATGCCGCCCGAGAGTTCGTGCGGATATTGGCCGGCGCGGCGTTGAGCGTCCGGTATGCCGACGCTTTCAAGCAGCGCGACGGCTGCGTTCATCGCCGCCTTGCGATCGCTACCGCGATGTATACGGATCGGCTCGGCGATCTGGTCGCCGATGGTAAAGACGGGATTGAGGCTCGACATCGGCTCCTGAAAGATCATGCCGATGTCGTCGCCCCTGATCCTGCGCATGCTCTCGTCGTCGAGGGAGACGAGATCGCGGACCACACCGTCGCTCGTCGCAAGGCGGATGCTGCCCGCGGCGATCATACCGATGTTGCGGGTGAGCAGCCGCATGATGGATAGGCTGGTGACCGACTTGCCGGAGCCGGATTCGCCGACGAGCGCAAGTGTCTCGCCGGCTGCAACGGTCAGGTCGATATTGTTGACCGCCGTGATCTCGCCGCCGCGGATGCGGAAGATCGTTCGCAATCCCCTGATGTCGAGCACGGGTTCGGCGGTCTGTTCCATCAGCCGGCTCAGTTCAGCAGGCCGGTTGCACGCAGGATCTCTTCGATCCGCGCCGTTTCGGTATCGTTAAGGGAGGCACGCGGCCGCGGCATGACGGCGGAATCGATGATGCCGAGACTGCGCATGGCGGTCTTGAACGCGCCGATGCCTGCTGCGCCGCCACTGACGCGGCCCTGCGCGACCCAGACGATCTCAAACAGGCGGCAGAGGCGCTCCTGTTCTTTCTTCGCGGCGATCCAGTCGCCGCGCTGGGCAGCATCCCAAAGGCGGACATAGCCGCGCGGATCGACATTGGCGATACCGGGGACAACGCCATGGGCGCCCATCAGCAGCGCGGCATCGACGACTATCTCGGAGCCGGTCATCAGGAAGACGTCCTTGTGCTCGGCAAGATCGAGGAGCGCGTAGCGGAAGTTGCCGTCGTCGCCGCTGGAATCCTTCAGGCCGATAATGGCGCCTTCCCTGGCAAGCGTGACGACCGTCTGGCGCTGCAGCTTGATATGAACGCAGACAGGAATGTCGTAGGCGACCAGCGGAACATCCACTGCGTCGCGGATATAACGGAAGTGGTCGAGGATCTCGGACTGGCTGGTGACGGTATAGAATGGCGCCGTCACCACGACCGCATCGGCGCCGGCGGCCTTTGCGACCTTCGCATGGGCGATGACGCGATCCGTGGTCGGATCGATGACCCCCACGATCAGCGGCACCCGGCCATTCACCACCTTGGCCGAATGTTCGATGATGTCCCGCCGGGTCTTGTCATCGTGGAAGATCACCTCGCTCGTCGAGCCGAGCACGAATACGCCATGGCAACCGGCATCGATCAGATGCTCGAGCACGCGCGTATAGGATGGGTAGTCGACGGTGAGATCCGGATTGAGCGGTGTTACGACGGGAGGGACGACACCCTTGAATTTGGTCATTTTCGTTTCTTTCGATTGTCAGTTCAGTTCGGCACGCGGGTCGAAGGCATCTCTGAGGCCATCGCCAATGAAGTTGATTGCCAGGACGGCAAGGATCAGCGCGGCGCCGGGGAAGAGCCATTGCCACGGATATTGTTCGAGCACGGCGGTCGAGCGGGCCGCGTTCAGCATGTTACCCCAGCTTGCCGCCGGCGGGGCGATGCCGAGACCGAGGAAGGACAGCCCCGCCTCGAGCAGGATGGCATTGGCAATCTGCAGCGTTGCATAGACCACGAGGATATCGATCGAGTTCGGCAGGCCGTGGCGAAACAGCAGATGTCCGATGCCGGCGCCCATGCCGCGGGCGGCCATGACGAAGTCGCGTTCGCGCAGTTCCAGCAACCGCGAACGGATCATGCGCGCCAGCAGCGGCCAGGAGAGCAACGAGATGACGAGCACGGTCGGCCAGATGCCGGTGCCGGCGATCGAGGCGAGCACAAGCAGGAAGATGACGGGCGGCAGGGTCATCACCAGATCGACGAAGCGCATCGAGACGGCGTCCGTCCAGCGTCCTGCAAGCGCCGAGATTGCTCCAAAAAGAAACCCGATGACCGCCGAAAGCGCGGTCGACGCGACCGCGACCAGCAGCGAAATCCTGCCGCCCTCGAGCACGCGCGCGAAGACGTCGCGGCCAACGCCGTCGGCTCCGAACCAGTGCGTTGCCGTCGGGCCGCTATTCATCGCCAGAAGATCGATGTCGTTCGGCCGGTAGGCCCACCATAGCGGATAGGAGAGGATCAGCAGCAGCATCGGAATGGCAATGAAGACGCCGGCAACGGCTGCGCGGTTGAGCAGAAACCGACTGAAGGCGCGGGCCAGTGGTCCGGGGCTCCGGCGTTCGGAAGAGCGTGCCAGCATGGTCAGCCCACCTTGATGCGCGGGTCGACGACCGCATAGGTAATGTCGGTCAGAAGATTGACGGCGATAACGCAGGCGCCGATGACGAGCGTCGCCCCCATGATGACGGGGTAGTCGCGGGTCTGCACGGCATCGACGAGCAAAAGCCCCATGCCCGGCCAGTTGAAGACGCTCTCGATGAAGATGGCGCCGCCGATGGCAAGCCCGATGGTGGAGCCGATCAGCGTCACAATCGGAAGAAGCGCATTGCGCAAGGCATGCTTGCTGATGACCCAGAACTCGCGAACGCCTTTGGCGCGGGCGGTGCGCACGTAATCCTGGTTCAGGACTTCGAGCAGCGAAGCGCGCATGTAGCGCATGATCAATGCGGCCTGCGCAACAGACAGAAGTGCCGCCGGCAGGATCAGATGGTGGAGAAGATCGCCCACCGAGAATTCCTCGCCCGGCGTCAGCATGCCGCCGGATGGCATCCAGTGCAGGCGCACGGAGAAGATATAAAGGCCGATCAGCGCGCTGAGGAAGGCAGGGCTGGAAATCCCCGCAAGCGCAACCACCGACAGCGAGACATCGGCCAGCGAATTGCGGCGGACGGCGCCGATCACCCCGAAGGTGATGCCTGCGACGATGGCAAAGGCAAGTGCGGTGCCCATCAACAGCACTGTCGGGCCGATCCGTGACAGCACTAAGCCTAGAACCGGCTGATCGAGACGCTTGATCGAATAGCCGAGATTGCCGGTCAGCGCCTGCTGCAACCAGCCGAGATACTGCACCGGCAAGGGCTGATCGAGCCCGAGGCTTTTGCGCAGATCGGCAAGATCGGACGGCGACATCGGCAGGTTCGGATCGATATAGGCATCGATCGGATCGCCGGGCGTCAGGCGCAGCAGCAGGAAGATCAGCATGCTCAGGGCGACGAGCATGCCTATTCCTATGATCAGGCGTCTGAGACTGTATTGGAGCATCGGCAATCCGTCTGTCGGGCCGTCTTGTCAGGGTGGCCGAAGCCACCCTGACGGCTTTGTGGAATACGCCTATTCGGCAATCGACCATTTCTGTGGGTTGGCCTGGTAGGGGCCGCCGCCCGGCGCCGGCGTCCAGACGAAATCCTTCACCTTGGTCGAGACGATGCCGTAGCGGTTTGCCACCCAGAGCGTCGCCCAGGGCAGGTTCGCGTTCATCACCTTGCAGACGTCCTGGTAGGCGGCATCCCGCTTGGTGCTGTCAGGCTCGGCCAAGGCACTATCGAGCGCCTTGGTGAGGTCAGGCATGCGAACCCTGGCGACATTCGGTCCGGCCGGAGGGATCTGCTTCTCGTTGAGGCCGACATTGATGCTTCCGGCATCCGGCCCATTCTGCAGTCCGGCATAAACCATCTGGAACTGGGCAATGTCCGGCGTCGCATTGAGCACGATGCTATTATAGGTTGGCGCATCGACGGCGCGCGGGACGATGTTGATGCCGACCTGGGCAAGCATCGCCTGGACTGCGGCAAGCACATTGGTCGCCAGCGGCGTGGTGTAATAGGTCAGAAGGGTGATCGGCTTGGCGCCATTGATCTGGTCCCAGCCGGCTTCGGTCAGCAGTTGCTTGGCCTTCTCAGGATCGTAGGCATAGGTGTCGATGCCCTTGGGTATCAGTTGGTCGGCGACATAGGCGCAATTGGCTGGCTTGGCCGCACCGCCATAGAGGCTCTGGATGATGGCGTCGCGATTGATCGCGTACATCACCGCCTGGCGGACGCGCACGTCTTTCCAGAGCGGGGAATCGTGGTTGAAGCCGAGATAGTTGACGACGAAAGAGTTGCCTTCGATGACCTTGAAATCCTTGTTGTCCTTGAAGGTCGGCACATCGTTGGAATCGACATAGGTGAACTGGATTTCACCGGCTCTCAGCGCCGCGATCGCTGCGGCCGGGTTGGCGAAATAGCGATTGATGACGCGTTCCAGTGCGGGTTTGCCACCGCGATAATCGGTATTTGCGGCAAGTTCGACATATTGATCCGAGACGTATTTGGTGAATTTGAACGGACCGGTGCCGATCGGAGCTGTGGACCACCACGTGTTCTTCGCCAGCTGGTCGGCCGGGATCGAGGAGAGCGCATGCTCGGGCAGCATCATCACCTTGGTCATCGTGTCGGGAAAACTGCTGCTCGGCGCGCTGAGCTTGATAACGACAGTGTGATCGTCCGGCGTCTCGACCGACGATATGCCCTTCAGCCGGGCAGCGAGCACCGAGCCGGTTTTCGCATCCATCGCAAGGCCCATGGTGAACTTTGCGTCCTTGGCGGTGAACGGTTTGCCGTCATGCCATTTGGCGTCCGCCAGCTTGAACGTGTAGGTCATCTGGTCGGAGCTGACCTCGTAGGAGCTTGCCAGCGCGCCGACGACCTTCTGCAGCTTGTCGTCATAGGTGATCAGCGGTTCGTAGTAGATGCTGAGCCAGGTGAAGCCGGCGGTCGCGGCGAGCGGATTGAAGTTGCCCTGGAAGCCTCCGGGGCCGACATCGAAGCCGCCGGACAGAGTGGCCGCCTGAGCCTCTGTTACAACGCCGGAAACGACAAGAGCCGGAACGGCAGCCGTCGACAGCAGGGCGCCAAGCGCAATAGCCGATAATCTAGACAGTCTTTTCATGTGTTCCTCCCACGTTTGAACTCGTCTTGTTGTTGGCAATCACCCGGGCAATGCCCTCGTAGTGACGATCCAGGCGTCTGCGCGCCTCCTCCAGATCTTTTGCCTCGATCGCATCGACGATGGCGGCATGGTCGCGCCACGTCGCCATCGGATCGGCATTTTCAAGGTTGACGAAATCCGACGCCTTGTAGAAGGCGAGCCAGAAGACATCGATCAACCGCACTAGCGTTTCATTGTCCTGGCAGCGAAACAGCAGTCGGTGGAACAGCTGGTCATCTTCCGCAAAGGTTTCGCCCCTCTCGGCATGGGCGCACATCCGATTGACGGTGGCGCGCAGCTCGGCGATGTCCTCCTCGCCGATCACGTCGATGGTTTTGCCGATCAATCCCACTTCCAGCGTGCGCCGGATTTCGAGGACCTCCTCGATCTGCCGCAGGGCGCCGCCGAGGCCGTAAGCGAGGTTGTCGAGAAGCGGCTCGAAGGAAAAGGCCTTCACGAAGATGCCGACGCCGCGCCGCGTCTCCAGCACGCCGAGCGATTCCAACGCCTTGATGCCTTCCCTCAGCGAATTGCGGCTGACACCGAGTTGGGTGGCAAGCTCTCCTTCCGCCGGAAGCAAGGTTCCGGGCGCTAAGCCGTTATCGTCGATATAGACGCGCAGACTTTCCTGCACGGAGACATGCAACAGCGGCGCGCGCGTCAGCGGCTTCATCGATTTCAATGTCATGCCCGCTCACTTTCCCGCATCGCCGATAAGAACGCATGTTACATATAGACTTGTAGGATATCCTGTCAAATGGGCAGCCTGGACGACTGACACCGAGCCGGCTCGAAGCCGTTTGAGCGCCAGAATGACAACAGGAGCAGCGTACTCTTGCTGGAATTACTTCATTGGAGGCTTTGATCTATCTCACGAGAGTGGACCACCACGCGGTTGCGGCCCGTCTTTTTGGCAAGGTAGAGGGCCGCATCCGCTTGGCGCTGCATGTGCTCAGCTGACACGAGTTCACCGTTTTGCATCGATATCGCTAGTCCGATGCTGACAGTGACCCAGGGACCGACGCGGGAGGTAGGATTTGGAAGAGACGCAGCTTCTACTCGGCTGCGAATTCTTTCGGCGACCAACCCGGCCTCTTGTTCATCGGAGCCTGGGAGAAAGACGAGAAACTCTTCGCCTCCGTAGCGGGCGACCTTGTCCCGCTCGTCTCTCATGCTGCTCTGAATGATGCCGGCAATTTTCACCAGGCAGCGGTCGCCTTCGGCATGTCCGAGATTATCGTTTAGATGCTTGAAGTCGTCGACATCGCACATCAGCATCGCCGCGCCGCCCGTTCGTTTCAGGTCCTCGTTCCAGAAATGATTTAACGTTTCCATCATCGAACGCCGGTTGGCGACACCCGTCAGCGGGTCGGTCCGTGCCAGCAATTCCAGCTGCGAGTTGGCGTCAGTAAGCTCCGCCAGGCGAGTCCGATCTCGTAACTCCAGCAAGAAGGTCTTCTGAGCGAAGACCGTTGCGGTGCGTCGGGCAACGACGGTTGCAGCCATACCGCTTGCGAAAAACAGCGTGCCGGCCAGAGCACTCCCAGCTTCGATGCCCGGATTTCGCAGTTGAAACACAAGATAGATACTGAGGGCAGAAGCACCGATCGCCATCGCCCAACCGAGTGGAATGGGAAAAATGATAATGGCCGTGACGGCCACAAAAAGCATGATGGTCAAATGCCGCTCGTAAAACTCGCCACCGGTGTTAACGCCCACCAAGGCGACCGACAGGAGGATGAAAAAAACAGCCGAGAGGAGGAAAACTCCCTGCGCCCACAAAGCATGCGGCCGCAGGAAGGCAATTGCGGCAACAAGAGCCGCGGGGGGAAGGATAGACGCCGGCCAAAGCATGGATATGACGGTTTCTGTCGGAAGCAAGATCGCGTTAAGGCCCAACGTCAGCACGTCGAGCACGATAACCCAGACCATCCACGAGCGGATGATCTTGGCGGTCCGCGTCCAGGAGCGTTCGCCAAAAAGCTGAGCTAGCTCCCCATTGAGGCGGATATCACGCGTACGTCCACCAAGCAGGTGCTCTACCTGCTCTACAATGGCCGGGCTCAACCTCTGGAGAGGTTTCCGCGAAGACGCCCTTACCGATTTGATATGAGCTGTGGTTCGCTCGGTATCCATGTGTCGGATCTAGGGAGCAGACGACCGGAGGCAAGACGAGCCGCGAATTCCGCCCCAGAAAGACGATATGCTTGCCCTAATGATTTTGTACCAGGAGACGACAGTGTGCAGTTAGCGTGCCATATTGGGCCAAAGTCTCACACACGTGACAGGCCGAATTCACGGCTCGATTCCTTTCAAGACCGGCAGATTGACGATCGTCTCGGTCCCTTCCTCCCCGGACAGAACGGCCTGTTGAGCAATTCACCTGGCGCAGAAGGCGTCGATGCTAGGTGCAACCTTTTCAAGAATGTCGAACGCATTCATTTTATCGATTAAAAGGTACTAACACACTCATCTTAGTTGCACGGGCGCCATTAAGGCAGATACCGGACTGCTGTTTGCCGAGACGCTTTCTGCTTGGCGCGTTGGCGAAACCAGCGCACCCGCCACCGCGCGCAGGGGCAACCGAGTGATCACATCCAAAAGCCACAGCGACCGCTACGGAGCCCATCGGCACTGGTGAGGCTGAACTGTAGCCTCTCACGTCCCTTAAGCCTCAGCCTGCCGTGGTTGTCCGGGGACAACAGCAGCCCGCTCGGCGATATCCGAGGATGCATGCTCAACAGCCGCCGCAGGAGATACCGGCCGGCGATGAAGGGAGCCCCATCCCGATCAAATCGGTAGGTCGATGCGCGCTCCCGTTCATCCGATGAAAGCGGCTGCATCCGTCGGTCCCAGTCGCCTTCGTTCCGGAATACTGCCAGAGCGCGATTTCAATCTCGGCAGGTTGATCTTCTGGTTGCTGCATCGACCCGGTATGTGTTCGGTAGATCGAATTGCAAGCATGCAGCTGCTTGCTGAGCTCGCACTTGGCAGGACAGCTGCGTGAGCTGATCGGCATTTGCTGTGGCGATTGGCATTCCAACGCTTCTCAATGGCGAAATGACCGGGGGTGCCGATTCTGGTCGATGTCGACCGATTCATCCTGTTATCGAGACTAAGACCGGGGTTATTTCCGCTCGCGACACGTGTCATGTTCCTCAGATTCAAGGAACTTAAAGTCGCGGTGCGCTTATTTGATCGCGTAAGTATGGATCTGCTTGGCAGATCTGAGGAAATAAAGCGGGACCATTGTTTAGTTAATACTAAATTATTGAATCCGGTGCGAAATTTTACATCAGCCGGCACGCCGGTCGTCGTAGTACCTTGGAGGAGACCCGCATGAAACGCCCGAGTATCAAGCAAGCCCTGATCTTAAAGCTATCGGTCATCAGTCTGTTCATGGTGGGCCTGTCCTATATCTCGCTGACCACGATTTCGACGCTTCGTGCCAATACCGAGCAGATCGGGACCTTCTGGATGCAGCGGCTGGTGACGGCTCGCGAGATCAAGGATAACTTCCTCGACCTGAAATTGGTCTATGGACAATACCTTCTCGTGGACACGGCGGAGCAAAAAAAGGCCGGCCAGCAAGAGATCGATGCGGCTGGCGTTGAGCTGGACACGGTTGTCGCCGAATACGAAAAGGGTGTCCGCACGGAGCGTGGGCGCGAACTGATCAATCAGATCAAGCCGGAACTCGCCAAATATCGTGCGTTGGCAGAGCAAATGATCGCGTTTGAGAATGACGCGAAGACGCCTGAAGCTATCCGCCTCTTTAAGGAAAATATGGAGCCGCAAGCCGAGCTGGTGAACAAGGCAGTGGCGGATCTAGTCGCTTTCATTCTCAAACAGGCCGAAGGCTTTGTGACCGCGAGCGGTGATTCCGCGCAATCCGCCTTCCTGCTGACAGCCGCGATCGCAGGGCTGGCCGTGCTTCTTGCCATAGCCGGCATCTTCTTTGCGATATCAGGCATCGCCAACCCAATCCGAGACATTGCCTCCGCCATGAGGCGCTTGTCGGGTGGCGATCTTGACAGTGATATTCCCTATGCCGGTCGCGCCGATGAAGTCGGCGAAATGGCCGGTGCGGTTGAAATCTTCCGCCAGAATGCCCTCAATGTCGTCAGGCTCGAGAAGGAAGCGGCCGAATCCCGCAGAGAGAGCGAGGCAACGCGCGCCGCAGCCCAGCAGCGCGTTGAACGCGAGGCGGAACAATTGCGCTTCGCGACCACGACATTGGGCGAAGGTCTCCGGCGGCTTGCAGCAGGCGACATATCCTTCCAGCTTTCAGAGCAATTTTCGGCCGAGTATGAAGCGTTGCGCGAAGACTTCAACGCCTCGCTCCGGCAACTGGGTGCGACGATCGGCGCCGTGCTCGAGACGGTGCACAGCATCGATAATGGTACCGGTGAAATTGCATCTGCCGCGCAGGATCTGTCCAAGCGTACCGAACAACAGGCAGCCTCTCTGGAGGAGACGGCCGCAGCCCTGGATGAGATCACGTCGAATGTGACGATGTCGACCAAACGCACCGACGAGGCGCGCAACGTCGCCAAGGAAGCCGATATCAGCGCTCAGCGGTCGGCAACTGTCGTCTCGCAGGCGGAACAGGCCATGCGACGCATCGAAGACAGTTCACAGCAGATTTCGAACATCATTAGTGCAATCGATGAAATCGCCTTCCAGACGAACCTCCTGGCATTGAATGCCGGCGTTGAAGCTGCCCGTGCGGGTGAGGCGGGCAAAGGTTTTGCAGTGGTCGCACAGGAAGTCCGTGAGCTTGCCCAGCGCGCAGCTCAAGCGGCCAAGGAAATCAAAGGCTTTATTCAAAAGTCATCAACTGATGTGGAAAATGGCGTAAAACTGGTTCTCGAAACGGGAACGTCGCTCAAGTCGATCGGTGAGTATGTCGTGCAGATCAACCAACTCATGGATGCGATTGCCACATCGGCGCGTGAGCAGTCGACGGGACTTGCTGAGATCAACACGGCCGTCAATCAGATGGACCAAGCGACCCAGCAAAATGCGGCGATGGTTGAGCAGTCGACGGCTGCCGCTGCCTCATTGTCCTCCGAGGCAGGCCGCCTGCGGGATCTGGTCAACCAGTTTCAATTGGACGGCGACAAAAGCGCGGACGGGCAGCGCAGCGGACGGACCTTTGAAGGCAACGGGCCTATCCACTTGGTCGCTTCGCGGCGCGTGACGCAAAGATAAGGCGTAACCGACTTCAGATCAGGGACATGAGACAACCCTGCCGGCGGTTCCAGTCGCGTTCGTTCCTTGAGCACTGGCCAGAGCGATTTCGATGCCGACGGGTTGGTTTCTGATTACCGCGTTGATCCAGTATGTGGCCCTGGGTCTGTTTTGTCCTGGTAGTCGCGACATCGAAAGCACTGCCGGCTATCGTCCGATACCGGTCAGCCACGCCGGCTTTTTCCGCATTCTGCCTCGACAGCTCCAACACTGCGGCCCAATCGAGGCGTCATTCGATACTGTTCGCCCTCCTTGGTCAGGAAGCCATGAATCACGAGATAGTCGCGGAGGATGCGCACCCCGGTCGGCTTGGCGGTGCGATGGAAATATACATAAATTTGCTTTCGCTTCTCTCCTGATCAGGTACCCCTCCGTTGAGGATCAGCCAGGTCAGTTCCGGTGACCGCCGCGACAGCTTCAGCAGCGCCTGCGTTTTCGTGACAAGCAGCAGAACGAAGTCGATATCGTTATCGAAGATAGAAGAGGGAGAGTTGTCGGTATCGAGATAAAAGCGGCAGCATCCGTCTCGAGTTTCGATTTTTCCGGATTGCGAATTTTGGCCGAAGCATGTGGAGAACAATTTGTTTCGGGCATTGTCTTGTACGATCATAACAAGGTGATTCCATTCGGCGAACGCCTATCTGCCGTGCCAATTTCGGCGTTGTGGCATTAGCGCCTGGGAGTTTCGCTTCAGTCTCCAGACTCGAGCATTCCTGAAATTCCGACGGTGTCGATGAAAATGGGCCGCAGGTTCGATTCCCTTCAAGGCGGTCGTCCTGCTTTCTGTCGCAAAACATTATGGACGCAGCGATATTCTCATATCCCGCCGCATCCTGTAGGCTCGATGTCTGCAGCCCTCGGAAAATTTCAGATCGATGAAAAAAACTTTCAATCCGGTCTCGGTGCGCCGGCCTTTCGGAAATTACAATCACGGCCTGCTGGTGCCGCCCGGCGCCGCGCTGCTCGTCACGTCGGGCCAGCTTGGTATTGGTCTCGACGATACTGTTCCGAGCGACATCACTGCTCAGGCGGAACTCTGCTTCGAGGCGATCAAGGCGATCTTGCAGGAGGCGGAAATGAGTTTTGCCGACGTCATCCGCATTTCAGGCTTCGTCACCCGCCGCGAGGATTTCCCAGCCTATATGGCTGTACGGGATCGCTATACGCTCGATCCGAAGCCGGTTTCCACCTTGCTCGTCATCGGCGGCTTTACCCGCCCTGAGTTTCTCGTCGAGGTCGAGGTGACGGCTGCGAAAATCTTCTAAAAGCGCTTCATCGCGTCTCCGACGCGGTCGAGGAATTTTGCGCGCGTCTCCGGCGTGCAATTGTTCATGTCGTAATGGGCTAGGAACGTCACCGGCCTCAGCGGATTGATCTGCGCCCTCAGCACGCGCTTGACGATTTTCTTCGGCGGGTTGCCGGCGACGAAAGCCCGAAAGGGCGTTGCGCCATAAGTCAGGACGGCTGCGAGCTTGCGGATGTGGCGTAGCCGCGATTCCACCTTGCCGTCGACCAGCTCGAAGGAAACGCCCGGCAGCCAGACGCGGTCGAAATATCCCTTCAGGATTGCCGGAAAGCCGAAGTTCCAGATCGGGGTGCAGATCACCAGCGCCTCGGCCGCCTTCAACCTTTCGACATGCGATTCCACTAGCTTCAGATTTTCCGGATAGTCGTGATAGACGAGCCGGTCGTGGCGCGAGAGCACTGGATCGAACCGCTCTTCATAGAGGTCGCAGCCATCCACAACATGCCCGGCCTTCTCAAGGCTCTCGATGGTTTGCCGGTAAAGCGCCTTGCCGTAACTTTCCTCGACCGGGTGAGAGTGGAGGACGAGAACCCTCATGAGGCCTCCATCAGGGCCGCCAGGCCGGGGAAGAGATAGTTCTTGCCGGCGTTGAAATCGAAATCGGGATTATCCCATGCGATCATCTTGCCGGGATTGAGCAGGCCCTTCGGATCGGTTTCCTGCTTGAAGGCGAGCTGCACCGCGTCGGTGCGCTTCATGCCGCCTTCTTCCAGCGTATAGCGGTGCGGATTGAAAATCGGGCATCCATTGTCCTGGTGGATCTTGATGATCTCCTCCAGCCGCTCCTCGGTGGTATAGCGCACCAGCGGCAGCCCGGAGCACTGGATCTGTCCGTCGAATTTGATGAATTCGAGATGACCCGGAACTTCGTCACCGAAGATTTCGACCATCTTCCGAACCTTGGCGACATGATCCGGCCCCGGATATTGCACCTGCAGATAGGTGAAGCTCGGGTCGACCTTCAGCGCACGCAATGTCGTGTGGTTCCAGGCAAGCTCATAGGCATGCGGGATCCCGCGCATGCTTTCCACCTTGTCGGAGCGGAACATGATCTCGCCCTTCTGCGCCGCTGTGAAGGCAAGAAAAGCATCCATGGAGTGCGGCGCGATCATCAGCACGGCGATCGACTGGCCCTGACGGATGTAGGGCTTGTGGCGGGTGAAATAGTCGCAAGGAATGGGAGCGGCAATCGGTGCGATCTCCTTGACGAGGATGCCGTTGCATTTCGCCAGTGCGTCTGAGAAGCGCACCGCTTCCATGAAGTCGTCGTAACCGACGAGCACATCGACCCAGTCATAGGCAGGTGCAAGCGGCATCTCGATCTCCGTGATGATGCCGTTTGTGCCGTAGGCGTGGCTCACCTTCTGGAGATCCCAGCCGGTGAGATCGAGGACACGCGGTTCGGCTTCCATGGTGACGACGCGCAGGCGCAGGATGTTGCCGAGGTCGCGCAAGCCGCCCCAGGTGATCGAGCCGACGCCGCCCGAGCCGCCGGCGATGAAGCCGCCGACCGTCGCCGTCTGCGCGGTGGAGGGATGGAAACGCAGCTCTTGGCCGGAATGGGCCTTGGTCTGCTTGTCGAGCTGGGCAAGCACGATGCCGGGTTCACAGATGACGCGGCCGGGATGGATCTCCTTGATCTTGTCCATGGCGGCAAGGTTCAGCACGATGCCGCCGGAAAGCGGCATTGCCTGGCCGTAATTGCCGGTGCCGGCGCCACGCGGCGTCACCGGAACGCCATGGGCATAGGCGACCTTCAGCGTCCGGATGACCTCTTCCTCGGTCTTCGGCGTGACGACGAGATCGGCCGTCACATTGTCGAGCTGGGCTTTGAGTACAGGCGAATACCAGTAGAAATCCCGGCTCTTCTGGCGAACCAGCGCCGGATTATCCTCAACGGCGATGCCTTCGAGTTCCTTTTTGATCTTCTGATAATCGGCCATGTCAGGCTCCAACGACGTTATCGAGTTCACGGTAATCCGGCAGGCTGCGGTCGATCACCTTGCCGCGGCGAAGCACGACGCGGTCAGACTGCGGACGGGACAGGAATTCACTCCAGCGCCGCGCGCTGAAGAGCACGAGATCGGCCGGATCGCCGGCGGCGATGCGGCCCTTGTCCGGCCGTCCGACGATGGCGGCGGGCGAGGTGGTGACGACACGGGCGGCGGTATCGAGCGGGTGATCGAGATGCAGAATCCGCACGGCCTCGCGGAAGACCTCCACCGGATCGAGGTCGCCATAGGCATAGAAGGGGTCGCGGGTATTGTCGGATGCGACCGCGGTCGCGACACCGGCGGCGGCCAGTTCCTTGAACAGCGTGACGCCGCGCCAGCGCGGGGTGCGGCCGGGATAGCGATCCTGCAGATACATGTTGCACATCGGCAGTGAGATGACCGCGATACCCGCCTTGGCGACCAACTCGACGGTGCGCGCGGCGGTGTCTTCGTCCTGGCGGGCGAGCGAGCAGCAATGACCGGCGGTCACCTTGCCCTCGAACCCGTTGCGCAGCACGGCCTCGGCGATTGCCTTCAGTGTTTCCGCGCCGCGATCATCCGTCTCGTCGACATGCAGATCGACATCCAGGCCCTGCTCTGCGGCAGTCCTGAAGAGCGTGTCGAGCTGCCAGACAAGCTCCGGCCCCATCCGGGTGACGCCGCCAAGCAGGCCGCCGTTCTGTCGGATTGTTGTGACGAGATCGGCAAAGAAGGCGCTGTCTGCCATGGCATCCAGCGGGAAGAGGGCGACCGCCTGCAGCGCAATTCTGTCCTTCCAGACATCCCGGATTTCGGCAAAAACCTCGAAGGAGATGCGATGCTGGGGCGCAAGCGAATCCAGGTGCGTGCGGATCAGGCTGGTGCCATGGGCATAGGCGGAGCGGAGCGAGAATTCCATGCGCCGTTTGACGTCTGCGGCTGACCAGTTGGCTTCCCGGTCGGCCCTGACGGCATCGAGCGCACCCATGAAGCTGCCGTCGGGATTGGCCTGGCGCGGCCAGATATGGCCTTTGTCAAGATGGGTATGGATATCGGCAAAGCACGGCCAGACCATGCCGTCCTTAAGATCGGTCCTGGCATAATCGGCGGGTGCAGCGCCGGCCGGCCGGATGGCGGCAATCATGCCGTCGCTGATGACGATATCGACCGTGGCCAGCCCTTCCTTGACCGGCACGTCGAGATGCTCGACGGTGATGGCGGGCACCGTCGCATTGCTCAGCACGAAGCGGGCCGCATTCGGCGGGGATATGAAGGAATAGGTCATCAGTTTTCCCGTTTGATGCTGCTTTCATGCCAGCGATGAAGGCTCAACCAGGCGATGAAGGTGGTGAGGCCGAAGATCGCCACCCCAAGCATGGAGAGCATCAACAGCGCCGCAAAGAGCCGCGGTATGTTCATCCGGTACTGTGCTTCCAGCAGGCGGAAGGCGAGACCGGAGCCGGCACCGGCAGAGCCCGCGGCAAATTCGGCGACGACGGCGGCGATCAGCGCCAGGCCGCCGCCGATGCGAAGACCGGTCATGAAATAGGGTTGTGCGGCAGGCAGTTTGAGAAAGAGCAGCGTCTGCCAGCGCGAGGCGCCGTAGAGCTCAAAGAGGTTGATCAGATTGTGGTCGACGCTCTTCAGGCCCTGGACCATATTCGACAGGATCGGGAAAAAGGCGACGAGGAAGGCGCAGATCAGCAGCGCAACCTGCGTGGAGGGCGCGTAGATCAGGATCAGCGGCGAGATGGCGACGATTGGCGTTACCTGCAGGATGACGGCAAGGGGATAGAAGGCAAGCTCGACCCAGCGCGACTGCACGAGAAAGATCGCAAAGCCGACGCCGCCGGCAAGCGCCAGCATCAGTGAGATGAAGGTGATCTTGGTGGTGACCCAGAGGGCAGGGGCAAGCGTACCCCAATCCGTCACGAAGGCGTTTGCCACAGCGGCCGGTCCTGGCAGGATATAAGGCGGCACGCCCGACAGTTTCACATAGGCGTACCAGACGAGGATCATCAGGGCGATGACGAGGAAGGGGATGGCGATGCGCAGCGCAAGATCGCGGCGCCTTGCGCTTGCGGTACCCTTAACGAGCAGCGGCGATGTGTCTGTTTCGTCGCTCATCAATGATCCCCTGCCGAATTGATCGCCCCGATCAGCGAATGCGACACCGTTTCGCAGGCCTTGCGGTATTCCTCCGAGGTGCGGTAGTGCGCGTCGCGTTCGAGGCTGGTGATCAGCGGGACGTCGGCATGCACGCGCCCGGGCCTTGCCTTCATCACGACGATGCGGTTCGAGAGATAGGCGGACTCGAAGACCGAATGCGTCACGAAAATCACCGTAATGCCGGTCGCTTTCCATAGCCGCAGCACGTCGTCGTTGAGCTTCTGGCGGGTGATCTCATCGAGCGCGGCGAAAGGCTCATCCATCAGCAGCAGCTTCGGCTTCGTCACCAGCGCACGGGCGATCGAGACGCGCATCTTCATGCCGCCGGAAAGTTCGCGCGGATAGCCCTTGGCAAAATCCTGAAGGCCGACGGTGGTCAGCACTTCCATGATTTGATCATGCGCGGCTGCCTTCGAAACGCCCCTCAACCTCAGCGGCAGATGGACATTGTCGAACACGTTCTTCCAGGGCATCAACGTCGGCTCCTGGAAGACAAAGCCGATATCGCCCTCCGGCAGACCTCTGGAATTGATGCGAGAACTCGGCCAGTCGATCGTTCCCGAGGTGACATCGCCGAGACCGGCTATGATGCGCAGCGCCGTCGACTTGCCGCATCCGGAAGGGCCGAGCAGGCTGACGAACTCGCCGCTTTCGACCGTGAGCGACATGTTCGAAAGCGCGGCAGTGCCGCTGGAAAAGACCTTCGAGACCGACTGCATGACAACAAGCGGCTGCTTGCGCGTCTCTTTCGGGGATACCGCCTGGGCGTTTGCTGGGAGCATTGCTGTCTCGTTCATGCGGGAGGATACGGCCCGCCACATCCTCGATGGCGGACCAGGAGAGCCGTCAGTCGGCCTACTTCTTCAGTGCCACGCCGGTGCTCTTGCAGACGAACTTCGTCGTAAAGGCTTTGGTGTAGTCCGTCTCCGGCTTGAAGACCTTGATCGCCACCATCTCGTTGAAGAACGTCTTGTAGTGCGCATCGGTGATGCAGCCGATGCCCTTGTCGAGGCTATCACCGGATTCGATGATCCCGTATTCCTTCATCTTGGCGATGGAGTAGGCGAGCTGGCCATCCGTCATTTCAGGATTATCCTTCTTGATCAGTTCGTTCGCCTTGGCGTTGTCGCCGTAGAGGTAGTTGTACCAGCCTTCGATCGAGGCATCGACGAAGCGCTGCACGACGTCGGGTTTGCCGTCGATCATTGTCTGCGTCGTCGTGATCATCGTCGAATAGGGCGAGTAGCCGTTGTCGGCGAGCAGGAAGACCTTCGGCTCGAAGCCTGCCTGCTTCTGGATCTCGTAGGGTTCGGAGGTCAGGTACCCCTGCTGAGCTGAGTCCTTGTCTGCAAGGAAGGGCGCGGGACTGAAGTTATAGGGCTTGTACTGCTCGTCCTTGAAGCCTTTGAAGTTGGCCTTCATCCATTCGAAATAGGTGAGGTAGCCGTCCTTGCTGAGGAACAACGTTTTCAGCTTGGCGAGATCCTCGAACTTGTCGATGCCGTTATCCGGATGGGCGATCAGCACCTGGGGATCCTTTTGGAAGATTGCTGCGACATCGACCAGCGGAATGCCCTGTTCGACGGCGGATACCTCTCCCTGCGGACCGCCCATGTAGAAATCGAGCTTGCCGGAGATCAGCAGCGCGCTGTTTGCAGCATTCGGGCCGCCCTGCACGATGGTGACGTCGAGGCCATATTTTGCATAGGTGCCGTCGGCGACGGCTTGGTAGAAGCCGCCATGTTCCGCCTGGGCAAGCCAGTTCGTCCCGTAGCTCACCTTGTCGAGGGCGAGCGCCGGCGAGGCGGCGGCAAGTACCGAGGCGAGGCCGAGGCAGCGCAGGAATTGCATCTTCGTCTGTGCTTTCAACATGGTTGGCAGTTCCCTTTTTGAGCCGAGGGAAGCCTTGCTCAGCCCCCTTTTGAGGGAATTTGAGCCATTGCCATGCGCTTTGAAAAGCATCAAAATTCGTGCGCATTGATGCCTTTTCGGCATCTCTGGGAAAGCTGAAGATAATTTGTGCGCCATGCGCAAAATTTATGCATTGGAGAGATCATGTTGCACTCCAGACGCCTTCTTTACATCAATGAGATCGCCCGTTGCGGTTCGATCCGCAAGGCGGCCGCGCGCCTCAACGTGGCGTCGTCGGCGGTCAACAGGCAGATTTTGGCGCTGGAGGATGAGATCGGGGCGCCGCTTTTCGAGCGGCTGCCGCGTGGCCTGCGGCTCACGGCTGCCGGCGAACTCTGCATCGAGCATATTCGGGACGTGCTGAAGAATTATGAGCGCCTGGAGGGGCGCATCCGCAGCCTCAAGATGCAGCAGGCAGGCAAGGTGCGCATGGTGACGACCGTTGGGCTTGCCGCCGGGCCGCTGCCCGAAATCATCGCGCGCTTTCTTTCAGAGCATCCGCGCGTCTTCGTCCAGCTGCGCAACGATACCGGCGGCACGACGGCCAGCCCTGTTGTATCAGGCGAGGTGGATATCGGTCTCGGCTTCAACATCCCCGCCATGCCCGGCATCCGCACCCTCGGAAATTTCGATATCCCGATCGGTGTCGTGCTGCCGCCGGGGCATCAGCTGATCGGCCCCGGGCCGATCAACCTTGCCGATGTCACCCAGGAAAAACTGGTTCTGGCGCAGCCGGGCACCAGCCTGCGCGAGGTGATCAACCTTGCTTTTGCGCGCCTGCCCATCTCGGTCGAGCCGGTGCTGGAAACCAATGCATCGGAGATGCTGAAACAGCTTGTCAAATGCGGCACAGGGCTGACGCTGCTCAATCCGCTCGACGTCATCACCGAATGCCGGCGCGGTGAACTTGTCTTCCGGCCGATCGCCGAGCCGCATGCGCGTTACCAGCAGATGAAGCTGTTTGCGCGTGCCCGCGCGCCCCTCGACGCGGCCACCAGCCTTTTCGTCGAATATCTGCTCGCCGAACTGCTCGGCCTGGTGCAGGAATTGCAGGCCAAGGGTCATATCCCACCGGATGTGAAACCCGCGGCTGAGCCTATTTCACATAGAGATCTGAAAGCGGATAGGCCTTGAGATCCTGGAGCAGCTCGACAAACCCCTTGACCTGATGGCGGCAGATCGCCTCGCCCTTTTCGGCTGTGGCGATCGAGGCATCGCCGACCACGCCGAAGGGATTGAGGTCATGCGCGATCCAGGCCAGCGAATGCGGCGGCAGAGGCTGAAGAAATTTCGATTGCTCTCGCATCCCTTCGGCCTTCGAGGCAAAGTTTTGGGCCTTGTCCATGCGCACCAGTTCGGGGCGGAAGTTGAGCATCAACGACGTCTCGACATCACCGCCGTGGATGCCGTATTTGCTCTCGTGATCGCTGACCATGCCTTCCGGATGACCGAAACGGCCCCATTGGGTGGAGACCACCGCCATTTGATGGCGCACGCGCAGTTCGCGCGCGACGATGCTCATGATGTCGACATTGCCGCCGTGGGAGTTGACGATCACCATCTTCCGCAGCCCGGCTTCGGCAACCTTTGCGCCAATCGCCGTCCAGACGGGGATGAGTAGTTCGGCACTGAGCGACAGAGTGCCGGGGCCGTAGATGTGTTCGTTGGCCTTGCCGATCTCCTGTGTCGGAAGAACCAGGATATCCAGATCCTCCGGCTGCTGCCGCTTCAACTCCGCCAGCATGCCGGTCGCGATCGCGACATCCGTTGCGACCGGCAGATGCGGGCCGTGCTGTTCGGTCGAGGCGATAGGCAGGATAGCAATCGTGGTCTCGGGGGAGAGGCCGGCAAAATCATATGTGTTGAGCTCGTTCCAGTAAAACGGCGTGGGCATGCGGTCATCCCTTTTCGTCACCTGCTTCGATAGGGAGTAGGGAATAAAGATAAGCCGGAAAAGCATCATTTTTTGCGCATGGCGCTGCTTTTTTTCGCGCGCATCGGCGGCCGTTACTCCGCGGGCGCTTCAGCATCCAATCCGACTTTACTGAATATGTGGCTCGCAGCATCATACGAGCGCGGCTCGGGGAATTCATGAGCTAGATCGATAACCGTATGCAACGGAAAGGGACTAATCAGACGGCGGAGTTGCACTACCTCAGCAGACGGCGTCGACGCGCGCCTATGTCCAACGAGCAAGGTGGAACACTTCATGCCAAGCCAGACACAACTGGAACTTTCCCGTCGAGATCTACTTATCTCGTCGGCCGCAGCGATTGCGGTCACCGGAGCCGTCGCGCCCGCAGCGGCACAGTCCCCAGGAAATGAAATGGCCTATACATCGAAAGTTTCTTTCGCGGTCAACGGCGAGAACCGTGATCTCGAGGTCGACAACAGAACGTCGCTGCTCGACGCGCTGCGCGAGCACCTGCATCTCACAGGCACGAAAAAGGGATGCGACCACGGCCAATGCGGTGCATGCACCGTGATGGTCGACGGCCACCGCATCAACGCCTGCCTGACGCTGGCGGTGATGCACGAAGGCGATCAAATCACCACGATCGAAGGCCTCGGCCAGCCTGAAAACCTTCATCCGATGCAGGCGGCCTTCGTCAAGCATGACGGCTTCCAGTGCGGCTACTGCACGCCGGGACAGATCTGTTCCTCCGTGGCCGTGCTCGAGGAGATCAAGGCGAACATACCGAGCCACGTCACCGGCGACCTTACGGCTCAGGCGGCTGTCACTGCGGCCGAGATCCGCGAACGCATGAGCGGTAACATCTGTCGATGCGGCGCCTATTCCAACATTCTCGATGCCATTTCGGAAGTCGCGGGGATAAGAGCATGAGAGCCTTTACCTATGAACGCGCCTCGTCCGTCGAGGCCGCGGCCAAGGCGGCCGCCTTAAATCCTGAGACCAAGTTCATCGCCGGCGGCACCAATCTCCTCGACCTGATGAAGCTCGAGATCGAGACGCCGACGCATCTGATCGACGTCAACGGTGTCGGCCTCGACAAGATCGAACCCACGCCGGAGGGCGGGCTGCGCATCGGCGCCTTGGTCCGCAACACCGATCTTGCCGCCCATGAGACCGTTCGCCGTGACTACGGCCTGCTCTCCAGGGCCCTGGTCGCCGGCGCCTCCGGGCAATTGCGCAACAAGGCAACCACGGCCGGCAACCTTCTGCAGCGCACGCGCTGTCCCTATTTCTATGACACGAACCAGCCGTGCAACAAGCGGCAGCCCGGCAGCGGCTGTTCCGCCATCGGCGGCTTCAGCCGCCAGCATGCCGTCGTCGGCACCAGCGAATCCTGCATCGCCACGCATCCGAGTGACATGGCCATCGCCATGCGGGCGCTCGATGCTGTTGTGGAAACCGTCAAGGCCGACGGCAGTCGCCGCGCGATTGCGATTGCCGACCTTCACCGGTTGCCCGGCGACACGCCCCATTTGGAGACCGTTCTCGAGCGCGGCGAGTTCATCACGGCGGTCCTGCTGCCGCCCCCGATCGGCGGCAAGCACATCTATCGTAAAGTCCGAGACCGCGCCTCCTATGCCTTCGCACTCGTCTCGGTCGGAGCCGTAATCCAATCGGACGGCACAGGACGGATCGCCGTCGGCGGCGTCGCCCACAAGCCATGGCGCATCGAGGCAGCCGAAGCCGAGCTGCCGAAAGGCGCGCGGGCGGCGGCAGGCGTTCTTCTTGCCGATGCCCATCCGACCGAACAGAACCGTTTCAAGGTCGATCTGGTCGAGCGCACGCTCGGCGCCGTCATTGCCGAAGCAAGGGGTTGAGCCATGCAGTTCGATACGCCAGCGACAACCAACCCGATCGACAATCTGAAGGTCGTCGGACAGCCGATCCACCGGATCGACGGTCAGCTCAAGACGACCGGGCGGGCAATGTATGCTTATGAGTGGCACGATCCGAATATGCGCTACGCCTATGGTTATCCGGTTGGCGCGGCCATCGCCAAGGGCCGCATCACCTCCATGGACGTTTCCGCCGCCAAGACGGCTCCGGGTGTGCTTGCCGTCGTGACGACACTCGACGTCGGCGAACGGAAGAAGGGCAAGTTCAACACCGCCAAGCTCTTCGGCGGCGACGAGGTTCAGCACTATCACCAGACAGTCGCCGTCGTCGTTGCCGAGAGCTTCGAGCAGGCGCGTGCCGCAGCCGCTCTGGTCAAGGTCGACTACGCCGAAGAAAAGGGTGTGTACGATCTCGGCCAGGCAAAGGATAAAGCCGTCAAGCCGGACCAATCGCAGCAGCCCGATACCGCAGTCGGCGATTTCGAGGCTGCCTTCAGGTCAGCGCCCGTCACTCTGGACGCGACCTACACGACGCCCGACCAATCCCATTCCATGATGGAGCCGCATGCTTCCATCGCTGCCTGGAGCGGCGATGAACTGACGGTGTGGACGTCAAGTCAGATGATCGACTGGTGGCGCACGGATCTGGCGACCACACTCGGCATCGACAAGGAAAAGGTCCATCTGATGTCGCCGTTCATCGGCGGCGGGTTCGGCGGCAAGCTCTTCCTGCGAGCCGACGCCGTGCTTGCCGCGTTCGGAGCAAAGGCGGTCGGGCGGCCGGTCAAAGTCGCTCTTCCACGACCGCTCATGCCGAACAACACAACTCATCGGCCGGCGACAATCCAGCGGATCCGTATTGGAACCGAGCGTGACGGCAAGATAACCGCCATTGCGCACGAAAGTTGGTCCGGCGACCAACCCGGCGGTCAGCTTGAGACCGCCGTCAATCAGACCCGTCTTCTCTATGCCGGGGCGAACCGCATGACCGCGATGCGGCTGGCAACACTTCACCTTCCAGAGGGCAACGCCATGCGCGCTCCGGGCGAAGCCCCCGGACTGATGGCGCTCGAAATCGCCATCGACGAGATTGCCGAAAAAGTTGAGATCGATCCCGTGCAGTTTCGGATCGTCAACGACACGCAGGTCGATCCGGAGAAGCCGGAGCGGCCTTTTTCCCAGCGCAATCTCATCGGCTGCCTCACGCTCGGTGCAGAGCGGTTTGGCTGGGGTCAACGGGGAAGACCAGGTTCCAAACGGGAGGGAAACTGGCTGGTCGGCATGGGCGTAGCCGCTGCCTTCCGCAACAACCTCGTGCTTCCTTCCGGAGCAAGGGTGAAGCTCGACCAAGAAGGCGTCGTGACGGTTGAAACCGACATGACCGATATCGGCACCGGCAGCTACACCATCATCGCCCAGACGGCCGCCGAAATGATGGGTGTCACGATCGACAAGGTTGCCGTCCAGCTCGGCGACTCGCGTTTTCCTGTTTCGGCAGGCTCCGGCGGACAGTTCGGTGCGAACTCTTCCACGTCTGGCGTCTATGCAGCCTGCGTCAAGCTGCGTGAAGCCATTGCCAAGAAGCTCGGCTTCAATTCCGAAGACGTCGTCTTCGAGAACGGAGAGGTCCGCTCGGGCAATCGTTCGGTGCCCCTTGCCGAGGCTGCCGGTCCGGATGGCCTTGTCGGCGAGGACACGATCAAGTGGGGTGAGCTCACCGAGACCCATCAGCAATCGACGTTCGGAGCGCACTTCGTGGAGGTTGGCGTCGACATTGCCACCGGTGAGAGCCGCATCCGCAAGATGCTCGCAGTCTGCGCGGCGGGCCGCATCCTCAACCCGATCACCGCCCGCGGCCAGGTCATCGGCGCGATGACGATGGGGGCCGGCGCAGCGCTGTCGGAGGAATTGGCGGTCGATACCCGCCGCGGCTTCTTCGTCAATCACGACCTCGCCAGCTACGAAGTCGCGGTGCATGCCGACATTCCGCACCAGGAGGTGATCTTCATGGACGAGACCGATCCGATGTCCTCGCCGATGAAGGCCAAGGGCGTCGGCGAACTCGGCCTTTGCGGCGTTGCGGCAGCGATCGCCAACGCCGTTTACAATGCGACCGGCGTCAGGGTTCGGCACTACCCGCTGAGGCTTGACAAGCTGATCGGCGGCCTGCCGGACGTGGCGTGATTATGTCGACGGCGGTGCGAAAGCCGGACCGTCGTTAATTCCTGTAGGATTTCCCATGGATCAGACACTTGCACCCGTCACGGCGCCAATTCCCGTCAGAGCCTCGTCCACCGACGACCCTGCGGAACTGCTTCGCTTCGCGATAGACGCCCATGGTCTTGGCGCGGCGGCACTTGCCACCCTCGTCGACATCCGGGGCGGGGCTGCACGCGCGCTCGGCGCTCATATGGTGGTCGCCGCAGACGGGCGGTTCTGCGGCTATGTCTCCGGCGGATGTGTCGAAGCCGCCGTCGCTTCCGAAGCGCTTCTGGCAATGGCGCAAGGGCGCGACCGCATGGTCAAGTTCGGCGACGGCTCGCCCTTCTTCGACATCGTCCTTCCCTGTGGTGGAGGAATCTCTGTCGCAATCCATGTCCTGAAAGATGTCGCAGCTTTGCGGCATGTGCTGGAGCGTCTCGAACGCAGGCAGGCAGCCGGCCTTGCATATTCGCCAGAGCGCCAGGCGCTCGAACCGGTAGAACCGCTGCCACGGACGTGCTGGCTCGAACGAGATTTCCTGACCGTCTACCGTCCCCGTACCCGCGTCCTCATTTCCGGGCAGACGATCGAAGCGCAAGCCGTCGTACGACTGGCCGAGGCTTCCGGCTACGACGTGATTGCCGTGCCGCCGGGCGGCGTCCGGCCGGTTGCCGACATCATCGATCCCTTCACGGCCATCGTGCTCCTGCATCATGAGCTTGACGCCGAAGCTGCCATTCTCGAGACCGCACTTGCCTCGCCTGGGTTCTACATCGGCGCGCTCGGCAGCACCCGGACGCATCGTCGACGTGTCGAGCGGCTGAGAGCCATGCCTTTCAGACGGGACGACATCGCTCGCATCAAGGCGCCTATCGGGATGTTCGGCCCGACACGGGATGCAACGTCGCTCGCCCTGTCGGTTCTGGCTGATATCGCCGCGGCAAGACTGGTGGCTTATGCCTAAGGCGTCGGTCGCGATCGTCGTTCTCGCTGCCGGCAAGGCAAGCCGGATGGGTGAGGGCGGGAAACACAAGTTGCTGGCCGAATTCGACGGCGTGCCGCTCGTGAGGCGGTCGGCATTGATCGCGCTCGGTGCGGATGCCGGATCCGTCATTGTCGTCACCGGCCATCGCAGGAGCGAGATCGAGGCCGCGCTCGATGGGCTCGATCTGACTTTCATCGATAATCCCGACTACGCCAGCGGCATGGCGAGTTCGCTGATGGCAGGTGTCTCATCAAAGTGGGCCGACGGCGCCGACGGCATTCTCGTCATGCTGGCCGATATGCCCGGCCTTTCCACCGCACATCTCGATGCCTTGATTTTCGCATTTCGCAATGCGGGCGGCGAGGCTGCCGTGCGCGCCGTCTCACGCGGCAAGCCCGGCAATCCCGTTATTCTGCCGCGTGCTCTCAAACAGGCAGTGCTGAGACTTGAGGGCGACGTCGGCGCGCGCGATATCATTGCGACGTCAGGGCTGCCCGTGCTCGATGTCGATGTCGGCGATGCGGCTTGCCTCGACGTCGATACGCCGGACGATATCGTGGCCGCCGGTGGCGCAATGAAGAACTAGTTCGCGGACAAGGCAGCGAGATGGTCCGGTTGCATTCGGTCTGGAACCACCACGGCTAAAGGTGGGTCGAGATATGTTTATTCACAGGTGACGTTGACGTCCGTCAGAACAGGTCGTCACAGACGGCTTTCGATCCCGCGAAATAATTGTTATTGAGGACGCGGTTGCAGGTGTGAAAAACGTGCTGCAATGGAGAAGTGAGGACCGGCTCTATGCTCACTGAAGACGCTACTTTTGGGTGCTGGCAAGGCGCCTCCGCCCTGGACACACACCCTTACCAAACGGGGGCACCGTTTCAACCATTTCGCCCCCAGGTGATACGTACTCCGCCAATACAACGCGAGCCAGCGCGATCTTTCCATGGTTTGTCCGCATGCAGACCGTCGTTCTGACGGGTGGCTGCCAATGTGGCGCCGTGCGGTACGCGCTGGAGGAGCCGCCGCAAAACGTCCATATCTGCCACTGCCGGATGTGCCAGAAGGCTGTGGGCGGTCCGTTCGCGATCATCTGCCCGGTGATGAAGCCCGCTTTTCGCCTGACGCGTGGCGCAATCAGCTATTTTCGCAGCTCGGACGTCGGCCGACGTGGTTTTTGCCGTGACTGTGGCACCCCACTCATCTTCGATTATCCCGATGGTGACGACATCGGAGTTTTGGTCGGTACCCTCGATGAGCCCGATCGGGCGCCGCCCGAAAACCAATACGGCAACGAGAGCCGGGTATCCTGGTACGCCAACCTGGCCCAAGTGCCGGGCGAGCGACCGACCTACGCCGACGATCCCCAGATGTTGCACCGGATCAGCAGCACCAATCATCAGCATCCTGACCATGATACCGACCCTTGGCCGCCGTCCGGCTAACTCTCAAACTTGTCCACCCACACAATGCGCGACTGGAGCGGCGATCCCTCGGGCGGCGTGAAGCGGGCTGCAAGCGGTCGACCGAGGGACTGCTGATTATTGAGCGCCTGAGCGCAGTTTTTCAACGGCGGCGGCAAGACAGGCCTTGAACGCGGCAAGGTCCGTATAGAGCGCATCCCGCGCCGCGTCTCCGACGATGAGGACGCCACCGCGCCGCTCGATCCCGGCGTGCAGCATCAGATTGTCGGCCAGGCCGAAATCCTCGACCGCAATTCCATTCGGGTCTCGCAATCGACCGTCGCCATCATAGGCGATGGCCCCGCCATAAAGATCGCTCACTCGTCCGCTGTGATCGCGAGCCACATTCGTGTAAGCGAATACAGGCTTACCGCTTGCGCACATAAAGCCGAGTTCGAAGGCTGTCCCTGTATCGGCCGCAATGCCGCGAAAGGGCGTCAGGTTGGCGATGATAGCGTCAGCCTCAATCATCATCTTCTCGTCCACCGCGTTTATCGCAGCCGCCCGCTCGCGCTTCGAGTTTGTGTGCGGGATTTCCAGATCGCCGGGCGACAGCGGGATAAGTCCCGCCTCACGGGCAAGTGCCGCCTTGCGGTCGAGCATTTCACGGGCATTGGGAAGGAAGACCTCCGGACCGGCGAGATAAACTTTTTTTGTCATAAAATCGCACCTTAAAGGGATGGGTTCGGCATCAAAATACCTTCCTCGCTCTACAGCGAAGTAGGATCACAATCCAGTGGACGAAACCGCCCACTGGATTGTAAGGGCTGCGTCGGCAGCGCAACGCCATCGCCACATCGGGCCTGCTCGTGCTCGATGTCGAGATTGGCGACGCGGCCCCGCTCGACGTCGACACGCCGGACGGGTATTACCGCCGGTGTATCAACGCACCGACCGGAACGCCTCTCGCAATTCCTCAGCGAAGAGTTTGGGCTGTTCCCAGGCGGCGAAGTGACCGCCCATATCGACACGGTGGTAATAATGCAGCGTGGGATAGGCCTGCTTGCTCCAACTCTCCGGCGCCTGGTAGATCTCCTTTGGGAATACGCTGATGGCCACCGGGATCTTGATCTCTTTGGTCTTCTGGGCGTCTGCGCTGAAATTGTTGTTGTTGTTTTCCCAATAGAACCGCGACGAGGATGCCCCAGTGTTGGTCAGCCAGTACAGCGTGATGTCATTCAGCATTTCGTCCTTCGAAAAAACGCGTTCAGGAATGCCCTCACTGTCGCTCCACTGCGCAAATTTTTCGTAGATCCATGCAGCCAGGCCGGACGGCGAGTCGGAAAGCGAGTAGCCGATCGTCTGCGGACGCGTCACCATCACGGCCCCATAGGCGGCATTCCGGCCGAAGAAGGTGCTCAACGATTCATAGGCATTCCGCTCGGGCGCCGACAGTTCCGCAGGAGCCGGGTCTCCGCTGTTGATCGCCTTCGTGAGATTGCCCGGAACGGTCGCCGGCATGTTGAGATGGATACCAAGCAAGCCCTTGGGTGCCTGGCGCGCCAGCGCGTCGGAGATAACGGAGCCGTGGTCGCCACCCTGGGAAACGTAGTGCGCGTAGCCGAGCCGCTTCATCAGCATGTCCCATGCTCGGGCAACGCGGTCAGGCCCCCAGCCAAGCTCCGTGGGCTTACCCGAAAAGCCGTAGCCGGGGATGGAAGGGATGACGACATCAAATGCGTCCTCCGCTTTACCGCCATAATCAGTCGGATCTGTAAGAGGGCCGATCGCCTTGATGAACTCAAAGGTCGAGCCCGGCCAGCCATGGGTCAGAATGACCGGAAGGGCGTTGGGATGACGCGATCGTACATGAATGAACTGGATATCGACCCCGTCGATCGTCGTGATGAATTCCGGAAGTGCATTGAGCTCAGCCTCGGCTTTGCGCCAGTCGTAATCAGTGCCCCAGTAACGCACCAGATCCTGGACGCGCGAAAGCTGAATGCCTTGCGAGGCGTCGCTCACCGTCTCCTTGTCTGGCCAACGCGTTTCGGCAATGCGCTTGCGCAGGTCGTCAAGCTGTGACTGCGGAACGTGGATCTGGAACGGGCGGATCGTTTCGTCGGCCCCGATCGGCGTCGCCGCCCCGTCCGATGTGAGGTCGGCGGCACTCGCTGGCACAAGGTAGCCGGCTGAAAACAGCAACATTGGTCCAACCGCCATCACCATTGCTCCGCGGGCAAGGCGGCGCCAGGCGAGAATATTGTCTATCTTCTTCATGAGGCACTCCATGTTGTTGTCGCCCAGGGCGACATTTCGTGACGGAGTGATGTCTGACGGGTCTGCGTATCTGGCATGTTTCAAGAAATGCCAAAAAAGTATCGGAGTGTGGCGGCTACACAGAGGCGGGAACACGATCGTCATGGAACGACCTGGTGCCCACGGCGCCTGAATAGGAAATCAAACACCTCTTTGCTGCCTGCGGAGGCTCTCCAGCATAGCCTTGAATCCCGTGACCGCCCGCTTCGAAACCCCCTCCGGATTCTCGGCATTGGCGATCCAAAGCGCCATATGGCTGCTGGCGCCATTGATGAGGCGGGCGGCGGTTTCGGTGTCGATGTCGATGATCTCGCCATCGGCCTTGAGTCGGTCGAGGCTGCGGGAGAGGGCGGCGATACAGCCGGGGGTGTTCTGCCATTGCGAGATGTCGCCGAGGACAGCCGGGCCATCGCGAAACATGATACGGCGGATTTCCGGTTCAAGCGCCATTTCAATATAGGCGGAGCATTCGTCGACAAAGCCCTGCCAGCGTGTCGGAGCGGCGGCCGAGACCTCGTTCAACCGCTCCGTCATCTCAGCATCGATCTCCACGATGACAGCCTGCAGCAGACCCTTCTTATCACCGAAGTGGTGATAAAGGGCCCCGCGCGTCAGCCCCGCTTCGCCGGTGAAATCGTCCATCGAGGCTTCCGCGTAGCCGATCGTGCCAAAGGCACGCCGCCCGGCTGCGATAAGTTTGCCGCGGGTCTCTGCGATCATCTCCCGGCGCGGTTTGCGCATGGCTTCTCCATTGGCATACGCCGCGTATCTTTTTCATTGACATACGGAGCGTATGCATTATCTGAACACATACGCTCCGTATATAAGTGTTCTATCCGATAGCTGGAAGGATCGTCCCATGTCAAATCCGTATAGGCAAATATTCGCGGCACCTGGAGCCAAGGGCTTCTCCGCAGCCGGCTTTTTCGCACGCCTTCCCATCGCCATGGCGCCGATTGGCATCGTTGCTATGCTCTCCCAGGCACATGGCGAATATTGGCTGGCAGGCGCCGTGTCGGCGACCTATGCACTCACCAATGCGGTGGTCTCGCCGCAGATTTCGCGAGCGGTCGACCGGCTGGGCCAGACGGCAGTGGTCGTTCCCACAACCATCGTATCGGTGCTGGCGTTCATCGCGCTGATCGCCGCGGCCAACCAGAACTGGCCGGTGTGGACGCTCTTTGCCTCAGCCTTCCTCGCGGCGGCCATGCCAAGCATTCCGGCGCTGATGCGGGCCCGCTGGACGGAACTCATTCGCAACCGGCCCGAGCTCAACACGGCCTTCGCGTTCGAAAGTGCCGCGGACGAACTGGTCTATATCACCGGCGCCTCGCTGTCGGTCGGGCTGGCCGTGGCGCTATTCCCGGAAGCCGGCATGATGGTGAGCACGGCTTTTCTGGCGCTCGGGACGGCCGCCTTCATCGTGCAGCGCGGCACCGAGCCGAAGGTGCGTCATGTCGCCGGCGCGGCTTCGGTTGGCTCCGCGATCCGCCAGCGTCCCGTGCAGATCATCACACTCGCGCTGATCTTCGTCGGCGCGATCTTCGCAACCGCTGAAGTGAGTGTTGTCGCCATCACCAAGGAGCTTGGTCAGCCGAATGCGGCAAGCCTGGTCATCGGTGTCTATGCCCTCGGTTCCTTCCTAGTGGGTTTGACCCTCGGCGCGCTTAATCTGCGCATCCCCTTGCAGCGTCAGCTGCTGATCGCTGTTGCGATCCTCGCACTGACCTCGCTGCCGCTGCTCGTCGCCGGCAGCTCGGTAACCCTGCTTGCTACCGCCGTCTTCGTCAGCGGCATCGCGATCTCGCCGACCTTTATAACGGCCTTCGGACTGATTGAGCGTCGCGTGCCGGAATCGGTGCTGACGGAAGGTGTCACCTGGGTGATGACGGGCATCGGCATCGGTATGGCGCTCGGCGCCTTCGTCTCGGGCTGGGTCGTCGATGCCTACGGCCCCCAGAGCGGGTTCTGGGTGTCTGCGGCGGCCGGGGCCGCCACCGTCCTTATCATTGCGCTCGGTCAGCGTACACTTTCGGGCGAGTGCACCGACGGAGAAGATTGCGCGATGCTGGAGCCGGCGCAGTAGGGTGGGCGATCGAAAGGAACGGCGCAGGAGACTTCCGAAACGCAGATGTCACGGACCTTGTCCTGCAGGATATTCTGGCGGGCGTTCTGTTGCCCGGAACCAGGCTGAAGCAGATCGATCTGGAGCGCTGATCGACGCCATCGCCGTCTGCATCGAGGAATGCAATCCAACCGAGTCAAAACATCGCCTTCGCCTGGAGAGCAGGGGCGAACAGCGCTCGCCCCTCCCTGGCTCATTTCGTGATGGTCTTGCCGCTCGGCAGTTCCACGCCAATGACGTCATCGACACTACCGGCGCCTATCTCTCCGACGGGTGCGACAGTTGCGGCTGAAAGAGCGTTCGTGTTGAGGGCATTGGAGGTAATCGCATTCGCGGTGATGGCGTTCGCGGTAATGGCATTCGCAGTGATGGCATTGGCCGTAATCGCGTTTGCAGTGATGGCATTGCTGACGGTTTCCGCAGATGCCGGAACCGCTGACGCAGTGAGAAGTGCGGCGGCGACGAGTTGGCGGATTTTCATGATCATTTCCTTTGGCTGAAGAGAACCGAGGACAATCCAGCGGTTTTGAAATTCCTGCGCTTCAAGGATTTGAAGACAGGAAACGGTGTTGCCGCTAATGGGAGCGGTTGAAAATCAACGCCTTGCCGAACAGTCCGGTTTTGGCGTTCTGTGCCGTGCAAAGCACCGAGCCGAGGCGGTTGGCGAGGCGGGGACAGGAGCGCTGTAGACCGTCGAGTGTCATCCTGTCCGGGACACGGGTATGAGCCACGCAGACAGCACCCGCGGTACTCCATCCCGCTTCGAAACTCAGCTCATCGCTCCCGGAACTCTCCGCCTCGCGTTGGATGCCGCGATCGTCGTAAATGTCGATCTTCATGCCCGTTCGGGTCGTGGCGCGATCGCCGCAATAGTCGGCACGGACCATATCGACGCAGGCGCGGTGATACTCCGCCAGATCCGTCCCGTCGGACAGGGTTTTCCAGGGCTTGTAACCGAAGCGGACGCACTTCCCCTGTGCTCCGGCTGAACATGTAAGGGTAAAACCGGACTGCGAAATCATCTTTCCCTCCGAATTCCATTGCCCCTTGAGCGGAAACATCCAGCGATTTCCATCAGGATCAGGGTCGCATAGTTCGACCGGTGTTCGGCCGTCGACAACGGTGACTTTGTGCAGGAGCACCTCGCCGTCGGGATCACGGCTGTCGGTCACGATGTCATCAATGCGGACACGGTGGGCAACAGCATCGCCGGACAAGCGTAGGGACAGGGTTGCGCCAACGAGTTCCTCGCCCTGAAGAACTTTGCCGCTCGAGAAGGTAAATCGGAACGCAGTTCCGACCACCTCGGTTTTCTCGATCCGCTCCGGCGGCGACGCTGCGGCCGCAGCCGGAAGCGAAGAGCTCGCGAACGCCGCGCAAAAGAGCAGAGCGCCAACAGCCAGTTTGATAAATGTTGCGATCATTATGGCCACACGATCACAATAAATACCGCAACGGCTCTTGCGCGTTGGCGCAGTTGATAGTGGCGGATATCCATGGAAGGTCTCGAGATCGAAGTTCTATGAAAGAGCGCGGCGCGCCTTGAGCAACGACGTCTAAAGAACCCTCCCGGCGCCGTCGTCACCCGCAAGTATGATGTCTTAAGCATTGTCTCCCGCAGAGCTTGCGCCACGAAAGCTTTCGATTGCATATCTCCCAGTATTCCTGCCAGTGTCTGGCTGGCAGAGGTGGAAGAAGCGATTGCGCAGGGGACCGCATGAGTAGGCTGGGTGACGAAATACTGTCTTCGATAATCGGCGATATCTATGATTGCGCTTTGAGCCCGGAAGGCTGGACGGGTGTCATGACCCGCATTACCAGCACCATCGACGCCGCCTATACGACGATTGCACTCACTAGCGTCACGGATAGCCGAGGTAGGTTTGCGGCTCAGTCTCCCTGGGACGCCGAGCAGTTGAGAGCGCTACAGGACTATGAGCTCGACGCGATACCGGGCCTGAGGGCCGCGGTCATTGGCGACATTGATCTGCCGCAGCGGACATTGTCTCTCGTCAGCGAAGGGGAACTGGAGCAATCCGCATTCTTCCAAGAATGGGCAAAGCCTCAAGGCCTACGCGAGGCGTGTACGACGAAGTTCGTCGATACTGCCGACCGGATTGGACTATTCAGTACGACGACGTGGGCGAACCGGCCGCCCATCAGCGCCGAAGAACAGCGCTTTCTGGCCTTGCTTTCACCCCACCTGCGGCGAGCTTCCCTGATTGGCGACCTTTTGGATCAGACGCGCGTCACCACCGGCATGTATCGCGGTGTCCTCGACAGCCTCGCAGTTCCCGTCATTCTCACTGGGGCAGATGGGGCAGTTCTTCACGCCAACGCCCATGCGGCAAAATTGCTTGACGAGCGTATACTTCTGCGCTCGCGAAACGGCGTTCTTCAGGCCCAGACACCCATGGTTTCACGGGCTTTGCTGGAAGCAATCGGCGCCGCAGCCCATGCGGACGCCCTGTTGGGGTCGCGCGGTATCGGCCTTCCGATTTCCACTCCGGGCCAGTCTCCGGCGGTCGCCTATATTCTGCCGTTGAGCGAAGGGACGGCTCGAGCAGCTTTTAGGCCTGCATGCGCTGCCGTGTTCATATCAACCACCATTTCGGCTTCGCCTCCGCCAGAAGAGGTGTTGATCACGCTTTACGACCTGACCCCGGCCGAGGCGCGGGTCGTCCTGCAGATCGGCAGAGGATTGAGCGCTGCGCAATGTGCTGCAACTCTGGCAATCAGCGAGAATACGCTGAAGACCCATCTTGGCCGGGTCTATGCAAAGACCTCCACCGCACGTCAGGCCGATCTCGTCGCCCTCGTTTCGACGATCTCATCACCAATCATGCACGGGATGTCGCTGGCGACATCGGCTAACACCACGTGATACGGATTGCAGGGTCGATAGCTCGATCTCACCCATGGCGACAGTCAAGACCTCACGGCACCTGCGCCCCACTCACCGCGACATAGACCGAATAAACCGAATGCGTCGCTGCAATAAAAAGCCGGTTGCGTTTAGGCCCGCCGAAGGTGAGGTTGGCGACGGTTTGCGGGACGCGGATCTTGCCGATCAGTTTGCCCGTCGGGTCGAAGCAATGCACGCCATCGGCCGCACTCGACCAGAGGTTCCCGCTGGCGTCGGTGCGGATGCCGTCCGGGATGCCGCTATCGATGAGGCAGAAGACGCGGCCGTTTGCCAGACTGTTGCCGTCGACCACGTCGAAAGCGCGGATGTGGCGCGGCAGGCTTTCGTCGTGGCTTGCGGCCGAATCCGCCACATAGAGGATTGTCTCGTCGGGCGAGAAGGCGAGGCCGTTCGGCTGGATAAAATCCGTGACGACAGCCGCAAGCGCGCCGCTCGTCGGATCGAGCCGATAGACGTTGCGCGTCGGTTGCTCCGGCTCGGCGCGAAAGCCTTCGTAGTCCGACATGATGCCGTAGGTCGGGTCGGTGAACCAGATCGTGCCGTCTGATTTCACCACCACGTCGTTCGGCGAATTGAGCCTGGCGCCGTCAAAACGGTCCGCGAGCACGGTGATCGAGCCGTCGACCTCTGTGCGCGTGACGCAGCGCGTCCCATGTTCGCAGGAGATCAGCCGCCCCTGCCTGTCGCGCGTATGGCCGTTGGTGAAGTTGGAGGGTTGGCGATAGACGGAGACGCCGCTCTCGGGCGTCCATCGCAGCATGCGCTGGTTGGGAATGTCGCTCCACAGCAGCTGGTTCGCATCGTTGAACCAGACGGGACCCTCCGCCCAGCGGCAGCCGGAATAGAGTTCGTCGAGACCGGCGCTGGTCACGATCATCTGCCGGAAGCGCGCGTCGTGGATTTCGTAAATGCTGGCCTCGGCCATGGCGGTCTTCCCGTTTATCGCATGCCGGCCCGGCGACCGCCGGCGAGCATGATGACGCTGATGATGATGAGGCCGGTCAAGATCAGGCGGATGCCCGCGCCGAATCCGTAAGTGTTGAGCATGGAGACGACCAGGAACATGAAGAGCGATGCGCCCCAGATCCCCGGCACATTGGAATCGCCGCCGGCAACCGCCGTGCCGCCGATCACCACGACGGCGATCGACATCAGCAGATATTCCGAGCCCATGTTGAGCGCTGCGCCGCCGGAGAAGCAGGCAAGCAGATAGCCGGCGACCGAGGCGAGCACGGCACAGAAGAGGTAGGTGACGAAACGCGTGCCGTCGACGGGTATGCCGGCCATGCGCGCGGCCGGCATGCTCTGGCCGATCGCCGAGATCCAGCGCCCGTAGATCGTTTTCTCGAGCAGGAACCAGGCAATGAGCGAGATGAGGAATGCCACGATCGCCGCGTTCGGCATGCCGAGCGTGTTCGACGTCGTGAATTCCGCCAGCACGCTCGGAGGTTTGATGCGCAAGCCCCGGTTCGTCCAGATCGCCGCGGATTGGACGATGAAGCTCATGGACAGTGTGGCGATGATCGGCGGAATGCGCAGCGCCTTGATGAGCGCATAATTGCCGAGGCCGACAACAAGGCCGATGACAATGGCGACAAGAAGGCCCGGCAGGATCATGCCGTTTTCGACATTCATCAGCTTCAGTGCCACCGTGCCGGCAAGCGTCATGGTGGCGGGAACCGAGAGATCGATATTGCCGGGGCCGAGCGTGATCACGAACATCTGGCCAATGCCGACGATGACCGAAAAGGCGGCGAAGGTGAGGGCTGCTTGCGACAGACCGAGCGTGCTGGCGCCGAGTGTGACCATGATCGTCAGGAACCAGACGACAAAGGCGGCAAGCCAAGACCAGATCCAGGGTTTGCCGAAAAGGCGAAGGAGGGCGGTCATCGACGTTTCTCCCGCTTCTCCAGGCGATTCAGCATCAGCCGAAGTGCCAGCACGATGATCAGGATCGCGCCCTGAGCCCCGATCTGCCAGTCCGGCGAGATGCGCAGGAAGGACAGGAACGAGCCGGCGAGCGTCAGCGTCAGCGCGCCGATGACGGCGCCGATCGGGGAGACGCGGCCGCCGATGAACTCGCCACCGCCGAGGATCACGCCGGCGATCGACAGCAGCGTGTAGCGCAGCGCTATATTGGCATCGGCCGAGGTGGTCAGCCCGACGAGGGCGATGCCGGCAAGCACGGCAAAGAGGCCCGCAAGACCATAGGCGGCAGCGCGCGCGCCGACAATCGACCAGCCGGCGCGCTCGACCGAGCGTTGGTTACCGCCGATGCCACGCATCAGCACGCCGAGCGACGATCGCATGACGAGAAGATGGGCGACCAAGGCGATGACGATGCTGGCAACGATCGCCATCGGCGCCAACGGCGGCTTGACGGTCATCAGCCAGCGCACCCAGTCCGGCGCCTGCCCGCCCGGTGCCGGTAGCAGCAGGACGGCAAGGCCACCCCAGACGAAGCTCATGCCGAGGGTCACGACGATGGACGGCAGGTTGCGTAGATAGATGACGACGCCGAGGCCCGCATAGGCTGCGATCGCGCCGGTAAGGATCAGGACGCCGCTCATCGGGGCATCCCGCAGAAAAGTCGCGGTGACGCAGGCGACGAAGCTGACGAAGGCGCCCATCGAGAGATCGAGATCGTTGACCGCCATCACGATCATCTGGGCGATCGTCGCAAGCGCGATCGGCACAGCCAGGTTGAACAGCAGGTTGAGCCCGACATAGCTCATGGCGCGCGGCTGCAGCCAGAAGACGGCGGCGAGCAGCAGGGTCAGCGACAGGGCGGGAATGGCAAGACGCAGGGCGTCGGACGACAGCCGGAACGTCATGCGGCGACCCCTTCGAAGGAGGCGGCGATGATGTTCTTCTCGTTGACGGCATCACCGGCGAGTTCAGTGGTGATGCGGCCTTCGCGGAACACGTAGACGCGGTCGCAGAGGCGGACCTCGTCCATCTCGGTCGAGTACCAGATGAAGGTGCGGCCGCGCGCCGCTTCCTCGCGGATAATCGCGTAGACCTCCTGCTTGGTCCCGACGTCGACGCCGCGCATCGGATCGTCCATCAGCACGATTGGCGCGCGCGTCGCCAGCGCGCGAGCAAAGAGCACCTTTTGCTGGTTGCCGCCGGAAAGCGAGAGGATGCGGTTGCCCATATCGGGCGTGCGGATCTCTATCCGCCGCTTCCAGTCGGCGCCCTTTGTCTCCTCTTCACTTTCAAGGATGAGGCCGCGCCGGGACAGGTCGCCAAGCGAGGCGATGGAGAAGTTGCGCAGGATGCTCCACAACTCGAAGACGCCGTTGAGGCGGCGGTCGCCGGCGACAAAGGTGACGAGCGGATCGCGCTCGGGCAGCCAGTTGCCGGACTGGGCGGTATGCAGGGCAAGCAGCAGCTCGGTCTGCCCATGGCCCGCCAGGCCCGCCAGTCCGATGATCTCGCCCTTGCGGGCCGCAAAGGAAAGGCCCTTCGCCTGATGGGACAGAATAAGCGGAGCGGTGGATTGTTGGCGGGCCGAGCGCTTGGTTTCCTCCTTCGCAACAGTGCCCATGGCTTCGACGAGGCCATGATGGTCGAAGCCATGAGCCGGACGTTCGGCGACGACGCGGCCGTCCTTCATGACGACGATGCGATCGGAGGTTTCGAGGATCTCGTGCAGGATATGTGAGATGAAGATGACGGACCCGCCCGTGGCGATGAAGCGGCGGACATGGCCGAGCATCTGGCGGGCAAGGCTTGCATCGAGCGACGAAGTGGGTTCATCGAGGATCACCAGACGCGGCGCAATGCCGGCGTCGGAAAAGGCCATTGATATCTCGACCATCTGCCGCTCGGCGATCGAAAGATTCCCCACGGCCCGGCTGCTGTCGATGCCGTGGCCGGGAAAGACGGCGTCGAGGCTCTTCTCGATAATTTTTGCGGCGCGCCTCCGCCAGCCGAAGCCTCCGAGATGGCGATGCATGATGCGCGTGTTCTCGACGATCGAAAGGTTGGGGCAGAGCGAAAGCTCCTGGAAGACGCAGCGCACGCCGCGGGCCCGCGCCGCGTTGATGCCATAGCGCTCCAGTCGCTCGCCGTCGCTCGCCACACTTCCTTCGTGTGGCATGAGGCCGCCGTTGATGACGCTGACGATGGTCGACTTGCCGGCGCCATTGTGTCCGACAAGCCCGACGCATTCGCCCGGCATAACGCGGAGGGTCACGCCATCGAGCGCTCTGACCGCGCCGAAGCTCACCTTGGCGCCATCGATGGCGATCACCGCCTTCACAACGTCATCCATGCTGCCCGCCATGCCTGCTTGCAAAAAAATGCCGCGCGGCATTCTGTGGCCGCGCGGCAGTCGCCGGGAGATTTACTTTGCCGACTCGATGACCTTGATTGCGTCTGCCTGCGTGTATTCCACGTTGGCGACGCCGCCGGCCTGGGTATTGGCGAGGTTGGTTTCGAGATTGTCCTGGTCGATGCGCAGGAAGGGCACGACGAGGTCTTTCTTGACTTGCTTGCCATCAAGGATCTGCTGCGCCACCCAGAAGGCGAGCGTGGAGACACCTGGCGCGATCGACACGGACATGGTCTCGTAGCCCTTCGCGTCCTTCTGCTCCTTCCACCACTTCAGTTCGTCTTCGCGGTTGCCCATGATAATGATCGGCATCTTCCGGTCGGTCGCAGCAATCGCCTGTGCGGCGCCATAGCCGTCGCCGCCCTGCGTTACCACGCCGGCAAGGTCGGGCAGGCTCGGCAGGATGCCGGCAACAGCCTTCTGCGCCACGTCCTGGGCCCAGTCTCCATGAACGGAGCCGACAATCTTGAACTGCGGGTACTGTTTGACGCCGTCGTGAATGCCGGCCGAGATCTCGTCATCGACGAAGACACCGGCAAGGCCGCGGATCTCGAGCAGGTTACCGCCTTCCGGCAGTTTCTTCGACAGGTACTCGACCTCGCTGCGGCCCATTTCCTTGAAGTTGACGGCGATGCGCCAGGCGCAGGGTTCGGTGACGATGCCGTCGAAGGACACGACGGTGATGCCGGCGTCGCAGGCCTCCTTGACCGCGCCGTTCAACGCCGTCGGCGAGGCGGCATTGAGCACGATGGCGTCATAGCCTTGCAGGATCATGTTCTGGATCTGCGCGGCCTGTTCCGTCGCCTGGTTCTCGGCGGTGGTGAAAGGGTCGGCTGCGGCAACGGTGCCGGCCTTTACGGCTTCGCCCGTCACCTTGCCCCAACTCGTCAGCATGGCCTGGCGCCACGAATTGCCGGCATAGTTATTGGAAAGGGCGATTTTCTTGGCCGCAGTATCGGCAAAGGCGGAAACGGGCATCGCGGCGCAAGCAATAGCGGCCGATGCCAGAAGCATCTTACGGATTGTCATGTCTTCCTCCCTGATGATCGCGCTGGTCGGCGGATCGATTCACTCCTGCCGGCCCAATTGGGTCCGAGTGAAAATTGTTCTTGCACTGAGCTTCCTCCTCTCAGTAAGGGCAGGATGCGGGAGATCGATCGGCCTGTACAGGGGCAAGGCGGCAATCCGTTTGCGGGATTTGCGCAACAAGCTGCGGGTTTACGCAAGACGGAGGCGCTTCCGCAGGCGCTTACTGGGAAGGGGCGCTGCAGGTTGAGGAGCCTGCCGCCGTCTCGGGGAGGAACTGACGATGCTGCATCTCGTACCGGCAGCCATGTTCGACCATTATCTCGGCATTTCCCGGCTGCTCGCGGGCCAGCTCGACTTCCGCTCGGCTATCCGTTCCGTCGCGGCCGAGGTCGCCCATATCATCCCGCACGACCATCTCGATGTCTGCGTGCTGCTTGAGGGCGGCAACTATCACACGGCCTACGAGACGGGCATCGAGACCGCCTGGGGCGGGCTTGCCGGCGCGCCTGTTGTCAACAGCCCCATCCGCTCGCTGCTCTGGGGCGAGGTGGATTTTCTGCTGGCGGACGACGCCATGACCGACCCGCGTTTCCACTTCGAGGGCGCCTTCAAGCGGCCGATCGTCGAACAGTCGCTGAGGAGCCGCTTGCATGTGCCGATGAAGGTGCAGGGCACGATCATCGCAGCACTCTCCTGTTCGTCGCACAAGGCGGGCGTCTATACGATGGAGGATATCGAACGCGCCCGCATCATTGCCGATTTGCTGACGCCCTATTTCTTCGCGCTGCAGGCGGCCGAGCAGGCGCAACGCTCGGCCATTGTCGAGGCAGAGGCCCGCGCTCGCGAGGAGGGCCTGCGGCAAGGTGCGCTGAAGCTTACCGAAGCGCTGGAGCAGGAACGCCAGCGGATCGGCATGGATTTGCACGACCAGACACTCGCCGACCTGACGCGGCTCGCCCGCCGGATCGATCGGCTGTCGCGCAACGGCGAGGTGGCGCCCGAGACGCTGGAGCCGATCTCCCGTTCGCTGCAGCATTGCATGCAGGATCTGCGGCAGATCATCGAACAGGCAAAACCCTCCGTGCTGCAGCTCTTCGGCCTCGCCCAGGCGATCGAGCATCATCTGGACCGATCGACCCGCGACAGCGGATCGGGCATCGAATGGGGCCTTGTCGACGAGACGCACGGCGCGCTGGAGCGACTGGAACCAACCGTCAGCGTTGCGCTGTTCCGGATCGCCCAGGAGGCGATCAACAATGCGGTGCGCCATGCCGCGCCGCTCGCCGTCACGGTACGGCTCGAGGCCGACGAGGAACGGCTTTCGATCGAAATCTCCGACGACGGAACCGGGCTTGCTAAGGCGCGGGGACGGATCGGCGGCGGCATCGACAATATGAAGACCCGTGCGCGGCTGATTTCGGCGCGGTTCACGACCGGGCCCGGTCACAACAATCACGGGACTGCGGTGCGCGTCGTGCTACCGCTTGTCCCGCACGACCCGGCAATCGGGGCAAACTGAGGACAAGGGCATGATGAAGGTTCTGATCGTCGAGGATGACCCGCTGCACCGATCCTATCTGCACGAGGCGGTCAACGCGGCTCTGCCGGAATGCGACACGGTGATCGAGGCGGAGAACGGAACCGTCGGCGAGAAGCTCGCCCGCGACCACAAGTCGGCGCATATCGTCATGGACCTGCAGATGGCGAGCCGCAACGGCATCGAAGCGGCGCGCACCATCTGGAAGGAGCGGCCGGAGACTCGCATTCTGTTCTGGTCGAATTATTCGGACGAGGCCTATGTGCGCGGCGTTTCCCGCATCGTGCCGGACGGCGCCGCCTATGGCTATGTGCTGAAATCCGCCTCCGACGAGCGGCTGAAGCTTGCGCTGCGCTCGATCTTCATCGAGAGCCAGTGCGTCATCGATCGCGAGGTGCGGGGCCTGCAGCAGAAGAGCCTCGGCCAGACGAACGGCTTCACCGATTCCGAATACGAGATCCTCGTCGATATCGCTCTCGGCCTCACCGACCGGGCCATCGCCAAACGTCGGGGCCTGTCGCTGCGCAGCGTTCAGAACCGACTGCAGCAGCTCTACGACAAGCTCGACGTCTACCAGAGCGCCGGCGACGACCACGAGGATGGCCGCTTCAATCTCCGCGCCCGCGCCGTCACGGTCGCTTTCCTGCGCAAACTCCTGAATTACAGCGCTCTGGAGCGGGCTGAGGCAGAGCTGCAGGAGTGGCTTGAGGGAAAGTAGCTCTGGACTTGGGTGGAATGGCTGGGGACCAGAGACTTGGGCTGCGGCCCCTGCTTTTCAAGGCGTATGAGCCAGCGCGATCGCATCGGCGGCTTCCTGATAGCGATGGCTGAGCGTGCTGGTCGCCACTCGAATATGACTGCTTGGCAAGACGGAGAATTTGCTGCCCGGGTTGACGGCGATATTGCGCGCAGCAAGCGTCACCATCGCGAATGGTTCGGAGACGACGGGCACCCAGAGGCACAGGCCCTGGCCCGCCGGTATCGGTATTCCCCGTTCGCTGAGCGCATCGGCAAGGGCGTCCCGCCTCTGCTGATAGATCTCGCGCGCCTCGCCGATAAGCTGCCAAGTTGCCGGATCGCGTAGCAGCCAGGCGGCGGCACCTTGCAGGATACGGCTGGTCCAGCCGGCGCTGAAGGAACGGTAAGACTGGATCTCGTCGACGATCGGCGCGGAACTCGACAGAACCGCGAGACGCAGATCCGGGCCGAGGCTTTTCGAGAGGGAGAGGATATGGATCGTCCGCTCCGCAAATCGGCCACCGAGCGACTGCGGATTTGCCGCCGACACGTCGCCGACGCCGTCATCCTCGATGATAAGCGTATCGCTGTCTTCCAGCACATCTCCTAGCTGATCGAGGCGGGATGAACTGACCGCAACGCCGGTCACCGAGTGCAGCCGCGGCTGGAACAGGAAAGCCGCCGGACGTTGCCGCAATGCGTCGCGCAGCGAATCCGGCAGGGGGCCTTCGCCGTCGCACGCGACAGGGATGATTTTCACGCCGAGATCTTCGAGAATATCGAGCAGTCGCATGGCTGTGGGATGTTCGATCGCGACCGACGAGCCCGGGGAGACCAGCGCATGCAATATCGTATAGACAGCGTTGTAACCGCCATTGGTGGCGAGAAAGGCTTCAGCCCCATAGGGCCATCGCTTGGAAATGGCATCCTTCAACTCAGGGACGATCCGGCTGCGCTCATAGCTGTTGAGATCATCGACAGACGCGCCATAGGCCATTGCGTCGGCGAGGCGCGGAAGAAGTGCTGCATCAGGCCCGGCTAAGGTAAGGTCGAGCACACCTGCCCTATAGTTTCCCGAGCTGGCGAGGCGTTCCGGCTTGGCGACAAAGCGGTCGCCGCTGACCCAGGTGCCGTTGCGCCCCCGGCCGCTGATGATCTTCTGCCGCCGCAATTCGCTCCAGGCTTCGGAGATCGTTGCCGGACTGACATGCAATTCGTAAGCGATATCGCGGATTGCCGGCAGGCGCGTCCCAATGGGCAGGACACCGGCACGGATCAGCGCGCTCGTTTCGAGAGCGATCCCCCGGATGCTGCGGTCGGCTATTTTTTCGGCAAACCAGGAGGCCTCGACCGTGTCGTCCATTTTTCTCTCACTTTAAATGTTCAATAACGTAATAACATTTGTACTCTCTACTTTGAACATTTAATTTGCCCCTCGTCGAGCCATTTCAGCGAGTTTTTTTGCATGCCTCTGCCGCTTCGCATCGCCCTGAGAGATTGGGATTACATGACACCGCTCGTGCTCGGTGACGTCAGTTCGTCCCGTCTCGATATCAAAGTGGATCGGGTGGGCACGCTGGTGTCCAGCCTCGCTGATGATGAGGCGCATGACGCCGCGGAAATGTCCTTCAGCCGCTATTCGCAGATGCGTCATGATGGCGATGATCGGGTTCTGGGCATGCCGAACTTCATCATGCGCGGCTTCCGTCATCGCTGCATCATCACCGCCAAGGGCAGTCCGCTCCGTACGCTGTCCGATCTGGCCGGCAAGAACATCGGCGTGACCGGCTGGCGCGATTCCGGAAATACCTGGACCCGCGCTGCGTTGCGCCGGGAGGGCGTCGGCGTCGAGGATGCGATGTGGTATGCCGGACGCCTGACCGAGGCTCATCCGATCGTGGATCGGCTCGATGGTTTCGGACGGCCCGGCCGCATCGAGGCTGCCCCCGGCGAACGTCCCATGGTCGATCTCTTGCTGGATGGCGGGCTCGATGCCGTGTTCACGCCTTTCATGCCGAAGGGTTTCTTCGACCAGGAATCGCCTCTGCGTCAGCTGCTGGATGATTTCCGCGCCGCCGAAGTCGCTTACCTCAATGAGGTTGGTTATATCCCGGGCATGCATCTGATCGGCTTCAAGGCTGATATCGTCAAGGAGCATCCTTGGATCATGGATGAACTCAGCGAGTTGATCGACGAGTCACAGCGTCTGTGGCTGGAAAAGCGCGAGAAATATGCCGACACCACGCCCTGGATGATCGACGAACTGCGCCGCTGCGCGGCCGACCTGCCGCCAAGCTGGAACGTCAGCGGGCTTGCAGCGAACGAGGCAATGATCGCCGATTTTGCCGAGGAACTTTACGAACAGAAGGTCATGCCGCGCCTTTTGACGCCCGCCGAGCTGTTTCCGTGGCACGCCAAGGCCCAGTGAACCATGCCCGGTGAAGCTCTTCAGGTCTCATCGTTGAATCACCATTTCGTAAACCAAAAAAGGGGAATGACATGCATTCGAAACTGATCGCTTCCGCCACCCTGCTGGGTCTGATGATGACGACGTTGGTCTTCGCTGAGGAAACCGCCGTACCAAAGCAGATCGTCAATGACGCGCTTCGGGCCCGCCTGCCGGAGAAGATCCGCACCGACGGCAAGATGATTTCCGTCAACAATGGTTCCTTTCCTCCCTATGAGATCGTCACCGGCACGAAATTGAGCGGTGCCAGCGCCGACCTGACTGATGCGATCGGCCAGATGCTCGGCGTCGAGATCGAGCATGAAACCGTCAGCGGACTGACCGCATTGCTCGCCGGCATCAATTCCGGCCGTTACCAGTTCGCCTTCGGTCCGATCGGTGACTTCAAGACCCGTGAGGAGGCTAATGATTTCGTCGATTGGGTTCAGGAGTTCGTGGTCTTCTCCGTTCAGAAAGGCAATCCGAAGGCCATCGGCTCGCTCGACAGCGCCTGCGGCAACCGCATCGCCGTCATGGCTGGCGGCTCCGCCGAAAAAGTGATCCAGGCCCAAGTCGAAAAGTGCAAGGCAAACGGCAAGCCTGCGCCCGAAGTGCAATCCTACACCGACCAGCCGAGCTCGATCCTGGCGGTCCGCTCCAAACGCGCCGATGCCTTCTTCTCCTCGCAGGCACCGTTGACCTATTTCGTGTCTCAGGCAAACGGCCAGCTGGAACTGAGCGGCGTCGGCCAGAAGAATGGCTTCGACGATCTCTATCAGGGCGCCGTCGTGCCGAAAGGCTCGCCGCTCGGCCCCGTTCTGCTCGACTCGATCAAGGCGTTGATGGATAACGGCGCCTACGCCGCCATCATGAAGAAGTGGGGTCTTGAGAACAACATGATCAAGCAGCCCGGCCTCAATCTTGGTGGAGCCCTGCCGAAATGAACAATAACCGCACGACTGCCGCACCGCCGCATGGCGGTGCGGACTTCCGGGATGTTGCCCACGCCCACAAGCCCTTTCAAACGGTCCGGCTCCTCCTGTGGGTGATCGTGCTCCTGATTGCCGCAAACTTCCTGTGGATCGTCGCCCATAATGAGAATTTCGGCTGGCCTGTTGTCGCGGCCTATTTCTTCGATCCGACTGTCATCAGTGGCCTTTACGTCAGCCTGGGCCTGACGATGGTTGCGATGGCCATCGGCATCGTGCTCGGCCTCGGACTGGCAATCGCCCGGCTGTCGAATGACCGGCTCGCACGTTCGCTGGCATCGCTGTTCATCTGGTTTTTCCGCGGCACGCCGCTCCTGGTGCAGTTGATCTTCTGGTACAATCTCTCGACCCTTTTCCCCGAACTTTCGATCGCCATTCCGTTCGGTCCGACGCTCGCAAGTTGGGAGACCAATTCGGTGATCACGCCGATGACAGCGGCAATCGTCGGCCTGGCCTTGAACGAAGCGGCCTACATGGCCGAAATCATTCGCGGCGGCCTGCTCTCGGTCGATCGCGGCCAGTTCGAGACGGCGGAAGCCTTCGGCATGACCAAGGCGAGGGCGCTGTGGCGGATCATCATTCCACAGGCGATGCGCTCGATCGTACCGCCGACCGGCAACCAGCTGATCAGCATGATCAAGGCAACGTCGCTCGTCAGCGTCATCGCCATGGCCGATCTGCTCTATTCCGTTCAGTCGATCTACAATCGCACCTTCGAGATCGTACCGATGCTGCTTGTCGCAGTCCTCTGGTACTTGCTTATCACCTCGATCCTCAATCTCGGCCAGAGCTATATCGAGGCCTATTACGGCCGCAGCGAACGGCGCAATAGTGTCGCTGCCGCAAAGCCCGAGGCCGTTGTCCAGGAGGCAAACCATTGATCGCCGCCGAGACCGCAAAACCTCTCGTCAGAGCCCGCAACGTCCACAAATCCTTCGACCAGCTCGAAGTGCTGAAGGGGATCGACCTTGACGTCATGCCGGGTGAAGTCGTCGTGGTGCTCGGCCCGTCCGGGTCGGGAAAGTCTACCTTCCTGCGCTGCATCAACCACCTCGAAGCGATCAATAAGGGGTTCATCGAAGTCGATGGCGAACAGATCGGTTATCGCCTCCGCAAGGACCGGCTGGAAAAGCTGTCGAGCAATGGGATCGCCCACCAGCGGCGCAAGATCGGCATGGTGTTCCAACAGTTCAACCTCTATCCGCATATGACGGTGCTGCAGAACATTATCGAGGCCCCGGTCGGCGTTCACGGAGAAAGCCGCAAGGCCGCGACCGAGAACGCCATGCGGCTTCTGGAACGGGTGGGGCTGTCGGAAAAGGCGGGCAGTTATCCCCGCCAGCTCTCCGGAGGTCAGCAGCAGCGCGTCGCCATCGCCCGTGCCTTGGCGATCAAGCCCAAGCTGATGCTGTTCGATGAGCCGACCTCGGCGCTCGACCCTGAACTCGTCGGCGAAGTTCTTTCCACCATGCGTGATCTGGCCAAGCAGGGCCTGACCATGATCGTCGTGACCCACGAGATCGGCTTCGCCCGCGAAGCGGCCGATCGTGTGGTGTTCATGGATGGCGGCAATGTCGTCGAAATGGGCAAGCCCGAGGATGTCATCGGCGATCCGCAACATCCCCGAACTCAGGCGTTTCTCGCCCGTTTTCTCTGACTGGTGTCAGCTTGCTGCTTCGACCCCCGGGCCGGAGCAATGGTTCTTTTCGATCAAGACTGGATGTTTTCATGCCCACGCTAGACAATGCCTATGCCCGCCTCTCCGATTTCGAAGCCACGGAGGCGGAGCTGAGGGCGACCCGTCACTACCTGCATGCCCATCCGGAACTCTCTTTCGAAGAGGCGGAGACGGCGCGTTACGTCGCCGAAAAGCTGGAAGGATGGGGTTATCAAGTGACCCGCAATGTCGGCGGTCACGGCGTTGTCGCCCGGCTCAGCGCCGGCAGGGGTGGCAAAGGCATCGCCATCCGCGCCGATATGGATGCACTGCCGATCATCGAGGAAACCGGACTACCCTATGCCAGCAGCACTCCCGGCAAGATGCATGCCTGCGGCCATGACGGCCACACGACCGTGCTGCTCGGCGCGGCCGAGTATCTCGCCCGCACCCGTCGCTTCAGCGGCACGGTGACGCTGATCTTCCAGCCGGCGGAAGAGGCGGGCAAGAATAGCGGCGCCCAGGCGATGATCGCCGACGGACTGTTCGAGCGGTTTCCGTTCGACGCAATCTTTGGCCTCCACAACCACCCCGGCGCTCCCGAAGGCACCATCCTGCTGCGATCCGGCCCGATGATGGCGGCATCGGATACCGTCGAGATGACTATCAAGGGCAAAGGCGGTCATGCCTCACGGCCGCACCTGACCATCGATCCCGTGGTCGTGGCCTGCAACCTGGTCGTCTCGCTACAGACGATCATCTCGCGCAACCTCGATCCGACCCAGACGGCGGTCATCACCGTCGGCACCATCCATGCCGGCGATGCCGTCAACGTCATTCCGGAATATGCCAAGCTCGCATTGAGCGTGCGCTCCTTCGAGCCCCGCATTCGCGATCTCCTGCAGGAGCGCATCACCAAGCTCGCCCGCTCTGTGGCCGAGGGTCACGATGCTGTGATCGAGATCGACTACGATCGCGGCAATCCTGTGGTCGTCAACTCGCGTGCCGAGACGGATTTCGCCCGGATCGTGGCGGCGGAACTGGTCGGCGAAGACAAGGTCGCGACTTGCCCGCTCATCCCCGGCAGCGAGGATTTCGCACACTTTCTCGAGCACAAGCCGGGCAGTTTCCTGCGTCTCGGCAACGGTATGAATTCCGCCATCCTGCATAGCCCCAAATATGACTTCGCCGATGCCAGCCTGACGGTTGGCGCGGCCATGTGGGCAAGGCTTACGGAACGCTACCTCCAGGACGACGACTGAAGTCTTGGTCGCCCTGCTTTACAGCGTCGCATTTGAAGCTTGCATTTTCTGCAGCGCAAAAGGATTTTGTAGGCCCTTGAAGTGAGGATCTCTCGCCGCAATTCCAGGATGCGCAGGATGATTGCCGATTATAACGACGCCGGACTCGACTTGTCTTACGATCTCGAATTTTACGCACTGATGGCGGAAAGCTTCGAACGAAGTGTGGGACGCCGTCTGGCGCCGGAAGGCGAGGGTGCTGAATGGCTCTACGACCAGTCGCCGGCAGTTGTCCTTGCCCACAACACAGACGCCGATCCGCGCTTTATCTACGCAAACCGCGCGGCCCAGGCCTGTTTTGAATATTCATGGGACGAGTTCATCACTTTGCCATCCCGTCTGTCGGCGGAGGCGCCCGATCGCGCCGAACGTGAGAGCTTGTTGAACGCCGTAACAACGAATGGCTTTATCGCCGACTATCGCGGACTTCGCATCGCCAAGTCAGGGCGGCGTTTCTACATCGAGAAAGCCGTCGTCTGGAATCTCGTCGACCGCAACGGATGCCGTCGCGGTCAAGCTGCGACATTCGATTCCTGGCGGGAAGTCCAGGCTGATTGAGCGCCGGCTCCGGAGACGCCGATCACGCGCTGGGTATGTTTCCGCGGCTTTGCAAACTATGTCGTTTGCCACTTGGTTGCCAAAAAACCATGATTGCGTCACATAGATCGCATATCGACACTCGGCATTAAGAATTGGATCAACGCTGAATGCGCATAGCCTACGTTTTCCTTGGTGCATTTCTCGCAATTGCACAGTCCGCATATGCTGAAGTCGCATCACCGCCTGTTTTGGCGCCGCTGAAGCGACAGGCACAAGCCGCAGAGTTGAGCGCACAATTTCTTTCGCGGTATAGCTACAAGCCCGTTCCACTTGACGACGCCCTGTCGGCCAGGATCATGGATGCGTTCATCAAGTCACTTGATCCGGACCGCATGCTATTCCTGCAGACTGATATCGACAGGTTCATGGCTGACCGCAGCGAGATCGACGATGCGATAGAACGGAAGGACTTGAAGATCCCATTTAGGATTTTCAACGCCTATGAACAGCGCGTTGTCGACCGCATGAACTACGCGCGCGGCCTGCTCAAGCAGGGCTTCGATTTCAGTGCGCAGGAAAATTATTCGGTGCTGCGCGATAAAGCGCCGTGGCCACAGTCGGAAGCCGAGAGCAATGAGCTCTGGCGCAAGCGTGTCAAGAGCGACTGGTTGCGGCTGAAGCTGGGCGGCAAAACCGATGCGGCTATTCGCGAAACGCTCGACAAACGTTATGAAAACACGCTCGAGCGCGCTTACAAGTTTAAAAGCGACGACGTTTTCCAGTCGTTCATGGACGCCTATTCAAACTCGATCGATCCGCACACCGACTATTTCGGCGCGGCCGCTTCAGCCGACTTCAATGTCTCGATGAAGCTTTCGCTGTTTGGTATCGGTGCTGTACTGCAGGAACGCGACGACTACACGACGATCCGTGAACTCGTGCCTGGCGGGCCGGCGCAACTGTCCGGCAAGCTCGCGGTCGGAGACCGCATTACCGGCGTTGGTCAAGGCAAGGATGGGGCGATCAAAGAAGTGGTGGGCACGCGCCTTGATGAAGTCGTGCAGATGATACGAGGGAAAAAAGACTCCGTCGTGCGGCTGGACATCCTGCCGGCAGATGCCGGAGCAGATGGCACGCATCGGGTCATCAGCCTGGTCCGCGATAAAATCAGTCTCGACAAGCAGGCCGCCAGGAAGACTGTGCTGTCCGTTAAGGCGGGCGACGCGACGCGTAAAATCGGGATCATCACTCTGCCGGTATTTTATGAGGACTTCGACGCCAAGGGCAAAGGGGACCAGGATTACAAAAGTGCAAGCCGCGATGTCGCCAAGCTTCTCGACGAACTGAAGCAAGAAAAGGTCGACAGCGTGCTCATCGACCTGCGTAACAATGGCGGCGGTTCATTGGACGAGGCGATTGATTTGACCGGTCTGTTCATCGGCAGTGGCCCGGTCGTTCAGCAACGTGGCAGCAATGGCAAGATCGAGGTCAAAAGCGCTGAGTTTGCAGCGCCTGTCTGGACGGGCCCGATGGGTGTCCTGATCAATCGCGGCTCGGCCTCGGCTTCGGAGATTTTTGCCGCGGCAATCCAGGATTATGGTCGCGGCGTGATCGTCGGCGAACCCAGTTTCGGGAAAGGCACCGTTCAAACGGTCGTCGATCTTGACCAGATTGTTCGCAACAGCAAACCCGAGTTCGGGGAGCTGAAAGTGACAATTGCCCAGTTTTTCCGGGTCAACGGTGGTACGACGCAGTTGCACGGCGTGACGCCAGATATCAGTCTGCCAGGACTTTCCGATCCGACAAGTTTCGGCGAGACCAGCTATGACAATGCCCTGCCGTGGGCTGAGATCAAGCCCGCGAACTACACGCCCGCCGATACAATCACGACGTTGCTGCCGACATTGAAAAGCCGCCATGATGCGCGGGTTGAGAGCAATCCGGACTTCCAACGCCTGCTAAAAGACATTGCCGACCTCAAGGCGCAGCGCGAGAAAGGAATTGTTTCCCTCAATGAGGCCGAACGCCGCAAAGAAGCGGCTGCTCGCGAGAAACGGTTTAAGGATCGAGCGGAAGCAGGGGATGGCGAGGATCTTGGAGATGATGGCCTGGAGGCTGGCGAGCGCAGCCTAAGTGCTGATATTGCCATTGAAAATGCTCGCAAGAATGCAAAAGACGTCTTGCTGGACGAGACCGTCGCCATTCTTGCCGACGAGGCGGGTCTGCAGGAAGGCGTGCTAAGGGCAGCCACGAAAGAACCGGGAAACACGAACGGAAAATAATCGTCGTTGACCGGCGCAACGGTGCGCGCAGCTTTGCGATCACCTTGGCATAATGGGCCTGGGTTCAGCTCCCTTCAAGGCGAGGGAACTCATGCAGTGTCCGAATCAGGCGGGGTGATGACAGGCGGTCAGAAGACCAGGGGCCGCCGTTCGCGCGGTCAGGGCAGGTTCCTGTTCTGCGCAGATCGACGTCGCTTTCCAGCAACGCGTTCGAAAACGGCATCCGCTGGGCGGATTGGCGGGGCTCGGCAGATCGCCCTGCAGAACGATGCGCTTGCGCTGCGCGCGACGCCTCGGATCGGGTGTCGGGACCGCCGACATCAGGGCCTGCGTGTAGGGATGAGCCGCCGCGCTGAAGATCGATTGCTTCGGCCCCGTTTCGATGATCTTGCCGAGATACATGACCATCACACGATCCGAGACATGCCGCACGACGGCGAGATCATGCGCGACGAACAGCATCGCCAGATTGCGCTCGCGCCTCAATCCGGCCAGCAGGTTGATCACCTGCGCCTGGACCGAGACGTCGAGGGCCGAGACAGGCTCGTCGCAGACAAGAAGTGTCGGATTAAGCGCGAGAGCGCGGGCAATGCCAAGGCGCTGCCGCTGGCCGCCTGAAAATTCAGAGGGATAACGGTCCGCATGCTCGGCGCGCAGCCCGACGGATTCGAGCAGCTTGACCGTCTCTTCACGCCAGTTGCTCTTGGGCACGACCCCCGGCTGCAACGCCCAGGGTTCGGAAATCAGCCGATCGACCCGCATGCGGGGATTGAGCGACTGGTAGGGGTCCTGGAAAACGACCTGCATCTTGCGGCGCAATTCATGCAGCCGCCGGCCACTGGCTGTCGTAATGTCCACACCGTCAAGCAAAGCGCTGCCGCTTGTCGCCGGTCCAAGCTTCAAGAGCGTCCGAACCAGCGAGGTTTTGCCGCAACCACTTTCGCCGACGAGGCCGAGCGTCTCTCCCTTGGCAATCTCGAAGCTGACATCGTCGACGGCACGCACCGGCGCCGAGGCGCTGCCGAAGTGCCGGGAGAGGTTTTGGACCTTGAGCAGAGGTTCGATCATACTGGTGATACCGGGAAGTGGCAGGCGGCCTGGCGGCCCGACCCTACGGTTTCAAGAGAGGGGACGACCTCGGCACAGAGCCCTTCGGCGCGTGGACAGCGCGTTCTGAATGCGCAGCCGGAAGGCAGGGCGACAGGATTGGGTGCGGAGCCGGGGATCGGCACCAATTCGTCTTCATCCGTGTCCATGCGCGGCTGCGAGGCAAGCAATCCAACGCTGTAAGGATGGCGGGCATCTTCGAACAGTTCGAAGACGCTTGCGGTCTCCACGACGCGGCCGGCATACATGACGGCGACGCGATCGGCGAGTTCGGCGACGACGCCGAGATCATGGGTGATGAAGATCATGCCGGCATCGCTGCGTTTGCGGATCGTCTCCAAAAGATCGACCACCTGCGCCTGGATCGTGACGTCGAGCGCCGTCGTCGGCTCGTCTGCGATGATGACATCCGGTTCCAGTGCCACGGCCATGGCGATCATGATGCGTTGGCGCATGCCGCCCGAAAACTCATGCGGATATTGCCTGGCACGGCTTTCAGGGTCGGGAATGCCGATGGCCGTCAGAAGGTCGATCACGGCTTTTTCGACACCACCTTTCGGAGTGCGGCCGTGGATGCGGAACATTTCTGCGATCTGCCAGCCCACGGAGTAGACCGGGTTGAGCGCTGCGAGCGCATCCTGAAAGATCAGGGCGATCCGATCGCCGCAGAGATCGCGCCGCTCGTTTCGCGAGAGCTGCAACAGCTCGACACCGTCGAATCGAATCGATCCTTGATTGATTTCGCCCGGCGGGTTGGGAACGAGATCCATGATGGCCGATGCGGTCACCGACTTGCCGGAGCCGCTCTCGCCGAGAAGCGCCAGGACCTCTCCACGCTCGAGCGAAAAGGAAACGCCGTTGAGCGCCAGAATGCGGCCCGCGGCCGTATCGAAACTGACCTGCAAGTCCTTGACTTCGAGAAGAGCCATCAGCGCCTCCGGCTGACAAGACGCCAGTGCTGCGACGGGTCATTGACGATCCGGAACCAGTTGGCGAGGAGATTGAAGGACATGGTCGTGAGCATCACAGCCAGACCGGGGAAAAAGCCCAGCCACCAGGCGGATGACAGATATCCCTGGCCTTGCGCCACCATCAGACCCCAGCTCACGGCAGGCGGCTGGATGCCGAGACCGAGATAGCTCAGCCCGGATTCGAACAGCATGACCACGGCGAGATTGACCGAGGCGAGCGTCAGCATCGTGGGAGCGACGCTTGGGAGAATGTGATTGCGCAATATCCAGACAGGCCCGCCGCCGAAGACGCGCGCCGCATCAACGAAAAGCCTCTCCCGGACTTCCAGAGTTTCGGCTCTTGCGACGCGGATATAGGCAGGCGTGCGGGTAACGGCGAGCACGATGATCAGGTTGCCGACGCTCGGACCGAACAGGTAGAGCCCGAAGAGCGCCACCAGCAGCGTGGGGAAACCCAGGATGATGTCGCATATCCGCATAACAAGGTTGCCGATGATGCCACCGAAGTAACCCGCGATCACGCCGAGCAGCGTTCCGCCGATCAGGCTCGTCAGAACGGTCACAAGCGCTATGCCGATGGTCGTCGATGCCGCCTGCATGAGGCGAACGAGGAGCGGGCGCCCAAGGGCGTCGGCGCCCAGCCACAACGTCCAGGACTGGCCGAAATCGAAGGGCGGCAGGTTGCGCGCCTTCAGCGAAATGCGGTTTCCGCCTAGCAGCGACGATGCATCCGCAAGGATGGCAAGGACGACGATCAGCAGCCAGATTATCGCAGCGATCGCCATCGGGTCACCCGCGAGCGCGCGCACGAACCACAAGATGCGACGGCTTCGGCGCTCGCCGGCAGGGAGGACGTCGACGGACGTGCTGGTCATTCGACCCTCACGCGCGGATCGATCGATGCATAGAGCATGTCGACCAGAATGTTGATGAAGAAGATGACGACGGCGACCGCGAAGATCGATGCCTGGACGATCGCGAAATCGCGCTTCAGGATGCCGTCGATCAGCAGCTTGCCGATGCCGGGAAACCCGAAAACAACCTCGACGACGCCACCGCCACCGGCGAACTGGGCGGCGAGGTCTCCGGTCACCGTCACCGCGGGCAGGAGGGCATTGCGCAACGCATGCACGAAGGTCACCCGGCCGCCGCGCGCGCCCTTGGCCCGCGCAGTCCGGACAAATGTCGCGTTCAGTGCTTCGATCATCGAGCCGCGGACGATCTGCACCAGCGTCCCGAACGGTCTGGCAAAAAGACAGGCAACCGGCAGGATCCAATAGATCGGACCGCCGAAACCCGATGTCGGCAGAATGCGCAAGGTGACGGCAAACAGCAGGACGCCCATCAGCCCGAGCCAGAAATCCGGCACGCTGGCCGCTGCCTGCGACAGCACGTTAATAGCCCGGTCGATCCAGCCGCCGGCGTTCACAGCGGCAATCGATCCAATGATGACGGCAGCGATAAAGGCCAGGGTCAAGGCAATGGCGCCGAGCGCCAGTGTATTCGGCAACGCCTCAAGGACAACATCCATGGCCGGGCGGTTGTGCCAAAGCGACGTGCCGAAATCGAGGCTCAGCATGTCCCCGGCCCAATCGAGGAATTGCCACGGGAGGGAACGATCGAGGCCGAGACGGACGCGCATGGCTTCGCGGGCCGCATCCGAGGCATCGACGGGCAGGTAGAGATTGACGGGATCGCCCGTCAACCGCACCAGGAAGAAGGCGGATGTCATCAATGCTGCAAGCGCGAGTGCCGCAAAGGCCGCACGTCTCAGGAAGTAGGTGAAGGACATCCGCTCTCCTCAAGGGACGTTCGGCGACCAGTCCGGGCGGTCAGCGATAGCTGATCGATTTAAGCTTGATCTCGTTGCCGGCCTGCACATCGGGCGTATAGGTGACGTTCTCGGCGACGCGGGCAATCGTGACCATGTGGAAGAGCGGGACGATATTGATCGCATCGACGGCGATGTAGCTGAACGCGTCCTCGAACAGTTTCTCGCGTTCGTCGCCGGTTGCCTTCGACGCGTTGGCAATCATCGCGTCGAGTTTGGCATCGGCGATGGTCGACTGGTTGCCGTCGGTGGTAAAACGGTTCGGCAGTGTAAATACGGCATCGCCTTCGGTGTTGTCGATCTGCGTCTGCAGGATCGACGGCTGACGTTCCTTGTCCCAAGGTTTCAGCAGCTTCTTCAGCCACGGGCTCGTTTCAAGCATTTCGAGCCGGGCATTGAAGCCGGCATCCGCGAGCATCGCCTGAATGGCTTCCAGGCTTTCGGACGAATTGGGATAGATGCCGATGCGGCCGTAGATGACGATTTCCTTGTCGACCGGCACGCCATCGGCTTTCGCCGCGGCGAGCAGGGACTTCGCTTTTTCGGGATCATACGTCCAGACGGGGATGTCGGGATTGAAGCCGAAGACGGACGGCGGCACCGCCTGCATCGCCTTTTGGGCATCCTGGTGGAAGATGGTGCCGACAAGGCCGTCCCGGTCGATCGCAAGATTAAGGGCTTCACGCACGCGTTGGTCGTTGAGCGGCGGAATTTCCGCGTCGATCCTCAGCAGCGAGGTTTCGGCGTTGGGGAAGGCATGATCCCGTTCCGTCGTGCCGTCCTGGGGCGCTATTTCATAGGCGATCTGCGCTTCCCCAGTGGCGACCATCGCCGCGCGAACAGCGGATTCGGCGCGCCAGATGATGGTTGCGTTCTTGATCGCCGGCTTGTCGCCCCAATAGGCGTCATAGGCCACGAGGTCGACCGATTGCCCGGGCGTCCACGCTGCAAGCTTGTAAGGTCCGGTTCCGGCCGGGGAGCGCGACTTGCCGTCGTTCGGGGTCGCCGGCGAACCGATGTCCACGGCGGACATCTTGTTCGGCAGGATCGGCTCGACGATATCCGTTTTGATGAGGAGGGTGGTCGGGCTCACCGCTTCTGCATTGAACTTGACGCCCTTCAACGTCGCAAGTCCGACTTCGCAGGCCAGTGCCGGATCCTGCGCCCGCTTGAGAGCGGCAACGACGGCATTGGCATCGAAGGCCTTGCCGTCGTGGAAGGTGACGTCGTCGCGAAGCTTGAATTCCCAGGTCAGTTCGTCCACTTGCCGCCAGCTGGTGGCAAGGCTCGGGACGACCGATCCGTCGGCCGGACTCAGGTTGACGAGCGCTTCGGTGATGTTGTTGTGCAGAATGCGAGAATTGCCCGAAAGGTCGGTATCACAGGGATCGAGCGATTTCGGTTCGTCGGTCACCACCACCGTCAGCTTATCCGAGGCAGCGTCGGCGCGAATTGCGCTGGCCGGAGCCAGCAGAAATGCCAACCCCATGCTCAGCGCGCCAATACCCTTCATCTTCTTCATGAAATCCCTCCTCCAGATCCAAACGAGCGGCATCCCGTCCATCGCGGTGCCGTCTTGTGAAAACCATGCGGTTGCGCACCGCCTGAGCGGGCATCCAAATGGCTTTACTTCCTCCGCCAAGCGCGTAGTGTCAAATGTGACACTCACGCCACTGAGCATGCCCGCTCGGTCCGGCGAAGTCAATATCGCAATTCTCATTTGGAATTCAAAGTTCATGATTGAACCCAAACATGGATCACCCGTCGTCGAAAAGACCGCCCACCTGCTTGAGGCCGTTGCCGATGCGAAGACGGGAATTTCCCTGGCCGCGCTGGTTGATCAGCTTGGAGTTCCGCGTTCGACCGTCTATCGGATCCTCAATTCATTGGCAGCGCATGGGCTTGTAGCGCGGGTGAATGGTGGAGCGTCCTATGAACTGGGGCCAAAATTCGTCGAGCTTGCGCGGCGCATCTCGCCCGGCGCCGACAGGGCAACGGTAATCGAGGCGGCAAGGCCGATCCTGACGGCTGCGGCTGACCGCATTTTCGAATCCTTCCGGCTGGCCGCCCCCGAAGGCAACGAGATGACGACGATATTTGCAGCCTGCAGTCCCGGCGATTATTCGCTTTTCATCAAGGTCGGCAGCCGCTCGCGTAAACATGTCGGCGCCGCCGGCAAGCTCGCCCTTGCCTATTCGGACTACGGTGACATCGAGGCCTATTGCAGCGGCGGGCTGGAGTCGAAGACGCCATACACGATCACCGATCCGGAGGCGCTGAAGGAGGCACTCGTTGAAATTCGGCGCAATGGCTGCGCCGAGGACAATCAGGAATCCAACCTTGGCCTCCGGGCCTTTGCCGCCCCCGTCTTCGATTCCGAAGGTCGACTCGTCGCGACGATCAGCGTCCCGTTCATTGGTGAAGCGACGCCGGACAGGGCGCGCGCAATCAAGCGCGAGGTTGTGGAGGGTGCCGCCATCTTGACAAAGGCGATCGATGGCAAGCAGCCTTTGTCCAAATAAGAAATATAAAATTCGTTATTGAACTATCTTCTCGTTATGCTAGAGCTTCAACCGGACAATGGAGGTTCTCATGACGGCTTTGGACCCATCAGTTTACGCAAAGCTTTTGCGGACGAATTCTGCAAGTCTCAGCACTCTGTTGCTGAAGCGTGGCCTGAAGAATACCGCGGTTCGCGGCGTGCGGCCGCTGGCGAACGCCGGCAGGCCGATGATCGGCCCAGCGGTCACTGTACGCTATATCCCCGCACGGGAAGATATCGACGGTTCGACTTATAGTTCGGATCCATCCAATCAACAACGCAAGGCCATCGACACGATCCCCGACGGCCATGTCCTCGTCTTCGATTGCCGCTCCTTGGCGGAAGTCGCCGGCATCGGCGCCATGCTCGCCCGTCGTCTCGTCTATCGTGGCGCCGCCGGTCTCGTGCTCGACGGCGGCGTCCGCGATACGGCCGATGTCGCGCAGCTGGGGCTCCCGACTTACTGCATGGGACCGGCTGCGCCGGCGAACCTGGTTGCCCACCATGCCTCAGACATGAATCAGCCAATCGCCTGCGGCGGCGTCGCCGTTTATCCCGATGACATCATCTTTGGCGACAGCGAAGCGGTGATCGTTATTCCGCGGGAATATGTCGATGACATTGCCGAAGAAGCTGTCGCGATGGAGGAGCAGGAAGAGTTTCTCAAGCTGGAAATCGAGTCAGGCAAATCGACCTTAGGCGTATACCCGCCAAACCAGCAGACCCTAGAGCGTTATGAGGCCTGGCGCCAAGCGCGTCAAATGACGGCATGACAGCATTGCTTCAAAGCATTGTCTAAGGCTGTCGTCTGCTCACAGATTAACCCGTGCGTTCGTTCTTTTGAAACGCGCTCCGGTGCTGCCGACATTGCAAAGCCGCCGCGGGATATTAGGGAATGAGCGCCATCAACTAGCGTTGCTGCTTGACGCTCCATACACGCCACTTCACAATTACTGGGTCGAAGGTGAGTCGGACAGACTGTACCGTTTTTCGCATCCGTTGCTCATCTCAGAGGGAGGCGTCAGCAGGGTTGCTTGGTCCGTGCCCCGACCGACACCGGTTGATCGCAAATGGGATCGAGATTGATTGAGTTCGAACTCGCAGCCGCTCCTATTTGCTTGTGAGGTCGCGCCGTGGATAAAGTGCCATCAGCAGTCGATCCTCGTCGCGAAAGTTCCCGTTGGCAGCGGATTTTCCCAATGCCGAGGAACCGCCGGTCCCTCCTTTGGCCAGGGCTTTTGATCTCAATTTTGCTTCTTGCGGGCATCGTTGTTTTTTACGATGAAATCCACCACCTAGAAGATGTCGGGCTCGTTGAAAATGCCGCTCGCGATAAGGCTGCACGATCATCTCACACAGCCGCTCGCCCGGATCCTGCGGTTCCTTCTCCCCTCCTGTCGACGACGATATCGCTGCAGCTGATCGAAGTCCCGAAGCTGGAGCTGGCAAGTCAGTTTATGCGGGTGTGGCGGGTCTCGGGGCGGAATATGTGCGGCGCTCTTCGAGAGGCCGGCATCGAGATGAGCGAGTGGAAAGCCGCATCGATGCGCAATCGCAGCTATGAATGTTATTTTCAGCGCATCTACGAACGGGACGAGGTGCGTCCCACCAGTTCAACCTTCCTTAAGGTTCGTGGAGATGAAATGGGCAATATTCTTGAGATCCGCGCCAAGATCATTGGGCCGTCGACCGACGCCCAGGGACGTCTCGCCCCGGCGGTCCTGCGCATATTCGAGATCATTGTGAAGCAGGCGTGCTGGCATGATTTCGAGGATACTCTTGCGTCGATCCAAGACCTTCGAAACGTCGAATACGAACGATTTGGCTCCTATCTCAGCTTCACGCGCGAAGCCGGGCGACCAATAACTTCAATTTTGTGCTTGGTCTTAAGGCGACGTCAGGTCCGCAGGTGAGGACGAAGACCTATTTTTCGACTGAGCGCTGGCTAGCCGCAACAAATTCGCGCAATGTTCCCGCAAACCTCATCCTCACGGACCGCTTGGGCGCGTCGAAATCTGCCAATTGCGCTCAATGACGTAGCAAGTGCCAGTCACATCCAGGATCAGGCTGGAGCTTGTCTGAACGTTGACGATTTCAATGTTTCGAGCGATGAGCGTCACCACCTTTGAGCATGAGACGTGAGACCGCCGTGTGATTTCGGCCCTGAATGCTGCGATCAACCAGGAAACTTCGTGTACACATACAATGTGTACATTGAGACCAAGGAGATAATCATGCCGAGAACCGCGGACAGTAAAACCGAACGCTACCAGCTGCGCATCCCGCCAAAGCAGAAGGCAATGATCGCGCGCGCGGCTGCCCTCTCGAACAAGGATATGGCCGATTTCATTCTCGATAAGATCGTACCTGAAGCCGAAGCCGTCATCCAGGCTGCGGAAGTTGAGACCGTTTCGAGCCGCGATTTCATCCGCATCCTCGATCTGCTTGAACACCCGCCCAAACCGAACGCGAAACTACGAGCCGCGATCTCTGCTCTACCGGATGCCTTGTGACCCTCCCCGTCTGGCATGAAGAGCCGATCGCTAAGTCGCACGATCGGGCCGCATTCGATTGTGGTGATGCGGCAATGAACGAGTTCATTCGGCGCTTAGCTCGGCAGAGCCATGAGCAGAATGCGGCGAAGACCTTCTGCGCTATCGACAAGGCCCAACCTGATTGCATCCTCGGATTCTACACAGTCGCGCCTTCGGCCGTTACGCATGAGGCCGTGCCTCCGAAGATGACGAGAGGCCTCGCGCGCCATGAAGTCGCAGGCTTCAAGCTCGCGCGCTTGGCAACCGACATAAAGGTGGCGGGAAAAGGTTTAGGCGGCCAGTTCATCGCCGCTGCGGCGCTCCGTTGCCTGCGGCTCGCCAGCGAGGGCGGCGGGATCCTGCTTATCATCGATACCAAGAACGAACGCGCCGCCCATTGGTATGCCGGCTACGGCGCCGAACCGCTGCAAGGGAAACCGCTCACCCTCGTTATGCCGCTTGCCACCTTCGCCGCCGACTTCAAGGCCAAGGGGCTTTTGTAGCCGCTTTGCCGCCAAGCGATTGGTTTCGTCCCTTCAGCACGCTGCTCAGGCAATACTCACGGAAGGACCTCGAGACTGCCGATTGTTACTGAGCGGGGGCGGTTCGCCCCTTTTCTATCATGCCGATTTTATACGATTGATGATTGTTAAATGGCAGCAAATGCAAGCCGACAATACGGATATGAAAAGGAAGGTCCCAAGCGGGGAGTGGGATAGCGGCAGGAACGACCAGTCGCCTCGCTGAAACTGAGGCATCGCCAAGTCGGAAAAGCCGGCTTGCGCAACTGCTGCCCGCCCCATCGTTAGACCGGTCGCGATCAGCGCGATATGCGCATGGATGAATCCAGACCGGTGGTGTCTTTGCGGCTGCAGAGCCACTCGAATCCCGAAAATCGATGCAAGCATCAACAGGATCGTGGCGCTCCAAATTCCAACGCCGGGTACCGCCAAGAGCAGATAGATGGGCTCGCGCATGACCGGAAGTACCGTCATATGCAGCCATCAGGCGGACGCACTTGATGGGTGGCTTTCCAAGAGTGGTATGCTGAGAACGAAGATCGATGCTACCGCGTAAGCCAATGATGGGGCAGGTCGCATCAGCGTGAAAATAGCGATCCGCATGCGGCGTTCCCTCTTTGACCTGGCGAGCAGGTAGGCGACGCTGATTAATTTTCTACGCTGAGAATCACTGAGCACAGGATACCAACTTTGAATGGTTGGCATTTATCACCTTGGCGCGTTCCGCGCGAAGACGGTATCTGTCGCTTTTTTGCGACTACTTGCTTAAATTCTTGAGTTGTTAGCTTTTTTTTATGATGATTTCCGGTGAACACATCCGAGTCTTGGGTAAGAATGTCTGATGGGGGGATCAAGTTGTCAATGTTGCAAATCAGAGCTGGGACTAAATGCATTGCGTTTTTGATAGCGACTGGCGTGATCTTAGCTGGTTGCCAGTCGTCTAGCGTTGATGGTCTGGCTGCTTATGGCGACAGTGCAAAGACCCTCGAGGATGACTCAGCCGTCGCCTTCTATAAGAACGACGAGTTGATAACGACCGGCAAACTGCAGTTTCAGGAAAAGAACTACGGAAAATCCTACGCCATTTACAAGCGAGCGGTTGACGTTTTTCCGGAAGATCCGGCCGCCTGGCTAGGCTTGGCAGCCTCCGCCGACATGGTTGCCCGCTTCGACACCTCCGACCGCGCCTACCAGCAACTCTCGCGCATGATCGGCAACACCCCAGTCTACTACAACAATATCGGATATTCTCACCTGCTGCGCGGTGACTTGCGCACTGCCAGACGGTATTTCCTGAAAGCCTATGAGCTTGATCCCGGAAACGAAGTCACTGCCCGTAACCTCGAATTGATGAAGAACAGCGTGAACTACGCTCAGCGGTGATGGGGCTTTCAGCGATCTGCATCGAGACGAGAGTGCCCTTGCCGCGTTGCGAGCATCGGCGCGGCGCCTCTGGCTGCGTCCAGCGACTGCTTTTTTGGGTGAAGTCGTTGTTTTACCGTGCCTTCCGAAGGATGAGCTGGCCCTCCGGCGAAAGGGTTCGTTCGTAACGCGGCAGGTCGTTGACTGCAATGCCCCCGGCCGCCATCGACCCAAGACTGCTATCCGGAGTTAGAGTTTCCGCTGGGGCGGCACGGGGTGCGAAAAATTGTGCCGGTTCCTTGCCGGGTGCGCGAAGGACCAAAGCTGAACCCATGCGAAGACCGCTTGTGTCGTTTCGCCGTTCGTTCATCATAGTCTTTTGCAGCCCATCCATCCCCTGGCGGATAAGTGCGACTTCGTCAGCCTTGGCATTATCCGCGATGTTGCGCGACTGCTTTTCCATTTGTCCCCTCAGGCCATCGATGGACCTCTTAAGCGCGGCGATGGTCTCGCGGCTCTCGCGAACATCCGCCGAGTTTTTGGCGGTATAGATGAGAACGCCAGCATTCACGGGCAGGAGCATCAGCAGCAAACCGACGAATAGCGGGCTTTTTGAGCCCCGCTGCTCTATCGCTCGCAAATTGCTTGGTTCTGCGCGGTCTGCGTCGACCTCAATACCCGGAATGCTGGTCATTCGTTTACTCCCCCATAAGTCATCAAATCTGCGTTGGACAGGTTGTCCAGGAACACCCCGTGTCAGCGACAAGCCCGCATCATTCCGACGTAAATACACCTTCCCACGCCCGTTCGAGCATACCGAGCGACGCGATCCCAGCTATGCCCTTGAACTCGCAGTAAGAACTGACGAAATCCAGAAGATATTTTGGATGATAGCAAGACGCTAGCACATCGCCATTATACTTGCGATCGTAGAAAAGATTCAGGTCTGGATCACAGACAACCAATCCCGTGCCGCTGGCATAGGATTTGAAGATTCTGATATATTCGTCGCGCGACGGAGTGTTCACAAAGATCTTGTATTTGAGGCGCCGCAAGCCCGCCTCATCAGAAAGATCCTTCGGTGCGATATTCGTCGAAAATACCACCAGCTCGTCAAAGGGAACCTTGAACTTCTTGCCGGTGTGCAGCGTCAGGAAATCATATCCGCGCTCGAGCGGCACAATCCAGCGATTGATAAGCGCCTGCGGCGCCACTTGTTGACGCCCGAAGTCGTCGATGATGAAAACGCCGCCTGATGCCTTCAAGTGGATGGGCGCTTCATAGACATTCGGTCCCGCGTTGAAGGTGAGATCGAGCTGATCGAGGGTCAATTCCCCGCCCGTCTTGATCACCGGACGGCGGCATTCGATCCATCGTTGATCCGCTTTCGGATGGGATTGTGTGTCAGCCTCCGATACAGGATGATGCACGGCTTCGTCATAGAAACTGATGACATGGCCGCCGACCTCGATGGCATAGGGCACCCAGATTGTTTGACGAAACAGTTGCGACGTCCGCTCGGCAATACTCGTCTTTCCGTTTCCGGGTGGTCCGTAGAGCAGGATCGAGCGACCGGAGTTGATGGCCGGGCCCAGCTTTTCGACCAAGGCGTCTGAGAGCACCAGCCCGTCAAGGCTTTCGGTCAGCCGCTCTGGCGTTACGCGCTCGTCATGGATGGACTGCAAGCCTATTTGCCGGCAGAACGCGTCCAGCGACACCGGCGCCGGCCCGACATATTGGCTTTGACGCGACGCCGCGTGGGCATATTCGAACCCCTTCATTGAAAGCGCATATCGAATATCGGATCTGACATCCTCGCCAGCCAGGCCGCGCGCCTCGAGGCATGCGAGTTTCACGAGTTCCTTGATCAGGATATTGACGATCACTTTCGGCAATTTCATCCGCTCAGCCAGATGAGATGCCGTGGTTGTATCCTGCTCGGCTGCACATTTTGACGCCAGCCGGAGGAGGAACGACGGATCCAGTCCGGCTTGTTCCAGGCTTGTCGGTGCCATCGGCATGCGCGGGTCGAGAGGAATGGTGGCATCGTTACGATCATGTTCGAGCGAATACTGCATATGACCTCGCTTGGCTCAACCGCTGGGGCTCATGCTGAGAAGAAGACTGATGACGCGGATAACAACGGGAACGAGAACGATGATGAGACTTACCGGAAAAAGGAACGCGCCGAGCGGCAGCAGCATCTTGACCGGCAAGGCGTTCGCCTTTTCCTCCGCGCGAATAATACGGAGGTCGCGCATTTCCTTGCAGTAGACCCGCAACGTCTGCGTTACGCTCGTCCCCAGTTCCTCCGATTGGCGGAACAGAACGGATAGCGCCCGGGCTTCGTCAATCCTCAGGCGGACGGCAAGGTTCGCAAGCGCCTCGCGTAAGCGCCGGCCTCCTCGCACTTCCAGCATCATGATCGAGAGGTGCAGGCCGAAGTCCTGCCGCTTGTCGACGAATTCCCGGGCAACTCGGTTCGCCGCTGCCTCGATGCTCATGCCCGCATCGAGGCAGACGATCAGCATATCCATAAAATCGGGAAAAAGGCGGCGGTACTCCCTCTCTTTGGCGGCGCCACGCCGGTCGATATAGATGTTGACCAGAATGAAGGTTACGCCCGCAGCAAACATGGCAACAACCAGCGTAACCACCCGAGACATGTCCGGCACGACCCAATTGAGAGCCCAGACCGCCGCGACCAGCACGCCGATACAGACCACTGCGCGAACCACCTGGAAGGTGGTCACGGCGCCGGCGGCGAAATAGCCTGCCCTGATCAGCCGGTTCTGGGTGGAGTTCGCATTGGTGTCACGTCGCGTAATCTCGAAATAGCGACGGATCAGGCGGTTTTCCGCCTCGCCGAGATCGGCAATCGTCGTATCGCCAAGGTGGAACTCCTCGCCTGTTGCCGCCGAGCTCTTTGAGACCCGAACCGAGACCTCGCGCCGTCGAAAATACAATTCCGACGCTGTTGCAGAGAATATCAGCACTGCAAAGAAGACGATCAGGTAAATTCCATACTCACTCGACATGACCGCCTCAGTACTCGAAGTTGACCATCTTGTAGAGAATGACATTCCCGATCGCCATGACGGCCAGCAGCACGGTCACGACGATGGCTCCGTGGCCGCTCTCCCAGACGGGATCGAAGTAGGTCGGCGACAACGCCTTGATCATCGCGTAGAGCAGAAACGGATACATTGACATGACGATCGCCGTAATGCGTCCTTCCGAGGAAATCGCCCTGACCTTTGCCTTCAGTAGCATGCGGTCTCGCAGCGTCTTCGAAAGGTTCTGCAAGATCTCCACGAGGTTGCCGCCGGTTCCCGCCTGTACGCTCAGCGATATCGCAAGCAGGTTCAGATCCTCGACGCCGACCCGGTCGGCCAAGTTCACAAGGGCGTCGTCTAGCGTCACGCCGTAGGTGAGTTCATCCGAGAGCAGGCCGAACTCGGTGCCGATCGGATCGGGCATCTCGCGTGCCACCAACGAAATCGCCGCCGGCAGCGGGTGGCCGGCGGCCAAGCTGCGATTGGCGACATCGAGCGCTTCAGGAAGCTTCTGTTCGAATTTCCTCATGCGGCGCACCCGGGCGCGCCAGACGACGAGTGCGGGGATGAGAAGGCAGATCAGCAGAAAGGCTGGCACTCTGAACAGAGTGTTCGGCAGGAGGATTTGAACGACCAGCCACGTCAAAAGAGCGCCCGCGATGGCGAAGAGAGCAAATCGCTTGGCATCGAACTTGATTCCCGACTGGGCGTAGAACTGCAGCAGCCGCTGCATCAAGGGGGTCTGCCGCCAACTGCCGCCGGCCCCGCGCTCCTTGAGCATATCACTATAGGTCTTGCGATGATCATCGCTGACCTCGAGCAAGCTCAGCCGATGGTTCACCGCGCGGTGGCGTTCGGATGTCTTGAAGTAGCCGCGCATGACCGCTTCGACAGCAACAAGGGCGGCGGTGAAAACGGCCGCGTAAAGGAGAAGCAGGATCATTGGACAGGTCCCGTCTGCAGCGGTTTACCGGGATCAAAAATCGTCACAGGGATCTCGATCCCGAGTTCGGCAAATTCCTCGACGAACCGCGGCCGAATGCCGGTGGCGCGGAATTCTCCATGGATTCGTCCGCCTTCATCGGTGCCGAGTTTCTTGAATTTCATAATCTCCTGCATCTGCACGACTTCGCCCTCCATGCCGGTGATCTCGGAAATCGAGACGACTTTGCGGGTACCGTCGCTCAGGCGCTGGACCTGCACGATCATGGTGATGGCGGAGGAGATCTGCGAGCGAATGCTCATCTGCGACATCGGCATCCCGGCCATGCCGACCATCTGCTCAAGCCGACCGACGGCATCGCGCGGCGTATTGGCGTGAATGGTCGTCATCGATCCCTCGTGACCGGTATTCATCGCCTGCAGCATGTCGAACGCTTCGTCGCCGCGAACTTCGCCGACGATGATACGATCGGGACGCATGCGCAGGGCGTTTTTCAAAAGTTCGCGTTGACGGATCTCGTTGCGTCCGTCGAGCGTCGGCGGGCGGGTTTCCAAACGTCCGACATGCGGCTGCTGGAGTTGAAGCTCGGCCGCATCCTCGATGGTGATCAGGCGCTCCCTTGGAGAAATCTGCGACGAGAGAGCGTTGAGCAAGGTGGTCTTGCCAGAACCGGTGCCGCCTGAAATGACCATGGACACCTTGCCCTTGACCGCGGCGCTGAGAAGGATGCGCATCGCATCGGCCATAGCGCCATATTGCACGAGGCGCTCCATTGTCAGCGGCTTGCGGGTGAATTTGCGAATGGAAACGAGCGGTCCATCGACCGAGATCGGCCTGATGGCGACGTTGACGCGCGAGCCATCCTTGAGGCGAGCGTCGACCATCGGCGTCGACTCGTCGACACGGCGGCCAACCGCCGAGACGATCTTGTTAATCACCCGAAGGAGATGATCCTCATCCTTGAAACGGACGGCGGTGCTCTCGAGCTTGCCGCTGCGCTCGACATAGACGCTGTTGTAGCCGTTGATGAGAATATCTGCGATCGTGTCGTCGGCCAGCAGCGGCTCGATCGGTCCGAGCCCGAGCATCTCGTCGGTGATATCGCGGATCAGATCATTGATTTCCTTGGCATTCAGCGGAAAATTGTTGGTCCGGATATAGTCCTTGACCAATGGCCGGATCTCGGTGGCGATCTCCTCGTTGTCGAGTGTATCGAGGATCCCGAGATTGATGCGATCGAGCAGGTAGCGGTGGAGATTGACCCGCTCGGAGACCATATCCGGCCCGAGCGAAGCCTCTTCGTCACTCGTCGCGGCGCTGTCGGAGGCCGGTTGGGCAGGCATGGCCTGAGCCGCGCCGAGCAAAGACAGTTCGGCCGTCTCCGGATGTTCCCGCTTTTCCGGCTCCTGCCTGTAGAAACGCCCCATGATACCGCTCGCCATGCGCCCCACTCCTGAACTATTTTACAATGACCGTGGAACCGACCTTCACCCTCTCATAGAGATCGATGACGTCGGCATTGCTCATGCGAAAACAGCCCGATGACGCAAAACCGCCGACCGTCGACTGCTCGTTTGTTCCATGAATGCGGTAGAGCGTGTCGGCCCCACCCTTGTAGAGATAGATCCCGCGAGCACCCAAAGGATTGAGCGGCCCGGCAGGCACCAGGTCCGGAAGCCCGGCTGCGCGTGCCTTCATCTCGGCAGGCGGGCGCCAGTCGGGCCATTCTGCCTTGCGTCCGATCTTGACGGTACCGCTCCAGCGAAACCCGTCTCGCCCGACGCCGATCTTGTAGCGGATCGCGCGCCCTTCGGAGATGACGAGATCCAGCGTACGGTTGCCGCTGACGATGACGATTGTCCCTGCCGCGTAGTTTTTTTCGATCGGCACCACGGCGCTTGTCGTCGGCCCGAGGCTGCGTGGCACAAGCCCGCTTGCCGCTGCATCTCCGACAGCGGCCAGAATTGCCAAAACGGCAAGGCCGGCACCGGCTGCGCAGGACCTTATGATCGCCTTCATCGCACCAGTGCTCCAAGCTTGCCGACCGCGCCGCAGAAGCGCGCCCGGGAATTCACTTGAAATGGCAGCACGCCGCGGTTGACCGCCTCGCTCAAAGTCTCCCAGTCATCCGCAATGACATGCGTCGGGATATCCTTGAATATCTTCTCCGTCTGTTGCCGGCGCAGGCCGAGGCCGAAAAGCTTGGCGCGGTATTTGTTGATGACGATGAATATCTGGTCCGCACTGCCCCGCAGCCGTACCAGATTGGCAAACAGATCCTTGGCTTGAGAAAGCGCAGGCACCGTCATTTCGGTGACGATGCAGACGCTGTTGACCGAAGTGAGCACCTCGTATTTCCACGGCGTGTCATAATAGGGAACGTCGATGATCGTGTGATCGCTCTCGAAGGCGGCGACGTCGAGCATACGCAGCACGAGTTCACGGCCCTTCGGCGCCAGAAGGACGGATGGCTGCTTGAAAGACAGCAGTGAAAAGCCCCCCGAATGCCGCTTTCGGACCAGATCGATGAATTCCAGATCGACCCGGGAGGGATTGGCGATGACCGGTTTCAAGTCGTAGTCGTTCACAAGGTTGAGATAATAGCCAAGCGCCCCGGAGCAAAAATCCGTGTCGAACAGGTCAATCCGCGGTGTGGAATTCTTGGTCGGCTGGGCCAGTACATGAGCAAGCGACGAAGCGATCACGCTGGCGCCGGCGCCGCCGACGGCCGAGACCACTGCATGCACCCGGCTGTCGCTCGCTCCGGTGCCCGGCGCATGGGTCGAAATCATGTCGATCAGTGCCCGGCGCTCGAGTGGCTTCTTCAGCCAGTCATTGCCGTTCAGGCGGAAGAGCAGCCGCAGCATGTCATCAGGCAGGTCTTCGGAAACCACGACGAGCGGAATGTCCCGATAGCTGGTGCGAAACGTGAAAAGCTCCGGCTGCTGCAGCAATGTCCCATTGTCGACGTCGAGAACGATCAGATCGAACTGCGCCGGATCGAACCGGCCCTTTTCCGCGAGCGCCTTCAGCGCGAGATGGCGGACATCGTACCGCGAAAGCGACCCGAACGTATCGAGCATGAAGCTCGCTGCAGCCGCGTCGTCGGAGAGGACCAGGATCTTGGTAGATGCGGCAATGTTCATGTGCGCTGTCATTTTCGCTTTCCTACGCGTAAATTAAGGAGTCAGCAGGTGGAGCACGTCTTCAGATCTTCCGTCGTGATCGTCACCGGATGGGCGGGGATGGTGACGTCGTTCAGTCCCAACAGGCCGCCGAGAACCGGCAGATCGAAGGTGATGTTGCGCACCTCCAGCCGCATCGTCAGCACAGGCCCGTCCGGCCGGCCCCAATAGCCGAGCCCCGATCGCTGATAGGTGACCATCAGCTTATCCGGCGTGATGCGCCAATTTAGGTCGCAAATGCCGGGGCGAGGATCAATACCCGCGTTGCAAACGCCGTCGCTTCCCCGGACAATCCGGTTCAATGCCGCCGTGCAGTTTGCAAGAGCCGGTCCGCAGGTCGAGGATATTGTTGCATCGTTCGGCGCCGCTTTGCCGTTGTTGAGTGGATCGGCGGCATCTGTTGGGAAAACGGCATTGAAATTCGTGGTCAGCGGATCGGATACTGCCGCCAAACGGGCGCCATATTGCAGTGCCTTGACCGTCTGATTCCACTGCGACATCGCGTAGCCGAACTCGATGAAGGCGGCGAACACCAGCATGACGATCGGAAAGGTCAGCAATGCTTCGACAAGGCTGACACCGCTGCTATCCTGCCAGAATGCCTTGATTGCCCTAGAGCTCACCATCCGATGTATCTCTCTTCATGGAAGGAACTGATGGTGATGGCGCCGATTCCCAGAAAGCCGAACACCGGCGAGGTCTGGTAGAGATGAGCGGTGGAAATGGTGATGTCCCCGTCCGCATTCGGCGCAGTGATGGTGATGTCGGCAGGGTTATTCCAGCCGGGGACGCGGGGTATGGCGCCTGCCGCGGGTGTTTGCGTTCCGTAAAAGGCGATCGTCTTCGCAGTCGCCTGATTGCATGTCGGCACATAGGTTCCCGACACCGGCCGGCATCGCGAGAGGTAACGCCCCGCATCGCGCAAGCCTGCGTCGATCTGCATACGCTGCCAGAAGATGCTGCCAAACTCGAGTATACCAGCCGCAAAGATCGTCACAAAGGGGATGGCGAGCAGCGCTTCGGCAAGCACTGCGCCTTCCTCACGCCGCAAGAAGCCGAGGCAAAGCCGATCCCGTATAAAATTGCGGAGCGCCATCATCTGACCAGCTCCGCTTCTTCCCGCAGCAATTCGTCTGCCGTACCGCGACCACCCTTGCCGGTGATGTCGATCATCTCCAGGGAAAGGTATCGTTCGCTGGAATCCTTTATCGCCGGCTTGGTCAGGAACATGCGCGCGAAGGCCACGGCGCGTGTGGCCTTGTGACCGTTTAAATGGCCGACCGAGGCTTCATAGCCACAATTGACAATGGCTGAGAAGATTTCGCGGCGATCACCATATTCGGCCGCCGTATAGCTCGAAAGGTCCGGGCCGGTATAGCACTGGCCGCCCATTACCGGTTTGCCGGTCTCGCCATTCGCCGAGGCATGGTTGATCAGAGATGCGTTGGCAAGCTCGTAACGATAAACATCGTATGCGGAGGGTCGGCTTGGTGTTCCAGTCGCCTGCGGGGGATAACTGGAGTAGTTGCTGAGGACCGTGCTCACCGATGGCGCAGCCGTGCCCTGCGCGACGTTCCAATAGGTCGTGTAATCCCAATTGTTGCTGCTGCTGATCTTGCCGCCGGAAAGCGAGGCCATGGCCGCTCCGTAGCCGAGCGGCAAAGCCTTGGTCGCATCGCCGACAACCTCTCCAACCTTGACGGGATCATAGGTGTCGCAGCCCGCCTTTCCCTTGGTGATTGCCCGAGCGGAGCGTACGTTTTGGGCAGGACGGTATCGATAATCTCCCTTCGACTTGTTGAAGGAGGAGGAGTAATAGCCGAAGCGCGTATTCACCCCGTCCTCGATCGGCCCCGCCATTCCGCCGGTCTCCGTATCGAGATTGTCCTGTGTATAGCAGGCGCCGGGATTGCCGGTGGCAAGAGCCTCCGCCAGCACGGACGCACCATTGCCCAACGGGGTGCGCAGGAACCCGAAATTGCCGGGACCGGGATTGGACACCGAGGTGCTGTGAAGCTCGATCTGTCGCCCGTAGAGATTGCCGGCGGCAAAATTGGTGTGTAGGGCCGTTGCTGCAGTTTCGCTGGCGCTTTCACTCGTGTTCCCTGCGGGCTCGAACGGATTGCAGATAAAGATCGGCGTCACGTCGCAGGCGCTGGCATGGTATACGGCCACGGCATCGGCAGCGATATTGATCGTACTGCGGGTGAACCCAACCGGAACCGGAAAGATGGTCTGCATCGCTTGCGGCTTGGCGATGACCCAGGCATAGGACGCTTCGCTCGCCACCGTCGTTTTCATCGAAGCCGGGATTGATGTATCGTCACTGGCCGGGATGTTCTTCAGAAAAAACACGGTGACCGTGCTGCCGGCGTCGTTTCCGGCGTTATAGGTCATGCTGATGTGCGAGCCGAGCGACATGCCGGCCCCGCCGCCGGAAAAAGCCGCGCTATTGGCGATTTTCTCGATCGACGTCTGCGCCCTCGAAATGGCATCGTCGCGGCCATCGAGTTCGCGGGCTCCGGCGAGCGCCATTGCATCGACCGCGTTCTGGAGATCGGTGTGCAGGTTGCTACTGCGGCCGACATCGATGACCAGCAGCGAAAAGCCGAGAAGCATAGGCATGGCGATGAGCGTCAAGGCGATAACATAGCCACGATGATCGTTCCAGAACCGTCTGACAACCCTGCTCAGCATTGGCCTACCCCCATCACGGCTTTCGTCGTGACGACCCTGTTTCGTGCATTTCCCTTCCGGCGCGCTACCGCCGTTCATGCCTTTCGAACCGCTACTGGCTGATGGTGGCCCCATTGGACGCACCGTTGGCCTCCATAGCGGGCGACGGCTGAATGACCCCCACCCCACCGTTCTGGTACTCGGTCATCACCCTGCGGATCACCTTGCCGTCGCTTGCGATACGGGTTCGCTGGGCTTCTGGCGGGAACGGGTCCTCTGTATGGATGGCCTTGTTTGCTTCCATGGCGTTCCCGAGCCCGAAGGTGATCGAGTCTCGATGGTTCATGTAGTCGGCGCAGCCGGAAACCAGGCCGGTGGCCGCAAGGACGAGAAGGACGCGCTTAGCGTTTTGTAGCAACAACTTGGGCTCCCTGGTTCAGGTCGAGACGATGGCCATAAGGCCCGGTCACACCTTCGCCGTTGCGAAAGCGCCGGAGCATGTCCTTGTCGACTTCCAGGACCCCGAGCGCGAAAAGCTCGACGTCGTTGGACGACCGCGTCTGATCGAGTGGACTATAGAGGTCCTCACCCGGGCGGGCGGGCCGCACGATGTGCGGCGTGACAACGATCACGAGGTCGGATTCCTTCTTCTGAAAACTCGTCGAGCGGAACAGCGCGCCGAGGATCGGTATCTTCCCCAGGCCCGGCAATTGCTGGATGTCCTTGGCATTGATCGACTGCAGCAGGCCTGCCATGGCAAAGCTCTGGCCGTCGCGAAGTGCGACCGTGGTGCTGGCCGCGCGCGAGATGAAACCCGGATTGCCGTTGACGTTGATCGACGGATCAAGCTCGGAAACCTCAGGCTCGATTTCCAGATTGATGACGCCGTCGTCAAGCACCACCGGTTTGAAGGTCAGCCGCACACCGAAGGGGCGATAGTCCGTCTCGGTGGCGACTGTCGTGCCGTTGTTGGTCGTCTTCAGGATCGGCACTTCACCGCCGGCATGGAAGCTGGCGGTCGAGCCGCTCATGGCGATGAGGTTCGGCTGAGCCAGACGACGCACCAATCCCTTCTGCTCGAGCGCGTTGATGACCACGTCGATGCGGCCGCCCGAAATTTCCAGCACCTTGGCGATCAACTGGCCGAAGGGCAGCATGCCGGTTGCCGCGCCCTTGGGGTCAACGAGGGTACGGGCCAGGCTGCCGTCATCGTTCACACCGATACCCTGGCTGGTCGTTGCCTTGCCGATGCCATTGTTGCCACGCCCGGACCAACCGATCCCGAGGTCACGACCCGTCTGACGCGAGGCTTCGATGACACGGACCTCCAGCATCACCTGCTGGCTGTCACTGACGCGCAACTGGTTCAGCACTGGTTGATCGGAATAGGACTGGGCAATTTCGATCACCCGCTGCAATTCGACGCCGTCACGAACCATACCCGTCAGGCGAATGCGGTCGTTGGAATTGGCCACGATAACCCGGGCCGAGGGCGCGGCAGAGCGAATGGCGGCGGCGACTTCGCTGAAATCGCTGGCAACGCGGACATCGATGACGCCGAGAAGCGACTTGTCGTCGCCATAGACAGAGATATTGGTGGCGCCGACCTTCTTACCGCGGATGAACAGCGACTTGTCGGAAAGCGGCACCACGTCAATCATATCGGCGCTGCCGATGACGAGATCGCCGAAGGGCTGGCCGGTGTTGAGCGTCAGCGTCGCGTTCGGAGGCAACGTCACACGCTGGACCGATTTGCCTAAGGTGACCGACTTTTCCTGTGCGTTGGCGCAGCCGGCAAATCCGGGACCTAAACACACACAGGCCGAAAACACTGCCGCCAGTGCCGCAAGGCTTTTCGTACTTGCGATTCTTCTCTTGCCATCCGCCATGCCTGCTGTTGCCCCCTCATTCGGCTGGCCGCATCTGCGGCATGCCGCCTAAACATCACTGGACCAGGCCGACTCTGTGCTCCTCGCGCTTCGTCGTGTTCCAGACCCCCACCGTCACCCACTTCGGCTCGACCGGCAATACCGGTTCGACCTTTGGCTCCACAATCTGCACTTGTTTTTCAGGTTCTGGCAACTTATTCTTTTCCAGATCATTGCCGAGTTCGGTCGCCATCGCCCCGCCACCAAGGTCGGCAACGGTGATCGGCCGGGTTTGCTCGATGGAGGCAGAGGCAATATTGCGAAGCGCCAGCGAGAGCGTGCCGATGCTGGAGCCGAGGGTAAGGCGCTGCGCCTCATCGGTCGTGACTTCAAAAGTCACGGTTTTCACGACGGATGGTTCGTCCTTGCGCTCGTCGGCCGTCTGGTCCACCGCCAGCACCTTGACGCCCTGCAGCAGCACGTCGACGAAGGTCTGGTCGTTGCCGGTCGGCCCGCGTACGACCCGCGTCAGAAGCACGTCGACGCGATCGGAAGGCCTGACGAAGCCGGCAACGCCGAGCACGTCGTTGACGCGGATGGAAACGGCCTTCATGCCCTGGTCGAGGGCCGCCGACAGCGTGGCGCGTTCGCCGGTACCGGTGATTTTCGAGGATAGCACCGGCTCGCCGGGGTCGATCGCCGCCATGGCATAGCGCGGCTGGGCATCGCTGCCAACGACCAGCTCGACGCTGACGAACGAGCCTGCGGGTGTTTCATTGGAGGGCCATGGGATGGCTCTGAGATTTTCGGGCCGGATCCGGTCGCCGAAGCGCATCGGTTTGGCGGCGACAACGAGTGTCCGTTCCTCGGCCTTCACGCCGTTCATCGCCAGCAGCCGGGCCTTCTGATCGGAGAGATACTCGCGCATGCCGAAAACTGCTGCGGCGGCAAGTACAAACGCAATAACGAGACTTAAGATCGTTGAAGAACGCATCGCGGTTACTCGCTACACTGGACGGAGTGCATCCATTCATTTTTGCTAATTTAGAGGAGAGGGGTTAACAAAAACCCCTCCCTTCTTAGAACGCCAATATCAGGCTGGGACAGCCAGATTGGTGGTGAACCACCCTGCCCATCCCGTCCAAACGGCAGCCAGATTGGTGCCGGCCAATGTCACCGCCGTAATCACGCCGCCGACCAGCAAGGCAAGCAGAATGAGGTATTCAGTGAGTGCGACGCCGTCTTCTTCCCGCGCGAAAGCGCGTACGCAGTTTACAAGTGCTTTCATCGAGAATTTACCTCCCAGGTAAGTTGTGCGCCGTAATTTCCCCCGGCCGCTCTGTCGTCGAGACCGCCCCTTCGACTGGTTGTATTAATAATCTGTTAAGTCTAATTTAGTCAATTGTTTTATACGCGGGCGATCGGCATCTATACTTTTATGGTTAAGACGAAAGTCCAGGGTCAATTCGTAAAAACCGAATACGTCATCGGATTTTATTGGAACTCAACTTTAAATCAGCGCATAATAGCCCGAAAGGTTGGATACTATGCTGAAAATGTTCGATGTTATTAGTTCGATTTCAGTATTACTTTTTCTCTACGCCGCCTGGACCGATTTCCGCACATGGAAGATCCCCAACGCGATCGTGCTTGCGCTCGTGACACTTTATGCACTGCGCGCGGTGGCCGTGATGCTCGGCTCCGAGGACGTCGGCGCTGCTCTCTTTGCGTCGAGCGGAATTGGCGGCGACGTCGGGGCCGGTCTGCTGATGTTTATGCTCGGAGTGGCGCTCTGGGCGTTCCGGCTGTTTGGTGCAGGGGATGCCAAGCTTTTTCTGCCGATCGGCCTTTTTGTCGGATGGCATGGAATGCTGCCGTTTTCGTTTTTCCTCCTCGTCCTTGGCATCGTCACACTGCTGGCCCTGCGGCTGCCGGTGCCATTGCCCGTCGCACACCTCGCCTTTTTCATGCGCATCGAGGAAATTCGGGCGAGCCGGAAGATACCTTATGGCGTCGTCATGGTATTCGCCGCGCTCCTCACCTTGGCCTTGCCCATTATCCGATAGCAACTGCGGCTACGGTGACCCGGCGTCGACAGAACTTCCTCGCAAGAGCCCCTTCGCATTCACGATCGTTTTCAGCAAAATCTGTTTTATCAGCTCGCACAGAAGACAGGCCTATCGCGCCCACAGTCGATGCGGCGCGAACGGACTTGGGGCGTTTCGGTATCAGCGAGAATGCGACGGGTCGCGAGAGTGGTCGTTTCAGCTATAGGCGGTGCTTGCAATTCACAGCGAGGCACCTGATCTTTTGCCGGCAACCGCGTGAGATGCCGGCCTAACGGCAACATCTCACATCATCAGTCAGAGCTGTCTGCCGGCAGAACTGCGGACAGCTTTTTTATTCCCGCGGCAAATCTTATCTGCAAATTCCCGGTCACCAGGATTGAGGGCAACCGCCAATGCCGTCGAACGCATGGACGAGCGCGAATAAGAACATATGTTCGAGGGGTCCTTCCTTTCTTGAAGCCTCTAACCAAACAGCGCGGCACACATCCATGACCAAAGGCTCCGATCTTCTAGTGGCAGCGCTTGAAAACGAAGGTGTCGATCGCATTTTCGGCATCCCAGGCGAAGAGAATCTCGACGTTGTCGAATCCATCCGCAAGTCGTCGATTGAGCTCGTGCTCACCCGACACGAGCAGGCGGCGGCTTTCATGGCGGCGACCTATGGCCGCCTGACAGGCAAGCCGGGCGTCTGCCTGACGACTCTCGGGCCCGGCGCCCTGAACCTCTCTACGGGTGCCGCATACGCCCTGCTCGGGGCGATGCCGATGGTGATGATCACCGGTCAGAAAGGCATCCTCTCGTCCCGCCAGGCGCGCTTCCAGGTGGTCGACGTCGTCGCGTCGATGAAGCCGCTGACCAAGCTCGCAAGGCAGATCGTGTCGCCGCAGATGATCCCGACGACGGTCAGGGAGGCGTTCCGCATCGCCCAGGAGGAAAGGCCGGGGCCGGTGCATCTTGAGCTTCCGGAAGATATCGCGGCCGAAGAATGCCAGGAGGTGGCGCTGATTGCGCCGCATCAGCTCGAACTGCCGACGGCAAGCGACGCGGCGCTTGACCGCGCCGCCGCACTCATTGCCGCAGCCAAACGTCCGCTTCTGATGTTCGGGGCCGCCGCCTCCCGTCCCCGCTCGACCTCTGACATCGCCCAATTCGTGATCCGCACGCGCATCCCGTTCTTCACGACCCAGATGGGGAAGGGAACGGTTCCAGGTGGAACCGAACTTTACATGGGCACCGCGGCGCTATCGGAGCGGGATTATGTCCACGAGGCCATCGAACAGGCCGACCTCATCATCACGATCGGCCATGACACGATCGAGAAGCCGCCGTTCATCATGGGCAAGGGCGGCCCGAAGGTCGTCCATATCGGATATCAGCCGGCGACCGTCGAGCAGGTCTATTTCCCGCAATCCGAGGTCATCGGCGACATCGGCCCCTCTCTGAAGGCGCTGGCCGACCGCCTCGAGGGCAAGCTGCCGAATGCGCAGGCGCTTCTCCATCTGCGCGAGCGCATTCTCGAGCGCATCGCCGCGCGGGCGACGGAGGATCGTTTCACCCCACAGCGGCTGGTCCACGATATAAGAGAAGTAATGCCGCATGACGGCATCCTGGCGCTCGACAACGGCATGTACAAGATCTGGTTCGCGCGGAACTACCGGACGCGGATGGCGAACACGCTGTTGCTCGACAACGCTCTTGCAACGATGGGAGCCGGACTGCCGTCGGCGATGGTTGCCTCGATGCTCTATCCCGAGCGACGGGTCATGGCCATCTCAGGTGACGGCGGCTTCATGATGAATTCCCAGGAACTCGAAACCGCCGTCCGGCTCAAACTCAACCTCGTTGTCCTCGTGATCGAGGACAATGCCTACGGCATGATCCGCTGGAAGCAGGCGGTGGATGAGTTCCCGGATTTCGGGATGACCTTCGGCAATCCCGACTTCGTGAAATATGCCGAATCCTACGGCGCCAAAGGAACCAGGGTCGATGATATCGGCCGGTTCAAACAGGTCCTCGAAGAGGCGTTCTCCGGCGGTGGCGTGCATCTGGTGAATGTGCCGGTGGACTACTCTGAAAATGAATGCGTGCTGGTGAAGGAGCTTCGCGAACGGCTCCCCGCGATATTGGAGGTCTGAGATGCCGCTTGCCATGAAGGTCTACCAGGCGTTCGACCGCGAACCGATAACAGAGCTGCCGGCAGACGACGCGGCCGCGCTCGAGCGCAAGCTTCAGCTCGCCGCCAAAGCCTTCGCCGATCGCGATGGCTGGCTGCCCGCGCATCAGAGGATGGCAATCCTCAGGAAGGCGTCGGCACTTCTTCAGGTGAACCGCGATCGTTTTGCGATGATGATCGCTCGTGAAGGCGGCAAGCCGCTGACCGAAGCAATCATCGAGGTGACGCGCGGGATCGACGGCCTCCTCAATGCGGCGGACGAGCTGCGCAATTTCGGCGGCAAGGAAATCCCTATGGGGCTGACTGCGGCCAGCGCGAACCGATGGGCTTTCACCACCAAGGAGCCGATCGGCGTCGTGGCGGCGATCTCGGCCTTCAACCATCCGCTCAATCTCATCATCCACCAGATCGCGCCGGCGATTGCAGTCGGTTGCCCGGTGATCATCAAGCCGGCAGCAACGACCCCGGTTTCCTGTATCGAGATCGTCAAGCTGTTCTGGGAGGCCGGTCTCGACGAACGCTGGTGCCAGACCCTCATCACCGAGGACAATGTGCTTGCCGAAGCCTTGGCAATCGATCGTCGTGTCGCGTTTCTGAGCTTCATCGGCTCGGCGAAGGTCGGCTGGTCCCTCAAGAGCAAGCTGCCGCCGGGCACCCGATGCGCGCTTGAGCACGGTGGAGCAGCACCCGTCATCGTCGACCGCAGCGCAAAGGTCGATGCGATCGTCGGCACCATCGTCAAAGGCGGCTATTATCACGCCGGGCAGGTCTGCGTGTCGGCCCAGCGTCTCTTCGTGCATGAAGATATTGTCGCTTCCTTCACCGAAGCTCTCGCTGCCAGGGTGGCAGCCCTGCATGTCGGCGATCCCACGCTTATGCAAACCGAGGTAGGGCCGCTCATTCTGCCACGCGAGGCAGACCGCGTCACGGCCTGGATCAAGGAGGCGACGGACGCCGGAGCCAGGCAGATCGGCGGTGGGCGGATGTCCGAGACGACACTTCTGCCTTCGGTTCTGCTGAACCCGCCTACTGAGGCGAAAGTGTCCATGCTCGAGGTCTTTGGACCACTGACCTGCGTCTACGGCTACCGCGACCTCGACCAAGCGATCCGCATTGCCAACTCGCTGCCTTATGCCTTCCAGGCGAGCGTCTTTTCCGCCGACATAGTGGTTGCTCTCAGGGCGGCAAAACATCTGGATGCATCGGCCGTTCTCGTCAACGACCACACCGCGTTCCGTACCGATTGGATGCCTTTTTCCGGACGCAGGCAGTCAGGATACGGGGTCGGTGGCATTCCCTGGACGATGGAAGAGATGGCCGACGACAAGATGGTGGTGTTCAACCAGGTGACTTAGGCGCAGCGATGATGGGATCAACTGTTCGATTTCCATCGGCAGGTAAAACCCTTGGATAATAGACGATGCCTTCGCCGACGTGGTCGGTCACCGCGTCTGCATAATTCCTGTACGGCGACGGGATGGATGTCGTGCACCGCTCAAAATCAGACAAACATTGGATAACCGCTTGCTCGGCCAGGATGGACTTGCCTCGCCCATAGCCGGGAGTCATGGTCTGCCTCGGAACAACGAATCACAAAACTGCGGACGAGAGGTCTTTGGCCATGCTCGAAGGCTCGCAGCGCATCGCAAACATGGCTGATCAATGTTTTCCTTCCTGCACAGTTCGGACCTGCATATTGGCAAACGATTTGGCAATCTTCCGGAGGATTTGAGAGGACGCCTGCGCGAGGCACGGCATGGTGTCATCGCCAGGCTTGCCGCTGCAGCACGAGAGCATGGGGCTGGTTTCATCCTGCTCGCCGGCGACACCTTCGACACCGAGACGCCGACGCCTGCCGTGCTTCGGCAAGCGCTTGGCGAGATGGCCCGGAATACGCCGCTGCGCTGGGTCTTGCTTCCCGGCAACCACGATTCGCTGCTGGCCGATCAGCTCTGGAGTGCTGCGCGCGGCGTGGTGCCCGACAATGTCATCCTGGCGACGGAAGCGGTGCCTCTTCCACTTGGGCCTGATGTCATCCTGCTGCCGGCGCCTTGCACGACCAGGAGGCCGGGCCGCGACCTGACCGAATGGATGACGGGTGCCGCCACAGCGGACGGCGCTATCCGCATCGGCCTCGCCCATGGCCCCATCCAGGAATTTTCGGAGGATGCCACGGCCGCCAACGTGATTGCGCCGAACCGCGCGGCGCTCGCCGGCCTCGACTACATGGCGCTCGGCGATTGGCACGGATCGGTGGCGGTGGACGCCAGAACATATTACAGCGGCGCGCCCGAGCCGGACCGTTTCAAGCATGACCGGCCGGGGCAGGCGATGGTCGTCTCCATTGCCGGGCAGGGGGCGATGCCAACGACGACGGCGGTGACGACCGCCAGCTTTTCCTGGCAGACATTGCAGCTTCCGCTGCTGGCGTCGGAAGACGGCGTTGAAGTGCTCAAGGCCGCGCTGCCGGAACCGTTCGCGCGGCGACAAACCCTGTTGCGCGTGGCGCTGTCCGGCCGTGCCCGGTTGAACGGGCGAACGGCGATGATCAGCCTGCTGGAGCAGGTCGCGCCGGAATTTGCGCATCTGGAGATCGATGCCGACCTTCTGGGGACCGACTGCGAGAGCGATGATCTGGAGACCATCGACCGAGCCGGTGCGCTGCGCGATGCTGCGGAATTGCTTCTTGCCGAAAGCCTCGACGAGGCCCGTTCCGGCGATGACAGGGGCGTGGCGCGCCAAGCGTTGATCCGCCTGTTTTCCTATTGCGAGGCGATCGATCGATGAAACTCACCGCCCTTCGCCTCCACAATGTCAAACGCTTCGCCGGCCGCGGAATATCCGTCGAAGGAATCGCCGACGGCGTCAATGTGCTGAGCGCCGCCAACGAACATGGAAAATCAACCTGTTTCGAGGCGCTGCATGCCCTGTTCTTCCAGCCGCACAGCGGCAACCCAAAGAGCGTGCAGATGCTACGCCCCTATAGCGGCGGCAATCCGATCGTCGAGGCCGATATCACGATCGAAGCCGGCCGCTACCGCCTGACCAAGCAGTTCCATAGCGGACGGCGCGCCAGCGTCACCGATCTCGGCAGCGGCCGGATCGTCGCCCAGGCTGACGAAGCCGAGGCTTTCATCGGCGATCTCATTTCCGGCGGAACCTCCGGCCCGGCAGGCCTGCTCTGGGTTCGCCAGGGCGTCACCGGCATCGAAAATCGCAGCAAGAGCGAGGAAGAAAACGACAAGCGAGTGCGCGAAAGCCTGCTGTCTTCGGTGCAGGGCGAGGTGGAGGCGCTGACGGGCGGACGGCGCATGTCGGCGGTGCTCGAAGCCTGCGAGGAAGAACTCAATCGCTTGGTCACCGCAACGCTGCGGCCGAAGGCAGGAGGCCGCTTTGCCGCCGCGCTCGAGGAGCGTGACGGGCTGCAGGAGGAGGAGGCGCGACTGGCCAAGGAGGTGGAGATGCTGCACGGCGCACTCGACCGCCGCCGCTCGGTGCAGGCGAGACTCGGCGAACTGGAAAACCCTGATGAGGAAGCCGGCCGGAAAACCGCGATTGCCAACGCCGAGTCGGTGCTCGAAGCCGCTAAACTGCATGACAGGGAACTCAAAGCGCTCGACGCAGAGGGTGCCTTGGCCGCCAGCCGCCGCGATCAGGCGCAGCAGGCATTCGACCGCTTCCACGCAGCATTGAACCGCAGCGGCGAACTCGCGCGGCGTTTCGCCTTGGCGGAGAAAGAGCTTTCAAATGCAGCCGAGCGACGCGCGGCATCGCTTGTTGAAAGCGAGGCTGCAACGGCGGAGGTGCAGGCGGCCGAAGAGGAGGAGCGGTTGAACCGCGAACTGCTTGGGCGGCTGGAGGCAGCGCTACGTTCACGCCACGCCGCCGAGCGTCTGGCCGAGGTCCGTCTGCGTCTCGAACAGGCGGAAGCGGCGCGCCAGCAGATCGAGGATGGGGAGGCGGCGCATGCATTGCTCGCCATTCCAGCCGATGCCATCGAACGGCTTGAAGCACTCGACATCAAGATCGTCGGCTTGCGCGCAGCCGCCGAGGTCGGCCTTCCCTCACTCAGGATCGATTACCTGAAGGACGTTTCCGGATTGGTGAGCATGGACCGCCAGCCTCTGCATGGGGGCGAGGATAAGAGCTTTGCCGGAATGGCGAGGCTTGACATAACAGGCATAGGCACCCTGACCATCCATCCCAGCCGGCAGGCCGACCACAATGGGGCGCTGGAGACCGCGGAAGCCACGCGCCAAACATTGCTTGCCAAGCTCGGTGTCGACAGTCTGCGGACGGCGCGGCAGCGCGATATTGCTGCGCGAAACAAGCGGGAGGAACTGGTGAGGGCGCGCCAGCGGCTCGCCGAACTCGCTCCGAATGGCATTGACGAGCTTCACCTCGACGCCGCACGCTTTGCCGAACTCAGCCAAGGTCCGGTCGAACTTGACGCCAACCCGGAAGAGGTGCGTGCCCGTCTCGCGGATGCGACACGGCGCATCGAACTGGCGCGCAACCGGGCGCGGGAGGCGTCAGTGATGCGCACGGAAGCCGGCGAGGCCATATTGCGCGCGCAGACCGAGCACGCCAGGCTTGGCCAGGAACGCGAGGCCATTGAGGCGGTCATCGGCCCTGAGGCGGGCCGAAATGAATTGCAACAGAACCTCGCCGAAAAACTCTCCAGCGCCAAAGAGCAGGTCGATACGATCGAACTCAGGGCCGCGCCTTTGCGCAGGACAGGGCGGGACCTCGCAGGCGCGGAGGCTGCCCTTGCCAGGGCGCGCTCGGTCGCCGACGCCGCGGGCCGCGAAATTGCCAGGCTTCGCGAGGAGCTTGCTGATCTCGGCGGTCAGATCCGCACCCGCTCGGACAGTGCTCTGGAAGAAATCTGGGCGGAAACGCGGGATTTTCTGGCAGCCGCGCGCGAGCAGGTGAAGCGTTTCGAAACGGAGGTCGGCGTGCTCGATCGCTTGCGCAAGGCGCTGACGGCGACGCGCGCGGCGGCGCGTGATCTTTATCTCAAGCCGGTCATGAACGAACTCGCCCCGCTGCTCGGCCTGCTGTTCGACGACATCTCGATCACCTTCGACGGCGACACGTTGCTGCCGCAAATCGTGCGCCGCAACGGCCTGGACGAGGATGTCGACCGGCTGAGCGGCGGCATGCGGGAGCAGCTCTCGGTGCTGACCCGCCTTGCATTCGCACGGCTGCTTGCCCGCGACGGCCGGCCGGCGCCTGTCATCCTTGACGATGCGCTTGTTTATTCCGACGACGACCGGATCGAGCGAATGTTCGATGCGCTGCACCGCCAATCGCGCGACCAGCAGATCCTCGTCTTCTCCTGTCGGCAACGCGCCTTCTCCAAGCTGGGCGGCAATGTGCTCACCATGCAGCCATGGCAGCCGGATTAACCATAGAGCCCCTTTAGAGTTGGTCAGCCATTTTCTGGGGCTGAGCGACCCATTTTCTGGCAGCCAGCTGCCGATCATGATGGCTTTGCTAATCGTCGAAGCTGACATCTTGGCCGCGATGGAAAACACGCAGGATAGATACAATATTCTCTTCCACCACAAACGCGATGCTTGCCTTGCCGCGATATCCAACGACGCGTAGCCCCAGCCGCAGATCGTCACGCAAGGCGCCACGCTCGGGAAACGTTTCAAAACTGAGGCAGTAATCCACAATCTTATCGACTTAGCTGCAAGCCGTCTCCCGCCCGGCCTCGTCTATCAGATACACCAGCAGGTTTTCGAGGTCATCGCTCGCCTGAGGCGCGAAAATAACGGTGTAGTTCATGCCCCGCGTTATTTCTTGGCGTGAGCGGCCATACGGGCATTGAGCCGCCGGCTGACTTCCTCGGCGGAGAGGGCGCGCTCAGGGTGAGCTTTCATCGCGTCATAGGTGGGCACCACCTCGTCGCGAAGCCATTTCTCAATAGCGGCGTCGCGGGCGGCCAAGGTGCGCAGGCCGTCGCGGACGACTTCGCTCTCGGTCGCATATTCGCCGGAGCTGACTTTGGCCTTCACCATTTGCGCCATTTCCAGCGGGAGGGTAATGGTGAGGGGTTGGGTTGTGCGCATAGTGTGTGTCCTTCGTTATCTCCTTATAACAAAGCGTATGATTAAATCATGCGCTTTACATATAGGCGACCTTGGAGCGGTTAATCCAACCGCAGAAAATGGCTTGGTAACGCCCTGCTCCACACTCAAGCAGGGAATGCGCTTCGTTCAAGCCACAGGTACGCGGCAGCCGTCCAGGAAAAGCCGAGGCCGCCGCAACCTTGACCAGTGACCGGGTCGAAATATTCGGCGAAACCTTCCGTCTCGATCGCTGCGATGGTGGATTGCCGCAGCTCTTCGGCGACACCCGCGTAGCCATTGCGCTTGAGGCCGTCGATCAGCAGCCAGTTGATGATCGCCCAGGCGGGGCCGCGCCAGTAACGCTTCGGCTCCCAGCTAGCGATACCCGGCTTGGTGGTGGGAAAGGCGACCTTGAGGCCCTCGGACCAGGCCTTCATTTCCGAAACCAGCGCGTCGGCAACCTGCCTGCCGAGATCCAGCGAGAGGAGGGGGATGAAGCCGGCTTGCGTGGCGGCCTCGACATCTTCGCCGGAGATCAGGTCTCGCGAGACAAAGCGGGCAAGGTCCGGCCGCCATTGGACCATCATCGCCTTGCGGCTGCGGTCGTTGAGGGCGGCAATCTCGATTGCGTCCTCCGTCCGGCCGAGGAGGCGGGCGAGGTGTTCGAGGTCTTCGCCGGCCTTGAGCAGGATGGCGGTCGTCTGGATCTCGGCGACCTTGAACGGCGCCTTTTCCCATTGTTTGGCCGGATCCCACCCGCAGGCAGCATAGGTATCGACCAGATGAATGAAGCGGCGGTAATCCTCGTCGCGCGGGCGCATGTCGGCATCGACATGGCCGGTATCCTTGCGCACCACCGGCGTGTCGGTGGTGGTGGGTACACGAGCGAGCGCGATGTCCCAGGCCGGAGAATTGTCGCTGCCGCTTTCCCATGGATGCAGGAGTGCGACGAGCCCGGTACATTCAGGGTCGCGGGCGGAATACCACCAGCGATGCCATTTCAGCGCCGCCTCGTAGAGGGGCAGGGTGCGCGCTTCGCCCTCCTTGCCGGCGGTTTCGTGCAGCTTGCGCAGTGCGATTGCGAAGACCGGCGGCTGGGTTATGCCGGAGGTCGGGATCTTGTGCTGCGTGCGCCAGACGGTCGGTCCTGGGAAATAGGTTTCGCTCGGCGCATGGAAGACGATATGCGGGATCATCCCGTCCACCCATTGGCCTTCGACCAGCCGCTCCAGCTCGCGATAGGCACGATCGATATCGTAGAGCGCGAAGCCCATGGCGACGAAGGCGGAATCCCAGTTCCACTGGAAGGGGTAGAGCCTGTCGGTCGGCACGGTATAGCCGCCGCGATCGTTGGCAGCGAGGATGCGCTTCGCCTGGTCGATATGCATGTTCATGTCGGGTACTCCGGTATATTCTTAGGCCAGGACGGACGGAAAGGATTTGCCGCTTTCGGGCGAAAGCCAGGTGATGCGCTTCTGGTCGAGCTTCAGGCCGATCGTATCGCCGCTGTTTACGGTCTCCGAAGCCGGCAGGATGACGCGCACCGGCTGGTCGTGGATCGAGCCGGTCAGAAGCAGGTGCGAGCCCATAGGTTCGGCAACGCGCACCCGCATTTCGAGACCCTGCGGCAGCGGCGCGAGTTCGACGGCTTCGCCGCGCAGGCCGAGGATCACTTCATCGCCGGACTCCTGCGGCGCTGCAAGCCGTTCGGCGCCTGCCGCCACCTGGCTGTTCGTCACCGGCACCTTGATGAAGTTCATCGGCGGGTTGCCGATGAAGCCGCCGACGAAACGTGTTGCCGGGTGATTGTAGATCTCGACCGGATGGCCAACCTGCTCGACCACGCCGCCATGCATGACGGCGATGCGGTCGGAAAGGCCCATCGCTTCCGTCTGATCGTGGGTGACGTAGATCGTCGTGGTGCCGGCCGATTGCAGCACGGTCTTGAGTTCGGTGCGCATTTCCAAGCGGAGCAGCGCGTCGAGGTTCGAAAGCGGCTCGTCCATCAGCAGCACCTTCGGTTCGACGGCAAGGGCACGAGCGACCGCGACGCGCTGGCGCTGGCCGCCGGAGAGCTTGTTCGGGTATCGGTCGAGATATTGCTCGATATGCAGGAGGCCGGCGGCCTTCTCGACCTGCGCCTTCACGCGTGCGTCGTTGGCTTTCTGCATCCGCAGCCCGAAGGCGACGTTTTCGTAGACGGTCATATGCGGAAAGACGGCGTAGTTCTGGAAGACCATCGCAAGGCCGCGATCCCGAGGCGCCAGGCCGATCACCGACTTGTCGCCGATGCGGACATCTCCCGATGTGGCCGTCTCGAGGCCGGCGATGATGCGTAGCAGCGTGGTCTTGCCGCAGCCGGATGGACCGAGCAGCGAGACGAATTCGCCGTCGTTGATCGTCAGCGAGACCTCTTTCAGCGCCTCGAAGGCTCCGAAGCTCTTGCGGATGCGGTCGATGACAATATTGGCCATATCTCTGGTCCCGTTACTTGGAGGAAATGCCCCAGATCGCGAAGAGGTAGCGCCTGACCGCGAAGATGAAGACAACCGAGGGAAGGATGAGCATCAGCCCCCCGGCAAAGCGGTAATGCATCGGGCTTTCCGAAAGCACGGTCAGCAGGTAGGCGGTCAGCGTGCGGTTGCGCACCGTCAGCACCGAGGCGGCAAAGACCTCGTTCCACGAGATGACGAAGGCAAAGACCGCAGTTGCGACGATGCCGGGAAGCGCCAAGGGTGCCACCACCTTGAAGAAGGCCTGGATGCGGGTGCAGCCGAACACCCAGGCGGCTTCCTCCAACTCCTTGGGCACGCCGAGGAAAATGCCCTGGGTGACGAGTGCGGCGAAAGGCAGCGCCAGCACCGTATGGATGAGGCCGACGCCGAGGATCGTATCGTAGAGGCCGAGCCGTATGAAGGAGACCGTCAGCGGCAATGCCAGGATCGCCAGCGGGAAGGCGCGGGTCAGCAACACCAGGAGGCGGTAGCCGTCCTTGCCGCGGAAATCATAGCGGGCGAGCGCGTAACCGGCCGGCGCGCCGAGCATGATCGAAAGCGCCACCGTGATGCCGGCTGCCCCCAGCGAATTGAGAAAAGATTGGACGACGCCCTCGGTCTTCAGGAAGAGAAAAAAGGGCCCCAGTGAAATGCCGGTGGGAAGGCCGGTCTTCGGCCAGATATAGACGCCCTGACGTCCGCCGAGGGCGCCGAGCGCGACCAGATAGATCGGGACCAGCACCCAGGCGCAGAGGGCGGCGATGCCGCTCCAGAGCAGCCAACGGCGCGATGAGACGAAGCCGGTGGCGTCGGGGGTGTCCGCGGTCATGCTGATGGTATCCGTGGTCATGGCAGGCGCTCCGGATTGACCTTCAAGGCCTTGAGATAGATGAGCGTGGCGGCAAGCGAGATGATCATGATCAGCACCGCGTAGGCGGCGGCGACGCTGTAATTCTGGTTCTGGTTCTGCCAGTTGTAGGCCTCGCCGACGAGGACCGGAAAATTGCGCCCGCCGAGCGCATAGACTACCGCGAAGACTTCGAAGGCGAGCACGGTGCGCAGGATCAGTGCCGATTGCAGGGCCGGGCGGATCAGCGGCAAGGTGATACGCCAGAAGCGCGTCCACGGACCAGCGCCGAAGATTTCGGCGGCTTCTTTGAACTCCTTCGGCACCTGGTTCAGACCGGCGACGATGATGACCATGACGATGGCCGTGCCGCGCCAGATTTCGGCAACGGCAATCGCGAGGAAGAGCGCGACCGGCGTCTGGTAGGAGAGCCAGCTTGCCTGTCTGCCGATGATGCCGAGGCCGAAGAGCAGCGAATTCAGATAGCCGGTATTTTGCAGGATCGACAACCAGACGAGACCGGCGGCGAGATCGGAAATGCCGAGCGGGATTGTCCAGATCCACAGGATCGTCTCGCGCCCGCGGCCGACTTTGGCGACCATCGTGCCCATGGCCAGCGCCAAGGCGATCTGCACCGGCACGACCGCGATCGTCAGCAGGAAGGTGTTCTTAACCGAGCGGGTGAAATTGATGTCGGTTACCATGCGCTCGGCATTGGCGAGCGATGGCGCGCCATTATCCGAAACCGCCAGCCAGATCGTCTGCACCAGTGGCACGACGAACAGCAGTGCCAGGAAGGCGACGGATGGCAGGATCAGCAGATAGGGGATCCAGGGTCGGCTATTGGTCATCGGCTCCGGCCTCGACGAGCAGAGGGTTGAAAGAGCGCCCGGGCAATTCGCCCGGACGCGTCTCGGGCGGATTTATTCTACCGGGCAGGGGCCGTCGCTCTTGGCATCGGGCGCCCAGCACGCAGCCTTCGTATCGGCCATCAGCTTGGCTATCGTCGCGCCTTGAGCCTTCAGCACGTCTGCGACCGGCTCATTCTGCAGCACGATGCGCTGGAAACTGTCCATGTAGACCTTGTTGAACTCACCGCCCTTGTCGCCGAGGCCAACCGGCAGCAGCGAGATCACCGCGTCCTTGGAGGCCTGGGTGGCGGTGACCGCAGCGGCGAGCAGGGCGACGCCGGCATCGAGATCCGGCGGCAGCTTGACATTCAGGGTCGGGAAGAAGCCGACCTTGGAGGCGGTCAGGAGCTGCGTCTCCGGCATGGAAAGGTGTTCGATGATCTTTTCTGCGCCGGCCTTGTCAGGTGCACCCTTCGGAATGGCGAGACCGGCAACGACCGGCATATAGCCACGGCCCTTCGGGCCCGCAGGCGCCGGAAAGACGACATAATCGTCAGGTGCTGCGGAAATGGCATTCTTCAGGCGGGCGATATGGTCCCAGGCGACCATGACTTCGCCGGCAGAGAGCGGCTCCTGCATGAAGTCGTAGCTGGTCGAGTTCGGCGTCACATAGGCCCAAAGGGCCTTCAGCCTCTCCCAGCCGGCGGCCGCATCGGCACTCTGGAAAGTACGCACGACGCCGCCGGTGAAGGAGGGATAGAAATAGCCCTGGAAGTAACGCGCCATCAGCCCCTTCGGGCCCGCCGGGAACCCGATCTGCGGCTGGCCGGTTGCGTCCTGCATATTCTTGCCCCACGCGATCAACTGGTCGTAGTTCAGCGCGTTCACGTCGGCGCCGGCGGGCAGGTATTGCAGCGCTTCCTTCTTGGCGGCCATCACATAGGTCGCCTGCATCCACGGGATGTACTGCTGGGTCGATTTGCCGAGCTTGCCGAGGTCGAGCAGCGACTGCGGCATGCCGCTCGCTGCCAGCTTCTTGGCAAGGTCATCTAGCGGTTCGAGCAGATCCTTGTCCGCAAGCGGCGAGAGTTCACCATGCAGCGCACCGACGAGGCTGACGGTGTGTTTACCGGCCTGGCGTTCGGCCTCCATGCGGACGGCAAACTGCGGCGGCTCCTCGACCACGTAATCAACCGGGCCGACGTCCTTCAGCAGCTCCTCGCGGACGACGGTCGCCTCCTCGATCGGACGAAGCTGGGTGGACACGAAAACCGTCTGGGCAAGCACCGGCGAGGCGAAGGCCAGCACAGTGGAAGCGAGAATTCCAAATGACATGATATGTTTCATCTTCTCCTCCTTCATTGTTCTTTGTTTGACATGCACTTCTGTCTATGCCGCTTTGGCGGGACGGCGATGGCTGTCGCGATCGACAAATTCGATCGCGTGAAGCTCCTGGAGTTCTTCGGCGGGTTCGCCGGCAATGGCGCGCAGCAGCAGCGAAGCGAAGCTCGCGCCGAGGTTTTCGCCGGTCATGCGCATGGTCGAGAGCGGCGGGCTGGTGAAGGCGCCCATCGGCAGGTCGTCATGGCCGATAATGCTGATCTGGTTGCCACCATCGACTTCGCGTAGCGCCCGGAGCGCTCCGATTGCCATTTCGTCGGTGGCGCAGACGAGTGCGGTCGGGCGCGAGGGTTGGCGCAGAAGTTCGAGTGCTGCGAGATAACCGCCCTGTTCCAGCGGCGCGCCCTCGGCGCAGAGATCGGTCGCGAGACCGCATTCCTCCATCGCCGCCCGCCAGCCGCGGCAGCGGTCATGAGCAAAGTAATATTCCTGCGGGCCGGCGATATGGCCGATGCGGTGGTGGCCGGCGGCATGGAAGCGCAGCGTTGCGGCACGGAAACCGGCAAAGCCGTCGCCATCGATAAAGGGATGGGGCAGCAGGCTTTCGGTGCGGCCGTTGGTGACGAAGGGAATGCCGCGCGACTGCAGGAATTCGACGCGCTCGTCCTTCCGCTTGGTGCGGACGAGAAGCATGGCGTCGACGCGGCGGCCATCGACGAAGCGGCGGCAGATGTCGAGCTCGCTCTCGCCACGCGGCACCGGCGCAATCACCAGATTGAGACCGGCAGCGGCAAGATGTTCGGCACAGCCGGACAGCATTTCGAGGAAATGCGGAGGACCGATATGGCCGGGATCGCTCGGCAGCGTGACGGCCACGAGCTCGGCGCGCTGCCTGCGCAGACGGCGGGCCGAAGCATTCGGCCGGTAGCCGACCTTGTCGGCAGCCTGACGAACCCGTTCGCGCGTGGCGGCCGACACATCGGCGTAACCGTCGAGCGCACGCGACACCGTGGTGATCGACAGTCCCAGCGATTGCGCGAGCTGTTTGAGATTGGCCAAGATCTTCCTCCCGAAGTAAGGGTAACGATTCTCCAAAACGTTTTGGGAGTCAAGCCAAAACGTTTTGGTTCGATGAAAGGCGCCGGACCGTGTGATTATCTTGAGACTGGCGGGAGGCGCGAGACCTGTGAAAGCGGCCGGGACTCTCAACGCAGATGCGGAGGGACCACTATCTTGTGTATCTGGATACGCTCGGGAAGTTCGCACAGCAGTTCTGCATCACGCTCCAGATGGTGAACCTGCTCAGGATCACCCTTGGTAAATGCCGTCATCGATTCCATGTCCGCCCAGTAGGAGATCGTCGTGAACCATGTTTCATCCTCACGGTCTTCGCGCAGCAACTGGACGCCGAGTGCTGTCTTTAACAGTGGCGGAATTCCCTCTGCGCGGTTGTAAGCTTCATATTCATCGGCGAGTTCCGGCTTCGTGCGACCACGCCAGATACGGGCTATGGTTGGAACTTTCGTCATGTTGTGCTCCTAGTGACATCTGAACAAAGCAAGCCGACGGCGAGGAAATCCCGCACGGGCGCCAGGGCATCTGGAAAATATGTCGCCCCAAGTCCAACGAAAAGTGCCGATGCGAAGGTTTGATTTAGGCAGGGAGGTGGCTTTTCTCGCTCAATCGGTAAGTTTGAGTGTTGCCGTAAACTGCGTCCCCTCCAGGCGATTGTATCTCGCCTCGCCATGCAGTTGATTGACGAAGGCTTTGATCAGCCGCGTCCCCATCCCGGCGCTGTCCGATCGGCCATCAAAACCAATCCCGTCATCCGCGACGGTAAGTTGAGATTCCTCTCCTTCAGTCGCGTGCAGCATGACGCGAATATTTCCGGATTCCCGGCCGTCGAATGCGTATTTCATGCTGTTGGCAATCAACTCGTTGAGCAGGAGGGCAAACGGCGTTGCCTTGTCTGCTGCAATCACGATGTCGTCGATTTCAAAGTCGACGGAAACGGCGCGACCATGGACGTCGACGATCGTCCTGACGAATGATGGGATGAACTCTCGAGCAGATATTCCGCTAAACTGATCGAAGCCGTACATCTGCTCGTGGACGGCGGACATTGCAGAAATGCGCTCGTTTAATTTTTGAACGGCCTCCGGTTCAAAACCCTGCAAGCGCAGCAGGGCCATCACCGTCTGCAGGTTGTTCTTCACGCGATGGTGTATCTCGCGCATGAGCGTTTCATTCGACCGCAACGCATCCGCAAGCTGCCTGGTGTGCAATGTGTCCACTTTGATGAGGTTCTGAATCCACAATGCAGCGGCTAAGGCACCAACCAGGGCGAAAGCGACCAACAAAGACGCAATTTTGGCATCCTCCCAAAAGGGCTGCATGATTACATGGATATCTGCCGAAGCAATGGCCACAAAAGGGGTGCGCTCGAGGATTCGGTATCCGACCAGGCGGTCTTCATGGTCGACTGGCGACACGGAGCGATATGTGCCTGATGTCGCCTTCCTCATATAGTCGGTAAATAGCTTGTGGTTCCGCATATCGACCGGTCCGGCGGGTTCCGGGTATCGGGCGATAAGTTGCCCGTCGCGTCTTATGAGGCTGACAATCGAGTTCTCGCCGATCGCGACCGCGTCCCATATTGGTCTTAGGATGCTCGCGTCGAAGGCAATTACGGCGACGCCGGCGAATACGCCATTTCGTTCGAGCCTGCGGCTGAAGACGAATATCTGCCGGTGGGAAAGGCGGCTGATGATCAGCGGGGATGTATATTCGTCAGCACCGTTTCTCAGCCGAACGAAGTAGTCGCGGTCCGTAACGTCGACCGGCCGGATATCTCGGTCATTTGAATAGAGCGTTTTTCCATCGGCCCCGATGACATAGGCAGTCGCCTGAGGAGGCAAGTCGTAGACGGCAGCGTCGAGATCGCGCACGCGGTCCGCGCCGGGCAATGACGTACTCGGCCCCAGAGCATCATCAATTCGGTGCAGGGTCTCCCGAGCAAGGGAATTCAACCAGTTCGCGTTCGCTGCAACGATTTTGGAGGCGGCGCTGACACGCTCGTCGCCCCGGCGAACAGCTGTCTCGTAACTGGATATGAGCCAGAGCGACAAGAGGGTGGTCACTGACAGAAACATCAGCGCGATGATCGCGAGCGATGCTTTGCCTACGGAGCCAACGTATTTATCGCCACCGATCATCTTTCAGGCCAATTTCCATTGTGCGGCGACGGCCATATGGGGACATTGCAACGCATTCCGAACCATATCCCATAAGCTGATTTCTGACTCTCGAAAATTATGCCGTGCCCACTCACTCGGGGCTCTCAAGAGCACGACTGCGGATTGTATTTCATAATCGTCTTTAGAGAATGACCGTGACATCGGTCAATCTCGCTCCGTTCGAAAGGAGGTCAGAACGTAGAGAAAACCCCTTTCGCACGCGACGTCGGCGCGACTGAAATGATCATCCGGCGCCTATTCGATCAAAATCTAATCAACGGCGTAACCTGATTTGAAAGTCGGTTTGGTACGGAGGGTCTCCTTCCGGGAAGTGACGTCATGATCCTTGAGTTGCAGAATGCCATTCTGGAAATGATTGCCAAAGGGGAACCGCTGGCAGCAACGATCGAGCAACTTTGCCTGAAGGTTGAGGCCGCCATTCCTGGGATCATCGCTTCGGTGCTGACGTTCGACGGGAGCCGTCTTCACACACTTTCTGGCCCCTCCCTTCCGCCTCACTATTCAGGGGCGGTCGACAATCTTGAAGCCGGTCCTCTTGCGGGCTCCTGTGGCGCTGCTGCCTATTTCGGAGAAGCGGTCATTGCCACCGATATCGAGATCGATCCTCGTTGGCAGGACTTCAAGTCCCTGGTCCTTCCGCTGGGGTTGAAGGCTTGCTGGTCCAGCCCCATCAAGCGTGGCGACCGGGTGATCGGCACCTTCGCCTTCTACTATCGAGACCACCGCGGTCCAAAGGCCCTCGAACGGGATCTCGTCGATGCTTGTGTCCATCTCTGCACAATCGCCATCGATCGCGAAGAACGGGTGATGGAACGCCAGCGGCTCACATACAGCGACGCTTTAACAGGGCTGTCGAATCGCGCTCGTTTCAACCAGCTCCTAGCCGAAGAGCTGCCTCGATCCCGGCGCGCCTGGGGCATCTTGCTGGTGGACATCGACAACTTGAAACTCGTGAACGACACGTTCGGGCACGCAGCCGGCGACGCATTGATTCAAGTGGTTGCAGACCGGGTCGCCAAGACAGCAGGCGCCAAGAACACCTTTAGGCTCGGTGGCGATGAGTTTGCTGTGATTGTGTCGGACGACAAAGACCTTGATCTCAACGCGAGGGCGACCGACATCTTCAAAGCACTGTCTTCTCCTTCAACGTGCGACGGTCATGTCGTCTTTCCTGCCGCCACGATTGGCGGCGCGTTGGCAGAGACCGAAACAAACCCTGACCAGATCCGACAGAACGCCGATGTGGCGCTCTATCATGCGAAAGAACACAACCGCGGCCGGTACGTGCAACACTATCCCGGCCTGGGCACTGCCCTGACCCGACGTTTCAGGGCGGTTCGCGATGTGGGCATCGCCCTAGAAGACGATCGGATCGACGCGCATTACCAGCCGATCTTGCGCCTCGATACGCGGGAAATCGTCGGTTTCGAAGCCTTGTGTCGAATGACCACGCCTTCCGGCGAAATCATCGCCGCAGCGCATTTCCATGAGGCGACGAAAGACGCGCATATTGCTGCTGAGCTGACCCAACGAATGTTGCTGAGGGTTGCGAGGGACATCCGCAGCTGGCTCGCCCGGGGCCTTCCCCTCCAACATGTCGGCATCAACCTGTCCGCCGCAGATTTTCGCGGCGGTAATCTGCAAGACAGGCTGTGCCGAATTTTCGGGGAAGCGGAGGTTCCTCTCGAGCACATCATCCTCGAAGTGACGGAATCGGTTTATCTCGGGCAACGGGACCATGTCGTAGCTGACGAGATAAAGGCTCTTCGGTCCAAGGGCTTGCGGGTTGCCCTCGACGACTTTGGCACGGGCTACGCGTCTTTGACCCACCTGCTGACGGTGCCGGTCGACATCATCAAGATCGACAAGTCCTTCATCGACCGCATGGTGCCGGGCGATGCTGGGACGGTCATCGTCGAGAGTCTGATCGGAATAGCTCACAAGCTCGGAATCCGGGTCGTCGCAGAAGGGATTGAAACAGAAACCCAAGCTGTTCAATTGAGCCAGCTCGGCTGCAAGCTCGGACAGGGCTATCTGTTTTCGAAAGCAGTCGATCGAACGGTTGCCGCGGCTATTTTAGAGCAGCATGGACAACGGCTCAACCAAAACAAGACCCGCGCCGGAGCCCTATAGCTTGAGCGAAGTTTTCGCACTCGGGCCAGCCCCGGATACCTGAGACAACGCTTGAGTACCAAGATCATTTTGAACGGATCAGAGATGCGAAAACGGATACATGTCAGCCAATTGCGGGTCGGAATGTATGTCGAAGACGTTGAAATCGAGGAGAAGACAGGACGCGTCGGTTCAAGCCGTTCCTGATCTCGGCCGCCGGTCAGGTCGATAGTTTGATGGCAAGCCGCCTGATGACTGTCGTGATCGACGTCGGAAAAGGTGCCGATGTCGATCCGGGTGGGCCGCAGGACATCGACCGGACTGCGTTTGACGCCCAGCTTCGTGCCGTGTTTTCGGCAAAGGATATCAAGCAGGCGAGGGAATGCGTCGAGGATACACGGCCGCAGATCCGCCAAATGCTTGCGCACGCCAGGATCAAGGCGTCTTTTGCCAGTGATGCGGCAAGCGCAGCTGTGGAGCGGATTATGTCGGCAGCCTTCGACAACGCCGGCGCGTTGATCGCAGTCGCGAAACTGAAGGAAAAGGATGAGCTGACGTTTCTCCACTCGCTGGCTGTCAGCGCATTGATGATCACCCTGGGGCGCAGCCTCGGTCATGGAGAAGAGGATGTACGGGTCCTGGGACTCGGCGGACTGGTTCACGATCTTGGAAAAATGGCGCTCCCCGACGACATCTTGACGAAACCCGGTAAGCTGACGGCCGAGGAAATGGATCTTGTCCGCGGGCACCCTCAGCGGGGATATGAGCTGGTGTCTTGTGTCGCCCATGTCCCGAAGCCGGTGCTCGACATTTGTCGCTACCACCACGAAAAGTTCGATGGCTCGGGCTATCCTGGTCGGCTCGCCGGAAAGAAGATCCCTTACGTCGCCCGGCTTGCGGCGATTTGTGACGTTTACGAAGCGCTGACCACCATCAGGCCGTATAAGCGCGCCTTCTCGCAAGCGGAGGCGATCAACATGATGATGAATTCGCCGGGCCATTTCGATAGCCAGCTTCTTTCCGCATTCGTATCAAAAATGGTGATCAGCGGCACGCTCCACTAGAGCGGGATTGTTTTATGTCCGTTCATATCCGGCTTCCTTGAAGTAGTTTTGGCACTCTTTCGGCGAGACGGTTTGAAGGGTGGCTGCCAGCGCGTCGTCGATGGCCTGTCGGGTTCGAGCCTGCGCCTTGCGCAGCTCGTGCTTGATCTTGGCGAAGAGTTTTTCGATCGGATTGAGATCGGGGGAATACTGCGGCAGGAAGAACAATCTGGCGCCGGCCTTGCGGATGGCGGCACGGATAGCGCCGGCCTTGTGCGAGCCGAGATTATCCATGACGACGATGTCGCCGGGTTTGAGCTCCGGTACCAGCACCCTCTCGACATAGATGCGAAAGCGTTCGCCATTGATCGGGCCGTCGATGATCCACGGTGCGCTGACGCGGTCGGCCCTGAGGGCTGCGACAAAAGTCATGGTATTCCAGTGGCCGAAGGGCGCATGGCCCAACAGCCGTTCGCCGCGCGGCGCCCAGCCCCTGAGCGGCGTCATATTCGTCTTCGTCCAGGTTTCGTCGATAAAGACAAGGCGAGATGGATCGATGCGATGGCGATGCTTCAGCCAGCGCGCCCGCCGGGCGGCAACATCGGGCCGCTCGCGCTCGCTGGCGACCAACGTCTTTTTTTATAACTCAGCCCTTCCTCATGCACGAAGGTCCGGACGGCGCTGTAATCCACTTTCAGGCCGCGCTCTCCGAGTTCCGCCACCAACCCGCGCAAGGTGAACGCCTGCATGTGGCAGCGATCGATCAACCAGACCCGATGTTTACCTGAGATCGCCCGTGGCTTGTGCCCGCCCATCTGGCCGGGAGCCGCGCTGCCCGTCTCACGCAAGCGCCGGACCCAGTCGATCGCGGTGCTGATGCCAATGCCGAAGCGCTTTGCCGCCGCTCGACACGACAGGCCCTCGCGCGTTACTGCGCCAACAACGCGTTCCCGAAGATCATCCGAAAAAGGTTTCGCCATCCAGACCGGCCTCCTGCACCGGCCAGAATGGTGAATCTGATTTGCACCAGAAAGGGAATCCCTGTTCCGATTCCGACTAAAACAATCCCGCTCTAGAACCGGATGATTTTAGGCCGGATCGGCCTAAAATCTGAACCCTGTTCTACGTTATATAGCTGGAGCATGATGTCGTCCTAAAACCGCTCACACTTTTCGGCATCATGCACGGCGCGTCGTACCGGCCAAACGTCAATTGCAACACCGCTCCGGATGGGCGGTCATTTCGGCGGCAGGGGCCGGTTCATAAGAACGATCTATCGTGCAGCAACGCTGGTCGCTGCACGTCAGCGCCCAAGGCTGCCGGCGGCGGCGATGATCTCCGCCGCGGTCGGGAAGATGGAGAGGTTGTTCGGTCCGTCGAGCGACTCGATTTGTGCCCAGCAGATGGTGCCCGTCGCATCGACCAGGAAGTGGCCGACGAGCTGGGTAGCGTGGTTTGCGAAGATCGCATGATCGGCCTCGTCAAGTTCGAAGCCGTCCTTGGCGTTGAGCACCGTGTTGGCTTCCATCGGGTGCAGCGGTTCCGGCAGCTCGCCCGTGGGGTTGATGCGTGCCGCCTGGAACTGCGCCATCGTTGCGCCATAGGGCCATTCGGGCTGCTCGCAGCTCCCATCGGGCAGGAACTCGCCATGCGGCACGCCGTAGGCCCGATGCGTGCGGCAGTCCGGGTCACACAGAAGCGTTATCGGCGTCGGCCGGTGGCGGAAATACAGGCGGGCACGTTCCACCGGCGTGTTGATAACGGCGACGGTCTCCACCCCGACGGCGCGCAGGGTCGGCTGTAAGCCGGCAAGCTGTTCTAACTGGCGTCGGCAGAACGGGCAGTGCAAGCCGCGAAAGAACCCGATCACGAACGGGCGACCGCTCAAGTCGGCGAAAGAGACCGTTCCGTCGAAGTTGGCCGTGGCGAGTGCGAAGGCGGGGGCAGTTTCTCCTGGTTGCAGCGGGCGTTTCTGGTCTCCCATGGAATAGTTCCTTTGTCGCATCGTCCAGGTGGACGACCGAATTTTGACTATAGCACTTGTCGCAACAGGGCCCAGCGCTCCATGTTGAGATCGCGAATGTGGTTGCCATTTGGCCCTCCGACCGGCGCTGAGAGCTTGCCGGTAGCGATTGCCGCTCCTATCTTATTTAGAATAGACTAATGGAGCAACGAGATGGCGGAACTTGTGGCCGAGACTCTAGTTGTGGCCGACACTCTAATCGGCACGACGATCGAGATCATTCCACCGGAAGACAAAAAGGAACAACCCGACAGTCGTGCTTGCCTTTGCTGCAAGCGCCGGCGTCAGTGGATGGACGATGACGGCTGCGGCATCTGTGAGGAATGCCTGGCCTCGTGATCGACACAAGAAAGGCACAACGCGATGGTCATCCGCAGCGCCGGACTTTTGATATACCGGCGCATTTCCAAGGACATCGAAGTGCTTCTCGTGCATCCGGGTGGTCCTTTCTGGGCTAGGAAAGACGAGGCTGCGTGGTCGATCCCGAAGGGGCTGATCGAGCCAGGAGAGGATGAACTCGCGGCGGCAATCAGAGAGACTGCCGAAGAGCTGGGTGCAGTAGTCGATGGCAGGTTCACACCGTTGGGCGAATACCGGCAACCTGGCGGAAAGATAGTTGTCGCGTGGTCGATCGAAGCCGATCCGGTACTAGACGTGAATGTGATACAGACCTCCAAATTTCAAATGGAATGGCCGCCACGGTCCGGCCAGGTAAAACGCTTTCCGGAAGTCGATCGCGCCGGGTGGTTTTCCCCAGCCGACGCAGCGATAAAACTCTTGAAAGGCCAGCGACCAATACTTGCCGGTCTCCTGAAGCATCTGGAATGATCGGCCGAAGTTCGGTGAACCGTCTCCATCTCGCTACTGTCATGCATGAGGTGCGCGGCAGCCATGAGTTGCTTCTGAAGACAGCCGTCCTATCTGACAGTGACCGCCATGTGACTGAAATGGAGAAATCGGCGCTGCGACGCGCCCTGGGCGCGCGAGGAGACAATCATGAACGGCATTTCCAAAACCCTGAACGACATGACGCTTATCGAACGCTCGAGCCTGCTCGACACCGTCGCCGATGCTTTGGAAGCAACGGCCGAGGAGGCGGAAGGTGAGGGCGACGCCCGCTTTGTCGCCAACTCCATCTGCGTCGCCAATACGATTCGCGGGCTATCCGGCGATCTCACGCCGCGCGATCTGATGGCGGCCGAGTTGCTGCTTGAGCAGGGCATCATGCTCGTCCATCAGTTCTCGAATAGGACGAAGACCAACGGAGTGGTCCACTAGAACTGAATTCTATTTAAATCAAATAGTTGGAGCATGACGCCGTCGGAAAACAACTCATACTTTTCGGCATCATGCTCCAACCGTGGGCGAAGGCGCCCTCGTTAGCAATGCGCTCTGTGAGGGTGGACGGCGACAGATGGATTGAGATAAAGCCGTTAATCCGCGCTGCGGAATAGTGGATGCTGCCGGTCCCTGGTGGAAACGAGGCGGTTGCACCGCGGCACACCTGCGGGAGCCCGGAGATCAGCGGACACGCCAGGAAGGCTTCATTTTTCATGGATTGCCGGTTCAACGCGCAACTGTATCGAATGACCGATATAGCAGGATTCACCTCTGTTCCGTCAGGAGAAGCGTGATGCAGCCTGGTCGCACAGGCCTCGCCGTCGGCTTGATGGTGGCAGCCGCTTTTTTAAATAGTCTCGACGCGGTCATCGTACGTTTGCTGGCCGGCGAGGTGCATCCATTGACGATCGGCTTTTTCCGTTCGTTTTTCGGGCTTCTTGTCGTCACGCCCTGGATCGTGTCACGGGTCGACCTGAAATCCTCTCTCTATCGTGTTCTGCATGTCGTACGTGCGGGTCTGAAGCTTGCCTCACTGGTTGCTTTGTTCGTCGCCTTTGCGCACGCGCCACTCGCCGATGCGACGGCGATCAATTTCACCATGCCGATCTTTCTCGTTCTCGGTGCTTGGCTGGTGCTCAAGGAACATGTGGGCATCTCCAGCGTGGCCGGCATTGTCGCAGGTTTTATCGGCGTCATGATTATCATTCGCCCTGGAGCGTCCGGTTTTGACGAATGGCTGCTTTTTGCGCTGGCCGGAGCGGTCTTGACGGCGGCCAGCCAATTGATGCTGCGTCGGATGGCGTTGAAGGATAGTGCCGACCGGCTGGTTGCATGGAATCTGATAGCGACGGTGCCGCTCGGTTTGATCGTCATGCTGCCGGTATGGTCGATGCCGACCTGGAACCAACTCGCACTGCTTGCCCTGCAAGGGGCACTCGGCGCACTCAACATGACGCTGATCACGCGTGCCTTCGGCATGGCGGCCGCAAGCGTTCTGGCACCGCTCGACTTTCTCCGGCTGCCCGTCGTAGCCCTCATGGCCTTCTCATTTTTCTCGGAAGTTCCTGCCGCACAGATGTGGATCGGTGCGGCAGTCATCATTGGCGCAGCCATTATTGGAACGCGCAGCGTGACGTGGCGACGCAAACCACCGCGATAAAGCCCCGAGTATTTTTGGGCTTCACAAAAATGTTAGATGAACTAATATTTCAGTTACTGCGACTGGTCGTCGAGCCGTGCCTGGTGCCGGAGGGGCATGACAGGCAGCCGGACGAACGGACATCACGACCCCATGGGGTTCACTCGGGAGGAGTGCATGAAGAGTTTCATCGGCAAACGCGCGATCGCCAGTGGCGTATCGCTCGTGGTGCTTATCGTCATCGTGTTCTTCCTGTCTCGGCTGACGGGCGATCCGACCGACCTCTATCTGCCGATCGATGCGACCACGGAAATGCGCCAGCAATTTCGAGAGATGAACGGTTTCAACGATCCGTTGATCATCCAGTTCGGCCGTTATGTCTCGCATCTTGCCCAAGGCAATTTCGGTCATTCACTGCGACAGGCCCGTCCGGCCATGGATGTCGTGCTGGAGGCTTTCGTGTGGACCTTCTGGCTGGCCGTCATCACCATGGCGCTGGTCACGGTCGCCGCGATCGTCATCGGTTCGCTCGCGGCGTTTCGCGTCGGCGGCGTCTTCGACCGTCTCGCCACTTTCTTCTCGCTGATTGGCGCTGCGGCGCCGGACTTCTGGCTGGCAATCGTGGCGATCGTCATTTTCGCCGTCAAACTGCATGTTCTGCCGACATCGGGAACGGGAACTTTCTGGCACTGGATCCTGCCGGTCAGCGTGCTGTTCATTCGACCTTTCGGCCTGATACTGCAGGTGGTCCGCGGCTCTATGATCAGCGTTCTGTCTTCCGCCTATGTGAAGACGGCTCGCGCCAAGGGGGTCCGCTCGAACTCAATCATCTTCATTCACGGACTGCGCAACGCCATGCTGCCGGTGATCACAGTCATCGGCGACCAGGCGGCCGCCATCCTGAACGGTGCCGTCGTCGTCGAGACGGTGTTTGGCTTTCCGGGCATCGGCAAGCTGATGATCGATTCCATTTTGCTTCGCGATTTCGCCGTCGTGCTGGCCGTCATCATGGTCTCGGCACTGGCGATCTTCGTCATGAACCTGTTGATCGACATCGCCTATGCGCTGCTCGATCCGCGCATCCGGTATTGAGCGATGACGATGGCCGACACAAAAATCCTCGCCGAGAAAAAACCAAGCGGCCCAATCGGGCGCTGGCTGACGATGCTGTGGGCGGACAAGCTCGCTTTCTTCGCGGCGCTGTTCCTCTTGATCGTTCTGCTCTGCGCGCTGTTTGGCCCGTTCCTGCTGGAGGCCATCGCCACTAAGCAGAACCTGCGGGGCCGGAACGCGCCGCCGTTCGATATCACCCGCGGATTGCTTTATGTCCTCGGCGCTGATGCGCTGGGGAGGCCGCTTCTCGCCCGCATCATCGTGGCGGCGCAAAACACCATCCTGGTGGCCGCGGCAGCCGTGCTCGCATCATCTGTCGTCGGCACGGCGCTCGGTCTGGTGGCAGGTTACAGCCGCTCCTCCGCGGCTCAATGGATCATGCGCCTCGGCGACGTCATCATGTCTTTTCCGTCGCTGCTTCTGGCGGTGATCGTGCTCTACATGCTCGAGCCCTCGGTCACCAATATCGTCCTCGTCCTGGCGATCACCCGCATTCCCATCTATCTGCGCACCACGCGCGCCGAAGTGCTGGAAGTGCGCGAGCGGATGTTCGTGCAGGCGGCGAAGGTCATGGGAGCATCGTATTGGCGCATTGTCCTCCATCACATCCTGCCGGTGATCCTCCCAACGCTGGTGACCATCGCGACGCTGGATTTCGCTTTCGTCATGCTGGCGGAGTCCTCCCTGTCGTTCCTGGGCATCGGCATTCAGGCGCCGGAGATCACCTGGGGTCTCATGGTTGCTCAAGGACGACCCTATCTCACCAATGCCTGGTGGCTTTCCTTCTGGCCGGGCCTTGCAATCATCCTGACGACGCTGTCGCTGAACCTTCTGTCGAATTGGCTGCGCATCGCGCTCGATCCGACGCAACGCTGGCGCCTTGAAATGAGGGGCAGGAAAAATGGCTGAACATCTTTTGGAAGTGCGTGACCTCTCGGTCGAGTTTCACACGGCCAGCGGGACCGTCAAGGCGGTGCAGGATGTCAGCTGGCATCTCGATCGCGGTGAGACGTTGGCGATCCTTGGGGAAAGCGGTTCAGGCAAATCCGTGTCGGCCTCGGCGGTCATGAATCTGATCGACATGCCGCCCGGAAAGATCACCAGCGGCGCCATTCTCCTCAACGGGCGCGACATGCTGAAAATGCCGTCCGAGGAGCGGCGCTCGATCAACGGCGCCAAGATCGCCATGATCTTTCAGGACCCGCTCGCCCACCTCAATCCGGTCTATCCGGTCGGCTGGCAAATCACCGAGATGATGACGACGCATGGCCAGTCGGCGGAACACGCCGGTGCGAGGGCGCTCGAATTGATCGGACGCGTCGGGATAATGGATCCTCAGTCGGCGATGCGAAAGTACCCGTTCCAGTTTTCCGGCGGACAGCGGCAGCGCCTGATGATCGCCATGGCGATCGCCTGCAAGCCCGATATCCTGATCGCGGATGAACCCACCACCGCGCTTGATGTGACGGTGCAGGCGCAGGTGCTCGAACTTCTGCAGGAGTTGCAGCAGGAAACCGGCATGGGCCTGTTGCTGATCACCCACGATTTGGGCGTCGTTGCCGAGATCGCGGACCGCGTGGTGGTGATGAATTCCGGCTGCGTCGTCGAAACCGGCAATGCGGCTGAAGTCTATCGCAACCCGCAGAACGCTTATACGAAGAAGCTGATAGCCGCAGCACCGGGCAAGGGTGCAATGGCGCAAGAGCGTGACCGGGGAGGCGAACCGCTGCTGCGCGCCATCGGCTTGAAAAAGAGTTTCGGCGCATTCCAGGCGCTGAAGGGCGTGGATTTTGTCATCATGCCCGGTGAAACCGTTGCCGTTGTCGGCGAGAGCGGTTCCGGCAAGTCGACCCTTGCCCGGGCAATCGTTCGCCTCGATGATCCGCAGCAGGGTCAGGTTCTCTACCGCGGCAACGATCTGCTTGCGATGACCCCCAGAGAAATATTCGGGCTGCGTCGCGATTTGCAGATGGTCTTTCAGGACCCCACCCAGTCACTGAACCCGCGGATGAGCGTGTTCCGGTTGATTTCCGAGGCCTGGGTCATTCACCCGGATATCCTGCCGAAAGCGAGATCGAAGGAGAGAGTGGCCGAGTTGCTGGTCAAGGTTGGCCTGAAACCGGATATGGCCGACCGGTATCCACATCAATTTTCCGGCGGCCAGCGCCAGCGCATTGCGATTGCCCGGGCGCTGGCGATGGAGCCGAAACTGATCATCTGCGACGAGGCGGTTTCGGCACTCGACGTATCGATCCAGGCGCAGGTGATCGCTTTGCTTCAGGGCCTGCGCCGCGAATTCGGCCTGTCTTACCTCTTCATCGCACACGACCTGCCGGTGGTTCGCGATTTCGCCGATCGCGTCATAGTAATGAAGGCCGGCGAAATTGTCGAGGAGGGTCCGGTGGAACAGATCTTCAACGCACCCTCCCACCCCTACACGCAGGCACTTCTTGCCGCGAGCCTCGATCCCGATCCGGAGATCCAGGCCACCCGACGCGCCGCCCGCCAGCTACAGGAAGGACTCGTCTCCGCATGAAGCCCGATGTCATCGTCGCCTATCCGCTCCGGCCCCATCAGATGGCAATGCTGGAGGAGACCTACACGCTGCACCGGCTCGATCTCGTCAAAGGCGAAGAGCAGGATGCTCTCCTGCGGAAAGCCGGCCCGGTCTCTTCCGCGCTGGTCTGCAACGGCCATGTGACGATCGACGAAGCCCTGCTTTCGAAATTGCCGGCACTGAAACTCGCCGCCTGTTCTTCGGCTGGCTACGACCAGATGGATGTCGAGGCGATGACACGGCGCGGCGTCAAGCTCACCAACACATCCGAGGTGCTGTGCGACGACGTTGCCGACATGGCATTGCTTCTGATGCTGGCGGCACGCCGGCGCCTTCCGGAAGGCGACCGCTATGTGCGCTCCGGCGACTGGGGGCAGAAGGGCATGATGCCGCTGACGACATCGACGTCGGGCAAGAAAGCCGGGATCGTCGGCCTCGGCCGCATAGGGATGGCGATTGCCAAGCGATGCGAAGCTGTCGGGCTGACGGTCGGCTATTACGGGAGGATGAAGAAAGCTGGCAACGATTTTGCCTATTTCGACACGCCGGTAAAACTGGCGAACTGGGCCGATATCCTGATCGTCGCGACCCCTGGTGGAGCTTCGACCGAAGGTTTGATTTCGACGGACGTGCTGAATGCGCTCGGACCGACGGGCACTTTCATCAACATTGCCCGCGGCACCGTGGTCGACGAGCCGGCCTTGATCAAGGCCTTGCAGGAAAGGCGGATCGCCTGGGCCGGCATCGATGTCTACCTCAACGAACCTAATCCCGATCCGCGCTTCGCAGCACTCGACAACATTGTGCTCTATCCCCATCACGCCAGCGGTACCGAGGAAACGCGCGACAGGATGGCGCAATTGACGGTCGACAACCTTGCCGCCTTCTTCGCAGGCAGGCCGCTGCTGACTCCGGTCAATTGACTCCCGCAAAACCCGCGCGGCAGATCAGACGAAATAGTTCGGGAACTCCTTCCGCAGGTCTTCCACTTTTGCGACGGTTTGGCTGAGATGTTCACGGATCGCGTCGACCGCACCCTGTTCGTTGCGAGCGGCAATCGCATCGATGATGGCGTGGTGCCCATCGAGAATGCTGACGATCTTGCCCTTCTCGGGCAGATGCAGGCGACGAATGCGCTCGAGATGGCCTGACCGCTCACGTATCAACTGGTGGAGGCTGCTGCGCTTGGCGCCTGCGAACAACGTCTGGTGAAAGAGCTCGTCGAGCTCCTGGAAGATCGCGATCTGATCGGCGTCGTCGGCGACTGCCGACTGCATCTTGATGATCGACCGGGCGCGGGTAATGACGCTCGGATCCGGATCCGGATCGGTTGCGAGGCGGCGGCAAACTTCGGTTTCCAGTGCAACGCGAAGGAAATGTGCTTCGTAAATCTGCAGGACGTCGATCCTGGTCACCACAGTGCGCGACTGCGGATAAATGCGAACCAGGCCCTCCTGTTTGAGAAGCTGCAATGCGTCACGGATGGGAGTCTGGCTGACTTCATAAGTCTCGGTGAGTTCGGTACGCGAGAGCGTGGTGTCCGGCGGCAGCTGAATGGTGATGATGCGCTTTCGCAGATCATCATAGACCCGCTGGACGGTACTGCCGGCAACGACCGGAAAGCCGGGAGCGGTCAGGCCGAATGTGGAGGCGAACTGGGAATTCATGTGAGGCGTCCTTTTCGACTCCATTCATAGCTTTGCACGACCTAATGCACAAGAACGCAAACTTTCCATTGATATATATGTCAAACTAAAATATCAGTTGGTACAAACGCTGGGATTAGCAGGCGAAAAGGTGGGAGAAAGCCGTGACCGCGAGGAAAACCTACGAGCAATTGCGGTCCGCCCGATGGATGATGCCGGATGATCAGCGCTCGTTCGGCCACCGGTCGCGGACCATGCAGATGGGTTACGCGCCCGAGGACTGGCAGGGAAAGCCGATCATTGCCGTGATCAACACCTGGTCCGATGCGCAGCCGTGCCACATACATTTCCGTGAACGCGCCGAATGGGTGAAGCGGGGAATTCTTCAGTCGGGCGGGTTCCCCATGGAACTGCCCGCTCTTTCCCTTTCCGAAAACTTCGTCAAGCCGACCACGATGCTCTATCGCAATATGCTGGCGATGGAGACAGAGGAACTGCTTCGGAGCCATCCTGTCGATGGCGCCGTTCTGATGGGTGGCTGCGACAAGACCACGCCCGGCCTTGTCATGGGAGCGGTCAGCATGGGCATTCCCTTCATTTATCTGCCGGCCGGCCCGATGCTTCGCGGCAACTATGCCGGCAAGACGCTGGGCTCTGGTACCGACGGCTTCAAATATTGGGACGAGCGCCGCGCCGGCACGATCACCCAGGAGGAGTGGCAGGGCATCGAAGGCGGAATCGCCCGCAGTTATGGCCATTGCATGACCATGGGCACGGCGTCGACGATGACGGCGATCGCCGAGGCTATGGGATTGACGCTGCCGGGCGCATCCTCGATCCCCGCAGCCGACGCCAACCACCAGCGCATGTCGGCGGCCTGCGGCCGCCGCATCGTCGATATGGTGTGGGAGGATCTGACGCCGGACCAGATCATCACTCCGGCGGCCGTCGACAACGCAGTCACGGTCGCCATGGCGACCGGCTGTTCCACCAATGCGATCATTCATCTGATCGCAATGGCGCGGCGCGCCGGCGTCCCGCTGGAGCTTGATGATCTCGATCGCATCGGTCGCACGACACCGGTTCTCGCCAACATCCGGCCTTCCGGTTCGACCTACCTGATGGAGGACTTCTTTTACGCGGGTGGCCTGCGCGCCCTGATGAAGCAGCTCGGGGCCAAGCTGGATCCCACCGCGATCACCGTTATGGGAAAACCCTTGGTGGATGGTTTGGACCAGGTGAAGATCTATAATGACGACGTTATCCGGCCATTGTCGAACCCGGTCTATCACGAAGGTTCGCTGGCCGTGCTCAAGGGGAACCTGTGTCCCGACGGCGCGGTCATCAAACCAGCGGCCTGCGACCCGAAATTCCATCGCCATTGCGGCCCGGCGCTGGTCGCCGACAGCTATGCGGAGATGAAGAAGATCATCGATGATCCCGACTACCCGCTGACGCCGGAGACGGTTCTCGTGCTCCGCAACGCCGGCCCCCAGGGCGGGCCGGGCATGCCGGAATGGGGCATGATCCCAATGCCGAAGGCGCTGTTGAAGCTCGGCCTGCGCGACATGGTCCGCATCTCGGATGCCCGCATGTCCGGAACCAGTTTCGGCGCCTGCGTGCTGCATGTCGCACCGGAATCTTATGTTGGCGGGCCTCTGGCGCTGCTGAGAACCGGGGACATGGTCGAGCTTGATATTCCGGCACGTAGCCTCAATATGCTGGTTTCCGAAGAGGAGATCTCAGTGCGGCGGGCTGCCTGGGTGGCGCCGACGCGGCATTACGAGCGCGGTTACGGCTTCATGTTCTCCAGCCATATCGAGCAGGCTGACAAAGGCTGCGACTTTGATTTCCTGACGACGGAATTCGGTGGCAAGACGCCGGAACCGGCTATCAACTGAGGCACGACGATGTTTGATCCCAGTCGACGCTCGATCCCGGAACAGCCTCCCAAGGCTGGCTTCGCTGCCGGTCCGTCCAAGCTGGACGCCATCCAATCGGTCACCCTGTCGCTCGTCTACCTGCCGTTGGAGCGGCCGATCAGCGATGCCAAGGTTTTGACGGGCCGGCAGAAGCCACTGACGCAGGTGGCCTTTCTGTTTTGCGAGATCGTCTCCGAGGCCGGCCATAGTGGGCTTGGTTTCAGTTATTCGAAGCGGGCTGGCGGACCTGCCCTTTATGCCCATGCCTGCGAGCTTGCCGACAACCTGATTGGCGAAGATCCCAACGATACCACGCGCATCTGGGACAAGCTCTGCTGGGCCGGGGCCTCGGTCGGCCGCTCCGGCATTGCGACCCAGGCAATCGCCGCCATCGACATCTGCCTCTGGGACCTGAAGGCGAAACGCGCCGGCCTGCCGCTTGCAAAACTGCTTGGCGCCCATCGCGACAGTGTCGCCTGCTACAACACCTCCGGCGGCTTCCTGTCATCGAGCGTTGAGGAAATCCGCGACGCCATCGACCACTCGATAGCCTCCGGCATCGGCGGCATCAAGATCAAAGTCGGACAGCCGGACCCGATGATCGACCTTCGCCGGCTCGATGCGGTGACCAGCCATATCGATGGCCGTGTTCCGCTGATGGTCGATGCAAACCAGCAATGGGACCGCACGACAGCGTTGCGTTTCGGCCGGCTGGTCGAACCACTCAACCTCGGATGGATCGAAGAGCCGCTCGATGCCTATGACGCCGAAGGCCATGCGGCACTGGCACGCGAACTCGCCACGCCGATCGCCACCGGCGAAATGCTGGCCAGCGCCGACGAGCACATGGCGCTGATCCGGGCCGATGCGGTCGACTTCATTCAGCCGGATGCGCCGCGTGTTGGCGGCATCACGCCCTTTCTGCGCATTTGCGCGCACGCCGAGGCGAAACGCGTGCGCCTGGCGCCGCATTTCGCCATGGAAATCCATCTGCACCTGGCCGCCGCCTATGCGCATGAGCCATGGGTCGAGCATTTCGATTGGCTGGCGCCACTGTTCAACGAGCAGCTCGAGATCAAGGACGGCCGGATGATCGTGCCGGCCCGTCCGGGGCTCGGCTGCAGCCTGACGGGCAAGGCTCGTGACTGGACTGTGGAAACGCGCAGCTTCGGCGCCTGAATGAGAACGAGGAGAAGGATATATGAACCCCGCAACCCGTGAAAAACTGATGGGTGTCTCCGTCGCGACGCTCTGTTCGGCCCTGTTCAAGCGCGGTCTAAGAAACCAGACGATCCAGGATGTTCGGCCGGTGCAGCCGAAGGGCCGCAATATGGTCGGACCGGCCTTTACGCTGCGCTACATGCCGGCGCGCGAGGATCGTAACGCGATAAACGTCTTTCGGAACCCGAAACATCCGCAACGGCTTGCCATCGAGACGTGCCCGCAAGGCGCTGTTCTGGTGATGGACAGCCGCAAGGATCCGCGCGCAGCGTCTGCCGGCGACATCCTGATTACCCGCCTGATGATGCGCGGCGGAGCCGGCGTTGTCACCGACGGCGGCTTCCGGGACGCCATGACGATCGGTGGTCTCGATATCCCCGCCTATCACAACCGTCCCTCCAGCCCGACGAACCTGACGCTGCACGAGGCGATCGACATCAACGTGCCGATAGGCTGTGGCGATGTGGCGGTTTTCCCGGGCGACATCATCGTCGGCGACGACGATAGCGTGATCGTCATCCCTGCCGAAATCGCCGACGAGATCGCCGATGAAGCGGTGGAGATGACCGCTTACGAGCATTTCGTGACGGAACGCGTCAAGCAAGGTCATACGATCATTGGCCTCTACCCGGCCACCGACGAAAGCAATCTGACGCTCTTTGCCGAATGGCGGAAGGTGAATGGGCGCTAAGGCGGCGCATCTTGAACAACGGATCACCGATCAGGACGGAGCAAGGCTCCGCCGAGGAGAATAACAATGAACTGGACCCCTTCAGGCAGGCATTTCATCGCCGGCGAGTGGATTGCCGAAACGACGACATTTCGGTCCGAGCCGGCGCATGGGCAGGCTCATGACTTTGCTGTCGGCACAACGGAACTGGTCGACCGTGCCTGCCGCGCTGCCGAAGCTGCTTTTTCAGCTTTTTCGGCAACGACACGCGAGGAGCGCGCCATTTTCCTCGAGACAATCGCCGAGGAGATCGACAAGCGCGGCGAGGCCGTCACTCTCATCGGAACGCAGGAAACCGGACTTCCGGAAGGCCGTCTCAACGGCGAACGTGCCCGGACCACCGGCCAACTCGGGCTGTTTGCCGACCATATCCGCAAGGGCTCGCATCTCGACGCGCGCATCGATGCGGCGCAACCGGACCGGCAACCGGCGCCGCGCCCCGATATCCGCCTAGTGCAACGGCCGATCGGCCCCGTCGCCGTCTTCGGCGCTTCGAATTTTCCGCTGGCATTCTCGACGGCGGGCGGCGATACGGCAGCCGCGCTTGCAGCGGGCTGCCCGGTCGTGGTGAAGGGACATTCAGCCCATCCCGGCACGGGTGAGATCATTGCCGAGGCGATTGCAGCCGCTGTCGCGCGCACCGGAATGCCGGCCGGCGTCTTCAGCCTGATCCAGGGCGGCCGCCGTGATGTCGGAACGGCTCTGGTGACCCATCCGGCCATCAAAGCCGTTGGCTTTACCGGCTCTCTTGCCGGCGGGCGTGCTCTCTTTGACCTTTGCGCCCAGCGCCCTGAGCCAATTCCGTTTTTCGGGGAATTGGGCAGCGTCAATCCGATGTTCCTGCTACCGGCCGCTACCGCTGCCCGGGCGGAGGCAATCGGTTCAGGCTGGGCCGGTTCACTGACCCTCGGTGCCGGCCAGTTCTGCACCAAGCCCGGCATCGCCGTCGTCGTCGACGGGCCGGAGGCGGACAAGTTCACCAGTGCCGCCAAGGCGGCTCTTGAAAAGGTGGCAACGCAGACGATGCTGACCAACGGCATCGCCGCGGCCTATCACGACGGTGTGGACCGCCTGCGGGCAAGCAATGCCGTCGCGTCGGTTCTCGCTGCAGAGAGTGCCGGTCGCGACGCAGCGCCGAACCTGTTCGAAACCAACGGTTCGGCCTGGCTTGCCGACCACTCGCTCGCAGAAGAGGTGTTCGGCCCTCTCGGCCTCGTCGTACGCGTCGGCTCGCCTGAAAAGATGCTCGCCTTTGCCGAAAGCTTTCAGGGACAGTTGACCGCGACGATCCATATGGACGACGCCGATCTTGGCCTTGCCCGCGATCTGCTGCCGATTCTCGAAAGGAAGGCGGGCAGATTGCTAGTCAACGGCTTCCCAACCGGCGTCGAGGTTGTCGATTCCATGGTGCATGGCGGACCCTACCCGGCCTCGACCAATTTCGGCGCGACCAGCGTCGGGACCATGTCGATCCGCAGATTTCTGCGCCCCGTTGCCTACCAGAATTTCCCTGCCGGCCTGCTGCCGCAAGACCTGCGCAACTGAAGGAGTACCAGATTGATCGCCCCGACGGAACTTCGCGAGATCATTCGCAACGGCCTGCTGTCCTTCCCCGTCACCCCTTTCGATGCCGAGGACCGGTTTGCCGCCAAACCGTTTTCCGCGCATCTGGAATGGCTATCATCCTACCCCGTTGCCGGCCTGATCGTTGCCGGCGGCACCGGTGAGCTGTTCTCGCTGACGCCGGGTGAGGTGGTTGAGGTGGTAAAGGCCGCCCGCGCCCTATCCGGCGATGCGCCTGTTATTGTCGGATGCGGCTACGGCACGCGCATCGCCTGCGACATGGCGCGCGAGATCGAGGCGGCGGGCGGCGACGGCATTCTTCTGTTGCCGCATTACCTGACCGAGGCGCCGGCAGATGGCATTGCCGCGCGTGTCCGGGCCGTTTGCAAGGCCACCAATATGGGCGTCATCGTTTATAATCGTGGCCAGGCGCGGGTGTCGGCCGAGCAGCTTGTTCAGCTTGCCGACGAATGCCCAAATCTGATCGGCTTCAAGGATGGAACCGGCGACATCGATACCGTGCGCCGTGTCACGATCGCGCTCGGCGACCGCCTGTCCTATATCGGCGGCATGCCGACCCACGAACTATTTGCTCAAGCCTACCGCGGAGCCGGCATGCCGACCTATTCCTCGGCGGTCTTTAATTTCGTGCCTGAAACGGCACTGAAATTCCACAAAGCATTCCTCGCCGGTGACGACGCGGCCTGTGAGCAGATGCTGAGGGATTTCTACTATCCCTTTGCCCGTATTCGCGATCGCAAGGCCGGTTATGCGGTTTCCGCCGTCAAGGCAGGCGTGCGTTTGCGCGGCTTTGAGGCGGGGCCGGTGCGGGCGCCCCTGACCGATCTCACCGGCGAGGAAGTCGAGATGATGCGCGAACTGATTGCTTCGGCCAGGTAAAATTGGCGGCTCCAGCTGGGTTGAAGTTCATACCAGGCAGCGTCAAGGTTGAAGGCCACCGTAAGCTAGTATATTAGTGCACTTATGCATTAGGTTTTCGAGGAGGAGATTGATGTCGGATCACCGGAACCGGGACGCAGATTTGCTGTGAGGAGCGCCAGCGGCGCATGGGAGGAGAAACGAAATGAAATTGCATTTGTTAACTGCCTGCTTTTCAACCACGGTGCTCGCGTTGAGTTTAGGCTCGGCTCAGGCGCAGGATGCCAAGAGCAACGTCACCGTGGTGCTTGCCGAAACCGTTGACGTCGTCGAGCCCTGTATGGCAGCCCGCCAGGACGTCGGTCGGGTCATTTCTGAAAACGTCAACGAGATGCTGGTGGAATTCGACTACGTCAATGGCGGCCTAAAGCCCCGCCTCGCGACGGAATGGTCGAAGATCGATGACGACACCTGGGAGTTCAAGCTGCGTCCAAATGTCAAATGGCACGATGGCAAGCCGTTCACCGCCAAAGATGTTCAGTTCACCATCGAGCGCAATAAGAACAAGAAGCTCAGCTGTGAGACCGGCGGCAAATATTTCGGCGGCACGGAGTTCAGCTTCGAGACGCCGGATGCCAACACGATCCAGATTACGACAAAGCCGGCGCAGCCGATTCTTCCGCTTCTGATGACGGTGATGGCTGTGGAATCGGCCGAGGCGACACCAGCAGACGAATTCACTCGCAAGCCGATTGGCACTGGCCCTTATACGTTCGACAAATGGGAAATCGGCCAGTCGATCGTGCTGAAACGCAATCCGGAATATTGGGGGGAGAAGCCGCAGGTGGAGCAGGCAACTTATCTGTTCCGCTCCGACAGTGCCGTTGCTGCCGCGATGGTCGATGCCGGCGAAGCCGATATCGTTCCGGCCGTCTCCGTGCAGGATGCCACCAACAAGGAAACCGATTTCGCCTATCCCAATTCCGAAACGACATCGCTGCGCATCGATACGCGTGCAGCACCGCTTAATGATCGGCGCATCCGCGAAGCGATGAACCTCGCCATCGATCGTCAGGCAATGCTCGGAACGCTGTTCCCCGAACAGGCGAAGATCGCAACACAGCTCGTCGTGCCCACCACGATCGGCTATAATGCCGATATTCCTGCTTGGCCCTACGATCCCGAAAAAGCAAAGGAATTGGTCGCGGCGGCGAAAGCTGACGGCGTTCCGGTCGATCGCGAAATCCGCATCATCGGTCGCAACGGGCAATATCCCAACGCCACCGAAGCGATGGAAGCGATCATGGCGATGCTTCAGGAGGTCGGCTTGAACGTAAAGCTCGACATGTATGACGTTTCCGTGTGGAACGGCTACTTCGTTGCACCCTTTGTCGCCGATTCCGGTCCGACGCTGACCCAGTCGCAGCACGATAATGCGACCGGCGATCCCGTCTTCACCGCATTCGTGAAATACGCCACCGACGGCTCGCACTCCATGGTTCGGGATCCCGCCGTCGACGCGCTGATCGCCAAGGCGACGTCTGCCACCGGCGACGAGCGCACAAAACTCTGGAAGGAGCTGTTCGCCAAGGTGAACACCGAAATCATCGCAGACATCCCGATGTTTCACATGGTTGGTTTCACCCGCGTCTCGCCGCGTCTCGACTTCAAGCCGACGATCGCGACGAATTCCGAACTGCAGCTGTCACAGATCCGCTTTAAGTAAGGCGGTATGCCGCGCTTAAGCACGGGCCGCCGCAAATAGCGGCCCGTGCTTTCCATGACGCGAGGGAGGAATGCCTATGCCCCTGATTGACCGCATTGTCCTGACCCAATTCGCCGAGCAGATTTTAACGCATGCGGGCATGGAGACCGACAAGGCCGAAACGACTGCCGCAGTCCTGGTGGAAGGCGACATGATCGGCCACGAAACCCATGGCGTCAGCCTTCTGAACTGGTATGTCGAAGCGTTGGAGGACGGTTCCCTTGCGAAGTCCGGCAGCTATGACGTCGTCAACGACCGCGGCGCAGCCTTTGTTTGGGACGGCAAATCCCTGCCGGGCGCATGGCTGCTGACGAAGGCGATCGAGCAGGCCTGCGAACGGGTCGGCGATCATGGCGTCGTCACTGCCGCGATCCGTAACTGCCACCATACCTGCGCTCTTTCAGCCTTCATGCGGCAGGTCACCGACCGCGGTCTGATCATACAGCTGTCGGTCTCGCATCCCGCAGCTAGCAGAGTCGCGCCCTATGGCGGTACAAAGCCGCTTCTGACGCCCAACCCGATGGCGGCCGGCTTCCCGACGTCCAAGGATCCGATCCTGATCGACGTCTCTGCCTCGATCACCACCACGACCATGACGCAAAACATGGCGAAGGCCGGGGAGAAATTTCCTGAGGCCTGGGCTTTCACCGCCGCAGGCGAACCGACCGATGATCCGCGCGAGGTGACCGAACGGGGCGGGACGATGATGCCCCTCGGCGGCCAGTTGAAGGGGCACAAGGGCTTTGGGCTCGGGCTGATCGTGGAATTGCTGGGACAGGGGCTTTCCGGCAAGGGACGGGCGAACGCGCCGTCCGGTGTGTTTTCGCAAAGCGCTTTCCTTCAGGTCATCGACCCCGCCTTTTTCGCCGGGCTGGATGCCTTTACGGCGCAGTCCGACTTTCTCGCCTCTTCCTGCCGCAGCAATCCTCCGGCACCCTGGAACAATGGCCCCGTCCGCATGCCGGGCGACAACGCGGCACGAAGGCGCCGCACCGCGTTGGAAGAGGGGGTGCCGGTCGGCGATGCAGCTTGGCAGAAGCTTTGTAAACATGCCCAGATTCTGCGCTTGTCTATTCCTGACGTCGCCGCGTGAGGAAAACATCTCGGCTTAGAAACTTCTATCGGTCGGCGCAACGCCCAGTGTCAGATGCGATCAGATCGGCCAGACCAGCAACAGGATCGGCACACTGACGAGCACCACAATGAGCGAGAGCGGCAGGCCCAGTCGGGCGTAGTCACCAAATCGATATCCGCCCGGTCCCATCACCAGCGTGTTGCACTGGTGTCCGATGGGCGTGAGGAAGTCACAGCCTGCTCCGATTGCCACCGCCATCAGAAAAGCGTCGGGGCTGAAGCCCAGCTTCTCGGCAAAGGTCGCGGCGATCGGTGCCATGACCAGAACCGTTGCTGCATTGTTCAAAAACGGCGTTACGGCCATGGCCGCAATCAGGATGAGAGCCAGGGCACCGAAGGGCGGGAGCATTTCGGCGGTTCGCGAGAGCAGATCGGCGATGATGTCGGTGGTTCCGGTGGTCCTCAGCGAATCGCTGATCGGGATCAAAGCGGCCAGCATGATCAGAATGGGCGCATCCAGCTGGCGATAAACTTCCCGTAAGGGGATGGACCCGGCGACCACCATAAAAAAAGCGGCGGCGAAAAACGCCGCCGCAACGGGAATCCCACCGAAGGCTGTGGCCGCCATCGTTGCCATCAGGATGATGACAGGGACGAGGCCATTCCGGGCGTTGCCGAGCTTGAGATTTCGTTCGACGAGCGGCAGGCATCCCCATTCCCGCAGAAGATCCGGTAATGCCTGCAGGTTGCCCTGCAGGACCACGACGTCGCCATTGCGGATCTTGATCTCCCCCAGGCGCTCGGTGAAGCGCTTGTCGCGGCGACTGACGGCGAGAAGGTTGAGGCCGGTATTGTCGAAGAGCGAGACATCTTTTGCGCTGACGCCGATCAAACGGGAATGTTCGCCGACAATGGCTTCGACAGAACTGATGTCGCGGCCTACCTCGGGCTCGTGCTTGCGGTCGGACAGTTGAAGCTTGGCTTCGCTGACGATCTTGTCGAGCGCGCTCTGCTCCCCCTCGATGATAAGAAGATCGCCATCCTTGAGAACGGTGTCGGGAAGGGGCGTGCGCTTTTGGCCGCCGCCACCGATAATGGCGGTGACCATCGCGTCGCCACCACCAGGTTTCTGCAGCCAGCTGATTGACTGCCCGATCGCTCCTGACGGCGCGGCGACCTTGGCTTCTGTGGTGTAGTTTTTGATCGCTACCGCCTCGTCCATCGAGGTTTCCACCCGTGATCTTTCAGGCAGCAGCTTGTAGAAGAGCGCCAGAAAGACAACGCCGGCGATTGCGAGCGCCAGGCCGACGGGTGTGTAGTCGAACATCGTGAACGGCTGGCCGGTAATCTCCTCGCGCACCCTGGAAACGATGATGTTCGGCGAGGTGCCGATCTGCGTCATAAGCCCTCCGAGCAGCGAGGGAAAGACATAGGCATCAGGAACATTGACGGCGATACGCTTGATTTGCGGGCCATTTGCACAGCCACCGGTATCATGATCGCCAGCGCGCCGATGTTTTTGATAAAGGCTGACAGAGCTGCGACAATTGCGACCAAGATGATCAACTGCATCCGTGGCCCGCGTCTTTCGGGAGAAAATCTGCGCAATGCGACGTCCATGATCCCCGACCTGGATATCGCAGCACTGACGATGAGCGCGCTGCCGACAATGATGACGATGTCGTCGGCAAAGCCGCTAAAGGCATTTTTGGCTGGGACGACCCCGACAACGATAGCGATGAGAAGTGCGCTCACGGCGACGATATCATATCGATAGCGACCCCATAGAAACGCAGCCATCATCAGCGTGATGACGAGAACGGACAGCCATTGATCCCAGCGCATCTTTGCATCCCCGTGGTGGCAAATAACGCTTGAAGCAAGATAACGATGCAGCGAGACGTTGATTTTTTTCTCGCCGGTGTCCGCCACGGTTCCCCGGGAGACAGTAGAACCGAATGTGACTGTGACGCAGGACAGTCAAGCGAAAGAGCGCAGCGGTACGATGATCTTCAACGGAGTGGCAGGCCGCTCTTGAACGGTCCGCCATCACCCACAATATCATTTTCATCAGGACCATTGGTGGCATGAAAGGAGGAAAAGATGCCGCTGAACGATGTTCCATGGACCGGCCGGTGATAATCCGGCTGCAGTGCGGTTTGGAGCGCACCTTCACCAGCGTCGACGAGGCCTTGGATTTTCTCGAGAACGAGTGGCCGCTGCGTCATGGAGAGCGCCATGATCGAGCGGTGAAGACGTGCCGCGGTGCCCTCAATGCCGCTATTCCCGGCATCATTGCCCGCGAGGCTTTCGTGGCCGCCTGTTTCGAAGCCGGCATGGCGGTCGTTCTGGCCCCCTGGAAGAGGAAGCCTGCCACGCATCCGCCCCGGCCAGTGCGCCATGCGGCCATCTAGAGTATCAATGATGACGAAGTGGGCGTTTTCCCGATGAGCGCCGGAATAAGACTGTAATGGAACTTACAGCCCTCGGCCGGCATTTCGCTGGCAGGGTTGCTTTTGGGAACGACCATGGCCAGTGACAAACTATCGACCTATCGATCGAAGCGCGATTTCCAAAAGACGGCCGAGCCGAGCGGTGAAAAACGTCTCTCGCGCAGTAATCGCCGTCGCTTCGTCATCCAGAAACACGACGCCACCCGACTGCACTACGATCTCAGGCTCGAGCTGGACGGCGTCTTCAAGTCCTGGGCTGTCACGAAAGGGCCATCGCTCGATCCGCACGACAAGCGGCTGGCGGTTGAGGTGGAGGATCACCCGCTGGACTATGGTGATTTCGAAGGCACCATTCCGAAAGGCCAGTATGGCGGCGGCACGGTGATGCTGTGGGATCGGGGCTATTGGGAACCGGAAGGAAAGAAGAGCCCGGAGCAGGCGCTGGCAAAAGGCGATTTCAAGTTTACGCTGGAAGGCAAACGCCTGCACGGCAGCTTCGTGCTGGTGCGGATGCGCAATGATCGCGATAGTGGCAAGCGCACCAACTGGCTGCTGATCAAACACCACGACGAGTTTTCTGTCGACGAGAACGGCGCGACTATCCTCGAAGAAAACCAGACATCGGTCGCATCCGGCCGTACCATGGAGATGATTGCGGCCGGCAAAGGCCGCAAGCCCAAGCCTTTCATGGTCGAGGGTGGCGATGTTCAGGCCGATGCGGTCTGGGACAGCAATCAGGGACTTGCCGCCGAAGAAAGAAAAGAGGATGCCCGAACTGGAGGAGCCTCCAAGACGGTGACACAGGTCGATCTGCCGGATTTCATCGCGCCGCAGCTCTGCCAGACCCTGGAGCGCCCTCCGGCAGGCACCGGCTGGATTCACGAGATCAAGTTCGACGGCTACCGGATCCAGATGCGAGTGCTTGATGGTGAGGTGACGCTGAAGACCAGGAAAGGGCTCGACTGGACAGCTAAATACCCAGAGATCGCCGCGGCGGCATCGACACTGCCCGATGCGATCATCGACGGCGAGATCTGCGCCCTCGACGATCATGGCGCTCCCGACTTTGCCGCACTGCAGGCCGCCCTTTCGGAAGGCAAGACAAGCGAACTCGTCTATTTCGCTTTCGATCTTCTCTATGAGGGAGGCGAGGATTTGCGATCTCTGCCGCTCGTCGGGCGCAAGGCGCGGCTTCAAAGCCTTCTGTCCGACGCCGGCAGCGATCCGCGCATCCGTTTCGTCGAGCATTTCGAGACTGGCGGCGATGCAGTTCTCCGGTCTGCCTGCAAGCTCTCGCTGGAAGGCATCATCTCCAAACAAGGGGATGCACCCTATCAATCCGGCCGTACCCAAAGCTGGGCGAAGTCGAAATGCCGCGCCGGCCATGAGGTGGTAATCGGCGCCTATGCCAAGACCAACGGGAAATTCCGCTCCCTGCTGGTCGGCGTCTATCGTGGCGACCACTTCGTCTATGTCGGCCGCGTCGGTACCGGATATGGCGCAAAGAAAGTGGAAATGCTGCTGCCGAAGTTGAAAGCGCTCGAGACGGCGAAATCGCCATTCACCGGCATCGGCGCGCCGAAGAAGGAGGCCGAGGTCACCTGGCTGAAGCCCGAGCTCGTGGCGGAAATCGAATTCGCAGGCTGGACCGCCGACGGCATTGTCCGGCAGGCGGCCTTCAAGGGACTGCGGGAAGACAAGCCGGCGAGAGAGGTCAAGGCCGAACGGCCGGCGAAGCCCGCACAAATTGACGTGCCGCAGCCGGCGGCGCAGGCGAAGGCTAGGCCCGTCCGCCGAAAAAGCGCCAAGGCCGAGGTCATGGGGGTGCTGATTTCAAACCCGGACAAGCCGCTATGGCCGAATGCCAATGACGGCGAACCCGTCACCAAGGAAGAGCTGGCTCGCTACTACGAAACCGTCGGTTCCTGGCTGATCGAGCACATCAAGGGACGCCCATGTTCGGTCATCCGCGCACCCGACGGGATCGGCGGCGAGCAATTTTTCCAGCGCCATGCGATGCCCGGCACCTCGAACCTTCTCGAACTGGTCAAGGTCTTTGGCGACAAAAAGCCCTATCTGCAGATCGACCGTGTCGAAGGCTTGGCTGCCGTCGCGCAGATCGGCGCCGTCGAGCTGCATCCCTGGAATTGCGAACCGCATCAGCCTGAGGTGCCGGGCCGGCTCGTCTTCGACCTCGATCCAGGTCCGGACGTGCCATTCTCCGCGGTCGTTTCAGCGGCCCGGGAAATGCGCGACCGTCTCGACGCGCTGGGCCTGATCAGCTTTTGCAAGACGACCGGCGGCAAGGGTCTGCACGTTGTCACTCCGCTTGCGGTCAACAAGCGCAAGCCGCTTTCGTGGGCCGAAGCGAAGGGTTTCGCCCATGATGTGTGCCAGCAGATGGCGCGCGACAATCCCGATCTCTATCTGATCAAAATGACGAAGAGCCTCAGGGACGGCCGGATCTTCCTCGACTATCTGCGCAACGACCGGATGGCGACGGCGGTGGCGCCTTTGTCACCGCGCGCCCGGCCGGGTGCCACCATCTCGATGCCACTGACCTGGACCCAGGTCAAATCGGACCTGGACCCGAAGCGCTTCACCATCCGCACCGTTCCGGCCCTGCTGTCGAAGTCCTCTGCCTGGGAATATTACGGCGATGGCAAGCGTCCACTGGAACAGGCGATCAAGCGCCTCGGCAGAATCTCCAAAGCCGCTTGAACTCGGCGCTGATGATATCGATTGACGAGGTTGCGGACATGAAGCGTTGACAACCTTCGTAAGCTCGGTTCTACTGGTCCACTAACCGGACCAGTAGAACTATGGGCGAGGAGGGGAAAGCAATGGATGTTCGAGCGATGCTCGAAGACGACGTTGCGACGCTCGGCGGGGCGCCGAAGACCTCGATGAAAGACTTCGTCGTCCAGAAGATCACAACATTCATTGCAACCGGTATTCTCAAGGTGGGCGATCCGCTACCAGGCGAACGCGAACTGGCTTCCGCGCTTTCGGTCAGCCGCGAGACCGTGCGTGGCGCGATCCTCATCCTTTCCACCCACGGCGTCCTCTCCGTCGCGCAAGGGATGCGAACCGTGGTGGCATCCGTGGACGTCGGCGAGCTGGCTGTTCAAGCGGCGCGTTATCGCGACATTGCAGCCTACAATCTCGATGATGTTCATGAGGCGCGGCTTCTTATCGAAGCGCGAGTAGCAAGGGCGGCAGCCGTCAAGATCGAGCCTTCAACTCTCGATTATCTTCGCAATTCGATCGCAGCACAGGAGGCCGCGTGTGACGATCCTGTCCGTTTTTTGATTTGCGACCGCGAATTTCACACGGCCATCTACCGTTCCAGCGGCAACGCGGTGCTGGCTGATGTAGCCGCCGACCTTTACTCCTATCTCCTGAGCCACCGAAAGCGCGTCGTTTCGCAGCCGGGGACTATCGCCGCGAGCATCGCCGACCACCGGATGATCCTCGCCGGCTTGGAGACGCGCGATCCCGACGCAGCATCCGCGGCCTTCGCGACCCACGAAACCCGTATTTATACGACGACCAAGCTACTCTTCTCGTAGTTCGCAGGGAGGCGAAACACGATGCATATTCTCATTGTCGGGGCAGGAGGAATGATCGGCCGGAAGCTCGCCGCCACGCTGGGGCGCGGTGGTTCCCTCGGCGGCGACGCAATCACGCGCATGACGCTCGTGGATATCGCGCCTCCACCGATACCCACGGGTGTCGTCGGGCCGGTGGAAGCGCTGGCTGCCGATATTTCCGAAAGCGGCGCAGCGGAAGCCCTGGCGTCTCGCCGGGCCGACGTGATCTTCCATCTCGCGGCGATTGTTTCCGGCGAAGCCGAGCGCAATTTCGAACTCGGCTACCGGGTCAATCTCGATGGCACGCGATCGCTGTTGGAAGCGATCCGCCGGGAAGGAAGCCGTCAGGCGTATGTCCCGAGGTTCGTATTCTCCTCGTCGATAGCGGTCTATGGCTCGCCGTTTCCCGATCCCATTCCCGACGATTACGTGCTCGCACCTCTCACCAGCTACGGAGTCCAGAAGGCGATATCCGAGCTTCTGCTTGCCGACTATTCGCGGCGCGGCTTTATCGACGGCGTCGGAATTCGGTTGCCGACCATCGTGATCCGGCCTGGTGCGCCGAATGCCGCCGCATCGGGCTTCTTTTCCGGAATCCTGCGGGAGCCGCTTGCAGGCCAGCGGGCTGTTCTCCCGGTCGAAGAAACGGTCAAGCATTGGCTGGCAAGCCCGCGTTCCGCCATCAAGTTCCTGATCCATGCTGCGACGCTCGACACGGCGGCGCTGGGTGTCCGGCGCACGCTCACCATGCCGGGCGTCGCCGCCACCGTTGCCGACCAGATTGCCGCCTTAAGCCGTGCTGCCGGTCCCGACGCGGCGGACTTGATCGATCGCCGCCGCGACGAGGTCATTGAAGGGATCGTCGCCGGATGGCCGAAGTCCTTTACGCCTGAACGCGCGGTGCAACTGGGTTTCGTCGCCGAAACCACGGTGGACGAGTTGATCGAGGTCTACCTCGCCGAAGACGCTCCGGGTGCGTCCGGATGAGATTGAGCGGGGCTAAAACCGCCCCATAGGAGGAGAGTACCGCCCAGGCACACCCGCATATGCGGGACTGCAGCGGCTGAGGGCCTTGAGAAGATGAGGCCGCCGGCAAGATATACGAAAATACGAAGACATAGCATGTAGCGCTCGATTTCTGGGAGGAGTGGGTATGGCAGGCGTTCAATTCACGGATGTGCGGAAATCATTCGGGTCATTTCCGGTGATCAAAGGCGTCGATATCGACATTGCCGACGGGGAGTTCGTGATCCTGGTTGGCCCGTCTGGTTGTGGAAAATCTACTCTTCTGCGGATGCTGGCGGGACTTGAGAATATTTCCGGCGGTGAGATCAAGATCGGCGGGCGTGTCGTCAACACGCTGCCGCCCAAGGACCGCGACATCGCCATGGTGTTCCAGAACTATGCGCTCTATCCGCATATGACGGTACAGGAGAACATGGGTTTCTCGCTGATGCTGAACAAGGCGCCGAAGGCGGAAGCCGAGAAGCGGGTGAAATACGCCGCAGGCATCCTCGGTCTCGATAAATTGCTCGACCGTTATCCGCGCCAGCTTTCCGGCGGCCAGCGCCAGCGTGTCGCCATGGGGCGAGCGATCGTCCGCGATCCGGAAGTCTTCCTGTTCGACGAACCGCTCTCCAACCTCGATGCGAAGCTGCGCGTCGCCATGCGCGCCGAAATCAAGGAACTGCACCAGCGGCTGAAAACGACGACGGTCTACGTCACCCATGACCAGATCGAGGCGATGACCATGGCCGACAAAATCGTCGTCATGCATGACGGCGTCGTCGAGCAGATCGGCACGCCGCTCGACCTTTACGACAAGCCGGCCAATCTCTTCGTTGGCGGTTTCATCGGTTCGCCGGCGATGAACATGATCAAGGGCAGGCTCGACCCCGAAAACCCGACACGTTTCAAGGCGCCGGACGGCACGGCGCTCCCGGTTTCCAACCCGCCTGTCGACGCCTTGGGTCGCGACCTCGTTTACGGGCTTCGCCCGGAATACATTCTGCTCGACGCCAATGGCCTGCCGGGTGAGATCGTGGTGATCGAGCCGACCGGCTACGAGACGCATCTTATCCTTAGGCTCGGCGGCAGCGACCTCAGCTGTGTCTTCCGCGAGCGCGTCAGCGCGCGGCCGGGCGAAACCCTGCGCGTTGCGATCGACGCCGCTCATGTTCATCTCTTCGATGCCGAGAGCGGCCGGAGATTGACCGACTGACGCCGTCCGGCGGTGGCGCGGGGCGGAGGAACCCCCGTCACCCGCAGGTTGGCAGCACCCCGGTTCAGGGATGCAAGGACCGTCGTTCACCAAGCGGGAGGTGAGTGCCGGAGAGTTCGCACCCGCTGTTTTGAAGAGGAGGAGTATCATGAGGATTAAGAGACGTGACTTTCTTGCCGCCTCGGCTGCCGTCGCCGGCGCCGCCGGCATCGGCATCCGGCCGACCTTCGCGCAGGCCGAACCGACCTACACGCCGGAAAGCGGTGCCAGCCTGCGGCTGCTGCGCTGGACACCCTTCGTCAAGGGCGACGAGGAGGCCTGGCTTGCAAACACCAAGAAATTCATGGACGCGACCGGTGTCCAGGTACGCATCGACAAGGAAAGCTGGGAAGATATCCGCCCGAAGGCCGCCGTCGCGGCCAATGTCGGCTCCGGCCCGGACCTCATCATGTGCTGGTTCGACGACGCTCACCAGTATCCCGACAAGCTGGTCGACCTGACCGAGCTCGCCAACTATCTCGGCAACAAGTATGGCGGTTGGTATGATGGCCTGAAGGGCTATGCCGCGCGCGGCGACACCTTCATCGCCATGCCGCTGACGGCAATCGGCAATGCGGTGGTCTATCGCGACACTCACGTGAAGGCGGCCGGCTTCAGCGAATTCCCGAAGGACACGGCGGGTTTCCTCGAGCTTTGCAAGGCGATGAAAGCCAAGGGCACGCCGGCCGGCTTCCCACACGGCAAGGCCGTCGGCGACGGCAACAACTACGCCCATTGGCTGCTCTGGAGCCATGGCGGCAAGATGGTCGACGAGGGTAGCAAGGTAACGATCAACAGCCCGGAAACGCTGGCTTCGATCAATTACGCCAAAGAGCTCTATGCCACCTTCATTCCGGGCACGGAAAGCTGGCAGGACGTCAACAACAACCGCGCCTTCCTCGCAGGCCAGGTGTCGCTGATCGCCAACGGCGTCTCGGTCTATTACACCGCCAAGAACGACCCAAAACTTGCCGAGATCGCCAAGGACATCCGCACGACGAATTTCCCGATCGGTCCGGTCGGTCAGAGCGCCGAGCTTTTCCAGACGAGCTCGCTGCTTCTCTTCAAGCACACCAAGTATCCGGAAGCGGCGAAAGCCTACATCAAGTTCATGATGGAAGCCGACCAGATGAATGCGTGGATCCAGGGCTCCAGCGCCTATTGCTGCCAGCCGCTCAAGGCTTTCGCCAACAACCCAATCTGGACATCCGATCCAGTCCATGCGCCTTACGCGCGTGCCTCGGAAAAACTGCGTCCGAACGGCTATGCCGGACCCCTCGGCTATGCCTCGGCAGCGACCATGGCCGACTACGTCCTGGTCGACATGTATGCGGCCGCCGTCACCGGCCAGATGTCGCCCGAAGATGCGATGAAGGAAGCTGAACGGCGGGCAAACCGCTACTATCGCGTCTGAGCCGCGCTTTAAAGCAAGCGGCATGCCGGCCTTCGGCGTGCCGCGAAATGATCTGGGAGTTCAAGTGCAATCTGGGAGATAGGCAATGTCGATGGCGAATTCGGAGGATAGACGCGGGCCGATCTCTTCGCTCCTGCAGAACAACAATGTGCTCGGCTTCCTGTTCATGCTGCCGGCGGCCGTCTTCCTCGTCTGCTTTCTCACCTATCCGCTGGGGCTCGGTGTCTGGCTCGGCTTCACCGATACGAGGATCGGCCGCGACGGCATCTTCATCGGGCTGGAGAACTACCAGTTCCTGATGGACGACAGCGTCTTTTGGGTGTCGGTCTTCAACACCATTCTTTATACCTCCGTCGCCTCGGTGCTGAAATTCGCGCTCGGCCTCTGGCTGGCAATGCTGCTCAATCAGCACCTGCCGTTCAAGTCCTTCTTCCGGGCTATCGTGCTGCTTCCCTGGGTGGTGCCGACGGTGCTTTCGGCGCTGGCCTTCTGGTGGATCTACGATTCCCAGTTCTCAATCATCTCCTGGTCGCTGATGCAGCTGGGGCTGATCAGCGGACCGATCAACTTCCTCGGCGACCCGATAAACGCGCGCATATCCGTCATCGTCGCTAATGTCTGGCGCGGCATTCCCTTCGTGGCGATTTCGCTGCTTGCGGGCTTGCAGACAATTCCGGCATCGCTGCAGGAGGCCGCCTCGCTCGACGGCGCCACGAACTGGCAGCGTTTCCGCTATGTGACGCTGCCGATGCTGACGCCGATCATCGCCGTGGTCATGACCTTCTCTGTGCTCTTCACCTTTACGGATTTCCAGCTCATCTACGTGCTGACGAAGGGCGGACCCGTCAATGCGACGCATTTGATGGCGACGCTATCCTTCCAGCGCGGCATCCCCGGCGGCCAGCTCGGCGAGGGTGCGGCCATCGCGGTCGCCATGGTGCCCTTCCTGCTCGGCGCGATCATGTTCAGCTTCTTCGGCCTGCAGCGGCGCAAATGGCAACAGGGCGGTCAGGATTAGGGCGATGTCGATAAATTCAAATGCCGCCGATCAGGTCGTGACCGACAATGCCGAAGGAATGAGCTATCTGAACCGCCTGCCGCGGCGGATCGTGATGCTCTATCTGCCGATGGCCGTCTTCGTCTTCGTGCTGCTCTTCCCGTTCTACTGGATGGCGATCACCGCGGTGAAACCGAACGACCAGCTGACCGACTATAGCAACTACAGTCCCTTCTGGGTGGTGGGACCGACACTCGAGCACATCAAATACCTGTTCCTCGAGACATCCTATCCGGGCTGGCTGTGGAACACGATGCTGGTCGCGGTCTGCTCCACCTTTCTCTCGCTGGTGGCCTCGGTCTTCGGCGCCTATGCCATCGAGCGCGTCCGCTTCACCGGCTCCCGCTCGGTCGGTCTGGTGATCTTCCTTGCCTATCTCGTGCCGCCGTCGATCCTCTTCATCCCGCTTGCCTTCATCGTCTTCAAGCTCGGGATCTACGACTCGCGGCTGGCGCTGATCTTCACCTATCCGACCTTCCTCATTCCCTTCTGCACCTGGCTGCTGATGGGCTATTTCCGCTCGATCCCCTTCGAGTTGGAGGAAAGCGCACTGGTGGATGGCGCTAACAGATGGCAGATTCTCACCAAGATCATCCTGCCGCTCGCTGTACCCGGGCTGATTTCCGCCGGGATCTTCGCCTTCACGCTGTCCTGGAACGAATTCATCTACGCGCTGACTTTCATTCAGTCGTCGGAAAACAAAACCATCCCGGTCGGCGTGCTGACCGAACTGGTGCGCGGCGACGTCTTCGAATGGGGATCGCTGATGGCGGGCGCGCTGTTCGGCTCGCTCCCGGTGGTCATCCTCTATTCGTTCTTCGTGGACTACTACGTCTCATCGATGACCGGTGCAGTGAAGGAATAGCACGTGGCTGGATCTTGTTGACGGTCGGCGCATTGCCCGCAGTATGGGGACGGCCATACCGTCTGCTCGCGCCGCTTGTTGACCGGCGTTCCAGTACAGCAGCCTCGCTTACTGGAAACAAGCTGAATTTGGCTTCACAAGGTTTGCATTGTCGGCAGGTTCTGAATGCCAGACCTGCCGACAATCTGGCCGTCAATCAGCCTTTTTGCGATATAGCAACGTCATGAGTGCGAGCACGCATCCCAAGGCTCCTACCGATGCGAAGATGTAGAAGTTCCACTGCGGAGCCAGGCCCGCACCCAGAACCGCACCGCCGATAGCCGGTCCTATCATGCCGCCGATACGACCGATGCCGAGCGAGAAGCCAAGGCCGGTTCCGCGGATTTCGACAGGATAGAGATTTCCAACGAGAATGTTGGCGAGGATCTGGGTGCCGATCGTTCCCGTACCGGCAAGTGCGACGAGACCATAGACCTGGAGGCCCTGATCCACCTGCGTCAGCAACCAGATCGAGCAGGCTCCGAGAAGAAACATACCTGCCACGACAATTTTGACATTTCCGCGGTCAGCAATCCTTGCGCCGATCAGGAGGCCGACGGCGGCTCCGAGATTGAGCGTTACGGAGAAGAGGAGAGCAGAACCGAGGTCATAGCCCATCTTGTTCATGATGGTCGGAAGCCAGTTCACCATGCCGAATGTCAGCAGAAGCGAACAGAAGTGGATGCTCCATGCGTTTAATGTCGGCAGCAGGCGACCTTCGGAAAACAGCGACCGGATGCCGACCTGGCGTGACGCAGCAGGCCTGGCGACGGCATTGGGCAGCCCGTACTGGTTTGCAATTTGGTTGGCTTCGGTCTGGCGGTTCTTCGTTGCCAGCCATTCGGGGGACTCGGGGATGAGCCGGATGAAGAAAGACAGAAGCAGGATCGGTGCGCCGCCGATAATCATCAGTGGCCGCCATCCGTATTTCTGAATCAACAGCATTCCGAGCATGCCCGAGATGATGCCGCCGGCCAGGTAACCCAGAAGAGCAATCGAATAGGCCATTGCCTTCCGCTTCGGCGGAGAAAACTCGATGATCAAAGCGGTTACGGTTGGAAAAAGAGCGCCAAGACCCAGGCCGGCGAGAAAGCGTGTTCCCTCGAAAACGAGAAAGTTCGGCGCAAGACCGCTGCCGATCATCATCACGGAAAAGCTCAACAGACTGCCGATGATGACCTTGCGACGACCTATCCTGTCAGCAAGTGTTCCGGCAACGAGAGCGCCCAGCAGCATCCCGAACAGGGTGATGGAGGCAGCCCGTCCGACCATGCCCGGCGTCAGGCCCCAACTGGCTTCACCGAGCAACGCCGGCGCGACTGCGCCGTAAACGATCAGGTCATAGCCGTCGAACAGGATCAGCAGACCGCAAAGGGCGATGATGATATTCGGGCTGCGAACACGTTCATTGATAATAGCGAGATCTTGTATGGCCAATTTTCCCTCCCCATACATTTGCGTACAGGAAGTACGCTCCTGCCAGCGGCAGGTCCGCGTCGATCCGTGTACAAATCCTCCTGGATCGTTGCCGGCGTGGTTCCTCCCAGCGCCAGACTCACCCGCAAACGGGCTATGTCAAGACAACGATGACACGCTATTAAATACTTGCGAATAAAATATTTGCAACTGCAAACTTTTCAGCTCGCAACTTTTCCCTTTCCGGACATTGCCGGCAGGTTGCTGTGCATGCGGCGCAGCGCCTTCTTCAGGGCTGCGACCTCCTCGTCCGACATGTCCTGGACCGCAGTGCGTTCAAGCTCGACGGCAAGCGGCATGAGCCTTTCCGTCAGCGCCTCGCCCTGGGGGGTCAGCTTCACGATGACGATGCGGCCGTTATCTTCCGGCCGTGTTCGCGATACCAGCTTGCGCTTGGCCAGTGTGCCGACGAGGCGCGAAAGCGTCGAAATCTCGACAGAGACGACGTCGGCGAGATCCCCCAGGGTGCTTTCCCGGCGCTCCTTGAGCATGGCCAGAACCCGGTACATCGCCACGCTGAGATTGTCTTCGGCGATTCTCTGCGCGAATACCTCGGCTATCCGCACGCCGGCGCGATTGAGAAGATAGGGAACGGAATCGGTAAGTTTGTACATGTCTCTGTCTGCTGGCGGGATTCGGCTTGCTGGGGGCTCTCTCCGACATGCACCTAAATTACCGGGTTGACAACACGATTGGCTTTCAGTCGCCGAGAAGGGCTGGGTAGATCAAGCATTTTCCAGCTGATTTTTAAATTTGCGTTGACAACAGTTGCAAATGCAATAATCTAGATGCCAAGGAGACACGGGAGGAAATCATGTCTGCCACTGCTGCCCTCGGCATAGCGCCGGCCCCCGCACCGATCAGCGATGCGTTTCGATCGACCATGCGCCGTTTCCCGGCGACGGTGACGGTCATTTCTGCTTGTCGCAACGGCGCGGATCATGGAATGACGGCGACCGCCGTCACATCACTTTCGATGGATCCGCCATCTCTCATCATCTGCCTGAACAATCGCACCTACCTGCATAACATGCTGCTCGAAGTGCCGGAATTCGCAGTCAGCATTCTGACCGACAGGCAGGCAGCCGTATCGGAAGGCTTCAGCGGCAAGATTGCGCCTGAGCGTCGGTTCGACGCTGCCGATTGGGTTCGCCATGAGCGCGGCATGATGGTGCTGGGCTCCGCTCATGCCTCTGTTGTCTGCCGCCGCATGGGCGCAGTTCCCTATGGAACGCACACCATCTTCATCGGGCAGGTGGTGGATACACGCCATTCCGAAAACACAATCGCACTGATGTACGAGAATTCGAAATATTGCGCGCCACAGCACGCGCTTCCTGCATCCCAGAACTGAAGGTAGTTCCATGAACCATACAGCCGCCCTGTTTCCCGCCTCGGCGCGGGTCAAGACCGCATGCCTTGCAGATCGCATCGCCCCGATGCTGGACGAAATCCGGGCCGGCGCGCGCGATACCGAAAAATCCGGCCGTGTGCCGGCGCGCTCCATCGATCTGCTGCGCTCCGCCGGCTATTTCGATATCGTCAAGCCTGCCCGCTTTGGCGGCGACCAAGGATCCTTTGCCGAGCTTGTCGATGCAAATATCGAACTGTCGGCGGCCTGCGCCTCCACCGGCTGGGTTGCCGGTCTTCTTTCCGCGCATCAATGGTTGCTTGCCATGTTCGATGAAAGGGTTCAACAGGACGTGTGGGGCAGCGATCCGGATGCGCTGCTCTGCGGTTCCTATGCGCCGGTCCGCATGGCGGAACGCGTCGAGGGTGGTTTCCGGCTATCCGGCGATTGGGCCTTTGCGAGCGGATGTGAAAACGCGCAATGGGCGCTCTGTGCGGCAATCATTCCGCCAAATCGCGAGGGGGAACGTCCTCTTCCGGCGTTCCTTCTGGTTCCTGCCAGCGATTATACCATTGACGAGACTTGGGATGTGGTGGGCCTCGCGGGCACCGGCTCAAAAAGCCTGATCCTCAAGGATGTCTTCGTTCCGGAATACCGCATTCTGAGCTTTCCGGATGCGACCTCCGGCAGGACGCCGGGCGGACGTGGCTACGAGGGTATCGGCCTTTTCAACATTCCGCTGCTCATGGGGGTTCCGTTCTGCCTCGGCAGCGCAGCCGTCGGTGCGGCGAAGGGCGCCCTGGAGAGCTACATCGACCACATGGGGGCCCGTGTGACACGCGGTGCAGTGGCCGGCGGCAACAACAAGATTGCTGAATTTCCGACGATCCAGCTTCGCGTGGCGGAAGCCTCCGCATCCGTGGATGCCGCCCGCGAAATCATTCTGCGGGATATTGCCCGGGCGCAGCAACTGGCCCAGGCCCGCGAGGATGGCACCGGCGAGATCACCGAAGAAGATCGCATTCTCGCCCGCCGCAGCCAGTCCTTTGCGGTCAGCCTGGCCCTTCGGGCCGTGGAGGCACTCAATGCATCGACAGGCGGCCTCGGCCTCCAGATGTCCAACCCCGTCCAGCGGGCATGGCGTGATGCAAATGCCGTCGGACGCCATTTTTCCATGAATTGGGATGCCGTCGGCACCATGGCCGGCCAGCAACTGCTCGGCCTTCCGCCCAAGGGACAATTCTGATCCGCCATCCGCAGTATTTCGATTTAAGACAGGAAAGAGATTATATCGTGCAAGGCAAGATCGCGCTTGAAGAACATTTCGCCATCCCCGAGACGCTGCAGGATTCGGCAGGATTCGTGCCGGGCGACTACTGGACGGAACTGTCAGCCCGTCTCCTGGATATCCACGACAAGCGTCTGCGGTTGATGGATGCCCACGGCATCGAGAAGATGATCCTGTCGCTGAACGCTCCGGCTGTCCAAGCAATCCCGGATAAGGCAAAGGCCCTGGATATTGCCCGACGCGCCAATGACTTTCTGGCGGAGCAATGCGTCAAGAACCCGAACCGTTTCCTGGGATTTGCAGCATTGCCCCTGCAGGATCCGGATGCAGCTGCGCAGGAATTGCAGCGCTGCGTGACGACGATGGGTTTCGTCGGCGCGCTGGTCAATGGCTTCTCCCAGGAAGGCGACGGAACGACGCCGCTATATTACGACCTGCCGCAATATCGTCCATTCTGGGCCGAAGTCGAAAGGCTCAACGTTCCCTTCTATCTGCATCCGCGCAACCCGCTGCCGGAGGACAGCCGGATCTATGCTGACCATTCCTGGCTGATGGGCCCGACATGGGCCTTCGCCCAGGAGACCGCCGTTCATGCGCTGCGCTTGATGGGATCCGGCCTGTTTGACGAGCATCCGGCTTTGCGGATCATCGTTGGTCACATGGGCGAGGGGCTGCCATACATGATGTGGCGCATCGACAACCGGAATGCGTGGGTCAAGGTGGAGAAGAACTATCCGGCCAAACGCCCGATTGCCGATTATTTCAACGAGAATTTCTATATCACGACGTCGGGAAACTTCCGCACGCAATCGCTTATCGATGCAATGCTGGAAATCGGAGCGGACCGAATTCTGTTCTCGACAGACTGGCCATTCGAAAACGTCGACCATGCTGCAAACTGGTTCGACAGCACGACCATCTCCGAAGCCGACCGCCTGAAGATTGGTCGCACCAACGCGGTTTCACTCTTCAAACTCGATCGATAGCATGGTTGCACCTTTCAAATACACGGGCAGCGCGGCCCAGATCTTCTTCGGGAGCGGCTCGTTGAACCGTCTCGCCGATGCAATGACTGGGCAGGGCCGCAAGCGCGCCCTGATCCTATCGACCCCGCACCAGAAAGCGGAGGCTGAACGGATCGCTGCATCTCTCGGCCCGCTTGCGACGGGACTGTTCCACCATGCGACGATGCATACGCCGGTCGATGTGACCGAGCGCGCGATGGCGACATATAACGCAGCCGGTGCCGATTGCGTCGTCGCGATCGGCGGCGGATCGACGATCGGTCTCGGCAAGGCAATCGCCTATCGCAACGACGCTCTGCAAATCGTGGTAGCGACGACCTATGCGGGGTCGGAGGTTACACCGATCCTCGGCCAGACCGAGAACGGGCAGAAGACCACGGTCCGCGGGGCCGGCATCCTGCCCGAAGTGGTGATCTACGACCCCGAATTGACATTGGGATTGCCGGTCAACATGAGTGTCAGCAGCGGACTGAATGCAATGGCGCATGCGGTCGAAGGTCTCTACGCACGGGATCGCAATCCCATTTCGTCGATGATGGCGGTCGAGGGGCTGCGCGCGCTGAAGCAGGCTTTACCTCAAATCGTCAATGCACCTGGGGATATCGAGCCGCGAAGCGAAGCGCTTTACGGCTCCTGGCTGTGCGGCACGGTGCTCGGAGCGGTTGGAATGGCCTTGCATCACAAGCTTTGCCATACGCTGGGCGGTAGCTTCGATCTGCCGCATGCGGAAACCCATGCGATCATTCTTCCCCATTCTGCTGCCTACAACGCGGAGGCCGCAATGGATGCGCTAGAGCCCGCTGCCTATCTTTTCGGCGGCTCGCTGGGCGGCGGTCTTTATGATTTTGCTGCTTCGATCGGCGCCCCCATGGCGCTGCGAGATCTGGGCATGAAGGAAGCCGATCTGGACCGTGCGGCGGAACTCGCCGAGCAGAACCCTTACTGGAACCCGCGGCCCATCGAACGGGAAGCGATCCGGGCCTTGTTGCAGAGCGCCTGGGAGGGCGCGCGGCCGCGTTAACGCTTAGGAGGATGGCCACGTGCCTGAATATTTCAGCGAAGAGAGATCCGCGGAAGCTGTCAACTCGCGGATGGGGCAGGACATTAATCCGCGTCTGGCCGAAATCATGGCGTCGCTTGTCAAGCACCTGCATGCCTTTGCCAAGGATATCAGCCTGACCCCGGAGGAATGGGAGTTGGCCATAGGCTTCCTGACCCGAACCGGCCATCTCTGCCATGACGAGCGACAGGAGTTCATCCTGCTGAGCGACACGCTGGGTTTCTCGATGCTGGTGGATGCGATCAACAACCGGCGTCCGCCAGGCGCCACCGAAAATACAGTGTTCGGTCCGTTCCATGTCGAAGGGGCGCCTGTACGGCAGATGGGCGAAAACATCTCACTCGATGGCAAAGGCGAGAGCTGTCTCTTCGTCGGCCGAGTGCTGGATCTTGACGGCAATCCGATCGAGGGAGCCCGGATCGATGTATGGTCGGATAATTCCGATGGGTTCTACGACGTACAGCAGCCGGATATCCAGCCGAAGTGGAACAACCGGGGCATCTTCGTCACCGGCGCAGATGGCACCTATAGTTTCGTCGGCATAAAGCCGGTTTCCTATCCGATCCCGGATGACGGCCCGGTCGGCCAGATGTTGACGTGCCTCGGCCGCCATCCCTACCGTCCTGCCCATACCCATTACCTGATCACGGCTTCAGCTTATCAGAAGCTCGTAACCCACACTTTTGTCGGCGACGATCCCTATCTGGAATCCGATACGGTGTTTGGTGTGAAAAGCAGCCTGGTCGCGCCTTTCGAGCGTGTCGATCGTGCGACGGTCTGGCGCTCCGATTTCGATTTCGTGCTGACGCCAGGGGAGAATAGACAATGATCGTTGCTCGCTATGCGCTATCCGACCCCGGCAAGGCTGGCGAGCGTTCCCGATTGCTCGAGGAACACAAGGCCTATCTGAATGGCGCGGCGATCCGCATCTTGCTTTCCGGACCTTCTGCACCGCCGGCGGAGGGCAAGGGTTCGACCGCCGTCGTGATCGCGGAAGTCGAAACGCTCGCCGAGTTCGAGGCGTTCAGTGCTGAAGATCCCTTCGTCCGCTCCGGTGTTTACTGCAGCATCGATGTATTCGAATGGCGGCCCACTTTGGGGCTTCTTCTGGCGAGGGGGATGCCTCGGTCGACAGATTGCTCAAGCTGACCAGTGGAACCGTCATGCTACCTCCCTTCTACAGGCAGAGATCCGCGCCTTCCATGTCGATGAGCACTACGCCTTGCCCTTGCGGACAACGTCCGCAATCGTCACCTCCTTGGGAATGAGCTTGAGTTTGAAAAAGGTGTCGGCGATGCTCTGCTGCTGCGCGACGACAGAGTCATCCAGGCTCTTGATCCCATAGGACTGACGTTCGAGCGCCTTGACGAGGACAGATTCGGGGATGCCGACCGACGGTGATAGCTCTGCCGCGGCAGCCGCGGTATCGGACTTGGTCCATTCGTCGATCTCGGAAATGGCGTCGATCAAGACATCGATCGCCTGGGCGTGGCCGTCAACCAGCGTACTCGTGCCGAGATAGAACTGGTGATTGGGAACGATGCCCTCGCCGTTTCTGAGCTCTCTCGCTTCGATCGCCACTTCCGCAGCTGCCTGGAAGGGATCCCAGATGACCCATGCATCCACCGCGCCCTTCTCGAAAGCTGCGCGGCCGTCGGCTGGAGCGAGGAAGGATGGCTCCACGTCCTCATAGGTCAAGCCGGCTTCTTCGAGCGCCTTAACGAGCAGGTAATGCACGTTCGAGCCCTTGTTGAAGGCGACCTTCTTGCCCTTCAGCTCCGCGACCGACTTTATCGGGCTATCCCTAGGGACCAGTATGGCTTCGCCGCGCGGGGCGGGCGGCTCATGTGCGATATAGACAAGCGGAGCGTTCGCGGCCTGGGCGAAGATCGGTGGCGTTTCGCCGGTCGATCCGAAATCGACAGCACCGGCGTTCAGGGCCTCGAGGAGCTGCGGACCGCCCGGAAATTCGGTCCATTCAACCGTGTAGTCGATGGATTTGAGTTTCTTCTCCAGCAACCCTTTGCCCTTGAGAAGCACCAGAGTTCCATATTTCTGGTAGCCGATACGCACGACCTTGTCAGCCGCGCCAGCCGGCCGGACATGCGTCAAAGGTGTCGCGATGGCACCTGCGACCAGTGCAGTGAAAGCTCGTCTTGTGATCTTCATCATACCCTCCGGAATAAGATCACGCCAAAATTAAAGTGTCTCTACATTTTTACTAGATTATACGTGCTCCTGAGCCCGCTTCTCCGGGATTCGCTTTTTTGTTCTGTCCCGGCAGCGAGCAAAAAGAACTGCGCCTGCTGGTTCAGTTCCCCGCGCACGTCGTTTCCGCGGTTTCAGGAGATTGAGGATTGAACAGAGCTTTCCACCATCGGCTGCAGTCCGGCGATATTCATGGTATGCGCGGGAGGTATCGCTCCGCCGAGCGAATTTTTCGTAGATCCATGCGGCCACACCGCCGTGTCAGCCTTCGCCGACGAAGTGCTGAAGAACGATAGCGTGATTGTGGTGCAGGTCTCTCGCAGCGTAGAGAAGCGTCGCGTCCGATCGCCCAATCTGGCGTTTCAGTTCCTCGACGGCGGACGGATTCTTTTCCAGCTCGTCTCGATAGCGGCGCTGGAACTCTGTCCATTTCGCGGGGTCGTGGCCGAACCAACGGCGTAGCGCCGGGCTTGGCGCGATATCCTTCAACCAGATATCGACTGCTGCATCCTGCTTGCTCAACCCGCGAGGCCATAGCCGGTCGACCAGGATCTGCGCCCCGTCCTTATCGTCTTTCGGCTCGTAGATTCGTTTGATGTGTAAAGCCATTTGCTCGCCCGCCATAAGGTCGAAAGCCATTCTCGAACGAATACGTGTGACAAGTTTTGGTTCCGGACTGGAGCCCGAGAACAGGTCCTGGAACCTTTTCAAATAGGCACCGCGCTATTTCGCGGCCCACGCCATATCGAAGCGCTGAAGCACCTTTCTAAGGGCCGTGCGAAATCCCTTTTGCGGTCTGAGCATAGACCGTGCCACGACCTCAATGGCGTCGTGGCACGGTGAAGCCCGTCAAACCGGCTCAGAAGGGATAGTGCTGGGCGGAATCCTCGACCGTGATCCAGCGCAGGTCGGTGAATTCGGCGATCCCCGCCTTGCCGCCGAAGCGGCCGTAGCCGCTGCCCTTGACGCCGCCAAAGGGCATTTGCGCCTCGTCGTGCACCGTCGGGCCGTTGATGTGGCAGATGCCGGATTCGATCCGCGCCGCAACCGCCATTGCCCGTTGGACATTCCGGCTGAAGACGGCGGAGGACAGGCCGTATTCGGTGTCGTTGGCGATGCGGATCGCTTCTTCCTCGCCGGAGACGCGAATGATCGGCTTGACCGGGCCGAAGGATTCTTCCGCATAGACGCGCATCTCGGGCGTCACGTGATCGAGCAGCGTCGCCTCGACCACGGTGCCCGAGCGCTTGCCGCCGGCCACGAGCTTTGCCCCCTTGGCCGTCGCATCGGCAATCAGCTCCTCCATTTTCTTCGCTGCGTCGAGGCTGATCAGCGAGCCGAGAACGACATGGCCACGTGGGTCGCCGGCCGGCAGCTGGCTGGCGCGGGCGGCCAGTTTGGCGACGAACTGATCGGCGATCGTCTCGTCGACGATGATCCGCTCCGTCGACATGCAGATCTGCCCCTGATGCATGAAGGCGCCGAAAGTGGCGGCATTGACGGCACCGTCGATATCGGCGTCGTCGAGGATAACAAGCGGCGCCTTGCCGCCGAGTTCGAGAAGGGCAGGCTTGAGATATTTGCCGCAGGTCTCGGCGATGATCTTGCCGACCTTGGTCGAGCCGGTGAAGTTCACGCGCTTGACGGCCGGATGGGCAATCAACGCGGTGACGATTTCAGGCGCATCCTCCGGCGCGTTGGTGAGGACGTTGATGACGCCGGCCGGCAGGCCGGCTTCGGTCAGCACTGTCGCAATCAGCCGGTGCGTGCCGGGGCATTGTTCGGATGCTTTGAGGACGACGGTGTTGCCGCAGGCGATCGGCATGGCGATGGCGCGGGTGGCGAGGATGACCGGCGCATTCCAGGGAGCAATCGCCAAGCAGACGCCCGCGGCCTGGCGAATGCCCATGGCGAGCGTGCCCGGCTTGTCGGAAGGGATGATTTCGCCTGATATCTGCGTCGTCATCGCGCCGGCCTCGCGCAGGATATTGGCGGCAAACATGACATTGAAGCCGGCCCAGGGCGCGGTGGCGCCCGTTTCCTCGATCATGAGCCGGGTAAACTCGCCCACCTTGGAATCCATGATATCGGCGGCCTTCAGCAGGATCGCGCGGCGCTGGCCGGGACCGGTCTTCGACCAGGCGCCGAAGGCGGCGCTGGCGGCATCGACTGCCGCGGCAGCATCCTCCAGGCTTGCCGCGGCGGCGCGGCTTGCGAGCTTTTCGGTGAAGGGATCGATGCGATCATAGGTGCGGCCGCCGGAGGCCGCGCGGTCTGCGCCGTTGATAAGCAGGGAAATATTCATCGGAGGTCTCCTTGGGACAAGAACTAGAAGCCGAGGACTTCGGCGTTGATGGAAGCTTCGAGACCGCCGTCGGCGGCAAGATTGGCGCCGTTGATCCAGCGTGCGCCATCCGAGCAGAGGAAGAGCACGGCGGGCGCGATATCGGCGGAGGTGCCGGCGCGGCCGACGCGGGTGATGTCGCTATCGACCCTGGCGTCGCCGAGCACGGCGCGGAACTGCTTGAGGATCGGCGTTTCCACCGGCCCGGGGCTGACAGCATTCACCCGGATGCCGCGGTTCTTGAATAACGGCTGGTGGGCCGCCCGCATCGTCCACAGCAGCAGCAGCTCCTTGGAGAGCGGGTAACCTTCCTCATTCTTGAGATCGTGGTCGGCGACAACTGCCGCCACTTCGGGAAAGCCTTCGATTGATGTCAGCGACTTCGCCCGCTCGAGATTGGCGCGCCAACCGTAGCCGGCGATCGAGGCGACATTGACGATGGCCCCGCCTTCGCGCAGGCGGGGCGCCACGGCTTCGGACAGGGCACGAAGGCCGTAGAAATTGACGGCAAGCGTCGAGACGACGCCGGTGCTGCCGGAGAGGCCGGCGACATTGGCGAGCGCGTCGAGGCGCGCTGGAAGCCGTGCCGCGATCTCGGCAACGCCTGATGCCGTGGAGAGGTCACCCTTGATGAAGGCGGCACTTCCACTGGCAGGCTCGCGCACATCGACGCCGATGACTTCGGCACCCATCTGGCCGGCCAACTCCGCCGTGCGGGCGCCGATGCCGGAAGCCACGCCGGTCACCAGGATCGTTTTACCAAAAAGCATGAACGTCACCTTTCGCGAGAGAGCCCGGAAGCAAGCCGGCTCATTCTTTCCATTGGATCTTGGTCGGACCGGGCAATTTCAGCCGGTAGCCGACCGGCAGAAGTTGAAAATCGAAGCGGCGCTCGATTTCGCCCCAAAGGCCGCGCGGCAGGTAGAGCGAGAAAATCAAGGCGGTGGCGCCGAGGCCGATCAGGTACCAGACGCCGGCTGCGCCGAAGACGGTCTCGATCACGAAGAACAGGATGGCGCCGAGGATCGCGCCTTCGAATTTGCCGATCCCGCCGACCAGCACCATGAAGATCATGTAGGCCGTCCATTGAATGCTGAAATAGGTCTTCGGCTGGAAGGTCGTGGCGGTCGCCAGCCACAGGCCTCCGGCGACGGCGACGCCGAAGGCGGCAAGCACGAAGAGCAGCCTCTTGGTTGCGATCACCCTCACGCCGACCGAGGTCGCCGCCTCCTCATTGTCGCGGATCGCCTGCATGGCCGCGCCGGCACGGCTTCGCATCAGCATGAAGAGCGCGCCGAGCAGGGCGGCCATGGCCGTCAATGCGAGCCAGTAGATCGTCGCCCGCCGCGTGCCGCTATCATAGACGTTGAGGGAGATCAGCGAGGTGCCCGTTTCCCCCTGGATCAGCCGGTCGAGGTTGACCAGCAGATGGGCGAGCTCTGATATCACCCACATGCCGATCGCGAACTCGCCGCCCTTCAGGCGCAGCATGAACAGCGAAAGCGGGATCGACAGCGCGCCGGTCACGATCGCGGCGGCAAACAGCGCGACGAAGGGATTGAGCCCTGCATCCGCAAGCCGAATGGTGAAATAGGCGCCGAGGCCGAAGAACACCTGCTGGCCGACCGAGACCAGCCCGCCGAAACCGGCAAGCGCATTCCACATGGCGGCAAGGATCACGTAGATGAACAGGGCCGTCATCCGGTCGATCGCGCCGGCGCCGAGCGCGGCGGGGGCAAACATCAGCAGGGCGAGCACCGCGGCCATGCAGCCAAGCGCCACCCGCGACGACTTCGTCCAGCGTTCTATCGATATTCCGTTGGAGGCAAGAGTAGTGTTGGGGCTCATGTCGGGCTCCGGAGGCGGGTGCGCTGTTTGAAACGTGCGCCGAGTTTGTCGAAGATCGGCATGCCGGACCGTGACAGCCTGACGAAAAGCACCAGCAGGAACACGGCATGGCCGCCGATCAGGAAGCCTTGCGGATGCAATTGCGCGCCGAGCGATTGGGCAAGACCGAGAACGATGCCGCCGGCAAGCGTGCCCCATAGCGATCCCGCTCCGCCGATAACGGCCGCCTCGAAGGCGAAGAGTAGCTGCGGGCCGCCGGCATAGGGGCTGAAGGTTGCCCGCATCCCGAGAAAGGCACCGGCGATCCCGACCGTTACCATGGTGATCGCGGTGGCGACGGCGTTGACCCTGCGGGCGTCGATGCCGACCAGCCCCGCCGTATCGGGATCTTCCGCCGTGGCGCGGATCGCGCGACCGAGCGCAAAGCGGCTCAGGAAGAACTGCAGCCCGCCGAGAATGAGGACGGCTGTCACCATCATCATGACGGCAAGCTTGCCGACGAAGATGTGGCCCGGCAGTTGCCAGGAGGCATAGGACAGGTTGCCGATGAACGGCGCGAGCGAACGGGTGTCGGCGCCGAACTGCTCAAACAGCAGATTGTCGATGACGATCGACAGGCCGAAGGTCGTCAGGATCGGCAGGAGCGTGCCGCCGCGGGCGCTGCGCTCCAGAATGAAGCGCTGCAACAGCCAGCCGACGGCCGCCATGACCGGCAGCACGATCAGCAGGCCGGCGAAGGGCGGAATGCCGGCTTTGGCGGCGAGCAGCCACAGCCCGTAAGCAGCTGCAACCGCCAGGCTGCCATGCGCGAGATTGATGATCCGCATGACCGAGAACATGAAGGACAATCCACAGGCGATAACGGCGTAGTAACCGCCGAGCAGAATGCCCTGGAGCAGGGTGTTGATCACGATGCGCTCCTTTCGCCGGCGGCCCGGTGCAATCCGAAATAGGCCTGGGTGACGTGCTCGCGCGTGACGTCGGCGGCCGGCCGGTCGAGGACGATAAGCCCTTCCAGCATGCAGATGACACGGCTTGCCACGCTCATGGCGCGGGCGAGGTCCTGCTCGACGAGCACGATGGTCGTTCCTGAGGTGAGCAGTGCCTGCAACTGGGCATAGACGCGATCGACGACCAGAGGCGAAAGTCCGAGCGAGACCTCGTCGAGGAGAAGAATATCGGGATTGCTCATCAGCGCCCGGCCGATGGCGGTCGCCTGCTGTTCCCCGCCCGAGAGATGTCCCGTCTTGGCGTGGCGGCGGGGTTTCAGGTTCGGAAAGGCGTCGAGGATGCGGTCGATGTTCCACTCGCCCTTTCGGCCGGAGGTCTTTCCGAGAAGCAGGTTCTCTTCCACCGTCATCTGCGAAAACAGCCGCCGGCCTTCCGGCACCAGCGCGATGCCCTTGGCGATCCGCTTGTGGGACGGGATGGCGGCCAGATCTTCGTCGTTGAGAAGGACGCGGCCGGAGGATGGCAAATGGGCGCCGGCGATCGATCTGAGCAGCGTCGTCTTGCCCGCGCCATTTGCGCCGACCAGTGCCAACACCTCGCCCTTGGCAAGATCGAAACTGACGCCGCGCACCGCCTGGAGCAGGCCGTGGCGGACGTCGAGATCGCGGATGGAGAGAAGGCTCATGCGGGTGTCCCTCCGAGATAGGCCTTGACCACCTCCGCGTCGTTCATGACCGTTTTCGGTTCGCCATCGGCGATGATCCTGCCGGCATCCATGCAGATCAGCCGTTCCGCCACCTGCAGCAGGATATGAACGATATGCTCGATCCAGACGATGCCGACACCGCGGCGGCGCAATTCGAGGATGGTTTCCACCAGCTCGCTCGCCTCGCCATCGGTCAGGCCGCCGCCGATCTCGTCGAGCAGCATCAGCCTCGGCTGCGTGGCAAGCGCACGGGCAAGCTCCAGCCGTTTGCGGTCCAGCAGGCCGAGCGTGTCGGCCGGGCGGTTGGCGACTCCAAGCATGCCGCAGAGCGAAAGCGAATCCACCACGCGCGCATAGGCCTCGTCGCGGCTTGCGGCATTGCCGTGCGATGCGGCGACGAAGACATTTTCGAAGGTCGTCATGCCGCCGAAGGGCTTGGGAATCTGGTGGGTCCGGACAAGCCCGGAGCGGCAGCGTTCCGCCGCCGTCCGGCGCGTGACGTCGACGCCGTCGAAGGTGATGCTTCCCTCATTCGGCGGGAAGGCGCCGGCGAGCACGCTGAGCAGGGTCGTCTTGCCAGCGCCGTTCGGCCCGACAATGCCGATCGCCTCGCCATCGCCCATGGAAAAATCCAGATTCTCCAGCACCACCAGCGCGCCGAACCGCTTGTGGATCCCGTTGGCCGAGAGAAAGGCTTCCCCCGGCCGTCTTTGAGCTTCCCGCTGCAGCACTGTACGTTATCCGTTATAAGCGGTGAGCTTGGCGCCGACCGGGACATTCGGGTCGGTGGCGTTTTCGGTAACGACGTAGTCGAGCGCGAATTTCGACCCCTCCGGCGCTTTCACCCATTGCGTGCCGATGATCGGCCCGGGAGAGACGTTGGCGACGGGGCCGCTGGTGAAATCGACCTTGCCGGCGATGGTCGTTGTCTTCAGCGTGCTGATCGCCTTGGCGACGGCCTCCTTGCTCTTGACGTCGGTACTGACCTTCAGCGCATCGAAGCCGGCGTCGAGAAGCGCCAGGCTGGCGCCGAGCTGCTGCGTCCACTGCTTGCCGCTGGCCGTCTCATAACCGTCGGCGAGTTCGGTTCCGGAAACTCCGGTGAGCGTGGATTTATAGGGGAAGGCCTTGTGCCAGTAAGCAGCGCTGCCGATGTTCAGGCCGAGATCGCCGAGCGCCTCGATGTCGGACGGAAACAGGCCCGTCTTGGCGATCTGGCAGATCTTGATCTGCTGGGTAAGGCCTTGCTGCGCGGCCTGACGCCAGAAGGCGGCGAAGTCAGGCGGTATCGGGAACGAGTTGAAGATCTCCACGCCCTCCTGCCTGAAGAGAGCGATCTGCGCCGTAAAGTCGGTGGTTCCGGTTTCATAGGCGCCGGGATCGACGATGGTGAAGCCGGCCTTGGCGAGCGCCGGCGCCAGATGGGTGCGGATCGCATTGCCGTCGGCGTCGTTGGGATACATCACGCCGACCTTCTTGTTGGTCTCGATCAGGTTCCACTGCGAAACATAGGCCTTGTGGAACTCTTCGACGCCGAAGCCGAAATGATAGGTCCATTTGAACGGCGAGGGCGCGCCCGGCTTGGCGCCGCGGCCGAAATACCAGGCTTCCCAAGGCATGACCGTCGAGAGGCAGGGAATTCCGGCTGCCTCGCAGGCATCGGCCACCGGGTTGATGGTTTCCGGTGTCGAGACGGCGAGCATCAGGTCGATCGCCTGGTTGTTGATGAGGTCCTTTGCCAACTGGCCGGCGCGCGAGGGGTCGGACTGGGTGTCCTGGTCGAGAATCTCCACCTTCCAGGTCTTGCCACCCGCCTGCAGCCCGTTTGCCAGCGCCTTGCGCGCCAGTTCTAGCACATAGCCGTCCGTCTCGCCGAAGCCGCCGAGAGGGCCGGTGCGCGGGCTGATGAAGCCGACCTTCAACGTATCGCTGCTTTGAGCGAAGGCCGTGCGGCCGGAAAGCGCCAGCGCAGCACCGCCCGCGACAGTCGATGCGATGAAAGACCGGCGGCTCAGCGATGCCGCGTTGATTTTGCCGTTGCGGAAAATGCCGTTCATGAAATCATTCCTCCCTCTTGATCGGGCCTCCCAGCCCGTTCCCAGTGTTCATTTCGGCCGATCTCAATTCAGATCGGGTAGTGCCGTTTTCCCGAGGCCATGGTGATCCATCTGAGCTCGGTGAATTCATCGATCGCGGCCTTGCCGCCGAAGCGGCCGTAGCCGCTTGATTTGACGCCGCCGAACGGCATTTGCGGCTCGTCGGAAACTGTCGCTTCGTTGATGTGGCAGATGCCGGATTCGAGCCGCATGGCAACGGCAAGTGCTGCATTGACGTCGGCGCTGAAAACGGCGGCCGACAGCCCGTATTCGTTGTCGTTGGCAACCGTGACGGCCTCGTCGACGCTGCCGACCCGGACGATCGCCGCGACCGGTCCAAAGCTCTCCTCGCGGTAGATCCGCATGGCAGGCGTCACGTGATCGATGACGGTCGCGTCCATCAGCGTGCCGTTGGCCTGGCCGCCGCAGACGAGGACTGCGCCCTTCTGCAGGGCATCGTCGATGAGCGATCGGACGCGCCTGATGGCTTCGGTGTTGATCAGCGTGCCGAGCGGCGTGTTGCCGTCCCTGGGATTGCCGGCAATGAGGGTTGCGGCTTTCGTCCGGAACTTGCCGACGAAGCCATCGGCGATCTCGTCCATCAGGATGATCCGTTCGGTCGACATGCAGATCTGACCCTGGTTCATGAAGGCGCCGAAGGCGGCAGCACGTACGGCCTCATCGATATCGGCGTCGGCAAGAACGATGAACGGCGCCTTGCCGCCGAGTTCGAGCAGGCAGCGCTTGAGATGCCTTGCCGCGGATTCGGCAATGATCCGGCCGACACGGGTGGAGCCGGTGAAGTTGATGCGGCGGACGGCCGGATGGGCGATCAGCGCATCTACGACGGCGGCGGCATCGATCGGCGCATTGGAAACGACATTGACGACGCCGCGCGGAAAGCCGGCGTCACACAGGATGTCGCCGATCAGGCCATGGGTCTTCGGGCAAAGTTCGGAGGCCTTGAGGACGACGGTGTTGCCGCAGGCAAGCGGCATGGCGACCGCGCGGGTGCCGAGGATAATTGGCGCATTCCAGGGGGCAATGCCGACGCAGACGCCTGCCGGCTGGCGGACCGCCATGGCGAGGCTTCCCGGAATGCCGGAAGGAATGATCTCGCCGGATATCTGCGTGGTCATCGCCGCCGCCTCGCGAAGAATATCCGCGCCAAGGCCGCAATTGACCGCCGCCCATTGTGTCGTGGCGCCGGTTTCGCCAGTCATGGCGGCAACGAGTTCGGCTGTGCGGGCCTCCAGGATGTCGGCTGCGGCATTCAGAAGCCTGCGCCGTTCGCCCGGGCCGGTCTGCGACCAGTCCGGAAAGGCTGCTGCTGCCGCGTTGGCTGCCCGCGTCATGTCGGCAACGGATCCTGCCGAGGCAATCGTTGCGACGTCGCCGGTCAACGGATCGATGCGTTCGAAGGTGGCCCCTTCGGAGGCATTCATCGCCTCGTTGTTGATCATCAGCTGTGCTGAAAACACTGTTTCACCCAATTCGCCATGTGTTGGTGCCACACATTGGCGCCAGGTGTTGGCGCCGAATGTCGGTTTGCGTTGTTGCCATGGGAGAAGACGAGCGGACGCGGCGCCACGAGGGCTGCCCGACTGTTCCTGCATCTGTTGATGTGCCTCCTCCCAAAGGCTGATGGAGAAAAGGTTACGCCGATCTGGTGCAGATGGAATGCGATTTATTGGGTTAATATTGTAATTATCCGGCGATTGCGGCATTGTTTGACATGGGAGCGGAGGGGAAGCGTTGGCGACGAACGGCGGGATTCATCATTATGCCAGGGGCGAATGGCACGCTCCGTCGCTGTCGCACCGGCGCATCCGTCTTCAAAAAGGGCTGTATACCGATTTCCATCACTTCCTTCTGCTCGGGGAGGGCAGTGGGGAGCTTCACTTCGACAATGGCGAACATCGGCCGCTGCACGGACCGCTGCTTGCCTTCCTGCCGCCGCAGGCGCGGTGCGACCTGTCGATATCAGCCGGAACCGCGGCTCATCTGGTCGGCGCTTCGCCGCAGATCATGGTCGATGCTATTGGCGACAAGGTGGAATCCTATTCGTTGCGCATCTTCACAGAGCAGCGCAAGCTGGTCGAGGCATTGGATCCCTTGGCGGTGGCCGAAATCAGCCCGCTGATTTCTGGCTTCGTGCGGGAACTCAGCGATCCCTCCCGCTCCTCCTGGATGGTCGCATCCGCCTATATCAGGCTCATCTTGATGGCGCTGTGGCGCGGCTCCGATGGCGAGAGAAGCGAGCAGCGCGGGCAGGGCGAAGTGGGATCGATCCTGCAGCGATACCGGCAACTGGTCGAGGCCGGTTTCCGCCAGCACCGGCCGATCAGCGATTATGCCGCGGAATTGGGCGTCACGGCCGACAGGCTGCATTCCACCTGCCAAAGAGCGCTCGGCCGCTCGCCGATCCAGCTCCTGCACGAGCGCGTGGTGCAGGAGGCGAAGCTCAGATTGGAGCGATCGGCCCGCAATATCCAGGAAATCTCCGACAGCCTCGGCTTTCGCGACCCGACCTATTTCAGCCATTTCTTCAAGCGCAAGACCGGGCTTTCACCCGCCGGCTACCGCGAAATCGCCCGCGCTTCGGCCGGCTCGGAAAATAGCATGCTGTCTTCGGGTTATGCGGATTGGCCTTAGATTAGGCTCTGGGCTCGTTGGTCAACGCTAGAATTTGCCGGTCTTGGATCGCGATGATGCTGACATGAAATCCCAAGCTGGCGGAGAACTGCAATGCGCCAATAGCCTTCATTGCGCGCTGCAATCGGCAATGGCCGACATGGGGCCGGTAGCGGACTGGTAGCTCCCGGTGTCCTTCACTTCTGTAGAAGACGGTCAGATCGCAGCGCGAAGTTTTCAGGTCCGGACTATGGCACACAGGCAAAAGGCTCAATCACCATCGGCCGGTGTGGGACCCTCAGCTCTTGCAAGGGATCGAACGCTTCCTCCAAATCGCTGCTTTCAGCCCTTCAGAATGCCCGCAATCCTAACCAAATCCGCAACTGACGATGCTTGCATTTTTCGCATCATGTGACCGCGGTGAAGCTTCACGGTGGCCTCAGCGAGCTGAACTTCAGCCGCAATTTGTTTGTTCAGCTTCCCGGCGACAACCAATGCCATAATCTGCCGCTCGCGCTCGGTAAGTTTGGAATACATTAGGCGCAATGCCGCCGTTTGACGTGCCTCTTCGCGTCGAGCGCTATCACTTGCCAAAGCCCGATTCACCGCTTCGAGCAGGTCCTGCTCGCGCACAGGCTTGGTAAGAACATCGATAGCACCTGCCTTCATGGCGCGGACAGCCATCGCCACATCGACATGGGCACTGATCAGCACCACCGACCTTGGATGCCGGCTTTTCGCGAGTGCCTCCTGAAACTCCAGGCCGCTTTGACCTGGCAAGCGAATATCAAGCACAATACAGCCGGCACGATCAGGATCATCCGCGGCAAGAAACTCTGCCACCGAACCATGGGTTTCAGCGACAAGTCCGACTGACTGGAACAATCCTCTCAAAGCTTCGCGGACACTTTCGTCGTCATCGATGACAATAACTGTGGGCTGCCCTCTCTTGCGATCATCTATCATGGACGACAGCGCCCTCCGCCATTGGCAACGTGAACGTAAACAGGGCCCCGTCCCCGTTCTCCCCCAATGAAGCCCAAATACGGCCACCATGGGCTTCGACGATGGAACGGCATATCGATAAGCCCATTCCGATACCGTCGGCCTTCGTGCTGTAGAATGCTTCGAAAACGCGCTCCAATTCGTGGATAGGTACCCCGCGACCCGTGTCAGAAACGCTCACGCTGACAAGCTGCTCCTCCACAGCGCATCTGATGTTGATGTGTTTTGCTGTTGAAGAAGCTGTCATCGCTTCGGCGCTGTTCATAACCAAGTTGAGAACAACCTGTTGCAGTTGCGTTCGGTCTCCTACGACTTCGATAGGCGTTGCTGCCATATCAAGACTGAGCTCTATTCCACGCCGTTGAAGTTCGCCCGTCAACAGATCCAGCACCTCGCGGACGGCAGGTTTGAAGTCAGTTAGCTCAATCCTGGCAGGTAGCTTCTGAGCCATCGCCCGGATACTGGTGATGATATCGCCGGCGCGATGCCCATCCCGGACGATCCTTTCGGCGGCCACGCGCGCCTGCTCCAGATCGGTGTGGCCCGGCTGTAGCCACCGCAGACATGTGCCGGCATTCGTGACGATTGCCATCAGCGGCTGGTTGACTTCATGGGCAATTGAAACGGCAAGCTCACCTGTGGCCGTCATCCGCGTCACATGCGCGAGGTCACTCTGGCTTTGCCGCAAGGACTCTTCCGCCCGTTTGCGATCCTCGATATCCACGACGACGCCGTACCATCTCACAACATTTCCATCGGGATCCAGAAGGGGGCTTTGTCGAAGGTTGAACCATCGATATTCGCCATCGGCGCGTCTGATGCGGGCGTCTACAGGACGACTTTTTTTTGAGGCTACGATATCGTCCCAAGCCATACGCATCGGCTCGACATCATCAGGATGAAACATACGATAAAAACCGAAGCCGACGATCTCTTCAGAAGGTAGACCAACATAGTCGATCAAGTTTCGATTGAAATATTCAAGCCGGCCATCCGAGGTGCAGGACCAGGCCATGGCGGGTATCGTGTTGATGATAAGATTAAGCTTGTGTTCACTTTCCCTGAGCGCAGCTTCGCTTTCCCGAAGAGCATTCTCCGCACGTTGCAGGTCTTCGATATCGATGTTAACACCGAACCAACGAACGACGCCGTTGGCATCGACCAGCTTTCGCCCTGAGAAGTAAAACCAACGATAGTTGCCGTCTGCTCCGCGAATGCGTCCTTTCAAAACAGTGTGGTCGGAATGCTCGAGGTCTCTCTTCCAGATGTCCACCATGCCTGGAATGTCGTCAGGATGGTAAAGGTCCAGAAAGCCCCACTCGAGGATTTGATCAGCAGGACGACCTGCATAGTCCAACCAGCTTTTATTGACAAAATCGGCGCTGCCATCCGGTCGCGCTGACCATACGAGAACAGGCAGCGAATTGATGATAAGGCTGAGGTTTTCCTCGCTGGCCGCAAGCGCAGTCTTCGTTTCCTTCAATGCATTTTCGGCCTGTTTGCGGTCTTCTATATCGAGGACCACACCATACCACCTGACGACATTTCCTTCGGTATCGAGCCGCGGCTTCTGCCGAAGCGTGCACCAACGATATTGGCCATCTGCGCGCCTGAGCCTGCCCACGACCTCTCTGGCATGTTTCGACGCCATGATGTCGTGCCATTCCGAAGCGAGATGTGACATGTCGTCGGGATGAAATAGCTTGTAGAATCCCACTCCGGAGATTTCCTCAAGCGGCGCCCCGATAAACTCGAGAAAATGCTGGTTGGCAAAATCCAACATGCCTTCCGACGTTGCGGACCACACCATGGCGGGGATCAGATCGATAATGGGATCGGTTTCCGGCTCTCGTTCCACCGCACTCTCCGTTCAGTGTTTGAGACGTTACAGAGCCCAGACGTACCGACTCCATGTCAGGAAATGTCGAAAGATGGCCGATCGTCCGTCGGAAATAGTTACGGGATTTCTGTGACTTGGGTAAGGGAAAATCGATATACGAAGGTCTATGGTTGCAATGCCATCGTCTAGTTGCGCGTGACCTAGATCGCAATTGAGCGAGGCCATAAACCGGCTTACTCCTAAACATCGAAGCCTTTGATGAACGGTGACCTCAACGGATCCCTCGTCGCCTTCACATCGACCATTCACGTGCAACGAATTTCTACATCGCTGCCATTTCCTGACCTGAGGCAACAGCCTCCGGTGAGGTTGTTAACCGCCACGGCGCTTGCGCGGTCCGAACGACCGACAGCAGCCCTCATTCGAAATCATTCTTTCATCTCAACTTTTAGGGAGACCATCATGCGTAGCTTGATTATGTGCTTGATGCTGGCGACCGCCAGCATGACTGCCGCAACAGTGGCGTCAGCGCTTCCCGCGCAGGCCACGACGGACGTTCGCGAGGCTCCGGTTCCCGTCCACTACCGAACCGCAAAGATCGAGGGTCTCGATATCTTCTACCGGGAAGCCGGGCCGGCCGACGCTCCGGTCGTGCTGCTGCTTCATGGTTTTCCGACGTCATCCCACATGTTCCGGAATCTGATCCCGCTGCTTGCAGATCGATACCACGTCATCGCGCCGGACTATCCGGGTTACGGGCAAAGCGCATCTCCCGATCATAGCAAATTTGCCTATACGTTTGGCGGGGTCGCCAATATCGTCGACAAGTTGCTGGATCATCTGGCCGTCAAAAGCTACACCATGTACGTCATGGATTATGGTGCACCGGTGGGATACCGCCTGGCGCTGAAACATCCCGAGCGGGTCAGTGCGCTGATCATCCAGAATGGCAATGCCTATGATGAAGGGCTGAAGGAATTCTGGGATCCCATCAAGACCTACTGGTCCGATGGATCGCAGAAGAGCCGTGAGGCGCTCTCCGGTCTGGTCACGCTCGAAACGACCAAGTTTCAGTACACCGACGGGATGGAAGACGTGTCGCGCATCAGCCCCGACAACTGGGTTCACGACCAGGCTCTCCTGGACCGACCAGGGAACAAAGACATCCAGCTCGACATGTTGTATGACTATCGCACCAACGTGCCGCTTTACCCTGACTTCCAAAACTTCTTTCGTGAGCGTAAACCTCCCACGCTCATCGTCTGGGGCAAGAACGACTATATTTTTCCTGAGGCCGGCGCTCATCCTTATCTCAAGGACCTCCCAGATGCCGAAATTCATGTCTTGAATTCGGGTCATTTCCTGCTCGAAGAAAAACTTGACGTCGCTGCTCCTCTAATCAACGACTTCCTGGATCGCCACGTCGCGAAGAAGTGACCATCAGACATGGTCACCGGCGGTGTGACCAAGGTTCCGCAAACCCGAGGTCACGCCGCTGAACGGCGGTTACTAAATTCCAGATTTTGGAGATCTCCCATGCCGTACCATTTTTTGGAAGTTGCAATCACTCCGAATGTGCGGCTGGCCCAGACTGAAATGGGTGCCGATCAGATATGGTTGGGCGATCACCATCGAGAGTCGGATAGTTTAACCGACAGCGAGCGCGCCTTCATCGCTGCTCGGGACAGCTTCTATGTTGCGTCTGTGTCGGAAACCGACTGGCCTTATGTGCAGCATCGCGGCGGGCCGCAGGGCTTTCTCAAGATCGTTGACAACAAGACACTGGCATTCGCCGACTACCGGGGTAACCGCCAATACATCAGTACCGGTAACTTCGCCGCAAACGATCGGGCCTGTCTCTTTCTGGTTGATTACCCGCGGCGAGCCCGCCTCAAAATCTACGTGCATGTCGAGAAGCTTGCACTCGATGCCGACCCGGCACTGACCGATCTTGTTTTGGATGCCGGCTACCGAGCAAAGGCTGAGCGGATTTTCCGGCTGCGGCTGGAAGCCTTCGATTGGAATTGCCCTCAGCATATTACACCGCGTTACACCGAACACGAGGTGGAGAAAGCGGTAGCACCGTTGCGTGAACGCTTGGCCGAACTGGAGTCGGAGAATGCGGAATTGCGTACTCGGCTCGAAGCCTGGGGAGGAAAATAATGGACGCCACAAGACCCCCATTGCCGCCCTTTTCATGGGCTTCCGCAACAGAAAAGGTTCGGCTTGCGAAGGATGGCTGGAACAGCCGCAATCCCGAAAAGGTAGCGCTGGCCTATAGCCATGACAGCCGGTGGCGCAACCGTTCCGAGTGCATAAACGGCGGCGAGGCGATCATCGCTTTTTCACGCGGAAATCGCCATCGCAATGGCCGACTTCCTGACTTAATCGCGCTCGCAACCTCAGCCTGCTTCCACCGTTGCTGACTTCGCTGCGGTGAAGCCTGTTTGGCTTGTTGATAGCTTAAGGACACTGCCATGGATCGCCCGTCAGCATCGCGCCAAGCGGTGCCGGAAGAAGATATCACCGAAGCGAAAGCATTTATCGGCCTGTTCATGATCGCGCCCCAGACGCTCGCCGACAGGGCTGAGTTTCGCTGCATGCAATTGGCTGCAGGTTGCGCAATATCGCTGCCCAGCGCGCCCGCCATCGGTCTCAATCGCGTGCTCGGCATTGCAGCACTTGAAGATCTTGACCCGGCCTTTGAGTGGATGAGCAAAAAGGCAGGCCGCCGCTACTTGCAAATGAACGCTGCCAGCGCTCCTCAACAGACACACGATTGGATAAGGAAACGGGGTCTTGTTCCCCAAGGTAACGGTTGGGCAAAGCTATGGCGAACAGCGCCTTCTACGCCACTCATTCATTCTGGAGAGGTCGCTACCCGGCAGGTCAAAGTCACCGAGGCCGAAATCTTCGGCGCGATGATGTGCGCCGGATTTAACTTTCCAGCAAACCTGACACCGCTTTGGTCATCGATCGTCGGGAAGGACGGTTGGACCTGCTTTTTCGCGGAATTGGACGGCAGACCGATTGCGACCGGCGCAATGTATGCGGCAGACGGCCGTGCGTGGCTTGATGGTGGCGCGACGGTTCCCGAGTTTCGCAATCGAGGGGCACAGAAGGCCCTCATCACCGCGCGTCTGAATCAAGGCATCAGTCAGAGCGTTCAGACATTCGTCGTCGAAACGGCCCAGCCTTCTGCCGCGGAGCCAAATATCTCTCACGCCAATCTCATCGTGGCCGGATTCGAGCAGATTTATGCTAGAATGAATTACCGGTTTCCGGACGATTCATAAGGGACACCAGACACCTTAGGTCTGCGACTCGAGCTGTTGCGTTCTTTCCAGTGTCGCGCTTGCCGGATCGGTACCTGAAACTCTTAGAGAATGTCATCTGTTTCTGTGTCAGCCTGCAAACCCACTCCATCCTCCACCACCTATTAATACGCGCGTTGAACGAGGTTCGTCTTCGATCCATCGCCGACGACATCAAGTGGGCCGTGGAAAGCACTATGGCACTCAGCTCTCGCCGATCCCCTGAATGTCCGCTTTCGGGGTGCGGCTAGGATGCGCTCTACGGCCGCCATGGGGCGCAAAGCAGCCATATCCTTCGATAACGAAAAAGTCCGCTCCGGGCCGGCAGTGGAAACCGCTCAAGTTGACTTGACCTCGAAGAGAAGACCAAACTCACGACAGCGCAAAAATCCTTACCTCTCTCCCGATGCCCTGAAGCTCCGCCATTCGGGAAGCCGAGGTGATGCCGCTGTCGCGGAGGATCTCTGAAACTTGGGCATCCCCAACGATCGCTTCCGTTGTCATGATCACATTCGGATCGGCAAGGCCCTGGACGCGGGAGGCGATATTGACGGTTTGGCCGAAATAGTCCTGCCGGTCGTTCAGGTTGACGGCGAGGCATGGTCCCTCATGGATGCCGATCTTCAGCAGAAGATCGTCGCTGCCGTGTTCGGCATTTAAGCGAAGCATCGCCTCGCGCATGCTGAGTGCCGCCGCCACCGCGCGGTCCGGGCTCGGGAAGGTCGCCATCACGGCATCGCCTATGGTCTTGACGACTGCTCCGGCCTCTGTGGCGACGATCTCGTGAAGAACTCGGAAATGCGCTCGCACCAGATCGAAAGCGGCAAGATCTCCGACGCGCTCGTAAAGCGCGGTCGAGCCCCTCAAGTCGGTGAAGAGGAAGGTCAGGCTGGTGATTTTGAGGCGTTGGTCGACGTCGAGTGTGTCTGTCCGATAGATGTCCCGGAAGCTCTGGTTCGTCAGCAGGCGCTTGGCCGTCAGGAAAGGCCGCCTGCGGCCCAAGAGGTCGTGCAGGTCATCGCCTGCGATGCAGACGTTCGGCACCACCCTGCGATCGGTGTGGTTCTCGAGGGTCAGCCGCAGTGAGCCAGGACGCAGGGTCAGCGTTTCGTTCAGCGCATGCGTCCGGCTGATGATCATCGAGAGGTTCTGACGTTCGTCGGTGGGCTCTCCTTGCACGTCGATGAACTGCGCCGAGTGTGTCACCGCATCGAAGATGATGACGAATTGCGCCGGCAGTTGCAGCGAGACGAAGGCCTTCTCGCCCGGATCCAGCTCGATCATCTCCAGCTGGATGCGCGCCAGCCTCGCTTCAAGATCGTCAGGCAGGTCGACGCCGGAGCTGAAGAAGATCTGGCGGTAGTACTCGAGCGGGGACAACCGATCGGGATCGTGGGCGGCAATCCTGCGCACGCGCGGACTGACCGTAAACGTGACCTCGACCATCTCGTCGAGGGTCGGCTCGTATCCGGCCGCGCAAAGCGCGCAATGGTACGTCTCGTGGACGACGGTTTTGAGGGTTGCGCCGCTGTCGAGGACGCCGCCGCATCCCGGGCAAAGGACATTCCAGGTCATCTCGAATGCGCCTATGCGGGCTGCATGGAGAAACGCGGCGATGGTTTTTTCTTCATCGAGATGGTGTGTATCGGCGAAAGCGAGCGCATTGATGCGATTGAGCTCGCGATCCGAGCCATTCATGACGACATTTTCGATGCACTCCACCGTCTGCGGGTCAGCCGCCTGTCGCAGGGAGGCAAAAAGGACGTCCACTTCGCTCATGAGACAAGTCTCCGTGTGCAGAACCCACGGCGGACAACGCCAGGACCGGGATCATAACACGGGAGTGTCCCAATAGAAATCTACAGGCTCGGATGCTGCTCGCTTCCCAAGCGAAGGGGCTTCAGCTCCCCTTGTATATCCGCTTCAGCGCCGTCAGCAGCGCATCCAGTTCCTCGCGCGAAAACAGCTCGATGAAGCGCTGCTCATGCCTATCGATCAGTTCACGCGCCCGGGCGAGCATTGCGCCTCCCGCCGTCGTCAGATGAAGCTCCTGGCGGCGGCGGTCGGCCGCGGAGGGCCGGCGCTCGATCAGGTCGCGGGCGGCCAGCCGATTGACGAGGGCCATCATCGTCGCCCGGTCGGTGCCGAGCGTATTGGCAAGATCGATCTGCGATGCGCCCGGATTGCCGGCGACGAGTTCCATCACCGCCAGCTGCTTCTGCGTCAGCGCCAGAGCCGCCATGGTTTCGGCGAAGTCGCGATAGACTGCGACATGCGCCATGCGCAGATGAAATCCCAGCAGATCGCCAAGCCGGCCGACGTCGAGGCCCGGCGTCGCGGGAGCATCGTCGCCCTCGAAATCGTCCTGCGGTGGTTTGGTGCTCATCGTTCGCTCTCGCCTCATCCATCATCATAACCATCAAAATCAGCAGGTTAGTCAATATCCGTCGTGCGGATTTCCGCGCGCCATTCGAGCGATTCGAATTTGCCTTAAACAGCCTCTTGCATCATGGGAAAAAGATATTAGTATGTGTTACATACAAATTTGATGCCTGCCGCGGGGAGCGGTGGGCATGGGAGGAGAACATGGCGCATTCCTTTTCCGGGGTGGCTTCGTCGGCGGATTGCGGACTGGTGACGGATGATCCGATCCTTTACCGCGCCCGGGTCGCACCGGACCGTCCGGCTCTGTTCGAGATCGCCACCGGCCGGCAGCTCACCTATGCCGAGCTCGATGCGCGGATCGCCCGCTGCGCCGGCTTACTGAGCGATTTGCTCGAAGCGCGCCACGACGGGGCGCGTGTCGCCATGCTGGCGCGCAACTCCATCGATTCGATCGTGCTTGCCTTTGCCTGCCAGCGTGCCGGCGCCATCTACGTGCCGCTCAACTGGCGCCTCAACGCCGCCGAGCTTCGGCCGATCCTTGCCGATTGCGCGCCGGCTCTGCTCGTTCACGACGAGGAGTTCGCGGCAACCGTCGCCAGCCTTGCGGGCGCCGATCCTGAGATGGCGGTGATATCGACGGCTGGCGGTCCGGCCGGGCTGGCCGCGCGGATCGAAGCGAGCCTTCCGGCCGCTCCGGTGGCCGGCGATGCCGACGCACCTTGCGTCCTTCTCTACACCTCGGGCACGACGGGGCAGCCGAAAGGCGTCGTCATCACCCGCCGCAACGCCTTCTTTGCCGCCATCAATTTTTCCGTCGTCGGAGAGATCGGGCCAAAATCCGTTGCCCTGTGCGATCTGCCGTTCTTCCATACGATCGGGCTGATCGCGGTGGCGCGCACCACGTTGATGCTGGGCGGCACGCTTGTCGTCTCCGACCGCTTCACGCCGGCGCGCACACTCGCCGCCCTTGCCAACCGGCAGCGTGCCGTCACCCATTATTTCGCCGTGCCGCAGATCGCGCTCGCCTTGCGCGACGATCCTGCCTATAGCGCCGCGGCGCTCGCCGGCCTGCATGCGCTCTTCGTCGGCGGCGCGCCGCTGACGCAGGCGCTGATCGAAAGTTATCTCGATGACGGCGTTGCGCTGGTCAACGGTTACGGCATGAGCGAGGCCGGAACGGTGCTGCACGTGCCGATCGACCGGCGCGCCGTGCAGGACAATCCCGGCAGCGTCGGTCTTCCCGCGCCATTGCTCGACATTCGCATCGTCGACGAGGATGGCCGGGAGGTTGATGAAGGCGAGATCGGCGAACTCTGGCTGCGCGGGCCGGCGGTGACGCCGGGCTACTGGAACAAGCCTCAGGAAACCGCTGCCGCCTTCACCGACGGCTGGTACCGCACCGGCGATCTCGGCCGACGCGAAGCGAACGGCTTCTATCGCATCGTCGACCGGCTGAAGGACATGTACATCAGCGGCGGCGAGAATGTTTATCCCGCCGAGATCGAGGCAGCGCTCGCAAGTCATCCCGATATCCTCGACGCCGCGGTCGTCGGCATTCCCGACATCCGATGGGGCGAATGCGGTGTGGCCTATGTCGTGCTGCGGCCGGGGGCTGTGGCAACGGACGTTGAGATCGCCGGCCATTGCGCGGCAAGGCTCGCCGCCTTCAAGCGCCCGGCGCGCATCCTCTTCGTCGAGGCCATTCCTCGTACCGCCTCCGGCAAGGTGCAGAAACATGTCCTGCGCCAGTTCCATTCCGACGAAACCCTTCAACGACAGGCCCTGTGAAGCGGCCCGGGCACTCACGCCGAAACCCATGGAGTAACCTCATGACTGAAGAGAACATGACTGACAGGCAATCGCCGGTTCTGGTCGAATTCGATAACGGCATCGCCTTTGTGACCCTCAACCGTCCGGAAAAGCGCAATGCGATGAACCCGGCCCTGAATGCCCGGATGCTCGAAGTGCTCGACGAGCTCGAGGGCGACGAGCGTTGCGGCGTCCTCGTCCTGCGCGGCGCCGGCGAATCCTGGTCCGCCGGCATGGATCTGAAGGAATATTTCCGCGACAATGACGACAAGCCGCGCAGCGCGACGCTGAAGGCGCGGCGCCAATCCGGCGGCTGGTGGAGCCGGCTGATGTATTTCGAAAAGCCGACGATCGCCATGGTCAACGGCTGGTGCTTCGGCGGCGCCTTCACGCCGCTCGTTTCCTGCGATCTCGCCATCGCCGCCGAGGAGGCGAATTTCGGCCTCTCCGAGATCAACTGGGGCATTCTGCCGGGCGGCAACGTCACCCGCGCGGTCGCCGAAGTGATGCGCCATCGCGATGCTCTCTATTACATCATGACCGGCGAACTGTTCGACGGGCGCAAGGCCGCCGAAATGGGTCTCGTCAACGAGGCCGTGCCGCTGGCGGAGCTGGAAACCCGGGTCCGCAAGATTTGCGCCAACCTGCTCGAAAAGAACCCGGTGACGCTGAAGGCCGCCAAGGACACCTACAAGCGCGTGCGCGACCTGCCCTGGGATCTTGCCGACGATTACATCTACGCCAAGCTGGAACAGATGCTGTTTCTCGACAAGACCAAGGGGCGCGACGAAGGGCTGAAGCAGTTCCTCGACGACAAGACCTATCAGCCGGGGCTCGGCGCCTACAAGCGCGGCCGTTGATGGCGAGCCCGGCTCGCCGGGCGGGTTGACGAGCCGATCATCGGGAGGAGGAAAGCAATGAAGATCCATGCTGCGGTGGCGCGTGCGCCGCATACGCCGTTTTCGCTGGAAAGGCTCGATCTGGAGGAGCCGCGCGACGGTGAAATCCTGGTTCGCGTCGTGGCAACAGGGGTTTGCCACACCGATATCGTCATGCGTGACCAGCATCTGCCGGTGCCGCAGCCGGTGGTGCTCGGCCATGAGGGCGCTGGAATCGTCGAGCGTGTCGGACCGGGCGTCGCCAAGGTCAAGCCCGGCGATCACGTGGTCATGACCTTCAATTCCTGCGGTCATTGCCCCAGCTGCAACGATAACGAGGAGACCTATTGCCACGAATTCTTCCCGCGCAATTTCTTCGGTGCGCGCGCCGATGGTTCGAGCGGGCTCTCATGCGAGGGAGAGCGGGTTCACGGCAATATTTTCGGGCAATCCTCCTTCGCCAGCCACGCGCTGTGCCATGAGCGCAATATCGTGAAAGTGCCTGGGGATGTGGATCTGGCGCTGCTCGGGCCGCTTGCCTGCGGTATCCAGACCGGCGCCGGCGCGGTCATGAACGCGCTGAAGGTCGAGCCGGGAAAAGTGCTGGCAGTTTTCGGCATGGGCTCCGTCGGCCTTGCCGCCGTGATGGCGGCGCGGATCGTCGGCGCTTCACGGATCATCGCCGTCGACGTCAACAAGAGGCGGTTGGCGCTTGCAGCGGAACTCGGCGCCACCGACATCGTCAACGGCAAGGCAAGCGACGCGGTTGCCGCGATCATGGCGCTGACCGGCGCCGGCGTCGATTATTCGATCGATGCTTCCGGCGTGCCCGCCGTCATCGACCAGTGCGTGCGGGTGCTGGCGCCGCGCGGCACCTGCGGCATCGTTGGGGCCTCGCCGCATGGTGCGACGCTGACGCTCGACCTCACCCATATCCTGTCCGGCGGGCGCCGGGTCCGCGGCATCGTCGAGGGCGATTCCAATCCCGACGTGCTGATCCCGTTGTTGATCGAGCTGCATCGGCAGGGCCGCTTCCCCTTCGACAGGCTCATCACCTTCTATGATTTCGCCGACATCAACCAGGCGGTGGAGGATTCGGAAAAGGGCATCGTGCTGAAACCGGTCGTGCGTCAGCCGGCCGCCTGAACCCGTTCAAGGGAGGAAACAATGAACACCGTCACCCCAATTGCCACCGATACCAGCCCCGATGTCATGAAGGCGCTGCTTGACCGGCAAAGGGCGTCTTTCCTGAGGGAAGGGCCGCCAAAAATTGAGACCCGCCTCGATCGCATCGACCGCGTCATCGCCCTTCTCGTCGACCATAAGGATGCGATTGCCGCTGCCCTGTCGGACGATTTCGGCAGCCGCAGTGTCGGAGCGAGCCTGCTTCTCGACGTCTTTACCTGCGTCGGATCGCTCAAATATGCCAAGGCCCATCTTGCCGAATGGCTGAAGCCCGAGCAGCACGAGGCATTGTTCCCGGACGCAGTGGCCGAAGTGGTCTATCAGCCGAAGGGGGTTATCGGAATCCTGAGCCCGTGGAATTTTCCTTATCAGCTCGCCCTTGCGCCGCTTGCCGGAATTCTCGCCGCTGGCAACCGCGCCATGATCAAGCCGTCGGAGGTGACGCCGGCCTCGGCCGCCTTGATGGCGGAACTCATCGCCGGCGCTTTCGACGAAACGGAAATATCAGTCGTTCAGGGCGGACCGGCGACGGGCACGGCCTTTACATCACTTGCCTTCGACCATCTGATCTTCACCGGCGGAACCGCGATCGCCCATCATGTCATGCGCGCGGCGGCGGAAAACCTGACGCCGCTGACGCTCGAGCTCGGCGGTAAGTCGCCGGTCATCATCGGCCGCTCGGCCGATCTCGCCGACGCGGCGCGGCGCGTCATGACCGTCAAGACGCTGAATGCCGGCCAGATCTGCCTTGCGCCTGATCATGTTTATGTGCCGGAGGAAAGCGTCGAGGCCTTTGCCGGGCACGCGGTCGCGGCTGTCGGCGCGATGTATCCGGCGCTGAAGGAAAATCCTGATTACACCTCGATCGTCAATGCCCGCCATCACGCCCGCATCCAGGGCCTGATCGACGATGCCAGGGCCAAGGGCGCCCGTGTCGTCGAGATCAACCCGGCGGCAGAGAATTTTTCCCAGCAATCGGCCCACCGCATGCCTCCGACCCTGATCCTCGATCCGACGGAAGAGATGCGCGTGCTGCAGGAGGAAATCTTCGGACCCGTGCTGCCGGTTCTTCCCTATCGGGATGTCGCCGACGTCATCGATCGTATCAATGCCAAGCCGCGCCCGCTGGCGCTCTATTATTTCAGCCAGGATCAGCAAGAGGAGGCCCGCGTCCTCGACAATACGACCTCCGGCGGGGTGACGGTCAACGACTGCATGAGCCACGTCACGGCGGAAGGCCTGCCCTTCGGCGGCGTCGGCCATTCGGGCATGGGAGCCTATCACGGCAAGTTCGGCTTCCTCACCTTCTCGCATCCACGCGCCGTCTATCACCAGAGCCGGATGGTCGAAGCGGAATACATGATGCGGCCGCCTTATGGCGAGGCGATGCGCGGCTTCTTGGCAGCGGCGATCTGCAAGTAGAAGAGAAGTGGCGGACGATGCCGTCGGCAGCGCGGCTGCTGACGGCATGGGTGGCTGCTTGCGAGTGATCTCCTGTCGTCAAATTTGGCAGCAGGGCCTGCGTGCCATACCTCGTCGCCGCGGACGCCGCTTTCCTATCGCCGTATTGCTGCCGACCGACCTGCAGACGCAACTACTGACGATTATAGGCTGACAGTCCTGCGACTTAACGAAGCTCAAACCAGTATTGCCTTATGATTGGTTCGGATGACGTATTGGAAGGTGGATCCAACGCAGTGAATGGCATCTGGACGCAATTTGGTGGCAACCTGTCATTCGTGTGCCTGGCGATTTCGCTCTGGGCGCATTTCTCGATCCAATTTCAGCGTCGTTCGGTCACACAGGAAAAAATCGCCTTCGGAATTGTGGCCGGCTGCGCTTCCGTCGGATCGATATTGTTGGCCGTCGAAGTCAATCCCGGCATCTATATCGACATGCGCTTCTCGCCGCTTGCTTTGGCAGGCATGTTTGGCGGACCGGTCGCAGCGGCTTTTGCGGCGGCGCTGGCGTTGGCTTTCCGCTTCTGTGTGGGCGGTACGGCAATGATCGATGGCCTGATCGCAATTGCTGTCGCGACCGGGATCGGCCTGGCTGCCAATGTCTGGATCCGGAAGAGATCCCCCGAGCTTATGGACGTTGCGATGCTGAGCCTCGCGCTCGGCGCCGCACTGATCGTCTTGATGGCGGTGCTTCCCACACTGGTGCATGCCCGCGTATTGGCCATCATCGGTCTGCCGATGACGGTATTGAATTGCCTGGCGACGGCGCTGTGTGGTTTCGTTCTGTTGAAGACGCAGCAATGGGAGCTGGAGCGAAGCATATTGGTGACCGCGTTTTCGCAGTCGCCCGACTATCTCTACGTGAAGGACCGAAACAGCCGGTTCATCACCGTCAATGAAAATATGATCCGCCTTTTTCGTTTCAAAACCACGGCGGAGATGACCGGATTGTCGGATTTCAATCTTCTGTCGCGGCCGCGCGCCGAAGAATTTTATTATCTCGAACAGCAGGTCATGGACACCGGGGTGCCCCTGATCGACTCCGTCGAGCGTGTCGAAGACAGATACCTGCTCGCCTCCAAGGTGCCGCTGAAGGATAGGCAGGGACGGGTGATCGGCCTTGCCGGCGTCACGCGTGACGTGACGGAGCGGACTGCTCTGGAGCGGGAATTGCGCAAGAGCAAGAACCTGCTGTCACATGCGATGGCCGGCATGTCCGATGGCATCGCCATGTACGACAGCAAGGGTTTTCTCGTTTTTTGCAACGACCAGTATCGCGCCGCCTTTCCGCTATCCGGAGACGTCCGCGTGGTTGGCGCTCATATCAGCGACATCCTTCGCCGCGTTGCCGAAACCGGCGAGCGCACGGGTATCCCGGATAATGACCGCGAAGAGTGGATCAGGTCCGTCAGTGCTACGTTGCACAGCAACAAGGACGAAGAGGTTCAGCTTCACAATGGCGACTGGCGCAGCATCCGGACAAGGCTAGCGGAAGACGGCACGGCGATGGCGGTTGTCTCAGACATCACAGCGACCAAGCAGGCGGAAATCGCGCTCAGGCTGTCGGCGGAACAGCTGAAGAACCTCGCTGAGACAGATGGGCTCACCGGCATGGTCAATCGCCGGGCCTTCGACGAAGCTTTCGCGCGCGAAACCGCAGGCAGCGCCAGGAAAAACACGCCGTTCAGCCTTCTGATGGTCGATATCGACCGCTTCAAGGCCTATAACGATACCTATGGTCATCCCGCCGGAGACCAATGCCTGCGTGTCGTCAGCAGGTGCCTGCGCCAGTCGGTCAGCCGCCCGGCAGATATCGTCGCGCGCTACGGCGGAGAAGAATTCGTGGTTCTGCTCCCCGCAACCAGTGCGAAAGGCGCAATGATCGTTGCCGAGCAATTCGCGCGTCTCCTCAGCCAGGAGAATATCGTTCATTCCGGCAGCGAATTCGGCCGGGTGACCGCCAGCATCGGCATATCCTGCGCGACGGGGGCCACCTTGAGGATCAACCCGAACCGCCTCCTGACCGAGGCCGATGCCGCGCTCTACGACGCCAAGACGCAAGGCCGCAATCGCATCCTGGCACATTCGCCCGACGAACGGCATGCCATGAAGGACGTCGGTTAGCCAAACCTTTGATAGGTTTTTCCTATCGAACCATCGATCATCCGACCTTGATGTTTCCCCCGCTTCGACAATAAGGGCGCATGGACACAAAATTCATCGGTAAGAAATCGGCGGCAGCCGGTGGCTGGGGCGCTTTGAAGAGCTGCGGCAAGCGTTTGCTGCAAAGCGGCATGCCCATTTCAGGGGCGCGGACGATGCTGAAGGCGAACCAGCCGGATGGATTCGATTGCCCGGGCTGCGCCTGGGGCGATCCGGAGCACGGATCGTCGTTCGAGTTCTGCGAGAACGGCGTAAAGGCCGTCGCCTGGGAGGCAACGGAGAAACGGGCAACTCCGGCCTTCTTCGCGGAGAATACGGTATCGCAGCTTCGCCAGCTGACGGACTATGAACTGGAACTCAACGGCCGCCTCACGCATCCGATGCGCTACGATGCGGCGAGCGACCGTTACCTGCCGGTCGCGTGGGAAGATGCCTTTGCCGAGATCGGCAGTATTCTGACAGGCCTCGATAATCCCAACCGGGCGGAATTCTACACGTCGGGCCGGGCGAGCAACGAGGCCGCCTTCCTCTACCAACTGTTCGTGCGCGTCTACGGCACCAACAATTTTCCCGATTGCTCCAATATGTGCCACGAGGCAAGCGGCATCGCCATGCGCCAGGCGGTCGGTGCGGGCAAGGGTACCGTGCTGCTGGAGGATTTCGAAGAGGCCGACGCGATCTTCGTGATCGGACAGAACCCGGGCACCAACCATCCGAGGATGCTCGGCGACTTGCGCCGGGCGGCGATCCGCGGCGCGCGCGTCGTCGTCTTCAATCCCATCCGCGAACGTGGGCTGGAGCGCTTCTCCGACCCGCAGGACAAGGTCGAGATGCTGCGCGGCGGTTCGACCGATATCGCCAGCCTTTATCTGCAGCCGCAACTCGGCGGCGACATGGCCGCGGTGCGCGGGATGGCAAAGGCCGTTCTGGCCGCGGAAGAAGCAGCCGTCGCCGCCGGCCTGCCTTCCGTTCTCGACCACGCATTTCTCGCCGAACATTGCGATGGTTTTGCAGAATACCGGGCAGCGGTCGAGGCGACTTGCTGGGCTGACATTGAGGACCAATCGGGACTGAGCCGGCAGGACATCGAACGGTCGGCCGATGTCTATATCAACGCCGAGCGGGTCATCTGCACCTGGGCGATGGGCGTGACCCAGCACCTGCATTCCGTCGCGACGATCCGCGAGATCGCCAATTTCATGTTCCTGCGCGGCAATATCGGCAAGCCCGGTGCCGGCCTTTGCCCCGTTCGCGGCCATTCCAACGTGCAGGGCGACCGCACCGTCGGCATCAATGAAAGGCCGGCGGATGATTTCCTCGATGCGCTGGAGGAGCACTTCCGCTTCACCGTTCCCCGCGAACAAGGCCACAATGTCCTTGCCGCGATCGGCGCAATGCTCGACGGCTCGGCGGAAGCCTTCATCGGGCTTGGCGGCAATTTCGCCCGCGCCACGCCCGACAGCGCCCTGGTTGAAAAGGCGCTGCGGCGGCTGAAACTGACGGTGCACATCGCGACCAAACCCAATCATTCGCATCTCATGCCCGGCGAGACGGCCTTCATCCTGCCGTGCCTCGGACGCACCGAGATGGATCTGAACGCGGCGGGCAACTCACAGCTCATAAGCGTCGAGGATTCGATGAGCATGGTGCACGGTTCCGCCGGCATCAATCGCCCGGCCTCGCCGCATCTCCTCTCGGAAGTCGCCATCATTGCCGGCATTGCACAAGCGACGGTCGGCTCCGCCGTGGTCGACTGGTCAGAGCTTGCCGACGACCACGACCGCATCCGCGATCATATCGAGGCGACCATCCCAGGCTTCGAAAATTACAATAGGCGCCTGCGCAAGCCGCGCGGTTTCCACCTGCGCAACCCGGCCGCCCATCGGGAGTGGGATACGCCGACAGGCAAGGCATCATTTTCTTCCGAGGCGCTTCCCGACGAGACGGTGCATCAGCGGGCGCGAAAGGGCGAGGGGCGTTTCGCCCTGCAGACGTTCCGGTCACACGATCAATACAATACGACGGTGTATGGTCTCGATGACCGATACCGCGGCGTCTACGGGGAGCGGCAGGTCATCTTCATTCATCCGGCCGACCTGACGGCGATAAATGCCAAGGCCGGTGACCGGGTCGACGTGGTCGGCGAGCATGAGGACGGTATCGAGCGCATCGCTGAGAATTTCCGCTTTGTGCCCTATGATATTCCGCGGGGAAGCATAGCGGGTTATTATCCCGAACTGAACGTGCTCGTGCCGCTCGGCAGCTCCGGCAGGGAAAGCGATACGCCGACCTCAAAATCCATCATGGTTTCCTTCCGCCGGCGAAAAGCTGCGTGAGCGAGGAGGCGTCAGAGGCCGATCGCTTTCTTGCCCTCGTCGCTGCGGCGCAAGACAGGGATATCAGGCTGACATCCATACAGGCCGGTCTCCTTGTCGCCGCGGAACTCGGGATTGCCCGTGACAGTCGCGCCTTTGCGCGCAAGCTGGGGATCGCGCATTCTCTCGTGCTCAGGGAACTCAACGGCCTGGCGGAGCGCAAAGGCCTGCTGCAGATCGTGAAGCGGGATCCGAGGACCATGAGAGTGCACTACACGTTGCCGCCGCGGGACGAGACATAAATACACTGTGTCAGCGCCGGCCACCTGCGTACTCGCCGCAAGCTGAGGCCATTATCGACCGATCAGGCGTTTCCTGGTGTCGGAGGGGTATTCTCCATATGTGGCTTTATAGACTGCCGAAAACCGGCCGAAATGAAAGAAGCCCCATTTGAGGCAGATGGCCTTCATGGTCTCCTTGCTCTCGGGATCGATGAGATCCTGGCGCGCGGCGCGCAGCCGAAGCGTCAGCAGATAGGCGGCGGGAGAGGTTCCTCTGAATGCACGAAAACCGGTTTCGAGCGCCCGGCTGGATACGCCGGCCGCTTCGGCCACCTTCAGCATTGTGATCGGCTGATCGATATTGGCGTGCATGAATTCGATCGCCCTGCGGACGTGCCGGGGGGCGATCAGGGACGGGCCATTCTCCAGGAAATGCGATAGCCGGTGAGGCACTAGGCGCACGACCAGATCGGCCAGCGCCTGCGTCATATGCGCCATGGCGATCGGCGACTGCAGCAAGGGGCCATCGTCGCGCATGCCTAAGATAATCGTTTCCGTGAGGTTGCCGATCAACCGCCCGGCGGGCTTGGACAGATCCAGTTCCGGCAGTAGGTCGAGGGAGCCGCTGAACGGCATCTCGAATGTCTGGCCGATCGTCTGGAGGATGACAGGCCAGTTGATCAGCAACTCGTCGATGACGTTTGATTGCCCATGCATGATGACGCTGTCGGGTTCGAAATTGTTATAGAGAAGCAATTTTCCTTGCCCGGCCTCGGCGATGCGGGACGATCCATAGGTTACCCCCATGCCGCCGCTGCGCGGCACTACAATCGACAGATACTCCGACGTATTGACGGTCGGCTCGATATTGAACTGAAACTCCGCCTCATGATAACCCGTCAGCAGAACGGCCTTGTCACAGACGGAGAAATCCAGTCCCCAATGGAAGTCCTGGGCGCGGCCGACAGGCTCGGCATCAAAGGCGCCAAAAGCACCCCCCAGCGTTTCGACCATGTTGTCGAAGGACGAACCGCTAAATCGAAATGAGAATGGGGCAGTGCTATTTTCTGTCATGCTGCTCCCATTGTTCGATGTGGCTGTTTCGACATGCCCTTCTTGACCGCTCTGAGATGCCAGTGTGATGCGCGATCCGCGCGGGCGCCGGATCGGCGCGCCTACCTCTGCCAGTCTTGCCGGTCGTCATGCATGCGCCGTCGCGGGACTTCATCAGGGCCAGCAGCCGGTGTGGATGGGCGGAGCTCGCCTATATATTAGACGATTGTAACTTATAGTGAAGCTGCTTGCCGCGGAGCAGGTGGATTTCCGCATGGTCGGTCTCGGATCAGCGGCTTTCGGCAGCCGATCCAGCCCGAATTCGGGCGTGGCAAGCGTCAGAAAGACCAACCCTTTACATGCACCATCGATCGTTCCGGCAGAGCTCAGATGTTTTTGCGAGACGGCAGGAACTGACAGAACATGCGGCGATTGGCAAGATTTGCGCTACCGGTTATGACGGCAGTCCGCTGGTAAATCGATTGCGCTGAAGACGCGATCTTGCAGCTGCAGCTGCAGCTGCCATGCCACAGGTTCAACTGCCGCGACCTTGCCGAGACGCTCATCATCTGAAGTTTGTAGGAATGTCCATCCGAGAGCCGCGCAGTCGCCTGCCGAAGGTTTTATAGTGGACCGTTTAAGGAGCCTTCGGCAGGCAGACAGGCATGCAAGCATACGCACGGGATGGGGTGCGTATGTATGATCCCTTCCATCCTTCTGGGGGCGACGGATGGACGGGCCTTTTGGCTTAGAGACCGCAAACCATCATGGTCTTGGTCAGGATTGATCTTATTATTCTCCAGCCATGGAGCAATTGTCAGGCGCCGATATTGTCGGCCGATCGGCTTTTCGCTACGCAGTCTGGACTGCTCCTGCGCAAAATGTATACGCAAGCACTCGCCTCAAGCCGTATCTTCCGCGGTGCGGCCTGCCGGCCGCCGCGCTCGGAAGGGATCGGGCGAGAGAATCGTCATCAGTTGCTCATCTTCAGCGAGCTTCCAGGCGGTTGCGCAGCCGCGCCAGCCCTCGTTCAGCCCCAATCATCAGACGGCCGACTCCAGGTTCCGGAGATGGCGACCTGCCAGATATCGGTGTCGCCAACGAAACGGAGAGACAGCCGCAAGCGCAGCTTCAGAGCGCGATCGAGAGGGCGCTATCGCGTTGGGGAGCCACCTCCTGCGAGTTCACCATCGCACCCGCGAGCTGGCGGAAGGTGACAAGGCCCAATGCTTCCCCGGATGGCGAAATCACCCTCGCATCGTTGTCCTGCGCCGATGCCAACATCCGGACGGCCTCTTCGACGGTCGTACCTGATGCAATCGTCAATCCGCCTGGCACCGCACCGGAATGCAAGGATGTCATGACGGCATCGACCTGGATGACCCGGCCGCGATTGACCTCCTTGACGAAGTTGGCGATGTAGGCGTCGGCCGGACGCAGAACGATGTCCTGGCTGGTGCCCTGCTGGATGACTTCGCCATCGCGCAGGATCGCAATCTGATCGCCCAGCCGAAGGGCTTCGTCGAGATCGTGGGTGATGAAGACGATGGTCTTCTTGATCTCCTTCTGAATGTCGAGAAGGACTGTCTGCATATCCGTACGGATCAAAGGGTCGAGTGCCGAATAGGCTTCGTCCATCAGCAGAACCGGCGCATCGTTCGAGAGGGCTCGTGCCAGCCCGACGCGCTGCTGCATGCCGCCCGATAGCTGGTTGGGATATTTGCTCTCGAAGCCCTTCAGGCCGACCCGCTCCAGCCAGCCCATGGCGACGTCGGCGGCTTTCGAGCGCTCCATGCCCTGCACTTCGAGGCCGAAGATGGTATTGTCGAGAACATTGCGGTGCGGCAGAAGCGCAAACTTCTGAAACACCATTGCCGTCTGGTGCCGGCGAAACGCCCGCAATTCGGTCTCGTTCATTTTCACCACATCGACGCCGTCGACAAGCACTTCTCCGGCGGTTGGATCGATCAGGCGATTGAAGTGGCGGATGAGCGTCGACTTGCCCGAACCCGAAAGGCCCATGATGACCTGGATGCGGCCCGAGGGTATCTCGACATTGATATCTTTCAGGCCGAGCACGTGGCCGTGCTTTTCGTTGAGCTCGGTCTTCGACAATCCCTTTTGGACGGCATCGACATGAGCGGCAGGGTTGGGACCGAAGATCTTGTAGAGGTGGCGGATCTTGATGCCGCCGAAACGTTGATCAGCCATGGACGATCTCCCGATGCTTCTGGAGCCGTTTGCCATACGCCTGGCTGACCCGGTCGAAGATGATGGCAATGCCGACAATGGCAAGGCCGTTGAAAATACCCAGGGTGAAGTACTGGTTGGCGATGGCCTTCAGAACCGGCTGGCCAAGGCCCTGGACGCCGATCATCGAGGCAACGACTACCATGGCGAGCGCCATCATGATGGTCTGGTTGATGCCGGCCATGATGGTGGGAAGCGCCAGCGGCAATTGGACCTTGAACAGCTTCTGCGCGCTCGATGTTCCGAAGGCATCGGCTGCCTCGAGCACGTCCTTGTCGACCAGGCGGATGCCGAGGTCGGTCAGCCTTATCATCGGCGGAATGGCGTAGATGACGACGGCGATCAGTCCCGGCACCTTGCCGATGCCGAGCAGCATGACCACAGGGATGAGATAGACGAAGCTCGGCATGGTCTGCATAACGTCGAGGATCGGATTGATAACGCGCTGCAGCCGGTCGGAACGCGCCATCAATATCCCCATCGGGATGCCGATGGCGATGGAGAGCACGGTACAGACGAAGATCATCGACACCGTCCGCATCGTATCGTCCCACATGTCGAAATAGCCGATCAGCAGCAGTGTCACGAGACAGCCGAAGACGATCTTCAGGCTGCGGCTCGCAAACCATGCGATGACAAGGATGATTGCCGTAATGATCGGCCACGGCGTCTGCGTCATGAAGCGGTCGGCGGCGATCAGGAAATGCTGCAGCGGGGAGAAGAGGTTTTCGATCGCGTCGCCATAGCTGCGGGTAAATGCGCGAAAGCCGTCATCGATCGCCTTCTTCAGATTGCGAAGGGCATCGTCATCCATATGCGGGAATTTATAAAACCATTCCATTCGGTTCCCCTTTTTCTTCAAAGAGCCGTGGCAGTCTTTTTGATTTTATCGGCAGCGAAAGGCGGTGCGCATTAAGCGCACCGCAGTTGTCGGCGTTGTAGCATGATGCCGAAAACTGTGAGCGGCTTTCGCAGACATCATGCTCTGACTATTTAATTTAGAACAGCATTCAGATTTTAGGCCGATCCGGCCTGAAATCATCCTGTCCTAGAGCGCAGCTTCGATCTTCGTGGCTGCCTCAGGCGAAACCCACTTGGTCCAGAGGTCCTTGTTTTCTTTGAGGAAGTGCTTGGCACCGTCCTCGCCGGTTGCCTGGTTGTCGGTCATCCACGCCATCAGCTTGTTGACCGTGTCGTTGCTCCAGGAGCGCTTGGTCAGGTAGTCCATCACCTCGGGCCCGGCCTTTTCCGAGAAAGGCTTTGCAACGAGGGTGACGATCTTGTCGACCGGCCATGCGTTCGGCTTCGGATCGGGGCAGTCGGCGACGGTATTGCAGCGCTTCCATTCGGCGGGGTCGTTCGGCACGCCGGCTTCCAGCTTGACCATCTGATACTTGCCGAGCAGCGCGGTCGGCGCCCAGTAGTAGCCGGCCCAGCCTTCCTTGCGTTCGTAAGCCTTGGAGATCGAGCCATCAAGGCCGGCAGCCGAGCCGGTATCAACGAGGGTGAAGCCGGCCTTGTCGGCTTCGAAGGCCTTGTAGAGCTGCGTGGTCACCACGGTGCCGCCCCAGCCCTGCGGTCCGTTGTAGATGGCGCCCTTCTTCGGGTCCTCGGGAGCGGGGAAGAGTTCTGGATGCTTCAGCACGTCGCCGATGGTCTTGATGTCGGGATGGGCGTCGGCCAGATATTTGGGAATCCACCAGCCTTGGACGCCGCCATCGGGCAGCGGAGAGCCGACCTGGACGATCCGGCCTTCTTCCGTTCCCTTCTTGACGACGTCGGGCAGCAGGTCGATCCAGGCTTCCGGCGCGATATCCGGCTGGCCCTTTTCAGCCATCGAGGTGATCGTCGGAACGGTATCGCCGACGGTGATTTCCGCTTGGCAGCCGTAACCTTCGTTCAGGATGAACTTGTCGAGGTTGGAGAGAACCTCGGCACTCTGCCAGTTCATGCTGGCGATGGTGACAGTGCCGCATTCGGCGGCGCTGGCGAAAGACGCCCCGCCGATCAGGCCGAACGTCAGACATGTCGATGCGAGTAGTTTTTTCATTCTCGTTCCCTCTGTTTAGCGGCCGGTTTTGCTAAGCGGGGCGCCGCAGGACCCGCTCCAACGGTTGTCAGGAAGCGTCTCCCATACTCACCGATTTCTTGAATGCCGCCGATAGTCCCTTCGCGACCGAAGCGTCGAACCCGGCAGCGCGCATGGCTTCGATGGCCGCTGCAGTGGTGCCGCGATAGCCGAGAAAGGTTTGAACGACGTCATCGGGACATTCGTCGCGGCGCTCCAGCAGGCGGCCGGCGCCCGTGATCACCGTGTTGACGGCGCGGCGCGCAATCTCCCCCGGCAGGCCGTTTGCGACGGCGTCGCGCATCATGGCGGCGGCGAGCAGCGCAGGGAATGCCGGTCCGGACCCGGAAAGGCCGGTGAGGTAATCGATGTCGCTTTCCCTTGCGACCTCGTCCTCAGATCCGCATGCCTGAAAAATCGCGTGGACGAGCGCCCGGTCGTCTTCGGTGACAGCGCTCGCGCCAATCCACGGCGTATAGGATTTGGCGACTTCGGCGGCGGCGTTCGGCAAAGCGCGGACGACGCGACCGGTGTTGTGGCGCTCGGAAAGTGCGTCCAGGCGGATGCCCGCCATGACCGAGATGACCAGCTTGCCACCGGCATCGACATCAAGAGCATGCCAGTCATCAGGACGGACGGAGAGAAGGATCACGTCCGAACGGTCGGCAAGCGCCTGATTGTCGGTGGTCAGGAAAGAATTCGGGAAGCGGCGCGGCTGCTCGCTGCGATAAGAGAGGGAGAGGTTTCGAGGTTCGACCAGGCCGGCACCAAGGATCGAGCCGGCGATTGCTCCGCCAAGCCAGCCACCGCCACCAATGATCCCGATTCTCAAGAAAGCGCTCATCCCGGCCTTCCCTAACCCGGCCTATAGCCATGCCGGGAGAAGAAGCGATCGAGCTCCCTCTGCTGCGGCACTTCGCCGGTGTAGATCGCGATATATTCGGGAATCCGTTTCATGCGGACGGCGAGTTCCTCCTTGGCTTGCATAGAGATGTATCCGATCTGCACGAGGTACGTTGTTCGCGCTCGGACATCCGATGTCGCTTCTGGTAGCCCGAACCGGATAAACATCCGCTTGAGCGCATCGAGCCGGAGCTGATCGGCTTGCCGGACCTCGGCAAGAATCTCGTCGGACTGCAGCGCCCAGCTGCGCACGGCGAATTCGAACCTGGCGTCGAACAGATCATTGTTGAGCCAGCAATCGAAGACGTTGAGCATCGCCTCGGCGAGCGATTCCGCGTAGGCTTCGGACTGTTTGACGATGTTGCCGGTGTTTTTGTCGCGCCACCGCGCCACGAGCCCGGCCAGCAGTTCCTCCCGGTCCTTGAAGAACCAGTAGAAGCTCGTGCGCGAGAGGTTGAGCTTCTTCGCCAGCGGCAGAATTTTCACCGAATCCACGCCGGAATCCAGCAGCGAGTGGTATGCTGCTTCCAGCCATCCCTCCTGTGATCCGCGCCAGCCTGTATCATTCAAAGCCTGATCCATGGATGATCTCCTATCAGATTATCAAGCCACGCACAAGAAAAATGTACATCAGTGTCTAAATCGACGACCAAGCTGTTTTCAATGTTGACACATATGTACATTGTGCTTAGCGTCTCCTCTGACGTTTTTAATCCGGAACCGCCGCCCATGTCGAACGATCCCCTTCTTCAGCCTTACCAGCTCAAGCATTTGACGCTACGCAACCGTATCATCGTGACCTCCCACGAGCCGGCTTATCCGGAGGACGGCATGCCAAAGGAGAGGTATCGCGCCTATACGGTGGAGCGGGCAAAGGGCGGCGTGGCCTTGACGATGACGGCTGGCTCGGCCGCGGTTTCCAGGGACAGCCCGCCAGTGTTCAACAACCTGCTCGCCTATAAGGACGAGATCGTGCCCTGGGTTAGGGAAATGACCGACGCCGTGCATGAAGAGGGTGCGGCGATCATGATCCAGCTCACTCATCTCGGCCGGCGCACGCGCTGGGACAAGGGCGACTGGCTGCCGGTCGTGGCGCCATCGCATCATCGCGAGGCGTCCCACCGCTCCTTCCCGAAGAAGATGGAAGATTGGGACATCGAGCGCATCATCAAGGATTTCGCCGACGCTGCGGAGCGCATGAAGGCAGGCGGCATGGACGGTGTCGAACTGGAAGCCTACGGCCACCTGATCGATCAGTTCACGTCTCCGCTCACCAACGAGCTCGATGGTCCCTATGGCGGCTCCCTCGACAACCGTTTGCGCTTCTGCTTCGATGTCTTCAAGGCGATCCGGCAAAGGGTGGGGAACGACTTCATTCTCGGCGTGCGCTATACTGCCGACGAATGTCTTCCCGGCGGCACCGGCAAGGGCGACGGGATCGAAATTTCCAAGCGCCTGAAGGCAAGTGGCCTGATCGATTACCTCAACGTGATCCGCGGTCACATCGATACCGATGCGGGTCTGACCGACGTGATCCCGATCCAGGGCATGGCGAATTCACCGCATCTCGATTTCGCCGGCGAAATTCGCGCCGCAACCGATTTCCCGACCTTCCATGCGGCGAAAATCCCTGACGTCGCCACCGCGCGCCACGCGATCGCCTCCGGCAAGGTCGACATGATCGGCATGACACGCGCTCACATGACGGACCCCCATATCGTCCGCAAGATCATGGAAAAGCGCGAAGACGATATTCGTCCTTGCGTCGGCGCCAATTACTGTCTCGATCGCATCTACCAGGGCGGGGCCGCCTTCTGTATCCACAATGCCGCCACCGGCCGCGAACTGACCATGCCGCATATCGTGGCGAAGGCCGACGCCAGGAAAAAGGTCGTCATCGTCGGCGCCGGCCCGGCCGGTCTGGAAGCGGCGCGCGTCGCCGGAGAACGCGGCCACCAGGTCGTGGTTTTCGAAGCGGCGAACAATCCCGGCGGTCAGATCCGGCTCACCGCCCAAAGCGAGCGCCGCAGGGAGATGAGCAGCATCATCGACTGGCGCATGAGCCAGTGCGAGAAATACGACGTCACCTTCCACTTCAACACATGGGCGGAAGCGGACACCATCGGAGCCGAGAATCCCGATGTGGTCATCATCGCGACCGGCGGCTTGCCGCATACCGAGGTTCTCGCCCGCGGCAACGAGCTGGTGGTCTCGTCATGGGACATCATCTCCGGCGACGTGAAGCCTGGAACCAACGTGCTGATCTTCGACGATGCCGGCGACCATGCCGGCCTCCAGGCAGCTGAGTTCCTCGCAAAGGCGGGCGCCAAGGTCGAGATCATGACGCCGGACCGCTCCTTCGCGCCCGAGGTCATGGCCATGAACCTGGTGCCCTATATGCGGTCTCTCCAGAAGCACGACGTGACCTTCACCGTCACCTATCGTCTCGAGGCCGTCGAGAAGAGCGGCAACCAGCTCGTCGCCCATGTCGGCAGCGATTACGGCGGGATTGCCAGGCAGCAGAGCTTCGACCAGATCGTCGTCAATCATGGGACCATTCCGCTCGACGAGCTCTATTTCGAACTGAAACCCAGCTCGAGCAATCTCGGCGAAATGTCGCACGACCAGCTTCTTTCCGGAGAGCCGCAGTCCGTGATCCGCAATCCTGATGGCAAGTTTCAGCTGTTCCGGATCGGCGACGCGGTCGCCGCACGCAACACGCATGCCGCCGTCTATGACGGCCTGCGCATCGCGAAAGATATCTAATCGCTACAGTGGACCGCTTGCCGGTCGATGGTCTCGGGAGGTGATGACATGAGGTTACGCAATGAAAGCCTCCAGATCTTCCTGGATGCGACGTTCGCGGCTTTCGACCAGTTCGCCAAGGCCCCAGAGGCCCGCCGTTCGGTCCGTCAGATTTTTGCGGCGCTGGAGCGCCAAGGGATCGCGCGTACGGGGCCGGGAAGCCGATTGCCCGTGTGTGCTCAGCTTGATGTGGCGCTTTCCTTCGATACGTCCTATCCTTCGCTGACACGTTTGATCGAGGGGTTCAAAGGCGTCGAGCCAATGCTTGAATGGCATCGGCGCACCAAGTATGACCACACGGCCAGCGACAATTTTGTCGATGGGCATGCCAATGCCATGATTATCGGCCCGGGAGGATTGGAAGAGCGGAGCGACCTGTGGATCGGCGTGACGTTGATGGCGCCTCACGTGCGCTATCCGGATCATGATCATGCGCCCGAGGAAGTCTATCTCGTGCTTTCCGAGGGAGAGTTCCAGCAGGGGGAAGGGGACTGGTTTTCGCCAGGTATCGGCGGATCCTTCTACAATGTCCCTGGCATCCGACATGCCATGAGGTCGCTCGACACGCCGCTCTTCGCCTTTTGGGCATTGCTTGCCGAACGGCCGAACTGACGGCCAGCAGTTTAGAAATAAAGGGGGGTTGCCCATGAAGATACTCGTCCCAGTCAAACGGGTTGTCGACTACAACGTGAAGATCCGGGTGAAGCCGGATGGCACGGGTGTCGAGCTAACCAATGTGAAGATGTCGATGAACCCGTTCGACGAGATCTCGGTGGAAGAGGCGCTGCGGCTGAGGGAAGCCGGCAAGTGCGAGGAAGTGGTGGTCGTCTCGATCGGTCCGGCCAAGGCCGAGGAGACGCTGAGGACCGCCCTTGCGATGGGCGCCGATCGGGCGATCCTCATCGAGACCGACGATCAAATCGAGCCGCTCACTGTCGCCAAGATCTTGAAGGCTGTTGCGGATGCCGAACAGCCGGGGCTGATCATCGTTGGCAAGCAGGCGATCGACGATGACAGCAACCAGACCGGCCAGATGCTGGCAGCACTGATGGGAATCGCCCAAGCGACCTTCGCCTCGAAGATCGAGATCGGTGATGGCAAAGCAACTGTCACCCGCGAAGTCGATGGCGGCCTGCAGACGATCGAGATCAAGCTGCCGGCGGTCGTCACATCAGATCTGCGCTTGAACGAACCGCGTTATGCCTCGCTGCCGAATATCATGAAGGCGAAGAAGAAGCCGCTCGACAAGAAGAGCCCTGCCGATTTCGGCGTCTCCACCACGCCGCGCCTCAAAGTGTTGAAGACCGAGGAACCGTCGGGCCGCAAGGCCGGCGTCAAGGTCAAGTCGGTCGCCGAACTGATCGACAAGCTCAAAAACGAAGCCGGCGTGCTGTAATCAGCTGGGAACAGGAGCCATCATCATGACCATTCTTCTTCTGGCTGACCACGACAATGCCAGCCTGTCCGATCAGACCGCCAAGGCGCTGACGGCAGCCGCAAAGATCGGCGGCGACGTGCATGTACTGGTTGCCGGCAAGGCTGCCAAGCCCGCTGCCGATGCCGCCGCCAAGCTTGCCGGCGTCTCCAAGGTGCTTCTGGCCGAAAGCGACGAACTCGCCAACAATCTGGCCGAACCGCTCGGCGACCTGATCGTTTCGCTCTCCGCCAGCTACGACACGATCATCTCGGCTGCCACCTCAGTCGGCAAGAATGTTCTGCCGCGGGTGGCCGCTCTTCTCGACGTCGCCCAGGTCTCCGAAATCATCGAGGTGATCTCGTCCGACACCTTCAAGCGGCCGATCTATGCCGGCAACGCCATCCAGACGGTGCAGGCAACGGACGCCAAGAAGGTGATCACCGTGCGCACCGCATCCTTTGCCTCCGCGCCGGAGGGTGGCTCGGCAACGATCGACGCAATCCCGGCGGTTTCCGACCCGGGGCTGTCGACCTTCATCGGAGACGCGCTGTCGGCCTCAGACCGGCCGGAACTGACCTCGGCGAAGATCATCATCTCCGGCGGCCGGGCACTCGGCTCGGCGGAAAAGTTCAGGGAAGTCATCCTGCCGCTCGCCGACAAGCTCGGTGCTGCCGTCGGCGCATCCAGAGCCGCCGTCGATGCCGGTTATGCGCCGAACGACTGGCAGGTCGGCCAGACCGGCAAGGTGGTGGCGCCGCAGCTCTATATTGCCTGCGGCATTTCAGGCGCCATTCAGCATCTGGCCGGCATGAAGGATTCGAAGGTGATCGTCGCCATCAACAAGGACGAGGAGGCGCCGATCTTCCAGGTCGCCGACTATGGCCTCGTCGCCGATCTCTTCGATGTCTTACCGGAATTGCAAAAGGCGCTCTAGCGGGGAGACCGAACGTGGCGCGCGTCGTGGGACGTCCAATCAAACCTGGTGCCGACCTTCTTCTCAACGATGACGAGAAGCCGGCATATATACGGCTGCACGACATCGGCAGGGAGAGGCGCTCTCGGCCGCTGCAGGAATTCCTCAATGACATCGGCGGGCTGATGTTGTCGGCCGAGGCTCCTGCGGTCGCCAGTTTCGTCGCGGGCAAGGTCCTCCAGAGGCTGCTCAAGACCGGCAAGGTGCGTCCGGAGGGCGGGCCTCTTCCCGGCGCGCCGGAAGGGCTGGACGACGCCATCGGCCATCTTGCAAAATCGGGACGGAAATACGAGGCGATCGCCAGCCAGTTTCGTAGTCTCGCCGACAAGCTGCTCTGGAGACGCGGCCGCTCCGGTCCGTTTGCAAGCCTGAATTTTGGCGATACGCATTCCCATGCGGTCTTGGTCGGTCCCGGCGGCATGGAGGAGCGCGCCGATCTGAGGGTCGGCGTGATCTACATGGATCGCTATACAAGATTTCCCGATCATGTTCAGACCCAGCCCCGCGCCTTCATTCTGCTTTCGCCGGGTGAAATCCGCCTTGGCGATTCCGAGTGGTTCTCTGCCGCTATCGGGACGGTCTTTGCGAACGACGCCGGCCAATCTTTCGCGATAAGATGCACAGCCCGGCCGCTGCTGGCGGTCTGGTGCCAGATTGAGCGGGAGAGGTGATAGGGTCCTTGGCAACAGCGAGCCTGAGATGAACGAAAAGCCGAACGCGAGAGCGTGAAGTCTCGCGGTGAAGCAGCAGCAGATCGGCGAGAGCTGGCCCCTTCGAATATGCAGCATCAGAATTCAATTTGACAGGAAGGATATCAAAATGGACGTTCGCGCCGCCGTGGCCACACAGGCCGGAAAACCGCTCGAAGTGATGACCGTGCAGCTGGAGGGGCCGCGAGCCGGCGAAGTGCTGGTCGAGGTCAAGGCGACGGGCATCTGCCACACCGATGATTTCACCCTGTCGGGCGCCGATCCCGAAGGCCTCTTCCCGGCCATCCTCGGCCATGAGGGTGCCGGCATCGTCGTCGATGTCGGCCCCGGCGTCACCTCGGTGAAGAAGGGCGACCACGTCATTCCGCTCTACACCCCGGAATGCCGCGAATGCTATTCCTGCCTTTCCCGCAGGACCAATCTCTGCACCTCGATCCGCGCGACCCAGGGCCAGGGCGTGATGCCGGACGGCACCTCGCGCTTTTCGATCGGCAAGGACAAGATCCATCACTATATGGGTTGCTCGACCTTTTCGAACTTCACCGTGCTGCCGGAGATCGCCCTTGCCAAGGTCAACCCGGACGCCCCCTTCGACAAGATCTGCTACATCGGCTGCGGTGTCACGACCGGCATCGGTGCGGTCATCAACACCGCCAAGGTCGAGATCGGCTCGACGGCGATCGTCTTCGGCCTTGGCGGCATCGGCCTCAACGTGCTCCAGGGTCTGAAGCTTGCTGGTGCCGACATGATCATCGGCGTCGATATCAACCCTGACCGCAAGGCCTGGGGCGAAAAGTTCGGCATGACCCACTTCGTCAATCCGAAGGAGGTCGGCGACGACATCGTGCCCTATCTCGTCAACCTGACGAAGCGCCACGGCGACCTGATCGGCGGCGCCGACTACACCTTCGACTGCACCGGCAACACCAAGGTGATGCGTCAGGCGTTGGAGGCCTCGCATCGCGGCTGGGGCAAGTCGATTATCATCGGCGTTGCCGGCGCCGGCCAGGAAATCTCCACCCGTCCGTTCCAGTTGGTCACCGGCCGCAACTGGATGGGCACCGCTTTCGGCGGCGCGCGCGGCCGCACCGACGTGCCGAAGATCGTCGACTGGTACATGCAAGGCAAGATCCAGATCGATCCGATGATCACCCACACCATGCCGCTCGAAGACATCAACAAGGGCTTCGAGCTGATGCACAAGGGCGAAAGCATCCGCGGCGTGGTCGTGTACTGAGCCATGAAGACCATCTCGACCGAAAAATCTCATGGCGGCACCCAGGGCGTTTACGTCAATCGCTCGGATGTCTGTGACTGCGACATGACCTTTGGGGTATTCCTGCCGCCGCAGGCCAAAGCACGGAAGCTGCCGGTTCTCTGGTACCTGTCCGGCCTGACGTGCACGCACGCCAATGTCATGGACAAGGGCGAATATCGGCGGCTTGCGGCCGAGCTTGGTCTCGTCATCGTCTGCCCCGACACCAGCCCGCGGGGCGAAGCCGTCCCGGACGAACCGGATAATTGGCAGTTTGGCAAGGGCGCCGGCTTTTATGTCGATGCCACCGAGCCGCCGTTTGCACAGAACTATCGGATGTACAGCTACATCGTCGACGAATTGCCGAAGCTTATCGCGGCCGAGTTTCCGGTCGACATGACGCGACAGGGAATCTTCGGTCACTCGATGGGGGGACATGGCGCGATCACGATCGCGCTCAAGAACCCCGAACGTTTCGGCAGCTGCTCGGCCTTCGCGCCGATCAGCCATCCCACGGTCTCCGGCTGGTCAAAGCCGGCATTCCGAAAATATCTCGGAGCGGATGAAGCGCGCTGGCGGGCGTATGATGCCTGCTCGCTGATCGAAGACGGGCACCGGTTCCCGGAATTCCTCGTCGATCAAGGGACGGCGGATAGCTTCCTGGAGGATGGATTGCGCCCCGACGAGCTCAGGCAAGCCTGTGAGACGGCCGGCATCAGCCTGCGGCTTCGCATGCAGGAAGGCTACGGCCACTCCTACTTCTTCATTTCGACATTCATGGAAGACCATCTGCGCTGGCACGCGCGAAGATTGGGAGACTGATTGCAGAGCTTGGCCGGGCATATCGCAAACGGCCCAGAAGGGGAGGAGAAACCCATGACCAGCATAGCCATACATCCGGCAGTGGATTCAGGCTTTCGGGCGACTGACGCTGCTTTCGCAGGCGGGACGCTCGTCTGCAAGTGCACAAGCAATCCCGTGAAGGTCAGGATCAAAGGTGATATCGCCCACAATCACGCCTGCGGCTGCACGAAGTGCTGGAAGCCCGACGGTGCCGTCTTTTCGGTCGTGGCCGTCGCGCCAACCGAAAGCGTCGAAGTCCAGGAGAATGGCGATAAGCTCGCCGTCGTCGATTCCACAGCCTTGATCCAGCGCCACGCCTGCAAGGAATGCGGCGTTCATATGTATGGGCCGGTCATGCGCGAACATCCGTTCCAGGGATTGTCGTTCGTCCATCCGGAGCGCTTTCAGGAAAGCGGCTGGGCGAAGCCGGGCTTTGCGGCCTTTGTGTCGTCGATCATCGAAAGCGGCTTCGACCCCGCCAAGATGGACGCCGTCAGAGCGCAGCTGAAGGCATCGGGCCTCGAGCCCTACGACTGCCTGAACCCGGGACTTATGGACTATATGGCAACCTGGACCGCGAAGAAGAGCGGCGTCCTGGCCGCGTGACGAGATCGGGGAGCCCCGCAGCGGCGCTCCCCGGCGATATCCGGATATCGGGATATTCCGGATGGCTGCGCACGGCTTTTCGACGGCCAGGTTGGCCGGGTCCAAGCCGAAGCACGCATTGGACCCTACAGCGGCATTCTTCCAAGCATCGGAGGCTGGGCGCGCGTCATCGGCCACAACACCATTTTCGTTGACGATCGTGATCCGCTGGCGCACGGTTTTCAGATTCGTGAATGCATTCAGAAACGGTGATGAGATGACCATGCGACCCGGACAGCATCGGCAGGCAGACGGCGCCGCGAAGCCCGCTGCCCGGCTCAAGGTGGGGTTCGTTCTGGCGCGATCGTTCACGCTGTCCGCCTTCGCGCTCTTCGTGGACACACTGCGGCTTGCCAGCGACGAGCAGGATCGTTCCGGAAGGGTTCTTGCCGACTGGCAGGTGATCGGCAGCACGCGGCATCTGATCACCGCGAGCTGCGGCGTCCAGGTCGCTCCGACGTCCGATTTCGTCGATCCGTCACGCTTCGATTACATTGTGGTCGTCGGCGGTCTTCTGACGGTGGAGAACCCTGTCGACCAGGCGACCATCGCTTTTCTCAAGCAGGCGGACGCCAAGAAGGTGCCGCTGATCGGCGTGTGCACGGGCTCGTTCATTCTCGCTGCGGCCGGCCTGATGAAGCGGCATGACTCCTGTGTGAGCTGGCTGCACTACAAGGAGTTCCGGGAGCGGTTTCCTGACCTCAGCGTTCGTTCCGACCGGCTCTTCAATCTCGACCGCCAGCGTGGGTCTTGCGCCGGCGGCAGCAGTTCAGCCGACATGGCGGCGCTGTTGGTCAGGAAATACATCAGCCGCGACGCCGAACGAAACGCGCTGGAGGTGCTGCAGATCGAGAGAGCCCGCGCACCTGCGGACGTCCAGCCCCGGCGTCCGCTTTACGACGATTATGACGATGCCCGCGTCAAGGCGGCGATGATCACGATGGAGCAGTTCGTCGACGGCAGCATGTCGATCGAGAAGCTTGCCGGCACGGTTGGACTCTCGCGACGGCAGTTGGAGAGAATCTTCATCGACAAGACGGGCATGTCTCCTGCCAAGGCCTATAGTCGTGTTCGTATGGAGCGGGCGAAGTCGATCCTTGCCCAATCGAAGGCGCCTCTGATCGAGATCGCGCTTGATGTTGGCTTCGAAAACGCCTCGCAGTTTACGAGAACGTTCAAGCGCACATTCGGGCAAACGCCTTCGCAGCATCGCGCGGCAGCTTTGAGAGCGCACTGAACGCGCAATCCCGCAACATCTTCCTCGGGTGGTGCGGTACCCGGCGTTCAGCGCTCGATGACCAGATCGCTCAGCGGCTTGGAGCAGCAGGGCAGGAAGAAGCCGGCGTCGATTTCCCTCTGGCGGATTCCGCCATTGTGGTTCATGTCGACCGTGCCTGACGTAAGCTTCGACTTGCAGGTGCCGCAGACGCCATTCGCACAGGACGACGGGATCCTGACGCCTGACTTCTTCGCACAAGAAAGCACGCTCTGGTCGCCTGTTACCTCGATGCTGCGGGCCTGCTTCGAGAAGGTGACCTGAAAGACTTTGGCGGCTGCCTCCTGAACCGCAGGGATTTCGGGTTCGTCAATGACCGCTGCGTCGAAGCTTTCTTCCAGATAATTTGAGGCGGGCACGCCGAGTTCGGCTGCAATGCCGCGCGCGGCGGCCATGAACGGTGCGGGGCCGCAGCACATCACGATCCGCTCGGCGATATCGGGAACCGCAAGCCTAATATAATCTTTCGAAATGCGACCGGTCAGACCGGGCCAGGACGGCTCGCCGGCCACGGTCTCCGGGAGGAAATGCAGGCGAAGGCCTTTCAGCCTGCGGGCGATGCAGGCCAGTTCGTCGCGAAAGATCAGGTCCTGCGGCGTCCGTCCAGCATGCATGAAGACGACGTCGGCAGGTTCGCAACTGTCGGCGAGTTCCCGCAGAATGGACATGACGGGGGTGATGCCGGAGCCGCCCGACAGCAGCAGAAGCTTACGTCGCGACCGCTCGGGCCTGATGAAATGGCCAAGTGGGCCGTTCGCCTTGACGGTCGCCCCGGGAACCAGTGTGTCGTGAAGCCAGTTGGAGATCTTTCCGCCGGGCACGCGCTTCACCGTCACGGAGAAAGCGTTCGTCCGATGCGGCGAGGAGGAGATGCTGTAGCACCTGTTTTCAGCCTCTCCATTGTGTTCCAGGTCGAACAGAAAATACTGGCCGGCCTTGAACGCGAACCGCTTGCCGTCGCGCGAAGCGAAGGTGAAGGTCTTGACGTCATGGGTCTCCTGCTGGACGTCAAGGCAGACGAGCGCGTCGTCTTCTTCCGGGTTCCAGACGTCGTGAAGGGCGGCCCTGGCTACGGGCATCTGCGGGCTCCTAGTATCCATGGGCGCGCATCCGATCGATGTACCAGCTGGCGAACTTGTCGAGGTTCGTCTCGGAAAACCGGGAGTAGGGGCCTGGCTGATATGCTGGGTCGAGAGTGCCGGCATGGGAGCGCGCGACGAGATCGGCGTCCTGGTCCGTCGTCGCGACCCAGACATCCGTCAGCTTGTCGAGATCGTAATCCACGCCTTCGACGGCGTCCTTGTGGACCAGCCACTTGGTCCTCACAAGCGTCTTGCCGGCGGAGAGCGGAATGACGGTTGCCACCACGGCATGGTCGCCCATGAAGTGGTTCCAGCTGTTGTGGCCCCAAAGATGCGTGTCGCCGAGATCCTTGCGGGTCATGTGACCGAGAAGCTTGGAGGATGCGGCGGTGGCGTCGTGGGTCTGGGATTCGCCGGCGCCTGCGATGATCAGCCGCTGGGTGCGGAAGTTGGTGGCGCAATCGGCGAGCTGCTCGACGGCAGCCGAGGGAAAGCCGTCGGACTCCCACGCCTTCGTCCGCTCTTCATACAGCCTGAAATGCTCCTCGGCCTGTTCGCGATCCTCCGGGCTCAGCGTCTCGGGGTCGAAGCCGAAGTCGAGATCGACGAAGGAGACGCAGAGCTCCGGGTGGTTCGCGGAGCAATGGTAGCATTCACGATTGTTTTCCATCGTCAGCTTCCAGTTGCCGTCCTCGATGACATCCGTTTGGAAGGCAACCTTTGCGTTCCGGATATCGTAGGGGGCGAGGCGCTCGGTCATGGCCTGTTCGAGGATGGCAATATCCTCGGGCGGATTGTCGGAAAGACAGACATAAATCAGTCCGCCGATCGACTTGAAAGTGACGGGCTTGAGGCTCCGACACTCCTTGTCGAAGTCCTTGCCCATGTGAGGCGCGTAGCTGAGCTCACCGGTCAGTTCGTATGTCCAGGTGTGATAGGGACAGACGAGTTTCGAGACGATCGTCTTGCCCGGATCGAGAAGGCGGGAGCCGCGATGGCGGCAGACATTGTGCAGGACGCGAATTTCTCTGTCGTCGTCGCGCAGAAGGATCAGGCTCGTCTTGCCGATATCGATGACCGTGGCGTCGCCGGGTTCGGGAACATCGCAATCGAGACCGACACAGATCCAGTGATTGTGGAAGAAGACGTCGATGTCTGCTTCGAACACGTCTTCTCTGACGTAAAGGCCGGCCGGCAGAGAGTGACCGTTGGCACGAGCGTCGAGAAGAGCCGAAATGGACGATGGGAGCTTGTTTAGCATCAGAACCTCTTATGCGAGAGTTTCCCCAGATTGCCCTTGCAGTTCCGATGTTTCAACGGCATAAAAAATTAGCTTCGCATAAGTTTTTATCATGCGATGAGGGTTCTGTGATGCACTTTAGAAGACGGATCCCGTCGCTGACGGCCCTGGTGACCCTGGAGGCGGTGCTCAGAAAGAAGAGCTTCACCACCGCTGCGGCCGAATTGGGCGTCACCCAGGCGGCGGTCAGCAGGCAGATTGCATTGCTGGAGGAGGAATTCGGCCAGCCCTTATTCGTGCGCAAGCATCGAGCGATCGAGCCGACGGCGGCATGCATCAACCTCGGAGCCACCCTGGCCAAGAGCTTTGCCGATATTGCCGAGGGCGTGGAAGCGCTCCAGTCGCGCAGCCAGGACGTGTTGACCATAGGGGCGACCGTTGCGTTCTCCTCTTTCTGGCTGCTGCCGCGGCTGGCCGAATTCCGCCGGGCGAACCCGGGTATTCTGGTGCGGGTGATATCCCAGGACAGCCCGCTCGCTCTCGACGACGGCGAAGTCGATGTGGCAATTCGATATGGTGTGCCTCCGTTCAGCGATAGCACCGTCATCGCCTCGCGCGGCGACGTCATTTGCCCCGTCTGCTCTCCCGACTATCTCAGGCGACGAGGAGATGGTCCGCTCGGCTCCAGTGACGAATTCATCGAGACTGACGTCCTTGATCGATCCTGGTATAGCTGGGCCCAGTGGTTTTCGCTGACCGGCGCCAACCTCAATGTAAAGCCGTCGCTTCGGTTCAACCACTATACCGAAACCATCGCTGCCGCGCGCGCAGGGCAAGGCATTGCCTTGGGATGGCGTATGCTGGTCGGCACCTTTCTGGAGGATGGAACCTTGATGCAGATCGGCGGCGGCGAGCTTGCGGCGGAGGATCGTTACAATGTGATCGTGCCTATCAAATCCAAGCGAAGCAATGCGCGCGACCTTGCCGCTGCTTGGCTGACGGCATCACTGCACGGTTGATCGAAGCGTGGTCACATGCCCAGCCCCACCGTTGCCGTCCGGTGAACGCCTCTAGGGACGAATGCGAAGCAATCTGCCAGTCCTAGGAAATCGGCCGCCAGGTGAATGACGGAAAGCCACATTTCCGTTCCCTGCAAGCTCGGTTCACCACCGTCGGCAAACGGGAATCCCTCGCCATCCCGCCATCTATCCAACGCCCTCGATATGAGCTTGCGGGCGATCGCCTCCCCGTCGGCCCGCCTGTAGTCGGTCTGCCGGGCAATCAGCAACAGTGGATGAATCGTATCGAGCAGGTTGCACGCATTGTATTTTGCACCAACGAAGCCCTTGTGGTTGCGATAGTTGAGGTGAACCGTTTCGAGTGAGGCATGCGGATGCGGAAGTGCCACGCCGAACCGGGCGTAGGTGCCGCGCGTCAGGCGATAAAAGCCGTTCACCGGTTGAAGCCATCCTTCCGCCGCGGTCGGTTCACCCCAGAGCCCCGAAACGCTGTTGGCATTGTGGCTCAGCCACTCGAAGAGCGCCTGCCGTGAATGCCTGATGCGAAAATACCTCGCGTTGAAGTACATGGCGGTGCCGATCGCATCGACCACGCTTCCGGCGTGCCATGCCCGGGTCGACCAGGGCAGGGCGCTCAGCCATTCATCCAGCTCCCCGGCGCCGAGCTCGACCGCATGGACAGGTTGGCGTGGACCGGAACCAAGCAGTTCAAGCGCATAGCCAACCGCAAGGACGTTATAGAGCGCCTTTGGATCATCCCTGAGGGGCTTGCCATGCATTCGCGAATGCTCTTCCGGGAAAAGGCCGGTCTCTCGGTCCTGCAGACCTTGGAGAAGCTCGACAGTCTCCGCCGGATGGAGGTCGGGCGGCAGCTGGCCGAAGCCGGCAGCGATCTCGATTGCGTCGCAGAGATGCCGGATCGCCGGTCTGCGGACGCCGTCTGCTTCCAGCGATTGATAGGTCCCTTGCGTTTTCCAGCGTGCCAGAATGTCCGGCCACTGGTCTTTCGCTTTCTGACCGAGCCTGACCAACTGATCTTCGACGTCGCCATTGCCTGTTTTCCGGGGTGCCGAGCCTCGGCTCCGCAGCACCCGGGCGGGCACGCCACCGGCAATCGCCATGGCGGGAATGTCTCCCGTGACCACCGCTCCGGCGGCGATCACCGCACCGTTTCCAATCGTGGCGCCATCGAGGATCACGCAGTTGGCGCCGATCCAGACATCGTCGCCGATCGAAATGCCGATGCTGACGACGCCTTGACGGTGTATGGGAATAGTCGGATCGTCGAAGCCATGATTGAAGCCGACGATCGAGGCATGCGAAGCAATCCGAACGCCATTGCCGCACGTTACCGTGCCGGAAACACAGGCATAGGGATTGATGGTGCAATCGTCGCCGAGAATCACATGGCCACGAACGAGAGCGTGCCCTGCGATCCAGGACCGCTCGCCCATCGTCAGGCTTTCGGTGAAGATTGCGGCGTGCTCGGCGATGTAGGACGTCTCGGCCAGCTCCGCACCGCATGATCGCCGGAGTTCCGCCCTGCGGGCGAGGTGAGCGGGATGACGAAGGTCAGACGCAATGTGTTCCCAGGTCAGGTATTGAAGCCTGCGCGCTTCCCTCTCTTCGTTCACTGACGATTGCGGGCTGCTGGCGTGATCCATCTCGATCCTCATTCTCAGGTCAACCGCCGAATATTCGTCTGCCTTCGGCGATCCGTTGCCTCGCTGCATAAGACGGCCTGATTCGTCCAAAAGCAAGACTTCCGACAATGGCGGCGCAGCCCTCGTTGAAATGGCTCCAATTGCTTTGATCGGGTCCGGCCTCCCGGCGACCGATGTGATCGCAAGTGCCCGTAGGATGGCCCCTCATAGCGGTTTGCCATGCGGGCGGTCGATGCGGCTCCTGTCCGAATTCGCGATTTGCAGAGACGTGATGCACGCGCACCGATTATCGGCCGCGCGCTGAGCTATCTGGAAACCTCGATGTCGAGCTATGCCGCGTTCAGAAGTTCAGCGCTCACCGGCATTCCCATATGAAAGCCCTGGGCGCGGTCGATGCGAAGATCCTTGAGAAGGGAAAACTGTGCTGCCGTTTCGACGCCTTCTACCAGGATCGTATTCCCGCGATTGCGGATGAGAGCAATCATGTCCTGAAGCATCGTCAAACCGCGTGGGTTCGAGCAGTCATGCAGGAAGGTTCTATCGACCTTGACCGTCTGAAACTCGATTGCCCTCAGCCAAGAGAGGCCCGCGAAGCCGGAGCCGAAGTCGTCAAGCCAGATTTCGACGCCGAGTGCGCGCAGATCGGCAATGCATTTGAGCACCTCCGACTGCATATCCATGTCCAGGCCCTCGGTGACTTCCAAGGCTAATCGCGACCCGCAGACCCCGCACCGAATAAGGATATCAGCGACACTAGTGGCAAAGCCGGGGGAGCGCAGCTGTATCGGCGACACGTTGACGCTGACGGTCGCCATGCGATCGGTCATCAGTATATCTCGGCATGCCGTCTCGATCGCCCACCTGCCCAGTTCGAGGATAGCGCCGCTTCGTTCTGCAACCGGGATGAATGTCTTCGGCGAAACCGCCGTGCCATCAGGCATCCTGAGGCGCATCAAAGCCTCGACAGCCCTTGCTTTCCCGTTCGTCACGTCGAAAATCGGTTGGTACACGAGCGAGACCAGTTTGCGATCGATGGCTGCCGCGAGCAGGGGCACGAGTTTACCGGCATAATCGTCGGGGCGAGGCAGCAGCGGATCAAAACTGCGAATGCAGTTTCGGCCGCTTGCTTTGGCATTGTAGAGAGCGAGGTCGGCTTCACGGACTATTCGTTCAACTTTCTCTCCGACTTTCTCGCGGGTGAAGGCGACGCCGATGCTGACGGTTACGGTCGATATATCGTCTGGTCGCTCGTCGTGAGCAATCGCAAGAGACTCGACTTCCATTCTGATCTTCTCGGCGAGAGTCATCGCAACCTTGGGAAGGGCCGCCGGCATGACCACGATAAACTCCTCGCCACCATACCTGCCGATCATGCCATCGGACGACTCTACAACCGCCTTCAGCGCATTGGCGATGACAGTCAGGCATCGGTCTCCTTCCTGATGTCCGTAGCGATCATTGAAGCGTTTGAAAAAGTCGACGTCGATCAGGAACACGGAGAAGTCGCGGCGTTCGTCTTTCCAAGCGGCCCAGCATTCATCGAGCCGCCGATCCAGCGCGCGTCTGTTGCTTATGCCTGTCAGGTAGTCGGTATGTGAAAGCTCGAGCAGTGACCTTCCTCGTTCGGACGCTTCCCAGTGCTGGTGGCGAGCCTCCGCCGCGTTCAGCAACACGTTTCGGCGCTCAACATTCAATCGCCAATTGACGAAAGACGTGAAAGCAAAGCACGAAATGTAGAACAGCCCGAAAGCGAGCTTGTAGGTTTGGCTGGAAGGAAAAAGTTCCTCGATCGTAATGAAAAACGCGCAGAGAACGAGCCCGGAGGTGATCACCGAAAGCCGAAACGGAAAACTGAAAAACAGGTTGGCGCCCATCATGAAGATGGCGCCGAATATCATGTAGTAGGACATAGCAGTGACGTCGTGGGTGGCAATCGCCGGGTAAAGCCAGCCTACATAGCCCACAAGCAGTGCAGTGGCGCACGTAATGTCAAGCCAGGCGGTTTTCGCATTTGCCAGCCGCAAGATTTCGAACGCCAGCAGGGCGATCGTCGCGACGGCGAATCGGGCGGCGATCGTCGCAGGCGCAACGTCGGGGATCAGCCAACGGTCGGGAAGTGCGAAGGCCACATAGACGGCAACCGCCATCCAAAGACCGTGCCGCGAGCTCTGCCTTCGGACAGCATCATTTTCAATTTTCAGAGACTTGAGGGCCTCGGCGAATGAAATGCCGGCGGTTGGTTCGTCCCGCTGGACATTATCGCAAGCCGCGATCATGCAACGACGCCGACCCGAAAGCCATCTAAAGTATGTTGAAAAGTAAGCCATACTTCGGCGCCCTCCAAAATCGCATTCGGCAACTTGCAACCGGTTTGTCTTATTGCTTGGCTTTGTTAGAGGGGTAGCATCGGACCCGCAAGACTAGAATTACCCTTATCCCGTGTAGATTCTAGTCGCATCCTATTCCGAGGTTGATTATGCTTAACGCTATGTCAAGAGGATCTCGAAATGGAACAAAGTCTGGTATTCGACGGTGAAAGTCTTGTTGCGCCTGGCGAAATTCGGCGGGTGGCAAGGAGGGTTGCTGCCCCGGATCCCGGCGATCTTATCGTTGCCCAGGCCGAGCTTGCCCTCAGCCTTGACGTGTCGATCCGTCAGTTCAAATCCGGCGTCGAGCCTCATGTGATCATCGAGCGTCTTACCGAAGCCTTGCATCAGATGCGGCGGCGCTTTCATCCAGAGGTGTGGGACGTCATCGTTCCGATCGCGCAATCTCATCCCGTTGCTTACTATCTTCATCAAGATCCATTGACCCGCTGGTCGTTTGAAAAGCCGCGCGGCTATTCCGGCGACGCACGTCTTCTCGATTTCATCTACGGCAGACCTGAGATTGAGGAAGCCGTCGCATCAGCGAGCGACTTGGGACGCTCGATCTACGGCTACACTCGAAATGCTTCGTCATCCGTCGCGGTAAGGGAGCGTCGAGACATTCTGGCTCGCCGCGCAGACGAAATTGCTTCGACCCGACCTGGCGCCACTGAAGTCCTTGCCATCGCCGCCGGGCATCTCCGCGAGGGGCCGTTGTCGCACGCTCTGAGCGCCGGCGCGATCAGACGCTGGGTAGCTTTGGATCAAGACCCGATCAGCGTTGGAACCGTCGCCCGCGATTTCGCCGGCACCTCCGTCGAAGCGGTGAACGGGTCGGTCAAATCCCTGCTCGGTGGAAGGCATGCGTTGGGAATGTTCGATTTCGTCTATGCCGCGGGTCTCTATGACTATTTGCCTGACGCGGTAGCCGTAAGGCTGACCAGGAAGTGCATCAGCATGCTTAAGCCTGGCGGCACATTCCTATTCGCCAACTTCTCTCCGGAGACGGACGTCGATGGCTATATGGAGACATTCATGAACTGGGCCCTGCTGTTGCGGTCGGAACGAGAGATGGGCTTGATCGCCGGCGAAAGCACGACTGGGGCTGATATGAAGGTTTCTGTTTGGTCCGGCTCAAACCGGAGCATTGTCTACTGTGAAATTCAAAGACCGCGTTAGGTCGCACGTTGGCTCGGCCTGAAAAAAAGAGTCCGCCTGGAAAGGGGGCGTTGCTCCTATTTGCGGAAATTTATAATCATTGGGTTCTTCATGCTTGGGAGGAAAGCGATTTCAGATTTCCACCCAAAACGCCCTTGTCAGATGCGTTCAATGCGGACCGGATACGCGCCGCGCACCAGCAACGGCCCGAAGCCATCGTCGAAGCGGCCGAGCCGGATCAACCCGTCCCAGCGGTAATCCGCGTAGAACAGGGCCAGGTTACCCCACGGTTTGAAGTAGCAAAGGTCGCCCGCCTGCTCGTTTCCGAAAGCACCACTGCCTTCTTCGGTCAACTTACGCGGCAGATAGACGATCTTTTCGTTCCTGCCGTAGTCCTCGATCTTGAGGTTTAGGGGCAGCATGGAAGCAAGATCGCGCGCCGACGGATTATCGAAGAGTGTCGCCGTCAGGGGAAGCTTGTTGAAGTCAATCCTGATCCTGACATCTGACACCTTGTGAGTGGTCGAGCTGTGCCCGTCCTGCCCTTGCGCCACGAGAGGGAGGGCGGCGGCCGCCAAGGCTCCGCCCAAAATCGCGCGACGGCTCATGAACGTGGATGTCATCGACATAGCGCGCCTCGCGTCAGACAGGTTGAGCCGTGGGCCGGAACAAGATTTCGTTGATGTCGACATCGTCTGGTTCGTTCACCGCGAAGGCGACCGTTCGGGCGAACGTGTCCGCGCTGATGGCGATCCTGCTGACGAACTCCTTGGTGCCTGCCTGGATGTCCTTCTCACTGATGTGCTCGAGGAGTTCGGTGCTCACCGCGCCGGGTGAAATGATCGTGGTGCGGATGTTGTATGGCTTCACTTCCTTCCACAGGCCTTCCGAGAGGGCGCGCACGGCGAATTTCGTCGCGCAATAGACGGTGGCACCCGGATCGACCACATGACCGTAGACGGAGGACACGTTGATGATGTGTCCAGACTTCTGCGCCTTCATGTGCGGAAGCGCTGCGGCGATGCCGTAAAGCACCCCTTTGATATTCACGTCGATCATGCGATCCCACTCATCGACCTTGAGCCGTTCGAGCGGCGCCAACGGCATCAGTCCGGCATTGTTCAGCATCACGTCGACTCGACCGAACGCGCTAACGGCGGTGTCGACGAGCGTCTTGACTTGATGTTGATCCGTGACGTCGGTTTGGACTGCCTTGGCCCTGTAGCCTTTGGCGGCCAGTTCCTCGGCCAGCGCAGCGATGCGGTCGCTACGCCGGGCGCCGAGGACGACCGAAGCGCCGCGCTCAGCAAGGTGACGCGCGGTGGCTTCGCCAAGCCCGCTGCTTGCGCCGGTGATGACGATGACTTTGTTTTCGATTCCTTGGGACATGATGATCTCCTGTATTGGGATTTCTGAAGGTTCAGGAACGGCGACCGGCGAGTGCGGCGAGGACAGCCGAACCGGCGAGAAGGCAGGCGGCCAGAAGGAAGGTGCTCCACCATCCCACGGTGTCGAACAGCATGCCGCCAGCGAAGGCGCCGCCGGCAATGGCAAGTTGGATCAGCGCCACCTGCAGCCCACCTGCCGCTTGCAACTCACCGGGGACGATGGCGGCCATCCAGGTGTTCCAGGCAACCGGAATCGGGGTTGAGAAAAATCCCCACATGACGAGCAGGGATGCCGTAATCGCCGGGAACGGCCCGAGAGCGATCAGCAGCAGGGCAATGAGCGCAAGAGCACCCGGCAGGCCTACGAGAACGAGGCGGAGGTGCCGCCGGGCGACGAAGCCAATGACGGAGGTTCCAGCCAGTCCACCGACGCCAAGGCCGAGAAGCACCATGGACAGAACATTCAATTCGAGGCCCGTGACGCCTTCGAGGAATGGACGAAGATATATGGACAGCGCGTTCTGGCCGATGAAGGCGAGAGCGGTCGCCGCCATTCCTATCGCGAATGTGCGATTGCGCAGCAGCCCGAATATTCTGGCCACCGAGACGATTGACGTCGCCGGCATCCTCGGCAGGACGACCAGTTGCCAGACGAGCGCGGCAATTCCGATTGGCACCGTGATGAAGAAGGTTCCGCGCCATCCGATCAACCCGCCAAGAAAACTGCCGAGCGGTGCGGCAAGGACGAGCGCGAATGCGGTGCCACCTTGAAGAAGCGCAATCGCCTTGGGCAGGTCACGGTCGGAGGTCAGGCGTGCCAGAATAGCCGTCGACAGCGACCAGAAGCCGCCGATCGAAACGCCGACCAGGGACCGCCCGACGAGAAAGACTAGGAAGTTGGGTGCAAGGGCAACCGCCAAACTCGATACAACAAGAACCGCCGTATAGAGCAGGACGACAGACTTGCGGTCGATCCTCGCCAGGAATGCATTGCCGAAAAGACTGGTGATAACCGCAAAGACTCCCGACACGGTGATCGCCAATCCGGCTTGCCCCTCTGACACCGAGAGATCCGTGGCGATTGGAGTCAGAAGGCTCACAGGGAGAAATTCCAGCCCCACCAGCAGGAAAGTGAGAAGCGAGAGACAGGTCACAGCAGACCATGAGGTCGCCGTGTCGTCCGTCAGTGAGGTCTCATCCAATGTCAACTCGACGGTCATGCATGTTCTCCTGTCCGTTGCCAGATAGATAGCCGGACTGGTTTTGCTCGACTAGAAGCTATAATCTGAATGTCGTGATGAAGGAGATTCAACAATGCGGCGCGACGAGTTCACGGAAATGCGTGCGTTTCTGGAGGTGGCTCAGGAGCGGAGTTTCACGCGCGCTGCATCAAAATTGGGAGTCACGCGCTCGGCGTTGAGCCATACGATCAGCGCGCTCGAAGCCCGGCTCGGAGTCCGGCTTCTCTCCCGCACGACGCGGGACGTGGCTCCCACGGCGGCTGGTGCGCGTCTCGTGGAAAGCATCCAGCCGCATTTTGAGAGCATCGCCGCCGGGATCAGTGCCCTCGGCGCGTTGCGCGACAAGCCCTCGGGCACAGTCCACCTCGTATGTCCCGATGATGCCGTGGAGCTGGTCTTCCGTTCGAGGCTTCCGGCATTTCTACGGGATTACCCCGATGTCGCCGTGGAACTCATCATCGACAACGGTTTCACAAACATCGTCGAGCGCCAATTCGATGCCGGTGTGCGGCTCGGCGAAGCGATTGCGCGCGACATGGTGGCCGTTCGCATTGGACCTGATATTTCCTACGCCGTGGTCGGATCACTTGAGTATTTTGCGACCCGCACTGTGCCTTCGATCCCTCATGACTTGACGGACCACAATTGCGTCAACTTGCGACTTCCGACGTCAGGCGCTCTCTATGCCTGGGAGTTCGAAAAGGATGGCCGCGAGTTCAGCGTTCGTGTGGAAGGCCAGCTCGTGATGAGCAACATAGGGCCGGCGATCAATGCCGCTCTCGATGGCGCGGGGCTGTCTTATGTGCCGAGGGACCTCGTCCGGCAATATTGTGACAGCGGTCAACTGAAGGAAGTGCTGGCGGATTGGGCACCAACGTTCCAAGGATATCATCTCTATTACCCCAGCCGGCGCCATCCGTCCCCTGCTTTCTCCGCCTTCGTCGAAGCCTTCCGCTACCGGCATCGGTAACCAATGATGGAAGCCTTGACGGGATGGTGGAATGAGTACGGCAAGAGTGTGCCGGTGAAACTAAACGCACGCGGTCGGAAAGCGAGAGATGGCTGAACTGCCTGGGGGTGATTGCTACCCCTGCCGCAACCGCTTTGGCGCAATAGCCGACGACAATGAAGATATCGCAGTTCGTCCGGCAGCAAATTGGACGGATTTTGGATGCTGCGGCAACTCACCGGCAGGTGGTCATCCCAAGGATGACATTCACGAAAAACTCGAACCGGACTTGTCCCAGCCTTCCTTGACCGTTTCCATCGCGACGTTCGTCGATGTGCTGGCGACGTGGGGCAGTGTCGAGATGCGCTCGCCGAGGACGCGGCGGTAGCGGCCGATATCGCGGGTGCGGATCTTCAGGAGATAGTCGAACCTGCCGGCGATCATATGGCATTCTTCGACTTCGCTGATCTTCTTGATGGCATCGTTGAAGCTTTTCAGCGCGTTCTCGCGGGTATCGGAGAGCTTCACCTCGACGAAAGCAATGTGGTCGAGCTGCATTTTCGACGGATTGAGGACGGCCTTGAAGCCTTCGATATAGCCTTCGCTGATCAGCCTTTTGAAGCGGAGCTGGCACGGCGTCTTCGAGAGGCCGACACGCGCCGCGAGATCGGTGATCGACAGTCTGCCGTCCTCGGCAAGAGCCGCGAGGATTTTTCTGTCGAATTGGTCCAATTCACTAAAGATATCGGGTTCGCCAGCCATTTGAACTCTCAACAGTGCTTTAATAAGTTCATACAGGCTAATATCTGCAAAAATCAAGTGAGATCGCGATCCTCGATCTGTGATAGTTTATGCATCGGCAATGGGATGGAAGGCGCAGGCGCTTGACGGATCGTCAGGATCGCATCGGCGCCGCACGCAAAATGGGGTCGTGCATGCGCAAGGAAGAACCGGATGACGATCAGAAGCCGGACCTGCTCGCCCACTACCGACCGGTGGCGATAAGAGCGGTTGCTGCGGCGCTCACCCTCAAGCGCAACAATCCGGATGCGCGTCCGCTTCGCGAGACGGAATATTCCGGCCCGGCCGCCTCGGACGACGCTGATTGGGACGATGAACCCGGCGTCTCATTCATCCGTTAAACTAGATATCGACTGATAGGGACCTTCATGTTGAACGCAGCGATCGAGACTACTCCATCCAAAGACGCCGACGACGGCGCGCCGTTTTCCGGCTTTGCGCCGCCAATCCGACCGCAATCCGAACTTCGCCAGGCCATCACGGCAGCCTATCGCCGGCCGGAAACCGAATGCCTGCCGCCGCTGGTGGCAGCAGCGCGCGTCTCCGAGGCAAAACGCTATGATATCCGCAGCACGGCCCGCAGCTTGATCGAGGCGTTGCGCTCCAAGCACAAGGGGACCGGCGTCGAAGGGCTGGTGCAGGAATACTCGCTCTCCAGCCAGGAAGGCGTGGCGCTCATGTGCCTCGCCGAAGCGCTGCTGCGTATCCCCGATACCGAAACGCGGGATGCGCTGATCCGCGACAAGATCGCCGAGGGCAACTGGACCTCCCACATCGGCGGCGGAAAATCCATGTTCGTCAACGCTGCCACCTGGGGCCTCGTCGTCACCGGCAAGTTGACGTCGACGGTCAACGACCGAAGCCTGTCGGCAGCGCTGACGCGGCTGATCGCGCGCGCCGGCGAGCCGGTCATCCGCCGCGGCGTCGATATGGCGATGCGCATGATGGGCGAGCAGTTCGTCACCGGCGAAACGATTGCGGAGGCGCTGAAACGCGCCCGGCCGCTGGAAGCGCGCGGCTTCCGCTATTCCTACGACATGCTGGGAGAGGCCGCCACGACGGGCGCCGATGCCGAGCGTTATTACCGGGATTACGAAAAGGCGATCCACGCCATCGGCAAGGCGTCGGACGGGCGCGGCATCTATGATGGCCCGGGCATATCGATCAAGCTTTCGGCCCTGCATCCGCGTTACGTAAGGTCGCAAGCCGGACGGGTAATGAGCGAGTTGCTGCCGAAGGTGAAGAAGCTCGCCGCTCTCGCCAAGACCTATGATATCGGCCTCAATATCGACGCAGAGGAAGCCGATCGGCTGGAGCTTTCGCTTGATCTCCTCGAGGAGCTTTGCTTCGCCCCTGAGCTTGCCGGATGGAATGGGCTCGGCTTCGTCGTACAGGCCTATGGCAAGCGCTGCCCCTTCGTCCTCGACTACATCGTCGATCTCGCGCGCCGTTCCGGGCGCCGGATCATGGTTCGTCTCGTCAAGGGCGCCTACTGGGATGCCGAGATCAAGCGCGCCCAGTTGGATGGTCTCGAGGATTATCCGGTCTATACCCGCAAGATCTACACCGATGTCGGCTACGTCGCCTGCGCGCGCAAGCTGCTCGATGCTCGGGATGCGGTCTTCCCGCAATTTGCCACCCATAACGCGCAGACGCTCGCCACGATCTATCGTCTGGCCGGTCCTGATTTCACCGTCGGCAAATACGAGTTCCAATGCCTGCACGGCATGGGCGAACCGCTCTACGACGAGGTCGTCGGAAAGGAAAAACTGGACCGGCCCTGCCGCATTTATGCGCCTGTGGGAACACATGAGACGCTGCTCGCCTACCTGGTTCGGCGCCTTCTGGAAAATGGCGCCAATTCCTCCTTCGTGCACCGCATCTCCGATCCGAATGTCTCGGTCGAAGCCCTGATCGCCGATCCTGCCGAAATCGTCGCAGCCATGCCTGTCGTTGGCGCGCCCCACGCCCAGATCGCCTCGCCGAAGGCTCTTTACGGCAACGCTCGGGTAAATTCCGATGGTCTCGATCTCTCGAACGAGGCCACCCTTCTGGATTTGGCTGAGGCGCTCACTTCTACGGCTGCTGCGCCGTGGCATGCGCTTCCCATTCTTGCGGATGGCTCTACGGATGGGGTAACACGCGATGTTCTCAATCCTGCCGATCACCGGGATGTTGTCGGCACGGTGACCGAAGTGAAGGTCGAGGACGCCACGCGCATCGTTCGCATGGCTGCGGAGTACGCGCCGCAATGGGCCGCCGTACCGCCGGCCGAGCGCGCGGCCTGCCTGGAACGGGCCGCCGACATCATGCAGGCCCGCATCAAGGTGCTGATGGGCATCGTCATGCGCGAGGCCGGAAAGTCTGCGGCCAATGCCGTCGGCGAAGTGCGTGAGGCCATCGACTTCCTGCGCTATTACGCCGAGCAGGCGCGCAAGACGCTCGGCCCCTCGCATGCGCCTCTCGGCCCGATCGTCTGCATCAGCCCGTGGAATTTCCCGCTGGCGATTTTCACCGGGCAGGTCGCCGCAGCTTTGGTGGCCGGCAATCCCGTGCTTGCCAAACCGGCCGGCGTCACGCCGATCATCGCTTCGGAGAGTGTGAAGATCCTTCACGATGCGGGCGTGCCTGTCGGTGCCCTGCAGTTCGTGCCCGGCAGCGGCCGCCTCGGCGCCGGCATGGTCGGGGCTCAGGAGACGGCAGGCGTCATGTTTACCGGGTCGACCGAAGTTGCCCGCCTGATCCAGGCGCAGTTGGCAGAACGGCTGTCGGTGAGCGGCAAGCCAATTCCGCTGATTGGCGAAACCGGCGGCCAGAACGGCATGATCGTCGACTCCTCGGCATTGGCCGAGCAGGTGGTGGCCGACGTCATTGCCTCTGCCTTCGATAGCGCCGGTCAGCGCTGCTCGGCGCTCAGGGTTCTCTGCCTTCAGGACGATGTCGCCGACAGGACCCTCGCAATGCTGAAGGGCGCCTTCCGCGAGCTGACGATCGGCCGTACCGATCGGCTGAGCATCGATGTCGGCCCAGTCATCAACGACAGCGCAAAGACGGAGATCGACCAGCATATCGAGCATATGCGCGGTTTAGGCCGCAAGGTGGATCAGCTGCCGCTGCCGGAGAGCGCTGCGACGGGGACCTTCGTTCCGCCGACAATCATCGAGATCAAGTCGCTGTCGGACCTGACGAGGGAGGTCTTCGGACCGGTGCTGCATGTCGTCCGCTTCAAGCGAAACGGGCTCGACCGACTGATCGACGACATCAACGCATCGGGTTATGGTCTGACATTCGGGCTTCACACCCGGCTGGATGAAACGATCGCGCATGTGACCAGCCGCATCAAGGCTGGAAACCTCTACGTCAACCGCAACATCATCGGCGCCGTCGTCGGCGTGCAGCCGTTCGGCGGCCGCGGCCTGTCGGGAACGGGACCGAAGGCCGGCGGTCCGCTCTATATCGGCCGGCTGGTGCAGCGTGCGCCCGTGCCGCCGCAGCAGGATTCCGTTCATACGGACCTCGCCCTTCGTGACTACATCGTCTGGCTCGACAAGAAGGGCCTGTCGGGCGAGGGGGAAGCGGCGCGTGGATATGCGAGCCGCTCGGCGCTCGGTCTCGAACGTGAACTCACCGGTCCGGTCGGCGAGCTCAATCTCTACGCGCTGCATCCCCGCGGCCGTATTCTCGTCGTGCCGCAGACGGAAGGCGGGCTTCATCGCCAGATCGCCGCAGCCCTATCGACCGGCAACCACATCGTCGTGGACGCCGGCTCCCTATCGAAATCCGTCCTGGCGGATCTTCCGGCGGCTGTCGCCGGCCGGATTTCCTGGACATCCGATTGGGAGAAGGACGGGCCGTTTTCCGGCGCGCTCGTCGAAGGGGATCGCGACAGGGTTCTGGCCGTCAATCAGAAGATTGCTCACCTGCCTGGTCCGCTTCTGCTGGTCCAAGCCGCGACGAGCGAGGAATTGGCGAGCGATCCCGAAGCCTATTGCCTGAATTGGCTGCTAGAGGAGGTGTCGACGTCGATCAACACTGCAGCTGCCGGCGGCAATGCAAGCCTCATGGCCATCGGCTGAGTAAGTGACGAGGGCGTTGAAAATATGATCATCGTCGGCATCCATCGCCAATCAAACTCAAGATGGGAAGAAGGCCTCCGAGCGCTGCATGACGCGAAGCGTGTTATTCCAGTCATTTGCGTAGACGATTCACGTCATGCAGTGGAGGGAGGTTCAGTCGAAGAAGCCCGCATCCCCTTCCGTGAGATATCGCCTGGCCGCTTCGGCGTCGATATCGAGGCCGAGCCCCGGCGCTTCCAGTAGGTCCACCATGCTGTCCTTCACGATCTGCGGTGGTAAGCCGACGACCAGATCCTCCCACCAGGGGTCGGTGGCGCTCGGATATTCGAAGGCGATGTAATTTGCCGGCAAGGTGGCGCAGACATTGATCAACGCGCCGAGCCCCAACAGGCCGTTGGCGGTGCCGTGCGGTGCCATCAGGATCGAGTGCATGTAGGCGTGTTCGGCGACCCATTTGAGCTCGGCAATGCCGCCAATATCGGCTGGATCGGGGCCGATGACGCGTACCGCCTGCGTCTCGATCAGTTCCTTGAAATTGTGCCGCAGGTAGATCTGCTCACCGGTGTGGATCGGCGTCGAGGTGGAGGTTGTCAGTTCCCGATACGCCTGCGGATTGACCCACGGCACGTAGTCGCCAGTCAGCATGTCCTCGAGCCACATCAAATTGTACTTCTCGACCGCGCGAGCGAACCTGATCGCATCGGGCAGCATCCAGCCCGGGCCGCAGTCGAGCGCCAGGCTGACTTTGTCGCCCAGCACTTCCTTCATCGCGATCACGCAGTCGAGCATGTGATTGAAACCGCGCTCGCTGATTGCGCCCTGATCCATGGCACCGTGATAGCCGGCCTTCTTCTGCGTCACGCCGTAGTGGAAGTCCTCGATGGTGTCTTTCATGTTGGAGTGGAACGAGATTCCTTGCTTGACCATGAAGAAGTTCTGCGGCTGCTCCATCATCCATTTGACGTCGGCGGCGTAATCCTCCGGCCGGTCGCCCGTGCGCGCCTGGCGAATCGAACCATTGTAGACGCGCACCTTGTCCCGCACCTTGCCGCCGAGCAGTTTATAGGCGGGCACGCCCGCGGCCTTGCCGGCAATGTCCCACAGCGCGTGCTCAATAGCGCTGACCGCCGCGCCGTACGGTTTGAAAGAGCCGCGTTGACGGATCTTCAGCATGACTCTCTCGACGTCGGTCGGGTCCTCGCCGATCAGTGCCTCGCGGAAATGCAGCACAAAGGGCTTGAGGTAGGTCTTGGTGAATTCGACTTCGCCCAAGCCATAGAGGCCCTCGTCCGTCACGATGCGGACAATCGGGTGTTTGCCGATAACGGCACAGCGGAGGTCGGTGATCTTCATCTTCGGTTCTTTCGCCTCAGCTCCAGGTGCGATCCCAGGAATACTCATCGTCCCAGCGATCCGTAGGCTGCCAAATGCCGGTGACGCCCGGCTGCAGGTGCTGCGAGATCACCTCGTCGACGACATCGTCAATCCCCAGGCCGGGCTTGTCCGGAACGGTGATAAAGCCGTCCTTCACGAGTGGCTTGGGAAGGCCGGTGACGATATCGTCCCACCAGTCGACATCGACAGAGTGGTATTCGAGCGCCATGAAGTTTTCAGTCGCGGTCGCGACATGGGCCGCGGCCATGGCGGCGATTGGACTTTCTGCCATGTGGATGGCCATGGCGACGCCATGGTCCTGCGCCATATCGCCGATCTTTTTGGTCTCGAGAATGCCGCCGCTGGTGAGCAGGTCCGGGTGGATAATGGAGAGGCCGCCGCTCTTGAGCAGAGGCCCGAAGCCCTCCTTGAGATATATGTCCTCGCCGGTGCAGATCGGCACCGTAGTGGCGTCCTGCAGTTGTCGGTATTGCTCAGTGTACTGCCATGGGATCACATCCTCGAGCCAGGCCGGCACGTATTTTTCAATTCGCCTGGCAAGGCGAATGCCGTTCTGCACTGAGATGTGGCCGATGTGGTCGATGGCGAGCGGAATATCCATGCCGATGACTTCACGAACCTCGGCGATGTATTGTTCAAGGAAGTCGAGACCCTTGTCGGAAAAGTGGAGGCCGGTAAACGGGTGCGGGACGTTATGCAGATCGTACGCAGCGTTGCGGGCACGCCGCTCTTCAATAGTCTTCAGCGGCCCGCGACTGGGACCGTTTCGGTATCCTTCTAGTGAGCCGGCAGGAAACACGACCGCACCGGGCACATCAGCGATCTGCATCAGCCCCAGATCCATCTTGAGGAAGGTGAATCCGAGCTCCATGCGCTGCTTGAGGCGCCTGCCGGTCTCGGTACCGCTCGGCACGGTGGCATCAGTATCGCAGTAGACGCGCACTTTCTCCCGAAACCGGCCGCCGAGCATCTGGTAGATGGGGACGCCATAGGCCTTGCCGGCAAGATCCCACAACGCGATTTCAACCGCCGATACGCCGCCGCCTTGCCGACCGTGCCCGCCGAACTGCTTGATCCGGCGAAACAGGCGGTCGATGTCGCAAGGATTCTCGCCAAGCAACCGGCTCTTCAGCATCAGCGCGTAGGTGGCGCTGGCGCCGTCGCGCACCTCGCCAAGCCCGACGATGCCCTGGTTGGTGTAAATCTTGAGCAGTACTGAGGTGAAGGGCGCGCCGATAATTTCGGCGACCCGCATGTCCGTGATGCGAAGGTCGGACGGCCTGGAATGCGTGTTCACTCGATTAAGCGCCTCGTCGGCTCCATCTGCCTCTAGCATGATTTAATCCTCATTCTGATCGGCCGGGTTCGCCGCCGCGCACGCTGGTGGCGGCGTAGATTGTTGGCTAGGCCAGTTCAATCTCGTGATTTTGAAGGTAGTCGCGGTTCATTTCGACGCCGAGACCGGGCTTGGGCGAAAGCTTGAGGCTGCCGTTCGAAACATCGAGTGGTCTGTCGATGAGGTGATCGTATTTGCCCAGGTTCCACTCCGACGTTTCCAGTTTGTAGAAGTTGGGAACGGTCATCATCACCTGCGCTCCCGCAACCACGTTGATCGGCCCTGCGGCGTCATGCGGCGAGACCGGGATGTAGTAGGCCTCGCATAGGGCAGAAATTTTCTTGAGTTCAGTAATGCCGCCGGTCCAGGTGACGTCAGGCATGATGTAGTCGGCGAGCCTGTTTTCGAGCACCGGCACGAAATCCCATTTCGTGTGGCCGCGCTCGCCCCACGAGATAGCGGCGTTGACCTTTTCGCGCACCTGCCTGAGAGCGTTGAGGCTCTCCGGTGGACAAGGCTCCTCGAACCAGTCGATCTGACCGGCTTCCTCGAGGCTCCGACAAAGGCGAATGGCGGTGGGAACGTCGAAGCGGCCATGCGCATCGATGAGGATGTCGACATCAGAGCCCGCCGTTTCGCGGATCAAAGCCGTGAGTTCGGCGGCTTCGCGCTCGTCCTTGCGGGTCATGCTGCCATCGAGGTAGCCGTCCCGCTGTTCGCGAGGCTGTCCATCGGCCGCGCGGCCTTGGTATGGGAAAGGATCGAACTTGAGCGCCGTGTGGCCGGACTCGACGATGTCTCGAATTTCACGGACCACAGCCTCCTTGCTGGTAAATTTCGCCTGATTGGGATGGGTGTAAAGCGCGATTTCATCGCGTATCGGTCCACCCAACAGCTCGTAAATCGGCTTACCAAGAATTTTGCCTCGGATGTCCCAGAGAGCTATGTCGATGGCGCTTACGCATTCGACTGCGGCGCCGCGACTGCCCATATAGGTGAAGCTGCGGAATATCTTGTGCCACAGATATTCGATACGCGCGGGGTCCTCGCCTGTCACCGCAGCACCGATCTGCCGCAGGATCGTGCAGAGGGCGCGATTGGCGAGCCTTGTCGTGGTGGTGATCTCTCCCCAGCCGCTCACCCCCTCATCGGTCTTCACTTCGACGAACAGAAACTCTCCCCAATAAGAAGCATCGGACTTGATCAGCCACGGCCGAACGCTGGTGATTTTCATCTCAACTGCCTTTACTGAAATGGTCGGGATAACGATATTCCAGGCTATCTATTCTATCCTGCCCGAGCGGCATTACGCGCACGCATGTGTTCGAGGATGTGCCGGCCGGAGCCCTCGACATGGCGTGCAATGAGCTCGGCTGCCTCGTTCGCATTTCCCGCTTTTACATGCGAGATGAGCTCGCGATGCTCGCTAAGGATCGCGGCGCGCCGGGCGAGCGTGAAGTTGAAACGCCGGCTCACGGCTCGAAGCACTTCGCGATGCTTCCACCAAAGCTCGGCGGCATGGCGATTGTAGTGCTTTTGGTACATCACGGTGTGAAAGGCGGTGTCCAGCTCGCTGTGCCTGAAGGTGTCCGCGAAGTTGTTGTCTTCAATCAGGCCTTGGATGCGTTCGAGTTCGGCAATGTCCTCGACGGTGGCCATATTCACGAACCATCGCGTCAGTGCCGGCTCGATCAAGACTCCGATCTCGTAGATGTCCCGAACAAAATCCTGATCTATGGGCCGCACGCGCGCTCCGCGGTTGGGAACGAGGGTGACAAAGCCTTCTCCGCGCAACAGTTGCAGAGCCTCGCGCACGGGGTTGGTTGAGGTGCCGTGGCGGCGGGCCAGATCGGTGACCACAAGCCGCTCGTTGGCAGCGAGCCGCCCTTCGATGATGTCATCCCTGATCAGTTGATAAAGCGAGGCGCCCTCGCTGGAGGCCCCGATTGCGTCGATCCCTTCGGGTGGCTTTGCTTTAAAATCGCTTGTTCCGGCCAAGACGGTCCCCAATCAATACACATATTGCTCGGATATCACGCAAGGCTTCCGTAAACAATGTACGATTTCTTTGATTGACAGACAATCTTCAATCTGAAAACGTATGATTAGGTCAAAGGGATACATTTGGTGGATAGTCCCGCGACCGGGGAGCAAAGACCGCTCGCCTCGAAGCAGAGCGGCATGGGAGAACCTGGAGGATACCTTATGACGAGGATTTCACTCGGCGGTGCCGTCCTGCGCGGCGCTGTCTCCACTGCTTTGATGGTATCGTTGATGTCCGCATCGGCGCTGGGTGCGCCGGTCGACTTGAGCAAGTGGTCGCCGCAATATGTGCGCTCCATTGCCGGCACAGAGGATTTTGACACGGCGGCCGATTGCGCCAAGGTCACGCCCCTCGACTACAAGGGGCGACTGACGTTCTGGTATCAGGGCGTGTTCGAGGGCGACCCCGACCTCCTGCGTCAGTATTACAAGGAGTTCTTCGAGACCTTCCGCAAGACCTATCCAAACATCCAGCTTGAGGAACAAGCCCTCACCTATAACGACCTGCTGGACAAGTTCCGGACGGCGCTCCTCGGCAATGCGGCGCCCATGGCGGTCCGCCTGCAAATCCTGGGCGGCACCGAGTTCGCCTCAAAGGGCTATTTGCAGCCGCTCAAACCCGAGGATGTAGGGTATTCGACCGAGGATTTCTGGCCCGGCGCAATGAAGGCTGTAACCTGGGACGGCGTGACCTACGGCATTCCCACCAACAACGAGACGATGGCGTTCATCTGGAACGCCGACGTCTTCAAACGTGCAGGCCTCGATCCGGACAAGGCTCCGGCAACCTGGGATGACGTCGTCAAGGATTCCCAGCAGATCCACGACAAGCTCGGCATTGCCGGCTACGGCCTCGTGGCTCGCAAGAATGCCGGCAATACGCCGTACCGCTTCATGCCGCAGCTGTGGGCCTATGGCGGCGGCGTCTTCGACGAAGCGACCGCCAACCCGACCTATAAGCAGGTCGAGCTCAATAGCCCGCAAAGCAAGGCGGCATTGCAAGCCTCCTACGATATGTATGTTCGCGACAAGTCGGTTCCGGTTTCGGCGCTCACCAACCAGCAGGCCGACAACCAGCCCCTCTTCCTCGCTGGTCAGCTCGGCATGATGATCTCGCACCCGTCCGACTACAACGTCATGCTCGACCTGCAGAAGAAGGCGACGGGTACCGACAAGGATAAGGCGCAGACCGTGATCGACAACATGCGCTACGGTCTGATCCCGACTGGCCCCGACGGCAAGCGCGCCGTCGTGTTTGGCGGCTCCAACATTCACATCCTGAAGCCCGAATATGTCGAGGGCGGCAAGGTAGACGAGCCGGCCGCAAAGGCGATCATCTGCATGTGGACGAGCCCTGAATGGTCGCTGAAGATGGCCTATGCGGGCTCGAACCCGGGGAACCTTAACGGCTTCAAGACCAAATGGATGAAGGAACGTCTGGACAACATCAAGTTCCTTGATGTCACGACTTCGATGCTGCCATACGGTATCCCGTTCCCTGCGCTGCCGCAGTCCCCCGAGATCATGAACATCATCATCCCGGACATGCTGCAGAATGCCCTGACCGGAGCCATGACCGTCGACCAAGCAGCGGACGACGCAGCCAAGAAGGTGAAAGACCTGATGGACGGCGGACTCTAGTCCAAGCCTGACGATCTGACCGGCTGCGCCTCGATTGCAGCCGGTTTGTTCCCAAGAACAAGGGCAGGGCACAGTGACGATCTTGACTGGCAAGGCCGAGGCTCGCCGAAGACTGCAGCCCGACGGGTCCAGTGTGCTGCGAAAGATTTGGGAGCATCGCGCTGACTACGCGTACGTGCTTCCTGCGATCGCCGTGATGCTCATCGTTATAGCCTATCCGATCTATTATACGATCGAGCTGTCGTTCTTCAATACGCCGCCGGGCCTGCAGCTCCGAGACAAGACTTTCATCGGCCTCGGCAACTACACCGCCATCCTCACAAGTCCGGTGTTCTGGACAGTCACCTCGAACACTCTTATCTGGACACTGGGATCTACTTTCATCTCATTTGTCCTGGGGTTTGCCAGCGCGCTCGCGCTCCATCGCGACTTTGTCGGCCGTGGCATCTTGCGCGCCGTCCTGATCATTCCCTGGGTCATCAGCGCGGTCGCCGCGTCCTATATCTGGAAGTGGATCTACCATTCGGACTTTGGGATCATCGGCGCGGTGCTGGTCGGCCTCGGATTGGCCGACAGGCCGCCGAATTTCATCGACAGCGTCAGCACTGTGCTGCCTTCCCTGATCGTCGTCAATATCTGGCGGGAGTTTCCGTTTGCCATGATCATGATGATGGCTGGCCTGCAGACAGTCCCGGACCAGTTGCTGCGCGCGGCAAAAGTCGACGGAGCCAATGCATGGCAGCGGTTCTGGCACGTCACCTTCCCGCACTTGAGAAATGTCTCGACGGTGACGATCCTTCTGCTGGCAGTGGCCAACTTCAATTCATTCATCATCCCTTGGATCATGACCGGCGGCGGGCCGTCGAACGCATCGCATATCTGGATCACCCACATTTATGAGCTCGCCTTCGGCCGCCAGCGCTGGGGGGTGGCATCCGCCTATTCGGTGCTGCTGTTCCTGATCCTGATGTCGCTCGGCTACTTCTACGTCCGTGCGCTAGGCGGCAACGAGCGGAAGGATGGCAGCGCATGAGCACGATTGCCGAGACTGTTTCTCGAGGCAAGGCCGGTCGCCGTATGCGCATCGACGGATGGCGGTGGGGCGGACGCATCTTCCTGGTGTTCATGCTGCTTTACACCGCGTTGCCGATGATCTGGATGCTGATCACCTCGATCAAGTCCGGCTTCGCCGCCATGCAATTCCCGCCGCAATGGTGGCCGGACCAACCCACCCTCGCCAGCTACCAGAAGCTGCTCGATCCGCAAAACAGCGTCGGTCAGGACTTCCTGCGCTTCTTCTGGAACAGCCTTTTCGTCTCCACCGCCACGACCATCCTTTCTGTCATCGTGGCAGTTCCTGCGGCCTACGCGTTTTCGCGCTTCACCTTCCCGGGCCGAAACTTTCTGTTCTTCGCCGTCTTGCTTCGCAACATGTTCCCGGCCGTGATCTTTCTCGTGCCGCTCTTCATCCTCATGCGCGCTATCGGGCTGGTGAACACGCATGCGTCGCTCATCCTCACCTACCTCACATTCGGACTGCCGCTGGCAATCTGGCTCCTCAAGGGCTTCTACGACAACATCCCGGTGCAGCTCGAGCAAGCGGCGCGCATCGACGGGGCAACGCGGTTCCAGGCCTTTGTCCTGATCGTGATGCCGCTCTCGGCGCCAGGAATCATCGCTACGGCGATCTATGCCTTCATCGGCGCGTGGAACGAGTACATCTACGCCTACACCTTCCTCTCCAAGAACGACCAATTGACGCTGCCGGTCGGCATCCAGCGTTTCTTCTCGGAAAATACGACGGACTTTCCGGGCCTGATGGCGGCCAGCTTTATGATGAGCGTGCCTGTCGTGGTCCTGTTCCTCGTCCTGCAACGATACTTCGTCCGCGCCCTTACGGAAGGCGCAGTCAAGCACTAGAGGAGTTACCGGTGGCCCACGTGGTCCTCAAAGATCTGGTCAAGACCTATGGCAGCTTCAAAGCTGTCAACAATGTTTCGCTGACGGTCAATGACGGCGAATTCGTTGCGCTCGTCGGCCCTTCAGGCTGCGGCAAGACGACCACGCTCAATCTTGTGGCGGGGCTGATCCCCATCACATCGGGCGACATCGTCATCGGCGACCGGGTGGTCAACGACCTCGACCCCAAGGACCGGGACATCGCAATGGTGTTCCAGAACTACGCGCTCTATCCGCAGAAATCGGTCTACAAAAACTTGGCGTTCCCGCTGCAGATGCGCAAACTGCCAAAGGACGAGATCGACAGGAAGGTCAAGGAAGCAGCGCGAGTGCTCGACATGACCCAGCTGCTCGAGCGCAAGCCGCGCGAACTTTCGGGCGGGCAACAGCAGCGCGTGGCGCTCGGCCGTGCCCTCGTTCGAGATCCGGCGGTTTTCCTGATGGATGAACCACTCTCCAACCTCGACGCGAAGCTGCGCGTGCAGATGCGCTCGGAAATCAAACGCTTCCACCAGGACCTCAAGGCAACGATCATCTATGTGACGCACGACCAGCTCGAAGCCGTGACCATGGCCGACAGGATGGCGGTGATGAACGGCGGCTACCTGCAGCAATACGATTCACCGGCGCAGGTCTTTGCCCATCCGGTGAACATGTTCGTCGCCAGCTTCGTCGGCAGCCCGGCAATGAGCCTTGTCCCGCTGGAGGCGTCGATTGCAGGCGGCAACACGGTGTTGACCAGCGCGGAGGGCTGGCGCCTCGAGCTCTCGCCAGCCAACGCCCGGAAGGTTGAGAGGGCAACAACCAGGAAAGTGGTGCTCGGCGCACGCCACTCGACGATCAAGCTGCACAAGAGTGCGGTGCCAGGAAGCCTTCCTGCCAAGGCCTACACTGTCGAGCCGACCGGAGACGTCACCTTCGTACAGGCGTTCCTGTCTGGCGCCATCGTCAACGTCAGCGTGCCGCCGACCATTGCCGTCGCGCCCGACGAGCCTATTTGGCTCGAGTTCGACCAGGAGCGGATGCAGCTGTTCGACGGCGAAACAGAAATGGCTCTCAGGGCCAACTGAGACAGAGCCGATGCGTCTGGAACGAGGGTGTGGATGACTACGAAGCTTAAAATCACCGCGATCAAGCCCTATCCGGTATGGGTAGGAACCCGCAACCAGATGCTGGTCAAGGTCGAGACCGACAACGGCATCTTCGGATGGGGCGAGAGCGGCTTGAGCGGTCGCGAGAAGGCCGTGGTTGGCGCGATCGAGCACTATCGCGAATTTCTCATCGGCCGCGATCCGATGCAGATTGGTCGGATCTGGCAAGAAGTTTATCGAAGCCAGTACTTCGAAGGCGGGCGCGTTCTGCAGGCGGCGATTTCCGCCATCGACATCGCCCTTCACGACATCAAGGGAAAAGCGCTGGGGGTGCCGGTCTACGACCTGCTGGGCGGCAAGCAGCGCGATCGCATTCCTACCTTCGCCTCGACCGGTGACGAGGCCGAGGGCGACGTTGCGATCGAACGAGCCGGCGAACTACGCGCACAGGGATGGCAGGCGATCCGCTTCTTTCCCATCGGGCAAAACAGCAAGGATATCTTTGAGCCGCGCCAGTCGATCGGCGCGACCGCAGCCATGCTAAACAAGGCGCGCGAGGCGCTGGGCGACGACGTCGTCCTCGGCATCGACTATCACCATCGGCTGTCGGTCGCAGAGGCGGCGAGCTTCTGCAACAAGCTCGGCCGTGGCGTGCTTGATTTCCTCGAGGAGCCGATACGAGACGAGACACCGGAGGCCTACGAATCCCTGCGCACGATGACCGACATCCCGTTCGCCATCGGCGAGGAATTTGCCAGCAAGTGGCAGTTCCTGCCCTACATCGAGCGCGGCATCCATCAGTTCAACCGGCTCGATGTTTGCAATGTTGGCGGGCTAACCGAAGCGATGAAGGTGGCTGGCTGGAGCGAGGCGCACTATGTGGACCTGATGCCGCACAATCCCCTCGGCCCAGTCTGCACGGCCGCGACCATCCATCTCGCCGCCGCGGTACCGAATTTCGCTTGGCTCGAGACCAGGGCGCCCGAAGCAAAGCTCGGCTTCGACAATTCCGACTTCTTCCCCGTGCAACCACGGCTCGACGGCCCCGACTATCCGGTCAGCGATCTACCGGGGCTCGGCATCGAGGTCAACGAAGAGGCGGTCAACGCGGAAAGCTTTCGGTTCTGGGAAGCGCCTCACCTGAAGCGCCGCGACGGTTCTGTTACGAACTGGTAGTCCATCCAACGGAGTCTAAAATGACGCATACTCCCGACATTATGCGGCCGCCCAAAGATATGATCGACGCGCTGAAGGAAATCGGCGCCGCGACGGTTGCCGGCACGCTTGGCCACATGGGCTTCCGCAATCCCCACATGGTCGGTCCCGTGCCGCAGAACCGCGGGAAGTCGATCGTCGGGCCGGCGCTGACGCTCCAGTTCATGCCACAGCGGCCGGACCTCTTCACCGAGGGAGAATATGCCGATCCGGAGACGCAGTTGCACCGGCACGTGCTCTATCACGCGCAGGAGGGCGATGTGGTCGTGGTTGACGCGCGCGGCGACATGAGCTCGGGCGTCTTTGGCGATATGATGTCGACCTATTTCAAAGGCAGAGGTGGCGCTGGCATCGTAATCGACGGGTGCATGCGCGATCGGCCCAATGTCGAGAAGCTGGATCTGCCCCTATGGCTGCGTGGCTGGACTCCCAACTACCATGTGCAGACCAGCATCTATCCGAACGCCGTCAACGTTCCGATTGCCTGCGGCGGTGTCACGGTCATCCCCGGCGATATCATCGTCGCCGACGACGACGGGGTGGTGGTGCTTCCAGTCGCAATGGCCTCGAAGGTCATCGAAGAGTCGCAAAAGCATCACGATTGGGAGGAGTTCTCGCGAGTGAAGCTTATGGAGGGCGGGTCGTTGCAGCGCTACTATCCGCTGCATGACGATGCCCGCGGAGAGTACGACGAGTGGCGCAAAACAAACCACTTGGGGAGCCGAAGCTAGCCTGTCGATTACCCTAGGCGGGCGGCGACCTGCCGCACCAACTTGCGTGCCGTGTCGAGAAAGGCTGGCGTTCTCCATCAAATACCGGCGGCAACCTGATTGGCATGTGCAGTGCGTCTAAAATCCCCTTGACAAAACGTGCCCGCTGCCACTATTGGGTAATCGATAACCCAAGGAGGATGGTGAAGATCGTGGCAGTATCACTTTCTGACATCGCGGAACGTGCGGGCGTCTCGGTAAAGACAGTTTCCGGCGCCTTGCACGGCGGCTCCGCCCGCATGTCGGACGATACGCGCCAGAAGATCAAGGCCATTGCGGAAGAATTCGGCTACGTCACCAACCTGGCGGCGCGCGGCGTGCGTCAGGGCTGGCTGCCGCTGGTCGGCGTCGTCTCCGACGGCCTCATCACTTCGCCCTTCGCCACCGAGATCGTGCGTGGCCTCGACGGGGCGGCCCGCAGCGCCGGCATGGCGGTTTTTGCGGTCAACCACAGAAGCGGCCAGTCTATCGGTTCGGTGCTCGACGAGGTGCAGCAGTTCCGGCCGCGCGCCGTTGCATATGCCGCCATGTACCACAAGCATGTCGCCCTGCCGGACAGGTTGGCGGGCGCCGTCGGCGTGATGATCAACTGCCGCGAGGCTGCCGGCCGCGTCACCGCGCTGGTGCCGGACGAAGAGGGCGGCGCGCGGGAGATCGTGCGTTATCTGCTTGTCGCCGGCCGCCGGCGCATTGCCTTCATCAACCTGCCGGGCATTCTCGCCGGCACGCTACGCGAGACGGGGTTTCGTGCGGCGCTTGAGGAGGGGGGCATCGACCCCGTCGGCGTGTTGCCGGCGGTGCGCCGCAGCGTCTACAGCGACCGTGCACCAAGCCTTGTTGCCTCTCATGTGGAGGCGCTTCTGAAATCCGGTCAACGGCCGGACGCCATCCTGTGCGGCAATGACCGCGTGGCGATGGAAGTCTATGCGGCGCTTGCCCGCGCCGGCCTTCGCATTCCGGATGATATCGCGGTGGCAAGCTTCGACAACCAGGTCGAGCTTGCCTCGCGGCTGGACCCGCCGTTGACGACGATGGCCCTGCCGCACCGCGCCATGGGCCGCCTTGCCATGGAGATCCTCCTGGCCGAGCAGCCCCAACCGCCGCATCTGCGGAAATTGCCGTTCCATCTGGTCGAACGGGCATCCGTCTGAACATCGAGTGTCTAACAGGAGGAGAATATCAATGAGCACTTCAATGGGTAATCGATTACTTTACGCATTCCTGGCGTCCGCCGCGCTGGTCGCGACCGCCGGTTTCGCCGAGGCGAAGACCGTCATCCACGTCATGCACCAGGGCGATCCCGGCTGGGTGAAGGCCTATGGCGATGTTGCCGCCCGCTTTGAGGCAGCCAATCCCGATGTCGACATCGAGATGATCTACGCGCCGCACGATGCCTATAACGAAAAGTTCAGCGCCGCCGTCATGGCCAAGCAGCTGCCCGATATCATGGAGCTCGATGCTCCGTTCCTCGCCAATTATGTCTGGTCCGGCTATCTGCAGGCCGTCAAGCCGCTCATTGACAAGGACCTGCTCGATGACATGACGGATTCGAATATTGCCCAGGGCACCTATCCGATCGACAAGGACCTTTATGCGATCGGCCTCACCGACTCCTCGGTCGTGCTCTACGGCAATAAGAAATATCTTGAAGCCATTGGCGCCCGCATTCCGAAATCGGTCGACGATGCCTGGACCCGCGAGGAATTCGAAGGCTATCTCGAAAAGCTTTCCAAGGTTGAAGGCGTGAAGTGGCCGATCGACACCTTCCGGGGTTACGGCATCAAGACCGAGTGGATCACCTATGCCTACGGCCCGCTGCTCGAGAGCGCCGGCTGCGACCTGATCGACCGCAAGACCTGGAAGGCCAGCGGCACGCTTGATGGCGAGGCCTGCGTCAAGGCGCTGACGATGATGCAGGACTGGGTGAAGAAGGGCTGGGTCGTACCGACTTCGTCGGGCACCAACCAGTTCTACGCCGAGGGACAGCCGGCCGCGCTCGCCATGGGCGGACACTGGTTCTACGCGGAGGCATCGGCAGCGATGAAGGACAATATCGTCGTCATGCCGCTGCCCAAGATCGGCGACAAGGGCGTGAGCCCGAACGGAACCTGGATCTGGGGCATTTCCGCGACCTCGGAAAACCCTGAGATCGCCGGCAAGTTCCTGAGCTTCCTGCTGAAGGACAAGGACTATCGGGAGTACGCCAAGACCCAGTCCGCCTATCCGGGCCTGAAGAGCTTCGCCGCCGCATCCCCGCTCTATGCGGAAGGCGGTCCGCTCGCCATCGCCTTTGAGCAGGCTTCCAAGACCGCGATCGCCCGTCCGCCGCACCCGGCCTATCCGACGATCACCTCGGCCTTCATGCAGGCCGTCGACAAGATCTTCAACGGTGGTGACGCGCAGGAAGCGCTGACGGCCGCTGCCAAGAAGATCGACGAGGATATCGAGGACAACGCCGGCTATCCGCCCTTCGACGAACAGCAGTAGGGGGTTTTGACGGGGCCGGTTCTCCTGCCGGCCCTGGACCATCTCGGGAGGATGACCGATGAGGAGGAAACAATGACTTTGCAACAGACCTCCACGCCCGCTTTGCGGCGTCCGGCGAAACGCCGCGACAACAAGCGGCTCTGGCAGGAAATGGCGATGATCGCGCCTGCCTTTCTGCTTATGGCGATATTCCTGATCACGCCGTTCCTCTTGTCCTTCTGGACGGCGATGACCAACCAGCCGCTCGTGCCGCGCCCGACGCCGGTGCGCTTCGTCGGTCTGCTGAATTTCGAGCGCGTCTTCACCGATCCGCTGTTCTGGACCTCGCTGTGGAACGTCACGCGCTTCACCGTCTGGGTGCTGCCGCTGCAGTGCGGCCTCGCCTTCCTGACCGCGCTACTCTTGCATCAGAAGCTGCCGATGCAAAACCTGCTGCGCGGCCTGTTCTTCCTGCCGGCGATCACCTCCATGGTGGTGGTCTGCGTCATCTGGGGCACGCTGTTCCAGTATCCGAGCGGTCCGCTCAACCAGATCGTCGGTTTTCTTTCCGGCGGCGCGATTCAGCCGATCGACTGGCTCGGCGACCCCAACTGGGCGATGTTTTCCATCGTGCTGCTTTCAGCCTGGCAGGCCTATGGGTTTCAGATGATCATCTATCTCGCCGGCCTGCAGGGCATTCCCGAAGAACTTTACGATGCCGCCCGCATCGACGGGGCAAGCGCGCTGCGCCGCTTCTGGCACGTCACCATGCCCGGCCTTCGCCCGACCCATGTCTTCGTGCTGGTCATCACCACTATCCAGGCCTTCAAGCTCTATACGCAGGTGGCGATCCTAACCCAGGGCGGCCCGAACGAAAGCACCGAAACCGTCGTCCACTACATGGTGCGCGCCGGCTTCGAGGAGCAGAAACTCGGCTACGCATCGGCCGTTTCCGTCATCCTCTTCGTCATCGTTCTTCTGATCGCGCTCCTGCAACGCAAACTCCTGAGGCGCTTCGATGTCTGATCTCGCTTTGACCCAGCCCGTCCCGCTGGCAATCGCACGGGGCAACGGCAAGAGAAGCCTGCGCATCGTGCAGAGCCTCTGCATCCTGGTCATCGCGCTGGTGATGATCTCACCGCTGTTCATGCTGCTGATCGCCAGCCTGAAGGACGACCGCTTCCGCATCCTCGCCGACATGGGCAGCTTCCGCGCCTTCTGGGTCAGCGACCCGACGCTGTCGAACTATAAGGAGATCGCCCATTTCTCCGGCGAGCTGGCCTATGGCCGATATCTCTTCAATTCGCTGGCGATCCTCGTCGCCACAGTCGTCTCGGGACTGGTCATCAATTCCATGGCGGGCTTCGTTCTCGCCTGGGGTTCGCTGCGCGGCAAGGCGGCGCTCTTGGCGCTGGTCGTCGCGCTCTATGTCATCCCGCAGGAAAGCATCATCATGCCGCTCGTCGTCATGATGTCGCGGGCTGGGCTGACGGATACATTCGCGGTGCAGATCCTGCCCTGGGTGGCAAGCCCGCTCTATGTTTTCCTTTTCTACCAGTTCTTCGCGCAGCTGCCGAAGGAACTTTATGAAGCGGCGGAAATGGACGGCGCATCGGCCTTCCGCATCTACCGATCGATCTACATGCCGCTCAGCCTGCCGGCACTCGCCACGGTCTCGATCCTCATGGGCATCGAAAGCTGGAACCAGTATCTCTGGCCGACGCTGGTCACCCAGACCGACTATGCTCGGCCGATTGCCGTCGCCATCGCCACCTTCTTCGGACAGGACAGCATCTACTGGGACCGCGCCATGGCCGCCTCGGTGCTGATGATGATCCCGGTCCTCATTCTCTATCTGGCTTTCCAGCGCTGGTTCGTCAGTTCATTCGTCGGCTCCGCCGTGAAAGGTTGATCATGTCTCTGCAGGCAAAATCCGAAACGTCCGCACCTGAAACCATTGAAGCGGAACTGCCCGAAGGCACGGTGCTGCATCTCTGGCTGAAGGCGCGCCATGCCGGCGGCGAGGCGAAGCTCTTCGTCGCCGTTAATGGCAACGACATCGGCGAGCCCTCGACCCGCCGCACGGGGGAATTTGAGTTCTTCGCTGTGACGCTCGCGAAAGGCGGTCGTGCCACGCTGTCCTATGATGCAACAACCACAGCGCTCTCCGTCGCTTACGCCTTCCGGCCGGAAACCGTGATGAAGGAGGGCATCCGCGTCCTGTACAGCGATGCCCGCACCGCCGCCCCCGAGGTGCCCGACAGCTACCATTTCCGCCCGCCCTTCGGCTGGATGAACGATCCGAACGGTTTTGGACGGTTCGGCGGAAACGCTCACCTCTTCTACCAGCATTATCCTCATGAGCCGCGCTGGAACACGATGCACTGGGGACATGCCGTCTCGAAGGATTTCGTCCGCTGGAGGCATCTGCCCATGTTCCTCTTTCCGGCAGCGCATCTGTCGGAAAAGGACGATGGCCGCGGCGGCGCCTTCTCCGGCTCGGCGATCCCCGGCTCCGGCCCGGAAGGCGAGGAGATCCGGGTCTTCTACACCGAGCATGTTCGTGACCGGCAACCGGAAGAGCAAATCCAGCTTTCCGCGGTCAGCCGCGACGGCATCGTCGCCGGGCCATCAGAAATCGTGATGCCGCTGCGCCCGGAAGGCTTGAACCTCACCACCGATTTCCGCGACCCCTATGTCTTCAAAGGCCCGGACGGGCGCTGGAAGATGCTGCTCGGCAGCCGCGACAGGCAGGGCGGCGTCGTACTGCTCTATGAAACTGCAGACGCGCAAGGCGCCGATGGCTGGAACTTCCTCGGCATCCTCCATCGCGAGGACGGTTTCGGCATGACGGCGGCGGAATGCCCCTGCATGGTGCCGCTTTCCGGCAAAAACGCAGAACCCCGCTGGGCGCTGATCTTCGGTCTGCTCACCAGCCGCGACCCGGCCACCGGCCGCCGCAATCTCACCTCCGTGACCGTCGGCGGTTTCGATGGCCGCACCTTCACTGCGGAGTTCGAGCAGGAGTTGGATTTCGGTTCGGATGCCTATGCCTTCCAGGCCTTCGTTGATGGCGACGAGCCGGTCGGCATCGCCTGGCTCGCCAACTGGTCGGATTTTTCCAAGAAGGATGATTTCCCGACGGCCATGACCCTGCCGCGCCGCGTGATTCTCGACGGCGACAGCGTGCTGACCCCGCCGGTCGCAGCCGTCGAAAGCCTGCGCCATCAGTTGCTTGATGACACCGCGCTTGCCGCCGGCAAGACCGTGCCGCTCGGCACCGGCGCCGTCGAGATCCTGCTTGATCTCACCGAGCCTGGCGCCGCCTTCGATCTCACCTTCGATCATCCGGATGTCGATCTAGCCGTGAAACTCGATGCCGATGGTCTGGCGATTGTCTTCGACGCTCGCACCGGTAAAACGCCGCCACGTTACGTCGCCGCGCGCGCAAAACCGTCGAGCCTGCGCATCTTCCTCGATGCCGGTTCCATCGAGGTGTTCGCTGACAACGGCCGCTGGACGGGGTCCAAACGGATTCCGGGCTTTGCCGCCGCACGTTCGGCAACGCTCGCCGGCGCCGTCGCCGCGGCCGGCGTCTGGCAATTGAAACTGTGAGGGAGGACAGACAATGGCATCGGTAGCAATCGATCGGGTTCTGAAGCAATACGGCGCGGCCTCCGTTATCCACGGGGTTTCCGCGGATATCGCAGACGGTGAGTTCGTCACGCTCGTCGGGCCGTCCGGCTGCGGCAAGTCCACGCTTCTGCGCATGCTGGCGGGGCTGGAGGATATCAGCGGCGGTGAAATCCGCATCAACGGCCGCGTCGTCAACGACGTCGCGCCGAAGGAGCGCGATATCGCCATGGTGTTCCAGTCCTACGCGCTCTATCCGCACATGACGGTGCGCGAAAATATGGGCTTTGCCCTGAAGCTGCAGGGGCGCGATAAGGCGACAATCGACAAGCTGGTGAGCGAAGCCGCCGCCATTCTCGCACTCGAACCCCTGCTGGAGCGCCTGCCGAAACAGCTTTCCGGCGGCCAGCGCCAGCGCGTCGCCATGGGCCGCGCCATCGTACGCCATCCGAAAGTGTTCCTCTTTGACGAGCCGCTGTCCAACCTCGACGCCAAGCTGCGGGTGACCATGCGCAGCGAGATCAAGGAGCTGCATCAGCGCCTTGGCACGACCATCGTTTACGTCACTCACGACCAGATCGAGGCGATGACCATGGCCGACAAGATCGTCGTCATGCGCGCCGGCCGCATCGAGCAGATCGGCAAGCCGCTCGATCTCTACGACCGCCCAGATAACACCTTCGTCGCCGCCTTCATCGGCTCGCCGTCGATGAACCTTTTCGAGGGCGGCGTCAGCGACGGCGGCTTCCGTATCGAAGGTGGTGTTTCCCTGCCGCTTCCGCCGCAATTGAGCCAAAGCGCGGCGCGCACCTACGGCATCCGTCCGGAAGACCTCGACATTGCGGAGACGGGCATTCCGGCCACCGTGCTGACTGTTGAGCCGACCGGTGCGGAGACCCATCTTTCGGTGCGTGTCGGCACGCAGACGGCAACCATCGTGCTGCACCGACGGGTGGATTTAAAACCTGACCATCAAATCCACCTCGCGCCCAAATCCGAGAAAATCCACCTCTTCTCCGCCGAAGGCAATCGGCTGGGCTGATCCCCCGGCGCCTCCCGCTGAGCCGCGTCCGTCATTTGACGGGCGTGGTTCGGTGCCGGTGCCATCCAGCCTTGCGACATCTTAGTTTTGGGTGTTCGGCCCTTCAGTTGATCGAATTAGCCAATTGCACGGCGATCTGTTGCCACGCGCCTGCCAAACGTGCTCCGCGGGCGGTGCAGGCAGCAGCGACCGGACCGTCCCGCCCATCACCAGACGTTCAAGAACCGTCCGCTTTTCGTGGATACTCATTTCCGTGTCGTCCACCTCGACGCCGTCGGTCACAAAGAAGGATTACGGCTCGATGGAGGTGGAGATCGCCTGGATATTACCTCTTACGATTTGTTGACTTACCTGCGGTTGAACAATAACTTGCTAATTTGGTCATCAGGCTTGTCCTCACATGACGGACCAATCTATTCAGCGTCGCCTTGCCGCCATCGTCGTTGCCGATGTGGTGGGTTATACACGCCTGATGGAGGCTGATGAAGTCGCAACGCTGGCGAACCTCAGAGAACTCCGTTCTGGCGTTATCGAGCCGGCTGTAAAGCGCCACAAGGGTCGCATCTTCAAGGTCATGGGCGACGGATTCTTAATCGAATTCGGTAGCGCGGTCGACGCGGTCGCAGCAGCATTGGAAATGCAACGGGCCACCACTGCTGTTGAGGCTTCCGGAGACCGGCGCCTGCTTTTGCGTATAGGCGTTAATCTGGGAGATGTCATTGACGACGGTTCAGACATCCTCGGCGACGGCGTCAATGTCGCGGCGCGACTCGAGACGCAGGCCGCACCGGGAGGTATATGCATTTCAGCCAAAGTTCACGGCGAGATCGTCGGCAAGATCGGCGACCGGTTCTTTGATGCAGGCGAACGTTACCTCAAGAACCTGACTCGCCCGGTCCGCGTGTGGCATTGGCCGGATGCGCTGCAGAGCACATTGCCGCTGCCCGAATGTCCCTCGATCGCTGTATTGCCGTTCACGAATATGAGTGGGGATGAAGCGGACGCGCCTTTCGTCGACGGCTTGACCGAAGACCTGATCACCGACCTTTCCCGTACGGCTGGCCTGTTCGTCATCGCGCGCAATTCCGTGTATCGCTACAAGGGCAAGCCGGTCGACGTGCGGCTGGCCGCCCAGGAACTCGGCGTCCGCTACGTCCTGGAGGGGAGCGCCAGACGCGCAATGGGCCGTGTCCGCATCAATGCCCAATTGATCGACGCGCTTGGCGGCCAGCACTTGTGGGCCGACCGGTTTGACAGGACGGTGGAAGATGTTTTCGAATTACAGGATGAAGTTAACGCCAAGATTGTTGAAGCCCTCGTCGGCCGGCTGACCATCCCGAAGCAGCGCAATCGGCCGAAGAACCTTGAGGCGTACGATCTGTGTGTGCGCGCTCGCCTCCTGACGGAAGAGTCGCCGCAAACTGAGCGTGAGGCCTATGTGCTGCTCCAACGCGCGGTTAAGCTCGAGCCATCATATGCCGAGGCGCTCGGTCTGCTCGCCTATAACCGTTGGCTTGCCTGGACTCATTTCGGCGAGCCCGACGATCCTAACCGTCGGATGGCGGTGACGTTCGCGCAGAAGGCGGTCGACCTAGATCCCAACGATGCCGGCTGCCGTTACGTTCTGGGGACCATTTTGGCTTATGAGCGGCGATGGGAGGAATCGGACGCCGCCTTCGCCAAGGCCCTGGAGCTGGACCCCAACCACGCCGACACCTGGGCCGCCATGTCGGACATGTCCGTGCTGGACGGCAGGATTGCCGACGGACTAGCGCAAATCGAAAAAGCTCTGCGGCTCAATCCCCATCCAACCTGCTGGTATCTTTGTCATCTTGGGCAGGCGCAGTACGCCGCGCGTGACTATGAGGCGGCAGCCGCGACACTCCGCAGGGAAGACACGTATCGTACCAACTCACGCAAATTCCTGGCTGCTACGCTTGCGCAATTGGGCCACCTTGAGGAGGCGCGGCGAGAAGCAGAATTGTTCCTGATCGCCCACCCTCATTTCACGATCGGCCATTGGCTCAGCTCCCAGCCGCTGCGCGATGCATCTGTACGAGACCACTTTGTCGACGGCTTTCGAAAGGCCGGCCTGCCGGAGATGTGACAGCGGGTGGGGACAATCGCGAGGCGTTCGAGGACTTTATCAACGGATATGCGCTGCGCGAGAACGGTGGTCTGGATCGCAGTGCCAAGCTTCGTCAGACGCTCCACCAAACGCGTCAACCAGCCCGAGTCTCGCATGACTTTTCCGCTGGACCGCTTGCATCCGCTAATCATTAGGTCCTGAGCCTAAAGAACTCGAACAGTGAAACGTCTGCTCCGCTCTCTTGTCCAGGAGCCGCTGAACATACGCTTTGCGTTTTGCCGTGATCATCGTGATCTAAATGGCCATTTGAAAAGACCACCTCGCCTAGATTGATCAGCATACGGAGCGCGACCGCAACGAAGGTCGGCCCCCCATAAGTCTGGCGAGAAATAACGATTAATCCTGCAGCTGCCGCCAAGAAAAGGAGGGCTGGCATCAGCGCCTTTTAAGGCGAGGACAACCGCGATCGAAAGCGGAGCAATGCTTGTCGTTACCATCGAGGGCCTCAGGCCTACTGAGTGAATCCGAGACTCGCGATCCCAATTCCCCCCACCAGGATCAGGCTCGCGGCCCACACGATATCGAGATTGAACCAGCTTTGTGAGATGAACTTGGGTCCGAGCCATCGATAGACGGCAAAGGCGATAACGCCGCCACTTACAATCATGGCGGCCGCGTGGACCACGGAGACGGCGGTAGCTGTGATCAGATTACCAGTCATGAGCGTGGCAGCCGCTCGGTGTCCGACATCCGGATCCCCGGCCAAGCACAGGCCCAGATAAATCGGCACCAGCATCAGCCCGGCGCCATGCGCGGTGGCAGCCGCGAAGGACCACAACGCCAGTTGCGCCGGCGGGATACGGGCAAGAACACGCGGGTGGCGCCGGTTGATCAAGAGATAGATTCCGGCTGCGATCACGATCAACCCGGCTGCGATGCGGATCTGTCGTTCCCAGACAATCAGCGTCAGCATCGCGCCGAAGGGCAGCAGGATGCCAATCATCGCCACAAAGTGGCCCATTGCCAAAAGGCCGAGCGCCCGGAACAATTCGCTGGCACGTCTGTCCAACAGTCCGGCCGAGACGGCCAACGGCCAGCCCATGCCGGGGTTGACGCCATGATAAATGCCGCTGGCGATGACGGCCAACCAGAGAGACCCGGCAGTCGTCCACTCGCTCATCGCTTCATTGATCCGAGCAGTCCGTTACACCGATGGATAGCAAAATGAATCCGTTGAGCAATCGCCGCCTTCCAAACGAATCTGGTGCGAGCGATACCCCTCGGGGAACTTGACAAAAAAGTCCTTGTCCAGGGTGATTCCACCGTTCTCGCCGACACTGGCCTTGACCATGGCTGCCGGGATGCCATCGGGATAGAATTGGTCATCCCAGGTCGAATACAGGGAGTTGGTCCAGTAAACGCGTTTGCCGTCGCGGCTGATCTCGACCATCTGCGGTCCGCCCCTGTAGTCGCCGCCGCCGGGATGCTTGGTCTTGCGCGTGATGCCGCCAATATGGACGGACCCTGCAAGCTTAGGCTTCATAGGATCGGTGACGTCATATTGGCGCATCTCACCGGTCCCCCAGCAGGATACGTAGAGGAAGCGGTCATCGAGCGATAGGTCTATGTCGGTTACCAGCGGCGGGACCGCCTCGAAGCCCTGCAAAAGCGGGGGAAGGTCATCTTTCGCGGCTGCCTCGGGCGGGATAGTCGCCGTCTTTTCGCAATGAAATTTGCCGTCCTCGCGCCACCATGTCCAGATCGATCCCTCAAGGTTTGTCGTGTCAACGACCACTCCAAGGAAACCGTATTCTTTTACCGGGTCATGGGCGGGGCGGACTTCCAGTGCCATCTGGTGATTGGCTCCCAGATCAATGGTCTGCACGTTCCTGCGTTCGCGCAAATCCCAGAAATGCACCCGGTGTCCATATTTGTTCGACAGGAGATCTTCCGGGACGATGCCCTTCTCGAACTGCGGCGGAAGTGCCCACTCGCTCGATACCATGTAGTCGCGTGGCAGGTTCCACCAGAAATCATACTGCTTGTCCTGTGGCCCACGATCGATCTCATAGCGCCCGATGACATCGAACGTCTCGCAATCCATGACAAAGATGCCGGGAGGTCCGTCGGTGCCCTCAGGGCCACCGCCCCCAAGCGTCGAGACATAAATACCTTCCGGACCGCAGTGAATCGTATGAGGCCTAGAATAGCCCGTCTTGGCAAACACTTCTTCTGGCTCGATGACCTTGTGGATTTTGGCTTTGGTCGGTCCGCCCTTGGTGTCTATTACGTAGATGCGCGAAGATCGAATACCGGGAATGATCAGAAACCGGCGCTCGAGAAACGGGTGACCGTTCAGCGGCGAAAGGGCCGAAGAGCACGCGTTCCAGCCGAAGTGGTGAAACTCGTCGCCCTTGTTTGGCATTATCACGCTATGGACGACCTTGCCGTAGTCCTTTGACTTCGGGTCTACGTCAACTATTGCTAATCCATCAGGCCGAGAGAAGTCGGGACTCAGCATCAAAGTGTACGCAAAATTTTCGACTGGCGCCTGCATTGCGAGCTTGGCAGTCGCGTGGAAAGTCCGGTCTGGCCGTACAGTCATCGTCGTCCTCCCTTGGCGGGTTAAGCAGCCCGTCAGACAATCAGGGCACGACCTGCGTTTGGACGCCCGCCGAAAACGTCGAGACGCTTTGTTGTTCGCACGCTATTTTCATCCGACTTTGGAGAATCTCACGGATTCTAGAGAACTACAATCTCGATTTGCACCGGAAGAGGAATCAGTGACATGGACTACAGATTCTACGAGGAGCTTGGTTGGCTTCAAAAAATCGATGCCCGGCGGCCATGCGAAGCCATCGTTACGAGTGATACTGTTATCCCAACATTGAGCGGCCGGCGAATTCAGCATTGCCAACATGCGCACACAAGGGTGGCGAGATCATCGAGGTGGCCGTTAGATGAACGCGGATATGATAGCCGCCTGGGCGGTGGAAAATGGTTTCCATGCGATGGATTCGGGGAATTATCGTCGCCATGACAATGCAGGCGTGATCACGATCGAGATAAAGAGGATGTCATTCCTCCTCATCGATGAGAGGCAAGGATTGCGGCCGCGCCTCATATCGCGGTTGTTCAAAGACATACCCCTTAAAAGCGGGAGCGGCCCCTTGCAAGGTCTTCTTCTTGACCGCTATCCCAATCACTGAGTCCTGACGCGGTCACCACAGCCAGCCAATTCATTCACCAAGGCGGCCGACCGGCGGTACCAAGTTGCCATGTCAATCAACAGAGCAATAGCGATCCTTCAGGAGGGGTGGCACTCGCACGATCCGGCCTGCATCGAAGCTCTGGAGCGAGCACTTGCTAGGACGAACGTTGCAGCGGGTTACATAGCTCGTTCGCCGCTCAGCAAACAGAGGCTGTGGTCCGCGTCGCAATACTGAACCGAATATCCGCCTGCGGACGCCCGAAATCCGCTCGCGGCAAGGGACCGAGGGCGGCGACGAAATAGAGGATGATCAAACCGAATTCCGCACAAAATGCAGATCCACCCGCCAACGCCACTCCGGAACTGAGCATTCGCGGTCGGATCTCGGCTTGCTGCGCATCTCTGACAATGTCATTGTATCGGGATTTTTCGCAATTGGTCGGCGCCATTCCGGTCGCCGGCATCGATCCAACTATCGACCGTCAATCACCCTTTTGCCGCATCCCTCCAGGCGCGCTCGAACGGCAGGCGCCAGGCGTGCGGGGCAACGAGTTGATGGATCGACTTCGGCCCCCACCCGCCCTGGTCGTAGAGGCGTACGGGCGGCGGGTTATCGAGGAGAGGTTGGGAAACCTCCCAGAGACGCTCAATACCCTCGGCCGTAGTGAAGAGCGTGTGGTCACCGCGCATGGCGTCGAGGATCAGACGCTCGTAGGCCTCCAGAACTTCGCCAATCAGGCCTGTTTCGCTCATGGCGAATTGCAGCGAGAGCTTGTCGAGCCGGAAGCCCGGGCCAGGGCGCTTGCCATAGAAGGAAAGCGAGACCTTGGAGGCATCAGCGAGGTCGAAAGTGAGGTGGTCAGGGCCCTGTGCCCCCACGCCAGATCCCGGAGGGAACATCGATTTCGGGGGCTCGCGGAACGCGATCGAAATAATGCGCTGCCCCTCGGCCATGCGCTTGCCTGTACGCAGGTAGAAGGGCACTCCGGCCCAGCGCCAGTTGTCGATGGCGCATTTTAAGGCGATGAAGGTGTCAGTGTCGCTTTCGGGATCGACGCCAGGCTCATTACGGTAGCCAATGTATTGACCGCGCACCACGTCGCGCGGCTCAATCGGCAACATGGAGCGGAACACCTTGTTCTTCTCTTCCGAGATTGGCGCAGGCTCAAGAGCAGTGGGCGGCTCCATCGCCATGAAGCCGAGGATCTGGAAGAGGTGGGTCACCACCATGTCACGATAGGCGCCGGTGGTCTCGTAAAAGGCGGCGCGGGTGGAAAGGCCGAGCGTCTCCGGGACATCGATCTGCACATGGTCGATGAAGTTCCGGTTCCAGATCGGTTCGAACAGGCCATTGGCAAATCGGAAGGCCAGGATGTTTTGTGCCGGCTCCTTCCCGAGGAAATGGTCGATGCGGAAGATCTGCTTCTCGTCGAACACTTCGTGCAGCTTCTTGTTTAGTGCAACGGCACTGGCAAGGTCTGTGCCGAAGGGCTTTTCCATAATGATTCGGGAGCGTTCAGTCAGTTCAGCCTGGGCGAGGAGTTGCACGGCCAGAAGGGCGGCACTTGGTGGCACGGATAAATAGTGCACGCGCCGCGTCTCGGCGCCCAGTGCTGCCTCGGCCCTGTCGACCGCTTCCTTGAGAGCATTGGCGCCGGCAGCGAGCGGGACGTAGTCGAGCGATGCGGCAAACGCTTCCCATTCGGACTGCGAGAACTTGCGAGTCAAGAACTTGTCCAGCGAGTCACGGGCGATAGCGCGGAAGGCATCCGCGTCGATGTCGTCGAGCGAGACGCCGATAATGCGGCAGCCTGGAATGAAGCCCGCATTCGTCAGGTGGAACAGCCCGGTCAGTAGCTTGCGTCGTGAGAGATCGCCTGTCGCGCCGACAAGCACAACGACCTGTGGATAGCCGGGGCCAACCCGAGTTGAATTCTTGCGCAAAACACTCATCCTCAAGTCTTCCGTTGTCCCTTGGGGATGGAGGTCGACCCCAGCTCCGAGCTGCCGCGAAGCGGCGATCTTCGTGCGTGATGCCATGACGTTGAAGCTCACCCCTCAAAGGTTAAATAGACGCATGGATTGCGTAGCGGAGCAAGGGGGCGGCGATACCGTCACGAAGTGCCGCGCCTTAGCGACTTCGGTCGCTCGTTTGTCGACATTCTCGATACCAAGGTCTTGAGCACCTCATTTTTCCACCAGCGCATTGCAGGTCGGCACCGGCCGGCTGGTCGAGGAGACCGGCCAGGCGCTGTCATCCATCATGGACCATTTCACCTCGATCAATGGGCTGGTGCACGTCATCTCGTCTTCGACGACCAGGCAATATTAGGGGATCGACGGCGTCAACAACGCCGTTCGCGATGTCGAGCACATCACCCAGCACAATGCCGCCATGGTCGAGGAAAGCACCGCGGAGATTCATCGGCTCCAGCATCAGGTGGAAGTGTTGAACGAAAGAATCTCCCACTTTCAGACCGCCGATATCCGCAAAGCATCGCCCGCCGCCCGCCCGCCGATGTCCCTGGTCTCCTGAAGGGATGCTTCGAAATCTCCCCGATGTGCCAGGGAACCTGGGGGCTCCATAAGTTGAGTCGCCATCGATAGAGGTCCTTCGATGCTGATCCGCCCCGATGCCTGTGTGGCTTGGTGAGGAGAGCGGCGCGGACGGATTGGAGGAAGCGCTCGGCTGCTGGTTCACGACAACACGGGATGAAGGGGCTATGCTGCGATCCGGACAGTGATCATATCTGCGGCAGCCCGAGGTTCGAGTGGGGCTGGCCTAGCCGCACTTAAAAATCGGCGACTTTGCCCCAGGCGGATGTCCCGAAGCGGTCAGGATGGTACGGCCTGGGATCGACGATCGGCTCATCGCCGGTGACGATATCGGCGATCAGATGACCGGCGCCTGGCCCGATGCCGAAGCCGTGGCCGCTGAAGCCGGCAGCGAGGATGAAACCGGGCAAGGTGACGATCTCGCCGATCCCCGGCACGCCGTCGGGTGTGCTGTCGATATAGCCTGCCCAGGCCGCGCTGATGGCGGTCTTCTTCAAGGCGGGCAGAAGCTCGAGCGCCCGCGCATGGGTGAGGGCAATGGTGGCCTTGTCGACGGTCGGATCGAGGATACGCATGTGCTCCATCGGCGTCGGCCTGTCGAGCCGCCAACGGGCCAGAGATTCGTGACCCGAACGAAACCCTTCCAACCCACCGGGTGCGAGACTGCGCCAGCGCCGGGCGAACATCGGCAGGAACTGCCGCGCGAAGCGGAACTGCTGTGGCGTCGGATCGACGCGGGCGCGGCCGCTGATCGCCAGCGTGTGGCCGCCATCGCGACGTCGCGTCACCGAAACGGCGGATGTATGCAATGCATCCGGAAGGCTGCCTGCGCCCGGAGATACGGAGAGGATCGAGGAGCGTATCGAGGCTTGCGGAAATCGAATGCCGAGCTGGCGACAGAAGGAGGAGGCCCAGGCGCCACCGGCCAGGATCGCGACTTTCGTGCGGATCGTGCCATGCTCGGTGACGACGCCCGAGAGCCTGCCGCCTTCGACGTCGAGGCCGCGGGCCGCACAGGATTGATGTACCGTGCCGCCGAGTTTCAGGATCGCACGCGCGACGGCCGGCGCAGCGCTCGCCGGGTCGGCGGTGCCGTCGGTCGGCGAAAACACCCCGCCTTTCCATGAAGCGCCGGTGGCACGCCCGCGTTCGGTTGCCTCGGCGCTGCTCAGCATATGTGTCGTGACGCCGACCGAGCGGGCGAAATCGCGCCAGCGGGCCCAACCGGACAGTTCCTGGTCGCTATTGCTGAGATAGAAGAGGCCGCAACGACGGAAGCCGGTGTCCTCACCGGTCTCAGCGGCGAAGCGCTCCCACAGATCGAGGCTCTTCGTCGACATCGGCAATTCACGGGCGTCGCGGTTCTGCTGACGGCACCAGCCCCAGTTGCGGCTCGATTGCTCGGCGCCGATCAGGCCCTTCTCGACGAGGGCGACCTTCAATCCACGTCGGGTGAGATAATAGGCCGCGAAAACGCCGACGATGCCGCCGCCGATGACCACGGCATCAGCGGTGGAAGGCAGTTCAGGCGTGGTGTCGACGCGATTGAGCGGTGCGGGCATGGGAGAGTCTCCGTTTTAACGGCAGTGTAGCTGATACGACGCCACGGCTTTGCCGGAGATCGGTTCGTGGCAGCAGAAGATTCCGTGTTGGGAGGATGCCAGCAGCCGTTTGTGCTTCGGCCTATCTCGCAACGCGATCGACAGGCCAACGTCATGTGCTAAGGTTGGTGTTGGGAACACGCAGCATAATCTGCTGCGTCATTGGCGATCTCCAGCAAGTGAGGGCGTGTGAGGTGAAACTCGACCGGATCGACGTAAAAATCCTTTACGAACTGCAGAAGAATGGCCGCGTCACGAATGTGGAACTCGCCGAACTGGTCAATCTCTCGCCGAGCCCCTGCCTGATGCGGGTGAAGAAGCTGCAGTCGGAGGGCTATATCGAAGGCTATTCGGCCCAGATCAACGTCAGCAAACTGGGGCAGACGCTGACGGTGTTCACCGAGATCACCCTGAAAAACCACCGGCAGATCGACTTCGCCCGCTTCCTGGCCGCGATCGAGAAGGTCGACCAGGTGATCGAATGCCATCTGGTTTCCGGCGGCTACGATTATATGTTGAAATTCGTCACCGCCGGCATCGACGAATACCAGACGATCATGGAGCGGCTGACCGACCTGGACGTCGGCATCGACAAATATTTCAGTTTCGTCGTCCTGAAGTCGCCGATCATCAAGGCCCACATGCCGCTGACCACCTTGTTTCCGCATTAGCCGGCGAGAAGGACCGCGGCCGGGGCCCGCTTCTGAACCGCGTCTCCCCGACCCATCGATCCTGCGCAGATGCCGGTTTCTCTCTGTCGCAGGTTGTTCTCCCTATAATTGTTTGGCTCATACTGGTTGGAAGGACTTGCGACAGAATTTCGGGCTTGCTTTCCAAAGCCATGTTCGCTGCCACTTGCAGATCTCCTGCCGTGGATCCCAGGCGTTTCAACACGACCGGAGCGGGTGCGCGCCGGGTCTGGCAAGCTTGAAGGTCGGCGCTCAGTGGCGGCAATAAGCCCGCACCAGTTCCGGATCCTGCTGGAGGCCGTCGAGCCAAGCCGGATCGAGCGTCGGCACCGATGAGAACAGCAGTTGCGAATAGGGGTGTTGCGGCGCCTTCACCGTCGAGGAGGTGATTTCCTCCACCTTCCGGCCTCCATACATCACGACGATCTCATCACAGATCGCCTCCACCACCGAGAGGTCGTGGCTGATGAAGATGTAGGAGAGACCGAGTTCGCGCTGCAATTCCTTGAGCAGGTCGATGACGGCGGCGGCGACCACCGTGTCGAGCGCCGAGGTAATCTCGTCGCAGAGGATCAGCTTCGGATCGGCGGCGAGCGCCCTGGCGAAGTTGACACGCTGCTTCTGGCCGCCCGAGAGTTCGCCCGGCCGGCGATGGCGCAGGTTGCGGGGCAGGCGCACCATGTCGAGCAGTTGATCGATCCTGGCGTTCCGCGCCTTTCGATCCATACGGTGGTAAAAGACCAACGGCCTGTCGAGGATGTCCTCCACCGATTTGGCCGGGTTGAGGGCGGTATCGGCATATTGGAAGACGATCTGCATCTCGCGTAACTCATCACGCGAACGCTCGCGCGCGTTGCGATGCAGTTCCGTGCCGTCGAAGACGATCTTGCCGACCGCCGCCGGCAGGATGCCGGCGATGGTCCGGGCGAGCGTCGACTTGCCGCAGCCGGATTCGCCGATGATGCCGAGATTACGGCCTTTTTCCACCTTCAGGCTGACGTGCTCGACCGCGCGAACGAGTGGCAGGCCATCAGCCTGGCGCTGTCCATAGCCCGCGACGAGATCTTCGATCCTCAGCAGGGGAGCGGTCGCGGGTTCGGCGGGGCCTACTGCGCCGCGCGGCTTTGGCTCAAAGGCAGCGAGCAGCTCCCTGGTATAGGGGTGCTTGGCATTGTTGAGGATCTCCTCGGTGGTGCCGGTTTCCTGGGTCTCTCCGCCTTTCAAGACCACGATGCGGTCGGCGATCTGGGCGACGACGGCAAGGTCGTGCGAGACATAAACGCCAGCGATACCACCCTTCTTCATGACCGACTTGAAAGCGCGCAGCACCTCGATCTGGGTTGTGACGTCGAGCGCCGTAGTCGGCTCGTCGAAGATAACGAGGGTCGGGTCGCCGATCAGCGCCATGGCGGCAGCCAGACGCTGCAATTGGCCGCCGGAAACCTGGTGCGGATAACGGCTGCCGATCGTCTCGGGTTCCGGCAGGGACAGCGCCCGGAAGAGTTCGACTGCCCGGGCACGCGCCTCATCCGGCGACATCAGCTGGTGAATACGCGTGACTTCGATCACCTGGTCCATGATCGATGTGGCCGGGTTGAAGGCGGCAGCTGCCGATTGCGGGACATAGGCGACTTCGGTGCCACGCACCTTGGCGCGCTGCTTCTCGCTGAGCGTGACCATGTCCTTGCTGCCAACCGAAACGCTGCCTCCGGAGATACGACAGCCCGCGCGGGTGTGGCCCATGAGGGTCAGGGCGATGGTTGTCTTACCCGAGCCGCTCTCGCCGATCAGCGCAACGATCTCGCCCTCGGCAACATCGAGGCTGACACCCTTGATGATTTCGACGCGTCGGCCGGAATCGGTGGTGGCCTCGACCTTCAGGTCACGGATTTCGATGAAATTGCTCATGACGTGCTCCGGTCGCGGATTTTCTGCGGCAGGTTGTCGATCACCAGGTTGACGCTGATCGTCAGGCTGGCGATGGCAAGCGAGGGAAACATCACCGCCGGCGCACCAAACGGCAGGCCGCCGATATTCTCGCGCACGAGCGCACCCCAATCGGCATAGGGCGGCTGGACGCCAAGGCCGAGGAAGGAAAGCCCGGAGAGCAGCAGAACGATGAAGACGAAGCGGATGCCGAGATCGGCAAGCACCGGCCCGACGATGTTCGGTAGGATTTCCGAGCGAATGAGATAGAGGGTGCTTTCTCCGCGGATACGCGCGACGGTGATGAAATCCATCGCATTGATGTTGACGGCGAGCGCCCGGGCGAAGCGGTAGGCGCCCGGGATGTAGATCACCGACAGCGTCAGGATCAGCACCGGGACCGAGGAGCCGACGGCAGCGACGACCACCAGTCCGAACAATTTGCTCGGGATGGAGTTGAGCGCGTCGAGGAAGCGGCTGAGGATGGTGTCCAGCCAGCCGCCGGCCACCGCTGCGATCATGCCGAGCACAACGCCGCTGAAGCAGGCGATCGTGACCGCCGCCAGCGAGATACCGACCGTGTAGCGTGCACCCATCAGAATCCGCGAGAGCATGTCGCGGCCGAGATAATCGGAGCCGAGCCAGAGTTCCCGGCTCATCGGGCCGAAATAGTCGAGATCGATAATCTCGCCGACGGGGTAGCGGATGATCCATGGCGCGAAGATCGCGACGAGCGCCCATGAGGAGATGACGGTGAAGCCGATCGCGCCGACGATGTTGAAGCGATAGCCAAACCGGGTTCCGGACAGCCGGCCGGAGGTGGTTTCGGAACTTGTCGTGGTCATCGGAGCCTCGGATTGGAAAGGATGGCGATGATATCCGCGATGGTGATCAGCAGCAGGTAGCCCAGGCAGAAGATCATCGCGCAACTCTGGATTAGCGGCAGATCGCGGGTGGCGACGGCATCCAGCATCAGCTTGGCGATACCGGGATAATTGAAAATGGTCTCGACGATGATGACGCCTCCGAGCAGATAGGACAGCGACAGCGCAACGGCATTGACGATCGGGCCAAGCGCATTGGGCAGCGCGTGTCGAAAGACGATGCGCGGCCGGGAGGCGCCCTTGAGCAATGCCATCTCGACATAGGGTGTGTTGAGCGTCTCGATGACAGCCGCGCGCGTCATGCGGATCATCTGGGCCGAGACGACGAAGGTGAGGGTGATCACCGGCATGGCATAGACACGCAACAGGTCGGCCAGACTGTGGACCTCATTGGCGAAAGACAGCGCCGGCAGCCATTTCAGATAGACGGCGAAGATGAGCGCGGCGGAGGTCGCAACCATGAACTCCGGTACGGAGATGACGCCGATGGTGATCACTGTGACGATCCGGTCGTAAAGGGTGCCGCGCAGCATCGCCGCAGTGATCCCGAGCGTCAGCGCGATCGGTACGGAGAAAAACGCGGTGACGCCTGCAAGTTTCAGCGTGTTGACAAAGCGGCCGGCAATGAGAGCTGCGATGGGCATTTGGTTGGCATAGGACGTGCCGAGATCACCCTGCAACAGCCCGACTAACCAGCGCAGGAAACGAAAGAGCGCCGGTTCGTCGAGATGCATGGCCTTGCGCAGGCCTTCGACGGCTTCCGGCGTGGCGGCCTGGCCGAGCAGGATCGTCGCCGTATCTCCAGGCAACAGCGTTGTCGCGAAGAAGACGGCGAAGGAGACGATCACCAGGGTGATCACGGCGACGAATAGTCTGCTCAATACAAGGGATAAGACCTGGCGGTTCACGGGCGTCTTCCCTTTGCGTTCGAGTTGAGTTCCATCAATGCAGATAGAGGAACTGGGGCGCGGCTGCAGCCCCAGTCTGCTTTGCTTAATCAGGCTTCAAGCCAGACATATTCCGCGAAAGCGTATCCCATCTGGCCGCCTAGCGGGTTGGCTTCCAGGCCCTTGAGCTTGGCGGTCGTGGCATCGACGTTCGAGATATAGGCCGGAATGATTGTACCAGCTTCCTGGGCGACCATGCCCTGCATCTCGTTGTAGATCGTCTTGCGCTTCTCTTGATCGAGAGAACCACGCGCCTCGATCAGCATCTTGTCGAATTTCTCCGATTTGTAGTGGCTTTCGTTCCACGGTGCGTCCGAGGTGTAGAGCAGGGAGAAGAGGATGTCAGGGGTCGGGCGCGGGTTGATATTGCCGAAGTGGATCGGCGCCTTGAGCCAGTAATTGTCCCAGTAACCATCGGATGGCACTCGCTGGATATCGAGCTTCATGCCGATTTCGGCGCCGGCGGCCTGGATGATCATGGCCATGTCGATCGAGGAACTCGCCGCATCGGAGGCGATGATCGGGATGGATTGTCCGAGAACGCCGGCCTTGTCGAAATGGAACTTCGCCTTGTCGGGATCGAAGGTCCGCGCTTTCAGCTCTGCGTCATGATAGAAGTTCGCCGGTGAAACGGGTTGATCGTTGCCGACCTCGCCGAGACCGCGCAGCGCCGATTTGACGATCTGTTCGCGGTTGACGAGATACTTCATGCCCTCGATGAAATCCCGCTTGTTGCCGGGCTCCATATCCAGTCGCATGTTGAGGTTGGTATAGTTGCCGGACGTCGTCTTAGACAAAGTGAAGCCGTCGCCCTGGGCCTCGACGAGGCGCATAGAGCGCGGATTGATCGTGGCCGCGAGATGGATGTCGCCCGCAAGCAGCGCGTTGACGCGGGCGTTGTCGTCGCTGATAGCGAAGTATTCGAAGGAATCGACGTTCGGGCCGGATTTCCAGTAGTTCTTGTTCTTGATCCCGACCGAGCGAACACCCGGTTCGAAGACTTCCTTGACGAAAGCGCCGGTGCCGTTGGCCTTGGTGAAATCGGTCGTGCCGTCGGCGACGATCATGAAGTGATGCATCGACAGGATGGTCGGCAGGTCGGCATTCGGGCTGGCGAGCGTGATCTCGACGGTTTGTTTGTCGGCCGCCTTGAAGCCGGTCATCTGTGCGGCGATCTTAGCGACCTTCGAGCCGACGGACTGATCGAGATGGCGCTTCAGCGAGAAAACCACGTCATCGGCGGTCAGCGGCTTGCCGTCATGGAAGGTAACGCCGGTCTTCAGCTTGACCGTCCAGGTCTTCGCATCCTTGGACTCGATCGCGTCGGCAAGCTCCATCTGCGGCGTGCCTGATTTGTCGAGGAAGGTCAGGCGATTATAGAAGGAGCAGCACCGGACATAGTCGGTGGAGAGCGACGCTTTTGCGGGGTCCAGCGTATCGGCTGTGGAAGACGACCAGCCGGCCGCCTTGAGCGTGCCGCCGGAAACGGGCGTGGCGGCGAGCGCCTTGCCGGCGCGGCCAAGCACGAGCCCGCCGGATGATATGGCCACGCCGCCTGCAAGCATCATATGCAGCAATTCGCGACGAGTGGCGCCACGACGGATGGCGCTTTCGACCATGGCTTCGTCGGATCTGGTCCAATTGGTGATCTTGTCGTTCATCTCATTCCCCTTTTCTTCTGTGGCGGGCTGCTCGTTGCGGGCAGGCCCGATCTGCTTTCAAAGTCAGCCGCGCGCGGCGGCCACGGCATCGGCAAGGCCGGCCATGGAGGTGAAATGGTAATCGGGTTTGGTGAACTCGGCCGGTTCGATCGTGCCGCCGTAACCCTTCTCGGCATGTCGCCGCTCGATCCAGCAATTGGTCAGCCCGAGTTTCCTGGAAATCCCGATGTCGTGGTATTGGCTCTGGGCGACATGCAGGATGTCGTCTTTCGAATGTCCTTCCCAGGCGACATAGTCGACCACCTTCTCGAAGAAGGCGGGATCGGGTTTCTCGGTCCCCGTATCATCCGCTGTGAAGGCGGCATAAAAGGGATTTCCGAGTTCCTTCTCGAAGAAATCGAATGCCCAGCGGCGGGCGTTGGTCATCGCAACGAGGCGGTAATCTTTTGAAAGTCTAGCCAGCGCCGCGGCGCTGTCGGCAAAACCCTTCCAGCTCTTTGCCGAATCCCGCAGCTGTTCGCCATATTTTTGCTCGGCGGGCAGGCGGAGCTTCGGCGCGATCGCGAGGTAGACGCGAACGAGGTCGTCGGGAAAGAGATCGGCGTCTTCGGAGTAGCGGGCTGCGCGGTAAAGGCTAAGAGCCTGCTCGCCGTCGACTTCAGTCCCCGCCTCGGCCGCGATCTCGGCTAGGCAGGTCTTGAGGCCGCCTTCGAAGTCGATGAGCGTGCCGACGACGTCGAAGGTCATATATTTGAATTCCGAAAGGCTTTTGCTCACGTGAATTCCCCAGTGTTCGGCTCCGATGGGAGCGCGGCTTCTCGAAGAATAAAATTCTGTTCCGCTGACGGGGTCATTGTCCCGCTCTTGTATGGGAAGGCCCGCATTTGCCGGGATCCGGGCCTTTCGTTGACTTCAGTGTGTCACCTGCACCGCGCCGAATTCGCCGAATAGGCGGCATGAGGCGGCACAAAATACCGAATCTGACGGTTTCGCGATATTCTCAGGCCTGCAGCGCCCGACGCACATCGGGGTCCTCCAGGGTCTCGTCCAGCGTGACGCGGGTGCGCTCGACGATCGCATCGATCTCCGTTTCGGTGCAGCAGAGTGGCGGAGCATAGCCAAGCACACCATTGCCGAAGGCGCGGATGACGAGGCCGTTCTCCCAGGCGCGATCGAAGATGCGGCGGGAGGGTTCGGCGGATGCCGGCAATGGCGTCTTGTTCACCTTGTCGACCACCAGCTCGACGGCGGCCAGCATGCCGCGGCCGCGGACATCGCCGACGAGCGGATGATCCCTTAGCGACTCCAGGCCCTGCATCAGCCGCGCACCCGCCCTGACGCCGTTTTCGAGAAGGCCGTTTTCATAAAGCTTCAGGACTTCGAGGCCGACCGCGGCGCTGACCGGATGGGCCGAATAGGTATAGCCATGGCCGACGGCGGCGGCACCCGCGCCCTCGGCAATCGTTTCATAGACGTGATCGGCCATCAAGACGGCGCCCATGGGGACGTAGCCTGAGGTGAGGCCCTTGGCGGTCGTCATGAAATCGGGGACGATCTCATCCTCGGTGCAGGCAAAAAGCGGGCCGGTGCGGCCAAAGCCGGTAATCACTTCGTCCGCGACGAATAGGATGTCGTGCGCGCGGCAGAATTCGCGCATGGCTTTCATCCAGCCTTTCGGCGGCACCAGAACGCCGCCCGAGCCCTGGATCGGTTCGACGTAGAAAGCGGCTACGCGTTCCGGCCCGATCGCTTCGACCTTGCCTTTCAGCGCCGCAAGCGAGGCGTCGATGATCGCTTGCGGATTGTCGCCCACCGGGTTGCGATAGGCATAGTGAGATGGAATCTTATGCTGCCAATCGAAGGGAAGACCGAAGCCGGCATGGAAGGCAGGCAGCGCGGTCAGGCCCGCGCCGACCGTCGATGAGCCATGATAGCCCTGTTCGACCGAGATGAACTGATCGCGCTCAGGCTGTCCTCGGGCATGCCAGTAGTAGCGGATGAAGCGGATCGTGCTGTCCACCGCATCGGAGCCGCCGAGGGTGAAATAGACATGGTTGAGATCGCCCGGTGCGCGGTCGGCGAGTTCGCCGGCAAGCCGGATCGCGGGCTCCGAGCCGAGGCCGAAATAGGCGGTAGCATAGGGAAGCTCGCGCATCTGCCGGGCCGCCGCCTCGACGATGCTTTCGTGGCCGTAACCGGCATTGACGCACCAGAGACCGGCGAAGCCGTCGATCAGCTGCTTGCCGGAGGCGTCGGTGACCGTCGCGCCCTTGGCAGAGGCCAGCACACGCACGCCGAGCTTTTCATGGCCGCGATAGGAGGCGACCGGATGGATGAGGTGGGCGCGATCGAGTTCGATGAGGGAATTACTGTACATGGAAATCTCCGGATCAGCCGAGTGCCTGGCTGGCGAGGGCAAAGGTGGTGGCGGTCGGATCGGCGGCGTCGCGAATCAACGGCTTTGTCATCGTGATTCCGCCGCCGACATGGGCGAGCCCCTGTTCGGCGAGCCATGGGGAAAGCCCGGTCTCATCAGTGGTATCGACCCTGAGGAACCGTCCGGGCCGCCTGGCGATGAAATGTTCGATGAGTTTCCTGGCTTCGCCGAGCTCGGCAGCCACCACGGGGCCGATCACTTCGCCGCGGCCGAAAGGACGCAGGCAAGCGAACCCGGAAATGCGGCCGTCACGGCGAATGACGGCGAATTCGCCGATCTTGGTGAAATAAGAGAGCAGCCCTTCGCGGTCGGCGCCGAAGGCAAGGCGGTCGAGTGCCGCGATAGCAGGAAGGTCGGCGTCGGTGGCGGCTTGCGTTTCCGCCGGCGCGGCGATGTCTCCGGCAAGGCCCTGGTGCTGCAGCACGGTACCCGTCTCGTGGAAGCCAAGCTTTTGGTAGAGCGGCAGCCCTGCCGTCGTGGCCACCAGCCTCAACGGCCGGTCTCCCGCGGCCAGCAATGCGGCGTCCATGAGTTTCCGGCCGAGACCCCTGCCGCGCATCGTCTCGTCGACGATGACCATATTGATCGTCGCACAATCGCACTTGTAAGGCGTGACGAGGACGGTGCCGACGACCCTGCCATCCTCGACCGCAACCATCCCGTCGCTCAAGGCGAGCGCCAGCTGCCAGTCTTCCGTCCGATGCGGCCAGCCCGCCTGTCTTGAGAGCGCAACGGCGGCTTCCAGATGATCGGGGCCGAACGGGACGATTTCGATCTGACTTGCTTGCATGGGGGCGTCCTTCATGTCGTGCCCGCCAGTCTGCCGGAGCGCCGGCGGGCAGATCGTCTGAAGGCCATGGTTGAAGCAGTATCTTATGGCGCTGCTGTCATGGGCCGCCGCATCTTATGCTGGAACCGATCGATATTCATCGGATCCCGGGTCTGTCAGCGCATCATTGCCAGCGCTGCGGTAAAGAAATCCTCGCCTCCGAAGTTGCCTGATTTCAACGCCAGAAGCATATCGCCCTGCGCATTGCCGACCGTGCGCAGCACCGGCACACCGGGCGCAATCTCCGGGCCGATCAGAAATGCCGGAATGGCGAGCCTGTCGACCGCCGCTCCTGAGGTTTCGCCGCCTGCGACCACAAGGCGCCGCACGCCTCTCTCCACCAGTTCTGTGGCGATGATCGACGTCGCGGTCTCGATCGTGTGGCCGGAGGCCTCTCTTCCATAGAGCGATTGCAGCCGGGATACGGTTTCAGGCGCAGCGCTCGCGGCGACGACGACGGGACCGGCGGAGATGCGGTCTCCAGCCCAGGAAATCGCCGCGGCGATCTCATCGGGACCGGCAAGCAGCCGCTCCGGGTCGAGCCGCAGGACGGGCATCGACCGTTCGGCGATGTCGAGCTGGTGGAGCGTCGCCTTGGAGCAACTGCCGGCAACGATCGCGGAAAGCCCGCCCACCGGGCGAATGGCGTCCGTCGTCGTTGCTCCGCCGGAGGATATCCGGCCGGAGCGGACGAGCGCGCGGGCAAGGCCGAGGCCGAGGCCGGACGCACCGGTGGACACCGGCGTTTCGAGAGCGACCTCGCCGAGCGTTTCAAGATCGCGTTCAAAAATCGCATCGGCGATAACCGTGGAGACGCCTGCCGTGCGCAGGGCATCGAGCCTCGCCTTGACGGCGCCGGGTCCGGCCGCGATGGCTGCGAGATCGATCAGTCCGACGGCATTGCGCGATTGTCGGGTGAGAACCCGCACGAGACTGGCGTCATGCATCGGATTGAGGGGGTGGTCCTTGAGCGGGCTCTCGTTCAGCGGCTGGCCGCCGACGAAGAGATGACCGAGATAGACGGTGCGTCCCGTTTCCGGAAAGGCGGGTGTCACCAGCACGGAGCCGCCGCCGGCCGCGTCGCTCAATGCTTCGGTGACCGGGCCGATATTGCCGGCATCGGTGGAATCGAACGTCGAGCAGATCTTGTAAAGCACGTGGCCGGCACCCCGCCGGCGCAGCCATCGCTCGGCGCTCGCCGCCGCCGCCACGGCGTCCGAAGCCGGGACGGAGCGGATCTTCAGGGAAACCACCACGGCGTCGACATCCGGTAGTGCCAGCGACGGATCGGGGATGCCGACCGTCTGCACCGTGCGCAGACCGTTCTTCGTCAGGGTGTTGGCGAGGTCGGAGGCGCCCGTGTAGTCGTCAGCGATTGATCCGAGCAAAATAGCCATCGTCTAGCTCCGTGCAAAAGGTTTGAACCAGCCAAGACCGTCCAGTGTGTGGCCGCGCGGGATGTATTCGCAGCCGATGAAACCGTCATACCCAAGTCGGTCGATTTCGCCGAACAGATAGGGGTAGTTCAGTTCCTCCCCATCCGGTTCGTTGCGTGACGGCACGCTGGCGATCTGGATATGGCCGGCAATCGGCAGGAGGTGTCGCAAGGCCATAGTGACGTCGCCGTGGATGATCTGGCGGTGATAGATGTCGAACTGCAGCTTCAGGTTCGGCAGGCCGCATTCGGCAATCAGCCGCTCGGCGGCGGCGAAGTCGTTGAGGAAATATCCAGGCATGTTGCGCCCGTTGATCGGCTCGAGCAGGAGATCGATGCCTTTTTCAGCAAGCCGCCCGGCAGCATAGGTGACGGCGCGCCGGTAACAGGAGGAGGCGTCTTCGTCATGACGATCGGCGATGCCTGCCATCAGGTGCAACCGTCTGACGCCCGTCGCCGCCGCATAGTCCAGGGCCCGCTCGACATCGGCTTTCAGTGCATCGAAGCGTCCGGGAAGCGCGGCGATACCACGCTCGCCTGCTGCCCAGTCGCCCGGCGGCAGGTTGAACAGGGCCTGCTGCAGATTGTTGCGGGCAAGCCGTTCGGCGATCGCCTCCGGCGCGGCTTCATAGGGAAAGAGGTATTCGACCGCAGCAAAGCCGGCCTCGGCTGCGGCGTCGAAGCGGTCGAGGAACGCCCATTCGTTGAACATCATCGTCAGGTTGGCCGCGAAAACGGGCATGTCTAGCGTTCCTTTTACAGGCTCTGCGGCTCTTTGGTCGAGCTGGGCAATTCAGCGCCGGAAAGTTTGGCATAGAGCCGCGCGAGCGAGGAATCGTCGTCACGGCCCATGCCGGCCCCGGAGGCGGCCAGATACATCTGCAGGGCCGCTGCCGCGAGCGGTACCGGATAGCGCTCGGAGCGGGCCATGTCCTGGACGATACCGAGATCCTTGACGAAAATCTCGATGCTGCTGAGCGGAGTATAGTCTCCGGCCAGCACATGCGGCACGCGGTTTTCGAACATCCAGGAATTGCCGGCCGACGCGGTGATCACCTCGTAGACCTTGTCGAGGTCGAGGCCCTGCTTGGCGGCAAAGGTTATGGCCTCACAGGCGGCTGCGATGTGCACGCCGGCGAGAAGCTGGTTGATCATCTTGAAGGCAGCACCTTTTCCGGCCTCGTCGCCGAGCTCATAGACCTTGGCGGCCATGGCGTCGAGACCCGGGCGCGCCGTATCGAAGGCCTGTCTGGAGCCGGATGCCATGATCGTCAGTTCGCCACGCGCCGCCTTGGCCGCGCCGCCCGAAATAGGCGCGTCGAGGTAATGCAGGCCGAGAGCTTCCACCCGCCCGGCCAGATCGCGCGCGACGGCTGGATCCATGGTGGCCGACGAAATGAAGACGGCGCCGGGCTTCATTGCGCTCGCGACGCCGTGAGGCCCGAACAGCACGGCCTCGGTCTGCGCGCCGTTGACAACTACGGAGACGACGATGTCGGCATCCTTTGCCGCAGCGGCTGGGGTCGCCGCGCCCCGTCCGCCGTCGGCGATGAAGCGGTCCACTGCCGCCGGCGTGATGTCATATCCAACGACGTTGAGACCTGCGCGCTTCATCGACAGGGCCATTCCAAGCCCCATGGAACCAAGACCGATGACGGCCGCGACAAAGGCCGAGCCCGAGTTTTCAGCAAGCGGTGACATGAGGAGCTTCTCCAGTCTTGTGAGGAAGGTCTGCGCCCCGCCGGGTGCCATCCCGGAGGGGCTGTGTTTTAGCGATTGACGCTTTTCGCCGGAACCGTCAACACGGCCAACGAACCAATGACCAAGGCAGCCGCCAGGAGATACATGCCGGCGCTGTTGGTGCCGGTGAAGTCTTTGAGATAGCCTACCAGAAACGGCCCGAGAAACCCGGCGAGATTGCCGACCGAATTGATCCAGGCGATGCCGGCCGCAGCGCCGGTGCCGGCGAGAAAAGCCGTCGGAAGCGACCAGAACAGCGGCGCGCAACTGATGGCGCCGGCAGCAGCCAGCGACAGGCAGACAATCGAGACCGCCGGGCTCGTTGCCATCGTCGCCGCGACAAAGCCACCGGCGGCGATGAGTGCTGGGACGATGAGGTGCCACCGGCGTTCGCGCAGCCTGTCGGCGGAACGTCCGAGCGCCAGCATCACGACGAATGTGCAGATATAAGGGATCGCCGAAATCAGGCCGATGTTGAGGTTTCCGTTGACGCCGGAGGCCTTGACGATGGTCGGCATCCAGAAATTCAGGCCATATTGCCCGAGCACGAAGCAGAAATAGATCAGGCACATCAGCCAGACGCGACGGTCGCTCAGCGTTGCGCCGATGCTGTGCGGGCTTGCCGTCTTGGCCCGGTTCTCCGCCTCGATATTGGCCGTCAGCACGCCTTTTTCCTCATCGTTCAGCCATTTCGCGCCCCTGATCGTATCATCAAGGTAGAAGAACGTCGCAACGCCGAAAAGAATAGCCGGAATGGCTTCGATCAGGAACATCCACTGCCAGCCGGAAAGTCCGTGCGTGCCGTGGAAACTGTCCATCAGGAGACCCGAAAGCGGATTGCCGAAAATGGCGGATATCGGGATCGCCGACATGAAGGTGGTGATGATCCTGGCGCGGCGGTGGGCCGGATACCAGGCGGTTAGATAAAGAATGATGCCGGGGAAAAATCCGGCTTCGGCAACGCCCAGCAGGAAACGCAGGATATAGAAGACGGTTTCCGACGAGGTGAACATGAAGGCGGCGGAGATGATACCCCAGGTGAGCATGATGCGGGCGATCCACACCCGCGCGCCAACCTTGTTCATGATGATGTTGCTCGGCACTTCAAACAGAAAATAGCCGATGAAGAAGATGCCGGCGCCGATGCCATAAGCGGCTTCCGAGAGGCCGAGTTCGCTCGACATCTGCAGCTTGGCGAAGCCGACATTGACGCGGTCGAGATAGGCGACCACGTAGCACAGCATTAGAAACGGTACGATGCGCCAGAATACCTTGCCGTAGGCACGGTCTTCGAGCGTCTGGGCGGGATGCGCGCCAACAACTGGCGCCTGCGTCTGCAGCGTCATGATTTTCTCCTCCGATTGTTGCCGCGGTCTCCTTGAGGTCCTCCCGCGGCACGCCATGCCACTTTTTGGCAGCGCTGCCATTCTCATTAATTCATTTTGGCAGCGCTGCCAACGGCAAATTGGTAGCGCTGCCAAAAAAACCTTGCTTCTTGGCGGTAGCGGTGAAAAATAGGGACAGAGCGGTGCGGGCAGGCCGGGCAACCACCTCAACAGGCGGGTTCAAACGTAACGATGGAATTCAGACATCAACCGACGGTGACGCTTGCCGAGGTCGCGGAGGCGGCCGGTGTCGGCGAGAGCACGGTATCGCGCGTGCTGCGCAACCACGGTTCGTTTTCCGGCAAGACGCGCGAGCGGGTGATGACTGCCGTCGAACGGCTGGGCTATGTGCCGAACCGGATTGCGGGAACGCTGGCCTCCACCGGTTCGCGTCTTGTCGCCTTCGTCATTCCATCGCTGTCGAACATCGTCTTTCCCGATGTGCTGCGCGGCGCCAGCGCCGTTCTGGAGGAAAACCGGTATCAGGCGGTCTTCTCCGTGACCGACTATGATCCGGGCAAGGAGGAAGCGCTCGCCGCCGCGATGCTCGCCTGGCGGCCGGCGGCGGTCATGCTGGCGGGATGCGAGCATACCGAGGGCACGGTGAAGATGCTGCGCGCCAGCGGATGCAGGGTCGTCGAACTGCTCGATCTCGACGGCGATGCTCTCGACATCGCCGTCGGCTTCTCGAACCGCGCGGCCGGGCGGGAGAGCGCTGCCTTCCTGCTGAAGCGTGGTTATCGCCGGATCGGCTATGTCGGTCACGACCTGAACCGCGATACCCGCGCCGGCAAACGGTTTTCCAGCTTTTGCGAAAGTCTCGATGTGCATGGCGCCCCGCTCGTCGCCCGCGAAATTCTCGCCGGCGCTTCGTCCGTGGAAAACGGCAGGTTGGGGCTGGAGCGATTGCTCGCCCGGACGAGCGATCTCGATGCGGTTTATTTCTCCAACGACGACATGGCGCTCGGCGGCTATTTTCACTGTCTGGCCGAGGGGATCGCGATCCCCTCGAAGCTCGCCATTTTCGGCTATAACGGCCTCGATATCGGCCGGGCAACCCCACAGCCGTTGTCGACCATCCGAACGCCGCGCGTGGCGACCGGGGAGATAGCCGCGCAGTTGGTCGTCACTAATGCGCCGCCGCAGTCCGTCAATCTCGGCTTTGAACTGATCGAAGGGGCAACCGCCTAATATTGGAGGAACTGTCATGTCCGACGCGCGCCTGCGTGAGGAAATCTGCCGATTCGGCCGCTCGCTGTTCGAGCGCGGTCTGACGCCCGGTTCGTCGGGCAACATATCGTTGCGACTGGAGGATGGCGGCTGGCTGGTTACGCCGACCAATGCCTCGCTCGGCTTTCTCGACCCGGCACGGATCTCCAGGCTCGATGCCGAAGGCCGGCTCCTGTCCGGCGACAAGCCGACCAAGGAGATCCCGCTGCACACCGCCCTCTACGATACGCGCGGCAGCGCCCGCGCCATCGTCCATCTTCACTCCACCCACGCGGTGGCACTGACCATGCTGCCGGAGATCGATCCGCGCGCGGCCCTGCCGCCGATGACGCCATATTATCTGATGCGCGCCGGCGAAACCGCGCTGGTGCCCTATTATCGTCCCGGCGATCCGGCGGTGGCTGATGCCATTCGTGGGCTGGCGGGCAAGTATTCGTCGGTGCTTCTGGCCAATCACGGACCGGTTGTTGCCGGTGACAGCCTAGAGGCGGCGGTCTTTGCGGCCGAGGAACTGGAGGAAACGGCGAAGCTCTATCTGCTGTTGCGCAACCTCAATCCCCGTTTCCTCAGCCCGGCGCAGGTGACCGATCTCGTCAACACCTTCGGCCTCGACCTTCCGTCGCATCACGATCACGAACGACGGCAATTGAAGGCGTCACTTCGCTGGCCGTTGACTGCGGGCAGGCGCGCAACCTTCTGCCAAACCCCGCTTTCGATACGATAGATTCTGCTTTCGATGCCGCCAATTCAGGCGAGCTGCGGGTGAAGCGGTGCCTATGATTGTCACAGCTCCGATCGTTCAAGGATACGCAGATGACGACGTTTCGTCCGAAATACATCACCTTCGACTGCTACGGCACGCTAACCAATTTTCAGATGGCGGAGGCGGCACGCGATCTCTACGGCGAAGAGCTCGACGAGCCACGCATGGTGGAATTCATCACGAATTTCGCTGCCTATCGGCTCGACGAGATCATGGGCGCCTGGAAGCCCTATGCCGAAGTGGTGCACAATTCGCTCGAGCGGACATGCAAGCGCAACGGCGTGACATTTCGCGATGAAGCCGCCCGGATGATCTATGAGCGGGTTCCGACCTGGGGGCCACATTCAGATGTCCCGGCCGGTCTCGCCAAGGTCGCCAAGGAAATCCCTTTGGTCATCCTTTCCAACGCCATGAATTCGCAGATCATGTCGAACGTCGAAAAACTGGGCGCGCCCTTCCACGCGGTCTATACCGCCGAGCAGGCGCAGTCCTACAAGCCACGCTTCAAGGGCTTTGAATATATGCTCGATATGCTGGGCTGCGGGCCGGAAGAGGTGCTGCATTGCTCGTCCTCCTTCCGCTATGACCTGATGTCGGCCCACGATCTCGGCATCAAGAACAAGGTTTGGGTCAATCGCGGCCATGAGCCTGCCAACCCTTATTACGGTTATATCGAAATTCCTGACATCTCGGGCCTGCCTGGCGTCGTCGGGCTCTGACGGAGAGACGCGGATGCTGTTCGAATCCTACTGGCACGACACGGCACCAGCCTTTGCCGGCGGCGCTCAAGGCCCCGTCGAAGGACATTATGACGTCGCCGTCATCGGCGCCGGCTTCACTGGGCTTGCCGCAGCGCACCAGCTTGCGAAAACGGGCGTCAACGTCGTCGTGCTGGAGGCCGAACGGGTCGGCTGGGGGGCATCGGGACGCAACGGCGGCCACCTCAACAACGGCCTCGCCCATAGCTTCCTGTCCGCCAAATCAGCACTCGGCGTGGAGCGAGCCGTCGCCCTCTACAAAGCGTTCGACGATTCCATCGATACGATCGAGGCGATCATCGCCGAAGAGGGAATCGACTGCAATTTCCGCCGCGCCGGCAAGCTGAAGCTTGCCTCCAAGCCGCAGCATTTCGACGCGATTGCCCGCAATTTCGAGGCCGTTCATAGAGAGGTCGATCCGGACACCGCACTTCTGACCGCAAGTGACCTGAAGAGTGAGGTTGGGTCGTCCTTCCATGGCGCCATGCTCTCGAAGAAAAGCGCGATGATGCATATGGGCCGCTACGTCGCCGGCCTCGCCACGGCGGCCGCCCGTCACGGCGCCGTCATCTTCGAGAAGGCGGCCGTGACCGCCCACCGGCAGGGCAACGGTCGCCACAGCCTTACGACCGCACGCGGCACCGTCACTGCAGACCATGTGCTGATCGCGACAGGCGCCTATACGCCGTCGCTCTTCAGCTATTTCCGTCGCCGGATTATTTCCGTCGGCAGCTTCTTGATCGCCACCCGTCCGCTGACCGACGCCGAAATCGCCGCTACGATGCCGGGCAACCGGACCTGTGTGACGTCGATGAACATCGGCAACTATTTCCGGCTGTCGCCGGACAAGCGGCTGATCTTCGGCGGTCGTGCCCGGTTTTCCGCCACGTCCGATCAACGATCAGACGCAAGGAGCGGCGACATTCTCCGCGCCAGCCTGGCTGAAATCTTCCCACAGCTTGCCGGCGTCGAGATCGACTATTGCTGGGGCGGGCTCGTCGACATGACCAAGGACCGCTATCCGCGCGCCGGCTATGTCGATGGTGTCTGGTATGCCATGGGTTATTCCGGCCACGGCGCCCAACTCTCCACCCATCTCGGCATCATTATGGCCGACGCCATCCTCGGCAAGACCGACCGTAACCCGATCAAGGGGCTCGACTGGCCGGCCGTTCCCGGCCATTTCGGAAAGCCGTGGTTCCTGCCGCTCGTCGGGCTTTATTACAAGACGCTCGACCGCTTCCAGTAAGGCAGACATGGATCAGCAAAAGGGCGCCGGGATGATTTCCCGGCGCTCTTTCGTTTTCCTGGCGGTCAGGCGAGCCCACCGATGTGGAAGCTCTTCATTTCCAGATATTCGTCGATGCCGCATTGGGCGCCTTCACGACCGAGGCCGGATTGCTTGACGCCGCCGAAGGGAGCCACCTCAGTTGAGATCGCCCCCGTGTTCAGGCCGAGCATCCCGAATTCGAGCGCTTCGGCGACCCGCCAGGAGCGTTTCAGGCTCTCGGTGTAGAAATAGGCCGCAAGGCCGAAGGGTGTGGCGTTGGCGATGCGGATCGCCTCTTCCTCGTTGTCGAAACGGAAAAGCGGGGCAACGGGTCCGAAGGTCTCTTCGCTGGCAAGCTGCATCTCGGTCGTCGCACCGCCGAGCACCATCGGCACCGCATATTGATCGCCTTCAGGCACCGAAGCCGCGGTGGCGAGGATCCGCGCTCCCTTTTCCACCGCGTCGTCGACGTGACGCCTGATCTTCTCGATCGCCGCTCTGTTGATCATCGGCCCGATATCCGTGCCGGCATCCGTGCCGGCCCCGACCTTCATGGCCGATACGCGCGCGGAAAGTTTGGCGGCAAAGGCCTCGTAGACGCCGGACTGGACGAGAAGCCGGTTGGCGCAGACGCAGGTCTGCCCGCCATTGCGGAATTTCGAGGCGATAGCACCTTCCACGGCAAGATCGAGATCGGCATCGTCGAAGACGATGAAGGGTGCGTTGCCGCCGAGTTCAAGGCTAAGCCGCTTGACGCTGTCGGCCGCGCCGCGCATCAGCAGCGAGCCGACGCGGGTCGAGCCGGTGAAAGAGATCTTGCGGACGGTCTGGTTCGCCATCAGTTCGTCGCCGATGCCGGCCGGCATGCCGGTGACGATGTTGATCACCCCCTTCGGGATGCCGGCGTGCTCCGCCAAGACGCCGAGCGCCAGTGCCGAAAAGGGGGTGAGGTCCGATGGCTTGATAACGACCGTGCAGCCTGCGGCGAGCGCCGGCCCGACCTTGCGGGTGATCATCGCATTCGGAAAATTCCACGGCGTGATGATCGCCGACACGCCAACGGGCTCCTTCAGAACGACGATCCGCCGATCCGCCGTCGGCGAGGGAATGGTCGTCCCGCCGATGCGGCGCGCCTCCTCGGAGAACCATTTGATGAACGAGGCGCCGTAGCGGATTTCGCCGCGCGCTTCCGTCAGCGGCTTGCCCTGCTCACGGGTGAGGATCAGCGCCAGATCCTCGATATTGTCGAGCATCAGATCGTGCCAGGCTTCCAGCAATGCGCCGCGCTCGGCATTGGTCCTGGCGCGCCATGGAGCAAAGGCCTTTTCCGCGGCGGCGATTGCCGCCCTCGTATCGGCTCCGTCCATGTCGGGCACAGTGCCCAGCATATGCTGGGTCGCCGGATCGATCACCTCGATCGTGCGCCCGGTTTCAGCCCCGCGCCATTCTCCGTCGATCAGCCCTTGCTGACGAAACAGGCTGCTATCCCTTAGTCCGTTCATTCTGTTCTCCATTGATCAGCCAAGTGCCGAAAGCACCGATGCCGTGATCGCGTCGGTCTTGTCCTTGCCGGGAATTGCGCCGATGCCGTTTGCCGTCGTCGCCTCGATTGATGCCATCACCCTTGCGGCGGCAGCCGTTTCTCCCAAATGCTCCAGCATCATCGCGCCCGACCAGATGGCGGCGATCGGATTGGCGATGCCGCGATCAGCGATATCGGGCGCCGAGCCGTGGACCGGTTCGAACATCGATGGCGCCGAGCGATCGGGATTGATATTGGCGGAGGCTGCAAAGCCAAGCCCGCCCTGGATAGCGGCGCCGAGGTCGGTCAGGATATCGCCGAACAGGTTGGAGGCGACCACGACGTCGAGACTATCGGGCGCCATGACCATGCGGGCGGCCATGGCGTCGATATGGTAGCTGGTCACCTCGATATCGGGATATTCCGCAGAAAGCCTCTGGGTGATCTCGTCCCAGAAGACCATCGAGTATTTCTGGGCGTTGGACTTCGTCACCGAGGCAAGCTTGCCGCTGCGTGCACGCGCCTGCTCAAAGCCGAAGCGCAGAATGCGCTCGACCCCCTTGCGGGTGAAAATCGAGGTCTCCACAGCCACTTCATTATCGGTCCCCTGGTGGACGCGGCCACCGGCGCCGGAATATTCGCCTTCGGTATTTTCACGAATGCAGAGGATGTCGAAGCCGTCAGACCGCAACGGTCCCTGCACACCCGGCAGCAGCCGGTGCGGGCGGATATTGGCATATTGCACGAAGGCCTTGCGGATCGGCAGCAAAAGCCCATGCAGCGACACCGAATCCGGCACTTTGCGAGGCCAGCCGACGGCGCCGAGCAGGATGGCATCGAAGGATCGGAGCGTTTCGATGCCATCCGCGGGCATCATGCTGCCGTTCTCCAGATAGTAGTCGCAGGACCAGGGATAGCTGGTTGCATCAAGAGAAAATCCGTTCAGGCCGGCTGCCTTTTCGAGTACGGCCCAGGCTGCAGCCGTCACGTCGGGGCCGATGCCGTCTCCGGGCAGAAGGGCGATCTTGTAGGTTTTCATCGCAGGTCCTCACAGGCTGATGAGCACACTCTTGCTCTTGCGGTTGGCGAGATAGGCGTCGCGGCCGAGATCCTTGCCGATGCCGGACTGCTTGTAGCCCCCGGTCGGCAGGATATGGTCGCGTGAGCGGCCGTAACGGTTGACCCAGACGGTGCCGGCCTGCAGGCGGCGGGTCACGCGGATGGCACGCGAGAGATCGCGAGTGAAGAGGCCGGCGGCAAGCCCATAGGCCGGATGATCGGCGAGGCTCAACGCCTCTTCCTCATCCTCAAAGGTCTGAATGGTCAGGACCGGTCCAAAGATTTCCTCAAGAACCGCCGGCGATGTTGCCGTCACGCCTGATATCAGGGTCGGTGCGTAGAAATAACCTTCGCGGTCGAGCCGGCGGCCACCGGTGAGGCATTCGGCGCCGTCGTCGATGGCTGCGCGGATGATACCGTCCATGCGGGCAATCTGGCGTTCGGAGATGACGGGCGAATAATCAGTTGCCTCATCCCAGGTGGGGCCGGGGCGGATGGCCGCGAGCCTCTTGACGAGTGCGGCTGCGAGCGCGTCCGCCACCTTCGCCTGGACGATCAGGCGGGATCCGCAAACGCAGGCCTGGCCGGCGTTGGAGAGAATGCTGCCGGCGATTGCGCCGGCTGCAAGCTCGAGATCGGCATCGGCGAAGACCAGTTGCGGGCTTTTGCCGCCGAGTTCCAGCGTCATCGACTTGACGCCGGTGCGGGCGATGTTGGTCATGATTGCCGCGCCGGCCGCAGTCGAGCCCGTGAAGCTGACCTTGGCGATGCCCGGATGTCCGGTGATCGAATTTCCGGTGGTTGGGCCGTCGCCGAGCACGATGTTGACGAGACCGGCCGGCAGGCCGGCCCGCACCGAAAGTTCGGCGAGATAGAGCGTCGAAAACGGCGTCATTTCCGACGGCTTCAGCACCACCGCATTGCCCGCCGCCAGCGCCGGGCCGAGCTTCCAGCCGGCCATGGACAAGGGAAAATTCCAGGGCGTGATGGCGCCGACGACGCCATAGGGTTCGGTCATGATCATGCCGAAATTGGCATCGTCTGTCGGCACAAGGTCGCCGCCTTCCTTGTCGGCGAACTCGGCAAAGAAGCGGATTTGCTCGGCGGTGACGGCGATGTCGCCGGCGACGAGATGACTAATGGGCCGTGTCGAGGAGAGCGCTTCGAGCCTGGCGAGGGTTTCCGCCTCGGCTTCGATCATGTCCGCCCAGCGCTGCAGCGCCACGGTTCGCTCGCGTGGCCGTACGCCGCCCCAATTGCTCGTCTTCAATGCGGTCCTGGCAGTTTCGACGGCCTGGTCGACAAGGGCCTCGTCGGCCAGCGGGCAGCCGGCATAGGCCTTGCCGTCGGATGGGCGATGCATGTCGATGACGGCTTCGGCCGGAACCAGCCGGCCGCCGATGAAATGTCCGACGGGCAGGGATATGGTGTTCGGATCGAAGCTGAGTGTCATCGCATGTCCTCGGGATGGGCTGAGACAAGCCTAACTGGGGAAGGCGAGCAGCATGCATCGACCGGCGGTGCCGCAGCGGCGAAAAATTGCGTTTTCGCCGCTGCGGCAGTCAAATCTACGGCGTCACGTCACGGTCACATAGATCTTGCGTACAGTCTCGGTCGTCTTCCAGACGCCAACGAAGCCTGGCTTCATGACGAAGCTGTCGCCGGCCTTGTAGACCACCGGTTCGCCGCCTTCCGGCGTGATTTCGACCAGGCCGGAAAGGATATGGCAGAACTCGAAGGTCTCGCCCTTGATCGAGCGCGTCTCGCCGGGTGTGGCTACCCAGACGCCGCTATGAACCGTCTCGCCGCGGGCGACGTCCTGCGCCCAGGTCTTGAAGGCCGGATCGCCCGAGATCAGCCGTTCCGGGAGCGGGCCGGACTCGCGCGGCGCGAAGGTAGGGTTGGTGTCGATTGTCTTGAGGAGGGACATGATTTTGCTTTCCTGGGTTGAGAACTCAGTAGCCGCGGCTGCGATCGACCAGTCCGATCGGATCAAGGCCTGCCTGATGCCGCTTGATGTTGCCGATCACGGCCGCCGCGGCGGTTTCAGGCTGGGTGACGCTCGCAATATGCGGCGTCAGCAGGATCTTCGGATGGCTCCAGAAGGCGTGGTCCGCAGGCAGCGGTTCCGGCTCTGTGACGTCGACGACGGCGCCGGAGAGATGTCCGGCGTCGAGCGCGTCGACGAGCGCCTGGTGGTCGAGCTGGGCGCCTCGGCCGACATGGACGAGTGCTGCGCCGGCCGGCAGTCCGGCGAAGAGCGTGGCATTCAGGAAGCCGCGCGTCTCATCCGTCAGCGGCAGCAGGCAGACGAGAATGTCGGTGGTTGCAAGCAGAGTATCGAGACCGTCCTGGCCGCTCAGGCATCGGATGCCGTCGATCTCGCGCGGGCTGCGGCTCCAGGCCGAAAGCGGAAAGCCGAAGGGCTGCAGACGTTCGAGCACTGTGCTTCCAAGCATGCCGAGGCCGAGCACGCCGATGCGGCGATCCGAGGCTTGACTAGGAGCGATGGTCTGCCAGGTCCGGCGGCGCTGCTGGTCGAGATAGGCCGGCAGGTCGCGATGGAGCGCAAGGACCGCCAGCGTCACATATTCCTGCATCATCCTGATGATGCCGTCCTCGACCATGCGCACGACCTTGACCGATGCAGGCACCGTATCGATACGGAACTGGTCGATGCCGGCGCCGATCGAAAACAGGATTTCGAGTTTGCGATAGCGCGCGAGGTCCTCCGGTACGGTCCAGGTGATCAGGTAGCGCACGGCGTCCGGTTCGACCGACTGGGGATCCATGGAGAAGGCAATGTCGGGCAGTTCCCGCGCGAAGGCTTCGGCAAATATGGCGCCGCGCTTCGCATCGGCATTAAAGAGAAAGGTCATTGGATCCGATCCTCGATCATGTCATCAGGCGCAACGGCGGCCGAGTGCCTCGATCATCGCCTGGCAGGCCGAAAGTTCACTGGCGAGGATGAATTCGTCCGGCTTGTGGGCGCGGCCGATGTCGCCCGGTCCGCAGATGATCGCATCGACGCCGGCGCGCTGAAAAAGCCCAGCCTCCGTGCCGTAGCTGACGGCGGCGAGCGGCTCGGCGCCGGTCAGTTCGTTAAGCAGAGTTGCAAGCGGCGCATCGGCGGCCAGCGAAAGCGCCGGATAGGCGCTGAGTTCACGCCATTCCACCTGAAAGCCAAGCTGCGATAGTCCCTCGGCCGACGCTCGCAGTGGGGCCAGCAACGTGGCGGGATCGACGCCGGAAATGGCCCGCGCTTCGAACTCGGCCTCGCAACTGTCGGGAATGATGTTGACTGCCTGGCCGCCTTTCAGCGTGCCGACCTGAAGGGAGGAGTAGGGCGGTTCGAAGACAGGCTCATACGGGCCGCGCGTGAGCCGTTCGGCTTCGGCGCGAGCGCAGGCTAGGACGTCGGTGATGGCATGGATCGCGTTCAGTCCTTGGTCCGGGCGCGAAGAGTGGCCGGACCGGCCCCTGACGGTCAGCCGGGCGGCGGCCTTGCCCTTGTGGGCGCGGATTGCCCGCATGCCGCTCGGTTCGCCGATGATCGCGCCAAGCGGGGCTGCACAGAGCTCCGGCAGGCGGGCGATCATATGCGGCACGCCGCGGCAGCCGGCCTCCTCGTCATAGGAAAAGGCAAGGTGGACGGGCCGGCGAAGCGGTGAGGCCGCCAGCGCCGGAACGGCCGCAAGAGCCGCAGCCAGGAAGCCCTTCATATCCGTGGCGCCGCGACCGTAGAGGCGATCTGCTTCGGCCCGCAGGCGGAAAGGGTCGCTGGTCCAGCCACCTTCCATGGCCGGGACTACGTCCATATGACCGGAGAGGATATAGCCCGGTGTTTCCTTCGGACCGATCGTCGCGAAGAGGTTCGACCGATCGCCCTCCGGGCCGGGGAGCTCCGTGACGACAGCGCCGTGGCTTTGCAGATAGTGCCGGATCCACGCCACGATCTCGCCGTTCGGCGTGCCGACGACGGAGGGGAAACCAACGAGCCTTTCGAGAATTTCAATTGCCTGCATGGGATTCCTCACAGTGCGGGGATCTTCGAGGTGCCTGCAATTGGGCTGACGGGAGACGGCATTTCCGGGCTCTTAAGGTGAACGGCGACAGCGGCCGATTGGCCTAGTCAATGACTTTAGAGGACGCTCCAGGCTTTATTTGCCGAAAGTGCAGCGGATTTGGTCGATTGTTGTGTTTGCGCCGGCCTCACCAGTGAATTGTATCGAACGATCTGTTCTAGTCTTGGCAGAGAAGTTTCCAGACGCCGGCTTGGCCGGAAAAATGCGGCAGGGGGTGGGAGTGAGTGAACTGACATCCGAATCCAGGTTCGTCGATAGTTTCGAGACGCATATCGCCGGGATCGACAGCGTTGCCCTCGACAAGTTGCATGCACTGTCGATGACCGTCGCCTGGCCCCATCGTGGCGAAGACTGGCAGTTCTTGCGCGAATTCGGCCAGGGCATCGTGGCGATCGATGAAATCGGCCGCATCCTGGGCTCTGCGATGTGGTTTCCCTACGATGCCCAATTTGCCACGATCGGTATGGTCATCACCTCGCCGCGTCTTCAAACCAATGGCGCCGGGCAATGGCTCATGGGCCACGCGCTGGAGCAGGTCGCCGGGCGGAACCTTGGGCTGAATGCGACGCGCGCAGCGCGACGTCTCTATCGTTCCCTGAACTTTGTTCGCGAGGCGCTCGTCTTTCAATGCCAGGGAGAAGCGATATCGCCGCCGGGTGTGGAGCTGCCGCCCGGTGCCGCAATACGGGCAGTTGAGGCCAGCGATCTGGAAGCGATCGCCGAACTGGATTGCGTGGCCTTCGGCACCGATCGTAAGCTGCTCTTGGCCAGGCTGATGGCAAACTCCAAAGGCATCGTATTGACCCGCGCCGGCTGGATCGAGGCTTTCTCGCTTTGCCGGCGGTTCGGGCGTGGCCATGTCATCGGTCCCATTGTTGCGTGCAGTGACGCGGACGCGATCGCCGTCGTCCGCCCGCATGCGGCCGAGCATGCAGGGGCGTTCCTGCGCCTCGACACACGCGAGCAGGGCGGAAGTTTTTCCGATTTCCTCTCCCGCTGCGGGCTTCCTGTCTACGACATCGTCACGACCATGTCGTTCGGTGGCCCTTGGCTCCCGGTTCCGGGACATCAGGCGGCGCACGAGCCGAGGACCTATGCGCTGGTCAGCCAGGCACTCGGTTGACGCAGGCCGGATAGGCGCCGACGCAACCGACATTCGCCATGCATCAAGCGCAGGGACAGACGTGGAGGCAGGTCAAAACCTGCTGACGTTCGAATTCGGGCCGGAGCGAGTGGTATTCTCAGAACCCTACCGGGCTTTCCCTCGTCTCCTCATCATCGGCTAACCCTCGAACATCCTTGCGGCAAAGGAGCCAATGCCTTGGCGAAACCGGATTTCGATATCGGTTACGATCGCATCCATGGGGATGTCATGGTCCTGAGGTCGGATCGTGTCGATCTCCTGGAAGTCGAAACCGACGCCGATCGCGAAAGGCCGGGGATTGAGAGAGGCCAGCGTTCGATCGAAATAACCGCCTCCGAAACCGAGCCGGTAACATTGCGCATCGAATCCGACGACCGGCGCGACGATGATATCGGGCAGGCGCTCTTCGCCGCGAAGCGGAACCGGGATGTTCAGGATGCCGCGTGTCAGTTCCTCGCCGACGCTCCAAGAGCGGAAGCTGAGGGGCGTCCTTTTTTCCGTCACCACTGGCAATAGACAGGTGGCGCCGCAAGCTGCCGCCGACTGCATCCAGCCGCGAAGGTCCGGCTCCCCCAGAAACGGCCAATACAGGCTGACGTTGCGGCCGGCGATCTTCGGCAGAAGCCGATCCAGATGATGGCGGATCAGAGATGTTCGTTGCTCGCGCTCATTCGCTGCGAGCAACGTCCGGCGGTCTATCAGACGACGGCGTTCTTCCTTCCGCCACTCCCGGACGGCTTCGGGCTCCGGTTTGAGGCCCATGTAGACCGGATCGACCTCGTGCATGAAGCAGGCCGGTGAGGCGTAGCCATCGGCACTGTTTTTCCTGACATCGTCACTCATGGAGCGTTTCATTTCTGTTCGGCGCCCTCATTTCATGTTCAATAATAGAGAATAACAGCGCGATACCATTCTTCAATAGAGATTGGCGTCCGCGTGACCTGAAATCTCTTTTGTCAGTGGGAAGGGCTTCAGGCGCCGAAATCCAAGATGATTGCTTTCCCCGCGCCAAACGTTCGGCTTCCACTCAAGCCATCTTGAAATTATATCGTAATACGATATATTATCAACATGCACCGATTGTTGAGGAGCTTGCTTCATGGAAAACCGATTGCATCCCGAATTGCGCCGCCCCGCGCCCTTCCCTCGTGATGAGCCGTTCGAAGAGCTGCAGAAAAGAGTTCACGTCTTGCTCAAGAATGGGGAAGCAAGTCGTTGGGAGCTTTTGCTCGCGGAATGGCTGTACGATGTGGCGTTGCTGACGCATGACTTTCGTCTCTGGATGCAGCGTCTCGATAAGGGCTTTGGCACCGCCAACAAGACTGCACTATCCCCTGGAAGTGGGATGGCTCAGCTAATCGAACGAAGCCCAAGATAGACTGCCAAACTAACGACGGAGAGGGCAATCGTCATCCTGGGTCTCGCATCGTCGAACATGACCGCCAGCGAAAGGCCGAGCATCAGGATGGCGGATTTTGCCCAGAGATTCTGATCGGAGACGGTGAAAGCGATTGCTGCCAGAAAGACGGCGCTTGCGACGATCGTCACCGGGGCGGATTTCTCGGCGAGATCGCCACCTGAGAAATACGGCAGCAGAAAACGGCGCATGCTCAAGCCTGAAGCGACGCTCAGAAGAAGACAGGTCAAGACAAGGTGCAACATGTGGTCGTCGCCGATCGATCTGCAGATCGTCCAGCAGATGCAAACCGCATGCCAGCCTCAAACCCGCAAATCCTCATCCGAAGTAGACAATGTCGCCGCCTGCATGGCTATTTCCTCGGCGTCGCGATCCTTTTTTCGGCAGTCGCTTGCCTGTCCCGGTCCGCGGATGGCGTTTTTCGTTCAACGCCGAAACCGGCTTGAGTTGGCATGATGATTTTTATATAGAGAATTATCTATTGTCTTAATTTCGAAAACGAGATCTTTTCATTGGACCTTTCGTCGATCGAGATATTCCTCGCGGTTGCCAGCGACCGAAGCGTGACCAAGGCTGCCAAGGCCGTAGGGCGGGTGCCGTCGAATGTGACGACGCGCATCCAGCAATTGGAGGAGGACCTCGGCGTTTCCCTCTTCAGCCGTGACGGCAAGAAGATGACGTTGACACGGGAGGGCGAGACGTTTCTTGCCTATGCCAACCGGCTTATGGCGCTTGCGCTCGAAGCGCGCCAGGCCGTGCGGCCTCTCGCCCCATCGGGAATATTGCGGGTCGGCACCATGGAGAGCACGGCGGCAAGCAGACTGCCGTCGGCGCTGACGCAATTCAATCAGATGTGGCCTGATGTGTCACTTCATCTGACGATGGGAGCCTCCCGCGATCTTGCCCGCGACGTTCTCTCCGATGTGCTGGATTGCGCGCTGATTGCCCGCCCACCCAAGACGATGCGCGAGGAGGATTCAGGTTTCGATGCCGAACTCAAGGCGCTGGAGATGGAGCCGATCTTCGTCGAAGAGCTGCTGATTGTGTTGCCATCCGGGCATCCCTCCATCAAATCCGCCGCAGACCTGCGTGTCGGATCACTCGCCGCTCTAGAGCCCGGCTGCACCTATCGCAGGATCGCCGAAAACTGGGCGCGCAAATCGAGCGCGCTGCCGACGAGCGAGCTCGGTTCCTACCACGCGATCCTGGCGAGCGTTGCGACCGGGAATACGGCGGGTGTCATGCCGCGATCCGTCCTTGACCTCATGCACTGGCCGACGCCTGTCCAGACCCATCAATTGGGGCTCGTTGAGACGCTGCTCGTCTATCGCAGGAATGATCGCCCCAGCGCGTTCAACGCATTCCACGAAGTCCTCAGCGCGACCAAAGGCAGAGGTCCCCGGTTGACAACAAACTAGTCCGCACACCTTTCTCCTTCGCCGCCAGATAATCCTCGCTTAAAATTGGTCTTGTCATGCAGTATCCCGTTTCCCCAAAGGTGGGACCGAGCCGCTTCCGCCGCTTCCGTTTGTTCTCACCTATTCTGGCCGGTGCGACCTTACGAGAGCGATTGATTGCATGTCTCGGCGCTTTGCTGGCCATCGGTTTCACCGGCGTCATCAGCGGCTATCTGTTCGGACAGGGACCGCATCTTCCCTTGATCGTCGCGCCGATGGGGGCGTCCGCGGTGCTTCTTTTCGCGGTGCCGGCAAGCCCGCTGGCGCAGCCATGGTCGATCATCGGCGGCAATACGATTTCGGCTCTGATGGGAATCATTGCCGCCTATTTCATTCGTGATCCGATCATCGCGACCGGCGTCGGCGTTTCGCTTGCCATCGGCGCGATGTCCTTCACGCGTTGCCTTCATCCGCCAGGAGGTGCCGCCGCACTGACCGCCGTGCTCGGCGGCCCTGTCGTTGCCGGCTGGGGGTTCCTCTTTCCCTTCGTGCCCGTCGCTTTGAACTCCTGCATTCTCGTCGGTCTTGGCCTGCTGTTCCACAGGCTGTCCAAGCGGAATTATCCGCACGTCGTTCCAAAGCCGGCGGAGAACACCCATCAGACGATCGACCCGCCATCCTCGGTGCGGGTGGGGTTTCGTGAGGAGGATGTCGATGCGGCCCTCGAAGCACTTGACGAGACTTTCGATATCGACCGGGCAGACCTCGGCCGGCTGCTGCAGCAGGTCGAGCTGCAAGCGGCCATCCGCTCAAACGGCAAGATCAACTGTGCCGATATCATGTCGCGCGACGTGATCGCCATTGGGGAGGCTTCGGAACCGGATGCCGCTCGGCACCTTCTGCTCAAGCATAATATCCGTACACTGCCGGTGAAGGATCCAGAAGGCCGTCTCGTCGGCGCTGTCGGTTTGCGGGAGTTGTCGATGAGCACCGAGACCATCGCCCATGCGATCTCGAGGCCGGCGGTGGCCAGACCGTTGGATCCTGCTCTGTCGCTATTGCCCGTTCTGACGGACGGGCGCACACATGCCGTTATCATTGTCGATGACGATCACCGCATTCTTGGCCTGATATCGCAGACGGATCTCCTGAGCGCAGTGGCGCGGCTGCTGCCAAAGGAGGACAATGCGATTGCAGCGGTGGCCTGAGGGCTGGACGTGGAGCGTAGCTGGAGAAAAAGTCGGTGCTGATCGAGCGCGATTCAAATGGCGATTTTATCCTGGAATCATCGGAACTGGCGGAGCGGTTCGGATTATCGCTGGCCGATCTTCGCCGCCACATGCGCCATGGTTCCGTCGTCAGCTCCGTGGAAGTCGGGACAGCTGAACACGAGGGGACGAAACGGGTCTCGCTTCGGCTCGGCAACAGGCTTTGGCAAGCCGTTTTGAACGATGAAAATGAAGTGCAGCAGGAGCAGATGACCGTTCTTCGGGGTAAATCCTCCGGATGGCATCCACGCTGACATCATCGTTATGTGTGATATCGCGCGGTGCTTGTGACCTGCAGGCACGGCATTTCCTACCGATCGCTCGTTTCGAAGAGGCCGCGGGCCGCCTCGACCATCGACCGCAGGTGATTGGGGTCGCGCACACCCTGGCGGTAGAGTTCGATGACGATACTCGCCATTCGTTCGGCTTCGTCGCTGTCCTTTGCCACCTGGTATTCGGATCTGAGCTTGTCGAAGACCTGCTGGCAGATGTCGAGATCGCGGGAGTCCAGCGGTACCTGCGATCGGCTTTTGATCGTTTGAACCATCTCTATTCCCTTAGACATGGCCCGCCTGGGGGTGCGGGCGGGCCGGCAGCCTTTTTAGAAATCCATGCCGGCGGCGCCTGGAGGCATAGGCGGCGGCGCGTCCTTCTTGGGTTTCTCGGCGATCATGGCCTCCGTCGTGACGAGCAGACCGGCGATGGAGGACGCATCCTGCAGCGCGGTGCGCACCACTTTCGCCGGATCGATGACGCCCTGGGCATAGAGGTCGCCATATTCGCCGGTCTGAGCGTTCCAGCCATAGGAGAACTCGCTTTTCTCCCGCAGCTTGCCGACCACGATCGAGCCTTCTGCACCGGCGTTTTCGGCGATCTGGCGAGCCGGCGCCTCGACCGCGCGGCGGACGATCTCCACACCAACGCGCTGGTCCTGGTTGGCCGTATTGAGATTATCGAGCGCCTTGACGGCGCGCAACAACGCTACGCCGCCACCGGGCAAAATGCCCTCTTCGACGGCGGCACGGGTTGCATGAAGCGCGTCGTCGACGCGATCCTTTTTCTCCTTCACCTCGACTTCGGTCGAGCCGCCGACGCGGATAACGGCAACGCCGCCGGCGAGCTTGGCAAGGCGTTCTTGCAGCTTCTCGCGGTCGTAGTCGGAGGTGGTTTCCTCGATCTGGGCCTTGATCTGGGCAACACGGCCTTCGATGTCGGTCTTGGCGCCTGCCCCATCGACGATTGTGGTGTTTTCCTTCTCGATCGAAACCTTCTTGGCACGGCCGAGCATGTCGAGCGTGACGGATTCGAGCTTGATGCCGAGATCTTCGGAGATGACGGTGCCGGCGGTCAGGATGGCGATGTCTTCGAGCATGGCCTTGCGGCGGTCGCCGAAGCCAGGTGCCTTGACGGCAGCGATCTTGAGGCCGCCGCGCAGCTTGTTGACGACGAGGGTAGCAAGCGCTTCGCCTTCGACGTCTTCAGCGATGATCAGCAGCGGCTTGCTGGATTGGACGACGGCCTCGAGAACCGGCAGCATCGACTGCAGGTTCGACAGCTTCTTCTCGTGGATGAGAATATAGGGGTCTTCGAACTCGACCCGCATCTTGTCCGCATTTGTCACGAAATAGGGGCTGAGGTAGCCGCGGTCGAACTGCATGCCTTCGACGACCTCGAGTTCGGTTTCGGCGGTCTTGGCTTCTTCGACGGTGATGACGCCATCATTGCCGACCCTTTCCATGGCATCGGCCAAAAAGCGGCCGATTTCGGCATCGCCATTGGCGGAGATTGTGCCGACCTGGGCGATTTCGGAATTGTTGGAGATCTTGCGGGCGTTGGCCTTCAGTTCCGCGACGATGGCGGTGACCGCTAGATCGATGCCGCGCTTCAGGTCCATCGGGTTCATGCCCGACGTAACGGCCTTGGCGCCTTCCTTGACGATTGCCTGGGCCAGCACCGTTGCGGTCGTGGTGCCGTCGCCGGCGATGTCGCTGGTCTTCGAAGCAACTTCGCGGACCATCTGGGCGCCCATGTTTTCGAACTTGTCTTCGAGTTCGATTTCCTTGGCGACCGAAACGCCGTCCTTTGTGATGCGCGGCGCGCCGAACGACCTGTCGATCACGACGTTGCGGCCCTTCGGGCCGAGGGTCGCCTTCACGGCGTTGGCCAGGATGTCGACGCCACGCAGCATCTTCTCGCGGGCTTCGGTGCTGAATTTGATTTCTTTAGCAGCCATGTCCTCACTCCTTCATAGCCAGCCAGAGCAATTCCAGGAAAAGTGCGTTTTCGCTCGGAATTGCGTAAAATAAAAGCTTGGAACGGTTCTGCGTTTCCATGAAAAGCTGAAGCGCTCCAGCATCGACCGATGTCAGCAGGGACCTCAGGCGGCCTGCTTCTTTTCGCCTTGGGCCTCGATGATGCCCATCACGTCGCTTTCCTTCATGATCAGCAGGTCTTCGCCATTGATTTTGATCTCGGTGCCGGACCATTTGCCGAACAGGATGCGATCGCCGACCTTAACGTCAAGCGACTGGATCTGGCCGGCTTCGTTGCGCGCGCCGGGGCCGACGGCGATGACCTCGCCTTCCTGCGGCTTCTCCTTGGCGGTGTCTGGAATGATGATGCCGCCCTTTGTCTTTTCTTGTGAATCGACCCGGCGGACGAGAATGCGGTCATGAAGCGGTCGGAACGACATATCTTCCTCCATCGACAAACAATGATGACGTTGTTCCCGCGGCCGGACCGGATAACCGATCCGGGCGGGTGCAGGTTCGCGCGCGCGCCTTGCGCGAATGATCTGGTTCGAGGGTTCAGCAATTTCAAGAGGCGACGAAAGAAAAATTAGCACTCTCCGCCGGAGACTGCTAACGCCCGACAGGGAACAGACAATCCGCTCCTGCGTTCGAATAAAAAGGCGAATGGCATTGAGGCTTGAATCCGGATTTCGCCATTCCTAGTTCTGTGGTGGCCGAGGCTTGATGAGCTCGGCCACCGTCCCACGTCTTTAGGAGTGAGTGACATGGAAGAGAACACCAAACTGATCAAAGACCTCAGTATCGAGGAACGCGAGGAAATCTTCGTCGATATCGCTCGTACGCTGGAGGACACGGCGCGTGAGGCCCTTGTCGAAGGCAATATGCATTTTGCGGCACTTTCCAACAACATGGCCGAAGCGATCCGCGTCAACGCCGACGAACTCGCCCGTGACGATCCGGAAAATGCCGAGCTGGTATTGCAGCAGGCAACGGCGATGATCTCACAATTCGAAGCCGTGCACCCCTATCGGATGGTGAGCATGGCCGTGCATTGATCGCGCCCCGGGCGATGCGGCCCGCCACCCGCCCAAATCATTCTCTACACGCGCGCGGAACTCTCCTCGTTTGCAGAGGTTATTGGATCACAACATCGAAAGGTGATCCATGACGACTTCTAGATCCAACGTGCCGCCAGAGAGCGGCACGGACGATGCCCGGTCCGCCGATACCGAACGGGCCGAGATCGATCGCCAAAGGGCATTGGCAAACGCCCTGCGCAACGCGAGGTCGGCATCAGATCGCGATAGCGGCACCGTAACCCCAAGCCTGAAGCTTGCAATGGACTATCTTAGCCTCGGTGGCCACCGCCGATCCATGATCGACCACAATATCACCGACGTTCGCCAATGGGATGAGGATCCGCCGGAGGCGGAACGGTTCTGGAAGGAACAGGTGGAAACGCTTCCAAAGGATCAACGCAAACAGGTGGAGGATTTCCTTCCAACCATCAACACGCCTTGAAGAGTCGCTCTTCGGACGGCTCATCCCAATGCGCTTGGAGAAGGCCATGGCTATAGACAAGCACGAGCAGATTCGCCAGCGCGCCTACGAAATCTGGGAGGCCGAGGGCCGCCCGGAGGGCGCCGACAAGCGCCATTGGCTGCAAGCCTGCGACGAACTGGCCGGTGAGGATGAGCACGAGACGCTGCAGGACCTGCTCGATGAAGACGACAGGGATGATGCGGCCCTGCTTCAGGGCGCCGGTGAAAGCGCCGATTTCGATCGGCCAAGAACGAGGCCTGTTGAGGCCGCCAAGGCTCCGGTGCCTGACATCGAGATGACGACGGGCGAAAGACCTTCCACGCGGAAGATCAGGAAGACCGAAGGGCCGTGATCGTCATGCAGCATCTCGACCATGCCATCCAGATCGCACTTACGGCCCATGAAGGTCAGTCAGACAAGACCGGCCAGCCGTTCTTCGAGCACTGCCAGCGGGTAGCCCTTCTCGTTTCCGGCGACGAGCCACGAACGGTTGCCTACCTTCATGACGTCGTCGAGAAGGGAAACGGCTGGACGCTCGACAGGCTGAGGGAGGAAGGCTTTCCGCCGGCGATCATCTCCGCGGTAAATGCTCTGACACGGCGGCCGGACGAGCCGGACGACGACTTCGTCAGGCGTGCGGCATCAAACCCGCTATCCTTGCCCGTCAAACGCGCCGATCTGGAAGACAATCTCCGGCAGGCCGAACAGGCCGGCAAGAAAACGGAAAAATACCAGCGCGGACTGGATCTCCTGCGCGACATAACGAGCGGATCATAATTTTACGCAGTTCGCCGGCATTGTCGGCAATCGGGCAAGCGTCCACTACCCGCCTTCATGTCATGCATCGAGAGCCGGCGGCCGCCATGGCACGGCGGCGGAGGCCGTTTTGGCCCATTTCATGCTTTGTTGGCAAACCACACCGTCGGCGCGCCGAGCACACCTGCCGTACGCATCGCCGTCTTCAGTTCGTCCAGCTTGCTGAATGCCTGCGCCGCTTCAAACGTGGTAAACTCGTGGGTGACGGTAATATCGTTCGGATTGTCGATGGCGCGATAAACGGCTTGCGCCGTCACCCCGTTGGCCTTCTGCACCTGATGAAACGCATCATATGTCTTGCGCCAAGTGGCGTAGTCGGAAACCTCGTGCCTCACGAATAATGTCGTCATATCATCCTCCCGCGTTGCGTTTTCAAGTTCGGTTCAGACGCGTGTTACGATTGCACGAGGAACGTCATGGTCTCGGGCAAGACGCCGTCACTCGCCATCGCATCGGCCGCCGCCTTGGTCTGCATGAAGGCCATCAACTTATCCATATCAGCAACGTCCATGACCAGGCCGACATGGTTGGACGTCTGAGGATCCGTAAACGTGCGAATGTTCGTGACGCCGATCGGTTCGAATATCTGTTTGCGCATCGGTGAAGCGAGCCAGTGTTTCGTGTCCTTGACATTGTGATGGACCATTATGGTTGGCATTGCATCCTCCTCTGGCCTTGAAAAATGAAAGGCCAGTACATCCCTACGCTTTGCCCAGCTGTAGTTCAACAATATTACGATGAACGGATATTTTGCTATTTTATCGAAGATATAAATATAATTACTTGGAGTAATCCGAAAATATTACGGTTGGCAGCCGGTCTTGGCGCGTGTTATTTTCGCGACAATGGCTTTTGCAATAGTTCCGGCGTCCGGGACCGCCGCGCGTGAGACGACAGAGGCTCAGAATGGCCGAACGCCAACCATTTGATCTCAAGGCTTATGGGCACGACATCGGAACAAGGCCATGCTTTATCTGCGGCTTGGTCAGGAACGACCCTGACTTCTTTCACCATCGCGTTTTTGAAGACGACGAGACGATCATTTTCCTGAGCAAATATCCCACTCTATCGGGTTATTGCATCGTCTGTCCGAGGGAGCACCGTGAGGATCTCGCGCGGGACATGTCGACGGATGAATATCTTCGATTACAGGAGAAGGTGCATGTCTTGGCGCGCGCCCTCAAGAGCGTGTTCGACGCCGAGCGAATTTATGTGCTTTCGCTCGGCAGCCAACAAGCCAATAGCCACCTGCATTTTCATGTCGTTCCCTTGCCTTCAGGTGTACCTCTTGAAGAGCAGCAATACCATGCACTGATGGCGGAATACGGGGTTTTGCAGATACCTGACGATCAAATGGCACAGTTGGCGCAGCGCATCTCTGAAGCATACCGTTCCGAGCTGATCGCACGATAATCAATCTCCTGGCTCCCGGTTGAACCCCGGAAGCCAATGCCCCCAAGCTACGTCCCGAGGGCGAATGCCGGCACCGGGGTGCCTTTTTCGCGAAAGAGCCGTTCCACCTCGTCGAGGCGGGGACAGGCCGGCGGATTATCGAGCGCCTTTGCCCAGTTTTCACGGCTGGGCAGGGCCATCGCGGCGGTCACCAGCACGGTGGTGCCTGGGCCGCTTTCGCCGCGCAGCTGCGGCAGCAGGGTCTTGGCGTGGATGAGATTGGTGTTCGGGATCGGGCTCATCGCATGGCCGACCCTCGGATTGGGCGATAGATCGACGATGGCGCTGACGTCGGTCCGTCCGTACCAGACGGCCCGGCCATCGCTTGCATCGGAGCGATCGGCATTGAAATCCGCGCGTTCGATCGCAAAGCCGCCCTCGATGGTCAGCAGGATGCGCGGCGTGGCGATGCGGTGGATGCGAATGTGCCACGGGTTTTCGGGAAGCAGCCAGGTCTCGATGGTGACATCGCTCCAGGGGCGCCAGCGCGAATAGAGCAGGTCACCTGTCATCAACGCCTCTTCGAGGGTTTCCCGCATGCGGAAATGGACGCCGTCATCGGAGAGGCCGAGCATGCCGTCAAAGCTTGCGGCGGAGAAATTCCGGTCGTTGGCTTCGATGTTGAAGGCGTAGCGTGTGGAATAGACGAATTTCGAATATTTCTCGTTTGCGCCAAGCATCTTGTCGTGCTGCTGCCCTGAGGAGAGTACGACCACGTTTCCCGGCGTGTGCATGGCGACCATTCCCGCTGGCGTCAACGCAACCGGTTCCGGAAATTCCGGCTGCGGTGCCTCTTCGGCGGTCCAGAACGGATGACCCTGCGGAAGAGCGAGCGGCAGGAAGAATTTCAGCGCCCAATAGGGTGAACCGGGAGAGTTGTAGCTCTCGCTCATGAAGAGGTTCGGATAGCCGTAGCCGACCGAAAGAACGCCGTCGCGATCGGCAATCGGCATGGCGGACCACCAGCGGATATGGCGCATGTAATAGCCCTTGATCTCAGCCCAGGGCAGCGCCTCGACGCCGGCAAAGGCAAGCGCGCCCCAAAAGCCGCCCGCCGCAAAGCGGTAGGTCTGGCTGCGGCCGAAGGCAAGGGCTGCGCCATCCGGGCCGAACCAGTGGCGAATATCCCTGGCGAAGATCTCGGCGCGACCCCGGAACCGATCCTTGCGCGCCTCGTCGCCCTTGGCCAGCACGGCATAGATCAGGCCGTAGAAATGCATGGCGAAGGGAATGTAATGATCGACCCGCCGAACCGGCCCGTCGCGATACCAGCCGTACCCGAGGTCGAAGGCCTCCAGTTCGTCGAGATAGGCGAGGGTTTTCCGGTGATCGAACGCCACGCTCACGCGTTCCAGCCCGAGATCGATGAGCACACGGAAAAATTTCCAGTTGTTATCGATGAATTCCAACTCGCGCGCCCTGAGAAGATAGGCAGAGACCGTTTTCTTCTCGCTGTCGTCAAGCGGTTCCCAGATGTGCTCGGGAACGAGCGACAGGGCGAAGCCGACGGCGGCGAGCTCGACCAGCCGCTGATTGCGGTCGGCAAGATCGCCCCAATATTCGGGGTGAGCAGGATTGGTGCCGTTTGCCAGGCCGCGGCGATAGAGATCCCAATGCGGAAACGTGCCTCCGCCGGCAACGAGCGGAACGATCCCCCAGAGCGGCCGTGCAAATCCCTCCAGATCCGCCGCCGCCCGATCGAAGGTCGCGCCGGCTGCGCCGAGGCGCACACGGGCGCCGCCTTCGGAAAAATACGGCAGCAGCGGCTCGAAGAGATCGGTGACGGCCTTGGCCAGGTCGTCGCGTGTCCTCAGGGGATTGCCGAAAAGCGGATTGGCCCTTGCGGGATCATAGATCATCGTCAGCTCGAAATTCCTCAAACCAAATCGGCCGCGGGCCAGATGCCGGTCCGCGGCCAGGGCAATCTTGCGAGGCTTACTTGATGGCCTTCACGCCTTCGGTCATTTCCTTCAATCCGTCGTCGATGGAGGTATTGTCGGTCATCATCGCGTCATGCACGCGATTGAGCACGACCTCGATCTTGGCGGCGTTCGGATTGACTGCCATTTCCAGATAGGCTTTCGACGGTATCAGCGCCTCCTTGCTGGCTGCGTCCTCAGGAAAGCCGGGTGTTGCCGCGATCTTTGCGCTGACATCGGCGGTCTTGAGCGCTGGGAAGGTGCCCGTCGATGCGATGACGGCAGCGCCCTCAGGACCGGTGACGAACTTGATAAAGTCGAGGGCTGCATCCTTGTGCCCGGAATTGGTGTTGACCGCCAGACCCGAAATCTGTGCAGCCGTCGTGCCGGCTGCAACGCCGTCCGGATGCGGGAACTTCACGATGCCCCAGTTCTTGCTCTTCGATTCACCCGATTTCACCTTGGCGATCTGGGTGCCGACGAACCAAGTGCCCATCGGCAGCATGCCGATCGTGCCGTTGAAGAAGAGCGCCGAATAATGCGTGTTCGACGTCTTGAGGAAGGCGTAGGAGGGAATGGCGCCGTCCTTCTGCAGGGTCAGCGCCCGCTCGTACCAGGGCTTCAGGAAGGCGTAGTCGCCATCGACGAGCGTGTGTTTTCCGTCAAGGATGCCGGGCAGCTGGACGGTCGAACGCCAGGTGTGCAGCAGCGCGCCATAGGTCTTGTTGGTGCCCATGCCGCCCGTAAGCTTCTCGGCGGTCGCGTCGAACTGCGCCCAGGTCATGTCATTGGTGGGGTAGGGGACGCCGGCTTTGTCGAAGATGTCTTTGTTGTAATAGACGATCCAGAAGTCGGAGCGGAACGGCAGCGAATAGATCTTGCCGTCGATGGTCAGCTCTTCGATCAGGCCGCCAAAGGGAGCCGGGTCGATCTTCTGATCCTTCACGAAGCCGCTGAGATCGGCGATGTTACCGGCGCGCACCAGGTTGGTGTAGCCCGGCACATCCTTGACGGTGACGATGTCGATGTCCTTGGAGCCGCCGGTCAGTTGCGTCGAGATCATCTGCTGGTAGTCTTGCGAGCCGAGGTCCATCGGCTCGAACTTCACGTTGGGGTGCTTGGCCTGATAGGCCTCGATCAGCGGCTTGTAGTAGGCGGTCTTGTCCCAGTCCCACAAAGCCCATTTGAGCGTCACGGCGTCCTGAGCAAGCGCTGCGCCGGCCGTCATCGCCGCCAAGGTGAAACCCGCCACGGCAAGTTTCACCGTCCCCCCGAATTTTTCCAAATACATTCCCGTTCTCCTTCCCTGGATCATCTCTGGATCAGTTATTTTATGAAGCGTCTCTTCTATGCGGTTCGCGGTGCGGCTGTCTTGCGTTTGGCAGGTGTAGAACCGTCACCGCCGCCCGATGGACGCCGAATGCGACGGCGAACATTCCGAGTGAAAAATTGAAGATTGCCGGCATGAACACCGAAACCGGATAGAAGAGGATGTGCGCCAGCCAAAGGCTGGCGGTAAAGGCGAGGGCTGCAAGCGCCGGGAAAGGACGGACAATGGAGGCGAGGGCGGCGAGGCGCAGCAGCATGAGAGCAGGCAGATCGCGCATCACCATCAAAACGAAGAGATGGCAGGCGAGGACCGCGACGAAGGCGGTGGCGACGAGCGCGATCGTCAGCGGTGCGCTTAGCAACAGATTGTGGCGTGCGCCGGCGGCATAGGTTGCTATCGCATAGAGGCAGACTGCGAGAGCGCCCGCCAGCGCCAGGCCCCAGGCTGTGGCGCGCCAGAAGTAGCGCAGAAAGGCTTCCGTGAAGTCCCGCAGCAGATAGGAGTTGCGGTCTTCCACGAGGGCCACCGAGACCCGGGCCATGGCGGCGAGGGCTGCCGGCAGCGTTACGACGAAGAGGCCGGCCAGGATGAACAACATGTTCAGCTTGACCATCTCCCACCATTCGCGGACGAGGATCTCGGCGAACAGCGCAAGGCCGGTCCTCCTCGGAGCATCCTTCGGAATGCCCGGTCCCTCCCTCGTCCACATGTCCCGCAACCAATCCATAGCCGTCTCCCGCAGGCGCCTCAGTATAGAATCGAGCGTTCCGTTTCCGTGTCGAACAGCTGCGCATTGGTCATATCGGCGACCAGCGCCGCCTCCTCGCCGATCTCGGGCCGGTAGCGCGGCGAGACGCGGGCGATGAGATTGCGACCGCCTGCCACCATGTTCAGGTGCACTTCCGAGCCCATCGGTTCGGCAAGTTCGACGATCGCCTTGAGGGGCGCCAGGTTCTCGGGCGCGATGTCGGCCGGCGGCAGCTCGTGGAAATTCTCGGGACGGATGCCGAGCATCAACTCGCGACCCTCGTAAGGGGCGATCCTGCGCTTGTCGAAATGGGCGGGAAGCGGCAGTTCCCGGCCGTCGAAGACAGCGACGTAGCCGTCGCTCCGGCGGGTAATGGTCGAGGGCAGCATGTTCATCTGCGGTGCGCCGATGAAGCCGGCGACGAACATATTGACGGGGCGGTCATAGAGGTTCTGCGGCGTATCCACCTGCTGGATGTGCCCGTCCTTCATGACGACGATCCGGTCCGCCATGGTCATGGCCTCGACCTGGTCATGGGTGACGTAGATGAAGGTGGCGTTGAGGCGCTTGTGCAGCTTGGTGATTTCCGAACGCATCGTGCCGCGCAGCTTGGCGTCGAGGTTGGAAAGCGGCTCGTCGAGAAGGAAGACCGCCGGATTGCGCACCATGGCGCGGCCGAGCGCGACGCGCTGGCGCTGGCCGCCTGAAAGCGCCTTCGGCTTGCGATTCAGGAGATGAGAGATGTCGAGGATCCTGGCGGCGTCCTGCACCTGGGCATCGATGAAGTCGCGCGACACCTTCCTGAGCTGCAGGCCGAACGCCATGTTCTTGTAGACGGTCATATGCGGGTAGAGCGCGTAATTCTGGAAGACCATGGCGATATCCCGATCTTTGGAAGGGACGTCGTTCATGACGTCGCCGCCGATCTTGAGCTCTCCTCCCGATATTTCTTCGAGGCCGGCGATCATCCGCAGCGTCGTCGATTTGCCGCAGCCGGAGGGGCCGACCAGAATGATGAATTCCTTGTCGGCGATCTCGAGGTCGATGTCGTGGACGACGGTGAGCGCACCGTAGCTCTTGTTCAACTCTTTAAGCGAAATGCTGGCCATCGGGTTCTCCTGAATTCACCAATAGGAAGACCAGCTGCGCGAAAGGCGCGTCAAAGCTTCCATGTAATAATAATCTCCCCAGGAGACGCATTCATCGACACCCTCGCCGCGGCAGGTGTTGAACGGCGATTTCTTCGAATAGGTGGCGTGCAGCACCAGGCCGTTGGAGGCCTTGGGATCCTTGACCGCATAGTGATCCGCAAGGCTCTTCATCATGCGCCGCGCCAGCGCGCGATAGTGTGCTGCCGGTTCCGGCTCGACGAGATCGGCCATTTCCAGAAGGCCGCAGGCGGTGATCGAGGCCGACGAACTGTCGCGCGGCTCGCTGTCGCCGTCCGAAAAGACGAGGTCCCAATAGGGCACCATGTCGCCCGGCAGCCGGTTGAGATAGAAGGCGAGCAGCCGGTCGAAGGTTTGGCGATATTCCTCGACCCGCTCATAGCGATAGGAGAGGGCCATTCCAGCGATTGCCCAGGCCTGTCCGCGCGCCCAGGCGCTGTCGTCTTTGTAACCCTGTTTGGTGGCGCCGCGCACCGGCGCGCCGGTGACCGGGTCCATATAGAAGGTGTGATAGGTGGAATCATCCGGCCGCACCGAGTTGGCAAGCGTGGTGCGGGCGTGAATGAGCGCGATCTCGCGGTATTTCGGATCGCCAGTCTCGCGGCTTGCCCAGTAGAGCAGCGGCAGGTTCAAGAGGCAGTCGATGATGTAGCGGTATTCTTCCGCCACCCCTTTGCGGCCCCAGGCCTGGATGAACTGGCCGATCGGCTGGAAACGCTCGATCAGCTGGTCGGCGGCAAGGATCGCGGCTCTGCGGCCATCCTCGTCGCCGACAAGTTTCCAGGCGGCGATGCAGGAGGGCGAATAGAGAAAGCCCATATCGTGATGATCGGTCTCAATGCGATTGACGATCCGATGCAGGAACGATTGGACCTGAATTTGTGCCGCATCCCGGAAAGCCGCGTCGCCGCTGTGTTCGAATGCGAGCCACAGCTCGCCGGGCCAGAAGCCGGCGGTCCACTGATCGTTCGCCACGGGGGGATAGAAATTCTTGATGCTCGAATGGTTCTGCGCGGCGTGGGTGAATTCTGGAAGGTTGCGCCTGACCTGCTCGACGGCGATATCGAGCGCGGCCTTCACTTCCTCATCGGTAATCGGCTGCGGGGCGACGGATGAAACGGCGTTCACGGCTTAACCCTTCAATCCAGTCGAGGCGATGCCCTCGACAAAGAAGCGCTGGAGAACAAGGAAGACGACGAGGACCGGAATGAGGGCGACGACGGAGGCCGCCATGATGAGCCCGTATTCGGCCGAATATTGCGAGATGAACATGCGCAGGCCGATCTGGACGGTCTTCAGCTCGGTCTTTGTGAGATAGATCATCGGCCCGAGAAAATCGTTCCAGGTGGTGACGAAGGTGAAGATCGTCAGCGTCGAGAGCGCGGGTTTCGACAGCGGCAGCATGATGCGCGCCCAGATCTGGTACTCGTTCATGCCGTCGATGCGAGCCGCCTCGCAGAGCTCGGTCGGGATCGACATGTAGAACTGCCGCATCAGGAAGACGCCGAAGGCGGTGAAGGCCTGCAGGCAGATCAGCGCCAGATGGGTGTTGTTGAGCCCGAATTCACGCATCAGCAGGAATTGCGGCACCATATAGACCTGCCAGGGCATGGCGATGGTGGCGATGTAGCCGAGGAACAGGGTGTTCCTGTAGGGGAAATTCAGCTTGGCGAAGGCGTAGGCGGCAAAGCTGGAGGTCAAAAGCTGCAGCAGCGTGACGATGATCGTCAGCTTCGACGTGTTGTAGATGAACAAGGCGAGCGGGATCTTCGTCCAGATATCGACGTAGTTATGCCATTGCGGCTCGGACGGTATCCATTCGATCGGGAAAGCGAACACGTCGCGGCTGAGCTTCAAGGATGCCGAAAGCATCCAGGCAAAGGGCATCAGCATGATGAGCGTGACGGCGATGACGATGGCGTAGATCGCGACCGATCTGACGGTTACCTTGCGTCCGGCGATCCTCATGCCTCGTCCTCCCTCTGGCGCCGGAACTGGAAGACGGTGACGGCAAGCACGAGGAAGAACAACACCAGCGAAACCATGCTGGAATAGCCGAGATCCCAGGAAATGAAGGCCTCGTTGTAGATGTGGTAGACGAGGACGAGTGTCGAGGTGCCAGGCCCGCCCTGGGTGATCATGTAGATCTGGTCGAACACCTTGAAGGACTGGATCGTCAGCATCACGGTGACGAAGAAGGTCGTCGGCCCGAGCTGCGGCACGGTGACATGGATGAACTTCTGCCAGGAATTGGCGCCATCGAGATCGGCGGCCTCATAGAGTTCGGAATTGATGCCCTGCAGGCCGGCCAGATAGATGACCATGTAATAGCCCATGTTCTTCCAGATGCCGAAGAGGATCACCGTCACCATCGCCCAGTGGCGATCGGCCGCCCATCCCGGCATGTTCTTGGGATCGAGGCCGAGCGTATAGAGGATCATGTTCACCGGTCCCATCTCGGGATTAAAGATCATGTTCCAGACGACGGCGACGGCCACCAGCGAGGCGACATAGGGGAAGAACATCGCCGTGCGGAAGAAGTCGCGCCCTGCGATCTTCTGGTTGAGGAGAACGGCGAGGCCGAGCGCGCAGATGAGCGTCGCCGGCACGGAGGCGACCGTATAGATCACTGTGTTCCAGAACGCCGCGATAAAGGCCTTGTCCTCGAAGAGCCGCCAGAAATTATCCAGCCCGGCGAATGTGATCGCATTCGAGCCGTCCCAATGCATGAAGGCGAGCACGAAGGCGAACAGGATCGGGCCGAGCGTGAAGACGGCAAAGCCGATGAAATTCGGGGCAATGAAGGAATAGGCGACGAGCGCGCTGCGTATCCTGCGCTGGCGCTTGGACAAGACCGCAGCCTTCCGGCGAGAAGTTGCCGGAGCGCCATCCGTCGCGATGACTGAATTGGATATGGACACCGATGCCTCCTCTTCCTCCTGCAACCACATAGCACATATCCGGTATTGGTCAAACAAGTTCTGAATAGATCATACGAATTTCGTGGAAAGCGCAAAAGACATATGATAGGTGAGCATGCAGACCAAACGCCCATCGATGCTTTTCCGGCACGGGGAGAGACATGTTCAGCGAGATTTCAGAGGATCTGCCCGATGTGCTGGGCGATTTTACGCCCGGGGCGGTCTGCGCCGATCGCCTCAGATGGAGCGCGGTGCCGCAGGCGGTACGGGAACTGGTCGTTGGCGAAGCCGAAGAGACGCTTGCGCGCGCCTTTCCGCTGATTACGGCGTCGGACTACCGGGAGTACACCGAAACCGGCAACCGCGCGCGCTTCGAGGAGCTTTATTTCAGACGGCGCCGGATGCTCGACAATCTGGTGCTCGGCGAACTCGTCGAAGCCGGCGCGCGCTTCCTGCCGAAGATCGTCGACGGCATTTTCCTGATCGCGGAGGAGAGCGGTTGGCAGCTTCCGGCGCATAACGCCTATGAACGAAGCGGCGCACGCTTGCCGCTTCCCGACAATTCGCAGCCTGTCGTCGACCTCTTCGCCGCCGAAACGGCCGCCCTGCTTGCCACCATCGTCGCATTGTTTCGCAACGAGCTCGACGCCATCAGCCCCGAGATTACGGCACGCGTCGAGCGCGAGATCGAGATCCGCATCCTCTCGCCCTATCTCGGCAGGCATTTCTGGTGGATGGGCCGCGGTGAGGAGCGGATGAACAACTGGACGGCATGGATAACCCAGAACATCCTGTTGACGGTCTTCTCCCTGAAAACGGGCCAGCCCACGCGCCGCGCCGTCGCCAAAAAGGCGCTCGGCAGCCTCGACGCCTTCCTGAAGGACTATGCCGAGGACGGCGCCTGCGAGGAGGGCGTGCTTTATTACCGCCACGCCGCGCTCTGCCTACATGGTGCGTTGACCGTCCTGGACGCCGTGGCGCCCGGCCTGTTCGCCGGGCTCTGGCAGCAGCCGAAGATCCGCAACATGGCCGAATATATCGCTCATATGCATGTGGCCGGCCGCTACTATTTCAACTTCGCGGATTCTTCCGCTGTGGTCGAACCCTGCAGCGCGCGGGAATACCTGTTCGGACAGGCGGTCGGCTCTGAGATGCTGGCTGAGTTCGCTGCAGCCGACAGGGCTGGGGCCGACAATCCGCACCTGCCCGGGGAATGGAACCTCTGGTATCGCGTGCAGGAACTGCTGGTCGGCCCGACGCTTCCCGCTGCCGCCAAACCTCATCCCGCATCCCAGCGCGATATCTTCTATCCCGGCATCGGCTTGTTCATCGCCCGAGACGAGCAGTTTTCGCTTGCCGTCAAGGGCGGCAACAATGGCGAGGGCCACAATCATAACGATGTCGGGAGCGTGACGCTTTACAAGAATGGACGTCCGTTGCTGATCGACGTCGGCGTCGAGACCTATACCGCAAAGACCTTTTCGGCGCGGCGCTACGAGATATGGACGATGCAGTCGGCGTTCCACAACCTGCCGACATTTGCGGGCGTCATGCAGTCGGCCGGCGAAGCTTTTGGCGCGCGCGATGTCGAGGTCGGGTTTGACGAGGGGAGCGCGCGCATATCGCTCGATATTTCAGGCGCCTATCCGTCCGAAGCGCAACTGCACAGCTATCGGCGCGTCGTTTCGCTGCTGCGCGGACGCCATGTCGAGATCGTCGACACCTATGACGGCGGCAAGCCGGCGGTCCTGTCGCTGATGACATGCCTGCCGCCTACCGTCGGCCCGGCCAGGATCGACCTAGCCGACCTCGGCAGCATGTTCGTTGAGGGCGCCGGCGAGATCGAAATCGACGAGATCGTCGTGGATGACGCCCGGCTGAGATCTGCTTGGCCCGAGAAAATCTACCGGCTGCGTGTGAGGTTTGCCGACAGGCTCCTGAGATTGCGGATCGTCTAGAACGGGATGGCTTTAGGCCGGGTCGGCCCAAAGTCTGAATCCTGTTCTAAATTAAAGAGTTAGAGCATGATGCCGTCCGAAAATCGCTCACAGTTTTCGGCATCATGCTCTGGGGAGGGCGAGCATGGAATTGACACTGAAGATCGTGGATGCCGATGGGGCGGTGCTGGCGAGTTCCACAGGCCGGGACGAGACGTTTCTGGTCTATCGCCAGAACTATCTTGAAGGCGATCGCGTCGTCGTGGAGGTGTCCGAGCCTGGGCACACCTACCTCTCCCTGGATGGCGCGATCCAACCCGGCCTGGTCTATATGAAGGAATGCGCCTACTCGCTGGCCGTACCCTTCGGCGACAAGCGCAAGCCCTATTCGCCGAATGCCTTCAGGGGCGATATCCATCGGCTTTCAGCGCGAAGCACGCGGCCGGACGAGATCGCTCACCGGCGCAATCTCGCCCTCAACCCATGGGACGATCACGCCAACCGGGCTCTGTTTCCGCATGCGCGCGCCAATGTCGAGACCCGCGGCGAAGCGGTCTTTGCCGCGCGTAACGCGATCGATGGCGAAAAGGCCAACGATGATCACGGCTTCTGGCCCTATACGAGCTGGGGCATCAATCGCGATCCGCAGGCGGCCCTGACGGTGGAATTCGGCAGGCCGGTCAGGATCGACGAGATCGTTTTTTATCTTCGGGCTGACTTCCCGCATGATTCCTGGTGGGAAAAGGCCAGCGTCACCTTCTCCAACGGCAAGACGTGCTGTTTTCCGCTGGTGAAATCGGGCGTCGCCCAGGCCTTTCCGATAGAGCCCTGTGTCGTCGAGTGGGTGGAACTGCACGGCCTGATCAAGGCCGAGGACGCCTCGCCCTATCCGGCGCTGACCCAGATCGAAATCTGGGGAACCGAGGTACAGGAAGCCGGGCTCAACCCGTCCGCCCTTCCTCTCGCGCTATGAGCCTGTAGGCAGCCTCGACCGCGCCGCGCTCGGCGGGCCGTCATTCAGGCGGTTCCAGGCGCGGCGTAGCTGCCGTGCCGAGCCGAAGCCGGCGCGCATGGCGACGGCCTCCATGTCCAGCCGCGAACCGGCGAGCATCTCGCGGGCAAGAGCCACGCGCATGCGGTTGACGAAATCCGTAACGCTCATGCCCGTCTGCTCGTTGAACAGCCGTGAAAGGTTGCGCGGGCTGGCGCCGCTGAGGCGGGCAAGCGACGCCACCGACCAATCCTCAGACGGGCTGGCGGCCACTGCATCCTGTGCACGGTGAATGACCGGGTGGATATGGTTGCGACCTTCGAGCCAGGGCGAAAGCTGCGGATCCGAGCCGCCGCGCCTGAGATAGACGACAAGATATCGCGCCACCGCAAGCGCACAGGCATGTCCCGCCGCTTCGGCAACGATATGCAACATGAGGTCTATGCCGGCGGTGATGCCGGCACTGGTGAGGCGATCTCCATCCTCGACATAGAGCCGGTTGTCCCGGACGCGCGCGGTGGGCGCGAGCATTACAAGATCCTCTATGCAGCCATGATGGGTGGTGCAATCGCGGCCGTCGAGCATGCCTGCTTCGGCAGCGAGCAATGCGCCCGAGCAGATCGAGACCAGACGAATTCCCGGAAGAATGGTGCGCTTCAGCCATGCGACAATGGCAGCCTGGTCGGCGCGCTCCTGTTCGTTCCCTGGGGCGCTGTTTTCCATCGGGGCATCGGCGCTGCCGGCGATGATGACAAGCGCGGTATCGGGCAAGCGTTCCGGCAATGCGGCGACGCCCGTAACGGCAAGGCCGATCGAGCTGCCGACCGTCGCCGATGGACCGATATAGGTGACGGTAAAGCGCACCGTGCACTGTTCGAGGTTCGCCTTGCGCAGCACTTCGATCGGGCCGGCGACGTCGAGCAGCAGCACGCGCGGCGGCACGACGACAAAGACCGGGATATCGAAGGGCTGCGTGGCGTCCGTCATGCGGCGAGTGACTTTCCACGCCCTGCCAGGGCCTGGTCTACGGTCGCGATCCGAGCGAAACGGCCTGACAGGACCAGTTCGGTCCGGTCCCGAATTTCCCTCGCGCTCCAGGTGCGTCCCGCGGCGTCGGTCATCGGGAAGGTCAGGGTCGCGTCGCCGACATAGTCGACTTGATAGCCGAGATCGGAGGCGTGGCGGGTGGTCGTCTCGCAGCACTGTTCGGTGCGAATGCCGGAGACGAGGATACGACGGACGCCATTTTCGGTCAGCCACACGTCGAGACCGGAACCGACCAGGGCGCTATGCCGCCTCTTCATGAACGTCGCCCTGGGCACGATCCTGAGCGGGGCGAGTGTGCTGACAAACCCGGATTCTTCCGAAAACGGCCCGGTTTTATCAACATGGAAGATCTGGATAATGGGTATTCCATCGGCTTCCGCGCCGTCGATCAGAGCCTGCTGGCGATCGATATAAGCGGAGGCGAGGTTTTCATCCCAATAATCGCGGTGTCGGAAGGACTCTTGAGCGTCGATAACGAGAAGGATAGTTTCATGGCCGGACATTTTTTGCTCCATCCAGGTTGATCATGAAGTCATATTCGGCGATTTGAAGACAGAGGAAAATGCGCGCGCCGGACAAATAACGGACAATTCGCGCCATCGATGGCAGACATCGGCGGTGGAAGCCGTGTCACGCTTCCACTAGACGGTCCGCACATGCTAAGGAAGTCGGATGCGACTGCTTGTGGTGGAGGACAACAAGGATCTGGCGGCCTGGCTGGGTAAAGCCCTGCGACAGGCGCAATATGCGATCGACATTGCCCACGACGGCGAGGACGCGGAGCATATGCTCAAGGTGGCGGAGTATTCCGCGATGATCCTTGACCTGGCACTGCCGAAGCTTGACGGATTGACGCTCTTGAAGCGACTGCGACAGTCCGGAAACAAGCTGCCGGTCATCATCTTGACCGCGAATGCGAGCCTGGACGGCCGTGTTGCAGGGCTTGACAGCGGTGCCGACGACTATCTCGCCAAGCCCTTCGAAATCGCCGAACTCGAAGCGAGGATCCGTGCGGTGGTCCGCCGTGGCCAGGACCGGGCATCGTCGGAAATCACCGTCGGCAACCTGCGCTTCTCCGGTGGGACGCGGCAGTTTTTCGTCGCAGGCGAGCCGCTGCAACTGACGCCGCGCGAATATGCCGTGCTTGAGCAACTCGTCATGAAGCTTGGCAACACAGTCTCGAAAGCCGCCCTTTCTGAAAGCGTGTTCGGCTTTGACGACGAGGCGGATCCGAGCGCCATCGAAATCTACGTCCACAGGCTGCGAAAGAAGCTCGAGAGCAGTTCGGTTCAGATTGCGACGTTGCGCGGGCTCGGCTATCTCCTCAGACATGTCCAGTAGCCTCATCACCAAGGTAGGCGCGACGATCGCGCGACTCAGCCAGAGCCTGAGGGTGCAGTTGCTCTGCTGGGTGCTGCTGACCCTGTTCGGCGCGATCGGCTTCAATCTCTACGACAGCTTCTGGATGGCCGACGCGACGGCAAAGCTGGTGACGGATCGAACACTTCTGGCCTCGGCTCGCGTCATTGCCGAGGCCGTCCGCGTCGATGAGGACGGCAATGTTCAGGTGGATGTGCCGCCTTCCGCGCTGGAGATGTTTGATACAGGCTTCGGCGACCGGGTATTTTACCAGGTGATCACCGCGTGGGGCAGTCTGGTGAGTGGTCTTCCCGACCTGCCGTTGCCGGCCGTTCAACGGGCAGCGGAGGATCGCGCGTTCCATGGTGCCGATGTGCGTGTCATGATGCTCGACCATCCTGTCGTCGGCCTTCCCGATGACAGCGCGATCTCCGTCACAGTCGCCGTGACGCATAACAGCCAGTATGCGATGCGAAGGCAATTGTGGCTCTCAGACTTTTCGAAGCAGTTCGTGCTCGTCTTCGTCGCCAGCCTGGTGACGATCCTTGGGCTCCAACGGGGCTTGGCGCCTGCGCTGAGACTGCGGGACGCCGTGCGCCAGCGCGGCCGCAATCGTCTTGATCCGCTGCCGCCCGAGATGGTGCAGAGCGAGCTGCAGCCGCTCGTCCATACCCTGAACGACCATATGGAGCGCGTCCAGAACCAGATGGCTGCGCAGCGACGGTTCGTATCCAATGCCGCGCATCAGCTCCGAACACCGCTGGCGTTGATTTCGACCCAGGCGAGCGTGGCGGCCCGCGAAGCCGATGCGGCTCGCCGCGACGAGGCGCTTGTCGCTCTTCGCACCAGCACGAAGCAGATTTCGCGTCTTGCCAGCCAGCTCCTGACCTTGTCGCGGGCCGAGCCCGGAAGCCGGCGCCCGCGTAGCGATGCGGCCGACCTTAGCAAGGCTGCCCGCGAGATCCTCGAAGCGCATGCCGAAGAGGCGCTCAGGCGCAACATCGACGTCGGCCTGGAAGCGGTCCGCCCGGTCATTGTCGAAGGCGACGCGACGATGTTGCGCGAAATGTTGGTCAACCTCATAGACAACGCGATCCGCTATACCCGCCCGAATGGACGGGTGACCGTCGCCGTCGGGCAGGCGGACGGCAACGCCGTCGTAACCGTCGAGGACGATGGTCCGGGTATCCCCGATGCGGAGCGCGAACAGGTTTTCGAACGATTCTACCGGGTCATGGGAACCGAAGCCGAGGGGAGCGGTCTCGGGCTCTCGATCGTTCGGGAGGTCGTCGAAGGTGCGGGAGGTTCGGTCTCGCTCGACGATGCAGAAGGCGGTGGTCTCGTCGTTACCGTACGGCTTCCGCTGACGTGAACCTGAGCTTGAAGAAATCCTCGTTTCAAGATTGATCCGCATCAAATGAAAGAAGGCCGGGCATGATGCCCGACCTTCCGTCGATCTGCCTTACAGCGCCGTGCGTCTTTTGAGACGCGCAAAGGACGCTGTAACACTTTGAATTGCTGGACAATTCTATCCATAAATCGATTCCGATTGAAGGAATTATGCAGGTGGAGGAGGTCGATTTGATCACTGGGTATCAAGGTGCTGTTGCGGACGCCATTTTGCGAGACGCTTCTCGATCTGCGTCATGATGAACTCGGCAATCAGGGTGACGATCATGACGAGAACGATGGCGGCGTACATTCCGGCCGCGTCGAACGTGCCCTTGGCGATAGAGATCAACTGGCCGATGCCGAAACGGGCGCCGACGAACTCGCCGACGATGGCCCCGATGATGGCAAAGCCGAAGGAGACATGGAGGCTGGCGAAGATCCAGCTCATGGCGGAGGGGATGACGACTGTGCGCGTCACCTGCCAGTTGGACGCACCGAGGATGCGTGCATTGGCGATCATGTTGCGGTCGGCCTCGCGCACGCCCTGAAAGGCATTCGCGAACACGACGAAGAACACCATGATAAAAGCGAGCGCGACCTTCGAGGCAAGGCCGAGGCCCATGATCATGATGAAGATAGGCGCAAGGACGACGCGCGGAATGGAATTGATCGCCTTGATGTAGACAGAGAAGACGTCGGCGAGAAACAGGTTCCGGCCGAGGCTGATGCCGACGATCACGCCGGTAAAGGACCCCGCGAAAAAGCCGATCAGCGCCTCTTCCATCGTGACCCAGAGATTGTACCAGAGCGAGCCTTCACTGGTCCCGTTGACAGCCCAATCGTAGAGCCGATAAACGATCTCGCTCGGGCTGGAATAGAAGAATGCGTCGATCCACATCAGGTTGGACGTAATTTCCCAAAGTGCCAGCACGGCAACCAGAATGCCGACCTGCAGGCACAGCACATGCTGTTTGCGTCTCTTGATCGCGCGAGTGGCAACGGCTTCGATTTCCGCATCGGAGGTTCCGGGGCGGAAAAGCGGGGCCATCGTGGTGTCGGTAAGTGTATCGGCCATCGTTATTCTCCTTACGCTGCCTCGGTGGAACGCCGGTATCCGGCATCCACCTCCTGGCGAAGATCCTCCCAGATGGTTCGGCAGTAATCGATGAATTGCGGTTCATAGCGGATTTCCGACACGACGCGGGGCCGTGGCAGATCGATCTTGTAGACCGACCTGACGGTCGCCGGTCCCGCTGTCAGCACATAGACCTTGTCGGCCAGCGCAACGGCCTCCTCGAGATCATGGGTGACGAAGACCACCGATGCCTTGCGTTCCGCCCATAGCCGCAGCAATTCCTCATGCATGACGGTGCGGGTCTGAACGTCGAGCGCGGAGAACGGCTCGTCCATCAGCAGAATTTCGGGCTCGTTGATGAAGGTCTGTGCCAGCGAGACGCGCTTGCGCATGCCGCCCGAGAGCTGATGCGGATAGTGATGCAGGAATTTCGACAGTCCGACCCGGGCAAGCCAATTCTTGGCGCTGGCTTCCGCCTGGGCCCTGGCTGCGCCGCGAAACAGCGGCCCCGCCATCACGTTGTCGATGACGTTTTTCCACGGGAAAAGGGCATCCGTCTGAAAAACAAAACCGACGCGTGGGTCGATGCCGTTGACCGGACCGCCCATCAGCCGGACTTCGCCCGCGCTTGGCCGGGCGAGACCTGTCACGAGGTTGAGTGTGGTGGATTTTCCGCAGCCGGTCGGGCCGACGACCGCGACGAATTCGCCCTTTTCCACCGACATGGTGAAATCGCGTAGCGCCGTCAGCGACTTGCCGGTCGGCGAGACGAAACGCCGGCTGACATTGAGGAGCTCGATGGCGGCCCCCTGACTATGATTGGACATGTTTTTTCCTCAAAGGGTAGAAACAGGCGTACAGGCCCGTAACCCGTCACCCCACGGCAGCGGGTGACGGGTCCAGCGCTTACATTGCCTGGGCGTGCTTCACGTATTCCGTCGTATAAGTCTTCGACAAATCGATCTGCTTGCCCTGCATATTCTTGGAGAACGCGGACAACACGGCCAGAACAGTCTTCGGGCCATCTTCTGGCATGATGCCATCAGCGGTAAACATGCCCTTGCCGGCATCGAGGGCCTTGATGTAGCCCTCCTTGTCGCCGACGTAGAAATCCTTCGGCATCTTTTCGGCAATTTCAGCGCCGGTATGCGTATTGATGAAATGCAGCGTCTTGACGAAAGCGTTGGCGAGCTTCTGAGTCTCTTCCTTGTGTGCCTCTGTCCACGCCGTTTCCATGTAGAGTGAGGCTGCCGGATAGGTTCCGCCGAGCGCCTTGCGCGATCCTTCGATGGTGCGCATGTCCACCAGTACCGAAGCTTCCTTGGTCTTCAGCAGGCGTGAAACAGTTGGTTCGGTCGTCATGCCAACCTGGATGGCGTCCTGCTGCAGGGCGGCGATGAAGGTCGTTCCGGCACCGACCGGGACCGATGTGACATCCCCGCCCTTCAGACCGGCCTTTGCGACCATGTATTGGGTGAGGAAATTGGTAGAAGAGCCCAGGCCGGTTACGCCAGCGCTGTGTCCCTTGAAGTCAGCGACCGACTTGATCTCGGGATGCTTCGACGACACCAGTTCGACTTCGCCCGGCGCTTGGCTGAACTGCACGATGGATTCGACGAACTTGCCCTTCGCCTGCAGATCCACACAATGATCGTAGAAGCCGACAACGCCCTGAACGGCGCCAGCCAGAAGCTGGTTTTCGGCGTCGACACCGGCAGGTTCGTTCAGGAGTTCGACGTCAAGACCCTCATCCTTGAAGTAACCGAGCGATTCGGCAAGCTTGGCGGGCAGATAGATCTGCTTCTCATAACCGCCGACCATGATGGTGATCTTATCGGCCGCATGTGCGGCGCTGGTCGCGAAAGATGATGCGGCGAGAAGCGTGGAAAAAGCGACGGTGTGAAAAAGGCTGCGTGAATAACGCATAGAAATCTCCTCCTTGTGGTTGCGTGCATCGTCGTCTCGCCACCTTGACCGTGTCTCCTCCACGATGCCGCCCCTTTCTATGACGTCGAAGCTTTCAACTAGCTTTCAGCCGCAGACGGGCAGGCAGTCCGTCCAATCCCGTCCATGCATCAATGACAGCGCCAGCATTTTCTAAGCCGGATACGCCGCCCGTTCCACAGACATGTATCGCAGACATATCCTTTTCCGAGCGCATCGGCAGCGTTCAGTGCTCGCGGTAACCGCTTCAACATGAAAATCGTGAGACGACTTGTCCGCGGCCGTCATGGTCACCTGACGACCGGCTGGAACGTGTGATCTCTTGGGATCAGATGTCAGCTTGTAAAGCTTCGCAGATCCCTCAGCAGATTGCGGTACCTCGCCTGGCTGCCGACCAGATGGTCGCGCATGGCGTTGCGGGCAGCTTGATCATCCCTGTCCGAGATGGCGACGACGATCGCCTCGTGCTCCCTGTGGATCAGCTTTCGATAGGCGGTCTGTTCGACCGTCCTCGTTTCCGGGACGAGCCTCGACTGCGGGATGATCGCCGAACCCTGGGACTCCAGGAACTGCCTGAACAGCGGATTGTTCGTCGCTTCCGCGATCGCGGCATGGAGCTCGAGATCCGCATCGCGAATGGATTGATCACTCTCGATGCACCGGAGGATTTTCCGGTGGCATTCGAATATCGCTTCCTCCTGTGCCGGCGAGCGGCGTAGGGCTGCAAGGCCCGCTGCCTCGATTTCGACAGGTGTTCTGATCTCGAGTACCTCAAGATCGGAGGCAACGCGGGCCTTGTCGACTTTCCGCGCGGAGAGCGCCGGATCGGCACCGAGTACGAAGATACCCGCTCCCTGGCGCACCTCGACAAGCCCGTCGGAGCGAAGTGCTGCCACCGCCTCACGCACGACGGTCCGGCTGACGCCGTGTGTTTCGGTCAACTCATGTTCACTCGGAAGCTTGTCGCCGGCGGAATATTGGCCGCTCAATATGGCTTGCCGGAGGCTTTCGCCGACCTGTGTGACCAGCGACCCCGAGCCTTTGCTGCGATCCTTCATCTGCATAGCCACGCCTGACCCCCGCATCGGCTTTGATCCGAATGCCATTCAAACGCGCGGCACCCGAAATTCACGATTCATCACACATGTATGACAAATTTGGTGGTCTTTCAATGGATGAACCGCGCTTGTCGCTTGCCGGTTTCGTCAACAACGGCGGTACGTTGCAGATGATCTGTTGGGTCTTGGCGCGGCAGCCTCCCAGGTGCCTCATCCCGAGGTGCGTAGCCCATAGGGCGAAGCCTCGAAGGACATGCCGCAACTTTGCTCCTTGCATTCAGCACCGCCGGCGTGCCCGCCTCGCCCTTCGAGGCCCCTTGCGGGGCACCTCAGAGGATGAGGCTCTCTTGAGCTTTATCGTGGCATCCTTCCGCGCGCCTCTTCCTTTGCCTCGTGATGGAATTCAGGCAAGCACTCACAACCGCCTGGTCGACTCCCCGCGCACGAATCTCGGCGTCAGGATAAAATCCTGCGGCGGTGCTGCGGCGCCCTCCGGGCTTGCTATTCTTGCCAGCAGACGTTGTGCCGTCAGCTCGCCGAGCTTCTGCGCATCCTGAACCACCATGGTGATGCGTGGCGTGATGACGTTGCTCCAGGGCACGTCGTCGACCATCGCCAGCGACACGTCGTCAGGGCAGCGGAAACCCATCTCCTGCATGACCTGAAGCGCTGCGAGACCCGTCATGTTGTTGGCGCCGATGATGGCGGTCGGCCGATCGCGGCGGGTGAGCAGGCGCATTGCCTGCGCATGGCCGCCGGTTCTGGTGTAGCCGCCTTCGACCACCAGCGAAGGATCAAGGTCCACGCCGGCGCCGGCCATCGTATCCATGAAGCCCTTCAGGCGCTCGTCGGCAGTGTGCAGGCCGCTCGGCCCGGAAATGAAGCCTATGCGCCTATGGCCGAGTTGCAACAAATGTTCCGTCAGGATGGTGGTGGTCAGCGGATTGTCGGAACCGACAAAATCGCGCTCGGCGCCCTCCACCTTCTGGTCAAACATCACGATCGGGGTTTTGAAGTCGCGCAGGAAGGTGGCGTACTCGTCGCCGCGCCCGTTTGCCGCCAGCGCAATGCCGGCAATCTTCTGCGCCTCCAGCCGCTCGAGTAGCGCCCGTTCGAGATCGGCCTTGCCCGAGGAGTCGGCGATCAGGACAAAATATCCGTGATCGAGCGCCTGGTGCTCGATCTCGCGGCGGATGTCGCCGAAGAACATGTTGCCGAGATTGGCCGAGACGAAACCGATCAGCGAGCTGCGTCCGCGCGCCAGCGTCTGGGCCACCGGGTCGATGCGATAACCGGTCGATTTTATCGCCTGCTGGATGCGGTCGAGCGTCTCGGCGCCGACCCGCTTCGGGCTGTTGAGCGCGAGCGAGACGGTCGAGATTGAAACCCCCGCAAGGCGCGCGACATCTCGTATGGTGGTCATGGTTATCGAACCGGTTCTAATGTCTTGTTATGTCCGATATTATTGGTCTGCGCAACGTTCGTGCTGCAAAACACGTGTTTGCACCGCTTCCTTTCTGAACTTGTGATCGCGAATTTCGGCTTGACAGACATCGGATCAGGCGAGATGATCGTTTACCGAACCGGTTCGATATGATGTTGAGCCGGAAAACAGGGAGGAGAAACCTGTGACGAGTTCGGAACGCCAGCCGGAAAATCCGGCATCTGGAGGGGCGGAGAAACACGCCTGGTTCAGCCAGGATCGCCTGGGCATGTTCATCCATTGGGGCCTCTATGCCCTAGGAGCCCGGCACGAATGGTTGAAGAACCGGGAAGAGCTGACCGACGACCATTACCAGCGCTATTTCGACAATTTCGATCCCGATCTCTATGATCCCAAGGAGTGGGCGCGGCGGGCACGTCTTGCCGGCATGAAATATGTCGTGGTGACGACCAAGCATCATGAGGGCTTCTGCCTCTGGGACAGCAAGGTGACGGACTACAAGGCGCCGAACACGCCCTGCCGCAAAGATCTGCTCACGCCGCTGGTCGAAGCTTTCCGCGCCGAAGGGCTGAAGATCGGCTTCTACTATTCGCTGCTTGACTGGCACCATCCCGATTTCCCGATCGACGTTCACCATCCGCTACGCAACCATCCCGACGCCAAGGCGCTGAATGCCGGCCGTAACATCGCCAACTACGCTGCCTATATGCGCGAACAGGTGCGCGAGCTTCTGACCGGCTTCGGCCGCATCGACATCATCTGGTTCGATTTCAGCTACCCGCGGCGCGAATATCGCGGCCTGCCCGGCAAAGGGCGCGCCGACTGGGAAAGCGAGCTCCTGGTCGAGCTGGTGCGCGAGCTGCAGCCCGGCATCATCGTCAACAACCGCCTCGATCTGCCGCCCGGCAACCTGCCGGACGTGACGACACCGGAGCAATATACGCCGCGCGTGGCACCCGCTATCGCCAGCCAGGGGGTGCGCTGGGAAGCCTGCCATACCTTCAGCGGCTCCTGGGGCTATCATCGTGACGAGGATACCTGGAAGAGCCCGGAACAGATCATCCAGCTGCTCATCGATTCCGTCGCGCTCGGCGGCAACCTTCTGATGAATGTCGGCCCGACCGGCCGGGGCACGCTCGACGCGCGCGCCATCGCCGCGCTCGAGGTCTACCAAAATTGGATGGCCGTGAATGCGCGCTCCATCTACGGGGCAGGACCGTCCGATTATCCGGCGCCGGCTGGCTGCCGCTATACGCAGCGCGACAACCGCCTCTATCTGCATGTTTACAACTGGCCTTACCGCCACATCCACATCGAGGGCGTCGCCGACAGGATCGCCTATGCGCAGTTCCTGCACGACGCCAGCGAGGTCCGCTGGCTCGCCCAGACCAGGGATGTGGATTCCAATGTCGGCGTGATGGTGCCGGAAGGCATGATCACGCTCGAACTGCCGGTCCGGCGCCCGGATGTTACCGTGCCGGTGATCGAGATCGTACTCGAGGCGTGATCTCGGTCGCACCCCGCGTGTCCTTTGCGTTCATGGAGGGAGGAGAAACCCATGAAGGTTTTGAAGAAAGCGCTTTTGCTCGCCGCGGTCGGCAGCAGCCTCTATGCCACCGCCGCATCGGCCGAGCAGGTCAACTTGACCTGGCAGATGTGGACCGGCTCCGAAACCGACACCAAGAGCTGGCAGCACCTAGCCGAGATGGTGACCGCCAAGTATCCCGATATCAAGGTGACGCTGACGACGACGGGCTGGGTCGACTACTGGACGCGGCTGCCGGTGCTGGCGGCATCGGGACAGCTCGCCGACATCGTTTCCATGCAGTCGCTGCGCATGCCGAACTTCTATTCGCTGCTCGAGCCTCTGAATGACCGGATCGAGGCCGACAAATTCGACGTCGGCGCCTTCACACCCTCGATTATCGGCGGCATGTCGGTCGACAAGCAGCTCTACGGTCTGCCTTACGACGTTGGGCCGTGGGTCATCTATTATAACCAGGACGCGCTCGAAGCCGCCGGCGTTCCGCTGCCGAAGCCGGGCTGGACGCTTGCCGAGTTCACCGATGCCGCCAAGAAGCTGACGAAGGACGGCAAGTACGGCTTCGGCATTACACCGACGAACTACTCGGTCCTGGCCGCGGCCTGGGGCGATAAATACGTCAACGACGCCGGTGCGCTTGACTTGACCAGTGCAAGCGCAGTTGCCGCCGCCGACAGGCTGATCGGCTTTGCCGCCAAGGATAAGGTCGCGCCGCTGGTCCCCTCGGGTGGCGCGGATCCCGGTGATGTCGTCCAGGGCCGGTTCAATTCGGGCAACGTCGCCATGTATATCGACGGCCCCTGGTCGATCATCGGCATGAAGGACCAGGCGAAGTTCAAGATCGGCCTCACCACCCTGCCGCGCGATGAGGGCGAACTTTCGGCCGTCACCGCAGGCTCCGGTTTCGGCATTTCCACGACGAGCAAGAACAAGGACGCGGCCTGGAAGGCGATCCAGGTGCTGACCAGCTCGGAAGCCTTGTCCTATCTCGCCGAACAGGGCCGTGCCTTGCCGGCGCGCACGGCGTCGCAATCGGCCTGGTACAAGGTGGCGGCCAAGGACATCACCAATGGCGGCGAGGCCATCGACTATTCCCTGGCGCACTCCGTACCCTACGTGATCACCAACAACTGGGCAGCGGTGGAAAACCTCTTCAACCAGTATTTCCCGCCGGCTTTTGCCGGCAGCGCCGATGCCAAGCAAACGATGGAGTCCATCCAGAGCCTTGCGCAGCAATAGAGCCAGCGCGTCCGACAGGACGCGCCGTCGCCTTGAAATCTGCGCATGATCCTTTCGGAAAATGGATTCCGATTTTCGGGTCATGCGCCAGCTCTCGCTGCGGCAGGACCTGCCGCGCATGGAGGAAGACATGTCGCAAAGCGCTGTTGCCGAAGTTGCCTTGCAGCCCGCTCAGCCACGGCGCTTCCTGAAGCCGGAGACCCAGACAGCCATGCTGTTCCTGCTGCCGAGCTTTCTCGGCTTCATGGTCTTCATGGCCGTGCCGATCCTGGCATCGCTGGCGCTCAGCTTTACCAACTGGCAGCTGATCTCGACGCCATCCTTCGTCGGCTTTCAGAATTATATCAGGCTCTTCACTGTCGATCCGGCCTTCTACACCGTACTCCGCAACACGCTGTTCTTCGCCATCGAGTATCTGGCGCTGAATATCATCGTCTCGCTGACGCTGGCGGTCTGGATATCGAGCCTGAAGCGCGGCAAGGCGATCTTCCGGGTGATCTTCTTCCTGCCGACCTTCACACCGACCATTGCGGCGTCGGTGGTCTGGCTGCTGATCTTCACGCCGGACGGGCTGGCCGACACCATCATCCGAGCGCTCGGCCTCGGCCTGCCGAATTTCCTGCTGAGCTCGACTTGGGCCATGCAGGCTGTCGTGCTCGTCACGCTGTGGGCGAATGTCGGCTACAACGTCGTGATGTTCAACGCCGCTCTCGACCTCGTGCCGAAGCACTATCTCGAGGCAGCGACGATCGACGGCGCCAATGCCTGGCAGCGCTTCTGGCGCATCCGCCTGCCGCTCATCTCGCCGACCATCTTCTTTGGGACCGTGATGACGGCGATTACCTCGCTGCAGGTCTTCGACGAGATATTCGCGATGACGCGCGGCGGCCCGGGCTCGGCAACGGCGACGCTCGGTTTTGCGATCTACCAGAAGGGCTTCACCAACTTCCAGATGGGCTATGCCTCAGCTCTCGCCTGGGTGATGTTCGTCATGATCATGGCGCTCACCATCCTGCAATTCCACATGCAGCGCAAATGGGTGCATTATGACGATTGACCCGGCCTCACGGCATCCGCATTCCGTGTCTCAGCATCGTCACCGTATATTGCGGCGTGTCGGCACCTTCGTCAGCTACGCGGGACTTTCGCTGATCGCGCTGCTTTTCCTCTTCCCCTTCTTCTGGATGGTGTCGAACGCGGTGCGCTCCAATGCCGAGGTGATGGCCGTGCCGGTCCGCATCTTCCCCGAGGAGTATCATTGGGGAACATTCGTCGAAGCCTTGGTTTCCCTGCCGTTCGGAACCTTCCTGTTGAATTCCTTCGTGGTCGCCTGCGGCGTGACGGCGATCGTGATTGCGGTATCCTGCCTTTCCGCCTACGCCTTCGCCCGGCTGAAGTTTCCCGGCCGGGAAGGGCTGCTGCTTACTTATCTCAGCACGCTGATGATCCCTCAGGTGATGCTGGTCATCCCGCTCTTCCTCATCGTCAGCAAGCTCGGCTGGATCAACACCTATCATGGCATGATCCTGCCGGTCGCCTTCAGCTCCTTCGGCACCTTTCTGCTGCGGCAGTTCATCCTCGGCATTCCCAAGGATCTCGACGAGGCGGCGATGATGGACGGGGCTTCCCGCCTGCGCATCCTGGTCACGGTCATCGTTCCACTTGCCATGCCAGCCATCGGCCTCTTGTCGCTGTTCACCTTCATTGCACAGTGGAAGAGCTTCCTCTGGCCACTGATCGCCACCAGCGGCGTCGAAAAGGCCACGCTGCCGCTCGGCCTCACCTTGTTCCAGACACAGCAGGGCACCGCCTGGAACTACATCATGGCCGGTGCGACCATCTCCATGCTGCCGGGTGTCGTCCTGGCCATCGTGCTGCAGAGGGTGATCTACAAGGGTATCACCGTCAGCTCCGGATTCGGTGGACGCTAATCTTCATAAGAACAAAGATCTGAGCGCATCGCATCAAGTTTGGTGTGATGCGCTTCAAGTACGGTCGATCGCCACCGAAGACGGCGCTCCTGCCGCCTCGAGATCATATCTTCGGGCTTAACTTTTCCTTTCGGAGAAAAGTAAAATTTAACCAAAATTTGAAATAACGCATTCATATCCGAATTGTGCAGGGGAATTCATGAAAACCGCCACGCTTGCATCCATCGCCTTGGCGATATCGATCTCTGCTGCCCATGCCCAGACGATCGGGGTTTCGATGTCAGGTCTCGACAAATTCAGGACGGCGCTTCTCAACGGCGTCGTCTCGCATGGGCAGACGATATCCGGCCTCAAACTCGTCACCGAGAACGCCAATGGCGACAAGGAGCTCCAGAAGCAGCAGGTGCAGAAGCTCATTGCCGAAAAGGTCGACGCGATCATTCTTGCCGTCTCCGATGGCGACCTCGGGCCGCAAATGACCAAGATGGCGGCAGATGCCGGCATTCCGCTGGTCTACATCAACAACGTTCCTTCCAACCTATTGGACCTGCCGGACAATCAGGTGGTGGTCGCCTCCAATGAGAAGGAATCCGGAACGCTGGAGACCAAGCAGGTCTGCGCGCTCCTTAAAGGCAAAGGCCGCGTCGTCGTGCTGATGGGCGAACCCTTCCACGCCGCTGCCCGTGCCCGCACCCAGGATATATCAGACGTCATCGCCACCCCGGATTGCAGGGGCCTTCAGATCGTCGAGCGGCAGGCCGCCTATTGGTCGAGCGATTATGCCGACCAGCAGATGCAGGAATGGCTGTCGGCCGGCGTCAAGTTCGACGCGGTCATCGCCAATAATGACGAGATGGCGCTCGGCGCGATCCGGGCCATGAAGAAGGCCGGCATGCCGATGAAAGATGTCGTCGTCGCCGGCGTCGACGCGACCGACGACGCGCTCGCCGCCATGGTAGCCGGCGATCTCGACGTGACCATTCTCCAGAGCGCCGTCGGACAGGGCGCTGCCGCTGTCGACGCCGCCACGAAGTTGATCCGCAAAGAGAAGGTGCCGCGCGAAAACGACGTTCCCTTCGAACTCGTCACACCTGAGAACATTGCCACCTATCTGCCGAAGAGCCAGTGAGCATAAGAGGATTATGATGTTGCATTTCTGGAATAAATTCGGCATTCGCGCGCAGATCACCTCCGGCTTCGTGCCGCTGATCCTGTTGATGAGCCTGCTCACGGTCAGCGCGATCTCCGGCATGAACGGACTCGCCTCGATCTTTGCGTCTTATCGCGCCACTGCCGGCCAAAGTCTCGCCATCTCGGACTACAGCGACCAGCTGCACGAGATTCAGATGTCGGCGGAAGCCTTCCGCTCTACCCCGACGCAAGAAGTCGTCGATCGCTTCCGCGCCGGCGTGAAGGCCTTCGACGCCGACGATCCGCGTTTTGCCGGCAACAAGGACCTACAGTCCGGCCTTGCGGCGATCCGACAGGACATTGCCGCCTATGGCAAGGCTTTCGAAGAGATCGTTGTCCTTCAGGCCAGGCGTGACGCCTTGATCTCCAAGGTCACCGAATTCGGCCCCTGGACCAGCATCGCGCTCAACGACGTCGTGCGCAGCGCCTGGCGCCAGAACGATGTGGCCCTGCTGCAGATGACGGCGGCGACACTGGAGGCTCTGAACCGCAGCCTCTATTTCTCCGAGCGCTTCGTGCATTCCAACGATTTTGCCGCCTATGACACGGCGCAGACGGCACTGGCCGAAGCGCTTACGCTCAACGAAGCCGCCGCCAAGGCCGCGAAGAACGAACTGCAAAAGAAGCGCCTGATGGGCGCCGGACAACTGATGCAGAACTACACCGCCCGTCTCGGCGACATGAAGGACGTGCTGCAGGCCTCGGGCAACATCCGCCAGATGCAGCTCAGCGTGCTCGCGCCGAAAATCTCAGGCGGCTTCAAGGATCTGCAGGCAACTGTTACCGGTGCGCAGAAGACCCTGGACGGTTCGGTGGACGCAACGGTTGCCTCCGCGACCAGTGCGACGCTCGTCATCAGCGGGCTGCTGATCGTCATCGGCCTCGTACTTTCCTATTTCGTCGGCCGGCTGATTTCCTCGGCGGTGCGCAACATGGCCCAGTCCATGGAGCAGCTTGCCCGTGGTGAGGAAGGGATCGTGATCACGGGCGTCGAACATCGCCACGAGTTGGGAGCCATGGCGCGTTCGCTGAAGGTATTCCAGGAAACGGGGCGCGCCAAGCTGATCGCGGAAGCCAATGCCGAACGCGCCCGCCTGGCGGCCGAAGAAGAGCGGCTGCGCCAGGAGGCCGAGCGGCTCAGCGACGCGCAGGTGATGGAACATGCCTTCCGCCAGATCTCCGTCGGGCTGGACGCGCTGTCGAAGGGCGACCTCACCGTCCGCGTCGGCGAAGTCGACCATCGCTATGTCAGGATCCGGGATCATTTCAACAATTCGGTCGCGAGCCTCGAAGAGGCGATTGACGCCGTCATTCGCGCGGTCGCCACCATCCGCTCCGGCCTTGCGGAAATCTCTACCGCCTCCAACGATCTCGCCCGCCGCACCGAGCAGCAGGCAGCCTCGCTGGAGGAGACCGTCGCGGCGCTGGGTGAGGTGACCCGCGGCGTCAATGGAACGGCTGAGGGCGCAAGCCGCGCCCAGGGAGTCGTGGCGACCGCCCGCACCAATGCCGAAAAGGGCGGCGAGATCGTTGCCCGTGCCATCGATGCGATGACGGAAATTCAAAATTCATCGTCCAAGATCGGCAACATCATCAGCGTCATCGATGAGATCGCCTTCCAGACCAACCTGCTGGCGCTGAATGCCGGCGTGGAAGCGGCGCGCGCCGGCGAAGCAGGCAAGGGCTTTGCCGTCGTCGCCCAGGAAGTCCGCGAGCTCGCCCAGCGCTCCGCCAACGCGGCAAGGGAGATCAAGCAGCTGATCTCTACCTCCTCGGCGCAGGTCAAGACCGGCGTCCAGCTGGTGGGCGAATCCGGCCTCTCGCTCGAACAGATCGTCGAGCAGGTCACCGCCATGAATGCGACCGTGGCCGAGATCGCCGTTGCCGCCCGCGAACAGGCGACGAGCCTGCGCGAGGTCTCCGCCGCCGGCGACCAGATGGATAAGGTAACGCAGCAGAACGCCGCGATGGTCGAAGAGACCACGGCCGCCGCCCAGAGCTTGACGCATGAAACCGAAAGCCTTGCCGAGCTGCTGCGGCGCTTCAGGACGAGCAGCGGCCGGGCATCGGAGCATCGGCATTACGCGCTGGCATCCTGACGTCCTGTCGATACGAGCAAACGCCGCCGCCCGAAATGGCGGCGGCGTGCTCGTGTCTGGTGTCGTATCAATGGCTCCCGGATGCCGGAGCGTGCGGTGCGCCGGCAATGCTCTTGCGAACGTGACGAATTGCCGTCCAGACGGCGAAAAGCACGAGCGGGATGGCGCCGAGGACGGCGAGTTTCGCCATGTGCGGATCAACGCCCAGTTCGGAAATGCTTTCCAGGCAGATCTTCGCCAGCCCGACGGTGTAGTAGGTGATGGCGATGACGGAGAAGCCTTCGACCGCCTGCTGGATATGCACCTGGATCCGCGCCCTCTCTTCCATCGAGGTCAGTAGCGATGCGTTCTGATCTTCGAGCTGAACCTGCACCGTGGTTCTGAGAAGGTCTCCGGCCAGGCTCACACGTTCGGCCAGTTCGTCGAGGCGGCGTTCGGCGGCTTCGACCGAGCGGACGGCTGGTTGAAACCGCCGGTCGATGAAGGTGCCGATCCTCTGGCGCTGCTCGACGCGCACCTCGCGAAGCTCCGACGTTCTGCTTGCGACGATCTCGGCATAGGCTTTCGTCGCGCCGAAGCGGTGGCGAGCGAGCGCTGAGAAGTTGAGCACATCCGACGAGAGCTTGGTGACCTCGGAAAGCAGGGCTTTGTCGACCTTGACCGCGCTTTGCATGTGCGCGATCAGCAGGTCGAGGCGGCGGTCGAAGACGGAAAGCTTCGACACCGTCTCGCGGGCCATCGGCAACGCCAGCAAGGCCATCATCCGGTATGTCTCGATCTCCAGGAAACGCCTGACCATGCGGCCGGTGCGATAGGCATTGAGGTTGCGGTTGAAGAACAGGAATTCCACGAAGCCGCTGTCGGTCAGGCGGAAGTTCGAATGCACTTCCGCATCGCCGCCGCCGACTTGCGAGGCGACATAGTCAAGCTTTGGTTTTTCCGGACGCTGCCCGTCCTTCTCGTCGCGCACCAGCACCCGGACGGCCGCGATGACCTTCCCGTCGATCTGACGGCAGCATGCCTGAAAGGCTTCCGGCGGATTGCTGCCGGGTTCGGCCGATGCGGGAACGACGAAGGTCAGGGTGAGGAACTCGGTATGCGCCTCCCACTTCAGCCGGCCGTCGCCGATGCGGCCGATGCCGTGGTTGCCTTCGCGGGTCGTGGAGACATCCTCCAGTCCCGGCAGGGAATTCGGTATCTGAGGAGGGGCATCTTCTCCGACGATGGCGACGTGCCACACATCCGTGTCGCCATCGAAGTAAAGCGACGGCCGCGCGTGCAGCTCGTTGTGAAGTTCTCTTCGCAGCGGATGCTCGGAGCCCATCGGCATGGAAATTCACCTCTATATGGTAGGCAGTTGCTGGGTCCCCTGATGTAACCGGGTTGCCGGCATGTGTGAATTGACCATGGCGCCTGCGAGCCGGCGAAGGCCGACAACGCCTATAGCCTCTCCCGAACCCCGTGTCACCATGCGTTCACCATCGGGTGCCGAGACTGCGCATGCCTTCGCACCGACCGTTCGTTTAGAGCAAGCGCCAGCCGATGAAGCTTCCAAGCAGTTGGGCGCTGCCGCCGACCGACATCGCGACGATGAAGCCAGTCTCTGCTTCTCCCAGGAAGGCAAAGACCGCGCCCAGTATCGCGACGCCGATCGTCGCTCCCACCATGCGGGCGACGTTGATCAAGGCGCTCGCCGTGCCGGCGCGATCTGATGTCACGGTGGAGACGGCCACCGCCGTCAGCGGTCCTGTCGCCGTGCCCATCCCGACCCCGGTCAGCAACAGTCCGATCTCTTCGGCAATGAACCAGTCCGCCAGAAAGGCGGCGCCGAGCAGCAGATTGCCGAGACCCATCAAGGCGAGCCCTGCGGATATGGCCTTCTTCTTCCCCAGGCGCTCCGAGATCGCGCCGGAGAAGGGAGAGATCGCGATGAAGCTGATCGCCATCGGCAGCAGCGATAGCCCGACCTCGACCGACGCCAGCCGGCCGAGGCCGAGGGAGGCGAGCGGAAAGAGGAAGAGCGTGCCGTACATGCCGAAAGTCATCGCCGCCGTTTCCAGCATCGCGCCGCGGAACTGGCTGCCGGAGAACATCGAGATTGGAACCAGCGCCGTCTGTTCCAGCCGCCGCTCGACCCTGACGAAGAGCAAGAGAAACAGCGCGCCGGCAATGGCCAGCAGGGACGTCCAGAGGGGCGGCAGGTGCGACGATTCGATCGCGGCGAGCGTCATGACCATGAGGGCAGCGATCCCCAGCAACTGACCGAGCATGTCGAAGGATCGGCCCCGCCGATCCGCGCTCTCGGGAACGAAGAGCCGCGCTCCGGCCGCCGCAGTCAGTCCGATGGGGATGACGACGAAGAAGACGGATCGCCAACCGAAATCACGGATGAGGAAGCCCCCGAGGCTCGGGCCGATCGCCAGCGACATGCCGTTGCAGCCGGCCCAGATTCCGAGCGCTCGGGCACGGATTTTCTCATCCCGGTAGATGACCCGGATTAACGAAAGCGAAGCGGGCAGGAGCAGGGCGGAGCCGAAGCCGGTCAAGGCTCTCGCCGCGATGAGGATCGCAATGGTCGAGGCGAATGCACAGCCAAGGCTCGCCAAGGCAAAGACAGCGCAGCCGATCATGAACATTAGACGTCGGCCGTAAAGATCGGCGAACAAGCCGCCGCTGATGAGAAGTGCTGCGTAGACGAGATTGTAGGCGTCAACGACCCATTGCAGTTCAGTGACGGAGGCCTTGAGGTCGACCCCTATTGGCTGAACCGCCAGATTGACCACCGATGTATCGACCTGCGCCACGATCACGCCAAGGCACAGTATGGCGAGAGCGGCGGGCCTCAGCTGCGAGTGAGACCCGGTGTTTTGTTCGATTGAATTCATGACGCTGCCTTTCCCTTACAGCGCCGCGTGTCTTTTCAGACGCGTAAAGGACGCTGTAACGATTTGAAGGAAGACGTAGCGTGGTTCAGGCTATCGACAATTCGAAACTAGTCGAAGTGTCTGTGGGAAAGAAAAAGCCACGGCCCTGTTGCGAGGCCGTGGCTGCTGCATGCGCGCATCATGCGGGACGACGCATGACCGGTTACTTGGCGGCGAGCGCCACGTTGACCTTGTCGACGTCGGCACTCATTGCCTTGAAGGTCTCGTCGAGGGAAAGCTCGCCGACGATCAACTGGCTCATCCTCTGGACGATGAGCTGATAGATGGCGGAGGATCCCTTGAGACGTTCCAGGTCCCGGGCTGCCTGCGGCACGCTGTTGCGGCTTGCGAGGAAGACGGCCATCGCCTCCTTGGCATTCTTGCTCTCGAGCTTGTATTGCGGATCCTTGATGTCGGCGCCCGTCAGGATGACGTAGTTTTCAGCGATTTCACGCTGGACCTTTTCAGAGCCGAGGAACTCGATAAACGCGGCCACGGCCTCCGGAGATTTGGTGCGCTTGAAACCGACGATCGCGGTGCCGCCAGGCATCGCATAGCAGCCGGCATCGCCGCAGGGCGCGCTGATCGCCGTCCAGTCGAATGCGTCGCCGATCTTCTTCTGAAAGGGATTGACCATCCAGTTGCCGGCGAGATAGGTGACGACATTGCCGTTGACGAACTCGTCGCCCATGTTCTTGTACTGGGTTCCGCCGGCAGCACCCCACATTTCCTTGGGGAATGAGCCGTCCTTCGTCCAGCCGTAGAGATCCGTGACATAGCGCTTGGCGGCATCGTCGGGGAAGAAGAACTTGCCGTCCTTGACGTAGTTCGAGCCGTAGGAGAATGCCGCGCCGGAAAAGCGGTGGCCCGAGCGATCCATCGTGAAGGGGATCTGAGCGCCGGTCGCCTTGGCGACGCGCGCGGAGGCTTCGACGATATCCTTCAGCGTGGCGGTGGGCTTCGGAAGCGGTTCGCCGGCCTGTTCGAACAGCGTCTTGTTGACGAAGGGCAAGTTGAAGGTTTGCGACGCGATATAGCCGTTGATCGACTGCGGGTCGTTGACGCCGGGGAAGCGAAGCGTGTTCAGGCTGTCGCCGTGCAGCTTGGCGAAACCGTCCGGGTCCTTCATGTAAGGACGCAAGTCGAGGTAATAGGGCGCCAGCTGCCAGTCGGTGATCTTGGCAATGTCAGGGCCTTCGCCGACGGCAAGCTGTACCGGCAACTGCTTGGCGACCGCATCATAGCCCGACGAGACGAAATTGACCTTGACGTCGGGATGCGCCGTCTCGAATTCTTTGCTGAGCGCTTCCATCCGCTCGACGTAAGCCTGGTCATCGTCGGTGAACAGAAAGGTGATCGTCTTGGTTTCCGCCATGGCCGCGCCGGTCCATGCGAAAGAAACAGTAGCCAGCGCCAGTGCGAGGGCTCCTGAGAGATAGGTTTTCATTTTCATCCTCCCATGAAAATATTTTCATCAATCGCGGCTTCAGCCATCGATAAACGAATTTCATATACTTGACATTCGTTCGGTCAAGCTATTTTCTGCGGCACTAGTGAAGTTTTTGAGCAATTTGCAAAAATAGCCCGCAAAAAGACATAATGAAAATATTTTCATAGAATTGCGGAGGAGGCGGTCTGTGAAAACGGAATCCAGCAAACAGCCGGGCGAGATGACGCCGGCATACAGCGTGGCCGAGGGCCAGACGATCACGGCATGGGCCGTTTCCGGCCTCATCGCCAGCTATTTTCCCGGCGAGCCCGCGCCAGCCGAAGACCGCGTGAACTATCGTTTCATCAACGGTTTCGTCGATGTCGGCGACTTGCCCTGCCGCAAGGCTTTCTGGTCGACCATGGTCGGGCGGCCGCTGCTGCCCGACACAGCCTGGCCGACCGAAAGCCTCAATCTTCCCGGCGCAAACCGCCGCGTCGAGTTCACCGGTTTCTGGCACGTGCCGACGCATCTCAGGCGATGGCTGAAGGGCACGTTCAGGACGGAGACCGCGCGAACGCTCAATCTCAGGCTGAGAACCTGCGGCGGCGTTCGCATATGGGTCAACGGACAGGAGGAAGTGCGCTTCGAACCCTTCAAGCGCAACACCGAGAGCGCAACCGACATAAGCCTGCCGCTTAAAGCCGGCGACAACCAGATTCTCGTCCATACCGAAGACCTCGCCGAGCGCGACACGACATGGTTCTTCGAACTCGAGATGCTGGACGAGGAGCCGCTCTGCGTGCTGCTGCCCGTATCGCTTGATCAGGATGAGGTCCGCGAGCTGGAAGCCCTTGCGCGCGGCGTGCGCCCGGCCCGCGACGTCTTCGTCAATCAGCCGCTGGAGATCATCTTCGGCACTGCGCCCGAACGCGATCTGCCGGTAGAGATCGAGGTCGTCGGTCATGGGCACGAACGGCCCGTTCTCGCGCACTCCCGATTGACGCTCAAGGCTCATCAGAGCAGCCTCACGGCCGACGACGTCTGCGGCATTGCGGATGGTTATCACGGCATGCATATGACGATCGGCAGCGGCACGGGTTCGGTTACGCGCGTCATCGATGCCGCCTTCATGAGCAGCATTTCGCCGGTGCCATCAGAGACGTCGCTCGCCGCCCGCAAGCGGCAGGCGCTGGAATACAGCGCCCGCTTCGGCGCCAACCGCGTCGGGCGCCTGATCGCCATGATGGAAACCGGTCACCACGACCAGGAAAGCTTCGACCGCATCATCGACGCGACGCTCGCGTCCATCGATGCGCGGGAGGATTGCTCGGATTTCATCATGGTGCCGCTGTTATGGCTGATCGGCGCCTATGGCGACCGGATGCCCAGGGCCACCATCGACCGCATCCGGCATTCTGTCCGTTCCTATCGTTACTGGGTCGACGAGCCGGGCAATGACGCGATGTGGTTCTGGAGCGAGAACCATGTGCTCTGCTTTCATACGAGCCAATTGCTGGCGGGACTTCTCCTGCCCGACGAGGTGTTTTCAGCCTCGGGCAGGACGGGGCGGCAGCAAGCGGAACTCGCGCGCCAGCGCCTCGGTCGCTGGTTCGGCAGCGTCGAAGCCCATGGGTTGGCGGAGTGGAACTCGGCCGCCTATTACCCGATCGACTTCATCGGTCTGCTCGCGCTGGAGCGGTGGGCCGAGACGGCGATGTCAGCGCGTGCCAGCGCCCAGATCGATCTCATCTTCCGGATGATTGCCCTTCATACGCTCGCAGGCGTTCCGGCCGGATCGCAGGGCCGCGCTTACGACAAGGAGTTGCGCGCCGGCCCGCTGACCGAGCTTGCGCCCTTCGCCCAGGTCGCTTTTGGAACCGGCTGGCTGAACAATGGTGTCGCGGCATTGACGATGTTCTGCGCCGGCGGCTACGAGCCGCCGGCCGAGCTGGCCGAGCTTGCGGCGCTCACCCCGTCAAGAAGCGTCGAGGCGCGTTACAGCCAGGGGCTCGAGAGCGGAAGACTCGTGCTGTTCAAGAACGAGGCGGCGCAGCTTTCGACGGTCGTCGATCACAAGACCGGCCAGAAGGGGCACCAGCAGCATGTCCTCGACATCAGGTTGGCCGGCCATCCGATGGCGAGGCTGTGGGTCAATCATCCCGGTGAGGACGATCCCTGGGGCAATCAACGGCCGTCCTATTGGGCCGGCAACGGCATCCTGCCGCGCGTTGCCCAGCATCGCGACGTCGCCCTGCTGATCCAGGACACAAGCGACGCACGGCACGCATGGACGCACGCCTATATCGGCCGCGACGGGCTAGACGACCTCATTATCGAAGACAAATGGCTGATTGTCCGATCAGGCAGAGGATTTTCCGCCCTCTGGGCGTCGAACGGCCTGGAGCTGATCACCGATGGCCCGACGGCCGGCCGCGAGGTGCGCTCCTACGGGCCGCTGTGCGGCTGGGCTGGTATCGTCGGATGCGGCAACGACGCCGCCTTCAAGACGTTCATCGAACGCCTGGGCCAGACGACGGTTTCCTTCGATCCCGGGCTTCGGCGTCTCTCCCTGACACCGCCCGGCGGCTCGGCGATCGACCTCTTCTATGCCGACGGACTTTCGATCGGCGGCAAGGCGAAGCCCTTCATCCACGATCAGCCGCATCCGATCCTCACCTACGACAGTGCAGCCTCCGGCGCCGGCACTGACGGGCCGTTCTACTCCTGAAACATAGGTCTCCAGCATGAACACAACATCTGTCGATAACGCCGCCCTCCTGACGACGATCGATCGCGTGGCAATGGCGTTCAGCCGGCTCCGGGGCATCAAGGAAGGTCTCGTGACCGGAAATTCCGCCTCAGGAATCCAGTTCGACGAATGGGACTGGGAAGTCGGTGTCGGCCTTTACGGCTTCCTGCGTCGCGCCATTTCCACCAATGATCAGAAAGCGCTGCAGGAGCTCGTCGCCTGGTATGCCGTCCAGATCGAACGCGGCCTGCCTCCGCGCCAGATCAACAGCACCGCGCCGATGCTGCCGCTTGCGATCCTCGTCCAGCATGTCGACCGTCCCGATTTTCGCGCTCTCGTCGAGGACTGGGCCGAATGGCTCGTCAAGGAACTGCCGAAGACCGAGGACGGCGGCTTTCAGCACGTCGTCAAGGAGCGCCTCAACGACGGTGAATTGTGGGACGATACGCTGTTCATGGCCTGCCTGTTCCTCGCCCGGGCCGGCGTACTCTGCCAGCGCAGCGAGTGGATCGACGAGGCCGTCTATCAATTCGTGATCCACACCCGCTATCTCTCCGATCCGGTCAGCGGGCTCTGGTATCACGGCTGGACCTTCCACGGGCGGCACAATTTCGCCAATGCCTTCTGGGCGCGCGGCAATGCCTGGATCACCGTCGCCATCCCCGAGCTCTTCGATCTCGTCCCGACGCTCGGCGAGAAGGACCGGCGTTTTCTGTCGAACGTTCTCATCAGCCAGGTGCGCTCGCTGAAGGAATGCCAGCGGCCGGACGGGATGTTCACGACGCTTCTGGACGATCCGTCCTCGCCGCTGGAAACCTCAGCCACGGCAGGCATTGCCTATGGCATATTGCGCGCCATCGATGCCGGCATTCTCGACAAAGACGACAGGGCCTATGCGGAGCGCGCGTTTGCGGCGGTGCTGGCGCAGATCGACGAAGAAGGTGTCGTCCACGGCGTCTCGGACGGCACGCCGATGGGCCATGACCTCGATTTCTACAGGCGCATCCCCAACGTGCCGACGCCTTATGGCCAGGCGCTGACCATGCTGCTCCTGACGGAAGTCTTTCTCGAGAACGGCGAGCGCCAATGAGCCCCGTGTCACTTGTCGCGATCGAGCCGGCGGAGGGCGACGATACGATCCGCCTGCAGGCGGCCATCGACGGCCTGTCGGCTTCGGGCGGCGGACGCGTGGAGCTCAAGGCCGGCATCCATGTCTGCCGCGGGCTCCAGCTCAGATGCGGCGTCGACCTTCATCTGGCCGCCGGCGCGATCCTGCGTCCCGTCCCGGACTACGAGGCCTATGCGCATACGAGTGTTTCGGTGATCGCTGAAAAGTCGGACCGCGGCATGATCGTCGCCAAGGATGCACGGCGGATCAGCCTGACGGGGGCGGGGCGCATCGAAGCCGGTTGTGACAGCTTCATTGTGGGAGACGACGAGACGGTGGGAACCTTCATCCCGGCCGAATTTCGTCCTCGTGTCGTGGTGTTCGAAGGCTGCGACGAGGTCGAGATCAGCTCCGTCCATATTTGCCGCTCGCCAATGTGGACGCTGCATTTCGTCAACTGCACCGATGTCACAGTCAGGGATGTGACCATCGACAACGACCGCCGCCTTCCCAATACCGACGGCATCGTGCTGGATGCCTGCCGCGGCGCCGTCATCGAGGACTGCGGGATATCGACGGCCGACGACGGCATATGCCTGAAGACGAGCATCGGGCCTAATCGTGTCGCCATCGGACGATGCGAAAACATTCTTGTCCGCCGCTGCTCCGTTCGGAGCCTCAGCTGTGCGCTGAAGATCGGCACGGAAACGCATGGCGACGTCACCAATGTCGTTTTCGAGGATTGCAACGTCTCATCCTCCAACAGGGCGCTCGGCATATTTTCCCGCGACGGCGGCCGGATATCGAATGTGAGGTTTTCGAGAATTGCGGTGGAGTGCCGCGAGACCCCCGACGGTTTCTGGGGCTCGGGGAGGCGCTGACCGTCAATGTGGTTGACCGTGTCGCGGAGCGCACGGCAGGCGCCATCGAAAATCTCATCGTCGAGGACATAACCGGCCGGATGGAGGGGGCGATCACGATCATTTCGACCTCGTCGGCCGGTATCAGGAACGCATCGCTTGCGCGCATCGCCATCGATCAGCAGCCTGGGCAGCTCGGTACGGCGCGGTCCTACGACCTGCGTCCGACGAACGCGGACCTTTCCCCGAAAGCCGATGGCGGCGGCCGTGCGAATGCCTGGACCCGCGGGTCTGACGGTCGGGTGATCGGTCTTGAGCACTATCCGGGAGGAATGCCGGCCGTCTACGTGGCTGATGTCGTCGGGATCTTGATAAACGAGGTGCGGATCACAAGACCGACACCGCTGCCGCAAGGCTGGAACAAAAACAACGCCGTCTTCGAAACGGCGGCACCTGATGGGAGTGGGGCATGGCAGAACTGAAACTTTCCAACGTCAACAAGTCGTATGGCTCAGTCAAAGTCCTGCATGACGTCGAACTCGATATCCAAGACGGCGAGTTCGTCGTCTTCGTCGGTCCGTCGGGATGCGGCAAGTCGACCCTGCTGCGTGTCATCGCCGGCCTCGAAGAGGTCACGGAGGGCGCAATCGCGATCGGGGGCCGCGACGTCAGCGCGCTCTCGCCTGCCGAGCGCAAGATCGCAATGGTCTTCCAGTCCTACGCGCTCTATCCGCATATGAGCGTTCGCAAGAACCTCGCTTTCGGCCTGGAGAACCTGAAGTTCAAGCGCGCCGAGATCGAGGCGCGGATTGCCGAAGCCGCCAGGATGCTGGCGATCGAACCTTATCTGGACCGGCGCCCGAAGCAGCTTTCGGGCGGCCAGCGCCAACGCGTGGCAATCGGCCGGGCCATTGTGCGCGAACCGGACATTTTCCTCTTCGACGAGCCGCTGTCGAATCTCGACGCCGCCTTGAGCGTCCAGACCCGCGCCGAGATCACCAAGCTCCACCGCGAGATCAAGACGACGATGATCTACGTCACGCATGACCAGGTCGAGGCGATGACGATGGCCGACAAGATCGTCGTGCTGCGCGCCGGGCGGGTCGAGCAGGTCGGCGCGCCGCTGGACCTGTTCGATAGCCCGCGCAATCTCTTCGTCGCCGGCTTCCTCGGCTCGCCGCGCATGAATATCATCGAGGGCAAGGTATCGGGCGTCAGCGAAAGCGGCGTCACCATCGATGTCGGCAACGGCGGCAGCATCGTCAGCGATGTCGACCTCGCCGGCATTGCGGTCGGACAGGCCGTTCTCGCCGGCATCCGGCCCGCGCATTTTTCACGTTCCAGCGAGCGAGGCCTGCCGTTCATCGTCCAGTATCATGAGGGCCTCGGGACCGAGACCTATGTCTACGGCAACCTTGCAGGTCAGGACGAGCAGATGATCATTCATGAGGCCGGCCATTTCGCGCCGGCCCCTGGTGATCACATCCTGATCGATGCCGCCCCGGGGCGGGTTCATCTGTTCGATCCCGAAAGCGGCCTGGCTTTTGCCCGGCGGCCCGGACAGGGGAGGCGCTGAACATGGCGGCGCTCAAGGCAGGTGCATTGCTGACCCAGACAGGGGAAACGGCGATGAGAGTGGTCGAAGCCCCGATAAATCTGATCGAGCGCATCTTCGGCCGCAAGCGTATGCCATGGCTGTTCCTGGCCCCGAACCTCGTACTGTTTGCTATCTTCACGTTCCTTCCGATCGCGATCGCGATCGGTTACGCCTTTACCGGCGGCACAAACCTTTTCGTGTCGGAGCGTCCCTTCGTCGGCCTGGACAATTTCCGCACGCTGCTTTCCTGCGGCAATTATCTGCAGCCGGGAACCTGTCAGGAATCGCTGTTCTGGACGGCCGTGTGGAACACGCTCTGGTTCGTAGCCTTCAATGTCGTCGCCACATTGCTCGTGGCGCTGATCACGGCGCTGATCCTCAATCGGGCGATCGTCGCGCGCGGCTTCTTCAGGGCGATGTTCTTCTATCCCGTCTTGCTGTCTCCCGTCGTCATCGGTCTCATCTGGAAATGGTTCCTCGATCGTAACGGGCTCCTGAACGCCTTCTTCCAGATGATCGGCGTTCCCCCTGAAATCTTCCTGCTTGATGTCGGCTGGTCGCGCTTCTTCGTCGTTGCGGTGTCGGTATGGTTTCACATGGGTTTTTATACCCTGATCCTGCTTGCCGGCCTCCAGGCTATCCCGAAGGAGCTCTACGAGGCTGCCTCCATCGATGCCGCTTCGCCGCGCCGCACGCTGTTCAGGATCACGCTTCCGTTGCTCGCTCCGAACCTCTTGGTCGTGTTCATTCTTTTGATGATCAAGTCCGTCCAGATCTTCGACGAGGCCTGGGTCTTGACCAATGGCGGAGGCCCCGGCACGGCCAACAGCTTCATCGTCCAATATATCTACCAGATGGCATTCGGCAGCGATCTTCGCCTCTTCGGACTGGCCTCCGCCGCATCGGTTCTCATGGGGCTGGTGCTTCTGGTTCTCACCCTCATACAGCTGCGCATCGGCAAGCGAATGGAGTCCTGAGATGAACCAGATCAGCTTTTTCACGCGCACACGCCGAGCCGGACGCATTGATATAACCGACATATTGTCGTGGGTCTGGCTGGTTGGCGGAACCTTCGTGGTGTTGCTTCCGGTCCTCTGGGCGGGCCTCTCCTCGCTGAAGCCGGCGGCTGAGATCACCCGGTTTCCGCCGACGCTGCTTCCCCGGGCCGCCGTCGAACAGACCGTGCCCGGCTTCGACAAGCCGCTCAGCCTCTGGCAGGTTACCGTCGACGGCCAGATGCGCGAAATGGCCATGGTTCGCCGCATCGGCCTCAAGGCCCAGATGGTCGATCCGGCAAATCCGGGATCACCGGTCAGCGTCGACGTCAAGGGGCTGACGCCGGTGCAGAAGCTGACGGTCGCCAGGCAGAATTACACCGATCCGCTGACCCGATTCAACTTCCTGACCTTTCTGAAGAATTCAGTGTTCGTCACCTTCGTCGCAACGCTGCTGACGCTGATCGTCAACGCCATGGCGGCTTTCGCCCTGTCGAAATACAAATTTCCCGGTGATACGACGGTCTTCGTCATCATCATTTCGACGCTGATGATCCCGCTCGCCGTCGTCATGGTGCCGGCCTATCTCGTCATCGTCGGGGTCGGGCTTGCCGACAACCTCTGGGGCGTCATCCTGCCGACGGTCGCCTCTCCGACCGCCGTTTTCCTGCTGCGGCAATATATGCTGACCATACCCGACGAGCTGATAGAGGCGGCGCGCGTCGACGCGGCGAGCGAATTCTGCATCTTCTGGCGCATCATCCTGCCGCTGACGGCGCCGGCTCTGGCGGTGCTGGCGATCTTTTCGGTGCTCTGGCGCTGGAACGACTTCCTCTGGCCTCTCATCGTCCTCAACAGCCGCGAGAATTTCACGCTGCAGGTCGGCCTGAACGCATTCCAGGGAGAGTTCTCGGTGCAGTGGCACTATATCCTGGCGATGACGTTCCTCAGCCTGCTGCCCGTCACCGTCGTCTTCCTGTTTCTGCAGAAGTACATCACCACGGGCATCGCCGGAACAGGGATGAAGTAAGTGGGCCTGCATTGAGAGAGATCTCCTCGCAACCGTCGAAGAACCCAAACCACGCCGACCTCCGGCTGAGGCGCGTCGTATAGAACTCGGTTCATGCGGCGCGCTTCGGCGGTCGATACCTCCTGCGCATATCACAAAACGGTTTCGAAGAGCGGGATCAAGGCCGCGCCGATGGCACCGGGGGCATCGATGATCTGTGCCACGGCAAGGCGTGGGACGTCACGCAGCACGCCATGCCGAGGCAGATTATTGAACTCGGTCCGTTCGATAAGCATTCTCGCGAGCGAATGCGGAAGCTCGCCGCCAAGCACGATCAAGGCCGGGTCGAATACTGCGCAGATCGCATTGATGGCTTTGTTGTGGGCCGGCGCGATGCGGTCGACCCACTCCGCAACGCCATCCCAATCCACCAGGTTTTCGTTCTTCAGGTCCCTGAGGGTCAAGTTCGAGCGTCCCTTGGCATGAAGGTGTTGAAGCAAGAGGCTGAGTGCAGGGCGATCGTCGTATTCCTCACGCCCGAAGAGAACGGAATATTCGCCGGCATTTCCGAAACTGCCGCGAAACGGCATGCCTCCGGAAACGAGGCCGCCCCCGTATCCGTGAAGGTGGGCGATATAGGCGAAATCAGCGACGTCGCGGCCGACACCGAAAATTGCTTCCGCCAAGGCGGCGGTCCTGGCGACATTGTCTGCCCAGACCGGTAGGCCGAGCTGCTCTCCGAGCAAAGGCGCCAAATCGATCAATGACCAATGAGCGAGCGGCAGAGGACAGTTGAAGGCCGTCTCCAGCATATGGTGGCCAGAGACTGCCAGACCGATGCCGAGGACGTCGCGCCGCTCGGCTCCTCGCCGGGCAAGGAGCTCTTCGACCGCCGCTTCGATCCGCTCCATCTCCGCGGCGAGTGACGATCCCTCCTGCGGAATTTCCATGTGGTCCAAAGGTTCTCCGAAACCCATGAGGCAGAGGCCGATCGAACCGACGTTCACGGCGATGCCGAGCGTCAGACACCAGTCTCTGCAAAGAGTAAGGCCAGGGCTGGAGGGCCCGGGCCGCCGGCTTTCCGAATGGGAAAAGACGATCATTCCTCGCTCATGAAGCCGCGCGACGATCCTGTGCAGCGATTGCTGGGTGAGATCGAGCGGCTCGGTTAGGTCGGAGCGCTCAATGCCCGGAGACTTCCAGATCAGCCGCAGCAGGTCGCGTTCGTTGCGGGAAGCGACGCGCACAGCTTGCGTGTCTCGCAAAAAAT